>NZ_BDCF01000053.1 GCF_001613365.1 Nocardia xishanensis NBRC 101358
CCCGCCGCGCCCCTCGGACCTGCCTGCGGACCTGTCGTCCCACGCTCGCTCGCGGCCCGCACCGCTCTTGCCGGTTTGCGCCGATCGGTCGGCGCGGCCGTAGCCGGTTCGCCCAGCCTCGGAACGCCCCGCGCCGTAACCGGTCTCGCGTCCCGCCCGGCCGCCCGCGGGCTTGCCGCCGCCCGGCTTCTCGGCCCCACGCGTCGATTTCCCCTCGAAACGCCGGTCGTCTCGATTCCGGTAGCTGTCCTTATCGGACCGGAGCGGCTTCCGTGGCGAATCCGACTTCCGTTGCGCGCCACGACTTCCCGCGTACGACTCCGACTCGCGAGCCGGCTTGCCCGACGCGGCGTCGCGGCGGGCCTCCTGCTTGCGGGCCGCGCGTTTGGCCCATCCGCCGTCGACGTCGTCGGACTTGCGGGGGCGATCCGCGGGGCTCATTCGACCACCGCGCCGGGCTGCAGGCGCGCGCCGCGCGCCCAGTCGAGCGCGGCCATCATCCGCTTGCCCTGCGGCTGTACCTGATCCAGGCGCACGGCGGTGGTCGCGGTGCCGACGAAGACGCCGGACTTGCGCACCTCGATGACGCGTTCGGGCAGCGCCTCCTCCACCATCTCGACCGGTCCGAGCTTGAGCCGGGTGCCGTTCACCTCCGTCCACGCACCGGGTGCCGGCGTGACGGCGCGAATGCGCCTGCTGATGGCGAGCGCGGGCAGATCCCAGCGAATGTGGCCGTCCTCCGCGGCCACCTTCGGCGCGTAGGAGACGCCGTCCGTCGGCTGCGGCACGGCGTGCAGGGTGCCGTCCTCGACGCCGTCCAGGGTGGTTTCGAGCAGATGCGCGCCGGTTTCCGCGAGCTTGCCCAGCAGGCTGCCCGCGGTGTCGGTCACCGCGATCTTCTCGGTGATCACGCCGAAGACGGGTCCGGTGTCCAAGCCCGCCTCGATCAGGAAGGTAGACGCGCCGGTGATCTCGTCACCGGCGTCGATGGCCGCCTGCACCGGCGCCGCGCCGCGCCACGCGGGCAGCAGCGAGAAGTGCAGGTTGATCCAGCCGAAGCGCGGAATGTCGAGCACCCGCTGCGGCAGCAGGGCGCCGTAGGCCACCACCGGGCAGCAGTCCGGGGCCAATTCGGTGAGCTGCTCGATGAATTCGGGCTCGCTGGGACGGCGCGGCGTGAGCACCGGGATGCCGTGCTCGTCGGCCAGCGCGCCGATCGGCGACCGCGTCACCTTGCGGCCGCGGCCCGCGACGGCGTCGGGCCGGGTCACCACGGCGACCACGTCGTGGCGCTCGGACTCGATGAGCCTGCGCAGCGAGGGGACGGCGGGTTCGGGGGTGCCCGCGAAGACGACGCGCATCAGCGGCTCCGTCCGAACGGTCCGGCCTGACCCGCACCGCGCGAGTCGCGCACCGTGATGCCCGAGACGAACCAATCGGATTCCCGGATGGTGCGCATCGCCTCCTTACGGGAGGCCGGATCGAGCCGGTCGATGAACAGCACGCCGTCGAGGTGGTCGGTCTCGTGCTGCACGCAGCGCGCCAGCAGTTTCTCCGCGGCGAACTCGACGGGCTTGCCGTGCATGTCGAAGCCGGATGCCCGCACTCGCAGCGCGCGGCGCGTGTCGTACCGCAGGCCGGGAATGGACAGGCAGCCCTCCGGTCCGACCTGCTCCTCCTCGCCGACCACCGTGTAGGTCGGATTCACCAGGTGTCCCGCGGCGTCGCCGGTGTCGTAGACGAACACCCGCAGCCCGACGCCGATCTGCGGCGCGGCCATCCCGACGCCGCCGTCGTCCGCCATGGTGTCGGTCAGGTCGGCGACCAGCTGGCGCAGCTCACGATCGAATTCGGTGACCTCCGCCGCACGGGCGCGCAGAATCGGATCGCCGAACAGGCGAACGGGCTGAATGGTCACGGCGGCTCCCGGAGGCGGACGAACACGGTCGTCTCATTCTAGAGAGCGACGGCGATCACCCGAATCTCCCCAACGCGAGCCCTTGACCTGGTAGAACTCGATTGCGGACCGGGCGGGGTGTCAAGGCCCCCGCCCGGCCGTCGGAAAAGCTCCGATCCGCGACCCGGTCTCGCGGCAGATCCGCTGCTCACCTGCCGTTTCGCGACGCGTCGTTGCTTTTCGCGAGATAGCGGTTTGCTGGTGACGACGTCGACATCGCAGGTCAGCGACGTCTCGGTCGCCCTTTCCGGTGACGCCGTCACCACTGACTGGTGACGGCGTCACCACCCGGCATCGCACTCGAGTGCGGATACGAATGGCACGAGCTACCTGTCGTTCGCATGTAGGGGTGTCGCCGAGGCGGCGAACTCACCAGGAAGGACGAACGTGATGGGCGTGGTCCAACTGCCGGAAGCGACGGGCTGACGAGATCTCCTGTGGCTCAGTCCGGTATGTGCAGGAGGGCGGGCCCGGCGGCAGCGGCGGTAGGAGCTATCGCGGTGGAGTTCTGGAGCGACATGGAGCCCTGACAAGACAGTAAAACAACGGTGTTTCTCATTAACGGGGTCCCGGATAGTGTCGGTCGACACATCTACCGGAGGTCATACTTATGAGCCGAATGCTCACCAAAGCCCTTGCCGCAGTCGCCCTCTCCGCTGGTCTCAGCGGGTTGGGTCTGTGCCCCGCACAGGCCGCCTTGGCCACCGCCGAGCCCGCCGCCGCGGACACCCAGACCGGATCGGCATCGGGATCGGCCCTGCTGGCCTGGCCGATCGGCTTCCTGGGCTTCGCCGCCTGCTTCGCCGATGGCGACAGCCAGACGCACAATCCCCTCTGCCAGACGTTCCTTGCCCTCTACTCCGGCAGCACCGGCTCTCCCACCTGATCAGCTCTCAGCGCTTCGCGCTACTCGGGCGAGCGAGCGCCGAGCAACTGCCCCGCCTGACCGCACGGCCCCGGACGCACCGCTCGCCGGGCGCGGCGGGCGCACCGGCCGTCACCTCTGATTGGGAAATCGAAAGCTGAGGCGTCCCGGCAGAAGCTCGGTCGTGGGCATCGGCGCGCCACAGTGCCCTTGTGCGAGCTCATCACTCTTGCCATGAATGCATCTCTGATGAAACTATCGAATACGATACGATCGTTTTTATGGCAACAAACTACGCCGGTCCGCCAAGTGGCGACAACCTCCCTTCCGCCCACCACCCGCGGCGGTGGGCCAGGCGGGCGCTCGTCGCCGTGGGCTGCGTGGTCGCGCTGGTCGCGGCAACGGGTGGCTGGGTCATGGTCGCCAACGACTTCGCGATCCGGAAGGAACGGTTGACCATCCCCGGCTCGGCGCAACCGCTGCAGGCGACTCTCGCGTTGCCGAAGGAAGGAAAGGGACCGTTCGGCCTGGTCGTCTTCGTGCACGGCGACGGTGCGGCGAACGCGACCCGGGACGGCTTCTACGAACCGATCTGGGAGTCGTTCGCGAAGGCGGGATATGCGTCGCTGTCGTGGGACAAGCCGGGAACCAGTGGGGCTCAGGGGAATTGGCTGGATCAGAGCATGCACGATCGGGCCGCCGAGGCGGAGGCGGCGATCGACTGGGCGCGACAGCGCGCCGACATCGATCCGCGACGGATCGGCATGTGGGGTATCAGCCAGGCGGGGTGGGTGGTACCGGAGGTCGCCGCGCACCGGCCGGAGCTACAGTTCGTGATTCTCGTCGGCGCGGCGGTGAACTGGCTGCGGCAAGGAGAGTACAACCTGCTCGCCGAGTTGCGGCACCGCGATGCCTCCGAATCGGAGATCACCGCGGCGCTGAACCGGCGCAACGCCAGACTGCGATCTCTGCGCGACAACGCGACCTACGAGCAGTACCTCGCCGCCCACGACGATTCGGATCCCATGTCCGCCGACCGGTGGAATTTCGTGCTGAAGAACTACCGATCCGATGTCACGGAGTTCCTGCCACAGATCACCGTGCCGGTTCTCCTCGTTCTGGGCGACGACGATCTGAACGTCGACGTCGACGAGACCGAGCAGGTCTACCGCCGCGTCCTGCCGCCACCGCGGTTGACGGTGCGGCGATACCCGAACGCCTCGCACAACATCGTGCGGGCGGGTCTCGACAACGATCAGAGCTGGCGGTCGATGGTCGTCGCGGTCTTCGCTCCTCGTTCGCTGTACGCACCCGGGTATCTGGACGATCTGCGGACGTACGTCGCACAACAGCCGGTGCGCTGAACGTGCGACAGGATCGATCCGATGACGCGATGCCCTCGGGTGCGCCGACCGAACAGCCTACGGCCCGCGGCGATTGGCCTGCTGCGACGCCGCGAGCGCGGTCGCATCGAATCGCTCGCGCCCCAGCAGGCGATCCTTCCGTTGCGCGGCAAGACCATCAATGTCGAGAAGGCGCGCATCGACCAGGTCTCCGGCTCCGTGCCCGCGGTCAGATGATCTCCTCGATCGCTTGGGAGTACCAGCGGAACAAGCGAATCGGCTGTTCGTGTTCGGTTCTCGACAGTTCCGACCAGCAGGCGGCAACGGCCGCGCGGGCGGCAGCGCCGACCCACGGCTGTGGGAGCAGTTGCGGTGGCAGTAGCGGGTCGGATTCCACCGCCCGGGTGAACTCGGCGGCCAGGGAGATGGAGAGAGTGAGGCGTTCGGTTCGTGACGCGGTGCGTAGCGCCGGAAGTACTTCCTCGGCCACGGCCAGCAGACGCCGGTGACCTTCGGCTACGCGATCGATCGGCCAGAGTCGCTCGGCCAGTTCCCGTGCACCGGTCACGGCACCGATCGAGAGGTCGGTCGTGGTGAGAGTCGTGACATGGTCGGTCACGCCGAGATCCGCCGCGGCTGCGCGTATCCGGTCTTCCCAGGCATTGGCGCTGACATAAAGGCCCCCTTGAATCGGGGCGCCGCCCAGTCGGAGGATGGCGTCCCGCATCGCGTCGCGGGCCTGCCGAGCCGATTCGGGCACCGCGAACGCCACGAGATGCCAGCAACCGTCGAAGGGGGCCAGGCCGCGATCCTGCTCGTACATGTAGCGCACGAAGTCCAGATCCGGTTCGAGCGCGCTTGTCGTCGTCGCCCGGGTGGCGCGCAGGATCGCCTTTCGGCCTCGCCCTTCTTGCGTGAAACGGCCCTCTGCGACAAGGCGTTTGATGCACAGCCGGACTTGCTGGTCACCCATGCCGAGTGCATTGGCGACGTCGTAGAGTTCGCCGGCGTCGATGGTCGCGTCCACACGGATCATGCTCTCGACGACGGTGCGGGTGGAGACATCGGAGTCCAGGTCGTGGCGGATTTCCAAACGTTCACCTCACGAGTCGGCCATGGGGCAGTGCGATCGACCATCCTACGTTCGGTTGGTCGCCGATAGAATCAGGCTGGCGATTCCTGCTCGACCAGATACAGCGGAGTGCCGTCGTCGCTGCCGAGTACCGCGCCGAGGTCGGCGAAGAACCGTCCGGGCTCGATGACGGCCTCGGGAGGGTGCACGCCGGGGCGGGACGCCGTGCCGTCGATCACCTGCGCCATGCCCAATGCCAGCGGTATCCCGGTGATACGGGCCATGTCGCGGAGCGCACTCCGCACCGGCTCCGATTTCGGACCGGCCAGATTCAGGTGCGCGAGCACCACGCGCGGATCGCCCTGCTTGTCGCCGGTGGCCACGGCGAAGAACGGCGGTAGCGTGCCGGGTCCGCGCGAGCGCAGCGCCGAGGGTATCGAGCGCAGGATCCGCCGCAGCCCGGGTCGGGCGAACGCCGTCGCGGCCTGCTGCTCGGTCAGCTTGTCGGCGTCGAGATCACGGCGCAACGTATCGAGATAGGCCACCGTCCCCGGCTTGACGACCATCAGATTCAGCGCGTCGCCGCTCGGTTTCAGGGTGCGCTGCAACGTGATCGGCTCCGGATGACCGATCGAGTAGGCGGTGCCGCGCCGTCCGCCGGGCAGCGACAGCGCGATCGGGCTCAACGGACGCTGCTCGGCGAGCCGGCCGGCCCGTACTGCGGTGATGGTGCCGCTGGCCTGTTGCATCCAATGGATCGCCGCGGCGGTCGGGCGATCGCCGGGGCCGAGCAACTGGGCTTGCTCCTTGGTATCGCCGTCGTCGCCGACATCCACCGGCCACGCCGTGTATACATCTCGGATCGAGTCGAGTTCCGCGGCGGCGACAGCGGCGAGCAGGTTGCTGATCCCGGGGCTCGCGCCCATACCGATCACCGCGCAGACGCCGTGCGCCCGTGCCATTTCGTCGAGGTCGAGCATCCGCAGGGTCGGTTCCCAGTCGTCGCAGATATCGAGGTAGTGGGTCTGCGTCTCGATCGCAGTGCGCAGCACGGCCACACCGAAGCGGTAATACGGCCCAACGATGTTGAGCACCAGATCCGCGGGTTCGAGCGCCGCACGTAGCCGGGCCTTGTCGGTGATATCGACCTCGAGCGCTCGAATCGGGACGCGAGCCGCGGCGAAGCGGCGCGCCACCGCGTCGGCCGCGCCGAGATCGCGATCGGCGACGACGATCTCCTCCACTCCGGACACATCGAGTGCAGTGCGGACGGCGACGGCACCCATGGCGCCCGCACCGCCCAAAGCCAAGACCTTCATCGATTCTCCTCGTTCCGATTTCTATCGAATCGCATACGTTCGTTGTATATATGATAGATGACGTCGACCTCTGAACGGAGAAGCCCATGGCGACAACAGCCGACAACCGGACGAACACCCGATTCCGCGCACTCCTCACAGCCGGACTGGCCATCGCTGCGATCACCCTCGGAACCACCGCCGCCCCCGCCTCGGCCCGGCCCGCCTTCACCATCAAAGGCGCCAGAGATCGCACGATCACCGCCCGCGCTACGGGGCTGGACCACCCATCGGTGTGCACTCTGAAGGACATCTCCACGGGGAGGTCGGTATCCGAGCCGGTCCGAGCCGACGGCACCGTCGAACTCGTCCTGACACAGGTCCGCCGCGGGCCGCACGCCGTCACCCTCCGCTGCGCACGCCACGACGGCAGCACACTCGTGCTGGCGGACCATTGGGCCGCGCCGGTCGCCGGATGATCCGACGCCGTAGCGCCCCGGCGGCGCCGGTCGGTGGGCTACCACCTTGGGCGCGCCTGGACGGACCGCTCATGTCCCGAAGTGAATGGGTTTCCGTCCCGTCAGGATAAGCAATCGAGAGTGATCCGGCTTACTGTGGGTTCCATCACAGCGACGGTGAACCGCGGTGAAACAACTCGCCCCCAACATCGTTCAATTTCTGATCGGAGCACTTTCATGCATTTCCACGATGATTCGCTGTTCCCGGAGAACCAGGAGAAGCTGGTCATCACGGCGGCCCCGTACGGTCCGGAGTGGGAGCTCGACGACTTCCGGGAGGACCTGCCGCTGACCATGGACGAACACGTCCAGGCCGCGGTGGACTGCTACAACGCGGGCGCCACTGTGCTGCACATCCACGTACGCGAACTCGACGGCAAGGGCTCCAAGCGGCTGTCGAAGTTCAACGAACTGCTCGGCCGCCTGCGCGAGGCGGTGCCCGATATGATCCTGCAGGTCGGCGGCTCCATCTCCTTCGCGCCCGAAGGCGAAGGGGCGGACGCGAAATGGCTGTCCGACGACACCCGGCACATGCTCGCCGAACTCGATCCGAAACCGGACCAGGTCACGATCGCCATCAACACCAATCAGATGAACATCGTCGAGCTGATGACCGACGACGACATCGCAGGCACCTCGTTCACCCGACCCGAGGTGTACGAGGCATACCGGGAGATGGTCGTTCCGGCCGGACCCGCGTGGGTGGAAGAGCATCTGAAGCGGTTGCAGGCGGCCGGCATTCAGCCGCACTTCCAGCTGGCGAACATCGCCCAGCTGGAGACGGTGGAGCGGCTGATCCGTCGCGGCGTCTACACCGGCCCGCTCATGGTCACCTGGGTCGGCATCGGCGGCGGCTTCGACGGCCCCAATCCCTACAACATGATGGAGTTCATCCGCCGCGTCCCCGACGGCGCCGTGTTGACCCTCGAGACGCTCATGCGGAGCTGTCTGCCGATCAACACCATGGCCATCGCCATGGGCTTGCACGCCCGCTGCGGCAACGAGGACACCCTGTGGGGCCGCGTCGGACACAAGATGACCTCGGTTCAGCAGGTGGAGCAGCTGGTTCGCATCGCGGGTGAGCTGGGACGCGAGGTCGCGACGGGCAAGGAGGCCCGTGAGATCTACCGGCTCGACGAGCGCTACGCCGATGCCGACGAGACGCTGGCCAAGATCGGTTTCGCGCCCAACCGCAAGCCCGGCCAGGTCGGATTCACCCACCACGCCTGAGTCTCCGGCATCGGGCGGGGACTGCGCTCCCCGCCCGGATCCGGCGCACGCCGCAACCGGCCCCACCCATATTTTTCTCAGCTCCGGTGCGTCGCACACCGTCTCGGTGCACCGGATTCGTAGGAGCACCAATGGAGTTGCACACTACCGCCGCCGGGGCGGACGACCATGTGGTCGCCGCCCCGGTCACGGCGGCCGCTAGCGCACCCCGACCTCGGCGACGCTATCCGTGGCTGGTCTTCGCGCTGGCGTTCGGCCTGCTGCTGGCGGACTACATGTCCCGGCAAGTCCTCAGCGCGGTCTTCCCATTCCTGAAATCCGAATGGGCGCTGTCGGATTCGCAGCTGGCGTCGCTGACCAGCGTCGTCGCGCTCATGGTCGGGATACTCACGCTGCCGCTGTCGGTGCTGGCCGATCGTTGGGGACGGGTACGCAGCCTGGTGCTGATGGCCGTGCTCTGGAGTGCCGCGACACTGCTGTGCGCGCTCGCCGCCGGCTACCACCAGATGCTGGCCGCCCGCTTCTTGGTCGGCGTCGGCGAGGCCGCCTACGGCAGCGTCGGCATCGCCGTGGTGGTCGGCGTGTTCGCCCCACGCGTGCACGCCGCGCTCAGTGGCGCGTTCATGGCCGGCGGGTCGTTCGGATCGGTGCTGGGGGTCGGACTCGGCGGCGTCATCGCCGTACACCTCGGATGGCGCTGGTCCTTTGCCACCATGGCGATCTTCGGCCTGCTCCTGGCGCTGCTGTTCCGCGCCGTCGTGAGCGAGGCGAAACTCGCACGACACGCCACCGCCGCCGACGCGTGGCATACGCAGCGCGGCAAAGATTTTCGCGCTCCCGTGTCGACGTTGTTCACCAACCCCGCTGTGCTGTGCGCATACGTCGGCAGCGCGCTCCAGATCTTCACGGCCGCGGTGCTGCTGTCGTGGATGCCGAGCTACTTCAACCGCGAGTACGACCTGGCCCCGGACAGGGCGGGCGCGGTCGCCTCGGTGTTCGTGCTGCTCATCGGCGCCGGGATGGTGTGCTGCGGCATGATCACCGACCGGGTCGGCCAGGCGGACATGTCCCGTAAATGGACCGCCGCCATCGTGTTCTGCACCATCTCACTGCTGTGCCTCGCGGTCGGTTTCCGGCTCGGGACCGGCCCGCTGCAACTGCTGCTCGTCGGCGTCGGCGCGTTCTTCTCCGGCGGCTCGTCCGGGCCCGCCGCGGCCATGGTCGCCAATCTGACTCATCCCTCGGTCCGGGCGTCGGCCTTCGGCACCCTCACGCTCGCCAACAGCCTGCTCGGGCTCGCCCTCGGACCGTTCGTCGTCGGCGTCCTCGCCGATCACGTCGGGTTGGCGACCGCGCTGGGACTGGCGCCGCTGGCCTACCTGGTCGCCATCGCCGCCCTGCTGCTCGGCAAGCGTGTCTACCCGGCGGGGCTGCGCAAACTCGGGGCCGTCGAGCCCGCGCCCTCGCTCTGATCTCGAAAGGACTTGTCGCCCACTATGAACGACACTGCCGAACCCACCGTCGTGATCGTGCCGGGACTGCGCGACCACGTGCCCGAACACTGGCAGACCCTGCTCGCCGCACGGCTCGACAACGTCCGGACGGTCCCGCCGCTCGAGCGTGACGGGCTCTCCCGTGCCGCCCGGGTCGCCGCACTCGACGCCGTCCTCACCGATATCGAGGGTCCGGTGGTGTTGGTGGCGCACAGCGCGGGCGTCATGATCACCGTGCACTGGGCGCAGCAGCCAACCCGGCCCGTGCGAGGGGCGCTGCTTGCCACGCCGCCGGACCTCGAAACTCCTCTGCCGCAGGGATATCCGACACCGGAGGAGTTGGCGGCGGGTGACTGGAACCCGATCCCATGGCGGCGGCTGCCGTTCCCGAGCATCGTGGCCGCCTCCAGCACCGATCCGCTCGCCTCGTATCGGCGCGTGGCCGGCATGGCCGAGGCCTGGGGCAGCCGCTTGGCCGACCTCGGCGACGTCGGCCACCTCAACCCGGCCTCCGGCTACGGCTACTGGCCGCGCGCGGAGGAACTGCTGCGCGAGCTGATCGATGCCACCGCCGCCACGGCGGCCGTCCGGTGAGCAAGATCGTCGCCTCGGCCGGGGAGGCGGTCGCCGACATCACCTCCGGATGTCGTTTGGCAGTAGGAGGATTCGGCCTGTGCGGCATCCCCGACACCCTCATCGCGGCGCTGGCCGCGAGTGATGTCACCGACCTCGAAGTCATTTCCAACAACTGCGGCACCGACCAGCACGGCCTCGGAATACTCTTGGCGAGCAGGAGAATTCGCCGTATCACCGCCTCGTACGTCGGCGAGAACAGCGAGTTCGCCCGCCAGTACCTTTCCGGTGAGCTCGAAGTCGAGCTGACCCCGCAGGGCACGCTCGCCGAGAAACTGCGCGCCGGTGGGGCGGGTATCCCGGCGTTCTTCACCCCCGCGGGCGTGGGCACCCCCGTCTCGGAGGGCGGTCTGCCCTGGCGATACGCGCCCGACGGCTCGGTCGCCGTGGCCTCGCCGCCCAAGGAGGTCCGCGCCTTCGGCGGCAGGCGGTACGTGCTCGAGGAAGCGCTGACCGCCGACTTCGCGCTGGTCCACGCCCTCGTCGGCGACACCGACGGCAACCTGGTGTTCGACAAGTCGGCGCGCAACTTCAACCCGCTCGCGGCCACGGCCGGACGAGTCTGCATCGCCCAGGTCGAAAACCTCGTTCCAGCAGGCGAACTCGACCCCGCGCACATCCACGTGCCCGGCATCTTCGTCGACCGCATCGTGCACACCGGACGACAAACCAAACGCATCGAGAAACGCACCATTGCCCAGGAGCGCTGACATGTCCACTGCTACAACGGTTCTCGGCTGGTCGCGCACCGCGATGGCGGCCCGCGCCGCGCGGGAATTGCGGGCCGAGGAATACGTCAACCTCGGCATCGGATTGCCGACGCTGATCCCCAACCACCTGCCCGACGATGTCCGCGTCACCCTCCACTCCGAGAACGGCATCCTCGGCACCGGACCGTACCCGGACGCGGCCGACGTCGACGCCGACCTGATCAACGCGGGCAAGGAAACCGTGACCGTGCTGGCGGGCGCCTCGTTCTTCGACTCCGCGACCAGCTTCGGCATGATCCGCGGCGGCCACATCGACACCGCCGTTCTCGGCGGCATGCAGGTATCGGCCACCGGAGATCTGGCGAACTGGATGGTGCCCGGCCACATGGTCAAGGGCATGGGCGGCGCGATGGACCTGGTACACGGCGCCCGGCGCGTCATCGTCCTCATGGAGCACACCGACAAGACCGGCGCACCCAAGATCGTCCCCCGCTGCACGCTTCCGCTCACCGGCGAACGGGTGGTGCACCGCATCATCACGAATCTCGCTGTCATCGACGTCACCCCCACCGGGTTGGCATTGCGCGAATGCGCGCCTGGCGTCACCGAATTCGACGTCGCCGCGGCTACCGGCGCACCGCTGGCGACCACCTCGCAGTAGTGCCGGATTTCATCAACGAAGATGAGGAAATTGTCATGAAGACGATGAACAAGGCCGTGACGGCGGCACTCGCCGCCGCGGCCATGCTCACCACCACCGCCACCGCCCACGCGGCGCCCGCGGCGGACGATCCCGCGGGCGCGGTGCGGTACGAAGTCGCCCGCTCCGGCGACTCGGCCGTCCTCACCATCACGAACGGCGCGCTGCGTCAGGTCGACCAGCAGCTCGTTCTCCTCGATCGCGACGATCGGCCCGTCGTCGCGATCCCGCTGACCTACCAGATCGACGACACCGCCTACCCGATCGCCACGCGCATCGACGGCGCCACCGCGACCCTGACTCCCTCGAAGGACAATCCCCAACACGTCACCCCGGTGGCCGCGAAAGACATCGTGACCGTCGACCAAGCCGCGACGCAGGTCGCGGAGTCCTTCACTCCACGCGATGCCCAAGCACTCGGCGTTTTCGCCCAACGCGCCGCCATCGGCGCCGCTGTCAGCGCCGTGCTCGGCGCGGTCCTCGGCGCCGGAGTGGGCTGCCTGGTCGGAGCGGCGGCCGGAGCAACCATCAGCAGCCCGCTGATCGCGCTGCTGGTGCCCGTCGTCGGCGCGACCATCGCCGGATGCGTCCTCGGCATGGCCACCGTCGGCGCGGTCGGCTCGATGGCCGGGATCGTGCTGGCGGGCGGACCCATCACCCTGTTCTCCGCCATCCAGTACTTCTCCACCATCCTCGGCCCGTGCCCGCCCGAACTCCCCTACTGCAAAGACCCGGCGCAGCAGCCAGCCAAATAGCTTGCGCCACAGCTACATCCGGCTTCGGCCGGGTGTAGCTGCCCGGTTCGTGGCCACCGCCGCGGACACCGCGACCGCCGCATCGACACCCCGATTGGAGGGCCATGGCTCACCACACGTCCGCGCCACCGCATCCCCACGTCCAGCCCGGCCCATCGGGCGTGCCAGCCGACCGCGGCCGCGCCGTCGGCTGGCTCCGCACGCACTGGGCCGGCATCGCGCTCGCCGCCTTGGCCGTCGTCGCGGTCGAGATGGTGGCGCGGTGGGTCAGCGGAGCGAGCCCGCTGCTGATCGCGATCATTGCCGGAGCCGTCACCGCCAACATCGTTTCCCTGCCGCAGCGCATTCAGCCCGGATTGCAGTTCTGCGCCAAACGACTGCTCCGTGTCGGCGTGGCGCTACTCGGTCTCCAGGTGACCTTCACCGAAATTCTCGGTCTCGGGCCCGCCACCCTCGCCGTCGTCGTCGCGGTCGTGGTCCTGGGAATCGGCCTGACCATGCTGCTCGGCCGCCTACTCGGCGTGAGCTGGACCCAACGGCTGCTGATCGCGTGCGGATTCTCCATCTGCGGCGCCGCCGCGGTGGCCGCCGTCGACGGCGTGGTCGAAGCGAAAGAAGAAGAACTCATCACGGCGCTGGCGCTGGTCGTCGTCTTCGGAACGCTTCTCATCGCGATCCTGCCGCCCGCGGCGCGGGCACTCGGGATGAACGAACACGCAGGCGGCGTCTGGGCGGGCGCCGCGATCCACGAAGTAGCGCAGGTCGTCGCAGCGGGCGGAGCCATCGGCGGCACCGCGCTCACCACCGCCGTCGTGGTCAAACTCGCCCGCGTCGCGCTGCTCGCACCCGTCCTGGCGGCCGTCGGCTGGCATCTGCGCCGCCGCAGCACCCCGCAAGAACCGGGCCGGTCCGTGCCGTTGGTTCCGCTGTTCGTGCTCGGTTTCCTCGCCTGCGCGGGACTCCGCACCACCGGCATGATTCCCGACGTCGTTCTGGACGCGGCGGGCTTCACGCAGACCACCCTGCTCACCGCCGCGATGTTCGCCCTCGGCACCGGAGTGCGGCTCGACACCCTCGCGCGAGTCGGCATCCGCCCCCTCGTACTCGCCACCGCCTCGACCGCCTGCATCACGTCGATCGCTCTCGTCGGCGCCCTGCTCGCGGCGTGAGCACCCGGCCCGAGCGGCAGCCGTTCGGGCCCGAGGCACTCGATCACGGGCGTTGGAAGTGCCACTCCTGGGTATGGCTGCCGGGCGCGTACTGTGTCAGCTCGATCTGCTCGGCGCCGACGCCACACTCCTGACCGGGTACGCCGAGGACCAGACCTCCCGCCGCCCAGACGCCGATGCGATAGCGGTCGGTGTGAGCTTCGGCGGTCGCGATCTGCCAGCCGAGCGGCGTCCCGCTGCACTCGACATGGGCTCCCTCGGTGACCAGACCATCGCCGAGGCCGAGTCTGCTGCCGGTGCGGCCGCTGGCGATGAACCAGATTCCTTCGCCGAATTCCGGCGCGGCCGACAACAGCCAGTGCTGCCAGCCGTTCTCGACGCCCGGCTCACCCACCACCCGAACTTGATCGGCACTGTCGAGCGCAAGCACACAACCGGTGCCGACATTGACGATTCGATACACACCTTCGGTCAATTCAGCCATGTTCGACGTCCTCACGGTCCGCAAACTCCGACGTCCAATGGTTGCACCGAAGTTGCCCGCTCTCGGAGATTTCGATATCGCCGAACTACCCGCCCGATCACCGATGAATCACGTCGCGCATGGTCCTCCGCCTGTCCCCGGCCGGGTCGATGAGCGCCGTCGGCAGTCGTCATCGCGGTACGCCGTTACTAGCGGCATCGGCGTAGCGGCGGGCCAGCAGCGCGCAGGCGTCTCGGAGTTCTCGCGGGCCGATGACGTCGATGTCCGCGTCGAATGCGCCGAGGGCTGCCGCCAGGCTCGGCCAGGACCACGAGCCGAGTATCAGCCGGCAACGGCCGGGCCCGAGCTCCTCGACGATTCCGTCCGAGGCGAAGGGCGCGACCGCCGCGGCGGGGAGGTCGAGGATCACCTCCCCGCGACACGGCCAGTCCCCTGAGCCGTCCGAGCCACGGAACCGGCCGATCACGAAGTGGGCGACATCCCGCCCCGGCAGTTCACGGGGCGAGAAGCGAGGGCCGGTCGGGATGCGCGGCGCGATCCGGTCGGCGCGGAATATTCGCCAGTCGTCGCGGTCGAGATCCCATGCGATGAGGTACCAGTGTCCGCCCCGGGCGACGAGGTGATGCGGTTGCGTCCGGCGCGCCGGACTGCTTGTGCCGGATTCCGTCGCTCGGCTTGTCGCGGCGTAATCGAAGCGCAGCACTTCGCGGGCGTGAATGGCGGCGCTGATCGCCGTGAGCACGTGGGTTTCGACGGGCGGTCCCGGCCTGCTCGTGCCGACGGCGGTGATCCGCAGGGCGTCGACGCGGCGGCGCAGCCGTGCGGGCATGACTTGCCGGACCGTGGTCAGCGCGCGCATCGCCGCTTCCTCGATTCCCGCACCGGAAGCGACGGCGCTCTGGAGCGCGACGGCGAGTGCGACAGCCTGCTCGTCGTCGAACAGCAAAGGCGGCAAGTCGGCACCCGGAGCGAGGCGGTATCCGCCTTCGGGACCTTTGATCGCGGCGATCGGGTATCCGAGTTCACGCAGGCGATCGATGTCGCGGCGCACGGTCCGCGCGCTGATGTCCAGTCGCTCGGCCAGCAACGCGCCCGGCCAGTCCCGGCGCGCCTGGAGTAGCGACAGCAGCGCCAGCAATCGCACTGAGGTTTTCGGCATGACTCCACTATCGCCGGAGAAGCGGACACAACCTGGCCTCTTCCCCTGCGACTGTGATCGGCGGGCCCACCCATCGCATCGACCGAGAGAGGAGACGGCCATGTCCGTCCACGCTGTTACCCACTTGAACTTCCGCGGCGACGCCCGCGCCGCATTGACCTTCTACCAGTCCGTGTTCGGCGGAGACGCCGCGCTCGTCACCTACCAGGACGCAGGCGCCGTGCACGATCCGTCCGCGGCGAACCAGGTCATGTGGGGCCAGGTGAACGCGGACAACGGGTTTCGTGTGATGGCCTACGACGTGCCCGCGCACCTGCCGTACCGGCGCGGCGAGAACTCCTTCTTCGTCTCGGTGCGCGGCGAAGCGGCCGACGAGGTCGCGGGGTACTGGGAGAAGCTGACCGAGGGCGCGACCATAGTGCAGCCGTTGGGTCCCGCCCAATGGGCGCCGCTCTACGGGATGCTGCGGGACCGGTTCGGCGTCATCTGGGTGCTGGACGTCGCGACCCCGTACGAGGCGTCCTGACCAGCGAAGCCCGGTAGGCAGAGGATAGCGGCAGGGCCGCGTGCGAGGTGTGTCACACCAGGGTTGCCAGATACCCCCAGGGGGTATTACCTTTCCGATCACAACGAAGCGACAAGATCGGAAAGGGCCGAGCGATGACCACGCAGACTCACACCAATCACGAGGGCGCGCACGGAGATCACACCGAGCACGCGGCCCACGCCGGACACGGCGGTCACACTGCGGCGCACGGTGATCGCACGCAGCACACCGATCACGCGGCACATGCCGGTCACGCCCAGCCCGCGGCTCGTGCAGCGCATGCGGGACACGGAGACCCGCGCACCGATCACGCGGCGCATGCCGGTCACGCCCAGCACACGGCTAGGGCGGCGCATGCGGGTGACGGCGACCGCGCCGGGCACACCGATCACGCGGCACACGCCGGCCACGGCGACCACGGCGGACTGCCGGGAGGTCTCCAGATCACCCAGGACGGCTACACCTTGGCGCTCGCGGAGCCGATCATCGGCACGGGCGAGGTCGACTTCCGCTTCCGAATTCTCGGCCCCGACGGCGCGCCCGTCACCCGCTACGACGCCATTCACGACCGCGATCTGCACTTGATCGTGGCACGGCGCGAGCTGACCGGGTTCTGGCACGTCCATCCCGAACTCGCCGCAGACGGCACCTGGACCGTGACGCTGAATCTCCCGGAAGCGGGCGCGTACCGCGTCTTCACCGATATCGCCCCGCACGCCCTTGGCAAGACGATCACCCTCGGCGCGGATCTCGCCGTGGCGGGCGCTTACGAACCGCGGTCGGCGCCTGCCGCCGCGCGCACCGCGGTCGTGGACGGTTACGAGGTGACGCTCGACGGCGACCTGGTGCCTGGCACGGGGCAGCTGCTCACGCTGACCGTTCGCAAGGACGGGCAGCCGGTCACCGACCTACAGCCCTACCTGGCCGCCTACGGACACCTCGTGATCCTGCGGGCGGGCGATCTGGCCTATGTCCACGTCCACCCGAACGGCGAGCCCGGTGACGGCGTGACCGCCCCCGGTCCTGACATCACCTTCCACACCGCCGTGCCCGGCCCGGGAACCTACCGGCTGTTCCTGGATTTCCAGCACGGGGACGTCGTCCGCACCGCCGCCTTCACCCTGTCCACCGTCACCCGCTGAGCGCCGAAAGCTGGTGGGCGAGCGCGAGTCCCGCCCCGCTCACCAGTCTTCGGAGAGGAGACCTAGATGTGCGAGTGCTGCTGTCGAAGCTCACGTGATCCACCCCGACTCGTTCCCAGGAAGTGTTTCCCATGCGTTCCACGCCCATGATCACCGCACTGTTCGGCAACCGCGATTACCTGCGGCTGTTCACCGCCCAGGTATCGGCGCTGTTCGGCACCGGACTGACCACCGTCGCGCTCGGACTGCTCGCCTACGAACTCGCCGGGGCCGACGCGGCCGCTGTCCTCGGCACCGCGCTGACGATCAAGATGGTGGTCTACGTGACGGTCGCGCCCCTCGTGGCCGCCTACACCGACCGAGTCCCACGCCGATCGTTCCTGGTCGGGCTCAACGTCATCCGCGCCGGGGTGGCGCTCGCGCTGCCGTTCATCGACCAGATCTGGCAGATCTACCTGCTGATCGCCATGCTGCAAACCGCGTCGGCCGCCTTCACCCCGACCTATCAGGCGGTCATCCCCGACATCCTGCCCGACGAACGCGAATACACCAGGGCGCTGTCGGCGGCACAGCTGGCCGCCACCATGGAAACGTTGCTCAGTCCGATGCTGGCCGCGGCGGCGCTGTCCGTGATCAGCTTCCACTGGCTGTTCGTCGGTACCGCAATCGGATTCGCCGTCTCGGCGGCCCTGGTGATCGCGACACGCATCCCGAGCGCGACCGCCGCCGCCCATGGCTCCCTCCGGGAGCGGATCACGGTGGGCATGCGGATCTTCGCCGCGACGCCACGGCTGCGCGGCCTGCTCGGAATGAATCTGGTGGTCGCCGCCGCCGGATCGGTGATCATGGTCAACACGGTCAACTACGTGCGCGACACGCTCGGCGGCACCCAATCGGGGGTGGCGATGTTGTTGGCGGCCAACGGGTTCGGCACCATGCTCGTCGCCTTGTCGCTGCCCCGCGTTCTCGATCGCGCCGGCGCGCGGCCGGTGATGCTGACGGGTGCGGCCACACTGATCACCGGACTCGGCGCGGCCATCGCCCTGTCGCTGGCGAACGCGGGCGACTGGCGCTGGGGCGCCGCGATCGCGGTGTGGGCCACCGTGGGCGCCGGCACCGCGGCCGTGCTCACCCCGACCGGTCAGGTGCTGCGGCGCTCGTCGCGGCCCGCCGATCGGCCCGCGCTCTTCGCGGCCCAGTTCTCGCTGTCGCACCTGGCCTGGTTGATCACCTACCCGATCGCCGGGTGGCTCACGACCGCCGCCGGCTTCACGACCACCTGGCTGACGCTGGCCGTCCTCGCCGCGGCGGGAATCACCGTGGCGGTGCGGATGTGGCCGCGCCACGACCCGGACGAGCTGACCCACCTGCACGAAGCAGGCACCATCGATCCGGCCCTGCTGACCGATGCCGTGCGCGTGGACGACCGGTTCTACCGGCACACCCACGCCTACGTCATCGACGCCGAACACCGCCGCTGGCCGAACGAGGCGGAGCGCGAGCTCGCCGCCGCCTAACGGTCGCGACTGCGAAATTACCAGGCGGGCACCCGGTTTCGGGTGCCCGCCGGTAGGCTGCCTCGAGTCAGACCGCGCGGCGGGCACGGACCAGACCCGCCCCGCCCAGTACCGCCCCGATCAGGCCCAACACCAGCGCCACGATGCCGCCGCCCAGACCGTTGCCGGTACCGATCCCACCGTCGGCCGTGACCACCACCAGCCCGCCGAGGCCCGCGCCGATCAGCCCCGCCGCCAAGGCCACGCCTGCCCCGCGTCTCCCGTCGTCCGCGCCGAGACGACCCGCCCGACGTGCCAAGACCAAGCCACCGACGACCACGCCGGTCAGCCCCGCCAGCGCGGCCACGAGAGCGCCGAGCCGCCCAGCGCTCAGATCGGCGACACCGGCGGCCAACTGAAACGAGACGTGCGAGTTCGCCGGTGTGGCGAGCGCGAAACCTTCGCGCACGGCGACCGCCGCTGCGGCGGGCAAGGGGTGGAGGGACACGAGGTTCTCCTTCGTCGTTCGGCTGGATGCCGTTCGATCATGTCCGCTCGAGCCGTTTCCGATCATCGTGCGGTGGTGGGCAATTCGCGGTGGGACAGTGGCGGTAGCCGCCTACCGCGTACGCCGTGGCCACCGCGAAACTACTGCGTACGCGGTAGGCCACCGATCATCCGCGCGCCGGACTCGCCCCCACGAATATCCGGCTAGGGTGCACGCATGAGCAGCCGACGGATCGGAGACTGGGCGATCGCCGTCGGAGTCGCGGCGATCCTGTTGATCACCGGGCTGTCCAAGCAGCACTCCCCCACGAATCTCGACCCGTTGGGCTACACGTTGTTGACGATCGGCGGACTGGCGCTGGCTGCGCGCCGTTGGGCTCCGATCGCCGTGCTCGTCGCGACCGGCGTGTGCGCGCTGGGTTACCAAGCCGCCGGTTTCGACGTGCCCGCCGTCGCGTTCCTGTTCGCGGTGTACGCCGCCGTGCGGGCGGGGCACCGCACGATCACGGTGGCGGCGTCGGTGACCCTGCTGGCCGCTCTCCCGCTCGCCGCGCTCGCCTCGCTGCACGACATGGGCGCGGCGTTCGCGCGCGCCCGAGACGCACTCGAGATCGCCTGGTTGATCGCGGCCGGCGCCGCGGGCGAAGCGCTGCGGCAAGCCGAGCGGCGAGCGGACGAGGCCGAGCGCACCAGGGAGGAGACCGCGCGGCGCCGCGCCGACGAGGAGCGGCTGCACATCGCCCGAGAGCTGCACGATTCGCTCACCCACCAGATCTCCGTCATCAAGGTCCAATCCGAGGCCGCCGTCCACGTGGCTCGCAAGCGTGGCGAAGAGGTGCCCGAAGCGCTGCTGGCGATCCGGGACGCAGGCCGGGAAGCGGCCAGGGAACTGCGAGCGACGCTCGAAGCGCTGCGGGACGACAGCAAGAGCCCGCCGCACGGGCTCGATCACGTTCCGGCCCTGGTGGAACGGGCTCGTACGACCGGACTGGACGCGACGCTGACGATAGAAGGGCAACGCCAGCACCTACCGGCCGCGGTGGATCGCACCGTCTACCGGATCGTTCAGGAGTCGCTGACCAACATCTCCCGGCACGCCGCCGCCTCGAACGCGTCGGTCCGAATCGATTACCGGCCCGACGCTTTGGTCGTGCGGGTAGACGACGACGGCAAAGCCACATCGACCATGGCACCGCCGCCCGGCGTAGGACTGCTCGGGATGCACGAACGAGTCACCGCACTCGGCGGACGCCTGCGGGCGGCTCCCCGCGACGAGGGCGGCTTCTCGGTACGCGCCGAACTTCCCGTGCAGCGGACGCCGTGATCCGCGTCCTGCTGGTCGACGACCAGCCGCTCATCCGCAGCGGATTCCGCGCGCTGCTCGACCTCGAGGACGACATCGAGGTGGTGGCCGAGGCCGCCGACGGCGCCGAGGGCTTGGCGCTGGCCAGGGAGCGCCTTCCCGATATCGCGCTCGTCGACATCCAGATGCCGGTCCTCGACGGCATCGAGACGACCCGGCGCATCGCCGCGGACCCGAGCCTCGCGGGCGTCCACGTCGTCATCCTGACCAATTACGGCTTGGACGAGTACGTCTTTCACGCGTTGCGCGCCGGAGCGGCCGGATTCCTGGTCAAGGACGTTCAGCCGGAAGACTTCCTGCACTCCGTCCGCGTCGCGGCGCGCGGCGACGCGCTGCTCGCACCGTCGATCACTCGCAGGCTGATCGACCGGTACGTCACCCAGCCGTTCGCCACCGCCGTGGGTAAGTCGCTCGAAGAACTGACCAACCGCGAACGCGAGGCCGTAGCGCTGGTCGCACAGGGCTTGTCCAACGACGAGATAGCCGACCGCATGGTGATCAGCCCGCTCACCGCGAAGACCCACGTCAATCGAGCGATGACCAAGCTGCACGCCCGCGACCGCGCTCAACTCGTCGTTCTCGCCTACGAATCCGGCCTGGTGGTCCCGGGCGGCTCCTGAAAATCGACGAGCCACACGATTCTGGCCGGACTCCGGTGGCTTTCCCACGCGTCAGCCGAAGAGGCGAGTGCGCATCGGGCGGAAAAGGCGCAGAATGGACGTCAGGAAGGTCGTCATGGGCGCGATAAAAGGTCTGCTCAATCTGGTGTTGGGACTGGTGACGGCCGTGCTCGGCACGGTCCTCGCGTTGGTCGCCGCCGTGGTGTGGATTCTGGGCGCGGTGCTGTGCGTGACGATCCTGCTGATTCCGCTCGGGCTCCCCGTCATCAGGCTCGGCAGCCGCCTGTTCGGCCTCGCCCGGCAACTCATGCACCTCCCCTGACGCAACTCCCGGTCGTCGGCGCCGCGGCTCGCGGGCACCCACTCATCCGGGTATTGGATGGCGATGTCGGCGGTCCCATGCGCTGCCAACCACTTTCGTTCGCGGTCGCATCTGCCGTCTGGCCCACATCCGATGATGCGGATCTCACCCAGGTCCTTGACTGACACTTCATTCGTACATGACGATATCGTCAGTCATTGCTTCTTGGGAGGTTTCGTCACATATGTCCGAACGACTTACGCTCGGCCGTCGCGAGGTGCTGGCCCTGATGGCGGCCGTTCCGGCGCTGCCGGTACTGGCCGCCGCCCCGAGCGCGGGCGCGGCGCCCGGCGCCCGGCGGCCGAACATCCTCGTCGTCATGACCGACCAGGAGCGCGCGGATGTAACTCTGCCATCGGGATTCACGCTGCCCGCCCGCGCCCGGATAGCGGCGGCCGGCGTGCGTTTCGCCATGCACCACACGTCGACCGCGCCGTGCTCGCCCGCGCGGTCGACGTTCTTCACGGGGCGGCAGGCGCCGGTCACCGGCATGCACGACAACGTGCGTGGCAGTGAGCCGATGGGGGCGCTGCTCGGCGCGATGCAGGCATTCAGCCCCGATCTCGACACCGCTATACCTACGCTCGGGACGGTCCTGCGCCAGGCCGGGTATCGCACCGCCTACATCGGCAAGTGGCATCTGTCCGACCCGGTCGGCCCGGAGCTCACGGCGCTGTCGCCGTACGGGTTCGACGAGGCGCTCGACATCCTGTCCGGCGGCGGACCGAACGAGGGTCTGCACGAGGACCCCGTGGTGGTCGACCAGGCGACGGACTGGTTGCGGCGCCATGCCGCCGGCTCCGGGCCTTGGCTGTGCGTGGTCAGCATGGTCAACCCGCACGACATGATGTTCTGCCCGCGCTTCTACCGGCTCGAAGACGTCCCCGACTACGGAGCCGACGTCCCGCCGAACTTCGAATCCGACTTGTCGACCAAACCGCGCGTGCAAACCGCCTGGCGCGCGGCCAATTCCGTGGTCGGCGGCGCGATGCCCGACACCGTGACCTCCCCGCTCGGCGAGCGACAATGGCGGCAGTGGGGCAACTGGTACCTCGAACTGCTGCGCCGCACCGACGAGCTCGTCGACCGGGTACTGACCGCTCTCGACGACAGCGGCGCCGCCGCGGACACGGTCGTCGTCCAGGTCTCCGATCACGGCGAACTCGGTGGCGCCCACGGACTCCGGCAGAAGGGCGCCATGATCTACCGGGAGAACAACCGCGTCCCGCTGGTGATCGCCGACCCGCGCAACCCCGGCACACACGGCACGACCGCCACCAGTTTGACCTCGCACATCGACCTGGTGCCCACCCTCGCCGCACTCGCCGGAGCGAACCCGGCGGCACTCGGCGCGATCGCGGGCCGCGACCTGACGCCGCTACTGGCCGATCCCACCCGGACGGTCCGCGAGGCGATCCTGCTGACCTCGGACGCCAAATCCAGCGGCGGCCTGCTGCCAGGAGTGAACTACTGCCTGCGCGGCGCGATCACCTCGCGGTACAGCTTCGCCCGATACTCCGCGCCGGGGAACATCGACGGTCCACGCTCGAACTTCGAATACGAACTCTACGACCGCCAAGAGGACCCGCTGGAACTGCGCAACCTCGCCCACGACGGCGGCGCGCGGAATCTGGTGGCGGAGCTGAACGATCTCGTGGATTCGCTTTCCGCGCGGGAGCTCTGACGCGAGCCGGTTGCAACGCCGCGAAACCCGCGGACCTGTCGACTCCCCACCACCTCACTCTTTGGCAAGGGTTATTGCCAAAAACTTTGTTCTGGTAGAGGATCTTGCCAGAAGGTGCGAAGCGGTGTGCGCCGCCCGACCGCACTTGTGCTGGCACCCACCTCGAAGGAGAGAGTGACCATGGATTCGACCATCCCGAGTCGGCACCCGGCCGCACCGAAAGCCGTCCCCGGCCCCGGCCTGAGGCTGGTCGCGGGGGCGCTCGGCCTGCGCAAACCGACCCCGGCCCAATTCCAGGAGCTCGGTGCGGCATTGAACGTCGGCGACCGGCCGATGGACGAGCTGGTGGACTGGATGTATCGCGAAGGGATGGCGACCACTCGGCCGCTGTTCGAGCGCGCGCTTCGCGAGGGAATCGCGACGGTGCCGCAGGCGCCAGGCCCGTTGCGCGAGTTCTTCGACTACGTCGAAGCGGCACCGGGCTGGGTGGACTGGGACAAGATCCGGCACGCCGAACGCGTATTCGGTGTCGTCGGCCGCGACGGGCTCTACGCCGCACGGGATATGTCGTTCCTGGGCGGATACCTGGCCTCCGGTTTCAACAAAACGCTGCTTCGCACAGGAGCTTTGGAGAAGGGACCCGCCAAGCGTTTCGCGGAAACCACGCAGTGGGCGATGGACGTCGCCTCCGACGGCGGCATGCTGCCGCAGGGCGCGGGTTATCGCGCCACGGTGCACGTGCGGATGATCCACTCGATGGTCCGCCGCCACGTCGCGGCATTGCCGGATTGGCGCGGCGAAGAATGGGGATTGCCGATCAACCAGACCGACATGGCGGCCACCCTGGTCGGCGCCCTGATCGCGCCCATGGTGGGAGCCATGGGGATGGGGCGGCTGGTCACACCGCGCGACGCCGACGCCGCGGCGCACCTCACCCGGTATGTCGGCTGGCTGATGGGCGTGGAAGAACGCTTCCTGCCCAACGACTTTCGCGACAGCGTCCGCATCCTCTACCACACGATGACGGCGATCACCCATCCCGACGAGACGTCGCCCCAGCTGGCGCTGCCGATGCGCGACGAACCGCTGGGCTGGCACTACCCCTACCTCGCCGGATTACGCCGGCGTATCGCGCGCTCCCAGCACCTGTCGATCGCCACCATGTTTCTGGGTCCGGCCGCGATGCGGAAGCTGGGCCTGCCCGCCTACACCTTGCCGTGGTATCCCCTGCTGCGCATACCGTTCAACCTCGCCCAGTCGATATGGACCCGCGCCGTGCCGGGACGATTCGAGCGCGCCGCCGTTCGAGGACGCGCGGCGCAGTTGGCGTTCATCCGCACCCTGACCGGCATGGACGCGGCGGTCATCGGCGACTCCGCGCAGCACATCGGACACGCCGCCTGAACCACACACGCACGTGGACGCTCCGGCGGCGCACGCGTCCACGTTCGGGTGATGTAGCGAAACCACAACAGCCGCAGGCAGAATCAGCGACTCGATCGTCCGCTCGCCGCATCGAGCAGAACAGCCCGACGACACCGGCCGAAGCGCGGCTGCCGATGATTCGGATTGCCAGGCAGCACCGCGCCGCGGCCGAGAGCGCAGCGGGGCGACGGGATTCGCACCCCGTCCGCCCCGCTTCACCCACTGCCGGGCGGCTCCCCCCGCCCGGCAGCTTCGATCAGGAATTGCCCGCGATGATCACCTGTGGGATGCCGGTACCGAGCGCGACCGGCTCACAGGTCGGCGTGGGGGCGTGCTCGGGATCGAGCGCCTGCAGCACCAACTCCTGCACGAACGGGTCGTAGACCATGTGGAAGTGGCCGGTGAGGTTGTCCGGGCACAAGTCCTGCACGACGAGGTTCTCCGCGCCCGGCCCGCGCAACGCGATATTGCTGAACGGCTGGATCATCTCGTCGACCCGGCTGCCGATGGTCACGTAGCGCACCCCGGGCACGGTGTCGCCGCCCGCGTTGAGTTCGAGCATGATCGGCGAACCTTGCGCCTGCTGCACCGCCGCGGTCGAGGTGACCTTCGCGAAGACGTCCAGCGCACCCGGAATCACCTGCGCCACCGGCACCAGCCCGTACATCACGCCGCCGTAGGTCGGCGAGGCCACGCCGACCCACTTGCCCACCTTGGCCGCCCCGCCCAGCTTGTTGGTGTAGTACCGCGTCACGTTGGCGCCCTGGGAGAACCCGACGAGATCCACCTCCGCCGCGCCGGTCGAGTCGAGCACGAGGTCGACGAACTGGCCGATCTGGTAGGCGCTGGCTCGCAGGTCCTCGGTGCCGTAGGTGTCCGCGCCGGGCGCGCCGCCGTAGTTCGGCGCGAAGACGCAGAATCCCGCCGCGACCAGCTGAGGTCCGATGGCCGACCAGTCGGAATAGGCGGTGGAGTCGGTGCCGTGCGCGAGCACCACCGGCCGGGGGTGGGCGGCCGTGGGACGGCAGCCGAAGTCGTTGGTGCCCATCGGCGTAGCGTTCTTGTGCTCCCTCAGATGCCGCGCGGCGGCGAGGTGGTCGGGCTGCGGCGGCGCGCCCTCGGTCGGCACGTCGGGCGGACGGACGACGGCCGGTTCGGCGATGTCGGCCGGATCGGCGGCGGCGGTCGTCAGACCACCAGCACCGATCAACGCCCCTGCCGCGAGCGCGCACGCCATAGCGACGCGACCCAACTGTGATCTACCCCAACCCCACGAACCATACGGCTGTTCCATATCACAATGATCTACCCCATCGGCTCGAAAATCGCACGCCCACGGGCCATTTCGTGATCATTACTATTCGGTAGCATTACTTTTCCGCATCGTCCTCGGCGAGGATGCGATAGAGCGAACGGCGGGTGTCGTTGAGAATCTCCGCCGCCTTCGCCGCCTGTTCCGGGGTGCCGACCGCGGCCACCTGAGCCACCGCGCCCATCACCTGACCGACCAGACCGCGTAGGTCGATGGCCTGTGCGCCGACGTCCGCCTTGACCTCGGCCCATGGATCGCCGAGCTCGTCGCGGTGCGCGGTGACGTACTCGGTACCCGCCTCGGTCAGCTTGGCGGTCTTGCGCCCGGCGACCTTCTCGATGAGCACCAGGCCCTCGTCCTCCAGTTGCGCCAGCGCGGGGTAGATCGATCCGGGGCTCGGCCGCCAGACGTCGTCGCTGCGTTCGCGGATCTGCTGGATCAGTTCGTAGCCGTGCATCGGCCGCTCGGTGAGCAGCAGCAGCACGGCGGCGCGCACATCGCCGCGCCTGCCGCGGCCGCCGCGACCGCGACCACGACCGAAGTGCGGGCCGTAGCCGGGCCCGAAACCAGGGCCGAAGCCCGGCCCGAACTCGGGACCGAAGCCGTGCCTCACGCCGCGCCGGTGATGCCGGCGATCGGGGCCGAACTCTCCGCGACCCGGCTTCCGCCAGCGGCCGCCGCGGCCGAAGTCCCCGCTCTGCATGTTCTCGATGTTCTCCATAGAAGCCTCCTCGGGCTCTCGTGTTCGCTTCACGCTATCGACGATATATCGGCAATGCATCGAACGCAAGAGTGTTTCGAAGCATTCCCACCCCCGCGAAACGACTCGGGCGCGCCCGGCACCACATGGCGCACGGGCGCGCCCGATGCGCGCGTCACTACAGCGAATCGATCCAGGCCTGGAGCCTCCTACCTTCCGCGGCCATCAGCTCGGGATCACGAAAGGTATTGGTCAGCACGGAAATTCCCTGATACGAGGCAATGAGCGCTACCGCGAGCTCGCGCGCGTCGGCGCGGCCGATTTCCGCGAACTGCCGCTCGGCCCAGTCCACCAGCGTCCGCATCACCTCGGCGGCCCGCCCCTCCAGCGGATCGGGACGCTTGTGCAGTTCGGCGGTGAGGGAGCCGAAGGGACAGCCGTACCGGACGGCCGCCTCCCGCTCGTCGACCCAGCCCTGAACCAGCGCCTTCAGCCGCCCCCGGGGCGCCGCGAGGCCGTCCAGAGCCGCGATCAGCTCGTCCAGCCCGCGCGCGTGCGCGCCGATGACAGCCTCGAGCAGCTGATCTTTGGTCTTGAAGTAGTAGTACACATTGCCAACGGGCACCTCGGCGGTGCGCGCGATATCGGCGATCGTGGTCTTCTCGATGCCCCGCTCGTAGAACTCGCGCACCGCCGCCTCGACCAACCGCTCGCGCTTGCCCGCCTTCTCGACTGAGTTAGTCACACAACTAACTATAGACAGCCGGGCGATCCTCGGCTAGGTTCGTTTTAGTCAGCCAACTAACTAGGAGTGCACATGATCGTGGTGACCGGGGCGACCGGCAATATCGGACGCTCGCTCGTACCGCTGCTCGCGGCGGCGGGCGCCCAGGTGACGGCCGTTTCGCGCGGTATCGGCGGCGTCGAGCTGCCCGAAGGAGTCCTCGGTGTCGCGGCCGATCTCGGGGATCCCGCGAGCCTCTCCCCCGCTCTCGCGGGCGCGAAGTCGCTGTTCCTGCTGCTCAGCGGCGAGCAATTGATGACGGGACCGGAACCGGAGGAAGTCCTCGGCGCGGTCGCGGGCGCGGGCGTGCGGCGCGTGGTCTTCGTGTCCTCGGTCGGTACGCAGACCCGGCCGGAAGCCGCGGGCTACGACCGACTCCGCGCCTACGAGAAGGCACTTCGCGCGTCGGACCTGGAATGGACCATCCTGCGGCCGGGCGGCTTCTTCAGCAATACCTACGCGTGGGCCGAGTCGGTGCGGACCGAGAGCGTCGTCGCCGCGCCCTTTGGATCGGTCGGCCTGCCGTCGGTGGACCCGGACGACATCGCGGCCGTCGCCGCCGCGGCGCTCCGCGAAGACGGGCACGCCGGACGGATCTACACCCTGACCGGACCCGTGCTCAGCACCCCGCGCGAGCAAGCCGCTGCGCTCGGCGCCGCACTCGGCACCGAGGTCCGCTTCGTCGAGCTCACGCCCGCGCAGGCGCGCGAGGGCATGCTGCGCTTCATGCCGGAAGCGGTCGCCGACCACACGCTGGAGATTCTGGGCGCACCCACGCCCGGCGAGCTGCTGGTCAGCCCGGACATCGAGGAGGTGCTGGGCCGACCGGCGGGCACGTATGCCGAATGGGCCGAACGGAATCGGGCCGTCTTCGCCTGAGGGTATAGGGATCGAAGGGAGTCGAGGGGCCGGATCGTGCGGGCCCCTTCGACACCGTCTGTCCGCAGGCGCGGACGTGGTCCGCGCGTCAGAACGATCAGCCGATGTCGATCGGGTCGATCTGGACGCGAAGAGGGGCGTCGGAGCGGTGGGTGCTGCGGACGGCTTGTGCGGCGGTGAGTGCGCGGGAGAGGGCGGCCCCCGAGCGGCGGGGGACGCGCAGCAGCATGCGTTCGACTTCGGCGGGGGAGTCACCGGCGAACGGTTTGCGGGCGGTGGCAGGCAACGGGACCGGACCGAGCACTTCCACGTCGGCGGGAAGGTCGGCGGCGGAGAGCAATTCGTCGATGGCATCAGTAGCGCCGTCCACCGCGGCCAGCCGGACCGCGGGCGGGAAACCGACCTCGGCGCGTGCGTCGACTTCGGCGCGTGCGTGCCCGAGCGGGTCCCAGCGCACCAGTGCCTGCACGGTCGGCAGGGACGGTTCGGCCATCACCACGACCTGACCGTGCGGGCGCACCAGCGCGGCGGCCGACATCCAGCGCCGCAGCGCGTCCTCGGCGGCCCGCAGATCCGCGCGACTCAGCAGCGCCCAGCCGTCGAGCAGGAGGGCGACACCGTATCCGCCGCGCACCACCGGTTCCGCGCCGACGGTGGAGACGATCACCTGCGGTCCCGGTTCGACGGTGTCCAGCACCGTGCCGCCGCCGGAACCGCGGATCGGCACGCTTGGGAAGGCGCGGCCCAGTTCCTCTGCGGTGCGCGCGGCGCCGATCACCACGGCGCGCAAGGCGCGGGAGGCGCAGGCCGGACAGCGGAAGGCGGTTTCGGTGATGCCGCACCAGCGACAGCTCGGGCTGTGGGCCTCGGCGCGGTCGCCGGTGCCTTCCGGGAGCGCCAGCGGCCCGTTGCAATGCCTGCACCGCGCGGGCGTGCGGCACTTCGCGCAGGCCAGCGCGGGGACGTAACCGCGGCGCGGCACCTGCACCAGCACCGCGGCGCCCTCCTTCAGTGCCGCCCGCGCGGCCGCGAACGCCACGGCGGGGATGCGGACGGCCCGCGCCACCGGATCGCGCTCCAGCGCGATATCGCTGTCGCCGGGAGCGCTGATCCGGGGCGCGGCCTTGCGCAGCACCGAGCGATCGGCGACGAGGTCGTGCGCCCAGCCGGAATCGACCACCGCCTGGATCTCCGCGGTGCGGGCGAAGCCCGCCGCGACGAACGCCGCCCCGGTCTCGTGCACCCGCAGCATCGACACCTCCCTGGCGTGCGGGTAGGGGGCGCGGGGTTCTGCGTAGGTGTCGTCGCCGTCGTCCCAGATCGCGATGAGACCCAGATTCGCGGCGGGCGCGAACACGGCGCTGCGCGTGCCGACCACGACCCGCGCACTGCCGCGCAACACCGCGAGCCACCGCCGGTATCGCGCGGCGGGTCCCAACCCGGCCGTCAACCCGACGGCCGAATCACCCACCAGCCGAACGCATTCCGCGAGCACGCGAGCCAGATCCCGCTGGTCGGGCACCATCAGTATCGCACTGCGCCCCGCGGCGACCACGGTCGCGGCCAGCTCGGCGAGCCGTCGCGCCCAGTCCTCCCCTGGCATCGCCTGCCACGCCGCGCGTACCCCTTTGCCTTGGCCCAGCGCCGCGAGGAACGCACCACCGTGGAGGTAACGCTCCCATGGCGCGGTGTCGAAGGACGGCTCGGCCAGCTCGGATGCCCTGTCGGACAAGGGGTTCGGGATGGAGTCGTCACTCGTGCCGTCGACGGCGATATCGACAGGCGCGTCGGCGCCGGATTCGTCGAGTGCGCGATGGTCGGCATCGATCCCTGGCGGGACGGCGAGGGATGCCCGAGAATCGTTCTCGTCGGCGGTACCTCGGAACTGCCCTATGGCGGAAGCGTGCGCGGCCACTCGCGCCGAATCGAACGTCTCCAGACGGCCGATCGAATCGTCTGATACAGAGCCGCTTTCGGTACCCCGCGTCGACGCGCCGTCGACGTCGGGACCCGGAACGTTCTGCCGCAGAGGCTTTGAATCGACGACACCGGTCACGGGGGCATCGGTCGCCTGTTCGACTGCGGACGAATCGTCTGGTACAGAGCTGTTTTCGGCGATTCGCATCGATGCGCTGTCCGTGTCGGGACGTAAAGCTTTCTGCCGCATGGGTTTCGAATCAAATATCGCAGTCACGGGGACATCGGTCGCCTGTTCGACTGCGGACGAATCGTCTGGCACAGAGCCGTTTTCGGCGATTCGTACCGGCGCACTGCCCGTATCGGGTCCGAGCGCATCCTGCTGCGCGAGTTCTGGATCGGAGACGGCCCGCGAGGGCGAATCGGTTGTTTCGCCCGCGGACGACTCCTCCGGCGCGGGATCGGCGGCAGCCGTCTTCTTGGTCCCCCCGTTCTCCGTCCGCGCGTGCCGTGGCGGGATGGCCAAGCGCAGGACATCGGCGCGGGTGCCCGCGTAACGGGCGGCGATGGCGGTCGCCAGGCGCAGGATCTCGGGCGTGAGGACTCGTTCCGACGAGACGACGCGCTCGAGCTTGACGAGTTTGCCGCCGTGCTCGCTGTGGGTGAGGCGGGCGAGCAGGTAGCCGTCGACGAGACGGCCGGCGAAGCGCACCCGCACCCGCACGCCCGGTTGGGCGATCTCGTCGAGTTCAGGGGGCACCAGGTAGTCGAAATCGCGGTCCAGGTGCGCGGGCGTCAACAGCGGAAGCACCCGCGCGATGGGTCGCGCGGGTGCTTCCGCTGTTGTCGTCGTTCCCACGGACACATCATCCGCGGGGGTGGCGGACAGGCCCGCCGTGGGTCGGTTCACTCGGACCCGGTCGGCCTACAGACCGGCGGCCGCGCGCAGCTTGTCGGCGCGGTCGGTGTGCTCCCAGGGCAGATCGACATCGGTGCGGCCGAAGTGGCCGTAGGCCGCGGTCGGCGCGTAGATCGGGCGCAGCAGGTCCAGGTCGCGGATGATGGCGCCCGGACGCAGGTCGAAGACTTCGGTGATGGCGCTCGAGATGCGCTGCGGGTCGACCTTCTCGGTGCCGAAGGTCTCGACGAACAGACCGACCGGCGCCGCCTTGCCGATGGCGTAGGCGACCTGCACCTCGACCCGGTCGGCCAGGCCCGCGGCGACCACGTTCTTGGCGACCCAGCGCATGGCGTACGCGGCCGAGCGGTCGACCTTCGACGGGTCCTTGCCGGAGAACGCGCCGCCGCCGTGCCGCGCCATGCCGCCGTAGGTGTCGACGATGATCTTGCGGCCGGTCAGGCCCGCGTCGCCCATCGGGCCGCCGAGCACGAACTTGCCGGTCGGGTTGACCAGCAGCCGGACGTCGGCGGTGTCGAGGGCGGGGAGGTTCAGGTCGGCGAGCACCGAGTCGAGAACCTTCTCCCTGATGTCAGGGGTGAGCAGGTTGTCCAGGTCGATGTCGGCCGCGTGCTGGGTCGAGATGACCACCGTGTCCAGGCGAACCGGCCGGTGACCGTCGTATTCGATGGTGACCTGGGTCTTGCCGTCGGGACGCAGGTAGGGCAGCACGCCGGACTTGCGGACCTCGGTCAGCCGCCGCGAGAGCCGGTGCGCGAGCGCGATCGGCAGCGGCATCAGCTCGGGGGTGTCGGTGTTGGCGTAGCCGAACATCAGGCCCTGGTCGCCCGCGCCCTGCTTGGCGATCTCGTCGTCGGTGCCGCCGACGCGCGCCTCGTGCGAGGTGTCGACGCCCTGCGCGATGTCCGGCGACTGGGCGCCGATGGCGATGTTGACGCCGCACGAGTTGCCGTCGAAACCCTTTGCGGACGAGTCGTATCCGATCTCGAGGACCTTCTCGCGGACGATGCGCGGGATGTCGGCGTAGGCGGAGGTGGTGACCTCGCCCGCGACGTGGACCTGACCGGTGGTGACGAGCGTCTCCACGGCGACCCGGCTGCGCGGGTCTTCCGCCAGCAACGCGTCGAGGATGGAATCGCTGATGGCGTCACAGATCTTGTCCGGATGACCCTCGGTCACGGACTCACTGGTGAATAGGCGGCTGCCAGACGTGCGCACAGTTGTTCCCTCTCCCTCAACGGGTTTCTCGTATCGGATGGCCACAGCGACAGTAATGCGATACCGCCGTCGCGCAACCCTTCATCTCAGACTATTCCAAACCCTGGACGCGGCGAATCCGCCGGTTATCGCCGTCTCAGACTATCCGGGACCGCGGCGGCCGCGGCGCACATTCGCGCACCACGCCGACAGCCGAGGCCCGATCCGATCGTTCGGCGCGGCAACGGAATTCGATCGCGTCCAACTTACTTGGCGCGCAACAGCGGACTCAGCGCGTCAAGCACCCTGCTGGCGAGCAGCGCCTTCGACCCGTGGTCGAGGGCCTGTTCGGTGCCGTCGGCGCCGAGCAGCCAGCCGTCGTTGGTGTCGACCTCGAAGGCCTTGCCCTCGCCGACCGCGTTGACCACGAGCAGGTCGCACCCCTTGCGGGCCAGCTTGGCGCGCGCGTGGGTGAGCACGTCGCCGTGCTCATCGCCGGTCTCGGCCGCGAAACCGACGATGGCTGTGCCGGGCAGCTGACCGTCGCGCCGCGACTGCACCAGCCCGGCGAGGATGTCGTCGGTCTTGGTCAACGGGATGACGTCCGGCTCGCCCGCGCCCTTCTTGATCTTGGCCGCGGCAACGTTGGTCGGCCGGAAATCGGCCACCGCCGCCGCCATGATCACCGCGTCGGCGCCGACCGCGTGCTTCTCCACCGCGGTCTTGAGCTGTTCGGCGGTGGTGATGTGCACCAGGTCGACGGCCGCGGGCGCGGCCATCTCGATCGTGTTGCCCGCGATGAGCGTGACATGCGCGCCGCGCTGCGCGGCGACCCTGGCCAGCGCGTAGCCCTGCTTGCCCGAGCTGCGGTTGCCGAGGAAACGCACCGGATCCAGCGGCTCCCGCGTACCGCCCGCGGTGATCACCACGCGGCGGCCGGCCAGATCCCGCGGAATGGCGTCGGCGCGCTCCAGGAGCAGGGCGGCCAGACCGAAGATCTCCTCGGGCTCGGGCAGCCTGCCGGGGCCGGTGTCGGTGCCGGTGAGGCGCCCAGAGGCGGGCTCCATGACCGTCGCGCCGTGCCTGCGCAGCGTCTCGACATTGGCCACGGTCGCCGGGTGCTCCCACATCTCGGTGTGCATCGCCGGCGCGAAGAGCACCGGACATCGCGCCGTCAGCAGTGTGGCGGTGAGCAGGTCGTCGGCGCGGCCGTGCGCGGCGCGCGCGATCAGATCGGCGGTGGCGGGGGCGATGACCACGAGGTCGGCCTCCTGCCCCAACCGAACGTGCGGGACCTCGGGCACGTCCGTGAACACGTCGGTGTGCACCGGGTTCCCGGACAGCGCCTCGAAGGTCGCCTTGCCGACGAACTGCAGCGCCGACTCGGTGGGAATCACCCTGACCTCGTGCCCGGTCTCGGTGAAACGCCGGACGAGCGCACAGGCCTTGTAGGCGGCGATCCCTCCGCTGACACCGACGACGATGCGTGTGGTCACTACGCCTCCGTGGGCTCTTCCCCGGCCACGCGGGGGGTTCGATACTGCGGCATCACGCGCGGACGCGAGACGGGTTACTCGCCCTCGGAGTGCTCGAGCAGGTCGGAGTGGATCTCGCGCATGGCCACCGACAGCGGCTTCTCCTGCAGACCCGGCTCGACCAGCGGACCGACGTACTCGAGGATGCCGTCGCCGAGCTGGTTGTAGTAGTCGTTGATCTGGCGGGCCCGCTTGGCGGCGTAGATGACCAGCGCGTACTTGGACGACGTGCGCTCGAGCAGTTCGTCGATCGGCGGGTTGGTCAGGCCGATCGGGGTGTCGTACGCGGGCGCGGTCTTGGTGTCGCTCACTGGTGAGGCTCCTGCGGGTTGTCGTTGGGAAAATCAGCGGGCAATCGAGCGCGCCACGTCAGCGCCCTTGTCCCGGCCTGGACCGGGACGCGGGTGTTCGGCGACTACCTCGAATTTGTGCTAACGAACAACGATACCAACTGCTCACAGGCGCTGGTCACCTCGTCGTTCACGATGACGATGTCGAACTCGTCACATGCCGCCAGTTCGGTTCTCGCGGTCTGCAGCCTGCGCTCGATCACTTCCGGCGATTCGGTGCCGCGCGAGGTGAGCCGGGAGACCAGTTCGTCCCAGCTCGGCGGGGCCAGAAAGACCAGAAGAGCGTCCGGCATCGCCCGGCGCACCGAGCGCGCGCCTTCGAGATCCACCTCGACGAGCACGGGCATGCCCGCGTCGATCGCCTCGCGCACCGGCCCGGCCGGGGTGCCCGACCGCTGCAGGCCGCCGTGGATGTCCGCCCATTCCAGGAGTTCGCCCGCCTCGATCATGGCGTCGAACTGCTCACGGGAGACGAACCGGTAGTCGAGTCCGTCGACCTCCCCGGGCCGCGGGGCCCGGGTCGTCGCCGACACACTGAAGACCAGTTCGGGCAGGCGTTCCCGCACGCACCGCACGACCGTGGATTTGCCTACGGCCGAGGGGCCGACCAGTACTACCAGCCGACCCTTCCGCGTGTGTTCGACCACCCTCGTCGTCAGGCGTCGAAGTCGAAGCGGGCGAGCAGCGCCTTGCGCTGCCGATCGCCGAGTCCGCGCAGACGGCGGGTGGGGGCGATCTCCAGCTCGGTCATGATCTCGGCCGCCTTGACCTTGCCGACCTTGGGCAGGGCCTCCAGCAGCGCCGACACCTTCATCTTGCCGAGGATCTCGTCGGTCTCGGCATCCTTGAGGACGCTCTTCAGGTCGGTGCCGCCACGCTTCAAGCGCTCCTTGAGCTCCGCCCGAGCGCGGCGAGCGGCAGCCGCCTTCTCCAAAGCAGCGGCGCGCTGCTCGTCAGTCAGCTGGGGAAGGGCCACGGTTCCTCCGTCTCATCGTTCATTGCTTGATCTACCGCCGGTAACCCGCGCGGTCTCAGCGACCGTACCCACGACGTCCGCCGATTGCGAACTCACCCCCCAGGTCAGCGCATGATTCTGCATGCCCTAGGGGCGAGCCGGACCGGATGCGCGTCGCGCTCCGGGCGCTGCGGTGATCGTACCGCCGAATCTCGGAAACGCCCTGCTACCAGCGTTTTTTCGAAGCATTCCAGAGTTAGCGGAGCAGTTGCGGTGACGCATCTCGACGTGTCAGCAATCGGGCAGGCTTCCGACCAGGAAGTTTCTGGAAATTTCCCGCGTGTCGCGCAATTCGTCCGCGTGTCGGATCGAACATGTGTCTCATCGAATGGGATCGAACACCCTCGCGAACGACGAAAAGCCCCGGCGCACCACGTCCGGGGCAGGCGATCGAGTTGTCAGGCACAGCGTGCCGCTGAATCGCCGTCTGCGCGATTCACCACACGTCACCCGGGTTTCCCCGCGCGGAATGCTTGTAAACCCCGCAGAATCGCCCCCAGACACCGCGAAGCGGCCCGCGGGTTCGGTCGGTACCGAGCCCGCGGGCCGCAACATGACTCGAGCGAAGAATCCGGCGTCGCGGAATTCAGCGTCGCAGGAAGGCGAAATCTTCCTGCAGTGCGCCGACCCTGGCACGCAGTGCCGAGACCGAGGGCCCTTCGCGCAGCACTTCGCGCGAGACGTTCGGCACCACCGCATCGAGCATCGACTCGGGCACCAGCTCGCGCACCGACTCGGGTCCGCCGCCCTGCGCCCCGACGCCCGGCATCAGGATCGGGCCGTTCAGGGCGGACAGGTCGGGAGCCTCGGCGAGGGTGGCGCCGACGACGACGCCGACCGATCCGAAGCCGTCGCCCGCGTTGCGCGCGGCCGCCTCGTCCACCATCGTCTGCGCGATGCTTCGCCCGTCCCCGCCGCGCGCCAGCTGCACCTGCGCCCCTTCGGGATTGGAGGTGGCGGCCAGCACGAAGACGCCGCGATGGTTGGCCTCGGCCAGCGACAAGGCGGGCGCGAGCGAACCGAATCCCAGGTACGGCGAGACCGTCACCGCGTCCGAACCGAGCGGCCCGTCACCGAGCCAGGTGCGCGCGTAGGCGTCCATGGTGGAGCCGATGTCGCCGCGTTTGGCGTCGGCCAGCACCAGCGTCCCCGACGCGCGCAGCACCTCGACGGTGCGTTCCAGCACCGCGATGCCCGCCGAACCGTAGGCCTCGAAGAACGCCACCTGCGGTTTGACGAGCGCGACGGTGCCGTCGAACGCCTCGACGCAGATCTCGGCGAACTTCTCCACACCCTCGGCGCTCTCGGGCAGGCCCCAGGCCGACAGCAGCTGCGGGTGCGGATCGATGCCGACGCACAGCGGCCCGAAGTGGTGCATCGCGTGCCGCAGCCTGGCACCGAACGTTTTCATCGAATCTCCTGTGTTGTCGGCGCGCCGGGGCGCGCTGGTTCGCGGCCCTTCATGTCTCGCGGCCCGGCGATCGAGACTCGCGCTGCGCGCATGCGCTTCGATCGCCGGGCCGCGAGACGGCCGCGAACGGTCGCTCGTAAGACTCGCTCCGTGCGGGGCCGGTCGAGATGCTCCGTCACGTCGGGTTCGGTGCTTCCGATCCACCTATCCGACGTCGCCGGAACTTGCATGCCGACCAGCCCACACCCTCAGCCGCGCAGCGACGAGTGCAGCTCCTGCAGGGACCGCACGCCGATACCGCCGTTGATGCTGGCCTCGATGCCCTGCACGGCCGCGGCCGCGCCCTGCACCGTGGTGATGCACGGGATGTTCACGCCCACCGCGGCGGTGCGGATCTCGTAGCCGTCCACGCGCGGGCCCGAGTTGCCGTAAGGGGTGTTGAACACCATGTCGACTTCGCCGTCGCGGATCTGCTCCACGATGGTCGGCTCGTCGGCCTTGCCGTCCTCGGAGTGCTTGCGCACCTGCTCACACGGAATACCGTTGCGGCGCAACATTTCCGCGGTGCCCTCGGTGGCCAGGATGCGGAAGCCCAGATCGTGCAACCGCTTCACCGGGAACACCATGGCCCGCTTGTCGCGGTTGGCGATCGAGACGAAGACCGTGCCCTCGGTGGGCAGCGAGCCGTAGGCCGCGGACTGGCTCTTGGCGAAGGCGGTGCCGAAATCGGCGTCGATGCCCATCACCTCGCCCGTCGACTTCATCTCCGGGGAGAGCAGCGAATCCACGCCGCTGCCGTCGGCGCGACGGAACCGATGGAACGGCAGCACCGCTTCCTTCACCGCGACCGGAGCGTCGAGCGCGACGTGTCCGCCGTCGCCCTCGCTCGGCAGCATGCCCTCCTTGCGGAGTTCGGCGATGGTGGCGCCCAACATGATTCGCGCGCAGGCCTTGGCCAGCGGCACCGCGGTGGCCTTGGAGACGAACGGAACCGTGCGGCTGGCCCTCGGGTTGGCCTCGAGCACGTAGAGCACGTCGTCCTTGAGCGCGTACTGCACGTTGAGCAGGCCCTTGACGCCGATGCCCTTGGCCAGCGCGATCGTCGAGCGGCGCACCGCCTCGATGTCGCTGCGGCCCAGGGTGATCGGGGGCAGCGCGCAGGCCGAGTCGCCGGAGTGGATGCCCGCTTCCTCGATGTGCTCCATCACGCCGCCGAGGTAGACCTCCTCGCCGTCGCAGAGCGCGTCGACGTCGATCTCGATGGCGTCCTCGAGGAAACGGTCGACCAGCACCGGGTGCTCGGGGTTCAGCTCGGTGGCGCGGGAGATGTAGCCCTCGAGGGATTTCTCGTCGTAGACGATCTCCATGCCGCGCCCGCCGAGCACGTAGGACGGGCGAACCAGCACCGGGTAACCGATGCCCGCGGCGATCTTCTTGGCCTGCTCGACCGTGGTCGCGGTGCCGTACTTCGGCGCGGGCAGCCCAGCCGCGACGAGCACGTCACCGAACTCGCCGCGGTCCTCGGCCAGGTCGATGGCCGCCGCGCTGGTGCCGACGACCGGGACACCGGCGTCGGTGAGCCGCTGCGCCAGGCTCAGCGGGGTCTGTCCGCCCAGCTGCACGATGACGCCCGCGACGGTGCCGGACTCGCTTTCCGCGTGGTAGACCTCGAGCACGTCTTCGAAGGTGAGCGGCTCGAAGTAGAGCCGGTCGGCCGTGTCGTAGTCGGTGGAGACGGTCTCCGGGTTGCAGTTGACCATCACCGTCTCGTACCCGGCCTGCGACAGCGTCTGCGCCGCGTGCACGCACGAGTAGTCGAACTCGATGCCCTGGCCGATGCGGTTCGGGCCGGAGCCGAGGATGATCACCTTCTCGCGCTCGCGCTGCGGCGCCACCTCGGACTCCGCGGCGGGATCGAGCTCGTAGGCCGAGTAGTGGTACGGGGTCTTGGCCTCGAACTCGGCGGCACAGGTGTCGACCGTCTTGAAGACCGGACGCACGCCGAGCCGGTGGCGCAGCGCGCGCACGCCGGTCTCCCCCGCCAGCTCCGGCCGCAGCGCGGCGAGCTGACGATCGGACAGACCGTAGTGCTTGGCGCGGCGCAGCAGGGGCTCGTCCAGCACGGGCGCGTCGAGGATCTCCTGACGCAGCTCGACCAGCCCGGCGACCTCGGCGACGAACCACGGGTCGATGCCGGAGGCAGCGGCCACGTCCTCGATGCTCGCGCCGTAGCGCAGCGCGCGCTCGACCTGGTAGATGCGGCCCTCGATGGGCGTGCGCAGATCCGCCAGGATCTTGTCGATCGCGCCCTGCGCGTCACCGTCGGCCGGGGCCCACTTGCCGTCGTCCATGGTCCAGAAGCCGGTCGCCTTGGTCTCCAGCGAGCGCAGCACCTTGCCGAGCGCCTCGGAGAAGTTGCGGCCGAGCGACATGGCCTCGCCCACCGACTTCATGGTGGTGGTCAGCGTCGGGTCGGCGCCGGGGAACTTCTCGAAGGCGAAGCGCGGCGCCTTGACCACGACGTAGTCCAGGGTCGGCTCGAAGCAGGCCGGGGTTTCCTTGGTGATGTCGTTGACGATCTCGTCCAGCGTGTAGCCGATGGCCAGCTTGGCCGCGATCTTGGCGATCGGGAAGCCGGTGGCCTTGGAGGCCAGCGCCGAGGACCGCGAGACGCGCGGGTTCATCTCGATGACGATCAGGCGGCCGTCGCTCGGGTTCACCGCGAACTGGATGTTGCAGCCGCCGGTGTCGACGCCGACCTCGCGCAGGATGGCGATGCCGAGATCGCGCAGCTTCTGGTACTCGCGGTCGGTGAGCGTCATCGCCGGGGCGACGGTCATCGAGTCGCCGGTGTGCACGCCCATCGGGTCGACGTTCTCGATCGAGCAGACCACCACGACGTTGTCGCGGCCGTCGCGCATGAGCTCGAGCTCGTATTCCTTCCAGCCGAGGATGGACTCCTCGATCAGGACGTTGGCGGTCGGCGAGGCGGCCAGACCGCCGCCCGCGATGCGGTCGAGGTCCTCGTCGTTGTACGCCATGCCGGAGCCGAGGCCGCCCATGGTGAAGGAGGGCCGCACGACGACGGGGAAGCCCAGCTCGGCGACCGTCTCGCGCACCTCGTCCATGGTGAAGCAGACCCGCGAGCGGGCGCTCTCGCCGCCGACCTTGGCGACGATGTCCTTGAACTTCTGCCGGTCCTCGCCGCGCTGGATGGCGTCGAAGTCGGCGCCGATCAGCTCGACGTCGTACTTCTCCAGCACGCCGCGCTCGTGCAGCGCGACGGCGGTGTTCAGCGCGGTCTGCCCGCCGAGGGTGGCCAGGATGGCGTCGGGACGCTCCTTCGCGATGACCTTCTCGACGAACTCCGGCGTGATCGGCTCGACGTAGGTGGAGTCGGCGAACTCGGGGTCGGTCATGATCGTCGCCGGGTTGGAGTTGACCAGCGATACGCGCAGGCCCTCCGACCTGAGCACCCGGCACGCCTGCGTGCCGGAATAGTCGAATTCACAGGCCTGGCCGATGACGATCGGGCCCGAGCCGATCACCAGGATGTGGTGTAGATCCTCGCGGCGAGGCATCAGGCTCCTTCCATGAGACCGGCGAAACGGTCGAACAGATATGCGGCGTCGTGGGGACCGGCGGCGGCCTCCGGGTGGTACTGCACGGAGAACGCGCGGCCGTCGAGCAGGCGCACGCCCTCGACGGTGCCGTCGTTCGCGCAGACGTGGCTGACCTCGGCCTTACCGAACGGGGTGTCGAACTGCTCACCCTGCTCGCCCTCGAGGGCGAAGCCGTGGTTCTGCGCGGTGATCGAGATCCGCCCGGTCTCGTGCTCGACGACCGGGACGTTGATGCCGCGGTGGCCGAACTTCATCTTGTAGGTCTTGCGGCCGAGCGCCCGGCCCAGGATCTGGTTGCCGAAGCAGATGCCGAACAGCGGCAGTCCCTGCTCCAGCACGCCCTGGGTGATCGCGACCGCGCCGTCCTGGGTGGCCGGGTCGCCGGGACCGTTGGACAGGAAGACGCCGTCGGGCTTCAGCTCGCGGATCTGGTCCAGGGTGACGGTCGAGGGCACCACGTGCACGCGCATGCCGCGCTGGGCGAACATGCGCGGGGTGTTGGTCTTGATGCCGAGGTCGACGGCGACGACGGTGAAGCGGCGCTCGCCGGTCGGTTCGATGGTGTAGACCGAGTCGGTGCTCACCTCCTCGGCCAGGTCGGCGCCGAGCATGGACGGCTGACCGTTGACCCTGGCCAGCAGCGTGTCGGCGTCGGCGAGGGCGGGTCCGGAGAAGATGCCCGCCTTCATCGAGCCGCGGGTGCGCAGGTGGCGCACCAGCGCACGGGTGTCGACGCCCGCGATGCCGACGATGTCTTGGCGCCGCATCGCGTCGGGCAGCGTGGTGGTCGCGCGCCAGTTCGACGCCCGCCGCGCGGGGTCACGCACCACGTAGCCCGCGACCCAGATCTTCGCGGACTCGTCGTCCTCGTCGTTCCATCCGGTGTTGCCGATCTGAGGCGCCGCCGCCACCACGATCTGGCGGTGGTAGCTGGGATCGGTCAGAGTCTCCTGATACCCGGTCATCGCGGTGCAGAACACCGCCTCGCCGAGCGTCTCGCCCACGGCGCCGTAGGCGGTGCCGCGGAACACCCGGCCGTCCTCCAGCACCAGCGCAGCCGCTTCGTTCACGTTCTGTCATCTCCCGTCATCGTCCTGGCCCACGCCGGGTACACCGTCTTGTCGTCACCTCGGAAACCGGTGTCTATCTCGGTTCCGGTCGGCAGCTTCCAGCGAATTACCAGCACACCATCTTCCGTCATCACTTTGCCCGCGTGCCCGCGTTCGGTGCGCACCGCCGTGATGGATTCGTGCGGAATCCAGATCACCGTGGCCCCGTCGCGCTCGAGCAGAATTCCCCGCTCGAACCGGGTGAGTTCCGCCGTGGCGCGGAAACCCAGGTCGCCCACCGCGATCCGGTCCTGCCAGCTGGGCGCGATGGTGCTGCCGAGATACATCCCGGTGGTCGGTTCCAGCACCTGAGCGCCGAGCTCGGCGGGCACCGGCGGCAGTTCACCGATTCGCGCCTGCTGACGCGCCGCGCGGTTGCGCCAGCCCAGGTACATCAGCCAGAGGCCCAGCGCGAACAGCGCGAGGCACCCGACCACCCACAGCGTTCTCTCCATCAAGAACCTCCTGTACCCAAGCCGACCGCCTTGCCGTCGCGGGCGGTCACCCGGCCGCGCAGCAACGTCGTCGTCACCTTGGCCGGGAAGGTCATCGCCTCGAACGGCGTGTTGTTCGAGATACTGGCCAGCTCGGCGGCGCGCACCGTCCAGGCGGCGTCGGGGTCGACCAGGGTGAGGTTCGCCGGCTCGCCCACCTCGAGGGGGCGGCCGTGGTCGTCGAGTCCGACGATCTGCGCGGGACGCTCGCTCATCACGCGGGCGACGCCGCGCCAATCCAGCAGTCCCGGACGCACCATCGTCTGCACGATGATCGACAGCGCGGTCTCCAGCCCGAGCATACCGGGACGGGCCACCGCGAATTCGCAGCATTTGTCCTGTTCGGCGTGCGGGGCATGGTCGGTCGCCACGCAGTCGATGACGCCATCGGCCAGCGCCTGCCGCAGCGCCGCGGCGTCGGAGGACTCGCGCAGCGGCGGGTTGACCTTGTTGACCGCGTCGTAGGTCTCCAGCCGCGAGTCGTCGAGCAGCAGGTGATGCGGCGTCACCTCGGCGGTGATCGAAATGCCTTGGGATTTCGCCCATTTCACCAATTCCACGGTGCCTGCCGTGGACGCGTGGCAGATGTGCACGCGCGCGCCCGCGTCCCTGGCGAGCAGCGCGTCGCGGGCGACGATCGATTCCTCGGCGGCGCGCGGCCAGCCCGCCAGACCGAGCCGGGCCGCGGTCGGGCCCTCGTGCGCGACCGCGCCCTTGGTCAGCCGCGGCTCCTCCGCGTGCTGGGCGATGAGCACGCCGAGGGAGTTCGAGTACTCCAGCGCGCGGCGCATGATCAGCGGGTCGTAGACGCAGTGGCCGTCGTCGGAGAACATGCGCACCGCGCCGACCCCGGCGGCCATGGTGCCCATCTCCGCGAGCTGCTTACCCTCCAGGCCGACCGTCACCGCGCCCACCGGGAACACGTCGACGAGGCCGACCTCCTGACCGCGGCGCCAGACGTGGTCGGTGACGACCACCGAGTCGGCGACCGGGTTGGTGTTGGCCATGGCGAACACGGCGGTGTAGCCGCCGAGCGCGGCCGCGGCCGAGCCGGTCTCGATGGTCTCGGTGTCCTCGCGGCCCGGTTCGCGCAGGTGGGTGTGCAGGTCGACGAAACCGGGCAGCAGGATCTGGCCCTTCGCGTCGATGATCTCGGCGTCGACGATGCCCAGATCGGTGCCGATCTGCCGGATCTCGCCGTCGGCGACGAACACGTCGACCGGCCCGCCCTCGCCGTAGATCAAGGCCCCCTTGATCAACAGCCCACTCATGCTGTACTCCTTTCGGCCTGAGCGGGGGCTCTCCGTGGTTACGCGAGCTGCCTCCTCCGAGCCCTGACCGCTCACGCCGGGCGTCACCTTCCGCTCGTCGTTCCCGTTCATGCCACCGCCTCCTGCGCACCGACCAGCAGCCGGAACAGCACCGCCATGCGCAGGTGCACGCCGTTGGTGACCTGCTGCAGGATCGCGGCCTTCGGCGAGTCCGCGACCGCGGAGGCGATTTCCATACCGCGCAGCATCGGGCCGGGGTGCATGACCACCGCGTGGTCAGGGAGCAGTGCGAGCCTGCGCTCGGACAGCCCGTAGCGCACCGAGTACTCGCGCGCCGAAGGGAAGAAGCCGCCGTTCATGCGCTCGGCCTGCACGCGCAGCATGAGCACCGCGTCGGCGCCTGGCAGTTCGGCGTCCAGGTGGTGCGAGATCCGGGCGGGCCATGCTTCGACGCCGATCGGCAGCAGCGTGCGCGGCGCGACGAGCACAACCTCGGCGCCGAGGGTGTTCAGCAGGAAGACGTTCGAACGCGCGACCCGGCTGTGCAGGATGTCGCCGACGATCACCACCCGCTTGCCCTCGATGTCGCCGAGGCGCTGGCGCAGTGTCAGCGCGTCGAGCAGCGCCTGGGTCGGATGTTCGTGCATGCCGTCGCCCGCGTTGACGATCGCGGGACCGGAGGCCCGGCCCTCGGCGCGGGCCCACCCGTCCATCCAGTGCGCGATCTGGTGCGCGGCGCCGGAGGCCGGGTGACGCACGATGAGCGCGTCGGCGCCCGCGGCGTGCAGAGTCAGCGCGGTGTCGCGCAGCGATTCGCCCTTCGACACCGAAGAACTGCTCGCGCTGACGTTGATCACGTCGGCGCTCATCCACTTCCCGGCGACCTCGAAGGACACCCTGGTGCGGGTGGAGTTCTCGTAGAACACCGTCATGACGGTGCGGCCGCGCAGGGTCGGCAGCTTGTGTACCTCGCGACCGAGCAGCGCCTGCTCGAAGCGCTCGGCCTCGTCGAGCAGTTCGGTCGCGGCGGCGCGGTCCAGATCGGTCACGCTCAGCAGATGTCTCACGCCTCGGCCTCCTGGTGCAGATAGACCCCGTCGCGGCCGTCGTGTTCGGTGAGCAGCACCGAGATGTCCTCCGCCCTCGAAGTGGGCACGTTCTTGCCGACGAAGTCGGCGCGGATGGGCAGTTCGCGGTGGCCACGGTCGATGAGCACGGCCAGCTGCACCGATCGCGGGCGGCCGAGATCGCGCAAACCGTCCAGCGCCGAGCGCACGGTGCGGCCGGAGAACAGCACGTCGTCGACGAGCACCACGAGCGCGTCCTCGATGCCGCCGTCGGGCACCGACGTCCGCTCCAGCGGGCGGTGCGGGCGACTGCGCAGATCGTCGCGGTAGAGGGTGATGTCGAGCGAGCCGAGAGCCGGGCGGACGCCGGAGAATTCCTCGATCTTGTCGGTCAGCCGGGCGGCCAGGGTGGTGCCGCGAGTCGGGATACCGATCAGCACCACACGCGGCGAACCGGCCTCGTCGGAGTCCAGCGCGGTCTTCTCGATGATCTGGTGCGCGATACGCGCGATGGTCCGGCCGACGTCGGAAGCCGACAACAGCTCCCGCCCCGTCGCCACCCATTCGGGTGTGTGCCGCTGAGATTGCGTCGTCTCGGCAGCGCCGGACTTGGCGGCCCGATCTCCGGGCACGGCCATGCCGACCTCCTTCCCCGCCTCACCGGACGGTCCGTTAAAGGATGTCTTTACGGCTAGCAGCGTAACAGCGCCTCCGACCCCGCTTTCACCAGACATATCGGCCTGTGAGCTGCCCCACGAACCAGCTGTGAGCGGCGCCACGCGTCCTGCGTTGTGACGAGACGTCACTTCTGTCCGGTCGGCGGCTCGGGCCAGCACTGGGCGGCCGACTCGTGCGCGACATCCTCGGCCGCACGCATGTGCACATATGTTCGAATGGGGGTATGGTCGGGCGGGTGACCGCATGGCTGCAGGGCTCACTGTTCGACGGGTTCGGGGATATGCGACTCGGCTCGCTCGAGGGCACGCAGCGCACGTCGCTGTCCGACGGCGCGTGGGTGGACGTGCGACCCGGATGGCTCACCGGAGCCGACGCACTGTTCGACCGGTTGGCGCGCGAGGTCCCGTGGCAGGCCGAGCGCAGGCCGATGTACGACCGCGTGGTCGACGTCCCGAGGCTGCTGCATTTCTACGACGAACAGGCGGAGCTGCCGGATCCGATCCTGGCCGAGGCGCGCGACGCGCTGAGCCGCTACTACGCTGCCGAGCTCGGCGAACCGTTCCGCACCGCGGGCCTGTGCTATTACCGCGACGGGCGCGACAGCGTGGCCTGGCACGGCGACACCTTCGGACGCGGAGGGACGCACGACACCATGGTCGCGATTTTGTCCCTCGGCGCACCGCGCGCCCTGCTGCTGCGGCCGCGCCGGGGCGGCGCGAGCATCCGCTACCAGGTGGGCCACGGTGACCTGCTTGTGATGGGCGGATCCTGTCAGCGGACGTGGGAGCACGCGGTACCGAAGACGCGCAAGCCGGTCGGCCCTCGGATCAGCGTCCAGTTCCGCCCCCGCAACGTGCGCTGAGCCGAGCCCGGACCGCACGACGTCGCGTTCGATTTCGAAAGCGATTGGCGGCGAAGATCATTCGCCGTTCGATGAACGATTCACGCGCGGGAATCACTCCGGTCCATCAGATGAACAAGTGGCCCAGGGCACTGCGCGCGGCCGATCGGACCGATAGATTGGCGGTATGAGCAATCCTGGGGCGGGAGTCTTGGCCGTGATGCCGCTGCACACGATCAGCGAGGTCTATGGCGAAGCGGGACTGCGCGATCGGCTACTGCTCGAGATCGCGGAACTGCCGGACTGCGATCGCCTGACCGAGGCGCTGGATCTGGCCTCCGAATTGCACCGCGACGACCGCTACGGACGCGAGCCGTATCTGAATCATCTTCTGCGCGTGGCTATCCGGATCGTCAGCCACTACGAAGTGCGCGACGCCGACGTGGTGGCGGCCGGCTTGCTACACGATTCCGTGGAAGACCACCCGGCCGAGTTGGCGGGCACCCGCGGCGGCTCCCCCACCGACGCCGCGCTCACCGAACTGTCCGAACGCTTCGGCGGCCGGGTCGCCGAGCTCGTCGCCGCCGTCACCGTTCCCGAGCCCGACCCCGCGCGCGACAGCCACGAGCAGTACCGCGATCACGTCGCGTCGAACCTGGATCGCGCGCCGTGGGCCCGGGTCGTCAAACTCTCCGATTTCACCGACAACGGCGTTGGCATCCTCTACGCCGACGGGCCGATCATGCGCAAGCTCGCCGTGAAGTACAGCCCGCTCACCGACGTCTACCGAGACCTGGTGAGCAGGCCGGACACCCCTTTGGCCGATCACGTGAAGCAGCACATCCTAGGCCAGCTCGATCGCGCCGACGAACGCTTCGAAGCCATCCTCGCGCGCGACTGAACCGCCGCCTTACGCGGGTCCCCCTGCTCGCAGCACCGACGCCACGAGATCGCGCATCGCGGCGCGCAAGCGATCCGCCTCCCCCGCGCGCACCATCCTGGACGCGAGCTCACCGCCCAACGACGCGAGCAGCAGCGCGCCGACCGCTTCGGCGTCCAGGTCGGGACGCGCCTCAGCGAGCATCGCGGTGATGTGCGCGGCCCAGAACGCGTGGAATTCTTCGCGTCTCGGGTGCGGCGGCACCGCGTTGTAGGCCACGACCAGTTCGACATTGTCGATCACGAGATCCGTCATCGCCGCGAAGTAGGCCGACAGGCGTTCGGCGGCGGGCGCCCCTGGCCCCAGCGGCGGCGGGCCGCTGGAGACGGCCTCCATCAGCGCGACCGCGGGTTCGGCGACCAACTCGTGCAGCAGCCCGGCCCGGCTGCCGAAGCGATGGAAGATGGTCCCCTTGCCCACCCCCGCCACTGCCGCGACCCGGTCCATGGTGACGCCCTCGGCACCGTGCTCGGCCAGCAGCTTCCTGGTCGCGTCCAGGATCGCGCGCCGGTTGCGAGCGGCGTCGGCCCGTTCTCGCGTGCGCCCCTCGGACATGTCACCCGCCTTCGATCATTGACAAAGTTGACCGACGGTCCATATCGTCTAGGCGACATATCTGGACCATCAGTCAACTTAGGAGTTCTCCAATGCGAGCAATCGTAATGACAGGTGTGGGCGGACCGGAGGTGCTGGTCGCGCGGGAGGTGGCACAGCCGCGCGCGGGAGCGGGCGAACTGGTCGTCCGAGCGGAGGCGATCCCGGTGCTCTACCCGGAAGTCGCGATTCGCGCGGGCAGTTTCCCGACCCCCGCCGAGCCGCCGCTGGTGTTCGGTTTTCAGGCCGCAGGCGTCGTCGCCGAGACCGGGGCAGGCGTCGATCCCGGCTTGGTCGGACGTCGAGTCGTGGCGGCCACCAACGGTTTGGGCGCCTACGCCGACTTCGTCGTCGCGGATGTCGCGCAGGCGACGCCTATTCCGGACGGTGTCGACACCGCCGTCGCCGCCGCGGTCCTGATGGGCGGTTCGGTCGCGGCCGCCCTGATCGACACTGCCGCGCCCGCCTCGGACGAGACAGTGCTGATCGAAGCGGCGGCGACGGGCGTCGGCGCTTACCTCACCCAGTACGCGACGCGACGCGGTGCGCGCGTCATCGCGACGGCGGGCGGTCCCGCCAAGGCCGCGCGAGCTCGCGAGCTCGGGGCCACCGAGGTTATCGACCACAACGATCCCGAGTGGACCGACCGCCTCCGCACCGTGCTCGACGGCGCCACGCTGGACGTCGTGTTCGACTCGATCGGCGGGCCCGCGACACCGGAACTGCTCGACCTCATGACCCCGCTGCGCGGGCGCATGCTCGGTTACGGCTTCCTCTCCGGCGCGCCCGCGCCGATCACCGCGATCGACCTCATCACCCGCGGACTCACCTTGATCGGCTGCGCGGGCCCCGTGTGGCTCGGCAAGGTGGCGGGTTATCGCGCGACAGTCCTCGCCGAAGTCGCAGCCGGAACGCTCGAGCCTCTCCTCGACGCGACATTGCCCCTCGACCAGGCGGCGCGCGCCCACGAATTGCTCGAGCAGCGCGCCGCGTTCGGCACGATCATCCTGCGCCCGGACCTCGCCTGAATCGGCCGCATCTCGACCGACCGTGCCCAGCGCCGAGCTCGCGTGGGCACTGGCCGGAATCGCTTCTGCCCGTGGTCCGTTCGACGCGGATCCTGCGGCTCATCGGGCTAGAGGTGGCCGATCCCGAGGTCTCAGCGGCGCTACCGCGCTTCTCGAGCCGGAGCCTCAGCTGTCGGCCAGGGCGCGGTCGAGGAGAGGCAACAGGTCGTCCCAATGACGCCGGAGTCCGGAGGGGTCGAAGGCGTCGGTGTCGGACATGGTGAAGCCGTGGACGGTGCCGGGGTAGACCTCGCAGGTGTGGCCGGCGTCTGCGGCGTCCAGGGTCCGGAGGAGCTCGCCGACGGCCTCGGACGGCATGTCGTCTTCGGCGAGCCCGAGATGGATTCGGGCGGTGAGCTCGGTGATGAGACGGTGCGGGCTGTCGGGTGCGTCGCTGACCAAGTGGCCGGGGTGGAAACCGGCGACGGCGGCTACCCGGTCGGGGTGCGCCGCCGCGGTGCGCATAGCGAGGACCGCGCCCATGCAGTAGCCGATCGCGGCGACCGGTCCGCCGCCGACCTCGGGCTGGGCGGTCAGGAACTCGAGGTAGGCGTCGGCGTCCCGCAGTGCGCGTTCGGTGGTGTGCGCCTGGACCAATGGCCTCAGCTGGGCGGCGATCGCGGGCCGGATCTCGTGCCCGATGCGCTCGGGAAGTTCGACCACCGGCGCGGGTCCGTGCCGATAGAAGATGTTGGGAACGAGCACGTAATAGCCGTGCTCGGCCAGTTCGCAGGCCATCCGCTCCAGCACGGGCCGCACGCCGAAGACGTCCATGTACATCAGCACTCCCGGCCGCGGCTCGCCGTCGTCGGGGAAAGCGGCGAATGCGTCGGCCTTGCCGTCGGCGGTGGGAATCCACAGGGTCTTGGTGGGCACGATTCCTCCTGTAGTGGTCGATGTTCGAGCCTCTGATCGACACGACAGCGGCGGAGCCCGCGCGGCGGCACCAGATCCGCGATCGAATAGCGGGCCGCCACCGGCCCGCACGGTGCTCAGAAGTGCACCGGGTCACCAATCCGCATGTGGCGCAAGGCCGTTTCGGTAATCATCGGCGTCGAGCATAGCCAGACGACGACAACCGATCCCAAGGGTGGGCCGCTTTCGGTACCGGGATACTGCCGACAGGCTCGCCGCCGAGTGCTCGGCGCATCGGCTCGGCCTGTCGTCGAACAGCCGGGGCCTGGCAGCCGGGGCTGACGGGGTACCACGCGGGTGGTACCCGGCGCGTAGGATCGGGGTGGTGGCCTACGAATGGTGGTACGGCATCTCGACGGTCCTCGCCTTGGCCGGGATCGAGCGTCACGAAGTGATCGAGGTGCTCTACGCCGACCGTCGCTGGCCGCGCCGTGGCGTCGATCCGGTCACCGGGGTATCGGCGCTGACGATCTGGAGCCGCACCGATGACGGGCGACCGCTGATCGTCACCCTGCGAGCGCTGGACGGCTCCGATCATCAGATCGTCGCGGCCCAGCCGATGACACCGGATCAACTCCAGGAATTCCGCAAGTGGGAGATGACGCGATGAGCAGCACCGAATGGCCCGAGACCCCCGAAGAAATGGCCGCTCTCGCCGCGCGTATGGAATACAGCGACGCGGCGGTCGAGCTGCCGCCGACCCCGGGCCCCGAGGGCATCATGGTCTCGCGGTCGCTGAAGATGCCGACCGAACTGGACGCGCGGATCAAGGCCGCGGCCACCGATCGCGGCATCACCCAGTCCATGTTGATGCGCCAGTTGCTCGAGACGGGGCTCGCCGCGATCGAACACGATCACCCGATCTCGCTGACCGACGCCATCCGCGCTCTGTCCGGTCTGGCCAAGCCTGCCTGACCGCTTGTCGTTCACGAACTATCGTGGCGGCGTGGGGAGCACAGTCGACACGCGAACAGCCGCCGTCAACGACCTGACCGCGCGCTGGGTGGCCGCGGCGGGCGAGGACGATTTCGTCGTCTCGGGCGCCGGGCTGTGGCCGCTGCTCGCCTTGCTCACCGGGGCCGCGTCGGGACCCGCCCGAGACGAACTGGAAGCCGCCATCGGGCTGCCCGCCGAGGCGGCGCACGATGCCGCGCTGGAGCTGACGCGGATCATGGCCGAGTCCGACGACGTGTCCGCGGCGCTCGGCGCGTGGTTCGCCGAGACGCTTCCGCTGCGCCGCGAATGGACCGACACCGTCCCGCCGGAGACGATCGGGCGGCTGACGGGGCAGGACGCGCTCGACGCATGGGCCGCTCGCGGGACCGGCGGGCTGATCGAACGATTCCCCGTGCGCCTCACGCCCGGCACGCTGGTGGTTCTCGCGACCGCGCTGGTCGCCGAGACCCGGTGGCGCGAACCATTCGACGACACCGTGCTGCGGCCGGAATCCGGACCGTGGCATGGCATCAGCGGGCGCGGCCTCACGCGATCCACCGGCGACCTCACCGCGGTCGCCCTCTTGGATGGCCCTGACCCCGTGACGCGCGTGGTGGTCACCGGGACCGCCGACGTGGACGTGCACCTTCTGCTCGGATCCGCCGAGCCGGGCGCGGTGCTCGCCACCGGCCTCGCGGCCCTCACCGGGAAGACGCCTGTCCGCGGCGAGCTGGGCCCGCAAACCAGCGGACCGGGGCTGCGCGTCTCGCAATACCGCTCGCCGCGACCCGGCGACCGGCTCGACATCCGTGTGCCGCCCTTCGAGATTCGCTCGTCGCACGACCTGTGCGCCACGCCCGAGCTGTTCGGCCTGACCACGGCCATGACCACGGACCGCGGCCACTTCCCTGCGATCTCACCGGAGGAGCTGGCGATCGCCCAGGGCGCGCAGGACGTGCTGGCGCGGTTCACCAGAGAAGGTTTCGAAGCCGCGGCCGTCACCGCCATCGCCGCAAGGGCGGTGAGCATGCCGCTACCGGGCGACTACCTGGTCACCGAGGTCGATGTCGTCTTCGATCGGCCGTTCGGCTTCCTGGCCGTGCATCGCGCGACCGGACTCGCCGTGGTCGCGGGCTGGGTCGCGCGGCTACCTGTCCACCACGATGGCGAGCCGGATTCGTTGTCCGTCTAGGGCGCGCTCCATCGGTCCCGCCGACGGGTCCTCAGTTCGCCCGCCGCGCGAAATCCGGTGCATGCTCGGGCAATACGCCGCGAGCGATCAGGTACGCCGGAACACCGCGCAATACCGGCACCCGCCGCAGCACCCGCAGCGGCCACGGCGCGTTCCCCGCGTGCGAGAGGTCCACCCGACCCGACAGCGCGGGCCCGATGGCCCAGGCGTGCAGCGACCGCTGCATGCCCTGCGTGACGACGGTCGGCAGCCAGCGGCGGCGCTGCACCCTGGCCAGGTCCTCGACCCGCACCCGCCCGGAAATCAGCGGTGCGGCAAGGATTCTCGCGGCCGCCACGGCATCCTGTACGGCCAGGTTGATGCCGACGCCGCCCGCCGGGGACATGGCGTGCGCGGCGTCGCCGAGACACAGCAGCCCGTCGACGTACCAGCGTTCCAGGCGGTCCAGCTGCACGTCGAGGAGCTTGACCTCGTCCCAGCCGCGCAATGCGTCGACGCGGTCGGCCAGCCACGGCACGGCCTCGGCCATCTCGCGCAGAATCGCCCCGACCGGCCCGCGCCTGGCCTCGGCGTCGCTGCCCTTGGCGATGAGGGTGGCGCACTGCCAGTAGTCGCCGCGATCGAGCATGACGGCGGCGCGGCGCGGGGTGACGAGCGGAATCGCGCCCGCGGGATCGATCCCGGTGCGCGGCAGGCGAAACCACCACACGTCCATCGGCGTCGGCCAGCGGCGCGTGCGCAACCCGGCGGCGGCCCTGAGCACCGAATCGCGTCCATCGCAGGCGACGGTCAGCGCGGCCTCGATCGCGCCGACCCCGCCCTCGCTGGTCCGATACCGCACACCCGTCACCTGGCCGTCGGCATGAATCAGGTCGGTGGCCTCGGTGTTCCTCCGCAGCCGGAAGCCCGGTTCGCGGTCGGCGGCGCGGGCGAGCAGGTCGAGCAGATCCCATTGCGGCACCATCGCGATGTATTTGTGTTTGCCGGGAAGGGTGTTCAGCGTCGCCAGGGTCTGCAACGAGCCGCCGACCGGCAACTGCACCGATTCCAGCCGCCGCGCGGGCAGTTTCGCGAACTCCTCGCCGAGGCCGAGTTCGTCGAGCAGGTCCAGCGTGGTGGGGTGCACGGTGTCACCGCGGAAGTCACGCAGGAAGTCGCCGTGTTTCTCCAGCACGGTGACCTCGACGCCGGCGCGGGCGAGCAGCAGGCCGAGCACCATGCCCGCGGGGCCACCACCGACCACCAGACAGGTCGTTCGTTCCATCGACGGTCTCCCCTCGCACGGCGATCAACCTCTCGGGCGACGAGTCCGATGGTATGCCGTGCGCGTGACCTATCGGCGCAGGACGAAGAAGTACGGCTCGGCCATGCCGCGCAGATCCATCACCCCGAACAAGGTGTGCGCGTCGACGCGGCGGAAGTGGTCGATGATCGGCAGGTGGTCGTAGACCATCGCGGCGCTCACCACGCCCCGGAATTCGACGTCGCGCAGCCGTGCGGTGTGGTTGCGGGTGCGCAGCACGGGACCGAGCACTGGCAGCATCGAGCGCAGCATCCGCACGCCGGACAGCGGCACCTTCCCCGCCAAGCTCAGCGGCACCCGGCGCGGGTCGACGGGAAACACCGTTCCCGCGGCGTCCGCGAACAGCAGCGGATGCACGCTGTCGGGCCCGTCGAATTGCTTGCCGTACCAGCCCGACGCGACGAGCACGCCGTCGAGCGGGTGCCCGGTGTCCAGTTCCTCGCCGCGCCAGCGTCCTGTCGTCACCTCGGCGACTCGAATGCCCGGCAGGCGGTCGAACAGCGCCCATGCCTGCTCGGTGGTGCACCCTCCGGTCTGCAGCGCGGCCAGTTCGGCGGTTCCTGTCACGGACGTTTCGGCGGCCATCCCACACTCCTTGTTGCGACGTTGCGAGAGGAACTCTAATGGTCTCTCATTCCGCGCCTCGGCGCCCCCCTACAGCGGCGCGTCCACCGGGATCTGCTCGACCTCGGGCAGATAAGGATCCAGCTCGCCGGACTCGAAGCGGGTCATGCCGATGACGTGCCAGAACTGCCCGGCGATATTGCCCTCGAACTTGTAGCGCCCGTCCGGGGTGAGCGCGGCCCAGCCCTCCGGCAGGCCGAGCAGTACGGCGCGAACGGCGGGCGCGGCGTCGTGTCCGCCGGGCAGGGTCCACAGGATCGCGTTGCCGTCGTCGCCGCCGCTGGCCAGTCGCCTGCCCGCCGGGTCGAAGGCCAGCGACCACACTCGGCGCTTGTGCCCCTCCATGGTGTGCAGGTGTCGTCCGGTGGCCATGTCCCACAGGCGAATCACCAGGTCGTCGCCCGCGGTGGCCAGCGTGCCGGTGTGCGGGTCGATGGCCGAGGTCCACAGCCTGCCGGTGTGCCTGGTCAGCTCGTGCAGGCAGTCCCCTGATTCGACGTCCCAGATGCGCGCCGTGGCGTCCCAGGACGCGCTGGCCAGCCGGTCGCCGTGAAAGGCCACCGAGTAGACCCGGTCGCCGTGGCCGCGCAGCGCCCGCAGGAACCGCCCGGACGACACCTCCCACAGCCGCACCACCGAGTCGTCGCAGCCCGTGGCCATCAGGGTGCCGTCGGCGTCGAACGCGATGGAGCGCACCCGCCCGCGATGTTCGGCGCAGACCGCGTGCAGCGCGCCGGTGGAACGAACCCAGACGATCACCGTGTCGTCGTCGTTGGCGGTGGCCAGGAAATCGCCGGTCGGATCGAAGGCGATCGCCCAGATCGGCGCGGATTCCACAGTGATGTGCCGTTCGAAGCCGTCGGTCTCGAGATCGAACAGGCTCAGCCGCCCGTCGTTGCCGACCGTGGCGAGCTGGCGCGGCTGCGCCGAGCTGAACACGGCGGACTCGAAGGTGAGCAACCGGTCGTCGCTGCCGACCAGACGGCGAACCATCTTGCCGGACAACGGATCCCACAGCCGGACCACACCGTCGTTGCCGCAGGCCGCGAGCAGGTCGCCGCCGCAGTTGAAGCTCACCGAGGTGACCTGGCGGCCGTGCCCGGTGAGGGTGTGGCGGCACACGCCGGTCGCCGGATCCCACAGCCGGGTGGTGAACTGGTCGTCGGTGATGGCCAGTTGCGCACCGTCGGGCCGGAACGCGAACGGCCAGATCGAGCCGGTGTGCGCCGTGAGGCGGTGCCGCAGCTGCGCCGACTCGCTCTCGCGCAGGCAGACCAGACCCGCGCTGTCCCCCGAGGCGAGCACCGCGCCGCTCGGATCGAAGGCGAGCCAGTAGATCGCGGCGGTGTGCTCGGCGGGCGCGTGCCGCGCCTCTCCGGTCTCGACGTCCCAGGTGCGCAGTCCACCGTCGGTGTCCCCGCTGGCCAGCAGCGGCAGGGTGGGATGGAAGGCCAGGGTGTAGACGCGCCCGGTGTGGCCTGTCAGCGTGCGAACCGGGCGGCAGGTGGCCACGTCCCACAGCGTCAGCGCGCCGTCGACGCCGCCGACCGCGAGCAACGTCCCGGACGGATCGAACGCGATGCGGAACACCGAGCCGCCCGCGCCCTCGAATTCGCCCCGCTGCCTACCGGTTTCGATATCCCAGAGCCGGACGACGCCGTCACGGTAGGCCGCGGCCAGCGTCGTCCCGTACATGGCCAGGCTGTAGATCAGCTCCCGCCCACCCGACGCGGGCACGCATTCGTGACGCAGCTCGCCGCCTGGCAGCGACCACAAGCGCAGCACGCCCTCGGCGTCGCCGGTCACCAGCAGATCCCCCGCCGGGCTCAGCAGCACCGGCCACGGCCAGTTCCGATGGCCGGGCAGAATGCGGCGCAGCTCGCCGGTCATCGCGTCCCAGATGCCGACGGTGCGATCGTGCGAGCCGGTGATGAGCACCGAGTCGGTGAACGCCACCGCGAAGGTGCGAGCGCGGTGAGTCTGCAGCGTGCGCAGCGGCCGTCCGGTCTCGGTATCGCAGATCAAGACGCCGCCGTCGTCGCTGCCGATCGCCAGGGTGCCGCCGTCCGGGCTGTAGGCGACCGGCTGCGGCAACCTGCCGTGCCTGGCGTGGAAACCGTGCCGTACGCCGATGGCCGCCGGGGCGAATTCGGTCTGGGCGGCGGCCCCTGGCACCCACGCGGCCCCGCGCAGGTCGGTACCGCTCGGCGCGCCGATCACCTCCAGCAGCGCGGCCCGCGCCC
>NZ_BDCF01000054.1 GCF_001613365.1 Nocardia xishanensis NBRC 101358
GGTGCGCACGGCGAGCCTGGCCTCCACCTCCATGGAGCGCGCCTCGGCCAAGGCTGCGGCCGCCTCCTCGCGGTCGCGGCCCGCGGTCTCGGTGCCCGCCGCGCCGAGGCCGTCGGCGTCGATCTCGGACTGTTCCAGCTCGGCGTGCCGCAGCCGGTCCTCCAGCTCGGCCAGCGCGGCGAGCGCCTTCTCGCGCCCTGATTCCGCCTCGGTGCGCTGGGCGGCGAGCCGGTCGCTGTCGGCTTGGGCCGCGCGGGCCGCCTGGCCGAGCCTGCCGAGCCGGTCGTAGATGGCCATCAGCGCCTGATCGGATTCGTGCAGCGCGAGCAGCGCGTGATCCACCGCCTCCTTGCGATCGGCCTGTTCGGCCAGCGCGCCGGACAGCGCCGCCTCCAGTTCCTCCGCCCGCCGCTGCGCCCCGACCAGCTCGGCTTCGGCCGTGTCGATATCGGCCTGGATCTCCAATTGACTTGGGGCGCGGTCGGATCCGCCGAGCAGCCAACCGGTGCCGGTGAGATCGCCGTCGCGGGTGACCACCCGCAGCTCGGGGCGGGCCGCGACGAGTTCGGTCGCGGCCGCGAGGTCGTCGACCACCGCGATACCCGCGGTCAGCGCGCCGATGGCTGCCCGCACCGACTCCGGGCATTCCATCACGTCGGCCAGCCACCGGGCCGGACCCGGCAGCGGATCGCCGGTCGAGCGCGCGGATTCGGCGGCGCCGAAAACCAGTGCGGCGCGGCCACCGTCGGCCGCTTTGAGCGCTCGCACCGCCGCGTGCGCGGCATCCTCGGTGTCGGCGGCCACCGCATCGGCGAGCGGGCCGAGCGCCGCGGCGACGGCGGCCTCGAAGCCGGTGTGTACCCGCAGCAGTCCCGACAGCGGGCCGACCAACCCGTCGGCGCGGTTCTCCACCAGCCAGGCGGCGCCGTCGCGACGGGCAAGGCCCATGCCGAGCGCCTCGATGCGCGCGGACAGCGAGGCCACCCGCTTGCCCGCGTCGCGATCCTGTTCGCGTAGTTCGGTGACCCGCTGGTCGGCCAGCTCGAGCGCCTGCACGGCGTGCTCGTGCTGGGCGTCGAGTCCTTCCTCGCCCGCGTCGAGCTCGCCGAGTTGGTCCTGCACGCTGTCGAATTCGGCCTGGGCGGCCTCGCCGCGATGTCTGGCCTCGGTGATCGCCACCGACAGCCGGGCGATCTCGGCGTCCACCGACTGCGCCCTCGTCCGCAGCGTGTCGACCTGACCGGAGAGCCTGGCCAGGCCCTCGCGCCGGTCGGCGATCGCGCGGACGGCGGCCAGGTGCGCCTGTTCGGCGGCCTTGGCGGCGTGCTCGCGTTCGGCCAGCTGATCCCTTGCCGCCTCCAAGGTCTCCACCGCGATCTCGACCGCCTCGCGCAGCTCGGCCTCCTCGGCTTCGATGCGGTCTGCCTCGGCCTCCAGCTGATCGGGGTCGCGGCCGGTGCCGACCGTCGTCTCGGTGTCGAGATGGCGGGCCCGGTCGCCCGCGATGCGGATGGTCGCGTTCACCCGCTCGGCCAGCGCCGAGAGCTGGAACCAGATCTGGGCCGCGGCCTCCGCGCTCGGCGTGAGCTTGGACAGCTGGAACTCCTGCTGCGCCAGCGCGGCGTTCGCGGCGTCCAGCTCGGTCTGCACGGTGATCTGCTGTTCGCGGGCGTACGCCTCTTTGCTCTGCTGACTCTCCAGCTCGCCGCGGCGGGTCACCAGGTCGTCGGCCGCCAGCCGCAAGCGCACGTCTCGCAGGTCGGCCTGCACGGTCTGCGCGCGCCTGGCCACCTCGGCCTGCCTGCCCAGCGGTTTGAGCTGGCGGCGCAGTTCGGTGGTGAGGTCGGTCAGGCGCGCCAGATTGGCCTGCATCGCCTCCAGCTTGCGGACCGCCTTCTCCTTGCGCTTGCGGTGTTTCAGCACGCCCGCGGCTTCTTCGACGAATGCGCGCCGGTCCTCGGGGCGCGATTCCAGGATCGCGGAGAGCTGGCCCTGTCCGACGATGACGTGCATCTCCCGGCCGATGCCGGAGTCGCTCAGCAGTTCCTGCACGTCCATCAGGCGGCAGGTACTGCCGTTGATCTCGTATTCGCCCGCGCCGTCACGGAACATGCGCCGGGTGATCGACACCTCCGCGTAGTCGATGGGCAGCGCGCCGTCGGAGTTGTCGATGGTCAGGGTGACCTCGGCGCGGCCGAGCGGGGCCCGTCCCGCCGTGCCCGCGAAGATGACGTCCTGCATCTTGCCGCCGCGCAACGCCTTCGCCCCCTGCTCGCCCATCACCCAGGTGAGCGCGTCGACGACGTTGGACTTGCCGGAACCGTTCGGACCCACCACACAGGTGATGCCGGGTTCGAAGCGCAGCGTCGTCGCGGACGCGAAGGACTTGAAGCCCTTCAACGTCAGACTCTTCAGGTGCAAATTCGACGACCTTTCCGTGCGCGGTGGCCGGACATATCCCCGCGGGGCGACCAGCCATGGTATCCGCCGGTCGCGGCAGTGTTTGTCGGCGGGCGGCGCACCGCGTCGGGGATGGGGTTCGACGCGACCGGTCCGATCCAGGTTAACGAGTCGGCAGGGGATGTCGCGCATTTCGATGTGCTCGAGGTTTGCCACGAACGCGTCCCGACGCCATCGCGCACGGTCGCCTCGGAGCCGGTCGAGCCGGGATCGGTCGCATCGCGCCGCATCAGGCGGTGCGCGAGGCCGCGTCGGCGAATCGGGGCCGAGCGTAGCCGTCGCTGGCTGGTAATCGACCGGCATCCACCGGGCTCGCGTCCGCCTGTTGTACCGAAAACCTACGGTCTCCCACCGAAGGGCTCCTGCGCTTACGATCCTGTCTGATTTGGCGGCAAGTCTTTGTTCGGGAGCAGTCAGCGGATGCGCGCACCTTCGGTCGACACCGGCACCGCCCTCCGGCTTGCCCGGATCGCCGCGCTCGTCGTCGGCTGTCTGCTGTTCCTGCACGCGTGCGAACGCACCAGGCGGGTCATCCCGGCCGACGTCTGGCTCGAGCTGGCGATCGCCGCCGCGCTCGGCGTCGGCGCCATGGTCGTGGCCTGGTTCGAGATCACCCGCGCCGAAGAACTGGAAGAAGAAGATGACCTCGGACTCGGTGCGGATGAGGCTCGCCCCGCGGAGACGCCGAACGAGTGCCGTATCGAGTCCGAAGGCCGCACGGTGCGCGTCCGCATCGCGAAGTCGGGAAATCTCGTACTGCACGGCCAGGACCACGACGGATTCCATCCTGGCCACGAATGGTCATGGACCTTCCGGCCCGACACCTTCCCCGCCATCCGCGCCGCGCTCGGCGGCGACCACGAGACCGATCTGATCGAACTCCTGAAAGACGTCGTTCTCGACGCGGGCCCGGAGATCAGGGACGACCCCGGCGCCTGGCTGCGCGCGCACGGCATCGCCGCCGCCTACCGCGAGAAGGGCGACCACCCGAGCCGCGTCACCACCAAACTGCCGATCTTCCGCGTCGGCATGCGCAGGGTGCCCGAGGCCGAGCGAGCGGCGGCGCACCCCCGCGGCCGCGCCGCCCGTGTGGCGGACGAAGCAGCGCCCGAGCGGGCACGGGCGAGAACGCCTCGGGAGACGGTCGCCGCGCGCGCCGACGGGAGCGCCGTCGCGTCCCGTCGCGCTGCATCGGCCCCCGCCTCCCGGCGGTCCACCCAATCCCCCCAATCCCCGCAGTCAGCGCAAGTCACCCGATCCCACCGCGCCGCAGTGGAACCCGAATCCGCGGACGACCGCCCCGCTCTGCCCCGGCGCAGCCGCACCACCGACGCGCCGCAACGGGCGGCCACCCGGCGCACACGGTCCGCCAACGACGCCGGGGAACCGGCATCGGACCGGCAGGCGCCCGAACGCGCCGCTCGCCGGACGCGCCATCTGGACGCGCCGCCCTCCGTACCGGTCGACCCGATCGCACCGGAACGGAACGGTCGTCCGTCCGCCGCGGACCTACCGTCGCGCGAGCGCGGCGCCGCGCCGCAACGCCGTCACATGCCTGCCGCCTCGGCACCGTCCGCCGCACCGCCGAAGCGCATGCCCGCGGCGGCCGTCGCCTACGAGGCGGCCGCCGACCGTGGCGTCTCTCCCCGGCGCAGACCCGCCGCGGCCGCCGCGCACGAGGCCGCCCTCGAAAACCGCCACTCCTCCGAAGCGTCCGAGCGCAGCTACCCGCCGCCACCCGAGCGCCGCGCGCACCGCTACCGGTGACCAGCGCCTCGGCCCGACAGTCGGTAGTCGGCGCGGCGAGGATCTGCCGACGAACAGGCCGTTCATCGTCCATTCGGTTGGGGCTCGGCCCATTTCGCCACCCACGTCTCGTTCTGGTCGGCGATCACCGTTTCGCAGTCGTCGACGAAGGCCGTCCACCGTTGTTCGTCGGTGGGTGAACCCTCCGCTCGCCACTCGTGCAGTATCTGCCCGAGCCGCCGGGCCGTCGCGGAGTAGCTCATCACCAGGAACTCGTACCGCCGTCCCGCCAGGTGACCGGCGACCCCCGCGCCCAGCGTGGTCAGCACCGCGACCCATGGCGTGATCAGGGAAGCCCAGCTGGTTCGGCTCGAGCCGGACGAGGCGCCGACGAGGACGGCGGCGATGGCGGCGACCACCGTCGCCGCCAGACCGAGCAGCAGGGCCGCCCGGCGCCATCGCCGCGACCGCGCGGCGTACTCGCGTGCCCTCCGCCCGTAGTAGTCGGTGATCTGTCCCTGCACGCGATCCCGGACGTAATCACGGGGCGTCAGCACCGGTGGCGCGCCGGAGCCCGTGCACTCGGCGGCGTGGTTCTCCGCCAGGAACGGCAGCAAATCGTCCGCGCCTTGCTCGATCTCGCCGACGGCCCGGTGCAGCCGGAGCAGGGCATCGCCATCGTGAAACGGGCGTGCCCCGGCTCGAAATCGGTAGATCACCTGTTTGATGTTCTCCGCGACGGCGCGGGCCCGGGTCCAGCGACGCAGCTCGGCGGGAGTGAGGAAATGCGCGGCGAGGAACGTCCCCGTGGCGAGGGCGACCGCGCCCAGAGTGGCGACCACGAGCTGCGGCAGGCCCGAGTTCCGCAATACGGTCGCCGTCGTCGCCGTGGCGATCGCACCCGCCCCGCTGAGGCAGAGGACGGCGATCCGGGCGCGGTCGGCACGCCGTTTCGCGGCATCCGCGGCGCGGGCCCAGCGTGCACGCCGCGCCCACAGCGCCGCGACGACCTCGTCCTCGGCGCTCATGACGCCCTACTCGGCTGCACGCATCGTATTGTCGCCTGCCGCAATGGCGCCGTCCGGTAAATCAGCGGCGTAGGTGGCGCCGGGCATGCGGCGACCGGTCCTGGCGAGGGACTACTGGCGCGCCCGCTTGCCGCCGCGGCCGGACTCCCAGCCGGTGAGCACGCGGAAGGCCAGCACCGCGCCCCACGGACCGATGACCCAGACCGGCCAGAAGTAGGTGAACTCGCCGACGCCGATCGAGATGGCGGCCCAGATGATCAGCACCAGAACGCTGACGCCGAGCCAGCTGCCGCCCTCGATGCGCTGCCACACCGGGATTCGCGGGCGCGGGTTGGATTGCGCGGCGGAGTCTTTCGAGAGCTTCGGCAGGTCGGAGAGCACCAGTTGCAGGTCGTCGCGGGTGGCCGAGCCGTAGACGCGCGCGACCCGCTGGTCGTATTCGGCGAGGTCGATGCGGCCGTCGGCCATGTGCCTGCCGAGGAGCCGCACGATCTGATCGCGTTCGGCATCGGAGGCGCGGGTACCGGTCGAGATGTCCATGCCAGTTCCTATCGACGATTCCACCCTCCACAGTGGAATATTGAAGATAGCGTGCACCCTCCAATATGGAATGTCAAGTCCGGGCGGCCCGACTTCGTCCGACAGCCCCACGCGCGGCGCGCGGCACGGCAAGATGGTTCGGGTGCCAGAGGCGGCATGCGAGCTTCGAGGAGGATTCGTGTCCGAAACCGTGCGCGGCGTCATCGCCCGAGCCATCGGCGCTCCGGTCGAACTGGTCGACGTCGTCATCCCCGATCCCGGTCCGCACGATGTCGTCGTGCGGGTGCAGGCCTGCGGCGTTTGCCACACCGACCTGCACTACCGCGAGGGCGGCATCAACGACGAGTTCCCGTTCCTGCTCGGCCACGAGGCGGCGGGTGTGGTCGAGACGGTCGGCGCAGCGGTCACGCACGTGTCTCCGGGCGATTTCGTGGTGCTGAACTGGCGCGCCGTCTGCGGCGAATGCCGCGCCTGCAAACGCGGGCGTCCCTGGTACTGCTTCGCGAGCGACAACGCGAGCAAGAGGATGACCCTCACCGACGGCACCGAACTCAGCCCCGCGCTCGGCATCGGCGCCTTCGCCGACAAGACGCTGGTGCACGAAAGACAGTGCACCAAGGTCGATCCCGAGGCGGACCCGGCCGTCGCGGGGTTGCTCGGCTGCGGCGTGATGGCGGGCATCGGAGCGGCCATGAACACCGGCAACGTCTCGCGCGGCGACACCGTGGCGGTGATCGGCTGCGGCGGCGTCGGCGACGCCGCCATCGCGGGCGCCCGGCTGGCCGGTGCGCGCACCATCGTGGCGATCGACCGCGACCCGCGGAAATTGACCTGGGCCAAGGAGTTCGGCGCCACCCACACCGTCGACGCGAGCGCCGAGGACGTGGTCGCCCGCGTCCAGGAGCTGACCGACGGCTTCGGCGCCGACGTGGTGATCGACGCGGTCGGCCGCCCGGAGACCTGGAAGCAGGCCTTCTACGGCCGCGACCTGGCGGGCACCGTGGTGCTGGTCGGCGTCCCCACGCCCGACATGACGATCGAGATGCCGCTCATCGATCTGTTCTCCCGCGGCGGCGCGCTGAAATCCTCCTGGTATGGCGACTGCCTGCCGGAGCGCGACTTCCCGATGCTGGTCGACCTGTACCGGCAGGGCAGGCTGCCGCTTGACCGCTTCGTCACCGAGCGGATCGCGCTCGACGAGGTCGAGCGGGCGTTCACCGCCATGCACGCGGGCGAGGTGCTGCGCTCGGTGGTGGTCTGGTGAGCGCCCGCATCGACCGGGTGGTCACCTCGGGAACCTTCTCCCTCGACGGCGGGACCTGGGCGGTCGACAACAACGTCTGGCTGATCGGCGACGACCGCGAGGTGCTGGTGGTGGACGCGGCGCACGACGCCGACGCCATCGCGGACGCGGTCGGCGGACGGCACGTCGTCGCGGTGCTGTGCACGCACGGCCACAACGACCACGTCACCGTCGCGCCGGAACTCGGCGATCGGTTCGACGCGCCCGTCCTGCTGCATCCCGCGGACGAGCCGCTGTGGCGGATGACTCACCCCGAGGCGGGCTACCGCTCGCTCGCCGACACCGCGCGGATCTCGGTGGCGGGCATCGAGATCGAGATACTGCACACGCCGGGGCACTCGCCCGGGTCGGTCTGCCTGTATCTGCCGGAACTACACGCGCTGTGCACCGGCGACACGCTCTTCGCCGGCGGTCCAGGCGCTACCGGCCGCTCCTACTCCGACTTCGGCACCATCATCGATTCCATCCGGGACCGGCTGCTCACGCTGCCCGAGGAGACGGCGGTGTACACCGGGCACGGCGATGGCACCACCATCGGCGCCGAGAAGCCGTCGCTGGCTGACTGGATCGCCCGCGGCCACTGAACGGGGCGCGGCGCCGAGACGAACCGCGCCGCTCGCCGGTCAGAGAATGGCGACGGCCACGACGAGGCCGAGCGCGAAGTGCGCGGCCGCGACCACGAGCACCTCGGTCGTGAAGCTCTCCGAATGCAGCGCGGCGCCGATATCGATGCCGAGCACCCGTTCGACGACCCGCACCGAGATGACCTGGGCGACAATGCCGACCAGACCGAACACCAGCGAGGCGATCAGCCCTTCGGCCAGCTTGCCCCCGGACGAGTAGATGGCGAGCACGACGATGAACGCCATGCTGAGCATGCCGGCCGCCGTGACGATGATCGCGTTGGGCTTGCCCTCGGCCACCAGTCCGCGCAGGGCGCCCGGGGTGGTCAGGTCGATGGCATAGAAGCCGACGAGCATGAGCACTAGGCCGACCAGGGCGTAGAGGACGATCGCCCCTACGCCTTCGCCGAGCGCGCTCCAGTACCCCGATTCGAGGGCGACTGCGGTCATCGTGGTCCTTCCGGATGTGTTCGGTGCTGGTGCGGTGGTCTGTGGTGCTCGCGCACCTATTCGGTGGGTATGCGGTGCGGAACGAACGCCGCGCCGTCGTCGGTGATCAGCCCCGCGGTCTCCCTGATGCCGAGGCCCGCGGCGGTGTCGCCGACGATCCAGGCGCCGAGTACCGGCCGCATCTCATCGAATTCCGGGAGCGGATCGAGCAATTGGTACACGAAACCCTCGGCGCCGTAGACGCCGCCGGTGGCGGTCTCCAAGCCCGCGCCGACGATGGTCATGTTGGCGCCCTCGCGGCCGAGCTTGGGTTTGCGGATGTACTCGGTGAGTTCGTTGGGCTGATCGAGGTAGGCGGGCAGCAGGTTCGGGTGCCCGGGGTACATCTCCCACAGAATCGCCAGGATCGCCTTGTTGCTGAGCAGCGTCTTCCACAGCGGCTCGATCCACATGGTCTGCGGCAGGCTCTGCACCACGCGCTTGCCGAAATCGTCGTCGAGCACCCACTCCCACGGGTAGAGCTTGAAGATCGATTCGATCGGCGCCTCGGCCAGATCGACGAAACGCTCCAGCTCCGTATCGAATCCGATTTCCTCGATGGGCAGCGCGATGGTGTCGAAGCCCGCCTCCGCGGCGGTCTCCTGCATGTAGGCCGTCGTGACGTTGTCCTCGCCGGTGGCGTCGGCCGAGGACCAGGTGAAATGCAGCTGCGGCGAGGGCAACTTGTCGCGCAGCAGGCCCCAGCGCTCGACCAGCTTCTCGTGCAAGGAGTTCCACTGGTCGTCGTCGGGGTACAGCGCGGTCAGCCAGTGCCACTGCACGATCGCCGCCTCCAGCAGCGAGGTGGGCGTATCGGCGTTGTACTCCAGCAGTTTCGCCGGGCGGCGCGCGTCGTAGCGCAGGTCGAAGCGGCCGTAGACGTGCGGGTCGCCGCGCCGCCAGGATTCGGCGATCGGCCCCCAGCTCCATTCCGGCAGACCGAAATCCCGGAACCGCTCGGTCAGCACGACGTGCTCGACGGCGTTCAGGCACATCGAGTGCAGCAGTTCGACATCGGCTTCCAACGCGAGGATCTCCGGCATGTCGAACTCGTAGTGCACAGACTCGTCCCAGTACGGGCGCGGCTGACCGCTCGCGTCACGGCCCGGCGCGCCGTAGACGAGCCCCTGCCCCTCGATGATCCGCTGCCAGTCCTGGCGCGGTGTTCCGCGGACGCGACGCATCAGGAACCACCGCCGCCGGTGCTCTTGCTGCCGAGACCACCGCGCTGAATGGTGGTGCCGGACTTCGTGGTGATCTGGGCGCCTTTGGGTTTCAGCGTGGAGCCGCCGACGGGCGGCTTGCCGACGGTGTTGCCGCCGCCGTAGTAGTAGCGGTACTGCGGACCACCGCCGTAGATGATGATCGGACCCGCGTGGCTGTACGAACCGCCGTTGTCGTCGACGAAACCAGCCTGGCCCGGCTGACAGTACTTGTCCTCGACGACGATCTCCTGGCCGTTCTCGGTCCGCACGCAGTAGGCGGTGACCTCGTCCGGCGCGGTGAGCGCCCGGTACGCCAGATATCCGCCGCCGACGAGTCCCGCGACGCCCACGATGGCGACGCCGCCGATCAGCACCCGCTTGCGGGTGCGCTTCTTGGCGTCGGCCGCCGCCTGCGCCGCGCGCTGCGCGTCGGCGGCGCGCTTGCGGGCCTTGTCCCTGGCTCGCGCCTCGGCCACGGTCGGCGGACGCGGCTGGGTGACGCCGGGTTCCTGTCGCTGGATGCTGCCCGGCCGCGGGCCGGGTGGCTGCGGTGATTCCTGCGGGCCCGGTACGTCCGGCGGTTCGGGCACATTCAGCTCAGGTGTGGTCCACTCCGGCTCGGCGGCGGGTTCGTCAGGACGCCGTTGTTCCCCGTCGCCAGGATTCTGCGTGCTCACCGCTCCCTCCCCATGGCCTTCGGAACCACCACTAACGCTCCTCGAATCCGGACGAATCTCCCCGCGGGGGCTCCCAGCTTTCCACAACCAAGGTCACCCGGCCAGGAGTATCGCCCGATCGCAGCAGTTCCAGCAAACGCTCGCACGCCGCGCGGCTGCCCTCCGCGATCACGTGCACCCGGCCGTCGCTGGTGTTGCGCGCTGACCCGACCAGGCCGAGCTCCAGCGCCCGCGACCGCGTCCACCAGCGGAAACCGACGCCCTGCACCATGCCGTGCACCCATGCGGCGAGCCGGACCCGGTCGGTGGACGCGGCCGCGCCGTGCGGAGTCTCAGTCATCCGATCAGAATGCCGCACCGGCCGCCCCGCGCGGGCGCAGGGGGCCGGACGTGGCGAGCGCCCGGCCGCGCATCACCGCAGCCGGGCGCTCGAGACGTCGGGATGCGACTGCCCGCCACCACACGCGAGCAGCGGACGTCGCCCTCCCGTCAGGAGTCGATATCAAAGGAGAGGGTGACCTTGCTGCCCGCCTTCAGCGTGCGGCCGACGGTGCACACCTTGTCGATGGCGCGCTGCACGGTCACCAGCAGCCGCTCGCGCGCCTCCTCGTCCAGTTCGCTCAGGTCGAGCTCGAACACCTCGTCGAGCTGCGGGTAGACCTCGTTCTCCCGGTCGGCGTCGCCGGCGACGCGAATGGTCGCGTCGAAGTTGTCGCCCAGCTTGCGCGAGAGCGGGAAGTCCGCGCTCAGTCCCGAGCAGGCGGCGAGCGCGATCTTCAGCAACTCGCCCGGCGTGAACACGCCTGGCACGCCTTGCGATCCGATCAGTACCTCCGCGCCGCGGGAGCTGCGGCCGGTGTAGGCGCGGGTGCCGGTGCGCTCGACCCAGAGGGTGGTCGGCTCGGCGGTGGTCGATGCCGTGGTGGCGGTCGCAGGGGCAACGGTCGGTTCAGCCATGGGTTCGATCCTGCCATCTTCGTCGGGAACGGCTCACGCCTGCCAACATCGCACGGGCGGACGCCATTCCTGGCTGCGATCTCGGCCACACTCCCGCTCGGCGCTCTCGGGCGAAGTCGGAACGCGTGATCAGACCTGGAAGCGGTACCCCATGCCCGCCTCGGTCAGCAGGTGCCGCGGCCGCGAGGGATCGTCCTCCAGCTTGCGCCGCAACTGCGCGAGATAGACCCGCAGATAATGGGTTTCGGTGGCGTAGGACGGACCCCAGACCTCCCGCAACAGTTCCTTGCGGCCGACCAGTTTGCCCTTGTTGCGGACCAGCATCTCGAGCATCCCCCACTCGGTCGGGGTGAGATGGACGGGTTCGCCGTTCTTGGTGACCTTCTTGGCGGCCAGGTCGACGGTGAACGAATCGGTTACCACCACCGGATCGGACGTCTCGCCGTCGGTCGCCCCGCGGCGCACGGCCGCCCGCAGCCGGGCCAGCAGCTCGTCCATACCGAACGGCTTGGTCACGTAGTCGTCGGCGCCCGCGTCGAGCGCCTCCACCTTGTCTGTCGAGTCGGTGCGCGCCGAGAGCACGATCACCGGTGCGCTGCTCCAGCCGCGCAGTCCGCCGAGCACCTCGATGCCGTCCATGTCCGGCAGTCCGAGGTCGAGGATCACCACGTCGGGATGCTTGTCCGCGGCCGCGCGCAACGCCGCCGCTCCGGTACCGGCGGTGATCACCTCGTATCCGCGCACCGACAGGTTGATCCGCAGCGCGCGCACGATCTGCGGTTCGTCGTCGACCACGAGCACCTTGATCGACGGAGCCTGCGCCGCGCCGGCCTCCGGCTTGTCCTCGCTCACCGCGAATTTCCTTGCGGCCCCGCCTGCTTCGACACCTTCCACCACCCTCGTCATCCGTGCGCGTCCCCGCCCCGCGCCGAGTCCTCACCGTTCCTGCCATCCTCCCCCGCCCCGACCCGCTCCCCCGAAGCCGCGCCGGACGACGAGCGCCCGATCCCGGAGGCGGAGGGGTACCACTCGCGCGCCCCGGCCCTTCCGCTCATCACGGGCACGATGTCTTCGCCCGCCGCGGGCACAGTGTCGCGGCCCGCCGACGTCCGGTCGCGACTCTGCTCCGTCGCTTCGCCGGACCCCTCACCCTCGCTCGCCGCAGGCACAGCGGCTCCGTCCGCCACGGACCCGGTGTCGGCGCGCGCCGTCGCTCGGTTGCCATTCCGTCGCTCCGGCGCCTCGCCGGAATCGGCCCCGTCGCGCACCGCGCCGCCCGGCTCGCGGCCGACGGCCGATACATCCGCGCCGGCCACCGCACTGGCCACCGTAAGGGCCGTATCCGCGGCGGGCAGGTCGACCAGCATCGTCAGTCCGCCGCCCGGGGTGGGTTCGCCGCGCACGACGCCGCCCATCGCCTCGACGAAACCGCGCACCACCGAGAGGCCCAGCCCGACGCCCGTGGTGTTGTCCCGGTCGCCCAGCCGCTGGAACGGCTCGAAGAGCTGATCTTCCGTACCGGGCGGCACGCCGGGCCCGCGATCGACCACCGCGATCGCGACGTGGTCGCCAGCGTGTTCGGCGGTCACCCGGACGGGGGTGTCGGGCGGTGAGTGGCGAATCGCGTTGTCGATCAGATTGGCCAGCACGCGCTCCAGCAAACCCGCGTCGGCCAGCACCGACACCTCGCCAACGGACACCTCCACCCGATTCAGCGCGGCGCGGCGCAGGCCGCGGGCGCCCATGCCGACGCTCACCAGGGCGCGGTGCGCCACTTCGTCCATGTACACCCGCCGCAGCTGGGGACTCACCACGCCGACGGCCAGTCGCGAGGAGTCGAGCAGGTTGCCCACCAGCGCGGTCAGCTGGTCCACCGATTCCTCGATGGTCTCCAGCAATTCGGTGGTGTCCTCCGGCGAGAACTCGATGTCGTCGCTGCGCAGACTCGACACCGCGGCCTTGGCGCCCGCCAGCGGCGTCCGCAGATCGTGGCTCACCGCCGAGAGCAGCGCGCGGCGCAATCGGTCGGCCTCCAGCAGCGCCGCCGCCGCGCTCGCCTCCTCGGCCAGCTTGGCCTGGCGCACGAGTCCCGCCGCCTGGTTGGTCACCGCGTTGAGCACCGGCAGGTCGGCCGCGTCGAGCGGGCGCCCGGCCAGCAACAGCGAACTGGTGCCGTCGCCCGCCTCGATGACGGTGTCGGCGTCCCCCGGCCGCTCCGGCGGTTCGACGCCGACCCGGACTACGACGGTTCCCGCGCACACCATGCTCACCGCACGCAGCCCGAACGTCTCGCGCACCTGCTCCAGCAGGTTGGGCAGATCGGCGCCGTGCAGCACGGCACCGGCGAACATGGTCAACAGCTCGGCCTCCCGAGACGCCTTGCGCGCCTGCCCGGTTCGCTTGGCGGCGACGTCCACCAGCGCGGCCACCGCGAGCGCGACGAACAGCATCACCACCACGGTGACGAAGTTGTCCGGTTCGGCGATGGTCAGGCTGTAGCGCGGATCGGTGAAGAACCAGTTCAGCAGCAGTCCCGACAGCAGCGCCGAGAACGCGGCGGGCAGCACGCCGCCGAGCAGCGCGACCGCGACGACGCCGATGAAGAACACCGCACTCAGGCCGCCCAGCTGGAGGAGGTCGTCGAGCACGGCGGCGCTCAGCACGCACACGAGCACCGGGACCAGGATGGCGGCGGGCCAGGCGAGCGCGGGCTGACGCGGAACGAGTCCCCGCCAGCGCAGGCCGCGATGGGCCTCCTCGTGGGTGACCATGTGCACGTCGATCTTCCCGGAGCGCTGCACGACGGCCGAGCCGATGCCCTCGTCGAAGATGCGCGCCCAGCGGGAGCGCCGCGAGGTGCCGAGCACCAGCTGGGTGGCGTTCACCTCGCGGGCGAATTCCAGCAGCGTGCCAGGCACGTCGTCACCGGTGACGGTGTGCAGCGAGGCGTCCAGGCTGGCGGCGAGTTCCCGCAGCCTGGCCAGCCGTTCGGTCGACACACCCGCCAGCCCGTCGCCGCGCACCACGTGCACGACGATGAGATCGGCGCTGGATTTCGTCGCGATCCGGCTCGCCCGCCGCACGATCGTCTCCGACTCCGGGCCGCCGGTCACCGCGACCACCACGCGTTCGCGCGCCTCCCACAGCTCGGTGATGTGGTGGTCGGCACGGTATTTCGCCAGTGCGGCGTCGACCTGGTCGGCCAGCCACAGCAGCGCGAGTTCGCGCAGCGCGGTCAGGTTGCCCGGCCGGAAGTAGTTGCGCAGCGCGGCGTCCACCTTGTCGGCCGCGTAGACGTTGCCGTGGGAAAGCCTGCGCCGCAACGCCTCCGGTGTGATGTCCACCAGTTCGACCTGTTCGGCGCCGCGTACAACGGCATCCGGGACCGTCTCGCGCTGGGTGATCCCGGTGATCCGCTCTACGACGTCGTTGAGGCTCTCCAGGTGCTGGACATTGACCGTCGAGATGACGTCGATGCCCGCGTCGAGCAGCTCCTCGACGTCCTGCCAGCGCTTCTGGTTGTCGCTGCCCGGCGTGTTGGTGTGCGCGAGTTCGTCCACCAGCACGACCGCGGGCGCTCGCCGCAGTACCGCGTCCACATCCAGTTCCGGGAAGCGCGCGCCGCGGTAGTCGATGATCTTCGGCGGTATCCGCTCGATACCCGCCAGCAACTCCTCGGTCTTGGCCCGGCCGTGCGTCTCCACCACCGCGGCCACCACGTCGCGGCCGCGCTCCAGCCGCCGGTGGGCCTCGCCCAACATGGCGTAGGTCTTGCCGACGCCGGGCGCTGCACCGAGGTAGATCCGTAGTTGGCCGCGCTTCACATGTCCATCATCGCTCGTTCGAGCATCCACGCCGCGAATCCCTCGGATCAGGCGACGCGCCGCACCGGCCCTCACGCATCGAAACTAGGCGCCGAGCCCCCCGGCCGACCGCTCCGGGATGCGACGGGCACCGCCCGCGCGTCCGTCCCGTGCAGCGCGAACGCGCGAATGATCAACGCGCAACACACGAACCCGAGAAGCACCGCGACGGTGACGGGAGACATAGCATTCCTTTCCACAGGGCGAGCCAGGCGCCGGTGGCACGGATACCTCGCCCGACCGGCCCCACCAGGAATACCGCCGCCCCGGATGACCACGGCGTATCTTTACGATCTCTTGACGGTCCCGCCCCGGTCCTTGACGCCATCCTTGTGCGCATCCGACCGACCGGCGCCGTCACCGCCTGCCGTCAGCGCACCCGCCCGCCGCGACCTGGCACGACACCGGTCCGCCTCGTGCCGAAGGTCGACATCTTTCGCATCCCGGTCACAGCCGCGGCGCTCACGCAACCCGTTAACGGAGCGTCAATGCCGCGGGGCGAGGCGCTAAGAACTCGTCAGGGAACCGGCCGCCGCGGCGAATCGGCGCTTGACTCGCTGTGCGTTCCCACATCCGGGAGCCGCAAGGAGGTCGAATAGTCATGTCTGTCGTGGTGTTCACGGCGCTCACGGTCGCGGTGTTCGCACTGCTGGGTCTGGTGCAACGAGGGGTGGAGAAGCTGTGACCGCGAACCTGATCGGTCTCGCGCTCGCTGTCCTCGTCGCCGTCTACATGGTCGCGGCTTTGCTGTTTCCCGAGAGGTTCTAGGTGAACACGACAACCGCGGGGATCGTCTTCGTGGCGTCCCTGGTCCTCGCGCTGGCCCTGGCGCACGTCCCGCTGGGCGACTACATGTACCGGGTCTATACCAGCGCCAAGCACTCCCGCGCGGAGCGGCTGATCTATCGCGCCATCGGCGCGCAACCGGAGGTAGAGCAGACCTGGGGCGTCTACGCCCGCAGTGTGCTCGCGTTCTCGGCGGTCAGCATCCTTTTCCTGTTCTTCTTCCAGCTGGTCCAGGACAAGCTGCCGCTGCACCTGAACGATCCCGCCACCGAGATGACCCCGGCGCTCGCCTGGAACACGGCGGTCAGTTTCGTGACGAACACCAACTGGCAGAACTACTCCGGCGAATCCACCCAGGGGCACCTGGTGCAGATGGCCGGACTCGCCGTGCAGAACTTCGTCTCGGCGGCGGTGGGTATGGCGGTCGCGATCGCGCTGGTGCGCGGCTTCGCCCGCAAGCACACCGGAGAGCTGGGCAACTTCTGGGTCGACCTGGTGCGCGGAACGCTGCGCATCCTGCTGCCGATCGCGTTGGTGTTCGCGATCGTGCTCGTGGCGGGCGGAGTCATCCAGAACTTCCAGCTCCACGACCAGGTCGCCCAGACCGTCGCGGGCATGCAGCAGACGATCACCGGCGGCCCGGTAGCGAGCCAGGAGGTCATCAAGGAGCTCGGGACCAACGGCGGCGGCTTCTACAACGCCAACTCCGCTCACCCCTTCGAGAACCCCACCGCCTGGACGAACTGGATCGAGATCTTCCTGATCCTGGTCATCGCCTGCTCGCTGCCGCGCACCTTCGGCCGCATGGTGGGCAGCACGAAGCAGGGCTACGCGATCATCGCGGTCATGGGCACCATCGCCCTGACCAGCATCGCGCTGACGAATCTCTTCCAGCTGCAGAACCACGGGACCGTGCCGACGGCCATCGGCGCCGCCACCGAGGGCGTGGAAACCCGCTTCGGCGTCTCGAATTCGGCCACCTTCGCGGCCTCGACGACGCTCACCTCGACCGGCGCCGTGGACTCGTTCCACGATTCCTACACCAGCCTGGGCGGCATGATGACGATGTTCGACATGCAGCTCGGCGAGGTCGCGCCAGGCGGCGTCGGCTCGGGCCTGTACGGCATGCTGATCCTCGCGGTCATCACCGTCTTCGTCGCGGGTCTGATGGTCGGACGTACACCGGAGTACCTGGGCAAGAAGATCACGCCACGCGAAATCAAGCTGGCGGCTTCGTATTTCCTCATCAGCCCGCTGCTGGTGCTGACCTTCACCGCGATCGCCATGGCGTTGCCTGGCCAGCGCGGGGGCATGCTGAACGGCGGACCGCACGGCCTGTCGGAGGTGCTGTACGCGTTCACCTCCGCCGCCAACAACAACGGCTCCGCGTTCGCGGGTCTCACCGGCAACACCGAGTGGTACAACACCGCGCTCGGTCTCGCCATGCTGCTCGGGCGGTTCCTGCCGATCGTCTTCGTGCTCGCGCTGGCCGGATCACTCGCCCAACAGGGCGTCACACCCGCATCGATCGGCACGCTGCCGACCCATCGCCCGCAGTTCGTCGGTCTGGTGGTCGGCGTGACCGTGATCCTGGTCGCGCTCACCTTTCTGCCCGCGCTCGCGCTCGGGCCGCTCGCCGAGGGAATCCACTGACATGATCGGTACCGCAACAGAACCGGCCACCCGGTCCGAGACCACCCCCGAACGCCACGACCACAAGATGACGCGCGGGGTGCTCGATCCCGCGCTGCTGCTGACCTCGCTGCCCGACGCCGTGCGCAAGCTGGATCCGCGCTCGCTGTGGCGCAATCCGGTGATGCTGATCGTGGAGGTCGGCGCCGTCTGGTCGACCGTGCTCGCGATCGCCGATCCGAGCGTGTTCGCCTGGGCCATCGTGGTGTGGCTCTGGCTCACCGTGCTGTTCGCCAACCTGGCCGAGGCGGTCGCCGAAGGACGCGGTAAGGCCCAAGCCGATACGCTCCGCAAGGCCAAGACCGACACGGTGGCGCGCCGTCTCGTCGACTGGTCACCCGGTTCGCGAGTGGTCGAGGAGCGAGTCGCCGCACCGGAACTGCGTCGCGGCGACCACGTGGTGGTCGAGGCGGGGCAGGTCATCCCGGGCGACGGCGACGTCGTGGAAGGCATCGCCTCCGTGGACGAGTCGGCGATCACTGGCGAATCCGCCCCGGTCATCCGGGAATCCGGCGGTGACCGTTCCGCGGTCACCGGCGGCACCACCGTGCTGTCGGACCGGATCGTCGTCCGGATCACCCAGGAACCGGGGCAGAGCTTCATCGACAAGATGATCGCCCTGGTCGAGGGCGCGAGCAGGCAGAAGACGCCGAACGAGATCGCGCTGAACATCCTGCTCGCCGCGCTCACGATCATCTTCGTGTTCGCCGTCGTCACCTTGCAGCCGCTGGCCATCTTCGCCAAGGCGAACAACCCGGGCGTGCCGGATACGACAGCGCTGGACGCCGACGGCATCACCGGCATCGTCATGGTCGCGCTGCTGGTCTGCCTGATCCCGACCACCATCGGCGCGCTGCTGTCGGCGATCGGCATCGCCGGCATGGACCGGCTGGTGCAGCGCAATGTGCTGGCCATGTCGGGCCGGGCGGTCGAGGCCGCGGGCGATGTGAACACGCTGCTGCTGGACAAGACCGGAACGATCACGCTCGGCAACCGGCAGGCCTCGGACTTCCTTCCGATGCCAGGCATTCCGGACGACGAGCTGGCCGACGCCGCGCAGCTGTCCAGCCTGGCGGACGAGACGCCGGAAGGCCGCTCGATCGTGGTGTACGCCAAGCAGGCTTACAACAAGCGCGAGCGCACCCCCGGCGAGCTGACCGGCGCGACCTGGGTGGCGTTCACCGCACAGACCCGCATGTCGGGCGTCGATCTCGCCGACGGGCATCGCCTGCGCAAGGGCGCCGCCAGCGCGGTCACCGAATGGGTGCGCACCAACGGCGGTTCGGTGCCCGACGAGATCGGCGTAATCGTGGACGGTATCTCCGCCTCCGGCGGCACTCCACTGGTCGTCGGCGAGATCGATGACGGCGTCGCCCGCCTGCTCGGCGTGATCCACCTGAAGGACGTGGTGAAGCAAGGCATGCGGGAACGCTTCGACGAGATGCGCAGGATGGGCATCCGCACCGTCATGATCACCGGCGACAATCCGTTGACCGCCAAGGCGATCGCCGACGAGGCTGGCGTCGACGACTTCCTCGCCGAGGCCACTCCCGAGGACAAGCTGGCCCTGATCAAGAAGGAACAGGACGGCGGGCGCCTGGTCGCCATGACCGGCGACGGCACCAACGACGCGCCCGCCTTGGCCCAGGCCGACGTCGGCGTGGCGATGAACACCGGCACCTCCGCGGCCAAAGAGGCGGGCAACATGGTCGATCTCGACTCCGACCCGACCAAGCTCATCGAGATCGTGGAGATCGGCAAGCAGCTGCTCATCACGCGGGGCGCGCTGACCACCTTCTCCATCGCCAACGACATCGCCAAGTACTTCGCCATCATCCCGGCGCTGTTCGTCGGCCTGTTCCCCGGCTTGGACCTGCTCAATGTCATGCGCCTGGCCAGTCCGCAGTCGGCGATCCTTTCCGCGGTGATCTTCAACGCGATCGTCATCGTGGCGCTGATCCCGCTGGCGCTGCGCGGCGTGCGCTACCGCCCGTCGCACGCGTCGAAACTATTGAGCCGCAACCTGACCGTCTACGGCCTCGGCGGGGTCGTCGCGCCGTTCCTAGGGATCAAGCTCATCGATCTCGTCGTCCACCTCCTCCCCGGGATGTCCTGAAATGCGTATGTCCACTTGGATCCGTCAGCATCTTGCCGCTCTGCGCGCCTTGCTTGTGCTGACCGCGATCACCGGAATCGTCTATCCGCTGGCGGTTTTCGCGATCGGTCACCTGCCGGGACTGAACGAGAAGGCCGACGGTTCGCTGCTTGTGTCGGAAGGAAAGGTGGTGGGCAGCAGCCTGATCGGCCAATCCTTCACCGACGCCGACGGCGCTGCCCTGACGCAGTACTTCCAGAGCCGCCCGTCCGCCGCGGGCGACGGCTATGACCCGTTGTCCACCGCGGCGAGCAATCTGGGCCCCGAGGACATCGTGGATCAGAACGTCTTCGACCCCGTGGGGCGCGCGAGCCTGCTGACCACCGTGTGCGCGCGAAGCAAGGAGATCGGCGACCGTGAGGGGGTCGACGGTTCCCGCCCGTTCTGCACCGAAGACGGTGTCGGCGCGGTCCTCTCGGTGATCGGTCCGCGCGAGGCCGACGGCCAGATCTCGCGTCCGGTGCGGGTGGTCAGCGTGAACCAGGCGTGTCCGGCCGTGCCCTTCCTCGATGTCTATCTCGGGGTGCGGGTCCAGTGCGCCGAACCCGGGGCGGACTACTCGATCGGCCGTATCGTGCCGATCCGCGGCGACGCCCCCGCCGTTCCTGCGGTCCCCGCCGACGCGGTCACCGCCAGCGGCAGCGGCCTCGATCCGCACATCTCCCCCGCCTACGCGGAGATCCAGGTGCCGCGGATCGCCAAGGCGCGCGACATCTCCGAGGATCAGGTGCGTCGGCTCGTCTCAGCGCATACCGAAGGAAGAACCCTCGGGTTCCTCGGGGAGCCGCGAGTCGACGTGGTCGAGCTGAATCTCGACCTGGACCGCGCCCATCCCGTCCGCGGCTGAGTTTCGGCTCAGCCTCTTTCGGCCGAGGACAGCCCCGCGCCCGAGCGCCGGGGCTGTTCTCGTTTCCGCAGCCGACAGCCCACTCGATCAGGCGGGCGAAATACCTGTCGTCATACCGCGGTCTGGGCGGTCAGGTCGTCCAGCAGGATCATGACCTCGCCCTCTCGCTTGACGACCTCGGTGAGCCGGATCTTCAAGCCGAGTATCTCGGCGTCGGCGATCACGTCCGCCGGTTCGTGCTCGAGGCGACGCCATTCCCCGGTGGCGGTGACGGCGCCGAGCACCAGTTCTGTCTCGCCCTGGTCGCTGGAGAGCCGGGCGGACACCCGGATCGACGCGTGCGGCGAACGCACCCACAGGTTCAGTACCGCCAGCTTCCCCGCGATCGAGAAGGATTGCCCGGGCTTCGCCTGGAGCTCGACCTCGAGGTCCGCGGTCGCCTCGCGGACCAACAGCACGAGCGCGCGTTGGTCAGCACCGGCGACGCCGTCTGCGTAGACGCCGGGCGTCTTGCTCGGCGCGCCCTCCGCGAACGTGGTGAGGTGCGTCTTGCTCGCCCCGTTCCCCGCGAGATCCCACTTGTCCTTGTTCTCGAAGTCGTCAAGCAGCACCTCGACCGATGCGTCCGACATCCCCGCTGTCCCTTTCTCCGCGCGTCCCGCCGGACACCCTCCGGCCCCGCCATGAACCCTACAAGTCACGGGCCAGTCCTGCTCGCGCGGCGCGGGACGCCCGGCGCGGGACGCAGCCGGATTCCAGGGTCTCGCGGAAACCGGCCACGGGCACTCGTCCGGATCGCGGTGATCCGAACCATTTCGCGGCGCGACGAGCGGTCCTAGGTTTTCGGCAATACCACTCGTGTTAGGACCGTTGCCAGATGACACTGCAATCGGATCCGGTCACCTCCCCGCCCCCGGCCGTCGTCGCGGATCCGCGGTGGTGGCCGAGATGCAGACGACCCGAATCGACTCGCCGTCGAGGGCCGCTACCCGTTCCCCGTCGATCCCGCGACCGGCGAGCAGCTGCGCACCGGGGTGCAGGGGCCCGAGTACATGCGCCGAATGCGCGCCTGGCTCGAGCGAATCGGCGTGCGCGTCCTCGATCACTCGCCCGCGCTGGAGCTGCTCGTCGACGACGCGGGCACGGTGCGCGGCGCGGCGGGCTACCGGCGCAGGGAGGACCGGGACTACCGGATCACCGCGGGCGCGGTGGTGCTCGCCACCGGCGGCTGTGCCTTCCTGTCCAAGGCGCTCGGCACGAACGTCGACACCGGCGACGGCGCGCTGATGGCCGCGGAGGTGGGCGCCCGCTTCTCCGGCATGGAGTTCTCCAACGCCTACGCCATCGTGCCCAAGGGCTCCACCATCACCAAGACCGCCTACTACGGCTACGCGACCTTCTTCCACGAGGACGGCCGGGTGCTGGAGGGCGCAGGCTCGACCAAGGGCCGCTCGGTGATCGCGCGAACCCTGTTGACGGAGAGGGTCTTCGCGCAGCTGGACCGCGCAGACGCGACCGTGCAGGAGCAGATGCGCCTCGGCCAGCCGAACTTCTTCCTGCAGTTCGACCGGCGCGGCATCGATCCCTTCACCGAGCGCTTCGAGGTCGACCTGCTCGCCGAAGGCACCGTGCGCGGCACCGGCGGCATCGACGTGATCGACGACGACTGCGCCACCACCGTGCCAGGGCTGTACGCGGCGGGCGACGCCGCGACCAGGGAACGCATCTGCGGCGGTTTCACCGGCGGCGGCAGCCACAACTCGGCGTGGGCCATGTCCTCGGGCAGCTGGGCAGGCCGTGGCGCGGCCCAGTTCGCCCTGCGCGACGGGCGCCGCGCGGACGGGCAGGTGCGCGGCGCGGGCCGAGTCGGGTTGCGTCCCGGTGGAACCGAGGCGGTGACGGCTACCGACGTGGTCGAGGCGGCGCAGGCCGAGCTGATTCCGTTCGAGAAGAACTACCTGCGCCACGGCGATCGGGTGCGCCCGGCGCTGGCCGAACTGGACGCGATCTGGCAGCGCGCGAGCGAGGGACTCGCCGGGCGCAGCGGAGACGAGCGCGTCCGTGCCAGGCAGGCGGCTGCGATCACCGCGGTCGGCCGGTTGATGTACGCGTCGACGCTGGCGCGCACCGAAACCCGCGGCATGAGCAAGCGCGCCGACCACCCGGAGCTCGATCCCGCGCAGCATCACCACGTGCTCTCCGGCGGACTCGACGAGGTATGGACCGGCACCACGCCTGCTCGCAACACCACGCCGGCGGTGGCGTCGTGATCGAATTACTGCGCGCCGACGACTGCATCGGCTGCGACAAATGCGTCGACGCCTGCCCGACCAACGTCTTCGAACGCACCGCGTCCGGAATCCCGGTCATCGCACGGCAATCCGATTGCCAGACCTGCTTCATGTGCGAGGCCTACTGCCCGACCGACGCGCTCTACGTCGATCCGGAATCCACGCCGCTGCCGAAAGGCGCGGCGATTCCAGAAGACCACATCGGGCGTTACCGCGAGAAGCTGGGCTGGGGCCGTGGCCGGACCCCGGGCAGCCTGGTCGCGGTCGGCCCGAAACTGCCGCACGGCACGCCGCCGCCGCGGCTGATCGAAACATGAAGAAAGCGAACAGTTCTCGCATGCGCATCCTGCGGCCGCCGGCCGCCGCCCTGCTCTCCGCCGCCGTCGTCGTGCTGACGGCACAAGGCGAGATCCGCAAGGATTTCGACCTGGAGGACTGGTTCTGCCGCACCGGCAAGCCGAAACAAGGCTGAGTGTCACGGCCGGGCAGCCAGACTGCCCGGCCGATTTGTCGGTGGTCTCGGCCAGGATGGGGACATGACGGAACTATCGCTACGCGAGCTGAACCGGACCCTGCTGCTACGCCAGAAGCTGGCGGAGCGCGTGGATCTGACCCCGTTCGAGCTCGTCAAGCATCTCGTCGCGGTGCAAGGGCAGGAACCGAATTGGCCCTACATCGGCCTATGGACGCGCCTGGCCGGGTTCGGGCACGAGGATCTCGCCGCCCTGCTGCGCGATCGGAAGCTCGTGCGCTCCACCATGATTCGCCGCACCGTGCACCTGGCCGACAGTGCCGACTTCCGCTGGCTGCGCCCGACCGTGCAGCCGGTGGTCGACGCGGCACTGAAGGCGGCGTACTACCGCGACGAGATCGAGGGCATCGATCTGACCGAACTCGCCGCGGCGGGCCGCGCGCTGCTGGCCGGAAAACAGTTGAGCCGCGGCGATTTCGGCTCCTTGCTGGCCGAGCGGTTCCCGGACCGGCACGTCCGCAGGCTCGCCGAAACCGTCGAGCTGCTCGTCCCGCTGGTGCACGGCGCTGACACCGGCGCGTGGGGCCGGTGGCGCAATCGCTACGTCACCGTGAGTCTGGCCGAGGAATGGATCGGCGCGCCGATGGCCGCGCCCGATCCCGCCGAGCTCATCCGGCGTTACCTGGCCGCCTTCGGCCCTGCGACCGTCGCGGACATGCAGGCGTGGGCGGGCATCACTCGGCTCGCCGAAGTCGTCGACGAAATGCGTTCGGAGCTGGTGGTTTTCACCGACGACCGGCACCGGGTGCTGTTCGACCTGCCGGACGCGCCGCTGGCCGACCCGGATCTCGACGTCCCGGTGCGCTTCCTGCCCGCCTTCGACAACGCGCTGCTCGGCCACAAGGACCGCCGCCGGGTGATCAGCGAGGAGGACCGCCAGCGCACGGCGAAGGAGGCCTCCGGCGGTATCCCGATGTACCTCGTCGACGGTTTCGTGCACGGCCGCTGGTCGCTGGAGGACGACACCGTGCGCATCACGCCGTGGCATCCGCTCTCGGCCGCGGACGAGGCAGCGTTGCGCGCCGAGGCCATGCGTCTGCTGGCTTTCGCGGCGCCCGAAAAAGACGGAAAAATTTTCGTCGAAGGCGGATGAAAATTCGAAAGAATCGCCGATGATCCCCGCATATTCGAAACAAGACTACCGGTCCGGTAACAGTACGAAGAAGATTACTGGCAACCGATTGGTTTGAGCCGGGGCAAACGAGGTACAACCCCTTCGGCCTCCCCTGATCACGTTCCACTGTGACAGGCCAACCAAAGCCCCATGGACGGCGGTGAAGTTCTCGCTCCACCTCCGCCGGCGGCGGCCACCACGTTAGGCACCCGGCGCATCGGTGTGCTGGGTGAATGCGAGTGCAATGGTTGTGTCCCTGGAAGGAGGGTCATGAGCGCAGTGTTCTCGGCGCCGGTTTCGGCGCAGCGTGTGGCTTCGGATCTTCTGTCGATCGATCACCCCGGTACCCGTTTCCGCATTGCCATGGTTGTTCCGCCGTATTTCGACGTGCCGCCGAAGGCTTACGGCGGCGTCGAGGCGGTAGTCGCCGATCTGGTCGATTCGCTGGTAACGCGTGGGCACGATGTGACGTTGTTCGGCGCCGGCGAGCCGGGTACCAAGGCTCGCTTCGTCCCGGTCTGGGATCGGGCGCTGCCCGAACGGCTCGGCGAGCCGTTCCCCGAGGTCATGCACGCGCTGAAGGTGCGGAAGGCCATCGAGCGCCACCACGCCACCTACGGCTTGGACCTGGTGCACGACCACACCTTCGCGGGCCCGCTCAACTCACCGGCTTACTACGGCCTCGGCCTGCCCACCGTGGTGACCGTACACGGGCCGGTGCAGGACGACTGCTACCAGTACTACAAGGCGCTCGGCGACGAAGTGTCGCTGGTTGCGATCAGCGACCGCCAGCGCGTCCTGGCCCCGGACCTGCACTGGTCCGGGCGGGTGCACAACGCGATCAACGTGGCGGACTGGCCGTTCCAGACCGAGAAGGAGGACTACGCGCTCTTCCTCGGCCGGTTCAACGAATGCAAAGCGCCGCACCTCGCGCTCGAAGCGGCGCACTCCGTTGGCATTCCACTCATCCTCGCAGGCAAATGCAGCGAACCACCTGAGCTGGCGTACTTCGAAGAGAAGGTGCGTCCGCTGCTCACCGATCGGGACCACGTCTTCGGGATGGCCGACGCCAAGGCCAAACGCAAGCTGCTCGCCGGTGCGCGCTGCCTGCTGTTCCCGATCCGCTGGGAGGAACCCTTCGGCATGGTGATGATCGAATCGATGGTGTGCGGCACCCCGGTGGTCGCGCTGCGCGGCGGTGCGGTCGAAGAGGTGGTCGTCGACGGCGTCACCGGTCGCATCTGCGACGATCCCGCCGAACTGACCGCGGCGATCGGCGAAGTGCAGAGCATGGATCCGGCGGCGTGCCGCGCCCATGTCGAGGCGAACTTCGGTTCCGACGGCCTCGGCCGCGGCTACGAGCAGGTCTATTGGAAGCTCCTGCGGCCGAGGAACCGGGTCGCCACCCGACTGCCCGAGACGGCTCCGAACGTAGCGGTCGCGAGCAGGCTCGCGTGACAGGAGCGTCCGCCGCGAGCGGCCCGACGCCGCTCAACTCGGGTGAACCAACGGGCTTCGGCGGTGCCGGGTCGGTGACGCTGGTGGAAGGTGGCACCTTCTGCCTGTCGAACCGGCTCGGCGACGTCGAGCCCGGCCGCCCGCACGGGCTGTTCTTCCGTGACGCGCGCGTCCTGTCACGGTGGGAACTGCTCGTCGACGGCAGACCGCCGGAACCGCTGTCGGTCCTGAGCCCAGAGGCGTTCATCGCGCGCTTCGTCATGCGCAGGCCGCCGCATGCCGGGCTGGCCGACAGCACCCTGCTCGTGGTCCGCGAACGCATCGTCGCCGACGGCATGCACGAGCTGCTCACGCTGGAGAACATGGGCCGCGAACCGACCGCGGTCACCCTCGAGCTGCACGTCGACGCGGATTTCGTCGATCTGTTCGCGGTGAAGGAAGGCCGCGCGGGGCATGTGCGCGCGGACGTGACCATCACCGACAGCGAACTGCTGCTGCACGATCGCTCGGATCGCATGCGTGGCATCACGGTCTCGGCCACCGTCGAACCCACCGTGCTGCCCGGCGCCCTGGTGTGGCGGGTCGTCGTTCCGGTCGGCGGCAAGTGGCAGACCGAGGTCATCGCGCAGCCGACGCTGGGCAACCAGCAGGTGCAGATGCCGATCACGCCGGGCGAGCACGTCGGTTTCAGCGGGCCTTGCCGCAAGATCGCCGCGTGGCGCGACACCGCCACCGACATCTCCTCGGCGGACCCGGTGCTCACCCAGGTGCTTCGCCGCACCGAAAGCGACTTGGGCGCCTTGCAGATTCACGACGACACCGGCGGGAGCAGGCCGTTCGTCGCGGCGGGCGCGCCGTGGTTCATGACGCTGTTCGGGCGCGACAGCCTGCTCACGGCGTGGATGGCGCTGCCGCTCGCCGTCGATCTCGCCCTCGGCACGCTGCAACAGCTGGCCGAACTGCAAGGGCAGGAAGTGAATCCGCTCACCGAAGAGGAGCCGGGGCGGATCATGCACGAGATGCGGCGCGGTCCATCGGGCGGCCAAGTGCTCGGCGGCAACATCTACTTCGGAACCGCCGACGCCACACCGCTGTTCGTGATGCTGCTCGCCGAATGCCATCGGTGGGGCGCGGAGCCGCAGGCGATCGAGGAACTGCTTCCCGCCGCCGACGCGGCGCTGGAGTGGATCACCGAGTACGGCGACCGGGACGGCGACGGTTTCGTCGAGTACCGCCGCGCCACCGACCGCGGCCTGATCAACCAGGGCTGGAAGGACAGCTTCGACGGAATCAACGACGCGGGAGGACATCTCGCCGAGGCTCCGGTCGCGCTGTGCGAGGTGCAGGGCTACGTGCACGCGGCCCTGCTCGCCAGGGCGGAGCTGGCCGACGCCTTCGACGAGCAACGCCTGGCCGCGCGCCTGCGCGAGCGGGCGGCCGAACTGCGCGGCAAGTTCACCGAACAGTTCTGGATGCCGGACCGCGGCTGGTACGCGGTCGCGTTGGACGGCACCAAGCGGCACGTCGACGCGCTGACCAGCAATGCGGCGCACTGTCTCTGGGCGGGTATCGCCAGCGACGAGCACGCCGAGGAACTGGTGCGTCAGTTGGCCAAGGAGGAGATGGACACCGGTTTCGGGTTGCGCACACTGGCGGCCAACATGGGCGCCTACAACCCGATGAGCTATCACTGCGGCTCGGTGTGGCCGCACGACACCGCGATCGCCGTGGCCGGGCTGCTGCGCTACGAGCACGTGCCGGGCGCGACGAAGCTGGCCACCCGGCTGGCCACCGGATTGCTGGACGCGGCAGCGGCTTTCGACGGGCGCCTGCCCGAGCTGTTCTGCGGCTTCCCGCGCTCCCGGTTCGCCATCCCGGTGCCCTATCCCACGTCCTGTTCGCCGCAGGCGTGGGCGAGCGCCGCACCGCTGCTGCTGGTGCGGGCTTTCCTCGGCCTGAATCCCGATGTGCCACAACGGACGCTGACCGTACGACCGCGGCTGCCCCACGCCTGGGGCAAGGTGACACTCACCGCGCTGCGACTCGGGCACGTCAGCGTCGATCTGGAAGCGGAAGGTAACCAGGTGCTCTCGGCTCGACTGCCCGACGATTGGCAGCTGGTCACTCTATGAAACGCTCGCGATAGTCACCCGCGCACGGGAATCGGGCACCCTGCGCCGACGTGGGCTGGAGGTGCACGATGCAGACATCGCAGGACAAGCGCGACCTGTGGAGCACTCAGCACAGAGACTGCGGGATCGAGCCGACAGATTTGGACCTGGACCTAGCGCTGTTTCTGCGCAGCGTCCACGCCGGGCACGGACCCGACTGTCGCCAGTACCTGGCGGCCGCCGCCTACTGTTTCGGCCACGCGCGCTGACCGGCGGCACTACCAGCTCATGATGCCGGTGCGCAGCGGCCCGGTTCGATGAGCTCGCTGGCACACGGCTCGTTGCCGTGCGCGGAGCACTTCCGCGCCCACGTTCGCGGTGAGGTAGTGCAAGAAGCTCGCGGCGAGCGAATCGCCGGGGAGATCGCCTTTGGCGTACGCGTATTCGATGCCCCAGAAGGGATAGGAGCGGTCGATCGCGGCCTGTCTGCCCGGCGCGACGCCGCCGATCGTGACGACGCGCATCTCGGCCTTGCGTGCCTCGGAGAATTCGCCGTAGCCGATCGCGCCGGGGAGGTCGTCGACGGCCTTGTGCATGTCTTTGGTGACCGGCACGTCGCAGTAGGTGCCCGCGGTGTCCTTGATGGCGGTGCAGCTCCGGTGCGGGCGAGCCGGTTGTTCGCCGCCGAGCAGCGCGTTCTCGAAGATCACCCTGGTGCCGGATCCCGGCGCCCGATCGATGAGCACGACCGGTAGGTCGGGCCCGCCGACTTGCCGCCAGTTGGTGATCCTGCCCTGGTAGATGTCCCTGACCTGGGCGGCGGTGAGATCGGTGATGCCGAGGCCCTTGTGCACGAAGACGGCGAACAAGGACACCGCGAGCGGACGCGGTTGCAGCGCAGGGTAACCCGGACCCTTCACGCCGTCGCTGAACGCGAGGAGATCGCCGGTCTGCCCGGCTTCGGCCAGTCGATCGAGACCCCGTTCGGTGCCTTGCAAGTCGAAGGCGAATTCGGCTCCGGTACAGCGCTTCTCGTACTGCGCCGCCGCGTCGCGGACGACCGGCTCGAACGCCGAAGAGCCGACCAGGGTGAGCTTGCCCTTGGCACAGTCCAACGGAGTCGGCGGCTGCAACGCGGAGACGACGAACTGCCCGATGATCACCAGCACCAGAAACGTGGTGAGCACCAGCATGACCCGGGAGATTCCGGTCTGGCTGCGTGTCGCGACCACGTGCCCGCCGCGAATCTCGCCGCGCAGCACCGGCTTGCGCTCCTCCTCGGTGCCGCCCGCTTCGGATTGCTGCAGAATGGCCAGGATCTTGTAGTGGTGTTTTCTGGTCAGCGGGACCTTCGGCAGATCGATGACGCCGATATGCCCTCCGGTGTCCTCCCTGACAGCGATACCCGAAGTGGGGCCGAGGCTTTCGGCCAGGTCGGGATCGCTCAGCTCGGTCACCGCCATGCCGAGCACCCGGCGCCGAGGGAAGTGCAGGTGCAGGCCGATGCGCGCGGTGGGAGCCAGGTAGTCGGACGCCGCGATCGCGGTGTTGCCGCTGTTCTCGATGCGCACCAGCACCACAGACAGATCGCGCAGCTCCGGGCCGGAGTCCCCGGCGTCCGGGCGCAGGTTACGCAGCACACCGGGGTACACCGATTCGATCTCGCCGGTGACGGGAGTATCCATCTGCACGCGGTAGCCGAGCCGCCTGCGGCCCACGAAGACGAACTCCCACAGGAAGGCGCCGACCGGTACCGCGATACCGATCAGCGCGAGCGCGGTGTCGAGCGAGAAGTCCCCCAACGGTTACCCCACCCCCAGGATGTCGATGTGGGCCTATTGTCCAGGGCGCGGACACATTCCGCGGACGCGGACGCAGAATGTTCGCCGACCGTTCACTGCCAGACCATCTCGGGAAGGATCAGGACCCGGCGGTCCAGGCCAGCAGATCGTCCACCGGCCAGGTGTTGATCACCCGATCCGGATCGACGCCGTTGGCGACGGCGCGCTCGCAACCGTAACCCTGCCAATCCAATTGGCCCGGGGCGTGCGCGTCGGTGTCGACGGCGAAGTGGCACCCGATCTCCACGGCCAGCCGCAGCAACCGGGAGGGCGGGTCGAGGCGTTCCGGACGGGAGTTGATCTCCACCGCGGTGCCGTACTTCTTGCACGCCTCGAAGACGAGTTCGGCGTCGAAGGTCGATTCCGGCCGGTTGCCGCGGACGCCCGCGACCAAACGGCCGGTGCAGTGGCCGAGCACGTCCACGTTCGGGTTCGCCACCGCGTAGACCATGCGCTTGGTCATGGTCGCGCTGTCCGCGCGCAGGTGCGAATGCACGCTGGCCACCACGATGTCCAGCTCGGCGAGCAGGTCGGCCTCCTGATCGAGGGCGCCGTCGTCGAGAATGTCGACCTCGATGCCGGTAAGGACGCGAAACGGCGCGAAGCGCTCGTTCAGCTCGGCCACCACGTCGAGCTGGCGGCGCAGCCGCTCGGCGGACAGGCCGTTGGCGACCGTCAGGCGCGGCGAATGATCGGTGAGCGCGCAGTACTCGTGTCCGAGCGCCGCGGCCACGCCCATCATCTCCTCGATCGGGCTGCCGCCGTCGGACCAGTTCGAATGGGTGTGCAGGTCGCCGCGGAGCCGTTGGCGCAGCGGCTTGCCCGGCGCGCCGATGGGCTGCGCGGCACGGCGCAGGTCGGCCAGATAGTCGGGGATCTGTCCCGCGCAGGCTTGCGTGATGACGGCAGCCGTCTTCGGTCCGATGCCGGACAGGTCCTGCCAGATGCCCGCCGCCTGGTACGTGGCGAGCTCGTCCGGCGACAGTCCAGCCACCACCTCGGCGGCGCGGCGGTAGGCCTTGACCCGGTGGGTCTGGGCGCGCCCGCGCTCCAACCAGAAGCCGATCTCACGCAACGCTTCCACCGGACCGGGCGCGCCCGCCCCGTCCGGTTCGGCGATCCGATCGGCGTCGGTCACGCGGCTATCGAATCCTGCTGTACTTCACGAATGCCACCCCGTCTTCGAACACCCGGCTGGTGATCACGCGGAATCGCGCCGCCTCCGGCAGCCGGGGCCCGGAACCGAACAGCGAACGACCGCGGCCGAGCACGATCGGATACAGCTTCAGGAAGATCTGGTCGATCTCGGGAAGCAGTACCTGGGCCAGCTCGCCGCCGCCGCACAGCCAGATGCCGAGTCCCTTGTCCCGCTTGAGTTCTCGCACCCGCTCCAGCGGATCGTCCGAGATCAGCTCGACGGCGGGGTCCGGGTTCTCCGGCAGGGTCGTGGAGACCACGAACTGTCGCAGGTGCGCGTACGGGCTGGAGGTGCCTGTGCGCACGCCGAAATCGTGCGTCTTGCGCCCCATCAGCACCGTGTCGAAGTTGGCATTGCGCTTGGTGATGCCGCGCGCCTCCCGCACCTTGGTCGGCAAGGTCTCGGGATACTGCGCGGTGATCGCCGGGCCGTGGTCGCCGCCGACGGGGAAGAAGTCGACCGACCCTTCCTCGGTGGCGATGAACCCGTCGATCGTCGACGCTACGTAGTAGGTGAGCTTGCGCATGTGTCCTTCCTCCACGACCGGGGGGACGTCCCGGGCTGCATGAGGAAACCGTAGCTCGCTCGAGTCAGCGGCGGCGCGGCTTCGGCTGGCAGCGCGGGCAGGAGTAGGAAGAACGGTTCATAAATCGCTCGCGCACCACGGGCGCGCCGCAGCGGCGGCACGGCTCGTCCTCCCTGCCGTAGACGGCGAGCGCGCGTTCGAAGTAGCCGGACTCACCGTTGACGTCGACATAGAGCGCGTCGAATGAGGTGCCGCCGACAGCCAAGGCCTCACCCATCACGGCGGTGACCGCGTCGAGCAGTTCGCGCAGCACGGGCTTGGTCAGACCGGAGGCGAGGCGACTGCCGTGGATGCGGACGCGCCAGAGCGATTCGTCGGCGTAGATGTTGCCGACGCCGGAGATCACCGACTGGTCCAGCAGCACCCGTTTGATCTCGGACCGCTTGGCCCGGATGGCGTCCACCGCCGCCTCCCGGTCGAAGCGCGGGTCCAGCGGATCGCGGGCGATATGCGCCACCGGCTCGGGCACCGGCGTGCCGTCGACCTCGACCAGTGGAGCGAGCGCCCAGCCGCCGAAGGTGCGCTGGTCGACGAAGCGGAGCTGGGTGCCGTCGTGCAGGGTCGCCTTGATATGCGTGTGCTTCTCCAGCGGGGCGTCGGCGGGACGCACCAGCATCTGGCCGCTCATGCCGAGATGCACGACCAGCGCGTCGTCGCCGTCGTCGAAGGTGAGCCAGAGATATTTGCCGCGTCGCTCGGCCGCCGTCACGCGCTGCCCGGCCATGCGGGCGGCGAGATCGGCCGCCCCCTCGAGATGACGGCGCACCGATCGCGGGTGCGTGACGGTCACCGATTCGATGGTGCGGCCGACCACATGCTCGGCGAGTCCGCGCCGGACGACCTCGACCTCGGGGAGTTCGGGCACGTCAGGCTTCGGCGGTCAGTGCCTGGTAGGCGGCGCCCGCGGCCTTCTGCTCCGCTTCCTTCTTGGACCGGCCGACGCCCTGCCCGTAGGCACGGCCGCCGATCACCGTGGTCGCGGTGAATTCCTTGTCGTGGTCGGGGCCCGTCGAGGTGATCTCGTAACTGGGCACGCCGAGACCGCGTTCCGCCGTGAGCTCCTGCAGGCTGGTCTTCCAGTCGAGGCCGGCGCCCATGCGCGGGCCGCGCTCGAGCAACTCAGCGAACAGCCGAAGCACGACGCCGCGCGCCACGTCGATGCCGTGTTGCAGGTGGACCGCGCCGAGCAGCGACTCCATGCCGTCGGCGAGGATGCTCGGCTTGTCCCGGCCGCCGGTGAGCTCTTCGCCCTTGCCGAGCAGCAGGTGCACGCCGAGGCCGCCCTGGCCGAGCCCGCGCGCCACCTCGGCGAGCGCGTGCATGTTCACCACGCTCGCCCGCAGCTTGGCCAGTTCGCCCTCGGACTTGTCCGGGTGCTCGTGGTACAGCCGCTCGGTGATGCTGAGGCCGAGTACTGAGTCGCCGAGGAATTCCAGGCGCTCGTTGGTCGGTAGCCCGCCGTTCTCGTAGGCGTACGACCGGTGTGTCAGCGCGAGGCGCAGCAGATCCGGTCGTACGTCGACGCCGAGGGCTTCGAGCAGGCTGGCGTGTTCACCGGACGAGCCGGCTTCGTCCTTGCTGACGGTCACGTCGATACGACAGGTCGAACTGTCAGACGGCGGCGGTGACCTGGCGGCCCTTGTAGGTGCCGCAGGACGGGCACGCGATGTGCGGCAGGGTCTTCTCGCCGCAGGCGCGGTTCGGGCAGGTGATCAGGGTCGGCGCGGTGGCCTTCCACTGGCTGCGCCGCGACCTGGTGTTGGAACGGGACATCCGGCGCTTGGGAACGGCCACGACTAACTCTCCTCTGTCCTAATTGCTCTGCCGGTTCGGCTGACGGTCTTGCGTTTATCGTTCTGGGTCGGCGTCCGCGTCGGGACTGCCGTTGCCGGGCGATTCGTTGGCGAACTTCGCCAGCCCGGCCCAGCGAGGGTCAAGTATCTCATGCCCATGGTCGGAACCCGCAATCGCCATCCGCACGCCGCATTCCGGGCACAGCCCGGCGCAGTCCGGAGTGCACAGCGGCTGCAAGGGCAGCTCCAAACCGATCGCGTCGACGACCACCGGTTCGAGGTCGATGAGATCGTCGTCCATCCGATAGATCTCGTCGTCCTCGGTGGTCTGCTCGGTGGTGCTGTCGGGGTACGCGAACAGCTCCGTGAGATGGAGGCGGACCTCGCCGGTGAACGGTTCGAGGCAGCGCGAGCACTCTCCCGCCGTCGGCGCGATCACCGTTCCGGTGACCAGCACACCCTCGGATACCGCTTGCAGTTGCAGGTCGAGCTCGACCTCGGCTCCCTCCGGGATGTAGATCAGGTCCAACCCGATCTTCTCGGCGGTGGTGACCGTGCGCTGCTGCTCCCGCATCGTGCCGGGGCGGCGCCCCAGGCTGCGGGTGTCCAGCACGAAACCCACGTCCGTCTTGCGGTGCGAGGCCGCACGGCGACGCGACACAGAACCGGAACCGGCGGGCATCACGAACTCACTCACGATCGAAGGGAAATGGGCAACCACTCAACAATACGCGAGGGGTCGGCCGAACCTCAAAACGCAGGCGGCGCTGCGGCATAGGCCAGCACCGACAGGAGGACGCACATCGGCGGAAACGAGGGTCGCGGCGGATGAGGCCGCACCCGGTCAACGGCGGAATTCCGCCGCGTAGTCGGGCGCTCCGGCGCCGCTGCGCAGTTGGTGCCGCCCGCGGCCGACGGTGCGCAAGGTGCTGTTCAGCGTCTCCTCGAACTGGGCGAGCGTCGAATCCACGTAGTGGTCGCACTCGTCGCGCATCCGGTCGGCCTCCGCGTGCGCGCGGTCGATGATGCGCGCGGACTCGGCGTGCGCCGCCCTGACCACTTCGGTCTGGGTCACCAAGCGCTCCTGCTCGGCGAGGCCCTCGGCCACCGAGCGTTCGTAGGACGCCTTGCCCGCCTCGATCATGCGCTCCGACTCGGCCCGCGCCCGGCCGGTGACCGCCTCGAACTCGGCGTTGCCGTCGGCCACGACGCGCTCGGCCTCCTCCTGCGCGGTGGCGACCAGATGGTCGGCGTGCGCACTGGCCTCGGCCACCATCCGGTCCGCGTGCGCCTTCGCGTCGGCGAGGATGCGGTCGGCTTCCTCGCGTGCGGAGCCGATGGTCTGCTCGGCCTGTTCGTTGGCAGAGGTCACGGTGATCTCGGCGGCCGAGCGAGCATCGGAGACGATCTTGTCGCGATGATCGAGCACGTCCTGAGCGTCGTCGAGTTCGCCCGGCAGCGCGTCACGCACGTCGTCGAGCAGTTCGAGCACGTCGCCGCGCGGCACGATGCAGCTGCGGGTGGGCGGGATGCCGCGCGCCTCCTCGACGATGGCCACCAGCTCGTCGAGTGCCTCGAATACGCGATACATGCTCACTACCCCGCTCTCCTGCTGAATCGGGCGAAACTCTCCGCCGAGCCCAGTGTGCCCCTCATCACGACGTATGCCGAACCCCCTACCGGTGTGTCGCCGCAGTGTCTCGTACACCACAAAATCAAGTGGAGGAAGACCCTCCACTTCGTGCTACATTTTTTGTCAGAGGATCTCCACAAGATCTTCATAAGGGGACCGCAGGGCCGCACGGGAACTGTGGGACCGAGGAGGCCGACGGAGTGGACGCCTTTCCGGGCAGTTGACCGGGGAAGGAAAGCGGCAACCGCCGCTGTTGTCCCTTCCAAGGCTCGGGTTGATCGGAAGAGCAATGACGGTTCTGGAAGCACCACGCTCGGCAGTGGTGCCCGTGGGCGTCTACACGCCGTGGGCCTTCCCGTACCCCATCGTGCGCCCGGTATCGGTCGCCCGATTCGGGCAGCTTCTGCAGTACCTGCGCGGCGATCGCGCCTTCGCCCAGCTCATCCGTTTCGCGCTGGTCGGCGGTTCGAGCAACGTCGCCTACGTCCTGCTCTTCTTCGCCATGCACGGCATCGGACCGATCGTGGCCAACATCGCCGGTTCGGTGGTCAGCACGATCATCGCCAACGAGCTGCACCGCCAGTTGACCTTCCACGCGGCGAACCGGGTCGGCTGGTTCACCGCGCAATGGGAGGGCGGCGGACTCGCCCTCGTCGGCCTCGCCATCACCACCGCGGCACTGGCCGGCCTCGATCTCTGGACCCCCGGCCTCGGCAACACCGCCCAGGCGGCGGCCGTCTTGGCGATCACAGCCGCGGTCGGTGGCATGCGCTTCCTCGCCCTGCGCGGCTTGGTGTTCTGAGACACGCCCTCGAACGAATCCGCCCCGGCTCCGAATTCGGAACCGGGGCGGTTGTCTGTCCGGGCTCAGCCGCGCCGTTCGGCGAGGCGGTCGAGCAGGCGCTTGTACACCGACGGCGGAAGCATGTCGCTGACGTCGCCGCCGTAGGTCGCGACCTCCTTGACCAGCGAGCTGGACAGGAAGCTGAAGGTCGGGTTGGTGGCGATGAAGAAGGTGTCCACCCCGGAGAGCTTCTTGTTCATCTGGGCCATCTGCAGTTCGTAACCGAAATCGGTGGCGTCGCGCAGACCCTTGACGATGGCGGTGATGCCCTGCTCCTTGGCGAAGTCGACGAGCAGGCCCTGCCAGGAGGTGACCCGCAGGTTCGGCAGGTGCGCGGTCGCCTCGCGCAGCATCTCGATCCGTTCCTCGACGGTGAACATGCCCTGCTTCTTCGGGTTCACCATGACGGTCACCACGACCTCGTCGAATTGCGCCGCCGCGCGGGCGAATACATCGAGATGCCCGTTGGTGACCGGATCGAAGGACCCGGGACACAATGCTCCAGCCATGAGGCGACGCTACCACCCGGTCACGGCCGATAGTCGGCCAGTTCCAGGCGGGTTTCGCCGTAGCGCCGCGGCTTGGCGGGCAGGAAGGCTGCGGGCCAATCGATTTCGGGCGAGCGGCTGGACCGTTCCACGACGATCAGCGCGTCGGGATGCAACCAACCGCCGTCTGCGAGCGCGACCAGGTCGGCGGTCACCGCCGCGGTGTCCACGTCGTAGGGCGGATCGGACAGCACCAGATCGAACCGCCCCGCGCCGCCCTGGGCGAGCACCGCGGCGACCGGCCCGACGCGCAGCTCCGCGCCGGGCAGGCCGAGATCGGCGATGTTGCCGCGCACCACGGCCGCCGCCTTGCGATCCGATTCGACGAGCAGCGCGTAGGACGCGCCACGGGAGAGCGCCTCCAAGCCGAGCGCGCCCGAGCCCGCGTACAGGTCGAGCACCCGCGCGCCGTCCAGATCCATCCTGGCGTCGAGCGCGCTGAACAGCGCCTCGCGCACCCGGTCGGAGGTGGGCCTCGTCCCCGCGGGCGGCACCCTGAGGCGCCGCCCGCCCGCCGCGCCCGCGACGATTCGCGTCATTCCGCGGTCGACTCGCGCACGGCCAGTTCGACCAGCAGGTCACCGCCCTCGACCTGCTGCACCTTGCCGATCGCGATGCGACCGACGATGCCCGCGCGCGGCGCGGTGATCGCGGCCTCCATCTTCATGGCCTCGATGGTGGCGATGGTGTCGCCGGTCTCGACGGTGTCGCCCTCGGCGACCGACAGGGTGACGACGCCCGCGAACGGCGCGGCGATATGGCCGGGGTTGGTCTTGTCGGCCTTCTCCGCGACCGGGATCTCGCTGGCGATGGACCTGTCGCGGACAGCGACCGGACGCAGCTGGCCGTTGAGAATGCACATCACGGTGCGCATTCCGCGCTCGTCGGGCTCGGAGATGGCCTCCAGCCCGATCAGCAGGGTGACGCCCTTCTCCAGCTGCACCCGGTGTTCCTCGCCGCGGCGCAGCCCGTAGAAGAACTGGTTGGCGCTGAGTCCCGAAGTGTCGCCGTACTTTTCGCGGTGGGTGAGGAACTCCGTCGTCGGGCCGGGGAACAGCAGGCGGTTCAGCGTCGCGCGCCGCTGCGCCGAATCACCTTCCAGCCCAGCCTGATCCGCGGGCGACAGCGGCGTCTCCGGCTTGGCCGCGCCACGTCCGGCGAGCGCCTTGCTGCGGAACGGTTCGGGCCAGCCGCCCGCCGGGGTGCCGAGTTCACCGCGCAGGAAGCCGATGACCGAGTCGGGGATGTCGTAGCGGCCGGGATCGGCGGCGAAGTCCTCGATGTCGACGCCGGTGCCGACCAGCGCCAGCGCGAGATCGCCGACGACCTTCGACGACGGCGTCACCTTCACCAGACGACCGAGCAGGCGGTCGGCGGCCGCGTACTTGGCCTCGACCTCCTCGAAGCGATCGCCGAGGCCGAGCGCGATGGCCTGCTGACGCAGGTTCGACAGCTGACCGCCGGGGATCTCGTGGGTGTAGACCCGCCCGGTCGGGGCGGGCAGCCCGGACTCGAAGGGCGCGTACACCTTTCGCAGCGCCTCCCAGTACGGCTCCAGATCGCACACGTTCTGCAGATCGAGCCCGGTGTCGAACTCGCTGTTGGCCGCCGCGGCGACGATCGCCGACAGCGCGGGCTGACTGGTGGTGCCCGCCATGGCCGCGCTCGCGCCGTCCACCGCGTCGGCGCCCGCCTGCCAGGCCGCCAGGTAGGTGGCCAGCTGACCGCCGGGCGTGTCGTGGGTGTGCACGTGCACGGGCAGATCGAAGTTGCTGCGCAGCGCGGTGACCAGCGTCGCGGCCGCGGGCGCGCGCAGCAGACCGGCCATGTCCTTGATCGCGAGCACGTGCGCGCCCGCGTCGACGATCTGCTCGGCCAGCTTGAGGTAGTAGTCGAGGGTGTAGAGGGTCTCGTTCGGGTTCGACAGATCGCCGGTGTAGCTCATCGCGACTTCGGCGATGGCGGTGCCGGTTTCGCGCACGGCGTCGATGGCGGGGCGCATCTGGTCGACGTTGTTGAGCGCGTCGAAGATGCGGAAGATATCGATGCCGGTGGCCGTCGCCTCGGAGACGAACGACCGGGTCACCTGCTCCGGGTACGGGGTGTAGCCGACGGTGTTGCGCCCGCGCAGCAGCATCTGCAGGCAGATGTTCGGGATCGCCTCGCGCAGCGCGGCCAGCCGCTCCCACGGGTCCTCGTAGAGGAAGCGCAGCGCCACGTCGTAGGTCGCGCCACCCCAGCACTCGACCGAGAGCAGCTCGGGGGTCATCCGTGCGACGTGCCCGGCGACCTCGAGCAGACCGTTGGACCGCACACGGGTGGCCAGCAGCGACTGGTGCGCGTCGCGGAAGGTCGTGTCGGTGACGCCGACCGCCTTCTGCTCGCGCAGCGCCTGCGCGAAACCCTCGGGGCCGAGGCGAAGCAGCCGCTGCCGCGACCCGTCCGGCGGCGGCACGCTCAGATCGATGTCGGGCAGCTTGTCGTGCGGGTAGACCGTGGTCGGCCGCGCACCGTGCGGCTTGTTGACGGTGATGTCGGCCAGGTACTCGAGGATCTTGGTGCCGCGGTCGGCCGACTGGCGTAGCGTCAGCAGCTGCGGGCGCTCCTCGATGAACGAGGTGGTGACCCGGCCCGCCTTGAAGTCCGGGTCGTCGAGCACCGCGAGCAGGAACGGGATATTGGTGGTGACGCCGCGGATGCGGAACTCGGCCAGCGCGCGCCTGGCCCTGGCCGCCGCGGCGGGCAGGTCACGTCCGCGGCAGGTGAGCTTGACCAGCATGGAGTCGAAGTAGGCGCCGATCTCCGCGCCGAGGTTGGCGCCGCCGTCCAGGCGGATGCCCGCGCCGCCCGGGGTGCGGTAGGCGGTGATGCGCCCGGTGTCGGGGCGGAAACCGTTGGCCGGGTCCTCGGTGGTGATGCGGCACTGCAACGCCGCGCCGCGAATGGTCACCGAGTCCTGGCTCAGGCCCAGGTCGGCAAGGGTCTCGCCGGCCGCGATACGCAGCTGCGACTGTACGAGGTCGACGTCGGTGACCTCCTCGGTGACCGTGTGCTCGACCTGGATGCGCGGGTTCATCTCGATGAAGACGTGGTTGCCGCGCTCGTCGAGCAGGAACTCGACGGTGCCCGCGCAGCTGTAGCCGATCTGGCGGGCGAAGGCCACCGCGTCGGCGCAGATGCGTTCGCGCAGCGCCGGATCGAGATTGGGCGCGGGCGCCAGCTCGATCACCTTCTGGTGGCGGCGCTGTACCGAACAGTCGCGCTCGAACAGGTGCATGACATTGCCGTGCTGGTCGGCCAGGATCTGCACCTCGATGTGGCGCGGGTTCACCACCGCCTGCTCGAGGAACACGGTCGGGTCGCCGAACGCGGACTCGGCCTCGCGCGACGCGGCCTCGATCGACTCGCGCAGCTGCTCGGGCGCCGCGACCCGGCGCATGCCGCGACCGCCGCCGCCCGCGACCGCCTTGACGAAAATCGGGTACTCGAGTTCGGCCGACGCGGCGAGCAGTTCATCCACGTCCGCCGACGGCGCGCTCGACTTCAGCACCGGTAGCCCGGCCGCCTTGGCCGCCTCGATGGCGCGAGCTTTGTTGCCCGCCAGCTCGAGCACCTCGGCCGACGGGCCGATGAAGGTGATGCCCTCGCGCGCGCACGCCGCCGCCAAATCGGGGTTCTCCGAGAGGAATCCGTACCCCGGGTAGATGGCGTCGGCGCCCGCGGACTTCGCCGCGTCGATGATCGCCTCGATGGAGAGGTAAGCGCGGACCGGGTGGCCCTTCTCCCCGATCTGATAGGACTCCGCGGCCTTCAACCGATGGACCGAGTTGCGATCCTCGTATGGGAAAACGGCGACCGTCCCGATGCCGAGTTCGTAGGCCGCGCGGAAGGCGCGGATGGCGATCTCGCCGCGATTGGCAACCAAGACTTTCGAGAACATTGAACCAAGGTACCCGGCCCCGGATACAGCGCCGACAGGGAAGTCCCCTTCGCAGCAATCTTCACAACGGGACCTAGCAGGCTTGCGAAGTTGCGTTCATCCCGGCGTCACATCTCACCGTTGTCACCCGCTGTCGGTGCGCGGCGGGCCGGGGGTACGCACGGAATACCCCGGCGCCCGTTTATGCTGGACAACGCAGCTGGTTCTCCAGTGTGCCCGACGAGATGGAGCCCCGACGTCGCGCGCAAGGAGTCGAAACCCGTTCCCGGTCCTTCCGGGCAGCGGGCGAGAGGGAACCCGGTGAGAATCCGGGACTGTCCCGCAGCGGTGAGCAGGAACGAACACCGTCATCACGCACTGGGCGCGCGCCTGGGAAGCGACGGCAAGTAGGTCGGCGGGAGCGCGGCTCCGCAGCCGGTGCCCGCGAGTCCGAAGACCTGCCAGCCGTGCCGGATACGCCGTATCCGGCGGCCACCGCCTCGTGGATTGGGCGCGCGGACCGTCAGTGCCGATCTTCCCGGGCTCCGTCTCCACTCGGCTGCCCGCGACGTCGGCCGGTCGCCGCGTGCTCGCATGGCGATGGCTCACGTCCTGAAAAGCACTGGAGCACACCGTGACTGTTTCTCAGCACACCCCATTCACCGCGACGGTTCTCGGGCTACCGCGCGTGGGACCGCGCCGGGAGTTGAAGCGCGCCACCGAGTCGTACTGGGCCGGGCGCATCGACGCCGAGCAGCTGCACTCCGTCGCCCGCGACCTGCGCCGCGCCCAGTTCACCGAGCTGTCGGCGGCCGGACTGGACTCGATCCCGGTCGGCACCTTTTCCTATTACGACCAGATGCTCGACACCGCCGTGCTGCTCGGCGCGCTGCCCGCCCGGGTCGCCGGGATCGCCGATCCGTTGGACCGGTACTTCGCTGCGGCCCGCGGCACCGACGTCGTGGAACCGCTGGAGATGACCAAGTGGTTCGACACCAACTATCACTACCTCGTTCCCGAGCTCGGCGCGGAGACAACGTTCGCGCTGCATCCGGAGAAGCCTCTCGATGAGCTGCGCGAGGCGCTCGAACTCGGCGTGCCCGCGCGTCCGGTGTTGGTCGGGCCGATCACCTTCCTGAAGCTCGCCAAGAGCAGTGGCCGCCCGGCGCTGGACCGGCTCGGCGAGCTGGTGCCGCTCTACCGCGACCTGCTGCGTCAGCTGGCCGCCGCGGGTGCTGCGTGGGTGCAGATCGACGAGCCGGTGCTGGTCACCGATCTCACCGAGGCCGAGATCGACCTGGTGCGGCGGACCTACGCCGCGCTGTCCGAGGCGAGCGAGCGGCCCGCGATCCTGGTCGCCACCTACTTCGGCACGCCGCGGGCCGCGCTGCCCGCGCTCGCGGCGACCGCCGTCGAGGGCATCGCACTCGACTTCACCGCGACGTGGGATCTGTCCGCAGTGGCGACGCTGCCGTCGCTGGCGGACAAGCTGCTGGTTGCGGGCCTGGTCGACGGACGAAATGTGTGGCGCACCGACCTGGATCGGGCGTTGTCGACCCTCGGCACGCTGCTCGGCAGCGCGGCGTCGGTGGCGGTGTCGAGTTCCTGCTCGCTGCTGCACGTGCCTTACTCGCTCGCCCCGGAGACCGGACTGGACGAGCGGCTGCGCTCCTGGCTGGCCTTCGGCGCGGAAAAGGTGACCGAAGTGCGCCTGCTGGCAACGGCTTCGGCGCAGGGCACCGAGGCCGTCGCGGACGAGCTCGCCGCCGCGCGGGCCGCCGCGGCGACGCGCGCCGCCGACCCACGGCTGCACGACGTTCAGGTGCGCGCCAGGCTCGCCGCGCTCGGTCCGGAGGCCACCCGGCGCGCGCCCGCCGACGAACGTCGCGCGCTGCAGGCGCAGCGGCTCGACCTGCCCGCGCTGCCGACCACCACGATCGGCTCGTATCCGCAGACCTCGGCGATCCGGCTGGCCAGGGCGGCGCTGCGCAAGGGCGAGATCGATCAGGCCGAGTACGTGCGCCGGATGCGCGCCGAGATCGCCGACGTCGTCGCGCTCCAGGAGAAGCTCGGCCTCGACGTGCTGGTGCACGGCGAGCCGGAGCGCAACGACATGGTGCAGTACTTCGCCGAGCAACTCGACGGTTTCGCCGCCACCGACAACGGCTGGGTGCAGTCCTACGGCACCCGCTGCGTGCGGCCGCCGATCCTGTTCGGCGACGTCACCCGCCGCGCGCCGATGACGGTGGACTGGATCACCTACGCCCAGTCGCTGACCGACAAACCGGTCAAGGGCATGCTGACCGGACCGGTCACCATCCTTGCCTGGTCCTTCGTCCGCGACGACCAGCCGCTGGCCGACTCGGCGCGCCAGGTGGCGCTGGCGATCCGGGACGAGACGGTCGATCTGCAATCAGCGGGCATCCGCATCGTCCAGGTCGACGAACCCGCGCTACGCGAACTGCTCCCGTTGCGAGCCGCCGATCAGGCCGCCTACCTGGACTGGTCGGTGAGCTCGTTCCGGCTGGCGACCTCGGGCGTCGCCGATGCCACGCAGATCCACACCCATCTGTGCTATTCGGAGTTCGGTGAGGTCATCGACGCGATCGCGGGGCTGGACGCCGACGTGACCTCCATCGAGGCGGCCCGCTCGCACATGGAGGTGCTCGACGATCTCAACGCCGCGGGCTTCGACCTGGGTGTGGGCCCGGGCGTCTACGACATCCACTCCCCCCGGGTGCCGGGCGTCGAGGAGATCACCGCCTCGCTGCGCGCCGCATTGAAAGCCGTTCCCGCCGAACGGCTCTGGGTGAATCCGGACTGCGGACTGAAGACCCGCGGTCCGGTGGAGGTGGAAGCCGCGCTGCGCAACATGGTGGCCGCCGCGAAGGCGGTGCGCTAGCACGAAGGCCGGGCCGCGCTTTCCGCGCGGCCCGGCCGCATCGAATCTCACTCGCTTGCAGCGATCGTCGACCCACTGCCGATGAACGCGATTTCAGTCGCCCTCCAACGGACGCTCCTGCTGCGGCCGCTTTCTCGGCGTGTAGTTCTCGCATGCTTCCCCCGCCTGCCGCACCGGCCGCGTCCGAGCCTTGGGACTCACACCTTGCCGCCACGACGGCACACACCTCGACCGTTCCACGAGCCGCCCCTCCTCACACGTCGACGAATCATTGCTCCCCACTTGCTTTCTTCGACGTGCGCCAAGTCCATTCGGTTCCCACGTGGCCCATATCGCTCAGTCGGGCGAACCGAAGGCGCGGTCGACGGCCGCCATGTCGAAGTAGTCGCGCCACGCGGTGATGGCGCCGTCGCGCACCTCGAAGACGCCCATGACGGGCAGCGGGGTGTCGCGACCGTTACCGCGCAAAGTATCGGTGCGTTCGTTCATCACGACGTTGCCGGACACCACCTGGTGGTGGATATCGAAATCGATGGCGTCGAAGGAGCCTAGGAATCCGGCGATGAAATCGCGGATGGCGGTGCGGCCGACGATCGGCTCCATCGGGATGTTGTGGTACACGGCGTCTTCGGCGAAGTACGAGCTGATCCGATCGGGGTCGGGATCGGGACCGGACCAGCTCTGGCACATCGCGCGGACGAGTTCGTCGGGACCGGTCATGGCAACGCTCGCTTCCTTGGCGCCGGGCGGGACATCGATCCACCCATTCAACCAAATGAACGCTTGGTTCAGTAGGGGTTCGCCCCACCCCGCCCCGCGACCAGCAGCTCCCGCTGCGCCACGCCCGTGTATTCCGACAGCGGCCGGATGAGCGCGTTGGCCGCCGACTGCTCGGCGATGTGCGCGGTCCAGCCGGTGATGCGGCTGAGCACGAAGAGCGGGGTGAACATCTCGATGTCGAAGCCCATCAGGTAGTACGCGGGCCCCGCCGGGAAATCGAGGTTCGGCCGGATGCCGGTGGCCTCGGCCATCGCGCGCTCCAGCTCGTCGTACACGCGCAACCAGCGCTGCCCGCCGGTCACCGCCGCCACATCGTCGAGCGCGGCCTTCATGGTCGGCACCCGGGAGTCGCCGTTCTTGTAGACGCGGTGCCCGAAGCCCATCACCTTCCGCTCGGCGGCGAGCTTGTCGCGCAACCAGTCCGCCGCGCGCTCCGGCTCGCCGATCTCCAGCATCGCGTGCATCACCGCTTCGTTCGCGCCGCCGTGCAGCGGGCCCTTGAGCGCGCCGATGGCGGCGGTGACCGCGCTGTAGAGATCGGAGCGGGTGGAGGTGACGACGCGGGCGGCGAAGGTGGAGGCGTTGAAGCCGTGCTCGGCGTAGAGGATCAGCGACGCCTCGAAGGCGCGGACGATCCGCTGGTCCGGCACCTCGCCGAAGCACATGTTCAGGAAGTTCTCCGCGAAGCCCAAGTGCGAGTGCGGCGCGATGGGATCGAGGCCCCGACGCCTGCGCATATCAGCGGCCACCACCGTCGGCAGCACTGCGGTGAGCCGTAATGCTCTGGTCAGCAAGTCCTTCCGCACGGCGATGCCGTCCGGGTCCGTGCCCGGTTCCTCCGCGCCGAGGTAACTCACCACCGTGCGCACGACATCCATCGGATGACAACTTGCGGGCATCTTCTCGATCAGCGACAGGATCGACCGGTCGACCCGCCGCTGCGCGCGCTCCCGCCGGCACAGCAGCTCGAGCTGGGCCACGTCGGGCAGCTCGCCGTACCAGAGCAGGTAGGCGACCTCCTCGAAGCTACAGTGCGCCGCCAGATCCTGGACCGCGTAGCCGCGGTAGGTCAGCGAATTGGTCTCGGGCACGACCTTGGAGACGGTGGTGGTGTCGACCACCACTCCGGCCAGCCCCTTTCTGATCTCGGTCATGGTTCACTCGCTCAGCGTGAAGGTGAATATTCCGGAGTCGAAGTCGTTGTAGCGCTGGTAGTCGAGAAGTTCGTAGAGCCGGGCGCGGTGCTGCATCCGGTCCAGCAGACCGGATTGCGTTCCGGTGCTCGCGATCTCGGCCAACCCTTGTTCCACCGCGTGCATCGCGAGCCGCAGCGTGGTCACCGGATAGATGACCGCGTTGTAGCCGAGATCCTCCAGCGCCTGCGCGGACAGCAGCTCGGACTTGCCGAACTCGGTCATGTTGGCAAGCAGCGGAACGTCGACGGCGGCACGGAACTTCGCGAACTCGGCCGCGTCGGCCAGCGCCTCGGTGAAGATCAGATCCGCGCCCGCGTCGGCGTAGGCCTTGGCACGATCGATCGCCGCGGCCAATCCCTCGGTGCCGCGAGCATCGGTCCTGGCGCAGATCACGAAGCCGGGATCGCGCCGCACCGAGACGGCCGCGCGCAGCCTGCGCACCATGTCCCGCACCGGTACCACGGCCTTGCCGTCGAGGTGGCCACAGCGTTTGGGGTTCACCTGATCCTCGATGTGGCAGCCCGCCGAGCCCGCGTCCTCGAGCAGGGTCACCGTGCGCGCGGCGTTCATCGGTTCGCCGAAGCCGGTGTCGGCGTCGATCAGCACGGGCAGGTCGGTCACCCTGGCGATCTGCCGACCGCGCTCGACCACCTCGGTGAGCGTGGTCAAACCGATGTCGGGCAGCGCCAATTCGGCCGACACCACCGCGCCGGAGACGTAGACACCCTCGAATCCCAGCCGCTGGATCAGGGTGGCCACCAGCGGATCGAACGCGCCGGGCAGGCGCTGGATGCGCCCTGAGGTCAGTCCGGCGCGGAAGGCGGCTCGCTTGCCGGCGGCGGTGGTCGCGGCGGCCGGCAAACCGGGACGGAGTTGGTCGGGCATCAGAAGATCCCCTCACGAGCCTCCGGTGCCCGGCCGAGGACCTCGGGCGCCACCGTGAACGTCAGCCGATCCAGTTCTCCCGCACCGAGTTCCGCGGTGCGCTGCGCCGCGTCGAGAAAGCGGTCCTGCTCCGCAGGATCTACTACCCCGTCGGCCAGCGTACGAAACTTCTCGACGTACTGGGCGCGGCCGAACGGCCGCGCGCCGAGCGGATGCGCGTCGGCGACGGCCAGCTCGTCGACGATGGTCTCGCCGCTGTCCAAGGTCACCACCGCGCGGGCGCCGAACGCCTTCTCGTTCGGATCGGTCGAGTGGTAGCGGCGCGTCCATTCCGGATCCTCGACCGTGGAGATCTTGCGCCACAGCGCGACGGTGTCCGGCCGCTGCGCGCGTTCCGGGGCGTAAGAACGCTCGTGGTGCCAGCCGCCGTCTTGGAGCGCCACGGCGAAGATATAGGGAACGGAGTGGTCGAGGGTTTCGCGGCTGGCGTGCGGGTCGAACTTCTGCGGATCGCCGGAGCCGGTGCCGATCACCACGTGCGTGTGGTGGCTGGTGTGCAGCACGATCGATTCGATCCGGTCGAGATCGCCGATGCGCGACCGCATCCGGCGGGCCAGGTCGATCGGCGCCTGACTCTGGTATTCCGCCGAGTGCTCTTTGGTGTAGCTGTCCAGGATGGCGCGCTTGGCCTCACCGGGGGCGGGCAGCGGCACGCGGTACTCCACCTCGGTCCCGCCGAGCAGCCACGCGATGACGCCGTCGGCGCCCTCCCAGATCGGCGCGGGCGCGCCCTCGCCGCGCATCGCCCGGTCCACCGCCTCCACGGCCATCTTGCCCGCGAACGCCGGTGCGTAGGCCTTCCAGCTGGAGATCTCGCCTTTGCGGGACTGCCTGGTCGCGGTGGTGGTGTGCAGCGCCTGACCGATCGCCTGGTAGATGGTCTCGGCATCCAGCCCGAGCAGCGTGCCGATGCCGGCGGCGGCCGATGGCCCCAGGTGCGCGACGTGGTCGATCTTGTGCTCGTGCAGGCAGATTCCGCGCACCAGGTCGATCTGGATCTCGTAACCGGTGGCCAGGCCGCGGATCAGCTCGGCGCCGGTACGGCCGGTGTGCTGGGCGACGGCGAGGATCGGCGGGATGTTGTCGCCGGGGTGCGAGTACTCCGCGGCGAGGAAGGTGTCGTGGAAGTCCAGTTCCCGCACCGCGACTCCGTTGGCCCACGCGGCCCACTCCGGGGAGACCCTGGTCTGCTTGGACAGGCCGAAGACGGTGCCACCCGACCGCCCCTCACGCGGTCGATACGGCTGCGCTGTCGCCTGGGTGCGCGCGCTGGTGACGGGACGCCGCAGCACCGAGGCCGCGGCGACGGCCGCGTTGTCGATGATGCGGTTCACGATCATCTCGGCCACCTCGTCGGTCACCTCGACCGGATCCGCTGCCACATCCGCGATCTTCGCGGCCAGATGTTCGCCGCGCGGAAACGCTTCGTCGGCGGCGCGAGCGCGTACGATATGAGTCTTCATGCATCCTCCGGTTCCAGACGGCCTGCTCGACCGGCCCAAGGGCCTCTCTTCGCACGCTACGCAGCGATCGCTGGAGCAAGAACCCCTTGCACATGCCGACTTTTGTGGGCGAGAAGTACCGAATCTGCGATGTTTGCGAAGACGAAGCGGCTAGGATTCGCCCGTGCGCAAGATGTATGCGGGCGCCCGGCTGCGGCGATTGCGCGAGGAACGGCGGATGACGCAGGCGGCGCTGGCGAAATCCCTCGATCTCTCGCCCAGTTATCTCAACCAGCTGGAACGCGACCAGCGACCGCTCACCATTCCGGTGCTGCTGAAGCTCAATTCCACTTTCGACCTCGATGTGCAATTCTTCGCCGCCGATTCCGACGCCCGGCTGGTCTCCGATCTGCACGAGGTGCTCGTCGACGCGGCGGGCGGCGACAGCGCCCCGCTGGCCGAGGTCGAGGAGCTGGCCACCAGGCAGCCCGAGGTGGCCCGCCTGCTGGTCGCCATGCATCGCCGATTGCGCGCCGCCACCGACCAGTTGGATCTGCTCTCCTCCCGGGTGGCCGCGCCCACCGGCGGACCGGGTGTCCCGATGCCCTACGAGGACGTGCGCGATTTCTTCTACGACCACCACAATCACATTCCGCACCTCGATCACCTCGCCGAACAGCTCTTCGAGGAGTCCGGACTGACCATCGGCTCGCTGGACCGCCAGCTGGCCAGAATCGCGGAGGAGCGGGCGGGGGTGACCGTGCTGGTGCGCGGCGACGGCGCGGATCCCGCGATCCCGAAGCGCCACTACGACCCCGAGAGCCGGACGCTGACCCTGGCACGCAGGCTGCGGCCAGGGCAGCGCGCCTTCCAGATCGCGACCACGCTCGGCTTTCTGCTCTTCGGCGCCGAACTGGACGCGGTGCTCAGCGAAACCCCCTCGCTCACAGGGGAATCCCGCGCGCTGGCCCGGATCGGGCTCGCCAACTACTTCGCGGGCGCGCTGATACTGCCCTACGGCCGGTTCCTGCGCTCGGCCGAGGAACTGCGTTACGACATCGACCTGCTGAGCCTGCGTTTCGAGGTCGGCTTCGAGACCATCTGCCACCGCCTGAGCACCTTGCAACGGCAGGGCCAGCGCGGCGTGCCGTTCTTCCTCGTTCGTACCGACCGCGCGGGCAATATCTCGAAACGCCAGTCCGCCACGGCCTTCCACTTCTCCCGGGTCGGCGGCAGCTGTCCGCTGTGGGTGGTGCACGAGGCGTTCGCGAACCCCGGCCGCATCCTGACGCAGATCGCCGCCATGCCCGACGGGCGGCGCTACCTCTGGATCGCCCGCACCTCGTTCATCGCCCCGCACGGATTCGGCACGGCCACCAAGAATTTCGCCCTCGGACTCGGCTGCGACATCGAATACGCCGACCGCCTGGTGTATTCCACCGGCCTGCACCTGGACGACCCGGCCGCCGCGGTGCCGATCGGCGCAGGCTGCAAGGTGTGCGAGCGACCGGCCTGCCCACAGCGGGCGTTCCCCCAGATCGGCAGCCCGCTGGCGGTCGCCGAGAACACCAGCACCGATCTGCCGTATCCGCGAATGCTGCGCTGAGTTTCATCCGCCCAGGTGGCGGAGTTTCTCCGGGTTGCGCATCGCGTAGACGCAGCTGACCTTTCCGGTGTCCGCCTCGATGTCCAGCGCCACGACGGCTTGCAGCTCGCCGCCGGAGTACACGATCACGGACGGTTCGCCGTTGGTCCAGCCGAACCGGACGGACATGTCCGGCACCGAAGCGATCACCATCGGGCTGGTGAGCAGTCGCGCGACCTTGTCGGCGCCGTGGATCGGCCGCAGCGCCGCCCGCACCCGGCCGCCCGCGTCGGAAAGGAAGGTGACGTCCGGCGCGAGCATTTCCAGCAGGCCCGTCACGTCCCCGCTCAGCTGGGCGGCGAGGAAGCGCTCGGTCACCGCGCGCTGGGTGCGGGGATCGGCCTGGTAGCGAGGACGCTTCGCCCGCACGTGATCCCGCGCCCGGTGCGCGAGCTGACGAATCGCCGGGGTCTCGCGGCCGAGGATCGAGCCGATCTCGGCGTGCGGATAGCCGAACACCTCGTGCAACACGAACACCGCGCGTTCCAGCGGGGTCAGCGTCTCCAGGATCACGAGCACGGCCAGCGAGACCGACTCGCCGCGCAGCGCGATCTCGGCGGCGTCGGCGCTGTCCCGGATCTCGGGGGTGTCGGCGACCAGCGGTTCGGGCAGCCACGGCCCAACGTAGGTCTCCCGCCTCCGCACGATGCTCTCTCGGCGCGAGAGGGCGGTGTTCACCGCGATCCGCACCAGGTACGCCCGCGGGCTGATGATCTCGCCGAGGTCGGAGCGGTTCCGCGACACCCAAGCCAGCCAGGTGTCCTGCAGGACGTCCTCGGTGTCGGTGACGGTGCCGAGCATGTTGTACACGATCGAGAACAGCAGTTCGCGGTGCTCGGCGAAAACTCGCGTCGGCTGTTCGTCCATGGTGTCGATCATCGTTCCTCCTGTGCCGGAAAGCGCGCGCGGCTGTCGTTGTCCGAGAGTGTTTCCGCGCCTCGAACGTGACATCGAAGGCAACGATGTGTGATCTGAATCTCTCGGGCGGCCGCCGATGTCACCTCCCCCGGCCGCGCGCGCTCTGGGTTGGCGAGCGGATGAAAACCGTCCGACCGCAGAGAAGGACCTGGCCAGTGCCCGCACCGACCGAATCACCCTCGTATCTGGCGACCCGCCGCGGCAAGCTCACGCTGGCGCTGCTGTGCACGGTCGCGTTCCTCGATTTCGTCGACGGCTCGATCGTCAATGTCGCGCTGCCGACCATCCAGCGCGAACTCGGCATGGAGGTGGTGACGCTGCAATGGGTCACCAGCGGCTATCTGCTCACCTACGGCGGACTCATGCTGCTCGGCGGACGTCTCGCCGATCTGCTCGGACGCCGCCGCGTGCTGGTCGCGGGCACGCTGATCATCGCGGTCTCCTCGGCGATCGGCGGGCTCGCCGACGCGAGCGGGCTGCTGATCGGCGCGCGCCTGGCGCAAGGTGTCGGCGCGGCGCTGATGCTGCCCGCCGCGTTGTCGATCCTCACCACCAGTTTCCGCGAGGGACCCGACCGCACCGCCGCGCTCAGCGTGTGGGGCGGCGCCGCCGGGCTGGCGTCGGCGGCGGGCGTCTTCCTCGGCGGCGTGCTGGCCGAGGGCCCCGGCTGGCGCTGGATCTTCTACGTCAACACCCCGGTGTGCCTGCTGGTGCTGGCGGCCATTCCGTCGCTCGTCCCCAACGACCGGCGCAACGAGATTCGCGGCGGCTTCGACCTGCTCGGCACCGCGCTCGGCACCGGCGGATTGATGCTGCTGGTCTACGGACTGGTGAAGGCGCCGGAACACGGGTGGGGCGACGCGACGACGCTCGCGCTGCTCGGCGCAGCGGCGGCTCTGCTCATCGCCTTCGTGGCGAACGAGCACTACTCGGCGGATCCGCTGATGCCGCTGTCGATCTTCCGCGTCCGCGGCCTCGCGGCGGCGAACCTGACCCATCTCACCCTGGCCGCGGGCATGCTCGCGATGTTCTTCTTCGTGACCCTCTACATGCAGTCTGTCCTCGGGTACGGCGAACTCGCGGCGGGCGTGGCCTATCTGCCGGTGAGTCTCACCATCGGTGCGGCGGCGGGTCTTTCGGCGAAACTGTTCGCCAGGGTCGGCACCCGGCCGGTGATCATCGGCGGCGCCGCCATCACCGGGCTCGGCGTGGTGTGGTTGTCGTTCATCCCGACCGACGGGTCCTACTTGGCGAATCTGCTGCCCGGCATGCTCGTCATGTCGGTCGGGGCGGGCGCGGTGTTCGTCGCCAACACCACAGCCGCCAACGCGGGCGTGCCCGCCGAACAGGCCGGATTGGCCGCCGCGCTGCTCAACACGGCCCAGCAGATCGGCGGCGCGCTCGGCATCGCGGTGCTGACGGCGATCGCCACCTCCCGCACCACCGCGCAGCTGGCGGCGGGCGAGCCGCAGCAGGCCGCGATGACCGACGGCTTCCAGCGCGCGCTGCTCGTCGGCGGGCTGATCGCGATCTCGGCGGCGGTCATCGGGTTCTGGACCGCGGACTCGCGCGGCGCGGACACCGCCGATGCGACCGAGGAGCAACCGAAAGCCGTTGCGGCATAGCACTATCCGGGGACGGATCGGCACCCGCGGTCCGTCCCTGCCGCACCTCACGACTTGGCCAGGTACTCCAGCCGCTCACCGTCGACGGCGGCGTGCATCATGCCCGCCAAGCCGGGGTGCTCGCGCAGCCCGGGGTCGGCCTCGACCAGCTGCCTGGCCAGATCCTGTGCCGCGGTGATGACTTCCAGGTCGTCGAGCAGGGAGAGCAGCTTGAGCGAGCTCGCTGTGCCGGACTGTGCCGCGCCGAGCACGTCACCCTCGCGGCGCTGGCGCAGATCGAGCACGGCGAGCTCGAACCCGTCGGTGGTAGCGGCCACCGCTTCCAGCCGGGTCATCGCCGAACCGCCCGGCGCGGCGTCGGTGATCAACAGGCACAGCCCCGCGTGCTTGCCACGGCCGATCCGCCCGCGCAGCTGGTGCAGCTGGCTGACACCGAACCGGTCGGCGTCGACGATCACCATCACCGTCGCGTTCGGCACGTCGACGCCGACCTCGACCACGGTGGTGCAGACGAGCACATCGATCTCCGCGTCGTTGAAGGCGCGCATGACCTGGTCCTTCTCGTCCGAGGGCAGCCTGCCGTGCAACAGGCCGACCCGGACGCCCACAAGCGGTCCGGCGCGCAGCATGTCGAAGACGTCGACGACGGCCTGCGTCGCCGGGGTCTCCTTCTCCTCCGCCGCCTTGCCGCGACCGCGCTTGCCCGAGCCGCCGTTCTCCTCGTCGTCGCCGATGCGCGAGCACACCACGTACGCCTGGCGGCCGTCCTTCACCTCTTCGAGGATGCGTTCCCAGGCACGGTCGACCCAGTTCGGATGCAGCTTGCGCGGAACGACTTTCGAGGTGATGGGCGAGCGGCCGCGGGGCAGCTCGGTGAGGGTGGAGGTCTCCAGATCGCCGAGCGTGGTCATGGCGATGGTGCGCGGAATCGGGGTCGCGGTCATTACAAGAAGATGCGGGCTGCTTCCGGCTTTCGCCTTGGCGCGCAACGCGTCACGCTGTTCGACGCCGAACCGGTGCTGTTCGTCGACCACCACCATGCCGAGGTCGAAGAACTCCACGTTGTCCTGGATCAGCGCGTGCGTGCCGATGACGATGCCCGCCTCGCCGGTGACGGCCTGGAGCAGCGCGGCCTTCTTCGCCGACGCCGACATCGACCCGGTCACCAGCACCACCCGGGTGGACTGCTCGGCGGCGCCGAGCTCCCCCGCCGTGCCGAGCTCGCCGAGCATCCCGCGTAGCGACCGACAGTGCTGGGCGGCAAGCACTTCCGTCGGCGCGAGCAGCGCGCACTGCTGACCCGCGTCGACCACCTGGAGCATGGCGTTCAGCGCGACGATCGTCTTGCCCGAGCCGACCTCGCCCTGGAGCAGCCGGTGCATCGGCTGGGTGCGGCCGAGATCGGCGGAGATCTCCGAGATCACCTGCCGCTGACCGGCGGTGAGCTCGAACGGCAGCTGCCGGTCGAATGCCGCGGCGATGCCGTCGGCGCGCGGCGGACACGGTCGCGCGGTCCGGCCCGCGACCTCGTGCCGCCGGTCGGCGAGCACCAGTTGCAGGGCCAGCGCCTCGTCGAAGCGCAGGCGCTCCTTGGCCCGGTCGATATCGGACTTGTGTTCCGGCAGGTGGATCAGCCGCAGCGCGTCGGAGACCGGCATGAGGGCGCGATCGTCGCGAACGTCCTCCGGCAGCGGATCGTCGATCGGGTCGAGCTGCTCGAGCACCTGGCGCACGCAGGCAAGCAGATCCCAGCTCTGCACCTTCGCGGTGGCCGGATACACCGGGATGAATTCCCGCTCCATGAACGAGACGTCGACGCCGCCGGCGCCTTTCGCGCTCTGCGCCAGACCGCGCAGGTCGCCGCCGCCGCGCACCTTGGTGAACGTGCCGACCGAATCGTCCTCGGTCTCGGGCAGGATCAGGTAGCCGGGGTGGCTGAGATTCCAGCTGCCGGGCCGCCAGTAGCTCACGGTGCCCGACATCATCGCCCGAAGTCCCTCTTTGACTACGTATCTCACCTTGTCACCGTTGAAGAAGGTGACGTCGACCGGGCGGCCGGAGCCGGTGTCCAGCAAGACTTTCAGCAGCGAGCCGCGCCGGTTGCGCATCGGTTTGAGCTCGGTCTTGGTGATCCGGCCGATGACGGTGATGTGCGAGCCGTCCTCGGGCGCCTCCTCGGTGAGCGGCTGGCCCTGGGTGGCGTAGCGCAGCGGATAGTGCCGCAGCAGATCCTCGACCGTGTGCATGTCGAAGGCGTCGGACAGCGAATCCGCGGCCTTCGCGCCAAGGATGTGGTCGAGCCGATCGCTCAGTGTCGCCATTTCTCCGCCCTCGTGC
>NZ_BDCF01000055.1 GCF_001613365.1 Nocardia xishanensis NBRC 101358
CGCGCTCGGCTCCGCCATGCGCACGGCGCGCTGGCACATGATTCGCTCACTACGTTCGCTCATTCCACCCCGATCTGCGCCAGATCCCCTTGCTGCCCACCGGGATACACCGTGACCTCGACACCGGGGAAGCTCCGCGCGATGTGCGCGCTCAATTCCTCGGCCAGCCCCGCAGGCGCGTCCTCGCCCATCAGCAGGGTGACCAATTCACCGCCGAGGCCGAGCATCCGGTCGAGCAGCGTCTGCGCCGCGCCGCGCACGTCGCGGTCGATCACCACCACGTCGTGGCCGACCAGGCCGAGTCCGTCGCCCGGCTCGCAGGTGCCGACCATGGTCAGCGCCCGGTGCGAGGCCGCGCGCAGCGAACCCCACCGGGTGGCCGCGGCCGCCTCCGACATCGCGAACGCGTCGTCCACCGCGATGCGCCCGCGATCGTGCACCGCGAGCGCCGCCAACCCCTGCACCATGGAACCGCTCGGCAACAACAGCACGTCGCGGTGCGCGTCGCGGGCGGCGACACCGACGGCCACCAGTTCGTGCGCTGGCAGCGCGCCGTTGGGTAGCACCAGGACCTCGCGGTGCGGCATCCGCCGGATCGCGGTGAGCAGCGCGGCCGAGGTGACCGGGTGCGCGCCGAGCACCACCGCGCCCGCCGCCTCGAACAGCGCCGCGGCTCCCGAGCCCGCCGCCACGGCGAGCACGCCGCGATCGGCGGAGCCCTCTTCGCGCGCAGCCGGCGGATCGAGATGGTCGCGACCGACCGGGGCGGTGATGGCGAAACTCTCGATTCTGATGTCGTGCAGGACGCCCGCCGCCAGCCCGGCTTCCACGGCGGCGCCCGCGTCGGCGCAGTGCACGTGCGCGGACCAGTTCCCGCTGCCGTCGCCGACCACGACCACGGAATCGCCGAGTTCGGCGAGACGCTCGCGCAGGCGGGTGACGCGCGCCAGGTCGGTGTCGCCGAGCTGGTACATGACCTCGAAATGCGGGGCGTCGCCCTCGCTTTCCACGACCTGCTCGGCCTCGGCGGCCGCGGCGAATTCGCCCGGCAGGTACTCGGGCCTGGTCGGCGTCTCGCCGAGAACGACCGCGACAAGCGCGTCCAGCAGCACCACCAGGCCGCGCGCGCCCGCGTCGACCACGCCAGCGGCCCGCAACACCCCGAGCTGGGACGGGGTCTCGCCGAGCGCTTTCGCCGCGCCGTCGGCGGCGGCGACGGCGACCTCGGCGAGGGTGTCCTCGGCGCAGGCCGACGCGCAGTCGGCCGCGCACTCGAGCACGGTGAGGATGGTGCCCTCGACCGGGACGCTCAACGCTTCACGGACCAGTACCGCGGCGCGGCGCAAGGCGGCGCGCAGGGTCGTCGCGGTGAGCGGTCCTCCGGACGTCGCCTCCGCGATGCCGCGCAGCACCTGCGACAGGATGATGCCCGAGTTCCCCCGCGCGCCCGCGGTGGCGCCGCGGGCCAGTGCCGCGGCGACCTGATCG
>NZ_BDCF01000056.1 GCF_001613365.1 Nocardia xishanensis NBRC 101358
GGCGGCACGCGGCGTTCTCGACCTCACGCACACCCTCGGCCCGGGGCTGCCGAGGTGGCCGGGCACCCCGCCGTTCACGACGGTCCCGGTCGCCTGGCACGCCATCGGCGGCTTCGGCCAGAACGCGCTCGCCTACTGGGAACACTCGGGCACCCACCTCGACGCGCCCGCGCATCGCGTGCCCGGCGGCGCCACCACCGACGCGCTCGCCGTCGCGGATCTCGTTGCGCCACTGGTCGTCATCGACATCAGCACGCGGGCCGAACGCGACCCAGACGCCGCGCTCACCATCGACGACATCGAGAACTGGCAGACCGAGCACGGCCGCATCCCCGAACGGGCCTTCGTCGCAGTGCATTCCGGATGGGAGCGCCACATCGACGACGCCGCGGCCTTCCTCAACCTCGACGCCGAGGGCGTGCCGCACGCACCGGGCGTCTCACCCGACGCCGCCGCGTATCTGGTGCAGCGGTGCGGAGTCGTCGGCGTCGGGGTGGACACGCTGAGCCTGGACCACGCCCTCAGCCGCGATCATGGCGCGCACACGGCGATCCTGGGTGCGGGCCGCTACGGGGTGGAGATGCTCGCGAATCTCGGTACGGCGCCTGCGTCGGGGGCGACGGTGGTGATCGGCGCGCCGAAGCATCTCGGCGGGACCGGCGGGCCGTGCCGGGTGCTCGCGCTCACCTGAATGCCCACCGTGCACCAGTTGTCAACCGTCGCAAGCCGTTCGATCGCTATGCCCCGCCGGGTGATCGCGGACTACCAGTCCGGTCGACCGATCGACAAAGCGTGCTGGAAGACATCGCGCGGATCCCACTGTTGCTTGACGCGCAGCAGTCTCGGGTAGTTGTCGCCGTAGTAGAAGCGGTGCCACGGCAGGCCGGAGCTGTTCCAGTGCGGGTCGGCCAGATCCGGGTCGGGATAGTTGACGTAGCTACCGCCGTTGTCCGCATTGGGAACCGGCACACCGCCGGTCGCCGCGTACACATCGCGGAACAGCTCGCGCGCCCAGCGCAGGTGCGGCTCGTCGCCTTCGGGAAGTCGCCAAGCGGCGTGAATGAGCATCTGCGCGAAGGAATTCCGGGCCGGAATGGCGGTGGCGTCCGGCGCGACGGCTTTGATGGCGCCGCCGAAGGGCAGGAACTCGACCTCCGTCTCGCCCAGCACCGCGAGATCGGTCAGGTACCGATAGAAGATGCGCAGCTGCTCCTCGGAGTACACGCGCCGCAGATAGCCGGCCTTCACCTTGACCCGAGGCGGCATCGGCCCCTTCGGGTAGTACACCTGCGCCACCGTGTCCGGGTAGGACAGTTGCGCGACCGGCTGCACCACCGGAACGGCGTCGACGCCGTCCAGCACCGCGCCGAGGAACTCGTCGAATTGCGCTCGGGCGTCCGGAGAATCGGCATCCAGCAGAACGATCAACTGTGCGAACGCGGTGCCGACCGTCCGAAAACTCAACGGCGCGTATAGTCCCGCGAACCGATTGCCCGGTGCGCTGTACCGCTCGAAGAAGGTCAGGTAGTTACTCAGCAACCGCACGAAAGCCGCTTCGCTCATCATCGGCAGGATCACCCGCGAATTGAGCATGGCGCCGGGCGGTTTCGGCAGCGCCGTCGCAGGATCGGAACCGTCCGACTGCGGCGCTCGCAGCAGAAAGCGCGTCACCACACCGAAATTACCTCCGCCACCGCCGGTGTGCGCCCACCATAGATCCGCGTCCGGCCCGTTCTCGAGCGCCACCACGACCTTGGCCGAACCGTCGGCGTCGACCGTGACGACCTCGACCCCGTACAGATAGTCGGCGACCAACCCGAGCCGCCGCGACAGCGGTCCGTATCCGCCGCCGCTGACATGCCCGCCCATGCCGACGCCGAGGCAGATCCCCGCCGGAAGCGTTACGCCCCAACGGCGCAGCGCGTCGTACACCGCGCCCAGTTCCGCACCGGCGTCCACCGAGAACGCCCGGTGCTCCTCGTCCCAGCGCACCTGGTTCATCCGGCCGAGATCGACGATCGACCGCGTCTGCGCCGAGTCGACGAAGTTCTCGAAACAGTGCCCACCCGACCGCACCGCGAGCCGCGACCCCGCCGCCACCGCCCGCGCCACCGCGATCCGCACCTCCTCGGCCGACGTCGGCACGTATATCTGCTCCGGCTGCGCCATGAACCGCCGGTTGTACCCGCGCGAAACCAACGCCGCATAGTCCGGATCCCCCACCCCGACCGCCCGCACATCGGCCGCTCCCGCCTCCGGCGCCCCCACCACAGCCGCAGCCCCGCCCCCCGCCGACGCCGCCAAGAACCGTCGCCGCGACAGTGCCATGAACTTGTCCCCCTACCGTGAACTCCGAACGCAATCGATCTTGCACCAACCTTATTTCAGAGCCAGCACCCCCCACGAACCGAATTCGACTACGCCATTTCACGGCGAATCCTCCTGCCGTGAAGTACCATTCATCGTCGCTTGTGCCGCACGAGTGGGAGGGGATAGTTTTGTCGCGCCTTCTTGCGCCGCCTCCTTTGGTCGACCGCGTCGATGAACTCGCGCAGCTACTAGATCGGGTCGATCGTTCCGTCGGTCCAATGCCAGGTCGTCCAAGACCATGAGCACCGGGCTGTCGGTCAGCAGATCCGATCCTCGATCAACCGCAGCAGTTGGTCGAGTCTGCTATCGATCTCGGTTTCGTCGCGACCCGACTCGGCATACGTCTGCCCGGTGCGCACACCCGCCGCCAGCAGTTGGACGACCATCGGGACCGACTCGATCCAGTCCGGCGCATGCTCGCGGAACGACGACACCATGCGTTCCAGTCGGCCCCGACCATCGTGACGGGCGGCTCGGGGGGTTGTTCGTCACCACCCGCCGTCGAAGAAGGCCAACAGCGCCGGTCCCGGGTCTGCCGCAGTGGACGTATTCGCCACGGCGACAACGATCCAGGCCAGTGACAGCACCACTGAGAGCCCACCGAACGAGCCCAACACCCACCTCGCCCGCCCAGACTCCTTACCCGCAAACCGCTTCCACAGCACCGCACTCATGCCGACGAAGACGACCGCCGAAACCCCGGCAATCACAGCCATCGCCACGTGATACCGAGCAAAGTCACCGATAATCAGCTCCAGCGCGGGCGTGGCTTGCCCACCCGCACCCAGCGATTCGGCCAACCGCTGCCTGATTTCATCGAGTGTATCGGCGAGCTCCCCCTCCGCCGCACCGCCGGTCAACATCGGCAACAGCGAGGCGAAAGGCGCTATCGCACCTTGGACGTTGGCCATCACCAACATCAACGAAAACAACGCGCACATCGTGACAAGGACACCGCCCGCTCCCAGGACGCCCCGCCTCCCACCTGCCTCGAGGAAGGCCCGCCAGAGCAGGACGCCAAGCGCAACAAGCACAATCAACAAGATCGCCGCGATCACAGCCTTGGCCACGTGGTAGCGAAACCAGTAATCGACAACGCCCTGTAGCCCCGGAGGGAAATCCTTTGCACCGGAGGCCCAGTACCCGACGAATGCCTCCCCCAATGCGTCGCCGAGCTCGCGCTCATCAGCGAAACCACCACCCGCCCAGCCCGCCGCCAGCGTGCGTGGGGCTACGACGAAGGCCGCGCCGAGTCCCACTGCCGCGGCGACGAGCACAGCGACCGTGCGACCCGAGATACCAGCGGATCGCGATGCGCTTGCGGGACTGGACAAGTTGATCCTCCGACTCGATTCCGGCGGCGCGCCGACGTCTGGAGGGGCGCCATTGTGATCGGCTCGCAGACGTGGCACGGCTTGCGTAGGCGATGGAAGGCCCGAGGGCGGCGCGCCACTACATGATAAGCAGCCATAGGTTGGACGGGGCGTATGCGAAGGCCTGGGCCGGGCACCTCCCCATTCCTCATGGGGATCCGTGGGTACGGCATCGCATAAGGTGCCGCCGGATCTGGCGGTTCCGATTGGCTAGGCGCTCTGGGCGGATGGGCGCCAGTGGCGGCGAGGCAGTGGGGAGGCAGCAGCCATGGGATGGGGTCCGGAGCACAGCATGGGGTAGGCAGCGATGGGTTCGGGTCCGGATGCGCGGCATTGGGCAGCAGCCGTGAGAGAGGTCCGGGGGGCGCGGCATTGGGCAGGCAGCCGTGAGGTGGGGGTCCGGGGGCGAAGCCCGCCGGGTGGGGCGTGGGGGGCTTCGCCCCCACAAAACACTCAGCAGAACGAGCGAGGCCCATGCCCTCCATGGGCATGGGCCTCGCACTCGTGGAGCTGCCGGGAATCGAACCCGGGTCCTCCGCCGTGTCTTCAGGACTTCTCCGTGTGCAGTTCGCTGTGTCTCTGCTTGGATCTCTCGGTCACGCGAACAAGCCGAGATGACGATCCCAGTCGCTGTTGGATGTCCCGTCCGGCTCCGCGACCGAGTCGGACGGTGAGCCCTCTAGCTGATGCCGGCACCGGGACCGAGGGCATATCCCGGGCCGACAGAGACGCTGTCGCTTAGGCAGCGAGAGCGTACTCGCGCTGATGAGAATCGGCGCTTAATTGGTTGCAACGACGCTTACGGTGGTCTCTTGCCTGCACCGACACGCTTCCCCTGAATCAACGTACGCAGTCGAAACCGTTCAGCCCCGTACGCACCCGCACCCTGCGGGCTAGTAATGCTAACACTCGCCACACGCCGGATCATCCCGATTATTTGTGCGCGTTCTCACCTGTATCAATCAGGTCCGGTCACAGACGGAGCCGCCCCGGCAGACCGAGGGCCTCCCGTCGAGCAAGTGCCGACAAGTCCAACGTCCGCACCGCCGGAACAGTTCCGAGAGATCGGTGAGAGTCACCGCCACGGAGGATGCACCGCTGGTAGGGCCGGGTTTTCCACCATCCGAGCTTCGCCCGCCGCCTGCGCAAACCCACTTCCACCCTGTCGGTCATTTGTCCAACTTGCCGACTTTACGCCAGGGGTCGCCACCGCAACTGCGAAACCACCTTCTCACCGCCCCACTGACCGGTACTGTTCCTGTTCGGCCGTACCGGATTCGGGCGTCCGGCGGCCGGGACAGGGAGCAATAATGGGCAACACCAGCAGGCGGCGTCGCCGCCTGTTCCACGCCGCGGCGGTTCCGATCATCGTCGGGCTCGTCTTGGCCGCGGCGTGTTCCACGCCGAGTGAAACCATCGGACCCGGCGTCACCAGCGCGCCGTGCCCGAACGCGATCGACAGGGAGAAGGGCTGCATCTACCTCGGCGTGCTGTCCGATCTCGGCGGCGGGCCGTTCGCCATGCTGGGCAGGGCGATGCAGGACGGGCAGACCGCGTTCTGGACCGAGGTCAACAAGGCGGGCGGCATCGGCGGCTACGAGGTCGACATCTCGACCTACGCCAGGGACACCGCCTACGATCCGCACCGGCATCTGGAGGCGTTCCGCGAGATCCGGCCGAACGTGCTGGCGCTGGCGATGAGCCTCGGCACCGCGCAGACCCTGGCCGTGCTGCAGGAGATGGACGCGGCCGACATCGTGACCTCGGCGGGCACGCTGTGGTCGGGCTGGGCGTACCCAGAAGCCGACCTGAATCTGGTTCTGGACAGCGGGTATTCGTACTGCACCGAGGCGATCATGGGTCTGGACTGGTTCACCGAGCACCAGTACCGGCCGCACAACCTGGCCGTGATCGGGTTCCGGGGCAACTACGGCGGCGACTACTCGAACGGCGCACTGCGCTGGGCGGCGCACAACAACGTGCTGGTCACGTCGCGGATCGACACCGGACCGAACGCCGAGGTCGGCAACCAGGACCGGCCGGTCGCCGAAATCCTGGCCAACCCACCGGATCTCGTGCTGCTGGCCACCGGGCCTGTCGAAACCGCCGAGATCGTAGGCAAACTCGTCGCGGCGGGATACAAGGGTCGTTTCCTCGGCTCGGCGCCGACCTGGAGCGGCGCGCTGCTGAAAACGCCGGCCGGACCGGCGCTCTCGGCGCTCTACAACTTCACTTCGCCGGTCGACGGCTGGGGCGGGGACAGCGCGGGTGCGCGCAGGGCACGCGCCGCCGCGCCCCAGGAGCCGGCGAACTGGGGCTACAGCCTCGGCTGGGCGCTCTCCTACACGATGCGGGCGCTGCTCACGAAGGCGGCGGCGCACGGCCCGCTGAACCGGGTCGGCGTGCGCGCGGCGCAAGAGGCGCTGGCGGTCGACTTCGAGGGAATGGCGGCGCCGCACACCTACAACACGGGCGCACCGGATTACGCCGCCCAGCGTGCCGTGATCGGCGCCCCGGATCCGTCCGCGCCGCTAGGCTCGCGCACGGTGGCCATCGATTATCGCGGACCGACCCTGCCGCAACTGCCGATGCACGGGCCGTGCGTCCGGCTGTGAACCGACCGGCCACCGGGCAACACATTTCCGTTTCCATCGAAGGAAGTGAACCTTGGGACCAATCCGCCATCGCCGCAGGCTGTTCCGCGCCGCCGCGGCCGCGATCGCCTTCGGCTTCGCACTGGCGGCCTGTTCGACGACGTCGACCGAGACGGGACAAGGCGTCACCAGCGCGCCCTGCCCGCAGGCGGTCGACAAGAGCAAGGGCTGTATCTATCTCGGCGTGCTGTCCGACCTGGAGGCCGGACCCTTCGCCCCGCTCGGCAAGGCGCTCAACGACGGCCAGCTGGCCTTCTGGCGTGAGGTCAACAAGGCGGGCGGCATCGGCAACTACGAGGTCGACATCACGACCTACGCCAGGGACACCGCCTACGATCCGCACCGGCACCGCGATCAGTTCCGTCAGATCGAACCGCACGTTCTGGCGTTGGCGATGAGTTTCGGTACGGCGCAGACGCTTTCGGTGCTGCCGGAGATGGACGCGGGGGATCTGCTGACCGGAGCGGGCACCCTCTGGTCGGGCTGGCAGTATCGCGACACCGACCGTAATCTGGTGCTGGACACGGGGTATTCGTACTGCACCGAGGCGATCATGGGCCTGGACTGGTTCGCTCAGTTCCAGTCGAGGCCGCGCACGCTCGCCGTCGTCGCCTTCCGCGGCAACTACGGCGGCGACTACGCCAGCGGCGCACTGCGCTGGGCCTCGGAGAACAACGCGATAGTCACCGCGCGCGTGGACACCGGCCCGAATACCGAGGTGGGCAACCAGGACGGACCGGTCGCCGAGATCCTGGCCAACCCGCCGGACGTGGTGCTGCTGGCCACCGGTCCCGGCGAAACCGCCGAGATCATCGGCAAGCTCGTCGCGGGCGGCTACGACGGCCGATTCCTCGGTTCCACCCCGACCTGGAACGGCGCCTTGCTGAAGACGCCCGTCGCGGCGGCGATCACCTCGCTGTACAACTACACCTCACCCTACGACGGCTGGGACGGGCGCAGCGTGGGCGCCCAGCATGCCCGCGCCGCGGCGCTACAGCCGCCGACCAACTGGGGCTACAACCTCGGCTGGGCGATCTCCTACCCGATGAAGGCGGTGCTGAGCCGCGCCGCGGCGAACGGCCATCTCACCCGTGCGGGTGTGCGCGGCGCGCTGAACGGGCTCTCGGTGGATTCGGAGGGCATGGCGGCCGTGCACAACTACGGCGCGGGCGAACCGGACCTCACCGCCCAGCGGGCGGTCATCGGCGTGCCCGACGCGAACGCCCCGATGGGGTCGCGCACCCTCCTGCCCGACTTCCGCGGGCCGACATTGCAACGCGTGACGCTGCACGGACCGTGCGCGCGATTGTGAGAACGAACTGACGGAACCCCGGGTGCGATCCGCTCGATCGCACCCGGGGGTTCCCATGTTTCCGGCCTACGGTGTCAGCTCATGCCCTTGACGCGGCGTCCCAGCTCACGAGTCACTTCACGTTCGGCGGTTCGCCGAGCCAGATCCTGGCGCTTGTCGTAGTCCTGCTTACCCTTGGCCAGCGCGAGCTCGACTTTGACCTTGCCGTCGGAGAAGTACATCGACAGCGGCACCAGCGTCTGGTTGCCCTCGCGCGACTTGCCCACCAGGCGCTCGATCTCTCGCTTGTGCAGCAGCAGCTTGCGCACCCGGCGCGGCGCGTGGTTGGTCCAGGTGCCGTGGCTGAACTCCGGAATGTGCAGCCCGCGCAGCCACACCTCGCCGTTGTCGACCGTGGCGAAGGCGTCCACCAGCGAGGCCTTGCCCTCGCGCAGGCTCTTGACCTCGGTACCGACCAGCGCGATCCCGGCCTCGTAGGTGTCCAGGATCGTGTAGTTGTGCCGCGCCCGGCGGTTGGTCGCGATGACCTTGCGCCCCTTTTCCTTCATAACGGTCAACTCTAAGTGACGCGGCAATCGTTTTATTCCGGCGCTGCGGCGAGACGGCGCCGCGCGCTCAGCCGCCGGGGCGCAGCGCGATGTAGATCACCAAGACCGCGACGAAGGCGGCGAGCATGAGCAGGGTGGACACGCGCGGGCGGCCGAGGTGCACGGGAGTGCGCCGACGACCCAGCCACACCGATTCCACCACGGGATCCATCGGGCCGTGCGGCGCGAGAGCGGGTGTGTCGGGTGGCGGCGATCCACCGGACATGTCGGAGCTGCCCTCGGGCGGGTCATCACCGGGTGCCATGCCTGCACGGTAATCGGCGGGGCGGAAAATTACCGGCGCAGGCCTCAGGCGTTGTGATTCGGTGATATGGGTCGTGTGGCCGCCGCGCCTATGCCAGGCGGCGGCCGAAGACCTCGGAGCCGACGCCGGTCGCCGGGTCCACGGTGATCACCCGCAGATCCACCGCGCTCGGGCTGAGGTCCATGACCATGAAGCCCAGCTGGTGATAGTTCTCGTAGAGCGCGGGCGTTCCGGCTCCGGCGGGCGTCAGGCGCGGTTCGGCGCCGACGGTTTTCGCCGCCGCGCCGGACACCAGCTGGCGGGTGCCCTTGGCCGCCGCGGTCGGCTCGAGCACCTGGAGCGAATGGTCGTGGCCGGAGAGGATGAAGTGGCACTTGCCCACCACGTGGTCCTCGAAGAACCGCCGCACATGGACGCCGTTGAGGGGTTCGATGGACAGGCCTTCGTAATTGCCCGCGTCGCCGTGCGGGCCGTTGTTCAGGTAGGGGTGGTGCGTGCACGCGATCTTCCACGGCGCGGGCGATTCGGCGATGGCCCGGTCCAGCCAGGCGCGCTGCGCGTTCATGAATTCACCGTCGACCGCCCAGTACGGCGCGAACAGCGGCGGCAGATACGCGGCCAGCGGGTTGAGGTCGAGCACGAAGAACTCGACGACCGGCCGTTCCTCGGGCACCCGGACGGAGTAATAGCGGCTCGGCATCCACCAGCGCGGCGAGTTCGCGTGGTACTCGACCTCGTGGTTGCCGCGCAGCAGCCAGCCGCCGTCACCGCCGATGACCGAGCTGTTGTCGTGGTTGCCGAGCACCATCGCCCACGGGAAGTCCAGCCCGCTGTTCGGGTTCTCGAACTTCGTCGCGAACTGGGCGTCGTCACCGCTGTTCGGGCCGCTCTCGTAGATGTTGTCGCCGAGGCCGAGCGCCAGCGAGAACGGTTCGCGAGCATGGAACGCGCGGGCGGCGTCCGCGACCGCCCACTGGGTGCGCGTGCCGGTGCCCGCGTCGCCGGTGACGAGCACGCGCACCGCCGGATCAGCCGGGAGACCGAACTTGGTGACCCCCGCGGCGACCGGAACCGCTTGGGCGGGCGTGAGACCAACCAGTGTCGCTCCCGCCGCGATTCCCGCGGCCCCCGCCAGTAGTTCCCGACGACCGATCCCCTGCGCACCACTCATGCCGACCTCCGCAACTCCGATATCCCGGACCATCCTGGCCCACGGCGGCGAGCGCGTCGATCTGAGGGGTCAACATTTCACAGTCCGTGCACCGGGAGGTGGAATCCGGTCACTCGGCGGCGAGCACCTCGAGCACCTGTTCGCCGTATTTTGCGAGCTTGTTCTCACCGATGCCGCCGATCGCGCCCAGCTGCGCCAAGCTCGTCGGCTTGCGGGTGGCGATCTCGCGCAGCGTCGCGTCGTGGAACACGACATAGGCGGGCACGCCTTGCTCCTTGGCCGTGGCGCCGCGCCACTCGCGCAGCTTCTCGAACAGCGGCATGTCGGAGCTCGCGAGATCGGCCGCCGCGGCCGCCTTACCCGCCTTGGCGGACCTCGCCGGCTTGGTGACCCGCTCCGGCTCGCGGCGCAACCGCACCTGACGACCGTCGAACAGCACCTCCTGGCTGGCCTCGGTCAAGGTCAGCACGCCGTAGTCGCCGTGCACCGCGAGCAGCCCCTGCGCGAGCAGCTGCCGGATGACACCGCGCCACTCGGTGTCGCGCAGATCGGTGCCGATGCCGAAGACCTTCAGCTCGTGATGGTCGTACTGAACGACCTTGGGGTTCTTCTTGCCGAGCAGAATGTCGACGACGTGGCCCGCGCCGAAGCTCTGACCACGTTCGCGCTTGAGGCGCAGGACGGCGGACAACAACTTCTGCGATGCGACGGTGCCGTCCCATGATTCGGGCGGGGTGAGGCAGGTGTCGCAGTTGCCGCACGGCAGCCCCGCCTGCCCGAAGTAGGCGAGCAGCTGGGTGCGGCGGCAGGCGACGGTCTCGCACAGGGCCAGCATGGCGTCGAGATGCAGTTGCAGTTGCCTGCGGTGCGCGGCGTCACCCTCGGAGGAGTCGATCAGCCTGCGCTGCTGCACCACGTCGTTGAGCCCGTAGACCATCCACGCGGTGGACGGCTGACCGTCGCGTCCCGCGCGACCGGTCTCCTGGTAGTAGCCCTCGACGGACTTGGGCAGATCCAGGTGGGCGACGAAGCGCACGTCCGGCTTGTCGATGCCCATGCCGAAGGCGATGGTGGCGACCACGACCAGTCCGTCCTCGCGCAGGAACCGGGCCTGGTTCTCGGCGCGGGTGCGGTGGTCGAGTCCGGCGTGGTATGGCACCGCGCCGACGCCGTTCTCGTTGAGGAAGGCCGCCGTCTTCTCCACCGAATTGCGCGACAGGCAGTAGACGATGCCGGCGTCACCGGCGTGCTCGGCGCGGATGAAATCCAGCAGCTGCCGGTCCGGGCGGTTCTTCGGCTCGATCCGGTATTGAATGTTGGGCCGGTCGAAGCTGGCCACGAACCGGCGAGCGCCGCCCAGATCGAGGCGCTCGATGATCTCGTCGCGGGTCTTCTCGGTGGCGGTCGCGGTCAACGCGATGCGTGGCACATCGGGCCAGCGCTCGTGCAGCATCGACAGCCCCAGGTAGTCGGGCCGGAAGTCGTGACCCCACTGCGACACGCAGTGCGCCTCGTCGATGGCGAACAGCGCGACCCTGCCGCGATCGAGCAACTCGGCGGTCGACTCGAGCCGCAGCCGCTCCGGCGCCAGGTACAGCAGGTCGAGTTCGCCAGCGAGGAACTGCGCCTCGACCATGCGCCGCTCGTCGGGGAACTGCGTCGAATTGAGGAAGCCCGCGCGTACGCCGAGCGCGCTGAGCGCGTCCACCTGATCCTGCATCAACGCGATCAGCGGCGAGACCACCACGCCGACGCCGGGCCGCACCAGGGCGGGCACCTGATAGCACAGCGACTTGCCCCCGCCGGTGGGCATCAGCACCAGCGCGTCACCGCCGGAGATCACGTGCCGGACGATCTCGGCCTGGTCGCCGCGGAAACTGTCGTACCCGAAGACCCTGCTTAGAACCTCTTGCGCCGCAGCGCTTTCGGCGCGCGCGGTAGCGCCGGGACCGGTCACGTCGGCAGAGAGGGTTTCGGGTGGATTCACGGGGCCCATCCTACGAGCGACCCCCGACCATCGCGCCGCTACATTGCGGTGGATCGGGCCGTATCGGCCGAGTTCTCCCCATGGGGATGAACGACTTCTCGCGAGTGAGACGGCGCACCGACACCGGCCGTCCCGCCCGCGACCACCGTCTCACTCGCGGACGTAGTACCGCAGGGTGCCGTAGGCCGCGACGGCCGCGACCAGGACGCCGACCGGCGCGATCGTCAACGCGACCGTGGCGATGTCGTCGCCGGTGATCCGCGGAAACACATTGCTGTCGAACAGCGGCCCGAGCGCCCGGTCGATGACCAGCGGCCGGGCGATGAGCAGCCCGAGGATCGCCAGCGCCGAGCCCGCCACGGCCGCGACGACGGCCTCGAGCAGGAACGGCAGCTGGGTGTACCAGCGCGTCGCACCGACCAAACGCATGATGCCCACCTCGGTGCGCCTGGTGAACGCCGCGATCTGCATCATGTTGGCGATCAGCAGCAGCGCCGCCAGCGCCATCACCACGGCCAGGCCGAAGGCCGCGTTGCGCAGACCGTCGAACAGCCGGAGCAGCCGGTCGACGAACTCGCGGTCGTTGGCGACGGTGCGCACGCCCTCTCGGGCGTGGTAGCGGTCGTAGATGCGCTCGTACTGGTCGCCATCGGTCATCTTGACCCGCATCGAGGCGGGCAGCGGCGTCTCCGAGATGTACTGCACCATTTCCGGCTGATCGGCGAAGAGTTTCTTCGCCTCCTCCAGCGCGGCGGCGCGATTGAGGAACTGGACGCTCACCACGCCCGAGGTGTTCTTCATATCGGCCAGCAGCGAGCGACACGGATCGGTGGCGCAGTCCGGATCGTTGGCGGAGATGTTCTCGTCGAGATAGAAGCGCACCTCGAGGCGGCCGGTGAAGTACTGCTCGGTCTTGTCTGCCATCCGCACGGAGAGCAGGCCGCCGCCGAGCATGGCCAGCGACACCGCGGTGGTCAGGATCATCGCGACGGTCATCGTCACATTGCGACGCAGACCGGTGCCGACCTCGCTGAAAAGGAAACTCGCGCGCATTACCGATCTACTCCGTACACGCCGATCGCGTCGTCGCGCACCAGCCGGCCGCGGTCGAGCTCGACCACCCGCCTGCGCATCGAGTCGACGATGTGGTTGTCGTGGGTGGCCATCACCACCGTGGTTCCGGTGCGGTTGATGCGCTCGAGCAGCATCATGATGTCGCCGCTGGTATCAGGGTCCAGGTTGCCGGTCGGCTCGTCGGCCAGCAGCACCAGCGGCCGGTTCACGAACGCGCGGGCGATGGCCACCCGCTGCTGCTCGCCACCGGACAACTCGCTGGGCAGCCGGTCGCCCTTGCCGCCGAGACCGACCATGTCCAGCACCTCGGGCACGGTGCGGTCGATGACCTGGCGACGCTTACCGATCACCTCGAGGGCGAACGCGACGTTCTCCTGGACCGTCTTCTGCTGCAACAACCGGAAGTCCTGGAAAACGCAGCCGATGCGCTGGCGCAGTTTCGGTACTTTCCGCCCGGGGAGCCGATCGACGCGGAAGTCCGCGACGCGGATCTCCCCGGCGGTCGGCGCCTCCTCCTTGAGGAGCAGACGCATGAAGGTCGACTTGCCTGAACCGGACGGTCCGATGATGAAGACGAACTCGCCCTTACCCACATCGACCGTGATGTTGTCCAGCGCGGGTCGCGTCGACGTCTTGTACGACTTGGTGACGTTCCGCATGGTGATCACGGGGAGCCAGTGTAAGCGGCTGCCTCGCTTCCGCACGGCGGGGCGCAGGTTTGAGCGCGGACTCCCTCCGGTTGCAGCGACCGAGCAGCTAAACCCGAGCACCACCCCCGCGGCTCTGGCTACTGCCCGAACGGCTCCGCGTTCACCAGCGCGGGTACGGTGTTCACGACCTGGGTGATTCCCGTCGCAGCCGGTTGATCGGGCTTGACGAACAGGTACAACACGAATGTCGCGACCCAGGCGGCCCCCAGGATCGCGGTCGACTTACGTGGTTTCACTGATACCTTCCCGGCGCAAGGCCGCGGCCACTCGGACCCGCAGCTCACGTCCGACCTCGAACTGCTTGCCTGGCAACGTTCGAGCAACCATTCGGATGTTCATCTGCTCCATCGTGAGGTCGTCCACGCCCATCACGGTGGGTTCGTCCAGCAACAGCGGCTCGAGCCTGCGGTCGCGGAACGCTTCGGCTCCTACCTTGTGCAAGATCTCGTTCACCCGGGTGATGTCGGCGCTGGCCGCCACCGGAACGTCGATCGCGGCGCGGGCCCAATCCTTGGACAGATTGGTCACTTTCACGATCTGCCCGTTCGGCACGGTGATCACCTCACCGTCCGCGTTGCGCAGCGTGGTGATCCGCAGCGTGACATCCTCGACCGTACCCTCTGCCATCTCCGCGGAGCCCGCCACGGCGATGCGAACTACGTCACCGAATCCGTACTGCCGCTCGGTGATCAGGAAGAACCCGGCCAGAATGTCCTGCACGATGCGCTGCGCGCCGAAACCGAGCGCGGCGCCGAGCACCGCGGCAGGCGCGACCAGTCCAGTCACCTGGAAGCCGAGGCGCTGCAACACCTCCATGCCGACCAGCACGTAGACGATGGTCAGCACCACCCAGGTGAGCACCTGGGCCAGCGCGTGCCGGTGTTTGGCCGCCTCGGTCCGCACGAGCGCGTCGCTGCTGCGGAAGCCGGCATCGATCTTGCTGGTGACCCGGTCGCGCACGAAAGTGGCGAACCGGCTGAACAGCATCGCTCCCAGGATCAGCAGCACGATCTCCAGACCGCTGGATCGCAGCCAGGCCGTGGAATCCGCGGCGGACGCCGCCGCGATCACCTCGCCCATCCCGGTTGCCGTTTCACACCATCCGCAACACGCACGCCAGACAGGCTACAACGGAGTAACGAGCTCGGCCGCGCGTCGCATCGGAATGCCGCGCACCACAAATCAATTCGCCTGCTGTTCGCGCATGCGCCACCGGATGCCGGACTCGATGAAACCGTCGATGTCACCGTCCAGCACCGCGGTCGGGTTGTTGACCTCGTGGCTGGTGCGCAGATCCTTGACCATCTGGTACGGGTGCAGCACGTAGGAACGCATCTGGTTGCCCCAGGACGCGCCCTCGTTGGTCTTCAGCGCGTCCATCTCGGCGCGCTCCTCCTGCCGCTTGCGCTCCAGCAGCTTGGCCTGCAGCACGCGCATGGCCGAGATCTTGTTCTGCAGCTGCGATTTCTCGTTCTGACAGGTCACGACGATGCCGGTCGGGATGTGTGTGATGCGCACCGCGGAGTCGGTGGTGTTGACACTCTGGCCACCGGGACCCGAGGAGCGGTACACGTCGACGCGGATCTCGGTCTCCGGCACCTCGATGTGGTCGGTGGTCTCGACCACGGGAAGCACCTCGACCTCGGCGAACGAGGTCTGGCGGCGGCCCTGGTTGTCGAACGGGCTGATCCGCACCAGACGGTGGGTGCCCATCTCGACCGACAGGGTGCCGTAGGCGTAGGGAGTCTTCACGGCGAAGGTGGCGCTCTTGATGCCCTGACCTTCGGCGTAGGACGTGTCGTACACCTCGACCGGGTACTTGTGCCGGTCCGCCCAGCGGATGTACATGCGCATCAGCATCTCGGCCCAGTCGGCGGCGTCGTCGCCACCGGCGCCGGAGCGGATGTTGACCAGCGCCTCACGCTTGTCGTACTCGCCCGAGAGCAGGGTGCGGACCTCCATCGCCTCCACGTCGGCGTGTAGCGCGGCGCGTTCGGCGTCGGCCTCGGTGAGCGCCTGGGTGCGGGCCTCGCCCTCCTCGCCCTCGGCGAGTTCGTAGAGCACGGGCAGGTCCTCGAGCCGCTGGCGCAGCTCCTCGACCCGGCGCAGCTCGCCCTGCGCGTGGGACAACTGGCTGGTCACCTGCTGGGCGTGGTCCTGGTTGTTCCACAGCTCGGGATCGGCCGCCTGGTGCTCGAGCTCATCGATGCGGCGGCGCAGTTCCTCGATGTCGAGGACCGACTCGACCGTCTTCAGCGTGGCGTCGAGTTCGGCGAGATCAGCGGAAACGTCAGGATGCACGATGTACTAGGCTACCGGCCCCGCCGAGGCGGGAAAACGCGCGCCCGCCGATTGCGGAGGGATTCCTCAGCCGGAGACCGCCCGCAGCTGCCCTGGGCGGCGGCCCGCCAGCTCGTCCAGCGCCGCGGCCGTTGCGTCGTCGGCCGGCAGGTGGACGACGAGCTGCTGGTCGTCGTCGGCGAACAGGTCGAGGGTTTCGTAGGCCAAGCGCAGTGCGCCCGCCGCCGGGTGGGCGAGCCGGGTGATGCCGGTGGCGGCGGGCAGGCTCGGCACACTCTCCACGCGCCGGGTGAACTCCTCGCCCGCGATCACGGTGAGTTCGTCGGCGAGCGCGGCGATGGCCGGGTCGGCGCGGAACGGGCCCTGCTTGAGGGCCGCGACCCGCTGATCGGCCACGTCGTCCCAGTCGGGATAGACGGCACGGGCGCGCGGATCGGCGAAGACGAAGCGCGCGAGATTGGCCGGCGGGTCGTCGTCGAGCAGCCCGGTCGGGCCCATCAACCTGCGGTAGCCCTCGGTGCAGGCGAGCACCTCGCCGAGCCGGTTGACCACGACCGCGGCCGCCGGGTCCAGATGATCGAGAACGGCGCGCACGGTCGGGCGCACCTGGCGCGTCGGCGACGCGCCGCCCATGCAGCTGAACCCGGGGTCGGCGGACTTGGTCAGGCGATGCAGATGGATGCGTTCGCTCGGCGTGAGCTGAAGCGCGTCGGCCAGCGCGGAAAGCACCGGCGGCGAGGGATGACGGTCGCGCCCCTGCTCCAGCCGGGTGATGTATTCGACGCTCACCCCGGCCACGGTGGCCAGTTCGGCGCGGCGCAGGCCGGGCGTGCGCCTGCGCGGCCCCGCGGGCAGGCCGACCCGCGCCGGACTGACCGCCTCGCGCCTGCTCCGCAGAAACAGGCCAAGCTCGTTGTCGCTCACCCTTCGAACGGTACAAGGACGGCCCCGACGCGAGAGTGGCCCTGGCACTACCACTCTCCGCGCGGTCTACCAGCCCGACGCTCTCGCGCAGCAGATTGGGATGCGGCGGTCGCACCGGCCGCACTCGATCGAAGGAGAACACCATGTCGTCACTCAAGCTCGCGGTGATCATCGGCAGCGTCCGCGAGGGACGGTTCGGTTCGACGGTGGCCGCCTGGTTCGCCGAACAGGCCGCCCGGCACGGCGGCTTCGAGGTCGACGTGATCGATCTCGCCGACGCGGACCTGCCGCTCGCACTGCCCGCGATCCCGCCCGCCATGGAACCGAACCCGCCGCGCCCCGAGGGCATGGTCGATCTCAGCGCGCGACTGGCCGCCGCCGACGCGTTCGTCATCGTCACGCCCGACTACAACCGCAGCTACCCGGCCGCGCTGAAAGCCGCCATCGACTGGCACTTCACCCAGTGGGACGCCAAGACGATCGGATTCGTCGGATACAGCGGAGCAAGCGGCGGCCTGCTCGCGATCGAGCACCTGCGGCAGGTCTTCAACGAACTGAACGCGCACACGGTCCGCGAATACGTCTCGTTCCCGCGCTACTACCTGCTCTTCGACGAGGAGGGCCGGCTGCGCGAACCGAACGAGCCCGCGGCCGCGGCGCAGACGATGCTCGACCGGTTGCACTGGTGGGCGGAGGCGCTTGCCGCCGCCCGGACGGCGTCGGTCGCCGCCTGAAGCGCTCGGCCGCGCGCGGGCTGTCGGCGGACCGCGTCCGGCTCTGTCCACTAGGGTTTGCTGACGTGGCTGCTCACTCCTCTGACCTCGAGCTCGCGTTGCGGCTGGCCGACGCGGCCGACACGATCACCAAGGCGCGGTTCGGCGCGCTGGATCTGAAGGTCGACGCGAAGCCGGACCTGACGCCGGTCTCGGACGCCGACCTCGCGGTGGAGCGGGCGATCCGCCAGATGCTGACGCACGAGCGGCCGGAGGACTCGGTGCTCGGCGAGGAGTTCGGCGGCGACGCGGAATTCCGCGGACGCCAGTGGGTGGTCGACCCGATCGACGGCACCAAGAACTTCGTACGCGGTGTGCCGATCTGGGCCAGCCTGATCGCGCTGCTGGAAGACGGCGTTCCGGTGGTGGGCGTGGTGAGCGCGCCCGCGCTGGCGCGGCGCTGGTGGGCGGCGGCGGGTTCGGGCGCGTGGACCACCTTCCATCCCGGTGCGCCCCACCCGATTTCGGTGTCCGCCGTCGCGGAGCTCGACTCGGCGAGCCTGGCTTTCTCCAGCCTCTCCGGCTGGCGCGAGCGCGGGATGCGCGAGGACTTCCTCGCGCTCACCGACGACGTGTGGCGGGTGCGCGGGTACGGCGATTTCTTCAGCTACTGCTTGCTCGCCGAGGGCGCGGTCGACATCGCGACCGAACCCGAAGTGTCGCTGTGGGATCTGGCCGCCCTCGACATCCTGGTCCGCGAGGCGGGCGGCGTGTTCACGTCGCTGTCCGGGGCGCCGGGTCCGCACGGCGGCGACGCCGTCGCCAGCAACGGTCTGCTGCACGAGGCGGTGCTGTCCCGCTTCGCGCGCTAGAGCAGCTTCTCCATCAGCACCACGCGGTCGGTGCCGTGGAACTGCGGCGGCAGCGTCGTCTCCCGCAGCTCGGTGAAACCTTGTTCGGCGTAATACTTCCGGAGCGCCCGGTTGTCCGCGGCGGTATCGAGGCGCTGCCGGTCGAGCCCACGCGCGCGGGTGCGTTCGGCGCAGAACGCGAGCACCCGCGCGCCGAGGCCGTGACCGCGGTGGCCGGGCGCGACCATGAGTCCGTGCACGTACCCGGCCTCGATCTCGCCCTCGCCCCAGAAGTCGGGATCGCGCCAGACCAGCCGCACGGCCGCCACCACCTCGCCGGTCGGCTCACGTCGGACGTACCACTCGCCGCGGGTCGCCTCCCGCGCGAGAATCGCGACGGGATACTCACCGGGTAGCCACTGCCTGATGCCGTTGGCCACCATCCAGCGCGCCAAGCCGTCGCGCAGGGCGATGAGGGGGGCGGCGTCGGCCGTGGTCGCCGGAACCATGTCGAGGGGTTCGAGCGCGCGGGAATCCACCATGCCAGCCAACCTACTGCCGCCCGGGGCGCGTGTTCCCGGCTATCGTCGCCGTTCGTCGGCGGGAGTTAGGTCGAGCCCGGCAGGCGGACGCAATCGGCGCAGTGCGCCGTCCATGCTCGTCACGTACAGCGCCCAGCCGCCGGCCTCACGCACGATGCGCACCGAGGTCGCGCCGTCCGGCGGGTTGCGCAACGGGCTCGGCTTGATCAGTCCGGTGATGATGGCGCAGGCCACGCCGGTCGCGGTGTCGACCCGATAGACGGCGCCGAGCGCGTGGTCGGCGACGAACAGCTGACCGTCACGGGTGGCCTCCATGTCGTCGGGTAGCGCGAGCAGCTGCGGAATGCCCGAGACGACGGTCCAGTCGCGAGGGGCGTCCAGCGGGATACGGAAGACCTTCAGCTCCAGGCTGTCGGTGAACACGGACCGGCCGTCGGGCGCCAGCGCCAGTCCGTTGGTCAGCGGCAGCGGCGACCACGTTTTGGTGTACTCGCGGGTGGACGGACGGTAGCGCGCGATGCCGGTCGGCGCGGACTTGATGCCGAGGGTGGTGAACAGCAGGTCACCGTCGGGAAGTACCAGCAGGCCGTTCGGTCCGTTGAGGTCGGTCAGCAGCACCTCGACCGCGCCGGTGTCGAGGTCGTAGCGCTGTAACGTGCCGGGCGGGGCGTCCAAACCGTCACCGGTCAGGAAGTACACCGAGCGGCCGACCACACGTACGCCCGCTGGGTGATCGAGGCCGGTGAGCAGCGGTTCGAAGTGGCCGGACGCGTCGACGTGGGCGAAGAATCCATCGGCGATGCCGGTGACGTAGAAACCGCCCGCCCCGTCGCTGTCGAGATTCTCCAGATTGCCCACGCCCTCGACCACGGTCTCCGCGACCCATCCCTGAGCGCACGATGCGGGCACGAAATCGGCTCGCGCCGTAGGTGATCCGATCATCACTCCAGCCGCGATCATCAAGACCGTGGAGCTGAAACGCTTACTCCCTATCCCGGAAAGCATGCGGCATACGCTAACACCGCCGCACAGCTGATGACCTGGCCGAAATCGCATCGCTCGAATCACTTCTCGGCGACGCCGGTCCCTGGCGGCGTCGCGCTGCACCGCGAGCAGAACCCGCTGTCTGCCGAGTTCGGCGATCTTCTTGCCGAGTTCGGCAGCGCTGTGCGTCGATATCGGCTGTAGGTTCAGCCGAGATGCTTTGCGCGCGCCCAGAGTTCGTGCCACGGCACGCGCGGCCCGCGACAGACGAACAGCGGCTCGCCCTGCTCGTCGTTGTCGATGCCGAGGCCGTTGTCGATGCGGCCCGCCGGTTCGACGACGGCACACAGTTCGGCCAGCTCGTCGCGCTCGATTCCGACGGTGAGCACCTCGGTTGCGGTGTCTGGTGGTGGGCCCCACCACCAGTAGGCGTTGTGGCCGGAGTGCGGTGTCGGCAGGTCGTAGGGCGCGCCGAAACGCTCGATCGCGCCCGCCTCGCCGTAGTTGGCGGTGAGCACGGCTACATCGCGCCCCAAATCCGCACGTACTGAGCCGATTCGGCGGACGATCTCCGGCCATCCGATGGTCTCCCCCGCGTCGTAGTTCACCGCGAGCGCCGGCGATCCCGGCAGCGACGAGACCGGGAGGACCGGAAGGAACAACACGGCCGAGCCGATCGCGTTCACCGTCACGACCGCGCAGGCCGCGGCCCAGCGCCCACGCCGCCGACCGAGCAGGGCGGCCAGCGGCGCCGCGCCCGCCGCGAGCAGGATCGGATACATCCCGCCCAGGTAATAGGCCTTCCCGCCGGTCAGCAAGAAGACGACGAACAGCAGACCGTAAGCGACGGGGAAAGCGCGATAGCGCGGTTCCCGCCAGAGCCGCCAGAGTACGTAGATCCACAGCGGCGTCAGCAGCGGACCCATCAGCCCGAATTGCAACAGCACGAACATGATCGGCGAATCGGACGTGCCGGACGACCCGCCCGCGATCGCCCGCCCGACGTCCCACTGTGGCCAGCCGTTGCGCGCCTGCCACCACAGATACGGCAGCCAGAGCACGGCCGCGAGCCCGACTGCTGCCGGAAAGTATCTGGTCGCCAGGACTTTTCGCGGACCGCCCACGAGCAGCGCGACCACAAGCGCCGCGGCAGGAAAGATCAGCAGCGACTTGTTCAGCAGGCCGAGCCCGGCCACCAGCCCGATCGCAAGCCACCAGCGGGGATCAGCACGAAGGTCGATCGCCGCGCCGTCGACGGCCGATTCCGCGACTATGAGCGCATCGGCGGATTCCACGACGGCTGGGTCCGCCACAGCGACCGGGCCCGCATATCGCGCGACCGTCACGGATTTCGCGCCGGGGCCGGGCCGAGCGGGGTAACGCAGCAACCGCAAGAGCAACAACCCCAGCACCGACCATGCCGCCAGATCGAACACCGCCGTGCTCAGCAGATGCCCCGCGCCCTGCACCAGCGCGGCGCTCGCGACCGCCGCCGCGGCCAGCCCCCGCGCCGCGCGACCACCGCCGAATTCCCCGGCCATCAGCCCGGCGCAGACCACGACGAGGGTCGCCGCGAGCACGGCGGGCGCCCGCAGCAGCGGTAACGATTCGGGATCGATCGCCGCCATCGCCCTGGCCACCAGCGGCGTCAAAGGCGGCTGATCCGCATAACCCCACGCGGGATGCCTGCCCGCCGCGAGAAAGTACAGCTCATCGCGGTGGTAGCCGTACCGATTCGAGAACGCGACCAGCACGGCGGCGAAAAGTCCCGCCACCCAGTACATCTCGCCACCATGACACAGAGCCGAACATCGGGCCGTCCAGCACGGCCTCGACGGCCGCTCGTGACTCACCGACCACAGCGGCCCGGGAATCAGAGCGACCCGGCAACACGGACTCCACGACACCACTCCGCGAGACCACCGCGTCATCCGACCCGGCAGTCTCGCGGGGCGCCCTGTCAGCCCGCGCTACCGGGCCGCGCGGAGCCGGTGCCCGATCCCGAGGCGGAACCGGACCCGCCCGAGCCCGAGCCAGCCGACCCGGACGGGAAACCGACCTCGCCGGAACCGAGGTCGATGCCCGTCCCCGCCTCACCGGAGCCGAAGTCCAGCACCGGTGCGCCGGAACCGAAATCGACCCGCGGCGGCCCGCCCGGATCCACATCGATGGGCACCAGCGGCAATCCGGGCGCGGCGACCGCCGCCGGTGCGCCCAATCCCACCGCCACCGCGAACCCGGCCAATACCACAAGCCGCTTCATGAACAAGACCTCCATCTCGGGGGCAGACAAACGTGTCGACACCGTAGCCGAATCTCGGGCATTGTGAAGTAGATTCGTTTCACTACTTGGCAATCGTGAACCGTCACGGAAAATCGGCCAGGCACCTGGGATAGAGACACGATTCGGCTACCGGATCGCCGACCACCGCCAACCTCGGGCAGCATCGGGTTGACGGCCGCTCGACGGTCTTCTTACTCTGGAGTAAGGTCGTCTTACTCAGGAGTAAGATAGCTGGGACAAGACCACCCCACCCATCCGAGAAAACAGGTGATGATGAGCACTCGAGACAGCGCAACGACGCGACGTCCAGACACGTCCGCCGTCGGCCTCAACCAGCCCAAGCGGGACTGGATGGGCGCGGCGATGCGGGCCATGACAACCCTCACCGGGTCGGAGCTCGCCGAGAAGTACAACTTGCGCAAGCCGATCGAGCGAGTCACCTACGAAAGCACCAAGACCGGCTTCCGCACCCTCGGTGCGGCCACCCGCGCGTTCAACAAAATCGCGGGCGGCGGCGCGCCGAAGCGGCTCGCGGACAACGAGTCGAAGAAGAAGGACCTCTTCGACATCACCCCGTCCGACGAGCAGCAGATGATCGTCCAGACGGTGCGCGAATTCGCCGCCGAGATCCTGCGTCCCGCGGCCTACGAGGCCGACAACTCCGCCGAGGCGCCGCGCGACCTGCTCGAGCGCGCGGCCGAACTCGGCATCACCCTGATCAACGTGCCCGAGGAGCTCGAGGGTGCGGCCTCCGAACGCGGCGCGGTCACCAACTCGATGGTCGCCGAGGCGCTCGCGCACGGCGACATGGGCCTCGCGCTGCCGATCCTGGCGCCGAGCGGCGTCGCGGTCGCGCTCTCCCAGTGGGGCACCGACTCCCAGCAGAAAACCTACCTGCCCGCCTTCACCGGCGAGAACGTGCCGCAGGCCTCGGTCGTGATCAACGAGCCGCGCGCGCTGTTCGACCCGTTCGCCTTGCAGACCAAGGCCACCCGCTCACCGAGCGGCTACCGCCTCAACGGCGTCAAGAGCCTGGTGCCCGCCGCGGCGGACGCCGAGCTGTTCCTGATCGCCGCCGAACTCGACGGCCGCCCCGCCCTGTTCATCGTCGAGTCCAACGCGCCGGGTCTGGTCGTCGAGGCCGACCCGAGCATGGGTCTGCGCGCCGCAGGCATCGGCCGTCTGTTGCTGAACGACGTGGCCGTCGGCACGGAGGCCGTGCTCGGAGACGGCGACGCCACGACCCGCGCCGAGGAGTACGCCGACGCGGTGCGCCTCGCGCGCCTCGGCTGGGCTTCGCTCGCCGCGGGCACCGGTCAGGCCGTGCTCGACTACGTGATCCCCTACGTCAACGAGCGCGAGGCGTTCGGCGAGCCGATCTCGCACCGCCAGGCGGTCGCGTTCATGGTCGCCAACATCGCCATCGAACTCGACGGTCTGCGGCTCGTGACCCTGCGGGGTGCGTCACGCGCCGAGCAGGGCCTTTCCTTCGGCCGTGAGGCGGCGCTTGCCCGCAAGCTGGCCACCGACAAGGGCATGCAGATCGGCCTGGACGGCGTGCAACTGCTCGGCGGCCACGGCTTCACCAAGGAACACCCGGTCGAGCGCTGGTACCGCGATCTGCGGGCCATCGGCGTCGCCGAGGGTGTCGTGCTCATCTGACCGGCTCGTTCCTTTCCTCAGGAGACCTTCAACCATGATCAATCTCGAACTCCCCAAGAAGCTGCGGGCCAGCGCCAACCAGGCCCACCAGGTCGCCTCGGAGATCTTCCGGCCGATCTCGCGCAAGTACGACCTCGCCGAGCACGAGTACCCGGTCGAGCTGGACACCATGGCCGCCATGGTCGAGGGCCTCGCCGACTCCGGCACCCAGAAGATCGGCGGCGCCGCGGGCGGCCGCTCCGACCAGTCCGACCCGCACGCCACCGAGCTGCTCGGAAACACCAACGGCGGCAACATGTCCGCGCTGCTGAACGCGCTGGAGACCTCCTGGGGCGACGTCGGCCTGATGCTGTCCATCCCCTACCAGGGCCTGGGCAACGCGGCCATCGCGGCGGTCGCCACCGACGAGCAGCTGAAGCGGTTCGGCAAGGTGTGGGCCGCGATGGCGATCACCGAGCCGTCCTTCGGCTCCGACTCCGCCGCCGTCACCACCACCGCCGTGCGCGACGGTGACGAGTGGGTGCTCAACGGCGAGAAGATCTTCGTCACCGCGGGCCAGCGCGCCACCCACATCGTGGTGTGGGCGAGCGTCGACAAGAGCCTCGGCCGCGCGGCGATCAAGTCGTTCGTCGTGCCCCGGGACGCTCCCGGTCTGTCGGTGGCGCGGCTCGAGCACAAGCTCGGCATCAAGGCCTCCGACACCGCCGTGCTCCTCTTGCAGGACTGCCGGATTCCCGCCGACAACATTCTCGGCAGCCCGGAAGTCAATGTGGAGAAGGGTTTCGCCGGGGTCATGCAGACCTTCGACAACACCCGTCCGCTGGTTGCCGCCATGGCGGTCGGCGTGGCGCGCGCCGCGCTCGAGGAGCTGCGCGCCATCCTGACCGGCGCCGGCATCGAGATCTCCTACGACACCCCGGCGATCAACCAGCACGCCGCCGCGGCCGAATTCCTGCGCATGGAAGCCGATTACGAGTCCGCCTACCTGCTCGCGCTGCGCGCGGCGTGGATGGCCGACAACAAGAAGCCCAACTCGCTGGAAGCCTCCATGTCGAAGGCCAAGGCGGGCCGCACCGGCACCGACGTCACCCTCAAGGCCGTCGAACTGGCGGGCACCATCGGCTACTCCCAGCGCACCCTGCTGGAGAAGTGGGGCCGCGACTCGAAGATCCTGGACATCTTCGAAGGCACCCAGCAGATCCAGCAGCTCATCGTCGCGCGCCGGGTGCTGGGCAAGACCAGCGCCGAACTGAAGTGACCTGGTAGACAACAGAAAACCGGTGTGAGTCCGCTCATCAACTCGCACCGGTTTTTTCGTGTCCGACACTGGGCTCATCGGTCCACCGCTCGCTCAGGCCGCCTGTAGGCCGTCATCGCCGGGAAGCTCCCCGATTCGGGCCGCCTCGTCCACGGCCTGGCGAGCGCGCTCATGACTGGAGGGAAGCAGGTGCGTGTAGACCCGGAGAGTGAATCCCGGATCTTCATGCCCGAGGTAGTCAGCCAGCTCCTTGACCGACACTCCACGCGCGAGCAACTTGGACGCGTACAGATGCCGAAGCCCGGAATGCATCCCGTCCGCCCGATTCTTGTAGTCCAACCCAGCTTTGCCGAACGCCGGTTTCCACACGATCTTGGTGAATAGGTCCCCACTCATCGTGCCGCCTTGCTCGTTCACGATCAGCAGCCGAACCGTGGCCGGATCACCATCGGCTGAACCCCACGGCAGCGTCACCGACGGCGGCGGGAACAACTCCATGTGCTGGTCCATCGCAGCGAGCACCGCCCTGGGCAGCGGGACATAGCGGGTCTTCTCCCGCTTCGGAAGCGCGAACATCAGCGTTCCCTTGACGTACTTCACCTGACGCCGGATATGCATCGTCATGGCCTCTCGATCAATATCGTCAGGCGAGAGCCCGAGCTATTCGCCTTGCTGTAGCCCCAGCCCCACACCGACCGGGATCACGATCGAATACCGCTCCCCCACGCTGCTCAGCCCACGTCGCACAGCCGTCACACGGTCATCGGCCCACACGACGACCTTCGGACTACGCCGCACAGGTCGGCGCACAGTCTTCGCATTGCACGGGTTCTGCCGAATCAACTTGTCATCTACAGCTGTGTCCATAACGCTGGCGACGATGTCGAACAGCACAGCCATGTAGTTGTCGGAGTACTTCCGTTCCTCCAGCTCACTCACCCGATCACGCACCGTGGACGCGAGAATGCGCCCCACCGGAAGATTGCCGAACGCCGGATAAATCCGAGATTCAAGAGCGCGGTGGCGGCGCTACGCGCCGCCGCGGGCGCAGTGGGTCCTGTTCAGCGTCAACGGCATCCGCTTTGGCGACGGGGTAGCACGGCACCCATTCCTGTCTGATCGCTTTCCGTAACGATCGAGCAGTGCTGGGCACGCCGCCTGCCCTACCGGGCCGACCTTCCGCAGCCGAGCCCGAATCGGCCGGCATCGTTCGTGCGGCCTGGCCGTGGTCCCGTTCGAAGAACTCGTCGGAGTCGAAGTCCCAGCCGATCGTCACCCGCAGAACTCGCCGCGGGGAGCGTCGACACCGATGGCCCGCCGTCAGACCACGCCCAAATCCTCTGCGCCCTCAGCTTCCAGCGAAGTTTCACCATGCCATGACAACTGTGCCACGGCCGATGATCCACCAGGAATCAATTCGACTACCTTAACGCCTTCGTCGGCGTCCCAAATCCGCGTCAACTGTGCTGATTCGATAGAAGTACGGAGAGATCCCAGTTCTATGTTCTGAGAACCGATCTTAATGGTGTATGGCTCGGTAAACTCAACTGGAAATGGTCCGTCCGTTTCCGGCAGAGCAGAATACATCGACAATTGAACGGTGTTCCATCTCACCGCTATGCTCTCTCCGTTCAGAAGCCGAGCTGCTCGAAAGACTTGCTCGATCTGTGCGCGAGGCTCAGTGTCAAGATCTGGTATCACTATTTCCTCAATCGAGAAGTCCTGAATCTTTCTCAGCGCCCGTACGTAGCGAAGCAGGAACTCGTTCCATTGGGCCGCCTCTTCATCTCGCATGCCGGTAGGAATGTCCTGCAAGACGTGTTGGCGACGCGCGCGCTTGGATCCGATCTTAAGCTTGTTTGGGCTGTGGAAGTATTGCATAAACGCCAACGGTTGTTCCGCGTCGTCCGGAAACTTTCCAGTAACGTCCCCGCGGTTTACGCGAACGGTCGTATCGTTCGTACCATCTTCGTTTAGCAACGATAGAATCTCTATGTTGAAGATTCCCGAAGCATCGCTACCTCTATTGCAGAGTCCCTTCCGGTCTATGCTAATGGCTGCGGCGCTAACGGAGACCTCCAATTCTGCCAATGATTCACCGCCGGGTGAGATTATTGCATATATACGCTCGAATGTTTCTTCAACTCCATTGCCGGAGGCTTGCCCGATTCGTACCCTAACGACATCGGAGCGCCCGCCCAGGCCCCCGGGCAGGTTGGCATCTAGGTTGCGCATCTCCAGGGGAATCGAAGGAGTTCTGCCGTAACGAAAGAATTCTTCGATCTCGCGCTGTGCATCCGAACCAGCTTCGGCCACCAGTGTCCCACGGAACTCGATCGGCCGTTCGTGCAGCGACTCAGCACATCGTGCAAATATGTGGAACGTGACGCAAGTGTCTCCAAACCATTGCGAGTTGACGGCCGCCAAGGCTGGGTATCCTTTGGCCTTCGACTGCGGAACAACTGGTTCACGCCCAATCGCCACGTCATACAAGAAATGGGGATCGCGGTCATTGAGCGCTGTCCGCAACGCAGCAAGTCGTTGCGAAATCATTGCTGGCTCAAGTCCGGCGAACTGATCGGGCGTGACTGCCGGAATCCCCGGCAGGGACAGTCCTGCGATTGCAGAGAAGCGTGCAACTTCTTCAATGAGGCGAGCTTTCCCATCGCGTAAGTAATAGTCCACAATATCAGGATGTGCGGAGACCCAATTTTCAACCTCGGTAAGGCCTAACCATGTGCATGGAAACGGTCCGCCATCTTCAAGTTCGTTAAACCACTCATCGTTCTCTGGCGTCCTATCCAGCGGCATGGTTAGGTACCAATTATCCACAACCCAGTTACGCCTCTTGGCGTATTCTTGAATGCGCTTGTGCGACTTTTCAATCTGGCGCTTTTCGTTGGATTCCAAGTTGCTGGCAAATTTCTTCACCTGGTAGATCTCGACGTGTCCTGGCGAAATAGGAACGCAAACATCTATTCCGCCATCGCCTTGAGACGGGCGGATTCGAAAGGCCTTCTCCCTTTCGCGGCAGACAAACATTGAAACTACCGCCTCAACGTCATCTCCATTGAAACGAGTCCATTCAAGTCGCGACACCAAACTCTCCTCGATCGTGTGGTAGCACCTGGTGACGATGATCTTTGCGACCTACGGTCGCGTGGCCCTCCTGGGCGGTGGCCTGCATTGTGTTCCCGCGGCCCTCCACCGTCAAGGGCGCCTGCGGCGTCAGCTTCGCTGATGGCATTCGCCACCCTTGACCGCGGAGCCTCTACGCGCGAAGGGCAGGCCTTCTGGGCAGGCGGTGAGCCAGCCCCCGGTGTGTGCAGCCCACCACCCAGCAGGGCCATGCCGTGGTGACGATGCCACCAGAGTGACACAAGAGCCCCGTACACAGCCGGACAGCCGAGTACCGAACCGCCAAGACACGCGACTTCAACGGCAGCCCGATACCTCTGAAGTCAGTCCGAGCCTGCCTCCGGAGCAGAAGGGGGAAGCAGGAGACTGAATCGGTGTCCGGTTGCCTGATAATAGGGAAATCGATTGGGAGATTGACCCACACGACCGTATCCTGCCTGCTCATGAAGGTAGGCGATTCGATCCGTTTGGCGATCGATGACTTCGGCCGCGGCGAAATCGAAGCCGCGATGCTCCATGCTTGCAACGCCGTCGACGGCACCGCCAAGAAGGTATATCCCACAAGGCGGGTCGGTGACCGATTCACCGCGCTGATTCGAGACAACGACGAAATCTTCGGTCCAATGGCCCTCAGAGGGGTGAACACTGCGGAGACCCGGTGGCCCGTACGGATCAAATCGACACTCGGGAGGAATGTATGGCCCGACACTGCGGACCTCATCTATGTTCAGCACCGATGTGCTCACGGCCATGGCGACGAACTCCCAGGAGACATTGCACTGTGGGCCGACCACATCGGAATCGCGAGTCAGCTTCACGTTGAACAAGGCAAGGTCCGGCTCCCGTGGAACACGATCTTCGCGCTGATCGCCGTCGCAGTCGTCGAGCCCGTGAACATCGACCAGCGAGTCGCGGACGGCCAGTACTTGGACTGGGGCGATCCCAAGATCCACTTTGAGATCAACGACTGGTGGGGACGGAAGGACGATTTTCGCGCGAAACTGGCTACCCAACCCGGTCCGCTGATCACGATGAATTGGGCGAAATGGACTGCGAACCCGCCCTTCTAGCGCTGCGGGTGGAGCAGGCTGTCTCCAGGCCGTGGACGGTTGGAAACGGCCCGGAATTGGCGAGAAGAGCTGAGCATGAACTGTGCAGTTCAGATTCGATCTATCGTCCCAGCTCGCCCCAGACCGTCCACAAGATCTTGGACATCTTCGAAGGCACCCAGCAGATCCAGCAGCTCATCGTCGCCCGCCGGGTGCTGGGCAAGACCAGCGCCGAGCTGAAGTGACGCGCTAGCGACGAACACGCCGGAACCGGTGCGGGGTTGGGTGGCCCCGCACCGGTTTTCCGCTTTCGGGGTGGGGTTGTGGTGGGAGGTCGGGGATCGGCTAGGGTCTCGAGCATTACCGCGATCTGCGGGCGAATTTCAGTAAGTGCTGTACCAAGGACTCTGGCAAGGAGATTGGTTATGCGTCGACTGAGTTTCAAGCGTCATCTCACCGCGGCGGCGGTCGTTTCGGCCGTTATCGCGACGGTGTTCAGCGGAAGTGCAGCGGCGGAGCCCGAGCTTCCGGCCGTGGATTGGGGCATCGCGGTGCAGAAGCTGCGCGAGGCCGCGGAGGGCGATCCGATGGCGGAGGAGGCGATCGATCGTCTGCTCGCGTTGCCCCGCCGGATACCAGCGAACAGCCGGGTCGCGCTGCCCGCCCAACCGTTCCAGATCCCGGCCCAGTCCGACATCGGGCGCGGTCAAGGGCCCGGCGTGTACGGGTCGGGCATCGCGCTCGGCGTCGACGGCTTCCGCCTCGCCTTCTTCGGCGGCCCAGGCACCATCTCGCCGAACCAGGGCGGCGCGAAGCTGGAAGCGCTGTGGGTCAACCTGTCCAACGGCCGCAGCGGCACCGAGGTGCTCTACGACCACAACGACGTCCCGGTGGACACCACCATCCGCTCGCGCGCGCTCGACCTCGGCCCCGGCATGATCGTCTCGGCCGTGTACGGAACCCTGTGGCACCGTTGGTCTGTCCCCGTCAGCGACGCCAACCCGGACGGCTACCAGTACCAGCGCGGCACCATCTCCATCCCCTCGATGGGCGCCATCTACAACTGATCCCTTCGTGTGTCGCGGCGGCCGGGCACAACGCCGCCGCGGCGCATGAAATCGCCTCCGCGCCAGGTCTTCTCAGATGCGACCGGAATCGCCCGCTTCGGCCGACAACCGACGGGCCTCCTCCGCCATCAGAATGCGATCGCGCCGTTCCTCGAACCGCGCCGCATCACGCTCCAGCTTCTCCACGAAGGCGCCGAGCTCCTCCCGGCACCGTTCACCGCGAGCGCTGAAATCGTTGCGGTCGAACACATTCCAGCGGCGCAACACCGGCAGCAGCACGTCGTCCATATGCTGACGCGGATCGTAGATACCGTGTTTGGCGATGAGCACGGCCTTGCGCCGGAAGTCGGGCATACCGATGCCGGGCATCTGGAACTTCCGCACGATCATCGCGATCGCCTCCAACGCCTGGTCCGGCGCGAGATCCAATGCGGCACCGCACATGTTGCGGTAGAAGACCATGTGCAGGTTCTCGTCGGCGGCGATGCGTTGCAGCATCTTGTCCGCGATCGGGTCGTCGCACACCCTCCCGGTGTTGCGATGGCTGACCCGCGTGGCCAGCTCCTGGAACGTCACGTACGCCAGTCCGTAGAGGACGTTGGTGTCGTCCCAGGTTGCCGGGGTGTCGGCGCCTTTGGTCATGTGCACCATGCGCGCGTGTTCCAGCGCGACCGGATCGACGCCCCTGGTGACCACCAGGTAGTCGCGCATCGTGATGCCGTGCCGGTTCTCCTCGGCGGTCCACCGGCCGACCCAGCTACCCCACGCCCCGTCCCTGGAGAAGTTCTCGGCGATCTCGCGGTGATAGGACGGCAGATTGTCCTCGGTGAGCAGGTTGACCACCATGGCGGCCTTGGCCACCTCGGACAGCCGCGACTGGCCCGGCTCCCAGTCGGCGCCGCCCATGGCCGCGAAATTGCGTCCCTCGCTCCACGGCACGTACTCGTGCGGATGCCAGTTCTTGGCCGTCGCCAGGTGGCGGTTCAGCTCGCGCTCGGCGACCGGTTCCAGCTCGATCAGCAGTTCCAGTTGGGTCAGGTTCTTCGACATGCTCGTTGCTCTTCCTGGCGGCAGGCGTCGTACGGCAGTTCGGGCGGGTGGCGAGGTCGTAGGCGCAGGACACTGCGCCGCCGGGAGGGACCCGCGCCCGCTGAGCCCGTCACCTAGCACCATTGTCCGCTAGCACCATTGTCCGCTTTGTCGGCTTCAACTTGTGACCCAGACCACGTTCGCTGCTACGGTAGGCATCCACATAGCCGAGTTCGCGTCGTCGAGTGTCGCCGCGAAGGTCAGTGGAGGTGTTCGAGGTGAGCGTGGCGCGTGCGCTGGAAACCGTGAAAGCTTTGGGACTGCTGAGGTCTCGCGGAGTGAGTGATCCCAAGGCGCCGCTGGAGACGCTGCGCACTATGCGCGAAACCAGGATCTACGGCCCGCAGGCGGGCCTGGTCCGGCATTCCGCCCGTGTGGCGCCCGACCGGATCGCCCTCGCGGACGAACGCGGCGAGCTGACCTATCGCCAGCTGGACGAGCAGTCCACCGCCGTCGCCCGCGGGCTGCACGCCGCCGGGATCACCCAGGGCACCGTGATCGCCGTGCTGGCGCGCGACCACCGCGGCCTGATCATGTCGATGATCGCCGCGGGCAAACTAGGCGCCCGGGTCGCGTTGATGAACACCGGCTTCGCCAAGCCGCAGTTCGCCGAGGTGTGCGTCCGCGAGAAGGTCAAGGCGGTGCTGCACGACAGCGAGTTCCTCGGGCTGCTCGACGCGCTGCCCGCGGACCTGCCGCGGTACCTGACCTGGGTGGACGAGGGCGCCCAGCTGCCCGAGGGCGCCAAGACCTTCGATGACCTGATCGCCTCGAACTCGAGCGAGCCGCTGCCCGCGCCGACCAAGTCCGGCGGCTTCATCATCCTGACCAGCGGCACCACCGGCCTGCCCAAGGGCGCGCCGCGCACCAAGGTGACCCCGATGGCCACCGCGCAGTTCCTCGACCGCATGCCGTTCCAGAAGTTCGGCACGATGGTGATCGTCTCGCCGATCTTCCACAGCACCGGACTCGGCACCTGGCTGGTCGGCACGGTGCTGTCCAACAAGATCGTGATGCGCCGCCGCTTCGACGCCGAGGCCACCCTGAAGGCGGTGGCCGACCACAAGGCCGACATGCTGGTCGCGGTGCCGACCATGCTGCACCGCATGGTCGAGCTGCCCGATGAGGTGCGCGCCAAGTACGACACCTCCTCGCTGAAGGCCATCGTGCTGGCCGGTTCCGCGCTGTCGCCCGAGCTGTGCGTCCGCGCCGCCGAGGTGTTCGGCCCCGTGCTGCACAACCTGTACGGCTCGACCGAGGTCGCGATCGCCACCGTCGCCAAGCCGGAGGAGCTGGCGAAGGCGCCGGGCACCGTCGGGCGTCCGCCGATCACCTGCGACGTGCGGCTCTACGACGACAACGACCAGCTGGTCACCGACCGCAATGTCACCGCGCGGATCTTCGTGCGCAGCGGCGCGCCGTTCGAGGGCTACACCGACGGCAGGAACAAGCAGATCCTCGACGGCTACATGTCCAGCGGCGATGTGGGCCACTTCGACGACAACGGCCTGCTGATGGTGGACGGCCGCGACGACGACATGATCGTCTCGGGCGGCGAGAACGTCTTCCCGCAGGAGGTGGAGAACCTGCTGCTGGAACGCCCCGACGTGTTCGACGCGGCGGTGATCGGCGTGGACGACGTGGAATTCGGCAAGCGGTTGCGCGCGTTCGTCGTTCCCGAGCCCGGCCACTCGCCCGACGGCGAGGAGCTCAAGGCTTACGTCAAGGACAACTTGGCCAGGTACAAGGTGCCGCGCGAAGTAGTCTTCCTCGACGACCTGCCGCGCAACCCCACCGGAAAGCTGCTGCGCCGGGTGCTGGTGGAGTACCAGGTCGACGCGTGACCGAGGCCGGGTCGCGAATCGGAGGGCGTTGCGGCGCAATCGGATTCGCGACCCGCATGCCGCCGGGAAGGCAAGACTGCTGGGCAGTGAGATGCATGACACATTCGAGGCCGGTTGCTTGCTATTGTTAGCACCAGCACTGGATCTCGAAGTTGCGGTCCACACCACCCCGAGTCCCGGTGGATGGACTGCGGAAAGTTGTCCTCTATGTCTTTGTCCTTTCCCGCGCTAGGCGGTTCCGTTCGCAAGGCCGGTGACCTCGCGCTGGGCGTGAACGTCATGGTCAAGCGGGGCCTGTTCAACCCGCTGCGCCCGGACCACGCCGCCCGCTCGGCGTTCAACGTGCTGAAGTTCGGTCCGTTCGCGGGCGTCGTCATGCACGCGGCGCAGAACAGGCCGCAGGCGGCCGCCATCGTGGACGAGCGCGGCGAGTTGACCTTCGGTCAGCTGAACGAGCAGTCCAACGCCTTCGCGCGCGGGCTGGAAGCGCAGGGCATCCGGACCGGCGACGTGGTCGCGGTGCTGGCGCGCGATCACCGCGGCATGGTGCTGAGCCTGCTGGCCGCGGGCAAGCTGGGCGTGCGCGCGGTGCTGATGAACACCGGCTTCGCCAAGCCGCAGTTCGCCGATGTAGCCGCGCGCGAGAAGGTCAAGGCCGTGCTGCACGACAGCGAGTTCCTCGACCTGATGAGCGCCATTCCCGCCGAGATCCCGCGCATCCTCACCTGGGTCGACGAGAAGGACGACGCCGACCCGTCGATTCCGACCGTCGAATCGCTGTCCGCGGGCCGCTCCACCGCGCCGCTGCCCGCGCCGGAGAAGCCGGGCGGCATGGTCATCCTGACCAGCGGCACCACCGGCACCCCGAAGGGCGCGCCGCGCGACCGGGTCAGCCCGTTCGCCTCGGCGCAGTTCATCGACCGGGTTCCGCTGCCCGCCGACGGCACGATGATCATGGCCGCGCCGATCTTCCACGGCACCGGCCTCTCCCAGTTCACCCTCGGTCTCGCGCTGGGCAACCGGGTCGTCTTCCAGCAGCGCCGCTTCGACCCCGAGAAGACGCTGGCCAATATCGAGAAGTACCAGGCCGATTCGCTGGTGGTCGTGCCGACCATGCTCCAGCGCGTCCTCGACCTCGACGACGACGTGCTCGCCAAGTACGACGTGCGCAGCATCAAGGTGATCTTCGCGGCGGGCTCGGCCATCGCGCCGGACGTGGTCACCCGCACCCTCGACCACTTCAACGACAGCCTCTACAACCTGTACGGCTCCACCGAGTGCGCGGTGATGACCGTGGCCACCCCCGAGGATCTGCGCAAGGCGCCGACCACCGCGGGCCGCGCGCCGGTCGGGATCCGCATCGTGCTGCTGGACGAGAACCGCAAGCCGATCACCGAGCCGAACGTCACCGGAACCATCTTCGTGGACAACGGTTTCGCGTTCACCGGCTACACCGACGGACGCACCAAGGAGATCGTCGACGGCATGATGTCCAGCGGCGACGTCGGGCACTTCGATGCCGACGGCCTGCTCTACATCGACGGCCGCGACGACGACATGATCGTCTCCGGCGGCGAGAACGTCTTCCCGCTCGAGGTGGAGAACCTGATCGCAGGGCGCGAGGACATCTTCGAGGCCGCGGTGGTCGGCGTCGACGACCGCGACTACGGAAAGCGGCTGCGCGCGTTCGTCGTGCCGGGCCCGGACTCCAAGCGTGATCCGCAGGAGATCAAGGACTACGTCAAGGCGAACCTGGCCCGCTACAAGGTGCCGCGCGAGGTGATCTTCCTCGACGAACTGCCGCGCAACGCCACCGGCAAGCTGCTGCGCAAGCCGTTGATCGAGATGGAGATCGAGGGCTGAGCGGCGCACCTTCGCGCTGATGTCGCGCGCGGCGCCCGTGTTCACCGAGCGCGGGCGCCGCGCGAGCCGTCGACCGTCGCCGTTGGCTCGTATTAGGCTTGCGCGGAGGGCAATTCGAGGACAGGGGCGCCGATGTCCAGCGTGATCAGCAAGGGTGGGAACGTCGCGCTGGGTGGCGGGCGATTGCACGTCACCGTGGCGCCCGCCGGTATCGATCTCTCGGTGCTTTGCGTTCGCGATCACGGGAAGGTCGGCGACGACAGCGAATTCGTCTTCTACAACCAGCCCGTCTCGCCGGACGGTGCGGTGCGCCTGACCGACGGCGCGATCTGCATCGACCTACCGAGCGTCGGCGCGGTGACCGACCGGCTGGTGGTCGCGGCGTCGGTGGACAACGGTGTGTTCGGCGGCATCCCGCTCGCGGTCCGCATCACCGAGGACGGCGGGCTCGCCCACGATCTGCCCATCACCGGCCTGAGCTCGGAGACGACGGTCATCCTCGGCGAGGTGTATCGCCGCGCGAACGGCTGGAAGCTACGCAATGTGGCGCAGGGTTATGCCAGCGGATTGGCCGGGCTGGCAACGGATTTCGGAATCTCTGTCGACGACGAGCCCGCAGCGCAAGCGATTCCTTCTGTCGCGCAATCGTTTCCACCCCCGCCCGCGCAGATGTCACCCGCTCCTCCGCCGGGGACGATGCCGCCGCAGCAACCGGTGATGCCACCCCACCCAATGACGCCGCCCCCGCCACCCGGCGTGAATTTCACCAAGGGCGCGGTGACGCTGACGAAGAACGCCCCGCCGGTCCTGCTGGAGAAGGCTCCCGTGATCCGACTACGGGTGGCCTGGGCCAGCGGCACCGACTACGAGGCCTACGCGCTGGTCGTGCTGAAGACCGGCGAGGTGGTGCACGTGGCCACCTTCGACGCCAAAGACACCCCGGCCAACCCGCAGTACCGCGATCTGGTTCGTCATCTGGGCGACCGCGGCCGTGGTCACGTCCGTCGCGGCGGCGGGCAGACCGAGGAGATCATCGAGGTCCGCTTCGCTCCCGAGATCGTCGCGATCGTGCCTGTGGCGTACTCGGCGATCAACAACGGCACCGGATCGTTCTTCAAATACCGGGTCACCCTCGCCATCGAGAACGGGGCCGACCAGGTGGCGATCCCCGCCGATCAGGCGAAGAAGTCCAGCTGGATCTTCACCTGCGTGCCCGGCATCGTCTACAACCGCCCCGAGGGCGTGCTCATCGAACGCCTCGAGCTCTACAGCAAGCGGTTCTCCGAGTTCCGGCCCGCGGCGTCCCTGAAACCCGACGGCCGCGTCGAGGTGCGGATGGACAAGGGCCCTATCAATCAGTACAAGGCCGACCGGAGCTGAGCCTCCGAGATTCCAGGCGGAAATGCCTGGTCGAGGCCGACTTCCGGGAACGCACCGAGGTGGTCGGGAACCGGTAACAGGTCCGTTATCATCAGCGGGTGAGAATCGAGTTCGACCGGTCGGCTGCGGGACGTCGCAGCGCCGTCGCGCGGCTGCGCGGCGGGTCGGCCGGGGCGATCTCGGGAACCGTCTCCATCGCGGCCCACGGCTGGGCGTCGGGCGGCATGGCACCCGACAGCACCACCCTCGCGCTGCTCGCCGCCGCCTCCGCGGTCGTCGGCGCGCTCGTCGCCGGGCTCGCGCCGTTGCGCGACACCTCGGCGGGTCTGATCACGGCGCTGGTCGGCGGTCAGCTGCTCGGCCACGTCGCCATGGGCTTCAGCTCCGGGCATCTGCATCACGGCGACTCCCAGCTGACCCCGCAGATGCTCGCCGCGCACATCGTCGCCGCCTGCGTGGCCGCGGTGGTCATCCGCGGCGCCGAGGCGGCCTATCGGATCGGCACCGCCGTCCTGGCCCGTGTGCTCCCGGTGCGCCACCGGGTACCCGTCGTTCCCGACGCGGCTCCGCTGCGCACCATCCATCGCGACCGCGTCATCCTGCGGATTCTCGCCGCCGAGACGCTGCGCACCCGCGGCCCGCCGCTGCTCGTTCACGTCTGATTTCACCCTCACCCGGTGCACGAACGCGCTGTTCGTGTGCTGCCGTCGTCCCGCGCTTCGATGCGGGGCGGCCACGCCGGTCCGGGCTTTCGCCCCGGGCGACGTCACATTTCGCGCACGCCGAGCACTCCTCGGTGCTGTCGGCATGCGCCGCGCGCCGTCATGCGGTGTCTCGCGCACCGGGTTCCAGAACCTCAGAAACGAAACGACCGTGAGCACAACAGAAACCATCACCCCCGACGCCGAATCCTCGGCGCCGCCACCCGAACCCGCCGAGCGGCGTAAGCCTTCGGCCCGGAGCGGCCTGCAGGCGCTGGCCATGCGGCTGCACTTCTACGCGGGCGTCTTCGTGGCGCCCTTCATCCTGATCGCGGCCGTCACCGGCGCGCTCTACGCCATCTCCCCGACCTTGGAGGCGTTCGTCTCCCGCGACCTGCTGACGGTCGAGCCGGGTGAAACGGCGAAGCCGCTCTCCGAGCAGGTCGCCGCCGCGGTGGCGACCCGGCCGGACCTGGCGCTCGCCGCGGTCTCGCCCGCGCCGGGACCGGAGGACACCACGCGGGTCATCTTCACCGACCCTTCGCTGGGCGAATCCGAGCGCCGGGCGGTCTTCGTCGACCCCTACACCGCCCAGCCGGTCGGCGAATCCGTCGTCTACGGCAGCTCGGGAGCGCTGCCGCTGCGCACCTGGATCGACAAGCTGCACCGCGATCTGCACCTCGGCGAGCCGGGCCGGATCTACAGCGAGCTCGCCGCCTCCTGGCTGTGGGTCATCGGGCTGGCCGGTCTGGTGCTGTGGTTCCGCCGCGTCCGCGCTCGCAGGCAGCGCAACTCGGCCGCCTGGCTGTTCGCCCCCGACCGCTCCAAGGGCGGCCGCGGCCGGACGATGAACTGGCACGGCGTCATCGGCGTCTGGATCCTGCCGCTGATCCTGCTGCTCTCGGCCACCGGCATGACCTGGTCGACCTACGCGGGCGAGAACATCACCGAGTTGCGCAAGCAACTCAGCTGGACCACGCCTGCCGTGAGCACCGCCATGCCCGGCGCGTCCGCGCCGGATCACTCTTCGGGCGGCGACCACCACGGCGGCGGGCACGCACCGGCGCCGCAGTCCGCCGACCCGCAGACCCGCATCGCGCAGCTGGATCGGGTGTACGAGGCCGCTCGCGCCGCGGGCGTGACCCAGGCGGTGGAGATCGCGATTCCGGCGAAGCCCGACAAGGCGTTCGCGGTGAAGGAACGGCGCATGCCTGGCATCTACACCGTCGACGCGGTCGCGGTGGACGGCGCCACCGGCAGCATCACCGACCGGTTGGCCTACGCCGACTGGCCGCTGATGGCCAAGCTCACCAACTGGGGCATCGCGTTCCACATGGGCCTGCTGTTCGGTCTGCCGAATCAGCTGCTGCTGCTCGCGGCGATGATCGGACTGATCGTGGTGATCGTCTTCGGCTACCTGATGTGGTGGCGTCGTCGCCCGACCCGCGGATCGCGTTTCGCGCTCGGCCGGGCTCCGCGCCGCGGCGCGTTGCGCGCCACCTCGCCGTGGCTCGCGCTGCCCGCGCTGGCCGCCGCGGCGGTCGTCGGCTGGTTCGTGCCGCTGGTCGGCCTGAGCCTGCTCGCGTTCCTGGCCGTGGACCTCACGGTCGGGCTCGTCGGACGGCTGCGCGCCACCGCGTCCTGATTCCCCGCTGAAAACCCCGCCGGGCGGACCATCCCGGCGCATCACATCACGGCCTTCCCGTTCGTCGTAGGTATGGCCGTCGTCCTGTCGCGCCCGCGACACCCAGACAACACACAAGGAATTCACAGCACCATGAAGATCACGAAGTTCGCCATCGCCGCCGCCTTCATGACCAGCGCGATCGGCATCGCCGCAGGCACGAGCTCGGCCGCGCCGCTCGCCGACGACGCCCCCGCCGCGATCGGCTACACGGCGAACACCACGGCGACCTCCTCGATCGTCTCGATCGACGAGGGCTCGCTCGTGGTCGAGGACAACGTCCTGAAGATCAAGGCCGCCGACGGCGCAGTCGTCGCGGGCACCCCGCTCACCCTGCGCATCGACGAGTTCGAATTCCCCATCGCCGCAGACATTTCCGGCCGCACCGTCACGATGACCCCGCAGATCTCCATGGACAAGGCCGTCTACAAGCCGGTCGCGCTGCCCTTCGAGGACAAGGCGCCGTGGAAGAGCGAATACGACAGGGAGAAGGACGCCTGGTCCCGCATGACCAGCACCATCAGCATGGGCGCGAGCATCGCCACGCTGGTCGGCGGTCTGGGCGGCGCTGCGGTCGGCTGCGTGCTCGGCGGCATCATCGGCGGCGCCGCGGTCGGCGGCACCATCGTCGGGCTGCTCGGCCCCTTCCTGCCCGCCGCCGCCGTCGGCTGCGTCGCGGGCGCGGTGGTGATGGGCCCGGTCGGCGCCATCGCGGGCCAGATCTTCATCACGGCTCCGGTGGCGATCGGTGCGGCCATCCAGTACTTCACCACCATCAACTCGCCCTTCACCCCGGGCAAGTGAGCCGCTGAAGAAACTACGCTTCACCTGCGCGAACCCCGTTCGGCCGACGGCCGGGCGGGGTTCGCCGCGTCCCGGGCCGTCCGTTTGCACCCGCATGCCCCGGGTATGCGACCGGTGTATCAGTTGCCTGCACACAGAGAGGCTTTGCCATGGCAACGTTCGACGCCACCACGCGGACCAACTTGTGGTCCCCCGTGCGAATCGCCGCTTTCGCGGTCGGCGCGGTCTTTTTGCTGGTCGGCGTTCTCGGTTTCATCCCGGGCATCACCACCGGCTACGACACCATGGATTGGGCCGGGCACGATTCCGAAGCCATGCTCCTCGGAGTCTTCCAGGTGTCCATCCTGCACAACATCGTTCACCTCGCCTTCGGCGCCGCGGGTCTGCTCGCGTCCCGAACGGCGAACGCCGCCGTGGGCTTCCTGATCGGCGGCGGCGTGATCTATCTGGCCCTGTGGCTGTACGGGTTGATCGTCGATCAGGCCAGCAGCGCGAACTTCGTTCCGGTCAACACCGCCGACAACTGGCTGCACTTCGGGCTCGGGGTCGGCATGGTCGTCCTCGGCTTCGCACTGCCCCGCTTGACCGAAGGCCGCAGACACACCGGATTGCTGAACTGACCCGAGAAAGAAGAAAGGAAACTCATGAGCACAATGGCCGCCACCGTGGACGTCGACGTACCGGTCCACACCGCCTACAACCAGTGGACGCAGTTCGAGACCTTCCCGCAGTTCATGGAGGGTGTCGAGACCGTCGAGCAGATCGATGACCGGCACACCCACTGGCGCGTCCACGTCGGACCGTCGACACGCGAATTCGACGCGACCATCACCGAACAGCATCCCGACGAGCGCGTCGCGTGGAAGTCCGACAGCGGACCCCGGCACGCGGGCGTGATCACCTTCCACCGCCTGAACGACACCACCACCCGGGTGACCGCCCAAATGGACGTGGATCCCGAAGGATTCGTGGAGAACGTCGCCGACAAACTCGGCGTGCTCGAGCACCGCGTCGACCGCGACATGAAGCGTTTCAAGAAGTTCATCGAAGGCAAGGGCCACGAAACAGGCGCCTGGCGCGGCGATATCCCCCGTCCGGGTTCCTGAGCAGATCACTCCGGCGGGGCTGGCTTGCCTTCTGCGCGAGGCGGTTCCGCCGGCTTGACCGGACGCAGCAAGACCCACGTGAGGAAGGCCAGGGCGACGGCGATCATGCCTACGCCCGCCCAGATGTTGACGTCGACGCCGCCCGTCTTGGCCTCCTCCTCCGCGGTGTCGTGGACCAAGCCGGTGATCACCAGGATCACGCCGTAGCAGCCGAGCAGGGCCCCGACGATTGTCCGGATATCGAACAGCATGAGCGGTCTTCCTTATCCGACGAAGATGTTCAGGGCTATGACGAGCACCAGCGCGATCCCCGCGAGCAGAACCGGCCGCTGATACCAGGGCAGCGTGTCGGCCTCCGGGTCGGTGCGCATGGACGCGGGGGTCTCCGAGTAGACCAGGCCGATGAGGTCGGCCGCGGGTTTCGGGCGGGTCACGTGAGTGACCGCGACGCTGACCAGGATATCGACCACGAACGCCGCGCCCGCGGCCACGAAACTCGCTCCCTGCCCGGACAATTCGAAGACGCCTGCTTCGTGCAGGAGGAAAATGGCTATGGCCGAACCGGTTCCGGCGACCAGACCCGTCCAGCCCGCGGTCGGCGTCATCCGCTTCCAGAACATGCCGAGGATGAACGTAGCGAACAACGGCGCGTTGAAGAAGCTGAACAGCGTCTGCAGGTAGTCCATCATGTTGCTGAAGCTGCTCGCGATGAACGCGGTGAAGATGGCCGCGACCGTGGCGCCGACGGTGGCGACGCGGCCGACGGTCAGGTAGTACCCGTCGGAGCGGTCCTTGATCACGTATTGCTGCCACAGGTCGAAGCTGAAGACGGTGTTGAACGCCGAGACGTTGGCGGCCATGCCCGCCATGAACGCCGCGAGCAGACCCGCCAGCCCGACTCCCAACAGGCCGTTGGGCAGCACGTCTTTCATCAGATAGAGCAGCGCTTGGTTGTAGGTGACGTCGTCGGTGTAGTCCGGATCGGCGGTCACCGCCTGCTTGTACTCGACCATCTGCGGCACGAGCACCGCGCTGATCATGCCGGGGATGACGACGATCAGCGGAATGAACATCTTCGGGTAGGCGCCGATGATCGGGGTGCGCCGGGCCGCTGAGATGGAGTGCGTCGCCAGAGCTCTTTGAACCTCCACAAAATTGGTCGTCCAATACCCGAAGGAGAGCACGAACCCCAGGCCGAACACGATGCCGAGCACCGAGAGGAAGTCGTTGCCGAACCCGGTCAGTGCGTTGCCCGGCCACGACTCCAACTGCTCCGCGCCGCCGGGTGACGCTGCCACCTTGTCCCGCAACCCATCCCAGCCGCCGACCTTGTGCAGGCCGACCAACGTGAGCGGCAGCAGCGCCGCGACGATGACGAAGAATTGCAGCACCTCGTTGTAGATGGCGGCCGAGAGCCCGCCGAGGGTGATGTAGGACAGCACGATCACCGCCGCCACGATCACCGACACCCACAGCGGCCAGCCGAGCAGCACGTTGACGATGGAGCCGAGCAGATAGAGGTTCACCCCGGCGATGAGGATCTGGGCCGTCGCGAAGCTCAGCGCGTTCACCAGGTGCGCGCCGGTGCCGAAGCGCCTGCGCATGAACTCCGGCACGCTGCGCACCTTGGAGCCGTAGTAGAACGGCATCATCACCACGCCGAGGAAAAGCATGGCGGGCACCGCGCCGATCCAGAAGTAGTGGAAGGTCGGGAAGCCGTACTCGGCGCCGTTGGCCGACATGCCCATGATCTCGACCGCGCCGAGATTGGCCGAGATGAACGCGAGACCGGTGACCCACGCGGGCAGCGAACGGCCGGACAGGAAGAAATCGATGCTGGACGACACCCGCTGCCTGGCCAGCAGACCGATGCCGAGCACGAACAGGAAATACAGGGCTACCAGGGCGTAGTCGACGGGTTCCGCGTCCAGTCGCAGCTGCGTGGCCGCCTCGAAACGCAGCGGCGTCGCGCCGGAAGGTTCACCCGCCGGCGGCCACACGGAGCTGAGGAAAGATGAATCGGCAAGCGGCACAGCGTCGTCCCTCCTGGCGTGCAACCGGGCGTCGAGCTAGGTCCTGCTTCGTACGGTGTCCGTGGCATCCACTGTGCGTGATTGTGCCGCACCGGTGGGGCACAATCGCGCACAAATCTTGGACGGTTGCTCAGCGAGTCGATCGGTCCGAGGATTCGCCGCGGGGCGAACCGCACGCGCGCCGCACTCAGGATTCCCGGCGCGCTCCGTCGGCGGGAACCACGACGAACGTGCGTGGCTCGGCGAAACCCGAATCGGCGAAACGTTCGCCGACCGCGGCGGCCACCGCCTCGGTCCGCTCGCAGTCGACGAGCGCGATGGCGCTGCCGCCGAAGCCGCCGCCGACCATCCGCGCGCCGTGCGCGCCCGCGTCGAGAGCGGCCGCCACCGCCGTGTCCAGCGCGGCCGTCGAGACCTCGAAATCGTCGCGCAGCGAGGTGTGTCCCGCGACCAGGATCGGGCCGATCGCGCGCGGGTCCGCACCATGCCGCAATTTGTCGGCAACCGCTACGACGCGGGCGTTCTCAGCGACCACGTGCCGCGCCCGGCGACGGACGACCGGGTCCGCGATCCGCGCCAGGTCGGCCTCCGTGACGACGTCGCGCAGCGCGGGCACACCTAGTTCGGCCGCCGCCGCCTCGCACTGGTCGCGCCGCCGGGCGTAGCCGCCGTCCACCAGTTCGTGCGGCTGCCCGGTATCGATGACCAATAGCTCGAGACCGAATGCGGCCAGGTCGAAAGGAATGTGCTCGTAGCCCGCGGCGCCCGCGGTGAAACGCCGCACGTCGAGGAACAGCGCGTGCCCCGCGGTGCACAGCACGGCGGCCGACTGGTCGAGCACACCCGTCGGGGCGCCCGCGTAGTCGTTCTCGGCCGCGCGCGCGATGTCGATCAGTTCACGATCGGCGACGCTCGGCGCGCACAGATCTCGCAGCGCGATCGCCACCGAACACGACAGCGCCGCCGAACTCGACAACCCCGCGCCGATCGGCACCGCGCCGTCGAGCTCGAGCATCAAACCGGGAACGGAATGCCCGCGCCGCACGAACTCGGCGACCACGCCGAGCGGATACCGCGCCCAACCCGGCAGCCGGTCCCGCGCCGCGGCGAGCTCGTCGACCCCGGCCCGCACCGTCTCCCCCGGCCGCTGCCGTGACTCGACGCGGACGATTCCGTCGGCGGTCGTCTCGGCCGCGCACCGCGTCACCAGGGGCAACGCTATGGGCAGCACGAAACCGTCGTTGTAGTCGGTGTGCTCGCCGATGATGTTCACCCGGCCCGGCGCCACCCATGTCCGCACTGCTGCCTCGCTCTGTCGACTCGGAGCTCGCCCGTCGCGGCACACGTTACGAGACGCGCCGCCCCGGCATCGCTTTCGGCCGGTGCGGGTGCGCGATTCGCGCTCCTGCCGCACAGTCGAATCCGAAGCAATATCGGCCCGCAAATCGAGCCGAGAGGTCTGGGAGGGCACTATGATTCACACCACCCACTTCGCGGCCTGCTCGGCCTACAGTGGATCGATCGACTACTATTCCCGCCCCGGGCAGCCGGAGCGTGACGACCGGCAGACCGCCGGGCGCCACGGAGGATCGAGATCGGCGCGGCGACAGGGGTGGGCCCGACGGCGATGTCGGCCTTCGATGCGGCCCTGCGCGAGTTGGGAGTGGGTGATGCGAACTTGATTCGCCTGTCGTCGGTGATCCCTCCGCGCGCCATGCTCGAGCGCACCGCCCGCGACGCGATCTACTACGCGGGATTCACCCTCGTTGCGCCAAGTGCACGACAAGGGGCCGCGTTCCATGCCATGATCAAATCAGTTGTCCAGATTTTGGTCGCCGAGCGCGCTGCGGTCGGCTGGGACATCTGCTCGTACAACAACACTCAGCTCTCGTTCGCCGACAGTATCCGCGCGGTGCTCGATGAGCATATCGACGTCGAAGTCGCGGTGGAGGATTCACAGACGTACTACGCCGCACAGTTCACCAGGGACGGAGCGACCGAGGGGGGCTGATGGCATCCAGCGAAGAGCAGGCGAGCGACCACGGCTACTGTACCGGAAACATCTGGTGCGTAGCGCTTCTCGGGGGTTGGACAGCACTGATCTCGGTGCCGCTGGTGTTCGAGTCACGTGCCCTCACCCTCCTGACGATGCTGGCGGTGGTCGCGGGGGCGCTCACCATGATCGGCAGCGGGCTGCTGCGCCATCGCCCCGTCCAACCGCTGCCCTGGTATCTGCTGTCACTGTCGGCGGTGCTCTTCGCGCTCGGCACCGCGCTGCGCGATTTCACCGACGACTCGATCAGCCCGCTCGATGACATCTGCACGCTGGCCGGGTATCTGGGCATCGGGGTGGCCGCGACGGTGTGGCTGCGGCCCCGGCAGGTGCGCGGCAACTACGACCTGCTGCTCGACTCGACGCTGATCGGCCTCGGCGCACTGCTGACCTCGTGGACCTTTCTCATCTCCCCGATCCTGCAATCGCGCACGGCCACCATGACCATGGTGGTCGCGGCCGCGTATCCGATCCTCGACGCCCTGCTGCTGACCCTGGTCGCTCATTCGGTCGCCACGACCACCCGCTCGGAGACTTCGCTGCGGCTGCTGCACCTGGCCATGGTCGCCGTGCTGGTCGGCGATCTCGGCAACAGCCTCGACACCGCGGGCACCGCAACTATCGGGCACGAGGTGCTGCTGACGCCGCTGCTGATCGCCTACGCCACGGTCGGTATCGCCGCGCTGCACCCGACCATGGCGAGCCTGGGCGCACCGCGCCAGATCCATCCACACCATTCCCGGCAGCGCGCCAGCTCCATCGCGGTGGCGCTGATCGTGGCCTCGCTGGCGCCGGTGGTCGGCTCCAGCCTCGGCACGGTGGACCGGGTGGTGGTGTCCTCGCTTTCCGCGCTGCTGCTCATCGGCGTGCTGGTACGCAGCGAACGGGCCATCCAGCGCAGCGCGCGCAGCGAGCGGCGGGCGCAGTACCAGGCCGATCACGACATGCTCACCGGTCTGCTCAACCGGTCGGCCCTGCTCCGCGTGATCGACCGCAACAGCGCGCATTGGCACGCTCAGCCGCGGTGCCTGCTGTTCATCGACCTGGACGGCTTCAAGATGGTCAACGACAGTTACGGTCACGCCGTCGGCGACGAGCTGATCGCCAACGCCGCCTCCCGAATCCGGCGGGTGGTGCGCCGCGACGACGCGGTCGCCCGATACGGCGGCGACGAGTTCGTGGTGCTGGCTTCGCTGACCAAGCAGGACGCGGCCGTGCTCGCCGAACGACTGCTCGGCGCCTTCGTCCGCCCCTTCGACCTGAGCGCGGGCGAAGTGCCGATCACCGCGAGCGTCGGGATCGCGTGCGACAGTCCACGCGACCCCCAGGCCACCGTCTACGACCTGATCAGGGACGCGGATTCGGCGATGTACCACGCCAAGGAGTATTCGCTCGGTTACGCCTTCCACGACGATCTGCGGCACCCGCATCTGCCCGCGGGCCGCCCCGTCGCCGCATCCGAGACTCGATCACGGAATTGGCGCTCCAACGCGGAGAGCACCGCGGTCTGATACCGCGAACGCCGGGCGATCGAGCATCGCGGCGCGATGCGCCACACCCGGATTCGGCTCAGTCGGCCAGTTCCTCCAGCAGCCGCCTGGCCTCCTCGAGCTCGGCCTGCAACTGCTCGACCTTGGCGCGCTGCGCGCCGCGCGCCGCCTCCAGCACTCCGGAGACCACCTCGGCCACCTCGGGGTGCAGGATCTTCGCCGCCTGCGCGACCGCCGAACTGTTCACCGGAAGCCCGCGCACCGAGCGCTTCTTGCCGTTGACCACCTCGACCGTCCACTCGCCGTCGGCGGTGCCGGACAGCGTTACCGTGACCTCCGCCGACTTCGGCTTGCGCGCGGCCGCCTTCGCGGGCTTCGGCGCGCCCGCCGGCTTGGGCGTCGCGGCCGGGGCGCTCGACTCCGTCACCGGCGCAACGGGTTTCGGCGCAGGCGGAGCAGGCGCGGGGCTGACGGTCGGCGCCGGTGCGGTCGTCGTGGTCGACGGCTGGGTCACAGTGGAGTCCTTCCTGGTTGTCGACTTCGGCTGGCTGGCTGGTGCGGTCGCCGCCTTGTCCCGCGACGGCTTGGTCAACGTCACTTCGGTCGGAGAAAAGGACAGTACATCCTTCGAACCGGTCGGCCGCACTTGCAGGAAGTCGCCGTCGGCGGGATCACCCAGTGCGACCACCTTGCCCGAACGACCTTCGGGCACACCGACGGCCGCGGCGGTGAACCAGACCATGGGCGGGCGGCCACCCGCGATCTCCGTGGCGATCTGCTCGATCTCGATGTCGGACAACGGCTTGGGCTTGGTTCTTGGCGACGGCATGGGGCACTCCGAGCGGGCTTCGTTGATGTCTGCGTGCACAGATGATGCCGCACGCCACCGACAGATTCTCACGGCGTCGCGAATTCGTACCGCCGCAACCCGGCTCACGCTTCGCAGCAAACACCGGGCTACAGCGGATACGTCATGCCCTGCCGCGCGATGGTCACGGCGCTTGCAGCGCGGGGAACCAGATGTCGGTGAGCACCTCGGCCGCCTGGTCTGCGTCGACATCGATGGTGCCCTGCATCGCCCACCGGGTGAAGAACCGCTCCAGTTGCGCGACAAGCAGTTCCACGCGCAGCCGGGCCTCGTCCCTGCGCTCGACGGGCCAGCGGGCCAGATAGGAGGTCATCGCGTTGGGCAGTGCCGCGATGCCCTGCCTGGCGATCTCGCGGAACTCCGGTTCCAGCGTGGTCGCCTCGTCCCAGGCGGGCAGCAGGTCCTTGTATTCGTGGAACCAGACGATGGCCCTGTTCATCCAGCCGACGAAGGCCTCGCGCGTGCCGACATCGAGCACCCGGTCCAGATCCTCGTAGAAGTGCAGCGCGGTAGGCGCGGTGGACTGCGCGGCGACCGCGCGCAGGATGTCCAGCTTGCCGGTGAAGTGCAGGTAGAAGGTGGCACGGCTACACCCGACCGCAGCGGCGATCTCGTCGACTCGCACCGCGGCGTACCCGTTGGCGCCGAACAGCGTCTTGGCTGCCTCCAGCAGTTTGGCCCTGGTCTGCAGCTTCTGTTCGTCGCGCAGGCTCAGCCCGGCTTGGTTCGATTTGGTCGGCATGGTGAACGGTAACTCCGTCTCGTCGGCACTTCCAGTAGACATCTTGTCACTCACTAGACAGCAAGTCTAGCGAGTGTTAATTTGTTGCGTACGTCACTTCGGTGACGGACGGCTTCCCGCGGTGCTCGCGGCCACTTTCTCCGCGCCCGCCGTCGCCGGCAGCTCGAGACGAGGACATCGACTTTGACTCCACAGCAACTTCCCCTGGTATGTGTCATCGGCGCAGGACCGTCGGGGATCACCGCCGCCAAACGCCTGCAAGACCACGGCATTCCGTTCGACTGTTTCGAGGCGAGCGACGAGGTCGGCGGCAACTGGTATTTCAAGAACCCGAACGGCATGTCGGCCTGCTACCAGAGCCTGCACATCGATACGTCCAAGTGGCGCTTGGCTTTCGAGGACTATCCGGTACCCGAGGAATGGCCCGACTTCCCACACCATTCGCAGCTGTTCGAGTACTTCAAGAACTACGTCGACCACTTCGGCTTGCGCGACAAGATATTGTTCGGCACCAAGGTCACCGCGGCCGAACGCCAGCCCGACGGCCGCTGGCTGGTGACCGCCTCGGACGGCCGCACCCGCGCCTACGACGCGCTGGTGGTGTGCAACGGCCATCACTGGGACCCCCGGATGCCCGATTACCCGGGCGAATTCGACGGGGTGCTCATGCACAGCCACGCCTACAACGACCCGTTCGACCCGATCGACATGCGCGGCAAACGCGTGATCGTCGTCGGTATGGGCAATTCCGGTCTGGACATCGCCTCCGAGCTGTCCCAGCGTTTCCTCGCCGCGAAGCTGACGGTCTCGGCGCGGCGCGGCGTGTGGGTGCTGCCGAAATACGTGCACGGCATGGTTGGCGACAAACGGAGTGTGCCGCCGTGGATTCCGCGCAAGCTCGCACTCAAACTGAAGCAGCGCTTCGTCCGCAAGTTCCGCGGCGACATGGAGTTCTACGGTCTGCCCGCGCCCGATCACAAGCCCTTCGAGGCGCATCCGTCGGCCAGCGAGGAATTCCTGCACCGCGCGGGCTGCGGCGACATCACGTTCAAGCCGGCCATCACCGCGCTCGAGGGGCAGCGGGTGCGCTTCGCAGACGGCAGCGTGCAGGAAGCCGACGTGATCGTCTGCGCCACCGGCTATCACATCAGCTTCCCCTTCTTCACCGATCCGCAACTGCTGCCGGACAACGAGAATCGGCTGCCGCTGTTCAAGCAGATGATGAAACCCGGCATCGACAATCTCTTCTATCTCGGTCTCGCCCAGCCGCTCCCGACGCTGGTCAACTTCGCCGAACAGCAGAGCAAGCTGGTCGCGGCGTACCTGACCGGGCGGTACCTGCCGCCGGATCCGGACGGGATGCGCGAGAACATCCGCGCCGCGGAGGAAGCGCGCACGGGCCGCTACTACGACTCGCCGCGGCACACGATCCAGGTCGAGTTCGAGGCCTACGTGCGCGATATGAAGCGGGAGATGGCCAGGGGCGCCAAGCGCGCGGCCGCGGCCGGTCACGCGCTGCCGGTGCCCGCCCGAGCTCTGGAACGGGTGTGAGGCCATGACGAACACCTCGGGCTACTGCGCCGAACCCTTCGGCGGCGTGCGACAGGAATTGGAGAATCAGCTGGCCTCCGGCGCCGAGCTCGGCGCGTCCGTCTGCGTGACCGTCGACGGCGAGCCGGTGGTCGACCTGTGGGGCGGGCACCTCGACGAGGACCGCACCGACCCGTGGCAGCGCGACACCCTCGTGAACGTCTTCTCCATCAGCAAGACCATGACCGCGCTGTGCGCGCTGCTGCTGGTCGAGCGCGGCGAGCTGGACGTGTACGAGAAGGTCGCGCACTACTGGCCGGAATTCGGCGCGAACGGCAAGGGCGACATCGAGATTCGGCACATCCTCGGGCACACCTCCGGCGTGTCCGGGTGGCAGCCGCCGATCGAACTGACCGACATCTACGACGCGCGCGCGGCCGCCGAGCGCCTGGCCGCCCAGCCGCCTTGGTGGGAGCCCGGCACCGCCTCGGGCTATCACGCGCTCAACTATGGGCACCTGGTCGGCGAGGTGGTTCATCGCGTCACCGGGCGCAGCCTCGGCCGTTTCTTCGCCGAGGAACTCGCCGGGCCGCTCGGCGCCGATTTCCACATCGGCACCGGACCCGAGCACCGCCCGCGCATCGCGCCGCTGATTCCGCCGCCCGCCTTGCAGTTCGACATGTCGGCGCTGGACCAGGACAGCATCCTGGTCAAGACCCTCACGAATCCGCTGCTCGACGTCGCCGAGACCGCCACCGCCGGGTGGCAGGAGGCCGAGATCGGCGCGGTCAACGGCCATGGCAACGCGCGTTCGGTGGCGCGGGTGCAGTCCGTGGTGTCCTGCGGGGGCACGCTGGACGGACGGAAGCTGTTGTCGGACAAGACCATCGACCTGATCTTCGAGCAGCAGTCCGACGGCGTCGACCAGGCGCTGCTTGCGCCGCTGCGCTTCGGCATCGGCTACGGCCTGCCGCATCGGCAGACCGCGCCCGCGGTGCCAGAGGGCCGGGTCTGCTGGTGGGCCGGCTACGGCGGGGCGATCGTCGTGAACGACCTGGACCACCGCCTCACGTTCGCCTACACCATGAACAAGATGGAGCCCGGCATCATGGGCTCGGCCCGCGCCGATGCCTATTTGCGCGCGACCTACGCGGCCGTGCGGGAGGTGGCGGCATGACCGGGCGCGACACGATGCGAGCGCTCCAGTTGACCGGACCAGGCACGCTGGAGCTGCGCGAGGTGCCGGTGCCGTCGATCGGCCCCGACGATCTGCTGCTGCGGGTCGGCGCGGCGGGCATCTGCCATTCCGACCTGCACGTGCTGGAGATTCCGTTCCAGCTGCGCGCGGATCCGCTGACGCTCGGCCACGAGGTGGCGGGCACGATCGTCGAGATCGGCGACCGGGTCGCGGGCCATCGGATCGGCGACCGCGGTGTCGTCTACCTGTGCTGGTCGTGCGGCGTCTGCCGGGAATGTGTGCGCGGCAACGAGAACGTATGCCTGGCCGCGGGGCGCACGGCGATGCCGCCGTGCCCAGGACTCGGTCCCGACGGCGGCATGGCGGAGTACATCCGCATCCCCGCGTCGGCGTTCGTGCCGATCGGCGAGCTGGACTTCGCCCAGGCCGCGCCGCTCGCCGACGCCGCGCTGACGAGTTATCACGCGATCGACGGCGCGCGCGACCAGCTGCGGCCGGGCGCGACGGCCGTCGTCATCGGGGTCGGCGGGCTCGGGCACGTCGCGGTGCAGATCCTCGCCGCGACCACCGCCGCCAAGGTGATCGCGGTGGACGTCGGCGCGGACAAGCTGGCGGTGGCGGACGCGTGCGGCGCCGACGAAGGACTGCTCGCCGACGCGGGGACCGCCGCGGCCATCCTGGAACGGACCGGCGGACGCGGCGCGGACGCGGTGTTCGACTTCGTCGGCGTCGAGCAGACCGCGCGCCTCGCGGTCGAGTCCGTCGCGCCCAACGGCGCGTACCGGATGGTCGGGCTCGGCGGCGGCGCACCGGAACTCACCGCGGCCCCCGCGGGCGGACCCGGCTGGCCGTGGGGAGCCACGGTGCGAAAGTCTTACGGCGGCACCAAATCCGATCTGATCGAGTCCGTGGCGCTGGCTCGATCGGGCAGACTCCGGGTCGAGGTCGAGATCTTCGCGCTCGACGACGGCCGCGAAGCGCTCGATCGCCTGGCGGACGGGCGGATCCGCGGGCGAGCGGTACTGATCCCGTGAACCCGAACCGCGCACGAACGACGAGGAACATCGAATGACGAAATCCATGGATCCGCAGGCGCTGGCGGCGACCGTCATCGGACGGCTCACCGGACCGGGCGGCGCCTTCGAGATGACTGTCGAGGACGTGCTCGGCGCGCCGCTGCCGGTAATGAAGCACCGGGGCCGCGCGCTGCGCGAGGTGCTCGCCGCGTCTGCCGCACTCGGCGACCGCGAGTACCTGGTGACCGAGGATCGGCGCCTGTCCTACGCCGAGCACGCGGCCGAGGTGGGCGCGCTGGCCAGGGCGCTGCGCGACCGTTACGGCGTCGGCAAGGGCGACCGCGTCGGCATCCTGGCGGCGAACACGCCCGAATGGGTGGTGGCGTTCTGGGCCACGCAGTGCCTCGGCGCGATCGCGGTCGGTTACAACGCGTGGTGGGCGCCGCGCGAGATCGCCTACGGACTCGGGCACGCCACGCCCACGGTGCTGATCGTGGACGCCAAGCGGGCCGCGCAGGTCGCCGCTCTCGGCGTCGACGTCCCGGTGCTGACGATGGAGCGCGACATCCCGGATCTGGTGGCCGAGTACGCCGCGGGCGAGCTGCCCGATGCCGCCGTCGCCGAGGACGATCCCGCCGTCATCCTGTACACCAGCGGCACCAGCGGGCGACCCAAAGGCGCGGTGCACACACACCGAAATCTGCTGGCCGTCATCGACTACCACCGCTTCAACGACGCGCTCGCCGCGGCCTTCGCGGGCGGCGTCGACGACGGCGGCCCCAAAGGGCGACGCTTCCTGCTCACCTCGCCGCTGTTCCATATCGCCAGCCTGCACAACCTGGTGCTGCCGCGGATGGCCACCGGCGACACGGCTGTCATCTATCAGGGCGCGTTCGACGCCGATCGGGTGCTCCGGCTGATCGAACGCGAACGCATCAGCAACTGGGGCGCGATGCCCACCATGGCCACCCGGCTGCTCGAGGTGGACCTCTCCGCCTACGACGTCTCCTCGCTGGCCGCCTTCTCGCTCAACTCCGCGCCCTCCTCGGCCGCGCTGCAACACCGATTGCGGGAGCGGTTGCCGGTCGCGCGGACCGCGCTGGTGACCAGCTACGGCATGACCGAGTGCTCGACCGCCGCCACCATCGCCGCGCCCGCCGAACTCGCCGCGTTCCCTGACACGGTGGGCCGCCCGGTGATCGGGGTGAGCCTGGAGATCCGCGACCCGCTCGGCGAACCGGTCGGCGAGGGCGTCGAGGGCGAGATCTGGGTGCGCAGCCCCTACGTGATGCTCGGTTACTGGAACGATCCGGAGGCCACCGCGGCGGCCATCACCCCGGATCGCTGGCTGCGCACCGGCGACATCGGCATCGTGGAGGAGGGCAGGCTGCGACTGTCCGGCAGGCGATCGGATCTGATCCTGCGCGGCGGGGAGAACGTCTACCCGACCGAGATCGAGCAGTGCCTCGACGAGCACCCCGAGGTGAGGGAGAGCGCCGTCGTCGGCGTGCCGGACGCCGATCTGGGTCAGCAGGTCGCCGCCCTCGTGGTGGTGGACGAGGGCGCGACGGTCACCGAGGCGGACTTGCGCGCGTTCGCCGGGGAACGGCTGGCCTACTACAAGGTGCCCGCGCTCTGGCGACTAACCACCGCACCGCTGACCCGCAACGCGACCGGAAAGGTCGTTCGCGCGGGCATTGCCGAAGCGCTCTCCGACGTGAAGGGATGACGTCGTCCGGTTTGCTCGGAGAATTCGGGCAAACCGACCGGTCCGCTTGCCCTGGGGCCGAGGTCTCGACCCGCCACCATATAGAGGTCTACCTTGGTGAATCAGGCGTGCACATCGCACGCCGCACCACTCGCAAGGAGGCGACGTGGCGACTTTCGCGCACCAGGGCCGGACCGTAGTCTTCGATCGCACCGGCAGCGGACCGCCGATCGTGCTGCTGCACAACGCGGGAACGCAGCGACATATCTGGGACGACCAAGTGGCGGTGCTCCGGCGCGACCACGAAGTCTTCGCACTCGACCTGCCCGGCTACGGCGAATCCGACCAACCGGCCGCGGGCTACCGGCTCGAAGACTACGTGCGCATGCTCGGCGCTTTCCTCGACGCGCACGACCTGTCCGACGTGATTCTGATCGGCAACTGCCTCGGCAGCGCCACCTCGCTGGGATACGCCATGGCGCATCCGTCGAACGTGCGCGCACTGGTGCTGGTCAGCCCGCTCACCCGCAACACCGTGCGCAAGGGCGAACAGGCCGGCCTGGCCTGGGTGGACGGCAAGCTGCCGCTCGCGCCACTGGCCAAGCGGCTCGCCCTGCCCGATCCGGTGGTCTCGCTGATCATCGCCAATCAGCTCGGCGCGCGCGGCAAGCGCCTCGGCCTACAGCATTCGCGACGGCTCAAGGCGCACTGGAGCGATCGTGGTCGGTTGCAGGCCCTGCACGGTCTCGTGCAGGACTTCCCGTCGTTCCGCGTCCTCGACGAGTTCACCCCCGGAGCCGCCTTCCCGCCGATCTGCACGATCTGGGGCAAGCAGAACCACATCCTCTCCGCTTCGGCGGGCGCCGTGCTGGATCGCACGCTGCACCCGCACACCAGCGTGGTCCTGCCGGATTGCGGCCACCTCCCGATGGTGGAGGACCCGACCGCGGTGACAACGGTGATCACGGACTTCCTCGCCGCCCCCGAGATCCGTGCGCACGGCGCTCGCCGTCCGCACACGGACACCTCGTTGCCACGGAGTTCCTGACCGGCGCGGTCGGACGCGCTCCGATCCGGAAACGGCCGGAGCGCGCACCGTCGACTCGCTGACGTGCACTTTCCTCTCGGCACGACCATGCACGGGCGTATGCTGATCTTGGTGTTTGGCGTTCTATGCCACGGGAACCCGGTCGATAAGCCATCGAGGAAAGGGTTGACGTTCATGTTGCTGCGCCGACTTGCCCGACCGCTGCTGGCGACCGCTTTCGTCGCCGACGGGGTCGATACCCTGATCCATCCCGAACCGCGCGCGAAGTCCGCCGCGAGCCTGGTCGAGCGCGGTGAGCGTTCGCTGCCGGACAACATCGCCGCGAAGCTGCCCGCCGATCCGGCGACCGTGGTTCGAATCAACGCCATCGCGCAGGTCTCGGGTGGGGTGCTGCTCGCGCTCGGCAAGGCGCCTCGCCTCGCCTCGCTCGTGCTCGCGGCCACGGTCGTCCCCGCCACGGTCACCGAACAGGACTTCTGGGCCGAACAGGACCCGGACCGGAAAGCCGCCAAGCGCGCGGCCTTCCTCAAGGACATGAGCCTGCTCGGCGGACTGCTGATCGCCAGCGCCGACACCGAGGGCAAGCCGTCGCTCGGCTGGCGCGGCAAGCGCGCTGCCCGCAGCGCGGCGGCCACGGTCTCGGCGGCGCTGCCGTTCGGCGCCGCGGACAGCTCGACCGGTGAATCGCTGCGCCAGCACGCGCACGACGTCGCGGTGCGCGCCAAGTCGCTCGGCGACACCGCCGCGACCAAGGGCTCGGAATTCGCCGAGACGGTGCAGACGCACGGA
>NZ_BDCF01000057.1 GCF_001613365.1 Nocardia xishanensis NBRC 101358
GCGCGCCTCCCGCGGCTGGGTGCTCGACCCACTCGGCCTCGTCGACGCCGTCGTGCTCGCCACCCCGGCGCCGGTCACCGCCCGGCTCCTCCGCTACGTCGCGCCCACGGCGGCGGACGCGGCCGCCGGGATCGAACTGTCCTCCTCCGTCGTCGTCGCGCTGTCGCTGCCGCAGGACACCGCGCTGCCGGACAACTCCGGCATCCTGGTCGCCACCGGAGAGTCCTTGCGCGCCAAGGCTTTCACCCTCTCCAGCCGGAAATGGCCGCATCTCGCCGAGCGCGAGACGGCGCTGGTGCGCGCCTCGTTCGGCAAGTTCGGCGACGAGGCCGCGCTGTCCTGGTCCGACGCCGATCTGATCGCCGCCGCCACCGAAGACCTGGCCACCGTCACCGGCGCCGTCATCGACCCGGTCGAGGCGATCGTGCAGCGCTGGCCGGGCGGGCTGGCCCAGTACGCCGTCGGTCACGTCGACCGCATCGCCGAGATCGAGTCCGCCACAGCCGAACTCGACGGCATCGCGCTGGCGGGCGCGTACCTGCACGGTGTCGGCGTCCCGGCCTGCGTCGCGTCAGGGGAAACCGCCGCACGCCGCATCGCCGAGTCGCTGTCCGCATCCGCGAAGTCCTAGGCCGCCCCGAACGGCGGGGCGTCCCGGCCGCAGTGGCACGATAGGAATCATGGCGCGACTCGACTATCAAGCTCTCAACTCCACCATCCGCTACCTGATGTTCTCGGTGTTTCAGGTGGAGCCGGGTGTGCTCGGCGAGGATCGCGAGGGGGCGGTCAAGGAAGCGCGTGCGTTCTTCGACGGGCTGGCCGAGCGCGGTGTGGTGGTGCGCGGCATCTACGACGTGGCCGGCATGCGCGCCGACGCCGACTTCATGATCTGGACGCACGCCGAGCGGGTGGAGGACCTGCAGGCCGCGTACGCGGACTTCCGCAGGACCACCGAGCTCGGCCGGGCCAGCGCCCCGGTGTGGAGCAACGTGGCGATCCATCGCCCCGCCGAGTTCAACAAGAGCCACATCCCCGCCTTCCTGGCCGGCGAGGACCCGGGCAACTACATCTGCGTCTACCCGTTCGTGCGGTCCTACGAGTGGTATCTGCTGCCCGACGAGGAGCGCCGCAAGATGCTGGCCGACCACGGCAAGGCAGCCCGCGGCTACCCGGACGTGCGTGCCAACACGGTGAGCTCGTTCGCGCTCGGCGATTACGAATGGATTCTCGCCTTCGAGGCGCCGGAACTGCACCGGATCGTCGATCTCATGCGCGACCTGCGCGCCACCGAGGCCAGGCTGCACGTCCGCGAAGAGGTGCCGTTCTTCACCGGCCCTCGGGTCGAGGTCGACAAGCTCATCGCCGCGCTGCCGTGATTCGAGAGCTGCCCTGATTCCAAGGCTGCCCTGATTCGAACGGACGCCCCGCATGCCCCGAGTTTTCGGGGCGTGCGGGGCGGTTCGGCGGACCCGTATTCTGCGCTGAGCGTTCGATCGGCTATCCGGCTGCGCTGTCCGAGGGGTGCAGCCGCAGCGCGATGGAGTTGATGCAATAGCGCTGGTCGGTGGGCGTGGGATACCCTTCGCCCTCGAAGACGTGGCCGAGGTGGCTGTGGCAGTTCGCGCACAGCACTTCGACCCGGTGCATCCCGAGCGAATCGTCGGGAAGCAGGATCACCGCATCCGACTTCGCCGGATCGAAGAACGAGGGCCAGCCGCAGTGCGACTCGAATTTCTCGGTGCTGCGGAACAATTCGGCGTCACAGGCACGGCAGCTGTACACGCCCTCGGTCTTGGTGTCGGTGTACTCCCCGGTGAAGGGACGTTCGGTCGCGGCCTCGCGCAGCACCGCGTACTCCTCGGGATTCAGCTTGGCCCGCCACTGCTGCGGCGTCAGCTGGAGCCGTGGCGCGGGTAGAGACGTTTCGGCGTCGGAACTCATTGCTCCACGCTAATACGTTTCTCCTCCACGGGCTCCGAACCAGTGTGTGACCTGGGCGAATCCGGGAGCGGCTCGGCGACGTCGGCAGGCTTGGCGTTCTCGGCGGCGTCGCGGCTGTCCGGCGCGTCCTTCATCCAGACCGGGTCGATGCCGAACGGCAGGCGGCCTTCCCGCTTGGCAGCCAAATACCGATCACCGAGCACGCAGAACACCACGATGAGCAGCAGGCTCCAGCCGAAGGTGATGCGCAGGTATTCGAGGTTGCGTCCGAGGCTCTGAAAGCGGTCCGACAGCCACTTGTCGTAGGACATGAACCCGAAGATCGCCAGCCAGGCGGGCCAGTTGCGCAGCACCGAGTTGCGCAGCACCACCGACATCAGGAACGGGAACAGCATCATCGAGTAGTACATCTGGCCCAGACCGGGCAGCAGGAACATGGCGGTGAGCAGCACACCCGAAGACGTGGTGACGAAGAACAGCTCGTCGTCGCGGTACCAGCGGTAGAGAATCCACAGCGAGATCGCCACCAGTCCGGTCATCGTGAGGCGGATGCCCCAGGTCAGCGCGTCCGGCAGGCCGTAGTAGGCGGCGTTGCCCGCGATCGCGCTGTTGAAGTAGTCCCTGGTCTCCAGCAGGTAGGGGAGGGTCCTGGTGAAGAACTGCTCGGGGTCCTTCAGCAGCGGCCAGGCGATCGCGGTGAGCGCGACCGGCACGCCGATGGCGGTGATGAACACCTTCCACTGCCCGCGGGCCGCCGCGATCAGCACCAGTGGCGCGAGCACCGGTTTCACGGTGATGCTCAATCCGAGTACCGCGCCGGCCCACAGATCGCGCCGCGCCAGCAGCAGGTGCAGGAACAGCAGCTCGGCCAGCAGGATGCAGCCGTTCACGTTGGTGAAGACCAGCGTGTTGATGACCGTCTCGGACATGAACATGGCCAGCAGCAGCGCGGGCGCGGCCACGGACTTCAGCGAGTACTTGAACAGGCGCAGCAGCAGGTACCAGGCGAGCAGAATGGCGGCGGCGTTGAGCAGGATGAAAAGCCAGCGCGATTTCTCGGGATCGATCAGCGCGATGGGCGCGATGAGCAGCGTGCCGCCCGGCGGGTAGAGGTAGTGCGGGTCGACGGAGTCGAAGTTGGCGGTGTACACGGGGCGGCCGTTGAGAAAGGCCAGCGAAGCGTTGTAGACCGGCTTGTAGTCGTCGGTGATGAACCCATTGACAGCCTTGATGAATACCCTATTCAGCACCGTCATGACCGCGAGAGGCCAGAGTGCGAACTTGATCACCTCGGCGGTGGTGCGAGCGGTGCGGGGCTCGAGCTGTCGAAGTAACACTGGGGCACGGTACACCGGATGGGCGGCGCGCAGGTTGCCGGGATATGTCTCGGCGTGCCTGGGCCGCCCATGCGAAACGGCTATGAACCGCCCGGTCAGGCGGGGCAGGCGCTGCCGTCCTGCGGAAGCCGCGCCTCTTTCAGATAATCGAGCAGAAGACGCTGCGCGCAACCGGAATGGGTGAACACCGGATGGCCCCAACCCTGCCAGTTCACCGAGGCGTGCCGCGCGCCCGCCGCGCCGAGCGCGCCCGTCACCGACGCCTGTCCGCCGTTGCCGACCACCGGGTCGGCGATGCCGCCGAGCACAAGCACCGGGAGGGTGAACTTCTCCGGCAGCGGCGGGGCGCCCGCGACCGGCCACGCCGAGCAGTCCATCAGCGCGATCGCCGCGTTTTTGCCGAACACCGGGTACTTCTGCCCCCACGTGCCCATCAGCTCGGCGGCCTTGGTCGGGGTCGGCGGCTGCTGAACGTCGGTGCAGCGGTTGACGAACTGGCCGTCGCTCGCGGTCGCGGCCGATTCGCGCAGCACCAGGTTGCCCAGCGCGGCGCGGTCGCCGCGCCCGGCCGCCGAGAGCGCGTCGGCCAGTTCGGCGACCCGATTGGCCTGGTCGGCGCGCGGACCGCCGAGGAAACCGCTGATCGTGGTGAGCAGCGCGTTGGCGGAGATGTCGCCGAGCCCGCCCTCGCCCGCCCTGCGCACCAGGTCGGTGATCGCCGCGCGCGGGTCGGGACCGAGCGAGCAACCGAGCCCGACGCAGCGTTGCGCGAACGCGGTGAGCGCCGCCTCCGCGCCCTGCAGGCGCTGCTCCTCGGCGGTCACGGCGTCGGCGCCCGCGGCTTCGGGGGAGTCGAGCGCCAGCCGGGCCAGGTGATCGCCGAACTTGCGCGCGTAGCTGAGCGCGACCCGCGCGCCGTTGCCCGTGCCGAGCAGGTCGATGTGCTCGACCTGCCACTGCTTGCGCAGCTGTTCGATGTCGTCGGCCGCGTGCGGTGCGTCGAAGGTGCCCTCGTACGGCTGCAGGAAATCGCGACAGGAGATGGTCGCCTCGCGGCTCAGCGCGGCCACCGCCTGTACGGGATCCGCCGCGTCGGGCCCGAACTGGGCGTTGTCGGCCAGACCGCGCCGGATGTCGGGCGGCAGGCAGTCGATCGGCTGCGAGGTGCCGAGGCCGCGCCGGTCCACCGCGACGATCGGACGCGCGCCCAGCAGCGCGCTCGCCGGTCCGACGGCGAGACCGGCCAGCGTCGCGGTGGAGGAGCGGTCCGTGCCCGAGGTGAGGACCAGCGGCGCCACATCGGACGGCGTTTGCGCGAGCCGGGCCCGCATCGCACCGGTGCGGAAGCTGCCGAGCACGTTGCCGCCCGCATCGATCGGCGTGGAATACTCCGCGCACTCGAGCACCACACCGGCGGGCGCGGGTCCGAGCCCGAGCAGATCGAGGGTCGGCTTGGTGCAGTCGCGCCAGCTCAGGTCGGTCTTGGGTCGCTCGGCCACGGGCGGAGGGGGCGGCACCGGCGTCGAGGGCTCGGCGCGGCCGACGGCCGGGTGCTCGACCGCGACGACGGGACGGTCGGACGGGCCCGCACCGCATCCGGCGATCATCATCGACAGTGCCGAGGCCAGCACGGCGGCTCGAGTCCAGCGCATGCGTTACAGCCTGCCAGGTTCGGACGCGCGTTTCATCGACGGGCCCACCGGGTCAGTACCGTGCCGTCCTTGTCGAGCACGATGTGCCTGCGCTCCATCGGCATCCGGAACTCGTGCGCGGACAGCGAGATTCGCCGCGCCGTGCCGCCGACCAGCACCGGCGCGGTGGTCAGGCACAGCTCGTCGATCGCATCCGCCTCCAGCAGCTCGCCGAAAAGGTGCGGGCCGCCCTCGCACAGCACCCGCGTGAGCCCGCGTTCGGCCAGCGCCGCCAGCAGACCCTTCGGCGTCACCGCGACGCCGCCCGCCTCGATGACGACGCCGCCCGCCTCGGCCAGCGCTTGCTTGCGGTCGGCGGGCGCGGTGCTGGTCGTGATGATCAGCGGCGGCACCGCGGTGTCGGTGAACAGACGGCAGCCCGGTTCGAGCGCGGCGCTCGCGGTGACCACCGCGATCGGCGGCGGCGCGCCGTCCCGGTGCCCGCCGAGCCCGCGGTCGTAGAGCGCCCTGCGGCGGGTGGCGCTGGTGCGCGCGCCGGCGTAGTTCTCGGTGCGGACGGTGCCTGCGCCGACCAGCACCACGTCGGCGAGTTCGCGCAGGAGCATGAAGACCGTCTTGTCGGCCGGGGTGCCCAGGCCCGCCGTCACATCGTCGCTGGTCGCGGCGCCGTCGATGCTGGCGACGAAATTCGCCCTCACCCAGGGCGCGTCGAGGTGGAGGGGGTAGGCGTAGAGCTCTGCCAGATCGTCTCGGCTCATCTCTGTGAGCTGGATCGCATTGTGGATACGCTGCATGAAGTCAGATCACACCACGTCATTAGGCTTCGTCCATGCAAGAACGCCTTGTCGATCGCCATCCGGAGGTTCCGGCGGACCAGCTCGTCGCTCAAATGGTGCCGCCGCCCATGTTCGACGAGGTCAGTTTCGCTTCCTACATCCCGGATCCCCAGGAGCCCAGCCAGGCCGCGGCCGTGCGCAAGGCCGAGGATTTCGCGGGGCAGGTGGCCAAGATCCAGAAGGCCGCGAGCAAGAAGGGTCTGTTCGGCAAGAAGAAGCCGGTCAGCGGCGCTGGCCTGTACCTCGACGGCGGCTTCGGCGTCGGCAAGACGCACCTGCTCGCTTCGATCTTTCACAGCGCGCCCGCGCCGAAATCCTTCGGCACCTTCGGCGAGCTGACCAACCTGGTCGGCGCGCTCGGCTTCAACAACTCGGTGGAGCGGCTCGCGGCCAACAGCGTGCTCTGCATCGACGAATTCGAGCTCGACGATCCGGGCGACACCATGCTGGTCTCCCGCCTGCTGACCGAGCTGTCCGCCCGCGGCGTCTCGATCGCCGCGACGTCCAACACCCTTCCCGGGCAGCTTGGCGAAGGGCGTTTCGCCGCACAGGATTTCATGCGCGAGATCAAGAAGCTCGGCGCGATCTTCGAGGCCGTGCGCGTCGACGGTCCCGACTACCGGCACCGCGACCTGCCACCGGCCCCTGAGCCGACCTCGGCCGAGGAGCTCACCGAACGAGCTTCCGCCACAACGGGTTCCACCCTCGATGACTTCGACGACCTGCTGAAGCACCTGAGCACGCTGCACCCATCCAAGTACGGCGCGCTGATCTCCGGGCTCTCGGCGGTGTTCATCTCCGGCGTGCATCCGGTGACCGACCAGGCCGTCGCGCTTCGCATCGTGGTGCTGGCCGACCGCCTCTACGACGCCAGCGTCCCGGTCACCGTCTCGGGCGCCAAACTGGACGAGATCTTCTCCCAGGAGATGCTCGACGGCGGCTACCGGAAGAAGTACCTGCGCGCCATCTCGCGTCTGCTGGCGCTGTCGCGCTTCGAGGCCGCCGCGGCCTGAGCAGTCCGCACGATCGCCCGCCGAATCCCGGCGGGAGCGCGCTGTCGCGCCGGAGCGCGTCCCGGCGGGCGCCATCGGGAACTGGAACGATGTCATCGGCCATGCGCCGCCGCAGACTCTGGTCACCACGCTCAGCGGCGGCGACGACCTCTACCGCGCGTTCGTGACCGCCCCCGGCGCGAACGCGGCCTTCGCCGCCGTGTTGCGCGACGTCATCGAGACCCGCGACGGCGCTGTGCTCTACCACTGCACCGCGGGTAAGGACCGCACCGGATGGGCCACGGCCGTGCTGCTGACCCTGCTCGGCGTCGATCGGGCCACGGACCGAGGACTACCTGCTGTCCAACCGGTACCGCAACGCCGGACCGGGCGACCCGCTGAACGGCGTGCGGTCCGAGTGGCTGGACGCCGCGTTCGATCAGGTGAACCGGACCTACGGCGGCTTCGACTCCTACGCGCGCGACGGCCTCGGCCTCACCGACGCCGACCTCGCGGCCCTGAAGGGCAAGATGCTCGCCTGAGCGTTCGCCCCGGTGCTTCACGACCGGTGTTCGGCGTACCACCGGTCGACCAGGGCGGGCATCTCCTTGCTCAGCCAGACGAAGAACTCGTGAATGTCGCGGACCCGCTCGGCCGGTGCGCCGTGCGGATCGTCGAACAGGGCGAGCCCGCGCGCGGTCATCGCGGTCAGGTCGGTGTACTGGCTGCTCTGCGCGCGGATCAGCTCCGGCATGATGCCGGGCCGGATCGAGTAGTAGTCCTTGCGGTCGCCGGGCTTGGAGCTCTTGTCGACCCAGCGCATGGTGGTCAACTGCTTGAGCGAGTTGGAGATCGAACCCTTCGACGCCTGTAGCGCGTCGGCGATCTGGGCGAAGGTCTGCTCGGGCGGATCGCAGATCAGCAGCCAGCCCGCCGCGCGACCGGTCATCCTGACCAGACCCATGCGTTCGAGCACGAGCGCGAAATCCTCGACGAAGGCCAACTGTTCGGGAGTGGGCGCCGCCTGGTCGTGTTCCGTGCTGGTCATCGGTCGAGTATCCCTTTCGTGCGGAAGAAGCGGGAAAACGGGGGCGGGCAGTGTCTGCTCGCCCCCGTGTGCCGCGGCTACACCGCGAGGTCGCGGCGGTCGAAGACGGCCAGCGCGGCGGCGACGACCACGGCCGCCAGCGCGACGAGCACCGCGAGGTGGCCGAGATCGGCCCCGTTCACCAGCGGCGAGTGGCCGTTCGCGTAGTAGAACGGTGAGAGCTTGCGCAGCCATTCGCCCCCGTCGAACATCCCGCCGAGATTGTTGGCCAGATAGCCCGCGACGGCGACCAGTGCCGCGAAACCCAGTGTCAGCGGGCGCTTTCCGGTCGCGGCGCCGAGGAACAAGGTGATCGCACCGATCAGCAGGGCCAGCAGACCGAGGCCCGCGCTCGCGGCCACGATGCGCCCGGCGGCGATGTCCAGGCCGCCGCTGTTCGCGCCCGCGAGGACGCTCAGCGTGAGTACCGAGGTGACCACCGTGATCTGCACCGCCAGCGCCGCGAATCGTTGTGCCAGGAGGTTTTTCCGGTCGATCGGCTGGGCGAGCAGCAGATCGAGCATGCCGTTCTCCTCCTGCGTCACCGACCTGGTGGCGAAGGTGACCGCGAAGATCACCATGAGCAGCAGCCCCATCAGCGAGAACACAGTGGCGTTGAGATAGCCGGTGGCGCTGGCGAAATCGGTGAGCCCCATGGCCTCGTACATCGTGTTCTGCGTGAGGTTGAGCGAGCCCTGGTCGCGCAGCGACTGGTAGGACGGCAGATACATCATCGGGACGACGGCGAGGCCGATCGACCAGCCGATCAGGCCGCGCCGCTGTTCCTTCAGCGTCTGGGTGAAGACCGAGCGTGACATGTGGGAGTTCTCCTGTGCGAGTGATGGATTCGTTCGAACGCCTCAGCGGCCGTAGAGGCCGAAGAAGATCTGCTCCAGGTCCGGCTCGGTGGACAGCACACTCACCAGCCGGTACTTGGCCGCCTTCTTGAACAGCTCGTCGACCTCGCCCTCGGTGGTGCAGCGCACGGTCCGGTCGGTCACCGACAGGTCGCGCATGCCCGGCAGGCCGGCGAAGTCGTCGGCGAACACGTCCTCGTCGAAGACCAGTTCCACCGCGCGCGGGGAGCGGCGGCGCAGATCCTCGACGTTCTCGGTGCCCAGCAGCTTGCCCGACCGCATGATCACGGCGCGGTCGGCGGTCTGCTGCACCTCGCTCAGGATGTGCGAGGACATGAAGACCGTCTGGCCGTTCGCCTTCGCCTCGCTCACCAGCGTCAGAAAGCGTTGTTGCAGCAGCGGATCCAGGCCGGAGGTGGGTTCGTCCAGGATCAGCAGCCGCGGCCGGTGCATGAACGCGGCGACGATGCCGACCTTCTGCTTGTTGCCCTTGGACATCGCGCCGACCTTCTTCGACAGGTCGAGGTCGAGCAGGTCGGCCAGCTCGGCGATCCGGCCCGGCTCGACGGTGCCCCGCTGGTCGGCGAGGAAGCCGAGCAGATCACCCGCGGTGTTGCGGCCTTCGATCTCCAGTTCGCCGGGCAGGTAGCCGATGTGCGCGCGCAGCGCGGCTCCACCGGTGCGGGGGTCCGTGCCGAACACCTCGACGCGTCCCGCGGTGGGGCGGATCAGGTCGAGCAGGATCCGGATGGTGGTGGACTTGCCCGCGCCGTTGGGGCCCAGGAAGCCGAACACCTCGCCCTGCGAGACCTCCAGATCGAGGTCGGTGAGTGCGACGTGTTTGCCATAGCGCTTGGTGAGGCCTTCGGCCAGGATCGCGGCGGACATGCTGCTCCTTCGAGGTTCCGATGTCCCGGTTTGTTCCGTAATGACTGATGAGTTCAGTAAAGACTGAATATGCAGAACATGTCAAGCCTGCTGCCGCACTGGCTACGATCCGGGCTATGTCGAAGTTCAAGACCTGGGACGGGCTGGAGCTCGGGTACCGCGTGTGGGAGGGCGACGGCCGCACGGTGGTGCTACAGCACGGGGTAGTTGCCGACACCAACGCCAACTGGATGAGCATGGGCGTGGTGGCCGCGCTGCAAGCCGCCGGGCATCGGGTCGTCTCGCTCGACGCACGCGGCCACGGGCGCTCGGAGAAGCCGCACGACGCGGCGCGGTATTCGTGGGACGCCATGGCTCGCGACGTGCGCGCGCTCTACGACGAGCTCGGCCTGGAGGGCGTCGCGCAGGTGGGCTACTCGATGGGCGGGGTGATCTCGCTGCTTGTCGCCGCGGCCGACGACCGGGTCGCGAAACTCGCCGTCGGCGGCATCGGTTCCGGCGTGATCGATTGCGGCGGCGTCGACAGGCGAGTGGTGGAGCCCGAGGCGATTCTGCTGGCGATGAACGGCGACGGCGACGGCGCGCCCCCGGTGGCCAGGATGTTCCGCGTTCTCGCCGACGCCGTGCGTGCCGACTTGGCCGCCATCCGGGCCGTCGTCGAGGGTTTGGACGACCGTCCGATCACCGGCCTGGACGACATCACGGTGCCCGCGCTGGTACTGGCCGGGTCCGAGGATCCGTTCGCCGCCGAACCCGAGCGCCTCGCCGCGGCGTTGCCGGAGGGTCGCTCCGTCGTCGTTCCCGGCGACCACATGCTGGCCGTGATGCATGCCGAGTTCAAGGCCGCCCTGGTCGATTTCGTGCGGTGATCGACCCGTCGCGCGGTCAGAAGACCAGGCGCATGACGTAGTCGTCGTGCAGCTGATGACCGACGGGGAAGGTCTTGGTGCCGACGATCTGGAAGCCGTGTTTGGCGTAGAAGCGCTGGGCGCGGGTGTTCGCCTGATTGACGCCGAGCCAGATGCCCGGGTAACCGCCCTCGCGAGCGTGCTCGAGCGCCGCGTGCATGAGCGCCGTGGACACCCCGGTGCCGTGATGACCCGGTAGCACGTACATCTTGCTGACCTCGATCGCGGGGTGCAGGTCGACTGCCCTGGCCACTTCGGGGTCCGCGGGGTCGCCCGTGTGCAGCATCGCGTAGCCGACGATGTCGCCGCCCGCGACCGCCTTGAGCACGATCCGTTCGGGATCGGTCAGGTATTCGCCGAATCGTTCACCGGACAGTACCTCGGTCACGAAGATCTCGATGTCGTCCGCGGTGGCGCCGGGCGGGCAGGCGAGCGGAAAGGTCGCCGCCGCAACGTCGCTGAGGGCTTCGGCGTCCCACAGACCGGCCCGGTCCACGATCACTGGGATGTTGCTCATGCGTCCAGTACAGCACGGTCGTGCCGGGTGGTGCACCGCGTTCTCGCGCGATGCGGTCGCGCAGGGTCGACCGGTAGCGCGGCCATTCGCAGCGCACCCGTTCGCGTGGCGTCAGCCCGCCCCGGATTCCCTCCGGTTCGGGTTCGGCGATGGCGAGGTCGCGGCCCCGTGCGAGTACTGGGCGGCGGACGCTGATCTGTTCGGCCGCCGTCCGGTGGGGTGCCTCGCTCGCGCGACTGTGGCCGAACTCCGTGACCCGTGCCACTATCGAAGGGGCGCAACATAACTCGCGACTGGGGAAGGCTCTTCGATGATGAGACAGCTGCCACCGGACTTCTTTCGTACACCGTATGCCTTCTACGAGCGGCTCCGAGCCGAGGGTCCCGTGCACCAGATCGAGCTGCGCACGGGGGTGCGCGCCTGGCTGATCGTCGACTACGGCGCGGCGCGCGAGGCGCTGCGCAATCCGACGATCCGCAAGGATCCGCACACCGCCACCGGCGCCGAGGCCCGTCGCGAGGGAGCGGCCAGGAGCGGTGTGGGCGCCGTGAACGAGCGCCTCAGCCACCACCTGCTCAACATGGACCCGCCGCAGCACGCGCGCCTGCGCAAACTGGTCGCGCCCGCCTTCGCCCCCGCCCGGATCGAGGCGCTCACTCCGCGCATCACCGCCATCACCGACGAGCTGCTCGACGGTCTCGCGCGAGCGGCGGGGCCGGTCGATCTGATGGCGGAGTTCGCGTTCCCGCTGCCCATCACGGTGATCTGCGAGATGCTCGGCGTGCCGACCGCCGACCGTGCCCAATTCAAGGAATGGTCGGCGGTGGTCTCCGACATCACGCTGGCCGACCCGGAGCGGATGCGCTCGGCCACCGCCGCCGTCGTGACCTACTTCGAGGATCTGCTCGCCCGCCGCCGCGCCGAGGGCCCCGGCGGCGATCTCTTCTCGGACCTCGTCACCGCGGGCGACGCCGACGACCGGCTCACCGACGACGAGATCATCTCCATGGCCTTCCTGATCCTCGTCGCAGGCCACGAGACCACGGTCAACCTGATCGGCAACACCGTGCTCACCTTGCTCTCGGATCCGCCGAGATACGCGGCGCTGCGGGAGGACCTGGACCGGGTGCCCGCATTGGTCGAGGAGATGTTGCGCTTCGAGGGCCCGGTGAACATGGCGACGCTGCGCTACACGACGGTGCCCACCGTGATCGGTGAGACCGAGATTCCGGCCGGTGAATTCGTCCTGGTGGCACTGGGTTCGGCCAACCACGACGAGCGGCACTTCGCCGCCCCGGAGATCTTCGACACCGAAAGAAATACGAACGGCCACCTCGCCTTCGGGCACGGCATTCACTTCTGCCTCGGTGCGGGTCTGGCCAGGCTGGAAGCGCGTGTCGCGATCTCGCGGCTGCTGGATCGCTATCCGGACCTGCGGCTCGCCGTGGACGCCGACGAGATCGCGTGGCGGGAGAGCGTCCTGTTCCGCGGAGTGCAGGACCTGCCGGTCGAGGTGACCAAGGCCCCGGCACTGCGCTGATTCCCGTTCGCCGCGCCGGGTCATCCACAGGCCGCCGTGGTGACGTTGGACCGGATGAACGCACTGACCCGGCGCGATCAGCTGGTCACCGTGCTGCTGGGCCGGGCACGAGACCACGGCGACCGCACTTCCCTGGGCACTCTGCGAGCTGGCCGCTGACCCGGCTCTCCAGCAGGCGACGTACGAAGCCGCGCGACGACAGGGCCGTGGAGGCCGTGCCGAAGGAGGCCATTCGCCTGCATTCCCGACATCGCGACGTTCCGCCCTGAGCGTTTCCTGGACGGCGACGTCGCGCTGAACGCCTCGCGCGGCAAGGCCGGAATGGCGGTCACCCCGCGCGGGATCCGATGAATCTGCGCCCGCCAGCTTTACCGCGCGGCGCGGGCGGGTAATCTCGGTGGCCATGACGAGCGGGAACCGCATCGCGATCGTAGGCGCGGGCATTGCAGGCCTTGCCTCCGCGAAGGTGTTGAGCCGAGAGGGTTTTCCGGTCGAGGTGTTCGACCGCGCCCCCGATGTCGGTGGTGTCTGGAGCGCGACCCGCCGTTATCCCGGGTTGCGCACGCTGAACAGCAAGCACACCTACCGGTTCTCGGACTACGCCATGCCGGAGGACTACCCGCGCCTGCCCGACGGCGCCCAGATGCAGGCCTACCTGGAGGGATACGTGCAGCAGTTCGGGCTGCGCGAGAACCTCCGGCTCGGCACCGAGGTGGTGGCCGCCGATCCGGTGGACAGCGGCTGGCTGCTGGAGATCCGCGACGAGTCGGGCGTGCATCGCACTTCCTGCGACCACTTGGTCGTGGCCAATGGTGTGTTCTGCGAACCCGAGATGCCCGACTATCGGGGCGCTGAGACGTATCTCGCGCGCGGCGGACAGCTCTATCACTCCTCGGAGTTCCTCGACGTCGAGCAGGCGCGCGGGAAGTCGGTGGTGGTGGTCGGATACGGTCAGTCCGCCTGCGACATCGCCGAGGCGGTCAGCCACGTCGCGGCCGCGACCACGGTGGTGGCTCGTCGTTTGCTGTGGAAGATGCCCCGCAAACTCAGCACCGGCCTGGACTTCGAGCGGTTGTTCCTGACCCGCCTCGGCGAAGCGCACTTCCGCTACCACAGCCCGCGCGGCTTCGAACGCTTCCTGCACGGTTCGGGGCACAGCTTCCGCGACACCGATTTCGACGTGATCCAGGAACTCGCCACCAAGAAGCTGGGCCTGCGCGACCTGGGCCTGGTGCCGGAAGGCCGCTTCGAGGAGATCGCGCAGAGCACCGCGAGCATCGCGACCGAGGGATTCTTCGAGCAGGTCCGCGACGGCCGGATCACCGTGCTGCGGGACACTACTGTCACCGAGCTGTCCGGCACGCCCGCGGGTTGTGCCGCGTGGCTCTCCGACGGCCACGTCGTCCCCGCCGACATCGTGGTGTGCGCCACCGGCTTCCAGCAGCGGGTGCCGTTCCTGACCCCCTACGTCCAGCGCAGGCTCACCGACGACGACGGCAATTTCCGCCTCTACCGGCACATTCTGCCGACCGAGGTGCCGAATCTGACCTTCGCGGGCTACAACTCCTCGCTGCTCGGTGCGCTGAGTGCCGAGGTCGGCGCGCACTGGACCGCCGCGTTGCTCGGCGGCCGTCTCGCGCTGCCGTCGCCGGAGGAGCGCAGCGAGCAGATCGACGAGCGCCTGCGGTGGATGTCGGCGGGAACCGGCGGCCACCACGCGCACGGCACGACCATCACGCCGTTCGCGCTGCACAACATCGACGAGATGCTGGCCGACCTGAAGTTCCGACTACCGCTGGGCACCCGGTTCGCCCAGTGGTTCCGGCCCGTGAAACCGGCCGCGTATCGCGGGCTCTCGGAGCGCGGGCAGCGCCCGGCGGAGCCGACTTCACCCGGACCGGTGCCCGCCGAGGCGGCACCGGCTCCGACGGAAGCGCGCCCGGCTACCGCCGAGATGTATCCGCCGACGGCCGAAATTCCTCCGGCGACAGCCGAAGTCCGCCCACGGCCTGCCGAGACCCACACGACATCAGCTGAAACATACGCGGCACCAGCGGAAACGTCTCCGGCACCGACCGAAAAGTATCCATCGTCATGGCGCGACCCGTACCCGTCGCAGGCCTGATGCTGGAAGTTTGCGGATTGTCGCGGACGCAACGCCAACGCCCCTATCTTGCGTCTGTGATAATCCGCGAGTGGATGGCCTCGACCTGAATCTGCTGGTAGCTCTGGATGCGCTGCTCGACACGAACAGCGTCACCAAGGCCGCCGAACGCCTGGGCACCTCGACCCCCGCCATGAGCCGGACGCTCGCGCGGTTGCGCAGGACGCTGGACGACCCGCTGCTGGTCCGTGCCGGGAGGAACCTGGTCCCGACACCGCGCGCCCTCGAATTGCGTTACGAGGTCTCCGCGTTGGTCGAACGCGGGCGCGCGCTGCTCGACATCCGCGCCGAGGCCGACCCGGCCGGTCTGCGGCGCGGCTTCACCGTGCAGGCCGACGATATGGTCCGTACCCATCTCGCCGCCCCGCTGCTGGCCGCCGTGCGGCGCCGAGCTCCCGGCGTCACCGTGCATTTCCTGCCCGACGGCCACGACGGCACGGTGGGGTTGCGCGAGGGGCGCGCCGACATCGCCGTCGGAGTCCTCGAGCGCAGCGATCCCGAGATCACCGTGCAACGCGTGCTCGGTGATCGTCTCGTCGGCGTCGCCGCGCCGGACCACCCGCTGATCACCGAGCGGGTCACCGTGGCCGCCTACGCCGCCGCGGCCCACCTCGCGATCTCCAGGCAGGGTCGCTCGCGCGGCCCGATCGACGACCGGCTGGCCCTGCACGGCCGCACCCGCCGGGTGGTGGCGATCGTCCCCGATCTCAGCACCGCGTTGTTGGCGGTGCGCTCCGGCGAACTCGTCTGTCCAGCGCCCGCTCGATTGGCCGGCGACGCATTGCACGCCATGGGACTGCGCGCCTTCGACATTCCGCTGCCGCTTCCGGAGGTGACGGTCGGCATGGCGTGGCACCCGCGCAACACCGCCGACAGCGGGCATCGTTGGCTGCGCGAAACGATCCGCGCGTTGCTCGCGCCGCAGGATCGGAGCGAAACCGAGTGACTACTGCGCGGACGGGTCGCCCGACGGATTACCGAGCGGCCTCCCGAACGGGCCCGCCGGGTTGCGCTTGAGTTCGTCGAGCATGGCCTGGAGCTTGTCGACGTGCGAATTGTCGTCGATGGTCGCGTGGTGCTGGGTGGGCGCGGCGGCGGGCTCGTCGCGCGGCGCGGTCAGGGTGGTGTCGGCACGGCTGGTGAGCGCCGGCGCTTCCAGGCGGCCGTTCAGCCGCGGCGCGGTGTCGACGACGGGCGTGCCGACGGTGCCGAAGCCGAGTCGCTCCTGCGATGTTTCGGTGCGCGGCGCGATCTCCGCAGGCTCTGCGTGCGCGTTCGAGACCGGTTCTGGCGCGGCGTCGTAGGGCGCGCCGCGCGAGACGTTGGGTTCGACCCAATCGTGCAGCGCGGGCGGGACGGCGGTGGTGTCCCTGCGCGGCAGCGAGTTCGGCGCCGCGGTCTGCTGCTCGACGCGCGCCACGATGGCGGCGGCCTCGAGACTGTCGGTGCGCGGCGGCTCGGGGGAAGGCTCCGGGCGGAGCGGTGCCTGCGGTCGGAGGCGCTCCGCGCGCGGAGCTTCGGGGCGGGGGGTTTCGGTGCGAGAGGTCTCGGCGCGCGGGGCTTCGGTGCGCAGAGCTTCTAGGCGAGAGGTTTCCGCCCGCCGGGTTTCGAGGCGAGAGTTCTCGATACGTGTGGCCTCGTGGTGGGAGTTCTCGGTGCGCCGGGTGTCGTGGCGGGAGCTTTCGGTGCGTGTGGCCTCGTGGTGGGAATTCGCGGTGCGCGGGGTTTCCGCGCGCAGAGTTTCGAGGCGGGAATCTTCGGTGCCAGGTGCCTCGAGGCGGGAGTTCCCGATGCGTGTGGCCTCGTGGTGCGAGTTCTCGGTCCGCGGGGTTTCGGCGCGCCGTGTTTCGAGGCGGGAGTTCTCGGCGCGGGGTGCCTCGTGGTGGGAGTTCTCGGTGCGCGGGGTTTCGGTGCCTAGGGCCTGGGCGCGTAAGGATTCGGGTCGCGGCTCGTCGAGACGAGCCGTCGCCGCGGCCGGCGCCCGGCGCGCGGCACGGGGCAGCGGCGCGGCCTCGGTGCGTTCGACCGACGCGCCGGACGCAACGTCGTCGAGCCGCGTCTCCAATGCCGAGACGTTCTGCTCGGTGCGGAAGGCCCAGGCCTCCAACTTCTTCAGGCGCGCTTCGACGCCGTTGTCCTCGCCGACCCGGGCGGCGACGCTGTCGAGTTTGTCGCTCACCTCGCGCAGGAGCTCCGCGATGCCCGACAAGATCGCGCCGACCGACTCGGCACCGTGCTGGCCGTGCTCCATGCGTACCTTCTTCCCCGTCGATGCCCGAACTGCGCGTGGCCTGGCGATTCTATCCACAGCCCTGCGGAGGTGCGGGGCGAGCACCGCCCGGCGCGGCCTCGGCGGAAGGCGGACGATGCGGCGCGCTCGGCCGTGTCGCCGAATCGGTGGCAAAAATCGATCGCCCGAAATTTCTGTGGTCTTTCTCGCGCATGTCGCTGCGAAATCCCTTGTGACGCAGGGCACATCGCCTGATGAGAGGCGTCGCGCCGGTGGCGGCGCACCCGAGCGCGGGGTATAGGGGGCTGGCGGGCGGACGAAGTTGAGCGCACTCTTGATCTATGGAGTAGGTCGAGAGACCTTGCGGTGTTGGGCAGGGGAGTGATCGCGTGAGAACGACGCAGCGCGTTGAACAGGCTTGCGGACGTCGGGCGATGCTCGCCGAATTGGGCATCGCCGAAGTGCAGGACGAGATCCGCACGGTGGTGGGCGATCGATCCCGGTACAGCTGCCGTTGCCCGGGATGCGCCGACGCGCAATGGGATATCCAGCGGCTCAAGTACTGGTTGTGCGGCAGGCTGGTGGCCTTCGGCGCGGACGAGGCCGATGTGGACCGGCGGGTCGGCGGTATCCGCGTCGACATTTTGTGGCGGATCGGCGAGCGAACCTACGCCGTGGAGGTGCGCAGCGGGCCGCTGGACCGCACGCTCGCCCACGAACACACGGCTCGGTTGCGCGCGGCGGGATGCGATGGCGTGCTGTGGCTGTGTCAGCCCGGCTACTGGGTGGCCCACCTGCCCGCGGTCGGCATCGCCGACTTCGCCCCGCCCGCCTGCGATTACCTGATCGACATGGGCATGCTCGACGCCGAGCGCAGCGCCGTCGCGATGCCGCGGCGCGAGCAGTTCGAGTTGCGCGAGTTCCTGCGCGGCTGGGTGTCCGGCGAGATCGCCTGGGGTTTTCGCGACGAGATGACGGGAGGATGGGCCACCGTGACCGACTGGGAGCATCACACGAGAACGCAGGCCGCGGTGATCGCCCGGCAACGGCAGGAGCTGATGAACCAGCGCACCGCCCTCGCGCTGTCCCGGAAGTCGGTCAGGGACAAGCAGAAACAGGTGATGAAGCTGACCTCCCGGCTGGAGCGCGCCGAACACGACGCGCAGGCGCAGGCGGACGCGCTGGCCGAGGTGAACCGCAAGCTGGCCGACCACCATCGGGTGGACAACAGTCTGCGCGCCACCATCGCCGGGTTGCAACAGACCGTGAGCCACTGGCAGTTGATCACCTACTGCGCGATGTTGCTGATCGTGACGTTCCTCGCGGCGGCCATAGTGCTGCGCTGATTGTCGCCCGGGTGTGCTGAATGTGCATGGGTGCGCGGCGAGTCAGCTGCGAGTAAGGCGAAAAGGCCCGCGGTCCCAGCGCCATTCGTTGCGCAGGACCAGCGCGGCGAAATCGAGTAGTTCGAGTCCGGATTCCTCGCGCAGCCGCCGCACCTCCCGCCACGGCACCGGCCCGCGCTCGACGAGTTCGGCGAGACCGTTCGCGCGGCGGGCGTCCACCTCGCGGCGGGTGAGTTCCGGTAGGCCGAGGCGGCTTCCCGTCCACACCAGCCACCCCCAGCCCTCGGCGTGCGCCCTGCTGCGCGCCGCCGCCGACTTGGCGCGGTTGACGTGGAAGGCGACGTGGCCGAGCGGTTGGACGTCGATCAGCGCCACCCGGCCGTCGGTGAAACGCGCGGCGACGCTCGGATAGTGGACGCGCTCCGAGCCGTCGATGTCGTAGCGCACCGCGATCGGATGTTCCTGGAACGTCTCGACCGTGTCGGCCGCGTTGAGCGTACGCAGCAACCGGGCTTGCAGCGCGGAGTCGAAGCCGACATCGCGTCCCACCTTGTCCAGGTAGAACCGGCCGCGTCCCTCGTCGTCGCCGTCGACTGTGCGGGCGGAGCTCGTCGGCAGCGGGGCAGGCGAGCCCGCGGACCATTCGATCCGCGCCGGCCATTCGCCGATCTCGGTCGCGGCCGCGGGCTCGGCGTCGCGCAGCTTCGCCAGCTGCCGGTTCGTCTTCTTCTGCCACGCCATGATCCGCTGCATGACGTAGCCCGCGATCCGTTTCGCGTCCTCGGGCGCGTGTCCCGCGAGCCGCAGTTTCAGATACGACAGCTCGTTGGCCGCCAGATCCGTATCGGTCGCGTACGTCTCTACCAGCAGCGCCCGCACCAGCGCCGAATCCCGCCCGTCCACCGGATACCGCCCCGCGAACACCTCCGCCTCGCGTCCGCCGATCACCGCCGCCTCCCGCAGCATCTGCCCGACCGCCCGAGTGTGCAACTGCCGCACCCGATCCCGCGCCAGATCGAACCGCGCCCCGATCCGCGCCAACGTCTCCGGCCCCTCCCCACCGATCCCCAGCCGATACCCGACGATCTCCGCATCCCGCTTCCGCCGCTCCGCATGCACCCCCACCAACCCGGCCAACACCTCGTTGACCTCTTCCAGCCCGAACGACACCTCCCCTCGAATGTCATCCACGAACAACCCCCCGTCCTCCGCGCCCCCAAACCCCAATTCACCAGCCACAACCGGCAGCCTAACCGCGCCACCGGACAATCTCGAGCCTTCCGCGCGACCCGGCACGATCACGTGGTGAACAGTCCGGCGTCGAAAAGCTGATGTATCGGGTGGAACTGCTGGCGGGAAGCGCCGGGCGATCGGAAACGAAAACAAGTAGGGCCCCCTCGAAAGGGGGCCCTACTTGGTGAGATGGTGCGCGATACTGGGATTGAACCAGTGACCTCTTCCGTGTCAGGGAAGCGCTCTCCCGCTGAGCTAATCGCGCGAGGTGGAGACGGGAATCGAACCCGTGTGCACGGCTTTGCAGGCCGTTGCCTCACCACTCGGCCACTCCACCGCGCAAAGGGGGAAGGCTGTTTACACTGCCTGGCCCTACCTCTCGAGCGGATGACGGGATTCGAACCCGCGACCCTCACCTTGGCAAGGTGATGCGCTACCAGCTGCGCTACATCCGCATTTTGCATCTCGGGGGCTTCCGTTCCGGCCTCCGTGGTGCGAGACAGAACATTAGCCGACGCCCGGTGAAAGGTACAAATCCGCTGGTAGAACGGCTGGAAACGGCGAAGTTGCGAGTGTGGCCGCTGCGGCCGCTGGGGTGTGGGGGACTGAGGAGGCGGATGCGGCGTCGGATCGCACGCCTTGATGACGCATCCCATCGCGGGCCATGGCGCGGCATCTGATCGCGCGAGCTCGGCCAGTGCCCTGGGATCCCTTCGGGCGGTCATCCGGGCATCCGCGATCGACATCCGCGCGGGGGGCGGCTGGAGCCGCCGCCGACGGGTTCGGTGGTGCGGGCCACGTGGGTGGGTGAAAGGTGGGGCGGTGACTCATCCGCAACAGGACCACTCACCCGCAACACGACGAATCGGTGCTGTCCGGGTGGCGATTTGGTGGCTGACCGGTAGAGCGTGCTAATGTTCCATCTCGTTCGGACGGCATCGAGTCGCCGCCCGGACAGAGAGTTCGGTCTCATAGCTCAGCGGGAGAGCGTCCGCCTCACACGCGGAAGGTCGCTGGTTCGATCCCAGCTGGGACCACTCATAAAGAAGACCCTGACCAGGCAGTTTCTGGTTCAGGGTCTTTTCTCTTTTCGGGCGCTTTCGTCCAACGTCACGACCCGTCCCACACTTTCCGAAGGCCTTCGAAGTCGTCTGCGTTGCTTCCTGGGATCGCGGGTCAGGCCGAGTCGCGCACCGGAGCTGGATTGCCGGAGCCGGTCGGCGGAGAGCGGAGACGACGAAAATATCGCGGGTCCCGTGTGGTGCTCTTTCCACGGGCTCGGCACCGGTGTGACGCAGTCGTCGGGTCTCGGAACGCAAGGCTGCCCTGGTGCAGATACTGGGCGACCGCTTCACCAATCACGTCGGGGATACCGGACAACGCCTCCCGTCCCGATGTGGCGCGATGCAGCACGGGGGGAGGCGGACGACAGGAAGTACCTGAATCCGCCTGTCTCGGAACGAAATTCCCCAGCCGGTGGCAGTGCCCTGGAATTCGGGACAGCAACCGGCCAGCACCGCCCGCAACGCCGGTGACTTCAGGAAGCATCGGTCCGGCTGCCTCGCGCGATCGATCACCGCCGATCGGCTCATTGATCAACTCGACGGCATCGCTGTGATGATGGCTACCCGGCCATGCAACAGATGACGGCCTCGAACTCGCACGTGCGGCGGTGACCGGCCAACTCCGGGGTCCGTCAGTGTGAGATCGCCCGGATCGTATGGGGCAACACTCAATTGGCGCTTCCAACTCCACACGAAACGCCGCCGAGCACACCGCGAGCGAGACCCACGCCAGAGCGGCGCAACCACCTGGCGACCTCACGAGTGGGGATCCGCCCTCTGTGATTTCCAGGCCCTCATTAGCATCGATGCGGCGAAGAGATCGAGAAATCCGAGGACGTGTGTTGACTACCGAACAACTTGACCGCTGGAATGCTCAGGAAGCCGCTGCGGAGGCGATGATCCCCATCATCGGCACGTTGTATCGGGCGAAGGGCGTGACGATCCTGCTGCACAGCCGCTCGCTGGTGAACAAGTCGGTGATCAGCATCCTGCGGACGCACCGCTTCGCGCGGCAGATCGAGGGCGAAGAGTTGTCGGTCGACGAGACCCTTCCCTTCCTGGGCGTGCTCAGCGAGCTGGATCTGGGGCCGTGCAAGATCGACATCGGTCAGCTGGTCATGGCGTATCGCGCCGACGACCGCGGCCTGTCGGTCCGCGAGTTCGCCGAAACGGTCCTGGCCGACGTGACCGACGGCAACAAGGCCCAGTCGCAGGGGCCGAGGGATGTCGTCCTCTATGGCTTCGGCCGCATCGGTCGCCTTGTCGCGCGCCTGCTCATCGAGAAGGTCGGGTCGGGCAACGGCCTGAACCTGCGCGCCGTGGTGGTGCGCAAGGGAGGCGAAGGCGATCTGGTCAAGCGCGCGTCGCTGCTGCGAAGGGATTCGGTGCACGGCCAGTTCAACGGCACGATCAAGGTCGATGCCGAGAACAACACGATCATCGCGAACGGGAACGTGATCAAGTTCATCTACAGCGATGATCCGACCACGATCGACTACACCGAATACGGCATCGACAACGCGATCCTGATCGACAACACCGGTAAGTGGCGTGACCGCGACGGCCTGTCGCAGCATCTGCGTCCCGGCATCGCCAAGGTCGTGCTGACCGCACCGGGTAAGGGCGACGTGCCGAACATCGTGCACGGCGTCAACCACCGCGACCAGGACCTGTCGCAGCAGATCTTCTCGTGCGCCTCGTGCACGACCAACGCGATCGTCCCGCCGCTCAAGGCAATGGACGACGAGTACGGCATCGTCCGCGGTCACGTCGAGACGGTTCACTCGTTCACCAACGACCAGAACCTGCTGGACAACTACCACAAGGCCGACCGCCGCGGCCGGTCGGCGCCGTTCAACCTGGTGCTCACCGAAACCGGCGCCGCGTCCGCGGTCGCGAAGGCGATGCCGGACTTCAAGGCGAAGATCACCGGCAACTCGATTCGCGTGCCAACCCCCGACGTGTCGGTCGCGATTCTGAACTTGCAGCTGGAGCGGGAGACGAGGAAGAGCGACGTGCTCGAGTACTTGCGCCAGGTTTCGCTCTCCGGTCCGTTGAGCCGAAACCTCGACTACACCGCCGCCACGGACGTGGTTTCCAGCGATTTCATCGGATCTCGGGCCGCGGCGATCATCGATGCCAATGCCACGATCGTCGAGGGCGACACCGCGATCCTGTACGTCTGGTACGACAACGAGTTCGGCTACTCGTGCCAGGTGGTCCGGACGGTGCAGTACATCTCCGGCATCGAATACCCGACCTACCCGCAGCTCGATCGCGCCGGCGACGCTCGCGAGCTGGCCGCGGTCGACGCCGGGTAACCAGGGCAGCCGCACGCTCGGCCGAGGTATCGGTCGGCGGCCGAGCGTTGCGGTGCTGCGGATTCGCCTCGGCCCGTTGCCTTGTGGGCCGAGGCTTCGGCGGCGATTACAGGGGGGCACGCCGGTACCGAAATACTTTGCGCTTCTGCGCCTTTCGGCGAACCGATCGTGCGACACAACCGCGCGGGTCCCATTGGAACGATCCCGCGGACGGTCCAAGACGGCATGCGCGAGAACGACTCCCGCGATCTGCCCGCGACCTCGGTCCGCTCGGCCCGTTCCGGCGTGTTCGGAACGCTCTGCCATAATGTGACTTGCATCACATTTTGATAGCACTTGCCTCGTAGACGCCATATTGCGCTTTCCATGCGCTTTGCAGAGTCTTTACTATTAGGGTGACCTGTGCGCCACTAGGTCGCCGCTTCACTGAACTGTCGCTAGAACCCACAGTGTCTTGGACCCCGCTCGCTCCGCGCTCCACCGAGTAGGCGCTCCACCAAGCTCCGCCCGCCGTTCGCTTTCGATGCCAGTGCATATTGCCCCGATGAACCGGATCGGCTGCCGCCGAGACGGCGAAGGAGAACTATGTCGACCGACACCGATTCCGCACCACGGACGTCGCGGCTCGCCCGCGTTCTGCACCACGATGTCCCCGCTTCCGTCGTGGTTTTCCTTGTCGCCCTACCGCTTTCGCTCGGTATCGCGGTCGCCTCCGGTGCGCCCGTCGCGGCGGGCTTGATCGCGGCGGTGGTCGGCGGTGTGGTGGCCGGGCTGCTCGGCGGCTCGGCGGTCCAGGTCAGTGGGCCCACGGCGAGTCTCACCGTGGTTGTCGCCGAGAGCGTGCACCATTTCGGCTGGGCGGCAACCTGTTTCATCACCGTAGGGGCGGGCGTGTTGCAGATCCTCTTCGGGCTCAGCCGGATCGCGCGCGGCGCGCTGGCCATCGCCCCGGTGGTGGTGCACGGCATGCTGGCGGGCATCGGCGTGATCATCGCACTGCAACAGGTGCACGTGCTGCTGGGCGGCGCGTCGCTGAGTTCGCCGTTCCAGAGCCTGATCCAGCTGCCGCACCAGCTGATGTCGGTGCACCCCGGCGACCTGTGCGCGGGGCTGGTGGTGATCGCGATCCTGATCGCCTGGCGTTTCCTGCCGCGCCGGGTGCGCACGGTGCCAGGCCCGCTGGTGGCGGTGGTGGCCGCCACCGTGCTTTCGCTGCTGCTGCACAGCGACGTGGATCGAATCGTATTGAGCGGCTCGATGTTCGACGCGATCGGTCTGCCCGCGGTCCCGGCGGGAGGCTGGTTCGCGGTGTTCGTCACGATGATCACGATCGCGCTGATCGCTAGCGTCGAGACGCTGCTCTCCGCGATGGCCGTGGACAAGGTGCGGCCGGGCAACCGGACCGACCTCGATCGCGAATTGATCGGTCAGGGCGCGGCGAACGTGACCTCCGGCCTGCTCGGCGGTCTACCGATCGCCGCGGTGATCGTGCGCAGCATCACCAATGCCAACGCGGGCGCCCGGACCAGGGCGGCGACCGTCCTGCACGGGCTCTGGGTGCTGGTCTTCGCGGTGGCGCTGGCCGGGCTGGTGCAGCAGATTCCCAAGGCGGCGCTGGCCGGGCTGCTCATCCTGATCGGCGTGCAACTGATCAAGCTGGCGCACATCCGGCTGGCCGCGCGCAACGGCGACCTGGCCGTCTATCTGGCCACGGTGCTCGGGGTGGTATTCCTGAATCTGTTGCAGGGCATGGCTGTCGGGCTCGCGTTGTCGGTCGCGCTGCTGCTGTGGCGGGTGGTCAGGGTGACGATCGTGGCCGAACCGGTGGCGCACGCGCGGCGCTGGGTGGTCACCATCGACGGCACCTGCACCTTCCTCGCGCTGCCGAAGCTCACCGCGGAGCTGGCCAAGGTGCCGCCTGGCGTCCCGGTGACGGTCGAGATGACCGTCGATTTCCTCGACCACGCCTCGTACGAGCTGATCACCGACTGGGCACGACAGCGCGAAGAGCACGGCGCCCCAGTCGATTTCGCGGAGATCGGCGCCGCGCGCATGGCGGCGGTGGTGCACGGCCCGCCCGAGCGCGGGCACGCGCGCAAGGTGCTCGACGAGGTGATCGGTCCGTGGCGGCGCACCGGCGGCCGCGTGGATCGGATCGCCGCGGGCATCGCGGCCTACCACCGCGGCCACGCGCACCTCATGCGCCCGCACCTGGACGGCCTGCGCAACCGTCACGACGCGGACTCGTTCTTCTTGACCTGCGCCGACGCCAGGATCGTGCCCAACGTCATCACAAACAGCGGTCCCGGCGACCTGTTCACCGTGCGCAACGTGGGCAATCTGGCGCCGGTCGGCGGCAGCGACGTCTCGGTCGAAGCCGCGCTGATCTACGCGCTCGAAAAGCTGGACGTGCGCGCGGTGGTGGTGTGCGGGCACTCCGGCTGCGGCGCGATGGAGGCGCTGCACCGGGAAGTTCCGGCGGGGCCGGGGCTGGGGGACTGGCTGGCGCACGCCAGGCCGACGCTGGACCGGTTCCGGCTCGGGCATCCGGTCGCCGAGGCCGCGGAGCTGGCCGGGTTCGGCGAGGTCGACCAGCTGGGCATGGTGAACGTGGCCGTGCAGTTGGAGACGCTGCGCGCCTATCCCGCGGTGCGCCGCGCAATCGAGGAGCGCGGGGTGGTGGTGTCCGGCCTGTTCTTCGATATCGCGACCGCGCGGGTGATCGAGGTGCGGGTGGACGGAATCGCGGAATTCGATGATGCGGACGGTCATGCGGCCGCCGAGCCGGTCCGGGCCGGCGGCAGGGTCGGGTCACGAACGGAAGGGGCTGTGCGACGGCGTATTTGGACGAAGGTGTGAACGATTTCACACCGAAAGCGCGATATCGAAAGTGGCATTTTCGGCACAGTTCTCAGGCTTTGCTAAGTCTTTACCAATACCCTTGAAGAGGTTTACTTCTCGGCCCGGCGCCGTGCCGGGAACTGCTCCACCGCGAGATGCCGGTTCGCGGTCTATTGCCCTGCTGGACATGTTGATCGTCAACCGACCTCGGCGCTTCGGCGTCGAGTCGGCGAAGGAGAAAGTCATGGCTGTCGAGAGCGATCTCGCTCCACCGCTGTCCCCACCCGCGCCGGGCCCCGGCGCGCTGTCCGATCGTCTGACATCCGTCTTGCGCCACGATCTGCCCGCGTCGATCGTGGTTTTCCTGGTCGCGCTGCCGCTCTCGCTCGGCATCGCCCTCGCCTCAGGCGCGCCCGTCGCCGCGGGCCTCATCGCCGCCGTGATCGGCGGTATCGTCGCGGGCACCCTCGGCGGCTCGGTGCTGCAGGTCAGCGGTCCGGCCGCGGGCCTGACCGTCGTGGTCGCCGAGTCCATCGACAAATTCGGTTGGGGCGTCACGGGTTTCATCGTGGTCGCCGCGGGCGTGCTGCAGATCGTCTTCGGGCTCAGCCGCGTCGCGCGCGCCGCACTCGCGGTCGCGCCCGTCGTGGTGCACGCGATGCTGGCCGGCATCGGCGTCACCATCGCGCTGCAGCAGATCCACGTGCTGCTCGGCGGGGCGTCGCACAGCTCGGCCTGGAACAACCTCGTCGAACTACCCGGCCAGCTGATCTCGCTGCACGGCGGTGACGCGCTGGTCGGCGCCGCGGTGATCGCGGTGATGCTCGGCTGGCGGTACACGCCGGAGAAGATCCGCGTGGTGCCAGGCCCGCTGGTCGCGGTGTTCATCGGCACGCTGCTGTCGATGGTGCTGCCGACGCAGGTCGAGCGCATCGTGCTGGACGGCTCGCTGTTCGACGCCGTCGGCTTGCCGCAGATCCCCGACGGCGGCTGGTCCTCGGTCACCATCATGGTGCTCACCATCGCGCTGATCGCCAGCGTGGAGAGCCTGCTCTCCGCCGTCGCCGTCGACAAGATGCACACCGGACGCCGCACCAACTTCGACCGCGAGCTGATCGGCCAGGGCTCGGCCAACGTGCTGTCCGGCCTGCTCGGCGGCCTGCCGGTCACCGGCGTCATCGTGCGCAGCGCGACCAATGTGCAGGCAGGCGCGCGAAGCCGCGCCTCGGCGATCATGCACGGCGTCTGGGTTCTGCTGTTCTCGGTCGCGCTGGTCGGCGTCGTGCAGCAGATTCCGAAGGCCGCGCTGGCGGGCCTGCTGATCGTGATCGGCATCCAGCTGGTCAAGCTCGCCCACATCAAGCTGGCGCGTCGCACCGGCGACCTGCTGGTTTACGCGGCGACGATCCTCGGCGTGGTCTTCCTGAACCTGCTCGAGGGCGTGATGATCGGTCTCGCGCTGGCCTTCGGCCTGCTGCTGTGGCGGGTGGTGCGCGTGGCGATCACCGCCAAGCAGATTCCGCAGTCGCAGCGCTGGCTGGTCACCATCGACGGTTCCTGCACCTTCCTCGCGCTGCCGAAGCTGTCCGCCGAGCTGGCCAAGGTGCCAGAGGGCGCCGACGTGACCGTCGAGATGACCGTCGACTTCCTCGACCACGCCGCCTTCGAGGCCATCGAGGAGTGGGTGCGCCAACAAGAACACGGCGGCGGCAGCGTCGAGTTCGTGGAGATCGGCACCGTGCGGATGGCCGACGCGCTGGCCGGACCGCCCACACGTGGCTTCGGCCGCGCGGTGTGGGACGAGATCCTCGGGCCGTGGCGGCGCGAGGACGAGCACCCCAACCCGCTCGTCGCGGGCGTCGCCGCCTTCCATCGCAGCCACGCGCACGTGGTGCGGCCGCACCTGGACGGACTGGCCGACCAGCAGGATCCGGACTCGTTCTTCCTGACCTGCTCCGACTCCCGCATCGTGCCCAACGTCATCACCAACAGCGGCCCCGGCGACCTGTTCACCGTCCGCAACGTCGGCAACCTGGTACCGGAAGCCGGTGACGCCTCGGTGGAGGCGGCGCTGGTGTTCGCGCTCGAGGAGCTGAACGTGCGTTCGGTGGTGGTCTGCGGCCACTCGTCCTGCGGCGCCATGAAAGCGCTGTACTCGGGCGCCGACACCGGTCCCGGCATCGAGCCGTGGCTGGCGCACGCGCATCCGAGCCTGGCCAGGTTCCGTGCCGGTCATCCGGTGGCCGAGGCGGCCCGCCTAGCGGGCTACGGCGAGGTGGACCAGCTGAGCATGGTGAACGTGGCGATGCAACTGGAGACGCTGCACCGGCATCCCGCGGTGCGCAGGGCGGTGCTCGAGCGCGGCGTCCGTGTCTCGGGTCTGTTCTTCGACATCGCCAACGCCCGGGTCATCGAGGTGAGGGTCGACGGGCTGGCCCGCATCGGTGACGCGGATCAGGCCGCCGTGCCCGCACTGGTCTGATCGAAAGACGGGATGACTCGCGGGAGCTGCCTTGATTCCCGCGGGTTTCTCGTGTTCGCCGTCGCGCGACAGCGATTCCAGGTCTCCCGCGTTCTCGTAGGCTGGCAGATGTGAGTGCCGAGCTGGATGAGAATCCGACCGACGACCCGACGGGGTGGCGCGCCTTCCGCACCGGAGTGGCCAACCGGCCTACGCTGAATCTCGCCTACCGGATCGGTGTGGCGGTGATCGGCGTCCTGGTGCTGGCTCTCGGCATCCTGGCGATTCCGTACCCCGGTCCCGGCTGGGCGATCGTGTTCGCCGGACTCGGCATCCTCGCCACCGAATTCGCCTGGGCGCGCCGGGCGCTGACCTGGCTGCGGGACAGGTACCGGCAGGGTATGGCCTGGTATGCCTCGCGAGGCGTGGTCATGCGGGTGACCGCGGCAGTAGCCACTGTGTTGTTGGTTGTCGCGACGCTCTGGGTTCTCGGCACGTTCGGATTGGTCGGCGGCTGGATCGGAGTCGAATCGGAATGGTTGCGCAGTCCCCTGGCGTGGTGAGCACGGTTCCCGGCGCGACACTCATACGGCCGGAATGGCTGACCGCGCGGATCACGGAGATGGGCCGGTCTTGGGGCACCTCCTCACCGCGCATCGCGGGCACGCTGTGGTGGTGCATGGTCGCCTCCGCGCTGGTCGAGCCGCTGGCGCGCGCCGCGGCGACGGGGCAGCTGCCGCCGGAACCGGCGCTCGACCGCATCGACTGCGAGATCAGGCCCGACGGCGGGGTCGAGCGCGTTCATATCGCCGCCTGCGACGCCGCTGACGCCGCTCGGTCCGCGGCGGCGCTACATGAAACCTTGGCCGTGGTGATCCCGGCCGTGGCCGCCGTCTCCGGGGCGGGCGTACCCGCGCTGTGGGCCATCGTCGCCGACGCGATGGGCAACCGCGCCTTGGACGCGGGCGATGGCGAAGCGGGAGCCGAACTGGCCGCCCTGGTGGGCGGCAAGCTGCCCGCACCGCGCTTCGTGCCGATCGGCGGACGCACCTTCGTCCGCCGGATCTCCTGCTGCCTCGTATTCGAGATCCCCGGCTGCGAGATGTGCACGAGCTGCCCCAAACGACCGGTCGCCGAACGCGAAGCGCTGCTCGCGAAGCTCGCCGAACAGGCCTGATCCGCTCCCTCGCGCCCGCGATATTCGAGTTGCGCGCGCCAGGATGTGCTGCAAGATGGGTGCCGACACGCCGATAACGAGTCACCCCACGGCGACACCAGGTTTCGCGAGCACGACGACCCATGCCCGAATACGCCCAGAACCCGGTAGGCAACGCGATCACCGGCTCCTGCGGTCAGGCCGGAGGCGCTCGCGACCGGCGCGAATCGCACGGCGGCGGGACCGCTAGCATTGGTCGCGCCGGAGCGATTGCCGCCCGGTGACGCCGCGCGGGAACAGGCCCGCCCACGTAAACGCCAAGGAGAGCGCCGCCGTGACCACCTCAGCCCCGATCAGCCCAGCCACCCTCGTCCGGGTGCAGGCCGGGACTACGGCGGGCGCCGCGGTGCGCGAGGCTGGTCTGCCGACCAAGGGACCCGACACCATCGTCGTGGTGCGCGACGCCGAGGGCGCGCTCAAGGACCTGTCCTGGGTCCCGGACACCGATGTCGAGGTCGAGGCGGTCGCCGCGAGCACCGAGGACGGCCGCAGCGTGATCAGGCACTCCGCGGCGCACGTGCTCGCCCAGGCCGTGCAGCAGGAGTTCCCCGAGGCCAAGCTGGGCATCGGCCCGCCGATCAAGGACGGCTTCTACTACGACTTCCGGGTCGACCGCCCGTTCACCCCCGAGGATCTGGCCAAGCTGGAATCCCGGATGAAGAAGATCGTCAAAGGCGCGCAACGCTTTTCGCGCCGTGTCGTGGAGATCGACGAGGCCCGCGTCGAGCTGGCGGGCGAGCCGTTCAAGCTCGAGCTGATCAGCGACAAGTCCGGCATCGACGACCCCGAGGTCATGGAGGTCGGCGGCAAAGAGCTGACCATCTACGACAACCTGGATCCGCGCACCGGCGAGAAGGTCTGGGGCGACCTGTGCCGCGGCCCGCACATCCCGACCACCAAGTTCATCCCTGCCTTCAAGCTGACCCGCAGCTCGGCCGCCTACTGGCGCGGTGATCAGAACCGCGAGGACCTGCAGCGCATCTACGGCACCGCCTGGGAATCCCAGGAGGCCATGGACGAGCACCTGCACCTGCTCGCCGAGGCCGAGCGCCGCGACCACCGCAAGCTCGGCCTGGAACTGGACCTGTTCAGCTTCCCCGACGAACTCGGCTCCGGTCTTCCGGTGTTCCACCCCAAGGGCGGCATCATTCGCAAGGAACTCGAGGAGTACTCGCGCCGCCGCCACGTGGCCGCGGGCTACGAGTTCGTGAACACCCCGCACATCACCAAAGGCCACCTGTTCGAGGTCTCCGGCCACCTGGACTGGTACCGCGACGGCATGTTCCCCGCGATGCACCTCGACGCCGAGCTCAACGAGGACGGCACCGTCCGCAAGCCCGGCCAGGACTACTACGTCAAGCCGATGAACTGCCCGATGCACAACCTGATCTTCCGTTCCCGCGGCCGGTCGTATCGGGAACTGCCGCTGCGGCTGTTCGAGTTCGGCTCGGTCTACCGCTACGAGAAGTCCGGCGTGGTACACGGTCTGACCCGGGTGCGCGGCATGACCCAGGACGACGCGCACATCTACTGCACCAAAGAGCAGATGCACGCCGAGCTGACCGACACACTGCGTTTCGTGCTCGATCTGCTCGAGGACTACGGCCTGGACGACTTCTACCTGGAACTGTCCACCAAGGATCCGGAGAAGTTCGTCGGCTCCGACGAGATCTGGGAGGAGGCGACCGAGACCCTGTCCAAGGTCGCCTCGGCCTCCGGTCTCGAGCTGGTGCCCGATCCGGGCGGGGCGGCGTTCTACGGTCCGAAGATCTCGGTGCAGGCCAAGGACGCGCTCGGCCGCACCTGGCAGATGTCGACCATCCAGCTCGACTTCAACCTGCCCGAGCGCTTCAACCTGGAATACACCGCCTCCGACGGCACCAAGCAGCGGCCGGTGATGATCCACCGCGCGCTGTTCGGTTCCATCGAGCGCTTCTTCGGTGTGCTCACCGAGCACTACGCGGGCGCCTTCCCCGCCTGGCTCTCGCCGGTGCAGGTGGTCGGCATCCCGGTCGCGGAAGCCTTTGCGCCGCACCTGGATCGGGTGATCGAGCTGCTGCACGACCAGGGCGTCCGCGCCCAGGTGGACCGCAGCGACGACCGGATGCAGAAGAAGATCTTCAACAACACCGCGCAGAAGGTGCCGTTCATGCTGCTCGCGGGCGAGCGCGACGTGAACGCGGGCGCGGTGAGCTTCCGGTTCCGGGACGGCACCCAGGTCAACGGCGTGCCGGTGGCCGACGCGGTGGCCACCGTCGTGGCGTGGATCGCGCGCCGCGAGAACGCCTCGCCCACCGCCGAGGGGTTCGAGATCGTGTCGGCGGGCCCGGCATGACCGCGGACGGGCTGTACGGCTGGGACGACACGGAGCAGGGGAACATCGTGGACATCGGCGCGGGCGACCCCGATCGGCTGCAACGAATCTGGACCCCGTACCGGATGTCGTACATCACCGAGGCCGCGGGATCCCGTCCGACGGACGCCACGGGGCACCCGTTCACCGACATTCCCAAGATGTCCGACGAGGACGGCCTGATCGTCGCCCGCGGTGAGCTGGTGTACGCGGTGCTCAACCTGTACCCGTACAACCCGGGGCACATGATGGTGGTGCCGTACCGCAGGGTGGCCAACCTGGAGGACCTCACCGAGGCCGAGAGCGCCGAGCTGATGGCGTTCACGCAGCGGGCCATCAGGGTGATGAAGAATGTTTCGCGCCCGCACGGTTTCAACGTCGGGCTCAATCTCGGCGGCGTCGCGGGCGGCTCGCTGGCCGACCACCTGCACCAGCACATCGTGCCGCGCTGGGGCGGGGACGCGAACTTCATCACCGTGATCGGCGGGGTCAAGGTGATGCCGCAGTTGCTCCGCGAGACCAGAGACCTGCTCGCCGCCGCGTGGAAGGAAACGGAGTGAGCAACCGCCGCGGTGCTTCGTCCGTCCGAATCGACCGGGCGCGGGTGTAGCCGGTGCTGAGCTTCTTCGGTCGCGAGACGTTCGCCAGGGCCACCGCTCCGCTCGGCAAGGCGCTGGTGCGCACCGGACTGACGCCGGACGCCGTCACCCTGATCGGCACGGCCGCCTCGATCACGGCCGCGGTCACGCTCTTCCCGACCGGTCACCTGTTCTGGGGAACGATGGTGATCTGGTTGTTCGTCATGTTCGACATGCTCGACGGCGCCATGGCCCGGGCCCGCGGCGGCGGCACGAAATACGGCGCGGTGCTGGACGCCACCTGCGACCGGGTCGCCGACGGCGCGATCTTCGGCGGCCTCGCCTGGTGGTCGGTCTACCACGAGCACAACAAGTGGCTGTTCTTCGCCACCCTCGTGGTGCTGGTGACCTCGCAGGTGATCTCCTACGCCAAGGCGCGCGCCGAGGCGAGCGGCCTGTCCGCCGACGGCGGCATCATCGAGCGCCCCGACCGGCTCGTCATCGTGCTCGTCGGCGCGGGCTTCACCGGCATCGGCGGCCACTGGGGGATCGAGTGGCTCACCTGGGCGGTGCACGTGGCCATGTGGATCCTCGCGGTGCTCAGCATCGTGACGGTGTTCCAGCGGGTGCTCGCGGTGCGCAATTCGCCCGGCGCGCGCGAGGTGATCCCGCCCGCCGCGCCGCAGGAGGCGCGGTGAGCGCGCTGGAAGTCCGCGCATCGTTGCTGGTTTTCGCTCGTATCGTCGGTGCTGTGGGATCGGGGGAGCGGTGAATATCGCGGAACGGTTGAGCGACGCCGGATACGCGGCGGGCTGGCGACTGGTCCGGGCGCTTCCGGAGGGCACGGCCCGCAGGCTGTTCGACTGGGGCGGCGAGCGCGCGGCGCGCAACGGCGGCCCGATCCAGCTGCGGCGCAATCTGGCCCGTGTGCTCGGGGTGCCGCAGGAACAGGTGCCCGACGACCTGATCCGGGCGAGCATGCGCTCCTACGCGCGGTACTGGCGCGAGGCGTTCCGGCTGCCGACGATGGATCACGCGGCGCTGGGCAAGTCGGATCGGCTGCCGGTGGCCGGACTGGACCATTTGGACGCCGCGCTGGCCGAGGGTCGGGGCGTGATCTTGGTGCTGCCGCATTCGGGCAACTGGGACATGGCCGGGATGTGGTGTGTCCAGAACTACGGCGGTCTGACCACGATCGCCGAGCGCCTGAAGCCGGAGTCGCTGTTCGAGCGCTTCGTCGCCTACCGGGAGAGCCTCGGTTTCGAGGTGTTCCCGCTGACCGGGGGTGAGCAGCCGCCGTTCGGCCTGCTGGCGGATCGCCTACGGCAGAACAAGATCGTCTGCCTGATGGGCGAGCGCGATCTCACCGGCCGCGGTGTGCCGGTCGACTTCTTCGGTGAGCGCACCTGGATGCCCGCGGGCGCGGCCAGGCTGGCCATCGAGACCGGCGCCGCGCTCGTACCGGTGCATTCCTGGTTCACCGTCGACGGCGACGGCGTGGAAGCCTGGGGCCTGAAATGCGAAGAGCGGCTGGATGTCTCGGGTGGCGTCAGGGCGGCGACGCAGCTGCTGGCGGACCGTTTCGCCGCCAATATCGCCGAGCATCCGGCCGACTGGCACATGCTGCAACCCCTGTGGGAGAGCGATCTGTCCGAGGAGCGCCGGGCCAGGATCGCCGCCGCGCAGGCCGAGCTGTCGGCGCAGAACGGCAGAGACGAGGCGTCGTGAAGATCGGCATGGTCTGCCCGTACTCGTTCGACGTCCCGGGCGGTGTGCAGGCGCACGTGGTGGAGCTGGCCAGGGTGCTCATCGAGCGCGGGCACCGGGTGAGCGTGCTGGCGCCCGCTTCGGAAGGCACCCCGCTGCCCGAGTTCGTCGTCTCGGCCGGACGCGCGGTCGCGATTCCCTACAACGGCTCGGTGGCCAGGCTCTCCTTCGGTCCCATGGCCTACACCAGGATCCGCCGCTGGATCGACGGCAACGACTTCGACGTGCTGCACATCCACGAGCCCAACGCGCCGAGCCTGTCCATGCTCGCGCTCAAGATCGCCGAGGGCCCGATCGTCGCGACGTTCCACACGTCGACCACGAAATCCCTGGTGCTCAGCACTTTTCAGGGCGTGCTGCGGCCGTATCACGAGAAGATCAGCGGCCGGATCGCGGTGTCGGAGCTGGCCAGGCGCTGGCAGGTCGAGGCGCTCGGCTCCGACGCGGTGGAGATTCCCAACGGCGTCGACGTCACCGCCTTCACGCGCGCGCCGCTGTTGCCCGGTTACCCGAGGGCGGGCGGCACGGTGCTGTTCCTCGGCCGGTACGACGAACCGCGCAAGGGCATGGACGTGCTGCTCGGCGCGCTGCCGGAGCTGGTGCGCCGCCACCCCGGCCTGGAGATCCTGATCGTCGGTCGCGGTGACGAGGAACGGCTGCGCCGCGAGGCCGGGCCGAACGCCGGACACCTGCGCTTCCTCGGCCAGGTCTCCGACGAGGAGAAGGCCTCTGCCATGCGCAGCGCCGACGTCTACGTCGCGCCGAACCTCGGGGGCGAGAGCTTCGGCATCATCCTCATCGAGGCCATGGCCGCCGGCACCGCCGTGGTGGCCAGCGAACTCGACGCGTTCCGCCGCGTGCTGCGCGACGGAACCGCAGGGATGCTCGTCCCGGTCGGCGACTCGGCCCGGCTCGCGGCCGCGTTGGACACCGTGCTCACCGACGAGGTGCGCAGGGAATCGCTGGTGCGCGCCGCGAACCAGGTGGTCGGCGAATACGACTGGCCCGTGGTGGCCGAGCAGATCCTGCGCGTCTACGAGACCGTCACCGTCGGCGACACCCGGGTGCGTGCCGCCGGATGATCACCTTCTCCGCCACAACGGTCCTCGTTCTCGCGCTCATCGCGGCCGTCGTCGTCGCGATCGGCCTGTGGGCCTACTCCACCGCGAACCGGCTCGACCGGCTGCACGTGCGCTCCGACCAGTCCTGGCAGGCGCTGGACTCGGCGCTCGCGCGGCGGGCGGTGGTGGCCCGCGCGGTGGCGATGGCGATCGCAGGGCCGGTCTCCGATCCGGCGCTGGCCGATCAGGCCAAACGCCTGTCCGGCCTGGCCGATCGGGCCGAACGCGCCGGACGCGTGGAGCGCGAGACCGTGGAGAACCAGCTCTCCTCGGCGCTGTCGGCCGTCGACATCGGACAGCTGCGACCGCAGCTGGTCGCCGAACTCGCCGACGCGGAGGCCAGGGTGCTGATCGCCCGGCGCTTCCACAACGACGCGGTCCGCGACACGCTCGCGCTGCGCACCCGCCGCCCGGTGCGCCTGCTGCATCTCGGCGGTACCGCCCCGCTGCCGACCTATTTCGAGATCACCGAGCGCGCGACTCCCGCCGCGTCGACCGGACTCGCGGTGGACACCATTCGCACGTCGGCGCGGATCGTGCTGCTCGACGAGCAGGACCGGGTGTTGCTCATGCGCGGCAACGATCCGAAGACCCCGCAGGTCTCGTTCTGGTTCACCATCGGCGGCGGGGTGGAGCCGGGGGAGTCGCTGCGCGCCGCCGCCGTGCGCGAATTGTGGGAGGAGACCGGCTTCCGCGCCGACCCGGACAGCCTGCGCGGTCCGATCTGGCGGCGCGTCGCGGTGTTCCCCTTCGACGGGCAGCTGATTCGCGCCGAGGAGCTGTTCTTCACCCTGCGGGTGCGCGGCTTCACCCCCGATCCGGGCAGCCCCACCGTGATCGAGCGCCGATCCATCACCGGGCACCAGTGGTGCGCACCCGCCGACATCGCCGCCATCGATCGGTCCGGTGAGACCGTCTACCCCTACCACCTGGACGAGCTGCTGCCCGAGGCCGTGACGATCGCGGCCGGATCCGACGATCCCGAGGTCCGTTCCATCCGCTGAGGGCCCTTGACCCGCCTGTGATCCGCTTCACGATCGTGATAGCTTCGTGACTGGATCGCGCCTCAGCGGGTATCCGGATTCGGTGCTCCTCGACGGTGCGGAGCGGTCCCTTTCTGGTGTTGGAGGTAGCTAGTTCATGTCGTATCTGCTGTTCGATTTCCTGTTGCCGATCCTGGGGCCGGCGGCCGCCGAGTACTGGGCGCAGCTGCTGGTCGTGAACCCGATCTGAGTTCGGGGCCCGGTGATTCCGCGCCCGCGCGGGCCCGTTCGATAGCGAACGGTTCGCCGGGACGCGGGGGAGCGGGCCCCCGTGAACATGGCGTGCGTCACGTCGCGCCCAGCTGGCCCCCGAGTAGACCTCGGCACCAGTCCAGTGGCCCTCAACTGGCTATCAAGTGGCTTTCTCTCCCCACTTAGAATGGGGTCGTTTCGTTCCGCGCGACTTGATAGGCGCACATGACTCAGGAGTTTGCCGTGACCACGCCCGAGACCACCAACACCGTCGGCACCGCCCGCGTCAAGCGCGGCATGGCCGAGATGCTCAAGGGCGGGGTGATCATGGACGTCGTCACCCCCGAGCAGGCCAAGATCGCCGAGGACGCGGGCGCGGTCGCCGTCATGGCGCTGGAGCGGGTGCCCGCCGATATCAGGGCGCAGGGCGGCGTATCCAGGATGAGCGACCCCGACATGATCGACGGCATCATCAACGCCGTCTCCATCCCGGTCATGGCGAAGGCCCGCATCGGTCACTTCGTCGAGGCGCAGATCCTGCAGAGCCTCGGCGTCGACTACATCGACGAGTCCGAGGTGCTCACCCCCGCCGACTACGCCAACCACATCGACAAGTGGAACTTCACCGTTCCCTTCGTCTGCGGCGCCACCAACCTGGGTGAGGCGCTGCGCCGCATCACCGAGGGCGCGGCCATGATCCGCTCGAAGGGCGAGGCCGGCACCGGCGACGTGTCCAACGCGACCACCCACATGCGTCAGATCCGCCAGGAGATCCGCAGGCTCGCCGCGCTGCCCGCCGACGAGCTCTACGTCGCGGCCAAGGAGCTGCAGGCCCCCTACGAGCTGGTCCGCGAGGTCGCCGAGACCGGCAAGCTGCCCGTCGTGCTGTTCACCGCGGGCGGCATCGCCACCCCGGCCGACGCCGCGATGATGATGCAGCTCGGCGCCGAGGGCGTGTTCGTCGGCTCGGGCATCTTCAAGTCCGGCAACCCGGAGCAGCGCGCGGCCGCCATCGTCAAGGCCACCACCTTCTACGACGACCCGGACGTGCTGGCGAAGGTCTCGCGCGGTCTCGGCGAGGCCATGGTCGGCATCAACGTCGAGGAGATCGCGCAGCCGCACCGGCTCGCCGAACGCGGCTGGTGAGCCCCGCGGCACTTGCCGCACTTCCCTTTTCGTCACGCCCGGTCCCAGGCAGCAGCCCGGGGCCGGGCGTTTCGGTTCGCGCTGATCTCGACTCTTCGACCCGCCACACCACGATCTCAGAGTTCCCACAGAGCCGCTGAGTAGGTTTCGGTGCACGGCGAGCTGCACGGTCGCCGCTGCCGCCGACCGATTCGAACGCAAAGGATCAGAGTTGAAGCTTCGGAAGACCGGAAGAGTCGCGATCGCAGGCCTGGCCGTCGCCGCCGCGCTGAGCATGACGGCGTGCGGCAGCGACGACAAGAGCGAGGACGCCAAGCCGGCCCGCACCACCACCAGCGTCAAGGCAGGCGCGGCGGCGAACGTGCCGCCCGTGCCGACCGTGGAGCAGTTGAACACCCAGCTGCAGCGGGCACTCGACCCGGCGGTGCCGAACCAGGAGAAGCTGGCGATGATCCAGGGCGCCGAGGCCGATCCGGAGCTGCCCGGCCGGCTGGCGGAGGCCTATCAGCAGACCGGGGCCAGTGTCGTGGTGACCGAGGTGACCGCCTTCGGCGACACTATCAACGCCAAGGCCAAGATCGTGCTCAACGGCCAGGAGAACCTGGCGGACGTGCCGTTCGTCGCCGAGAACGGCACCTGGAAGGTCCAGAAGGCGTGGGCTTGCGGCATGCTGACCAACCTCGGTCAGCAGTCGGCCGCCTGCGCCTGACAACGCTGATCCGCGCAACGCGGATCGTGCCGCACACGTGACGGCGGACGAGTGGCACACAACGTCGGGGGCGGCGGAGGCTCCGCTGCCGCTGTGTGTGCCACTCGTCGAACACGTCGAATCTGTAGCCTCTCGACGACACCCGGTCGCGCATTGCGATCGGGTGTTCTTTTTCCTGCCCGGCGCAGCAGGGAATCCAGTTGATCACCGTGCGCCACAATGGGTTACGGGCTGCGGTGGTTCAAGAGCGGCTCAGCGCCGGGCGATCGGGGTGGTCCCACCGCGCGGAAAACGTTGGCACCTCCGGATTCTCGCGGTCATAGTGCAGCAGAGCGGGGATGGTCCAGTGCTCTTCCCGCGGCGTCCGGCGGCGCAGCGCCGCTTCGCTGAGATCGAGGCGCACCGTCAGGTCGAAGGCGAGATCGCGGCCGAGGAGCATGGGTCCGGCGAGGAACAGCACCAGATCGGTGGGTGCCGCGCGGACGGCCGCGCGGGCCGAGCGATCGGCGGCCTCGTCCCATAGCGCGGGCAGCCAGCGACCGTGCTCGCGTAGCGCGCCGACGACCTCGCGACGGACCGCGTCGTAGTCGAACCACGCTGTGCGGTAGGAGTATTCGTCTTCGCGGCCGAACTCCATGCGCAGCGAGGCCGGACGCACGTAGTCGTGCAGCGAAAGCACCTCGGCGGACCGGCCCGTTCCGCGCAGGCGTTCGGCGGCGAGCCGCGCGAACGCCGCGGGTTGTGCCGCGTCGGCCCCGTCGACGGCGATCAGGCGGCGGCCCGGCAGCGCCGAGACCCGGTCGACGAGCAGATCGGCGAGGCCGTCCTGGGTGATCGGCACGAACTGCGGCACCGCTCCATCACAGCAGACGCGCCGCCGGGATGCTTCGCTCGGCCACGATCGCTCGAGCGGAGTTCGCCACGGCGACAGCGCCCGGCGATGTGACCGGCGCGACATCGCCCGCGTGGCCCGCGAATTCCGGGCATCCGCTCGCGCGACTGGACCGGTGGCCGAAGGGGGAGAATCGGACGCCGCGGGTTAACCTCAGCGCATGGCGACAATCGAAGAGGCATTGGAGATCGAACGCCTGGAGCGGGACATCTTCCGTGGCGCGTCCACGAAGACCCAGCTGGCTCGTACCTTCGGCGGCCAGGTCGCCGGGCAGGCCCTGGTTTCGGCCGTGCGCACGGTGGAGCCGCGGTTCCAGGTGCATTCGCTGCACGGGTACTTCCTGCGTCCTGGCAATCCGCAGGAACCCACCGTGTACCTGGTCGAGCGGATCCGCGACGGCCGGTCCTTCTGCACCCGCCGGGTCACCGGCGTGCAGGACGGTGCGGCGATCTTCACGATGTCGGCTTCGTTCCACGTCGGCGACGCGGGCCCGGAGCACCAGGACGTGATGCCCGAGGTGGCGGCGCCGGACGACCTGCCCGACGCGCAGACCTCGATGAGCCCCGAACGGCTGTGGGCGATGCGCGAATGGGAGCACTGGGACATCCGCACCGTGCCGCAGGACTCGGTGTCGCGCCGCGACGGCGTGGTCTCCCAGCAGCAGGTGTGGTTCCGCTACCGGCACCCGCTGCCCGACGACCCGCTGTTCCACGTCTGCACGCTGGCCTACATGAGCGACATGACGCTGCTCGGCTCCTCCAAGGTCACCCACCCCGACGAGCCGACCCAGGACGCGTCGCTGGATCACGCCATGTGGTTCCTGCGCCCGTTCCGCGCCGACGACTGGCTGCTCTACGACCAGTCCTCGCCCTCGGCGGGTTTCGGCCGCGCGCTCACCGGCGGCAAGATCTTCAACCGCGAGGGCAAGCTGGTCGCCGCGGTCGTCCAGGAAGGACTGATCCGCACCCCGCGGACATGAGGGCGGGCGACGGCGACCGTGAGCGGGCCCACAGTGCGCGGGCTCGTAAGCTCGGCGGGGTGAACGCAGCATCGGTCGCCGCACCCGCAACGGAGGCGCGGCAGACGTCGTCCCGGCCCACCATCGGTGTTCTGGCTCTGCAAGGTGATGTGCGCGAACACGTCTCGGCGCTCGAGCACTGCGGCGCGCAGCCGGTGCTGGTACGGCGGGCCGCCGAGCTGGCCGCCGTGGACGGCCTGGTGTTGCCCGGCGGCGAGTCGACCGCGATCAGCAAGCTGCTGGAGGCGTTCGAGCTGCTCGAACCGCTGCGCGCGCGGCTGCGCGACGGCATGCCCGCCTTCGGTTCCTGCGCGGGCATGATCCTGCTGGCCTCGGAGGTGCTCGACACCCGTGCGGACGCCAAGCATCTTTCCGGCATCGATATGACGGTGCGCCGCAACGCCTTCGGGCGGCAGGTCGACTCCTTCGAGACCGATCTCGATTTCGTGGGCCTCGACGACGGCCCGGTGCGCGCGGTGTTCATTCGCGCGCCGTGGGTCGAGCGGGCGGGCGAGAACGTCGAAGTGCTGGCGACGGTGCCCTCCGGTCCGTTCGCCGGCCGCGTCGTCGCGGTGCGCCAAGGCAAGGTGCTCGCCACGTCGTTCCACCCCGAGGTGACCGGTGACCTGCGGGTGCATCGCATGTTCGTCGACCTGGTCCGCGCTGCGTAGCTCGCGCCGAAAGCGCAGGTGAAACGGGTAACCGAGTACTCGTGTTTCGGCGCTGCCGCCGGTGAATCATCGCTTCCATCCGGGCGATCCCGACCGACCCGGGCGTGGTGACGACACCACCCGACGAACGAAGCACGATCATGACCGATGTCATTCCCGCCCGCCGTGCGGGCAACGAAGGACCGGTGCCTGCCGAGTCCCGGATTCTCAACCTGGTCCCGTCCCGCGACACCGAGGGGGATTGGACGTTCGCCGACGCACTGGCCGTCGGCGCGCTCGGCGCGGTCGCCGCGCTGCCGCCCTCGGTGGACCTGCGCCGCGACTGGTGGACCATCGGCGACCAGGAGGACACCGGGTCCTGCGTCGGCTGGGCGACCGGCGACGGACTGATGCGCTACCACCTGGTGACCGCGACCAAATTGAGCGAAGAGCGCCGCGTCTCACCGCGATTCGTGTGGATGGCCTCCAAGGAGACCGACGCGTTCTCACAGCGGCCGGAGACCTTCATCGAGGGCGCGGGCACCGAGCTGAAGGCGGCCGTCGAGGTCTGCAAGAAGTACGGCGTGGTCGAGGAGCGGTATCTGCCGTTCCACATCGAGACCAAGATGTACCGCGGCCAGGAGAACACCTTCTGGGCGCACGCGGCCACACTGCGCATCGCCTCGTATTTCAACGTCGGCAAGAACATCGACCAGTGGCGCACCGTGCTGGCGGGCGGCAGCCCGATCCTCGCGGGCCTCATGGTGGACGACACCTGGGACAGCTCCACCGACAACGGCGGTTTCCTGGAGGAATTCCGGGCGGGCACCGAACGCGGCGGGCACGCCGTCGCCATCGTGGGCTACCTGCCCAGCGGACACTTCATCGTCCGCAACAGCTGGGGCACCGCATGGGGCGACAACGGCTTCGCGTACGCGTCGCCGCACTACATCCAGGGCGCGTTCTTCCCGGAGGCGTACGTGGTCTCGTTCTGAGTTCTCGGCGCGCCGGGCGGGACTCACGGGTCCTGCCCCGGTCGCGGGAAGGAATGGGGGCCGAAGCCGGGCGGACGGCGTCTATTAGGCTTGTGGAGTTGTCCGTCAACCGACCCGAAGGAAGTAGGGAATGAGCGGCCACTCCAAATGGGCCACCACCAAGCACAAGAAGGCCGCGATCGACGCCAAGCGGGGCAAGCTCTTCGCGAAGCTGATCAAGAACATCGAGGTGGCGGCCCGCACGGGTGGCGGTGATCCGGATGGCAACCCGACGCTGTACGACGCCATTCAGAAGGCCAAGAAATCGTCGGTCCCCAACGACAACATCGAGCGCGCCCGCAAGCGCGGCGGCGGTGAAGAAGCGGGCGGCGCCGACTGGCAGACCATCATGTACGAGGGCTACGGCCCCAACGGCGTCGCGGTGCTCGTCGAGTGCCTCACCGACAACCGCAACCGCGCCGCGGGCGAGGTGCGCGTCGCGATGACCCGCAACGGCGGCAACATGGCCGACCCGGGCTCGGTGGCCTACCTGTTCCACCGCAAGGGCGTCATCACCCTGGAGAAGAACGGTCTCTCCGAGGACGACGTGCTGATGGCCGTGCTGGACGCGGGGGCCGAGGAGGTCAACGACCTCGGCGAGTCGTTCGAGGTCATCAGCGACCCGAGCGATCTGATCGACGTGCGCAAGGCGCTGCAGGCGGCCGGCATCGACTACGACTCCGCCGAGTCCGGCTTCCAGCCGTCGGTGTCGGTCGCGGTCGACGCCGAGGGAGCGCGTAAGGTGTTCAAGCTGGTCGACGCGCTCGAGGACAGCGACGACGTGCAGAACGTCTACACCAACGTGGACGTCTCCGACGAGGTCCTCGCGCAGCTCGACGACTGAGCGGTCGGACGACCGAGCGGTCGGACGACCGAGCCCAGACTCGACGACCGAGCTCGGCCCGGCCGACGATTCGGCACTACGGCGAGCCCCGGCCACGATGCGGCCGGGGCTCGCCGTCTTGTCCGGATCGGCAGCGTCCGGTCGATCGCGTCGTCATGCGAAGTTCTTCTTCGTGGCGCTGTCGTTCGGCCTGCGCTCCCGGCGGGTGCGCGGTGATGGGGCCGGACCGGGGCCGAGCATCGATCGAGGGGGCACGCCGGGTACCGAGACCGACGCGCCGAAGGTGACCGTAAGACACCTACGGGCGACCCGATCCGGTTCGCCCACAGGATTCACCCCGGGGGTTATTCGGCCACTTTCGTGCGGTCACACCACTCGTAGACGGTCAGGGGACCCGACTCGGTGTCGGCCTGCCGCTGGGTGACCTTGAAGTGTTCGTAACCGCCCTTGAAGGGGATTTTGAGCTCGATCCCCGGCGGGGTGATGGGAACGATCCGCTCCGGCAAGTCCGCTGGGCCGCCTTCGAGGATGGCTTTCGCACCGTTGCTCATCAACCGATGGTAGTTCCGAGAGCGCCGCGGCCTCGGCATTTTCGCGGGACCGCGGGGCGCGGGAGAATCCTCCGTATGGTCTTCCTCGAGTTCGTGCGCGGCGACATCACCGAGCAGGCGGTCGACGCGGTGGTCAACGCGGCCAACTCCTCGTTGCTCGGCGGTGGCGGGGTCGACGGCGCCATTCATCGCAAGGGCGGTCCCGACATCTTGGCCGCGTGCCGCGACCTGCGCGCGTCGCACTACGGCAAGGGCCTGCCCACCGGCAAAGCGGTGGCGACGACCGCCGGTCGGTTGCCCGCCCGCTGGGTCGTGCACACCGTCGGCCCGGTCTGGTCGGCCGGTGAGGACCGTTCCGAGCTGCTGGCCTCCTGTTACCGCGAATCCCTTCGGGTCGCCGACGAACTCGGAGCCCGCACCGTCGCGTTCCCCGCCATCTCCACCGGCATCTACGGCTGGCCGATCGAAGACGGCGCGCGCATCGCGGTCGAAACCGTGCGCGCGACCGAGACCGCGGTGTGGACCGTGCGCTTCGTGCTCTTCGACGAACGCGCCTACACGGCCTTCGCCGCGCGGGCCTAGGTCCACGGGGTCGCGGACCGTGTCGCTGGTGACCGGGAGCACCCCGCTCCGTTAGACTCTCGAACAGTTGTTCGTGTCTGGGAGAGGGGAATTCGTGCGGGTGATGGGCGTCGACCCGGGGCTCACCCGGTGCGGCCTCAGCATCGTGGAGGGTGGGCTCGGCCGGAAAGTCACCGCGCTCGACGTCGATGTGGTGCGCACCCCCGCGGACATGGAGCTGGCGCAGCGGCTGATGCGCGTCGCCGACGCCGCCGAGGAGTGGATGGACACCCACCGTCCCGCGGCGGTGGCGATCGAGCGGGTGTTCGCCCAGCACAACGTGCGCACCGCGATGGGCACCGCCCAGGCGGGCGGCGTGATCGCCTTGGCGGCCGCGCGGCGCGGGATCCCGGTGGCCTTCCACACGCCGAGCGAGGTGAAGGCCGCGGTCACCGGCAACGGCACCGCGGACAAGGCGCAGGTGACCGCGATGGTCACCCGCATCCTCGGCCTCCAGGTCGCGCCCAAACCGGCGGACGCGGCGGATGCGCTGGCGTTGGCGATCTGTCATTGTTGGCGGGCGCCGCTGCTGGAGCGGATGGCCGCGGCCGAGGCAAAGGCGGCCGAGGCGCGGCGGCGCTACACCGAACGACTGGCGGAACAACGGAAGGCGGTGCGCGGGTGATCGCGTCGGTACGCGGCGAGGTGCTGGAGATCGCGCTCGACCACGCGGTGGTCGAGGCGGCGGGCGTCGGCTACCGGCTCAACGCGACCCCCTCGACGCTGGCCGCGCTGACTCGCGGCGCGGAAACCCGCCTCTACACGGCGATGATCGTGCGCGAGGACTCGATGACGCTGTACGGCTTCGCCGACACCGAGGCGCGCGACCTGTTCGGTCTGCTGCAGACGGTCTCCGGCGTCGGCCCGCGCCTGGCCATGGCCGTGCTCGCGGTGCTCGAGCCGGAGGCGCTGCGCAAGGCGCTGGCCGAGAGCAATGTCGCGGCGCTCACCAGGGTGCCCGGCATCGGCAAGCGCGGCGCCGAGCGCATGGTGGTGGAACTGCGCGACAAGGTGAATCTCGTTCCGGTGCAGGCGGGCCCGCCCGGCAGCGCGCCCGCTCCGGTGATCACCCCCGTGCGCGAGCAGGTCGTCGAAGCGCTGACCGGGCTGGGTTTCCCGGTCAAGCAGGCCGAACAGGCGGTGGACACCGTCCTTGCCGACCAGCCCGCCGCCGACACCTCCACCGCGTTGCGGGCCGCGCTGTCGCTGCTCGGCAAGAACCGATAGGCCACGATGGACTACGACGACACCGGCGCGGCCGAATCCCCGGTCAGCGCAAGCTATCTGAAGTCCGACGGCGAGATCGAGGCGAGCCTGCGTCCGAAGTCGCTCGACGACTTCATCGGCCAGCCGCGGGTCCGCGAACAGCTCGCCCTGGTGCTGCGCGGCGCCAAACAGCGCGGCGGCACTCCCGACCATGTGCTGCTGTCGGGGCCACCGGGCCTCGGCAAGACCAGCATGGCGATGATCATCGCCGCCGAGCTCGGCACCGCGCTGCGCATCACCTCTGGCCCTGCGCTGGAGCGGGCGGGCGATCTGGCCGCCATGCTCAGCAATCTGGTCGAGGGCGACGTGCTGTTCATCGACGAGATCCACCGCATCGCGCGCCCCGCGGAGGAGATGCTCTACCTCGCCATGGAGGACTTCCGCGTCGACGTGGTGGTCGGCAAGGGGCCGGGCGCGACCTCGATCCCGCTCGACATCGCCCCCTTCACCCTGGTCGGGGCGACCACCCGCTCGGGCGCGCTGACCGGCCCGCTGCGCGATCGCTTCGGCTTCACCGGTCACATGGACTTCTACGAGCCCGACGAGCTGCTGCGGATCCTGCTGCGCTCGGCGCACATCCTCGGCGTCGGCATCGAGACCGACGCGGCCGCCGAGATCGCGGGCCGGTCCCGCGGCACGCCGCGCATCGCGAACCGGTTGTTGCGCCGGGTCCGCGATTACGCCGAGGTGCGCGCCGACGGGCTGATCACCCGTCCCATCGCGCGGGCCGCGCTCGAGGTCTACGACGTGGATTCCCTCGGCCTGGACCGTCTGGACCGTGCGGTCCTCGGCGCGCTGGTCCGCAGCTTCAACGGCGGTCCGGTGGGCGTCTCGACCCTCGCGGTCGCGGTGGGCGAGGAGGCGGCCACCGTCGAGGAGGTCTGCGAACCCTTCCTGGTGCGCGCGGGCATGGTGGCGCGGACGCCGCGCGGGCGCGTCGCGACGGCCGCGGCGTGGGAGCATCTCGGCTTGGTGCCACCGCCCGATCTGGTGTTCGGCTCGATCGAAGTCCGTGGCAGGGAACCGCATCCGACCCTGGACCTTTTCGACTGATCGGCGCCCCCGGCTGGGGCGGCGGACATCCCGTGAACGCGCTGTCCCGCCGATACCGGGAGCCGCGCGACCGGCGTGCTCGGATCCGCACCGATAGAGTCGGGACATGACGGTGGTTCAATCCGTGCTCGACCGCATCCCCGAGCCGTATCGCAGCAAGGCGATCGAGCACCGGGAACTGCTGAAATTCGCGACGGTCGGCGCCATCACGTGGTTCATCGACACGGGCGTCGTGTACGCCACCAAACTGACGGTGCTAGGCGATAAGCCGCTCACCGCCCGCCTGCTCGGTGTGCTGATCGCCACCATCGCGTCCTACATCCTGAACCGCGAGTGGTCTTTTCGCACCAGGGGCGGGCGTCAGCGCCATCACGAGGCCGCGCTGTTCTTCGCGGTGAGCGCGCTCGGCATCGGCGTCACGATGATCCCGCAGGCGATTTCGCTGTACGTGCTGGATCTGCGGGTGCCGCACGTCGGGCCGGTGACCCAGGCCGTGGCCAACTTCATCACCGGTCAGATCCTCGGCGTGCTGCTCGCCATGGCCTTCCGCTTCTGGGCGCTGCGCAGGTTCGTCTTCCCGGACGACCTGCGCGAGGCCGAATTGCACAGCATCCAGGGCTGATTCGGCCCGAGCGTCAGTGGTGCGCCTTCTCGAGCGCGGTGACCACCAGGTCGAGGAAGGCGTCGACCTCGTCACGCTGGTAGCCGCGGGTGCCCAGGCGCGCCTCGGTGAAGCGGACCGCGCGCACGTCACCGACCGTGAGGCAGCCCGGCCCGCCGTGCGCCAAGGTGGCCGCCACCAGATCCAGGAAGGCGTCCACCTCCTCCTCGTGGTAGCCGCGGCGGCCGACAGGGGACTGGGTGAACCGCATGCGGTGCACGTCGTCGGGAGTGAGCAGGGGAGCGGGGCCGGGGCCTGCGCCGGTGCCGCCCGCGGGCAGCGGCCGCGTGCCGTTCTGCCGGTGTTCGAGCTCGGCGCGCACCCGGTCGAGGAACTCGTCCACCTGATCGGCCTGGTAGCCGCGCCCGCCGAAACGGGGCGTGCCGAAGACGACGTGGCGGATGTCGTCGGCGGTGAGCGCGCCGTGACCGTCGAGGGTGGCGGCGACCAATTCCATGAAGGCGTCGACCTCGTCGGCGTGATAGCCACGATGACCGACCGAAGGCATGGCGAAATGGATTCGGCTCACGTCGTCGGGGGTCATCATCCGCGACATTGTGTCAGGGTCACCGACCGGATCCGCACGAATACGGATATTTCGTACTGCGCGGTCTCGTCCCGACCCGTATCTTGCAAACACGAACGCCCCCATGCGAACCACTGACTTTGTGCACCCACACTGTAGTCGGCGGAGGCGTTTCGCACGGGCGGTCGTCAGTCCTTGCGCACGCCGTCGATGAGCAGCCGCCGGACCGCCTGGTTCAAGCCGTCGATGGCCGCTTCCTCTGGATCGCGCATGCCGTGGATGACGCCTGCGAGCAGCATGCCCGTCACCGCCCGCGCGGTATTGGCGGTGTCCAGGTCGGCGCGCAGGTATCCCCGCTCGACGCCGTGTTCCAGGTAGCCCGCGGTGAGCGCGTCCGCCGTGTCGAGCAGGCCGTAGAGCCGAGCGGTGAGTTCGTCGTCGATGCCGGTGGCGTGGAACAGCAGCAGCTGCGGGATGCGCCGTTCCTCGAGCAGGATCCGCGACAGCGCTGTTCCGATGCGCTCCAGCTGGGCGCGGTACTCGTCGAGTGAACCCGCCGCGTCCGGGGCGTTCTGGGTGCCGAGCGCGTCGATGATGCGGGCGGACAGGTCATCGATTACGTGATCGATGATGTCGCGCTTGTTGGCGAAGTAGCGGTAGAAGGTGCCGTGGCCGATGCCGAGTTCGCCTGCGATATCGGCGATGCCGGTGGCGTGATAGCCCTTCTCGGCGAAGCAGACGAACGCCGTGTCGATGATCTCCTGCCGCAATTCGGCCTTGCGTCGCTGCAGCGCGTTTCCGGCGGCAGGCCGGGGCGCACGGGTGGATGGCTTCGTCATCCTGGCAATGATACTGTCGTCACAAACGGAATGATGTGTCATTCCGTGACAACTGATTCACATTTCTGGAGGTTCGACGTGGCGCCTCAGTACGACGCCGTCGTGGTCGGTGCGGGATTCGGTGGCATGGGGGCGGGCATCGAGCTCGACCGGCTGGGTCTGAGCAATTACGTGATCCTGGAGCGGGAGAACGATCTCGGCGGCACCTGGCACGTCAACCACTACCCGGGCCTCGCGGTCGACATCGCGTCGGTGACCTACTCGTATTCCTTCGAGCCCAACCCCTACTGGTCGCGGTTGTTCGCCCCCGGCAAGGAGCTGAAGAAGTACGCCGAGCACGTCGCCGACAAGTACGGCCTGCGCCGCAGGATGCGCTTCGGCGCCGTGGTGGACGGCGCGCGCTGGGACGAAGAGAATCAGCACTGGGTGGTCTCCCTCGCGAGCGGCGAAACCGTCACGGGCCGTTACCTCCTCACCGCGACGGGATTCCTCTCCCAGCCCTACACGCCGCCGTTCCCCGGCATCGAGTCCTTCGCGGGCAAGATCATCCACACCACCGCGTGGGAGGACGACTTCGACCTGACCGGTCGCCGCGCCGCGATCATCGGAACGGGCGCCACCGCCGTCCAGCTGGTGCCCGAGGTGGCCAAGAAGGCCGCCGCGCTCACCGTCTTCCAGCGCACCCCGATCTGGGTGGTGCCCAAGGTCGACGCGCCGATCCCGGCGCCGGTGCAGAAGTTGTTCGCCAGGGTGCCCGCGACCCAGAAGGCCGCGCGCCTGGTCAACACCTCGATGCTCGAGGCGCTCATGGTGGTCGGCGTGCTGCACTTCAAGCAGGCCAAGGCGATGAACAAGGGCGCGGGGCTGCTGGCCAAGGCGCACCTGCGCGCACAGGTGCGCGACAAGCGGACCCGCGAGCAGCTCACCCCGCACTACGACTTCGGCTGCAAGCGCCCCACCTTCTCCAACCACTACTTCAAGACGTTCAATCAGCCGCACGTGCGGCTCGAGACGAGCTCGATCGACCACGTCGAGGCCGACGGCATCATCACCGCCGACGGGCACAAGACCGAGATCGACACGCTGATCCTCGCCACCGGCTTCAACCTGTGGGACGTGAACTTCCCTGCCGTGGAGATCATCGGCCGCGACGGGGCGAATCTCGGAAAGTTCTGGCGGGACAACCGTTTCCAGGCCTACGAGGGCATCACGGTGCCGAAGTTCCCGAACTTCCTGAGTCTGAACAGCCCGTACTCCTACAGCGGTCTGTCCTACTTCACCACCATCGAGGCCCAGATGAAGCACATGGGCAGGCTGTTCGGCGAGCTGTTCCGCCGCGGCGAGACCACCTTCGAGGTGACCGAGGCGGCCAACGCCCGCTTCCTGGACACCGTCACCGACAAGCTGGGCGCCTCGGTGTTCTACGGCGGCGACTGCGCGACGGCGCGCAGCTACTACTTCAACCAGCACGGCGAGGCCGCGCTGCTGCGTCCGAACAGCACCGTCAGCACGCACCGTCAGGCGGTGAGCTTCCCGCTCGACGACTACGTCTACGGCGTGCCCGCCTGATCGCGACCAACCTCCCCGCGACCGGGAAACGCCCGGTCGCGGGGCTTCTTTTCGGCCGGATGACAACGTTTTTCCGCCGCGCCGACCGGGCTGGGGGACGCCATTCGACGTGCCCCCGGCCGCACGAGTCGGCTCGAGTGGCGCACGTCAAGGGTGTGCGGGTGTGGCAGTGCCGACAACAGCTGGCAGACTGTGTGCGTACATGTCCATCCCACCCACAAGACAGGGACTGACTTCGACGATGGATTTTCTGTTTCCGCTGCTACTGGTAGCCCTGCTCGTGCCGATGTTCCTCGGTATCCGCCGCCAGAAGCGGGAGGCCGAGAAGGTCACGGCCATGCAGGAAGACCTGAAGATCGGCGACGCGGTGATCACCACGTCGGGTCTGTGGGGCACCGTTGTCGACCTCGACGACGAGACGGTCGACCTGGAGATCGCGGAGGACGTCGTGACCACCTGGTTGCGGCAGGCCATCCGTGAGGTCCGTACCGTCGACGAGGCGACCGCCGACGAGACCGGTACCGACGAGACCCCGGCGGTGCCCGCCGAGGAATCGCCCGAGCAGACCGAGACCCGGCTGACCAAGGACTGACGTCGGCTGCGCCACGACCGCGCGCCGGACGTGCCCGCGCCCGGCGGCACACTCGTGTGCGCGCCTGATCCACCCTCGACTTCCCGCCTAGGAGATACGAACTGTGCCACCTTCTCAGGGATCGGCGCATCCGCTCAGGTTGCTCGGCGTCTACGCCGCGCTGCTGGCCGTGATCTATGCGTTGGTGTTCTTCACCGGTGACAAGGCCCCGACCCCCAAGCTCGGCATCGATCTGCAGGGCGGCACGCGGGTCACGCTGACCGCCCGCACGCCGGACGGCAGCAAGCCGAGCCAGGACAGCCTGCACAAGGCGCAGGAGATCATCGAGAACCGCGTCAACGGTCTCGGCGTCTCCGGCTCCGAGGTGGCCATCGAGGGCGACAACATCGTGATCACGGTGCCGGGCGACGACGGCCAGCAGGCGCGCGCGCTCGCCACCACCGCCAAGCTCTACATCCGTCCGGTGCTGCAGGCTGTGCCCAAGGGTGCGACCGTGCCGCAGGTGCCGCCCGCGCAGCAGCCCGCGCCGGACGCCGGACAGCCCGCCCCCGTGCCCGCTCCGGCCGAGGCTCCCGCTCCCGAGGCTGCCGCTCCCGAGGCTGCCGCTCCCGGGGCGCCCGCACCGGAAGCGCTCGTCGAGGAGGCGCCCGCGCCGCAGCAGCGGGTCTTCCCAGCCCAGGCGCCCACTCAGCCCGCTGACCCGAACCAGACTCAGCAGGAAGAGACGCAGCGCGAGATCGCCGCGGCCAAGGCGACCAGGCAGAGCACCGACCAGGCCACCCAGCAGGCGGCGATGCTCGCGCTCGACTGCACCAAGCCGGACCCGCTCGCGGGCAACGACGACCCGAACCTGCCGCTGGTCACCTGCTCGCAGGACGGCACCGAGGTCTTCCTGCTGGACAAGAGCCGCATCGACGGCCAGGAGATCGACAACGCGATCGCCAACCTCGATCAGCAGCAGTCGCGCTGGGTGGTCGACCTGAAGTTCAAGTCGACCGGCAGCGACGCTTGGGCGGACCTCACCCGCGAGTACCTCTACAAGCGCGTCGCGTTCACCCTGGATTCCAAGGTGTTCAGCGCGCCGCAGGTGCAGGCGGGTCCGCAGCTCGGCGGCACCACCCAGATCTCCGGCTCCTTCACCGCCAAGTCCGCCAAGGAACTGGCGAACACGCTGAAGTACGGTTCGCTGCCGCTGTCGTTCCAGACCTCGGAGGCCGAGACAGTCTCGGCGACCCTTGGCCTCTCCTCGCTGCGCGCCGGCCTGATCGCGGGCGCGATCGGCTTGGTCGTGGTGCTGCTCTACTGCCTCGCCTACTACCGCATGCTCGGGTTCCTGACGGGTCTGTCGCTGATCGCGTCCGGCTTCGCCGTGTACGGGATCATGGTGCTGCTCGGGCGATGGATCGGCTTCACCCTCGACCTGGCGGGCATCGCCGGTCTGATCATCGGTATCGGCATGACCGCCGACTCGTTCGTCGTGTTCTTCGAACGCATCAAGGACGAGATGCGCGAGGGCCGCAGCTTCCGTTCGGCCGTGCCGCGCGGCTGGCAGCGGGCCCGCCGCACCATCCTGTCCGGTAACGCGGTGAGCTTCATCGCCGCCGCGGTGCTGTACTGGCTCGCGGCAGGGCAGGTCAAGGGCTTCGCCTTCACGCTCGGCCTGACCACCGTGCTCGACGTGGTGGTCGTGTTCCTGGTCACGGCGCCGCTGGTGCTGCTGGCCTCGCGGAGCGCGTTCTGGTCGAAACCGTCGGTCAACGGGCTCGGCGCGATCCAAGAGGTCGCGCGTGAGCGCCGGGCCGCAGAAGCCGCAGTCGCAGAAGGCGTGAGGACGCGATGACCAACAGCCAGACCAGCCCCTCGCTGCGCAAGGACGCCGAGCGGCCGTTCGACGATTTCGTCCCCGGCCCGAACGCGCCGAAGCACGGCTTCTTCAACCGGCTCTACACCGGAACCGGCGCGATCGACGTCATCGGCCGCAGGCGGATGTGGTACGGGATCACCGCCGTCATCGTGCTGATCTCGTTGGGCAGCATCGTGTTTCGCGGGTTCAACTTCGGCATCGACTTCGAGGGCGGCTCGCGCGTCCAGTTCCCGGCGGGCGACGCCACCACCTCCCAGGTGGAGGAGGTGTATCGGGACGCGATCGGCACCGACCCGGTCTCCGTGCAGACCGTCGGCACCGGGTCGAGCGCGACGATGCTGATCCGCTCCGAGGCGTTGAACGTCCAGCAGATCGACAAGCTCAACTCAGCCCTGTTCGCGGAGTTCAAGCCGAAGGACAAGAGCGGCAACCCGAGCCGCGCCGCGATCAGCACCTCCGACGTCAGCGAGACCTGGGGCAGCCAGATCACCGAGAAGGCCCTGCGGGCGCTCGCTGTGTTCCTGGTGATCGTCTCGATCTACATCGCCGTCCGCTTCGAACGCGACATGGCGATCGCCGCGCTGGCCGCGCTGGTATTCGACGTGCTGGTCACCGCGGGCGTGTACTCGCTGATCGGTTTCGAGGTCACGCCGGCGACCGTCATCGGCATCCTGACGATTCTCGGCTTCTCGCTCTACGACTCGGTCGTCGTGTTCGACAAGGTCGAGGAGAACACCAGGGGCATCCTGCACCTGAGCCGCCGCACCTACGGCGAACAGGCCAACCTGGCGATCAACCAGACGCTGATGCGGTCGATCAACACCGCGCTCATCGGCATCCTGCCCATCGTCGGCCTGATGGTGATCGCGGTGTGGATGCTCGGCGTCGGCACCCTGAAGGACCTGGCGCTGGTGCAGCTGGTCGGCCTGCTGGTCGGCACCTATTCGTCGATCTTCTTCGCCACCCCGCTGCTGGTCTCGATCAAGGAGCGCTGGGGCCCGGTGGCGGCGCACACCAAGAAGGTGCAGGCCAAGCGCTCCGGCATCGCCGCGGCGCGGGCAGGCGCGGCAGCCGAGCAACGCGCGGTG
>NZ_BDCF01000058.1 GCF_001613365.1 Nocardia xishanensis NBRC 101358
TGTCTCGGCGATTGAGTGTGTCCGCTGAACGCGCGCTCGTGCCGATGACAGCTAGTCATGAACTTCAGCGGTGCGAGATGGAGGTTGCCAGCCGGAGCGGACAATACGCGCTCATCACAGCCCTCGTCGCGGCCATCGTCTCGAGCTAAGTCTCGGCCGGTTCCGCAGTGTATGTCAGCATCAACCAGTCGAACCGGAGCGATCGGCTGGCGGTGGTCCAAGCACTTCGAACCGATCGTCAGAAGATCTACACCGACTACTCAACGGCGTTGTTCGAGCTGGCAGCTCAGCTCGGGAACATCGCCAGTCAGCTGAGCGCGCACTACAGCAGGGGCGCGGTTCACGACGCGATCGTCACCTTCGGCCAGACAACAGTGAAGTTCCTTGCTCAGCAGAACCTCGTCATGATGGTCGGAAGCGATGACGTGCGAGGTGTCGCAGGGGGTTCATCGAGCCCTTGAGCCGCTTCACCAGCGAGCGCCTGTCGCCGTTCACCACGCTGTGGCCCCGCTATCCCGCCACAGGAGCGCCGGACGAGGCAGGATGGGAACGAGCCGAGGACAAGCTGCTGACCGCGGTCCATGCGCTCCTCAAAGAACTGGACGATCTCAATGTCAGGTTCGTGGATGCCGGACAGAAGGACCTTCGGTAGCGGTACTCGGCAACCGTGCGCTATTGCCGCTGTGCGCGGTCCGCCATTGCGTGCCGCGGATGTCAAGCAGGATCGTGACGCTAGAGTTCGCCGATACGACATCCAGTCGCCCTCGGCCGCCGTCGAAATTCGCCGATCGGCGACGCCATAGATCACCGATATAGCCACCCAAGTCATCCGACTAGGTGGCCACCGATATCGGGCCCGTCATCTATTGACCGGAATAAGACCTGACACAACAGCCTGCATCCGGCGCATGCGGTGCTCGCTGAGAGAGGCGCAGGTTGAAGGGATGCGGACTCGCTTCCACGAAAACCTCGACCAGCTTGCCGCCCAACTGCGGGTCGTGTGTCTGCGCGACCGCGCCGCCGTGGCGACCGCCACGAACGCGTTGCTGCGCGCGGACGTGGAATTGGCCGAGCAGGCCATCGACATCTGCCGAGAACTCGACACCATGCGCGATGACTGCGAACACGCTGCCGTGACACTGCTGGCGTTGCAGGCCCCGGTCGCCTGCGAACTGCGGCGGGTAGTCACCGCATCCAGCTCTCCGGCGACCTCGCTCGAATGGGCGCGTTGTCCGAACACATCGCCAACATCGGGCGCCGCCGCCACCCCGCGGATGCGGTCCCGGAATCGGTCCAGCCGATCGTTGCCCGCATGGGTGCGGCCGCGATCGCCATGGCCACCACCGCCGCCGGGGTGCTGGACTCTGGTGATCCCGACGTCGCCGCCCAGCTCGACGGCGACGACGACATGATGGACCGTCTATATCACGAGGTTCGCCGACCACGCCGTGCAGGTCGGCCGACGCACCATCTTCATGCGACCGGCCAATCGCCTGACGAGTGGCCAGCGCCCGGCGACAAATGACCGGCTAATCCAGAGAACAATTTGTGCCCAAAACCGGGCGGCGTGTCGGTGTTGTGATCGAGTCAGGTTGTGCAGGTGCGAGTTGGCGCGCCCGTAGGGTTGCTGCTATGGCGGAACCGGATTGGTATTGCGATGAGGTCATTCCCCGTGTAGCCGATGTCGATGTCGTGGTCGAGACAGATCACGTGCTGGCCTTCCGGCCGCCGATTCAAGGGTTTCGGAACCGAGCATGTGATCGTGGTACCAAAACGTCATGTCCGGTCGTTGCTGGAGCTGGATCCGGCGCTCGGGGCTCATCTGCTGTCGGTCGTCCAGGATGTCGCGCAGCGCGTTGTCGATGAGCACGGCGGCTGTCAGGTTCTGACCACGCTCGGCAGCGAACAACACAACCGGCACCTTCATCTGCATGTCGCCGCTGGTGACGTAGTGGCGCGGTTCGTCTCCCGCAAGTAGCCCCCGCGTCCCGCCGGATGGCGGCACACAACTCGTTGGTGTTCAACAAGTTCTGTCCGGCGTTTCGCCCACATTCCGGGTGGGACCGAGCCGTGGCAGAGTGCCGGGCTGAACCGTCACGGGTTCGGGACCAGCTTCGGTGTCAAACCAGCGCCGGCAGTGCTGGTTTGCCTTCCTGACGGGCGCCTTCGATGAGCTCACCCGCAAGGTCACGCACGGCCAGCACATCGGTTCCGTCCACCCCCTCACCACGCATGCGGTAGGCGGCGGCGCGCTTCCACAGATCCGGTTCGGCCGAGGACTTCTCGACCGTGGTGCCCATACCTGTCTGGTTGTCTATCACCAGGAACACCACCGGCAGCCGCCACAGCGCCGCGATGTGACGAATCCCTCGTCTCGCCGAAGGTCTTGGCCCGGGCCGAGTGCCGCGAACGGGAACTTGGCGGTGATCACCTCATGACCGGCAGCGCGGGCGGCGTCTTCGGTGAGACCGACGCTCGCGATCTCCGGGTGGGTGAATGTCGCGGCCGGGATCACCGAATAGTCGACGTGAGTGCCGTGCCCGGCGATCACCGTGTGGCGCCACACCCGCCGTGGCGACAAGTACGTTGAGTATCCGTTCCTTCATGCGTTCCTGGCGCACGACGATTCCTGCCCCGCAGCGCCACCGAATCGCTGAACTTCGTCCAAAACGCCTGCGGACCACCATGCCCGCCGGGACTATCACGGACGCATCAACCGCAGCAGCCTCGATCGACCTGGACCACGAAACCCGGGCATGGCCCGGGTTTCGGAGAGTGACTCGGAAAGACCCGCGATGTCAGCGTGTGGCGATGATGGCCGAGCCGTGGCCGAAGAGGCCCTGGTTCACCGCGATACCCGCGCGGGCGTTGTCCACCTGGCGGCCGTGGGCTTGGCCGCGCAGCTGCCACGTGAGCTCGCAGATCTGGGCGATGGCCTGTGCGGGAATCGCCTCACCGAAACAGGCCAGGCCGCCGGAGGGGTTCACCGGCACGCGTCCGCCCAATGTTGTTGCGCCGCTGCGCAACAGTTCCTCCGCACCGCCCGTCTCGCAGAGCCCGATGTCCTCGTACCAGTCCAGCTCCAGCGCGGTGGACAGGTCGTAGACCTCCGCGAGCGACAGGTCGGCGGGACCGAGCCCGGCCTCCTCGTATGCGGCGTGCGCGAGTTCGGAACGGAACGGACGGGGCGGTGCCTCGACGGCCACAGCGGAGTCCGTCGCGAAATCCGGGAGGTCGAGAACGGTTTTCGGGAACGTTGGTGTGACCGTCGACAGCGCCCGGATGCGGACCGGGTCGGCGACGCCGTGCCGACGCGCGTACTCCATCGACGTCAGCACCAGTGCTGCCCCGCCGTCGCTGGTCGCGCAGATGTCGAGCAGCCGCAACGGGTCCGAGACGATCGCCGAGGCGGCGACTTCCTCGACCGAAACCTCCTTGCGATAGCGGGCGTACGGGTTGTTCAGGCCGTGCCTGGCGTTCTTGACCTTGACTGCGGCGAAATCGTCGAGCGTGGCACCGTGCAGCGCGATCCGGCGGCGGGCATACAGCGCGAAATAGATGGGATTGGTGGCGCCGAGCAGGTGGAAACGCAACCAGTCCGGGTCATCGCGGCGTTCACCGCCGACCGGCTGGAAGAAGCCCTTGGGGGCGGCATCCGCGCCCACCACCAGCGCCACGTCGCACAACCCCGCCAGGATCTGGGCGCGTGCGTTGGCGATGGCCTGCGCACCGGAGGCGCAGGCGGCATAGCTGCTCGAGATCCGCGCACCCGACCAACCCAGCGCCTGAGCGAAAGTCGCGCCCGAGACGAAACCGGGGTATCCGTTGCGGATGGTGTCCGCGCCGGCGATATAGCCGACGTCGAGGTGGTTCACCCCGGCATCGGCCAGCGCCGCGCGGGCTGCGACCAGCCCGTATTCGACGAAATTGCGTCCCCACTTGCCCCACTGGTGCATGCCGGCACCGAGGACGGCGACGTCGCGATCATTCGTGTCAGTCATTGACCGGCCTCCACATCCACACCGTGTACTCGGCTTCCGCGTCGGCGTACAACATGCCGAGAGTCAATTCGACAGGCATGCCGACAGCCAGGTCGTCCACCGTGAGGCCGCGCACGACCTGCCCGAGAATCACCATCTGCTCGGCCTCGAGCTCCACTGCCGCAACGACATACGGCTCGAACGGATCGGGCGAGACATAGGGCGCCGGAGGTTTGTACCGGGCGTCGGCATACGACCAGATCCGCCCACGTCTGGAAAACAGATGCTCGACGAGCTCGGAGCCATCCCTCGGACCGGAACACTGCGGATTCCGGCAGGCCAGCGTGTTCCGCGGGAAATACGGTGTGGCGCAATCCTTGCAGCGACTTCCCTTCAGACGCACCACGCCGTCGTCCGCAGTGAACCAGTCTGCCACGGCGGGCCGTTGTTCTTTCTGCACAGCCCGACGGTATAGGAACACGTTCTACTTTGGGGCCGAATTCCGCTCCAGCGATCCGCGGGCGGAGGTACGGTCAGTCTGGATCGAGGACGTCCCGACACCTCGAGTCGATCTGGAGTACCACAGCGCGATGGGCACCAAAGCCATTGATCCACAGACAATCCGCAACGTCACCATCATCGGCGACCCCGACGAGACCACCCGAGTGGCCCACCTCATCCGCCGCCGCTCCGGACAGCCCGGCTCCGGCACCCGGACCACGGTCGATTGGACGACGGGCCGCGTCGAGCACGCGATCCGCATCACCGCGCTGACCAGCCATGCGCCCATCGCGGATCTCGAGCGGTCCATCCGCGTAGCCGACGGCGTGATCGCGGTCATGAACGCCACCGCAAACCCCACCCCACACCTCGAGACGATGTTCCGGGTCGCCGACGACTACCAGGTCGCCCGCCTGTGCCTGATCAACGGACTCGACCACCCCGCAGCGGATTTCGACCGCTGCGTCCGCACGATCGCCGACACCCGCGGCGCGGTCCCACTGACGCTGCAGATCCCCCTCGGCGCCCACCCCACGTTCGAAGGCGTCCTCGACCTGCTCCCGCTGTGGGCACTCGAACCGCTGGCCGCCGAACTCTACGGCAGTCAGTGGGAACTCGCCCAGCGGTGGTACGTCAACCTCGTGAAAACGGTCATGGAACAAGCCCCCTCGGATCCGAACGCCTCCCCAGCCCCGCGCGACATCCCGCTCGACCAGTTGAATCACCGCATCCGCTACCTCACCCGCATCGGTGACGTCGTACCCGTCCTATGCTGTGCAACGCCCACCAGCGATGACATCGCCACGCTCCTGGACACCATCGCCCGCTACCTGCCCTCCCCCATGGATGTCTGCCAACCAGAACACGCCCTCGACTATTGAGGCACTCGCGCCGGCCGTCACCGGCTTACCGGCCGGCTCATCCAGGTCGACCACGGCCACGGCGCGGCCGTCCGAGGCCAGGCGGCGGGAGACGGCGGCGGTCGCTACGCCACACAACACCGGCTACGCAGACGGTCAGAGGAATCTACCGAGCGGCAAACTCGAAGACGGGGAAGATGTCGTGGACGCGGTCATCCGCGAAACCCACGAAGAGATCGGGATACAGCTCGACCGCGACGAGGTACGCCTTTGTTTCCTCGACCCGCTACAAGGCGCCCGAAGGACACAGCCGCATCCCTTGCAGCACAGCATCTTCCGCGCGCAGCAACGCCACTCCATCGACGAGCTTTCCGAGGACTGCCGGCGTTGGCCGTCGGTGTCGTTGCTGTACGAGAGCGTCGGCTCCTACCAAACCGTCACCGTGCTGTAGCCACGTTGCCTGATCGAAATCGGCACAAACCGCTCGCTGTCGCTTGGCTCGGGGTGCCTGTCGCTGACGATGTCGGGTCCGAGTGGCACACCATTTGCTGCTGAGACTGCATCGCCAGCGAGCTCGACTCCAGGCCGATTCGCCGTGAAATCGCCAAGTGGCTACTGGCTAGTGGCTTGTTAGGGGGATCTCCAGATGTACGGTTTGGAATCCGAATTGCGGTTGGCGGGCGTCGTGGATGATGTGGCCGAAGGTGAGCCAGAAGTCCAGGGCGCCGGGGGTTCTGGCATCGGTGTGCAGGTACAGCCGGTCGAATTCCGGGGTGGTACTTACGTATTCGACCGCCGTCCTGACCAATCGTGTGGCCAGGCCGCGTCGGTGGTGTTCGGGTCGGACGTAGACCCGGAACAGTTGTGCGGTGTTCGGGTCGGGGAACTGTTCGGCCAGCCACGCGGGGTGGGGTGGGTGGCGGGGCCCCTGGGCGCGGATCGCGGTGGTGGCGACGATGTGACCGTCGTGTTCGGCGATCCAGAGCCGGTTGAGTGGGTGGCGGAGATACACGGTTTCGGGGTCGATCACGTCGTGGTGGTGTTCGGGCAGATAGCCGATGCCGAACACGTCATAGAAGGTGTCGAGCATGACGCTGCGGGCGCCGGGGACATCTTCGGGACCGGCCACGCGGACCTGGTAGCCGGTGGACGCGGGCGCGCTCAACGCTGTGCTCCGAGTTCGCGGTCGAGCACTTCGAGTCCCTCGACGGCGACTGGCCCGGGCCCGGTGTAGCCGAAAGGGACGGCGATGACGCGGTTTTCGCGGATCGCGTGCAGCCCGGCGAGTTCGGGTCGCTCACGCAGGGCTGTGCGGGCGGATTCGGGGGTTTGGGTGCCTTGGGTGAGCAGGATGATCACTTCGGGGTCGCGCTGGATGAGTGTTTCGGTGCTCGCGTCGAAGTTACGTTTGGCGACGTCGTCGAACACGTTGTCCAGGCCGAGGATCCGCATCTGAGTGGCGACGGTGCTGGTGCTGCCGTAGGCGCTCAGTTTGGCGCCGTCGCGGGAGATGATCAGCGCTGCGGCTGGACGGGCTGTCCGGTCGGCGCGGTGGCGGTCGGCCACGGCCGCGACTCGCTGCTTCAAGGTGGTGACCTCGGTGTTCGCGGCGGCGGACGTGCCGAACAACCGGCCGTAGAGTTCGATGTCGGCGAAGATGTCGTCGTAGCTTCCTGCGGCGTCGCGGCAATAGCCGCGGCTGACCAGCAGCGGAATGTCAACTCGCGCCAGGTCGTCGGGGGTGACCGCGGCGCCTTCGAAGCTGACAACCAGGTCGGGGGTGCGGTTGATGATCTCCTCGCGTGCGAGTTCGCCGGTGGGGGCGGTGATTTCGGTGTTCTTCAGGGCGTCGCGGTATTGGCCGGGAAACGGCGCGGTTTCGAAGGTGCGGGTGACGATGCGGTCGGCGGCGCCCGCAGCTGCGATTAGTGGACCCGCGACGGAGCCGACGGTGACCACGCGCTTGGGCGCGGCGGTAAAGGTGACGTCGCGGCCGCAGCTGGAGATCGTCATCGGAAACCCTTCCGCCGCTTTGACGGTGGCGGGTGCAGGGCTGCCGCAGCCGGTGAGCAGCACTGCGGCGAGCAGCGCGACGGGTAACGGCGCGAGCCGGGCGGGTCGGGTGAAACCTATGGACACGATGATCGGTGTTCCTCTCCTAAGGGGTGGATTTCAGGTGGGTGAGTGCCGGAATCGGCGGATCAGTACCAGCAGCAGCGGCGCACCGACGACGGCGGTGACGATCCCCAGCGGCAGTTCGCGGGGCGCGAAGACGACGCGGGCCGCGACGTCGGCGATGACGAGGAACAGTGCGCCCAGCACCGCGGACAGCGGGATCAGCCGACGGTGCGTTCCGCCTCCGCACAGACGTGCGACGTGCGGCACGATCAGGCCGACGAAGCCGATCGCTCCCGCGACCGCGACGACCGCGCCGATGGCGAGCGCGACGACGCCCAGCGCGAGCATCCGGAGCCGGACCGGTGACATGCCCAGCGCGCGGGCGGTGTCGTCGCCCGCGGCGAGCACGTCCAACCGCGCCGCCAGCAGCAGCAACGCAGCGACCGCGGCCGCTGTGACCAGCGCCGTGGTGGCCACCGACGACCAGGCCGCAGATCCGAGCGAACCGAGCAGCCAGAACAACACCGTTCGGGCGCCTTCTTGGTTGTCGGAGGCGAAGATCAGGAAGCTGGTGGCCGCGGAGAACAGGTAGCCGATGGTGACCCCGCCCAGCAGCAGCCGCAGTGAGGTCATCTGCCCGTTGATCCTGGCGATCGCGAACAGCAGGACCGTCGCGGCCAGCGCACCGGCGAACGCACTGGCCGCCAGCGCGCCCGCAGTGGTGGCCGCAGTCACTCCGAACAACAGGGACACCGCCGCACCGGTCGAGGCGCCGGAGGTGACCCCGAGGATATGCGGGTCGGCGAGCACGTTGCGGACCAAGGTCTGCAGCACCGCGCCCGCGACGGCGAGCGCCGCGCCGACCATAGCGCCGAGCAGCACGCGCGGTACGCGCACCAGCCAGACGATGGAATCCTGCGCCGGCGTCCAGTCCGCCACCGCGGGCACCCCGAAGGTGTGGTGGCCGATGATGCGCGCGACGGTGCCGGGCGGCACCCACACCGGGCCCAGCCCGGTGGCCACGATCAGCACCACGGCCAGCGCGGCGGCGAGCCCGCCGAGCCACAGCACGGTTGTCACGCGGTGGCGGGCGTGATCGAGATCGTCGGCGTCCTCGGTGCGGGGCAGAGTCGCGGTCATCGGACGGCCGCCTTTCTGGAGTCGAGTACCTCGGCGGCCGACACTTCTCTGCGGGGGCCGAACAGCAGCTGAGTCGCGCCGAAGGCGGCCGACATGTGGACGGAGACCCCGTAGACGGGTTCGAGGATGTCGGGAGTGAGCACGTCCTCGACCGGTCCGGCGGCGGCTACCAGGCCGTGGTTCAGCAGCACCAGGCGGTCGCAGTAGCGGGCGGCCAGGTTCAGATCGTGCAGCACTACCAGGGTGGTTGTGGTGGTCAGATCACGTATGAGACCGAGCAATTCGTGTTGGTAGCCGATGTCGAGATGGTTGGTCGGTTCGTCGAGCAGCAGGTGGTCGGCCTGCTGCGTCAGCGCTCGGGCGATGAGCACCCGTTGGCGCTCGCCGCCGGAGAGGGCTGTGTAGGGGCGGTCGGCCAGGTGACGCGCGCCGACGCGACCGAGCGCGGCGGCGGCGGTGATGCGGTCGGCCCGGGAGTATCCGTGTAGCGCACCGGCCCACGGGGCGCGGCCGAGCAGCACGGTCTCGGCGACGGTGATCGGCGTCTCGGCGGGCGGCTCCTGGGCGACGACGGCCAGTCGCGCGGCCAGCGCGCGGCCGCGAAGCGCCTGCACCGGAGTGTCGTCGATGGCGACCACACCCGACCGCGGCCGCAGCGCGCGGTAGAGCAGACGTAGCAGCGTGGATTTGCCCGAACCGTTGGGGCCGATCAGGCCGACGGTGGCGCCGGGTTCGGCGATGAGTCCGACTCCGTCGAGCACGATCTGACCGCCATAGGAGAAGCCCACGTCTTCCACCGTGATCATGAGTTCACGGCCTCCGCGGTGTGCCGTGGCGGCGCGGTCCAGTCCGGTGGGGCGGGTCGCCAGGTGTGGTCGATGATGATCGTGCTGGCGAAGTGGGCGCAGACGTGTTGTGCCCCAGCGATCTTCGCTGGAAGGTCCGGATCGCCCTCGTCCAGCAGAATGCCGGTCGTGGTGCCGCTGTGCGCGACGACAACCCCCGCCGCGCCCAGATCTCTGGCCGCGCTGATGGTCGCGTCGAGATGCGGCCGCGGGCGCAGCACGGTGCTGAGTTCCGCGCTGCGGGTGGCTACCGCGCCGATCGCGGTCACGTCGCGGCGCGCGACCGCGACGGTGAGTTCGGCGAGCAACTCGCTGTATTCGAGTTTGGCGGCGCCGCTGAACGCCGGTCGGTGCCGGTTGAAGGCCACGGTGTCGACGCGGCCGCCCTCGTCGCCGGTGACGATGGTCAGCGGCGGCAGCGCGCCGAGCATCGCCAGCAGCCGGACATCCCGGTGGTAGTAGGCGACCGCGCCTGGATACATCACTCCGTCGGAGGGTTCGATGCCCCGCAGTTCGGCCTCGATCTCGGCGGCGCCGATCTCGCGGCCCTCGGCGTCGGCCACGGCGCGGGCGGTGGCGACCAGGTCGGCGGTGGAACTGGCCAGGCCCTTGCCCTCCGGCAGGTCGCCGAGCAGGGTGAGTACGCCGCCACGCAGGACCGTCGAGCGCGCGAGCAGCGCGCGGGCCAAGGTCCCGGACTTGGTCTTGTGCGCGGGCACCACGGTGACCACGTGGCGATGGGGGTCGGGCTCGAACACCGCGACCGCGCCGCGTGCGATGGGCAGGGTCACCAGGAAGTCGCGGTCGTGTTCGGCGGTCACGCCTTGCAGCAGCTCGCCGCAGCTGCCGAACGCGCTGCCGACACCGACCCGCGGTGGGGCGATCACGGCGCCTGCCTGTCGATGCGGCGGGCGATCACGTGCAGCCGGTCGCCGTCGAGCCGCTCGGAGAGCACACCGTCGGCAGGCCAACGCGGCGTGGTCAGCGGGCCGGGCGCATCGAATAGCGCGAGTACCTCGAAGCCCGCACCGGTCAGCAAGTGGCGCAGCTCTTGTGGGAACAGCAATCGCCAGGCGGTGTGCTGAACGACTTGCTCGAGACAGCCCGGCCACGTCCAGACTCGCTGTCTGCGCAGCAATTGCGAGGGCAGGTCCACGGTGAGCGCGGTCCGTGAGGTGTAGGCCACCCCTTCCCAGTCGACCTGCCGGACCAGTTCCTCGTCGAGCAGTTCACGCCGTCCGCGATCGGTGAGCAGGAAGGCGCCGTTGCGCATCTCGAGGATCAGCAGACCACCGGTGCGCAGGCACGTCGCGAAACGCCCGAGCGCCGCGACCAAGTCGGCGGTGTCGTGCAGGTGCAGCAGCGTGCTGCCCAAGCAGGTGAGCACGTCCACCGGCACGCCGACCCGAAGAGCGCGGGCGTCGGCGACACTGAAATCGACTGCTGGATAACGTGTCCGGGCGTAGTCGACCATGCGCGGCGAGATGTCGACTCCCCGCACCCGGTAGCCGAGTTCGGTGAGGCGAGCCGCGTCGCGGCCGGTGCCGGAGCCGACGTCGAGCAGATCTGTGACCGTGGCGGTGCCGAAGCGAGCCACGAGGTCGGCGACGAATTGGGCGTTGCGCTCGCCGTTGTCGGGGAAAGTGCGCTCGTAGAGTGCGGGATTGTCGGTCAACAGGTTCTCGCTGAGCAGGACCGGGCCTGGGTCGTGAGCGGTCATCGAGTGGAATCGCCTTTCGCCGTGCGACTTGCCGTCGCGGTGAGCGGTCGGGGTGACGACGTGGTCACTGGAGGCAGCACGCCGCGTCGGCGCAGTAGCAGCACGGCGACGGCGGAGAGGAATCCGACGCCCGCGCACAGCAGTGCGGGTGGCCAGGTCAGCGGTCCGCCTGCGTGGTCGACGGCCGTGCCGACCAGTGAGGTGGCTGCGACGGTGAACACGCCGGAGGCCAGATAGAACGCGCCGAAGTAGGTGCCGGTCAGGTGCGGTCCGCTGAAGCGGGGAATCGCCTCGTTCACGAAAGGCTGCACCGCCATCACACCGAGCGCGAGCACCACAGCGGCAACCACGACCGGCGCGACGCGCACCGCGACGGCGACCAGGTCATGGCCCTCGGGCGACAGGACCGTCCCCGCGGCGGGCGGGCCGAGGAACGCCGCGCCCAGCACGGCCATGCCCAGCGCCATCGCCGTACCCCGATCGGTTCGGCGGGACAGCGTCCGGGTGATCGGAACCTGCAGCGCTACCACCGCTATCGTCTCCACGGCGAACAGCGCCGCCACCGCGGCCGTGCCCACGGACGGGCCGGCCAGGTCCTGCATCTGCAAGGTGAACAGGAAATAGATCTGGCTGTGCAGGGCGAACATGCCCATGAGCGCCAGTGCGAAAGCCCAGAACCGGCGATCGGCGAACACCCGCGCGAAATCCGCGCGCAGCGCGGTGTTCCGCGGCGGCGTGGGCCGGGCGGGCAGCAGGATCAGCTGGGCGACAGTCAATCCGGCGAAGACACCGGCCGCGACTACCGCGCTCGATTGGAATCCGACACCGACCAGCAGAGTCCCCACGACCGGACCCAATGCGGAGCCGGTGTTGCCGAAGACGTTGAACAGGGCGAACGCCTCGGCCGCCCGGTCGCCGCTGTCGCGCGCGATGTAGGCGCGCACCGCGGGGTTGAACAGCGCGCCCGCGAATCCGGTGAGCACCGACGCGAGCAACACCACCGGTAGCGAACCACCGATGGCGAACAGCGCGAACCCTGCCGCGCGGATGCCCGCGCCGACGACGATCACCCCGCGCGCGCCGAGCCGATCAGAGGCCGACCCGCCGACCAGGAACAGACCCTGCTGGCTGAGATTGCGCACGCCGAGCACCACACCGACCACCGCCGCCGACAGCGCCAGATCGGTGCGCAGGTACTCGGCCAGGAACGGCACCAGCATGAAGAACCCGATATTGCCGATGAGCTGGTTCACCAGCAGTAGCCGCACCGAAAGCGGAAAAGTGCCAAACCCACCGAGCCCGGTCATGCGGCCGCTCGCACGCGCCGCACCCCGAGTCCAGGCCCGTCCGGTCGCCGCAGTGTGCCGTCCGCACCGCCCAAACCCGTCCACGGGTCGTCCGCCAGCAACAAATGTCCGTCCAGATCCACCCAGCGCGCGACCCCGACCAGCTGGGCGGCGGGGGCGATGCCGAGCGAGCTGGAGGCCTGGCAGCCGAGCAGCACCGGAAGGGCGCGGGCCCGCGCCCAGTCGAGCATCGTCAACGCAGCATCGAGTCCACCGCATTCGGCGAGTTTGATGTTGATTCCGCCGATACCGTCGGGCAGCCGATCCAGATCGGCGACAGAGCCCGCGTCCTCGTCGGCGAGCACCGGCATCGGCACCTGCTGGGCCACCGCGGCGAGCTGACCGGGATGTCCTGCGGGCACCGGTTGTTCGACGGCGGCGATTTCCTGGTCGGCGAGCGCGTCGAGCACCGCGACGGCGGTGCGGACGTCCCAGGCCCCGTTCGGGTCGAGCAGCAGTTCCGCGGTCGGCGCCGCCGAACGAATCGCCCGGACGCGGGCGATGTCCTCGGCTGGTTCCGTCGCGCCCGCTTTGATCTTGAGCACAGTGAATCCGGTACCGGCCAGCCGGTGGGCGGTGGATTCTGCATCCGCGGGGCTCATCAAGCCGATCGTGTAAGCGGTGTGCACCGAATCCCACTGCGGCAGACCGAGATAGGCGCACAGTGGCATTCCCGCGCGGCGGGCGAGGATATCGTGCACCGCGGTGTCGAGTGCGGCGACCACAGGCAGCGCGAACTCCGCGCGCAGGCGCGGCAGCAGGCCGCGGACCTGCTCGGGATCGGCGCAGCCCGCTATCCGGTCGGCCAGCCCGTGCAGAGCGGTGTCGATGGCGTCGAGGTCCAGGCCGAGGCGGGGACTGCCGACGACTTCGCCGTGTCCGGCGTGCCCGCCGGCGTCCAGCGTGACCCATACCGCCGAACGCGCCGACATAGTGGCGCGCGAGATTCGCAGGGGGCGGGCCAATTCCAGGGTGGTGGCCGTCCACGTCATTCTCACGCGCGGATCTCCTTGCTCAATGGGTCGCGCACCACGGCGCAGCGCGCCCACCCGTGTGCCTCTTCCGCGTCGGGCGTGGGAAGTTCCGCCGGTTCGGCGACGGCCGGCCGCAGCAGGCCGTTATGTCGGCACCAGTCGTCGTCGTAGATGCTGCGCAGATAGCGGTGTGGGCCGTCCGGGAAGACGGTCAGTACGCGTGTACCGGGCTCGCGGCGCGTGACCCACGCGGCGACCAGCGCGGTCGCCCCGGTGCTCCAACCACCGGCGACACCCACCTCGGCGGCCAGTCGCCGGCAGGAGGCGACGGCTTCGGACGGACCCACCCAGTGCACCTCGTCGAAGTCGTCGTAGGCGACGTTGCGCGGCAGGATGCTGCTGCCCAGGCCGCGCATCAGGCGCGGGCGCGCAGGCTGACCGAAGATGCGCGAGCCGACCGAGTCGACACCGATCACCCGCAGCTGTGGCCAGTGTGCGCGCAGCACCCGGGTCAGGCCCCCGCAATGACCGCCGGAGCCGATACCCGCGACGAGCACATCGGCGTGGCCGACTTGCTCGAGCAGTTCGCGGGCCATGTCCGCGTAACCGGCGGCGTTATCGGGATTGTCGTACTGATCGGGCCAGTATGCGCCGGGAGTGGCGTCGAGTAATTCGGCCAGCCGATCGAGTCGGGCGCGCTGCCAGCCACCCTCCGGATGGGGGTCGCGAACCACTTCGAGACCGATGCCGAAGGCGGTGAACAGCGCGCGCATCTCCGGCTCGAGTTCGTCGTCGACTACGAGCACGATGGGATGGCCGAGCGCCTTTCCTGCCAGGGCTAGGCCGAGTCCCAATGTGCCACTGGTGGATTCGATCACCGGCGCGCCCGGGGCGAGTTCTCCGCGGGCGCGGGCGGCGCTGAGCATGGACACCGCCGCCCGCGCTTTCATGCCCGCGATACTCGCGGCCTCCAACTTGGCCAGGTAGCTGCCTGCTCCGACCGGTATCGGCACGACGGGAGTGCCGCCGACCAACCCGAGGAGCGCGGGCTGCGGGCCGGGGCTGGTCATGAGGTGCACGAGGGTCCCTCGTCTCGGTAGCGGAACAGGGTGCTGGGGCCGCCGTCGAGGGAGAAGAAGGGATACGGTTCGGCCGATACCGCCGTAACGCCTCGGCTGAGAAACCAGGGCAGTACCGCACTGCCGGTCTGGGCGAACAGCACCAAGGGGATCGACCTGGCGTTCGCTTCGGCCAGCAGCGCGTCGAATGTCCCGTTGCCCAACGTCATTCCGGTGACCAGCAACGCGTCGTAATCGGGTGGCGCGTCGGCGACGCTGCGGTAAACGGGCTCGTCCCATTCGGTTCGCCCGCCGACCAGGTCGCACGGCAAGTAGCCGACGCCACGGGCGCGCAGTGCCGCGAGCAGGGAGCCGACCACGCCGACGACCAGCACGCGCCGCGCGCCCGACGGGAGCAGATCCACCACCGCTTCGGCACGCTGCCGGGACTTCTCGAGCGAGCTGCTCCCGGACACACGGACGGGCTCGGCGGCGACACCGCCCGCGGCGGGATGCGGCCGCAGATGCATCAGATATGCGTCCAGGGCTGCGATCCGGACCGCTCGCAGCCGATGGGTGAGCAGGTGCGCGAGCGTGGCGCCGACGCAGTCGTCGAGCACGTCGGCGCGGGCGGAACCGTCGTCGGGCTCGAGCCCGCAGGAGCCGACGGCCGCGCCGACGCGAATGCTCAGCACCTCGTTCTGGTAGCCACCGCGACGTCCGGCGTGCCGGGTTCCGTAACGGGTATGGAATGCAGTGGCCACCGCCAGACGGGCCGGGTCGGCGCCGAGGCGGGCCTCCCGTGCCCAGACGGTGAGTTCGTCAACCGAGCGGGGACGCGGTATCAGAGCGAGATCGGCGGTGGTCATGACGTCACCTGCGCGACATCCACGATGAGCTTGTCGATGCGATCGCACGCCAGATCTCCTGCGGCGCCGGGTTGCTCGTCGACCACCATGACATGGCCGAGGTAGGTGTTGTTGTCGGTCGCGATCCGGACCTGGGTGCCCGGCTCGGCCAGGGTGTGCTCGACGATGCTCGGATCGTCGTCCCACTGCTCGGCGCCCGATATCGCCGTGAGCACACCCGTGCGGTCGGCGACCGCGAACGCGATGGCGGCGCTGCCCGTCCCGGTGGGGCGCGGGGTCAGATCGGGGGTGCCGCCCGCGGCAACCTCGGCATGAACGGCCGCGAGGTCGATGCCGGTCACCCGGCGTACCAGCTCGGTGATCCGATTGCCCGCGGGGCGGGGATTCACCTCGATCAGCCGCGGGCCGTCGCCGGTGAGTTTGACCTCGGTGTGCGCGACGGTGTCGTCGAGGCCGAGTGCCGCAATCGCGGCACGGGCGACCGCGCTGACCGCCGCCCGCTCGTCGGCGGTCAGCGCTGCAGGGAACATGTGCCCGGCCTCGATGAACGCAGGCGCTCCGGTCAGGCGCTTGTCGGTCACGCCGACCACGGTGGTGTGGCCGCGCACGGTGACCGTCTCGACACTGAATTCCGGTCCGTGCAAACACTCTTCGAGCAGGATCTGCGGCGCCCGTGCCTGTCCGCGCACGTTCATCGGGAAACCGGCGATACGCGCGACAGCCGCACGCAGCTGCTCCTCGTCGTCGACGCGGCGGACGTACATGCCGCCGCACAGGTCCACCGGTTTGACGACCAGCGGGTATCCGAGTTCCGCTGCCGCGTCGGCCAACTCCTCCCATCCCTCGGCTACGGCAAACGCCGGGCCGGGCACACCGGCGGCCCGGCAAAGCGCGCGGGTGCGGTGCTTCTGGCAGGCCGCGGCGACGGCCTCCCTGCCGGGCCCGGGCAGACCGAGCTCCGCAGCGATCGCCGCGACCGTGGGCAAGTAGTAATCACACGAGGACAACACCCCCTCGAACGCCAGCACCTCGTGCAGCTCGCGCACGTACGGCACAAGCGCCACCTCGTCGTTGGTCTCGGCGGTCAGTACGTTGACCGCGCCCAGCAGCGGATGAGGGCCCGGCTTGCCGCGCAGGTAATGGCCCAGATCTCGGGTGAGAAAGCTGAACGTATGTCCACCGTCGCGTATCCCGGCCGGAAGCAACGTGCTCATCGAGCCGACCCAGCTCTCCACCATCAGCAGATGTCCCACAAACCCTCCAAGCCTCGACCGAGCGGCACATAATGATAACCATTCTCATTAACATGGCAAGCGCAATCGGTGCTGTCCATCCAAAGATGCTGTTGCCCAATGGGTTTCATCAAAAGTTGTAGATAACGATAATCATTATCGATAATCTGTCTGTCGTGCACCTCGCACGACCGAGATCACGATGAGGAACCACCATGCTGATGAGGTCCTTTGCCGCGCCCGCACTGGCGCTGGCCGCCCTGACCGCCGCCACCGGCACCGCGCACGCCGACCCGGGCGAAGACCAACCCATCTCGTTCACCGCGCACGCCACCGACACGTCCTCGATCATCGAAATCGACGCCGGCTCATTGGTGATCGAGGACCGAGCCCTGAAGGTGAAGTCCCGCGACGGCGTCACCGTCGCCGGTGCGCCGCTGACGTTCACGATCGACGACTTCGAGTTCCCTATGGCCGCCGAAATCTCCGGTCGCACAGCGACACTGACTCCGAACCTGTCGATGGACCAGGCCGTCTACAAGCCCGTCGCGTTGCCCTACGAGGACAAGGCGCCCTGGAAGACCGAGTACGACCGCGAACAAGCCGCCTGGTCCCGCATGACCAGCACCATCAGCATGGGCGCCACCATCGGCACCCTGGTTGGCGGCCTCGGGGGCGCCGCAATCGGCTGCGTGCTCGGCGGCATCGTCGGAGCTACGGTCGCCTCAGCAACCATTGTCGGCATGTTCGGCCCCTTCATCCCCGCCGCGGCGGTCGGGTGCCTCGGAGGCATAGTCGCTGTCGGCGCGATCGGCACCGTGGCGGGACAACTGCTGGTCACCGCGCCGGTGGCAATCGGTGCCGCAATCCAATACTTCACCACCATCAACCAACCCGCTCCTGCGCCAGCAAAATGATCTGCTGACTCAATAGCGCAGCGCCACAATCCATCAACAACCATGACCGCAAGAGCCCAGTCGGCGCAGACGTTCGATCGGCGACTGAGCATCGAGCTGCCCGTCGGCCTGCACCGCGCTGCGCCCTCCTACGGCACCATCTAGCGCGGTCAATGCCCTGATGGATGCCTTCGGGGTGCTCCGCCTCGAAGGCATCCATAGTATTGAGCTGCGCGTTCTGGTTCGAATACGAGACTGCCCCAATACGTTACGTGGCTGGGGATAACGGCGTAATGGCAGACGGACTTCGGTGCGGAACCGAGTTGGTACGTCCAGCTCCTGATAACAAGGGAATCGAATTCGGTCCATTATCACAGGGTTGGTCGACGGGCCGATTCGGCGGCTTCTTCGCGGGTGTCTTCGTCCAGGTGGTGCCATTCCTTGCGCTCGGGGTACTGGTCAGCGGCGGCATCGCGGCCCTCGTCTCGCCCGCTGTGCTACGAAAAAGTCTGCCGCGCAATGAATCAGCGGCGGTGGGCGTCGCGGTGCCGGCGGGGATGGCGCTGCCGGGGTGTGAGTGCGGTGTCGTGCCGGTGGCACGTCGGCTGACCGACCAGGGTGCGCCGGATTCGGTCGCGCTGGCCTTCATGCTCTCGGCGCCCGCCATCCACCCGGTGGTGTTGATCGCGACGGCGGTCGCCTTCCTGGGCGAACCCGGGATGGTGGCGGCACGGTTCACCGGTTCCCTGGCCACCGCAGTGGTGATGGGTCTGATCTGGTCGAAGATCGGGCGTCCGGCGTGGGCGCTACCGCGCGGCCGCGGACCCAATTATTGCGTGACGGGTCGAACGCGCTGGGAGGTCTTCACTGAAGCCGCCCGACACGATTGTTGCAGGCCAGCGCGTTTCTCGTGCTCGGCGCTGCGGCCGCCGCCGCATTGCACGTGCTGGTGCCGCCCGCCTGGTACGAACAGTTGGCCGGGCAGATGGTGATCGCGATCCTGGTGGTGGCGGTGCTGGCCATCGTGCTGGCGCTGTGCTCTGAGGCCGACGCCTTCGTCGCGGCGAGCATGTCGACGTTGCCGTTGCTGCCGCGGCTTTGGCCATCCTTGGGGCGAACATTACCGCGCAATCGGTGTGTCGGCGACGTTCGTGTCCTGGACCAGCGGTGTTTGGCGCGGACGGTCGCATTGCTCGGTGTAGTTCCCATGTTCGATGTGCCCTACAGGGCGCACAGGAGGACCGCATCTGACCTGGGGTTTCTCGATATGGTCATTTTGGGGACTATCCGGAAACCCAGTTGACCTGCGGAAACGCTGTCGCAGGTTTGTGCCCTCGGCGGGGCGCTATAAGGATGGGACCGGGTCTGACCGGTGGTTTTCCTGGGAACCGCTGATAATCGAAGAAACGTTCGCGCGCTTGGGATGAGGGATCGTTCTGGGTCGGTCGGGTTGCTCAGTCGCTCAGCAGTACCACCGCAGGCTTCTCGAGAGACTCCCTCGAGGCCGGCCGATGCGTTACGCACCGGCCACACTTTGGGCGCACGAGCTATTCGAAGCCTGCTGGGTATTCGCCAGGACGTCGGTCTTCTCAGCGAGCAGTACGACACCGCCACCGGTGGCTATCTGGGCAACCAACCTGAGGCGTTCAGCATGCTCGAACTGGTCGACAGCCCGCCCGGCTCAGCGAAGCGTCGGTCGAAACCGCAGCGCCTGTGGTCAGGCCGCCTATCCGCCGAATCCCACCAGGGCGGAGGCGAGGTCCGGGACCGCGAGCACCTCCAGTGCTTGCTGACGGACATCGGGGCAACTCTGCGTGGTGACTGTGTCGACGACGGTCTTGTCCTTGACGACGTCGTCGGTCAGCTCGTTGCGGGCCGCCCAGTTCTGCACGGTTCCATTGAAGCTGGTCTTGGCAACCGTCGAACCTTGGCCGCGCCAGTTGTCGAGTTCGGTCTGGATCATGTCGCACAACTGCTGACTGGCTTCGGAGCTGATCTCGGCGCCCGCCGTCGGCGAGGTCGCCGGGGAGGTAGTCGGCTGTGTCGTAGTGACGGGCAGTGTGGTCATGGTCATGGTTTCCTGCGCGGTGTCGTTGCCGTTGTCATCGCAGCCGGTGAGCACGATGCCCGCGACCACTGTCCCGGCGATGAGAACGGAGCGGGTAATTCGACCCCGGTCGGTGATCATGTCATCTCCTTCTGGTCGAGGCGCAGGTCTCCCGTTCGGAAGCCCAGGTGAACGCCGTTCATCACGGTCAAGCGTGGTTGATCTCTGACAACTTGGAATCGCTCTGACACGACTTCGCCGATGCGTATACCGGCCTGGGACTCGGCGCGCTCGCGACATGGGGTTCGAAGCCGAGCCGTTTCGACCGGATGCGGTGCCATTGATCGAAATTGTGCCGGGCAAACGGGCAGCTCGTGGCACATTCCAAAGATTTCTCGCGCTGCAGCGTCGCCGCGGCGACGGCACCAGACATCATCGAAATGAAGATCCCGCCGCCACGGTGTTATGGGCGGTGCTGGTAAACGTCCGGTATGCCGTCGTGGTCGTCGTCCCGGGTGTCCTTTTCGGCAATGCGCCGGTAGGTCCGATTGCGTAGCCGCACCACCATCGACGCCAGAACGACGGAGGCGAGAGTACCGATCCAGGCCCCGATGCGGACATGATCTTCCCGCAATGGGTTCCCGGCGAAAGGTGAGCTCCCCGATGAGCAGCGACACTATGAATCCGATCCCCCAGCAGCGCGACTCCAGGCGCTCGGCATTCTGTCCCGCGTGCGACCTTCTCGGGCTGGGTGTGAAGGCGGGATGGCGGTTTCTGGAGGCCGGAGTCGGCGGTGGATCCTTTGCGCGATGGCTGTGCAGTGCCGCATTGCCCGGCGGTCGAGTGCTCGCGGTCGATGCCGACCCGCGCCACCTCGCCGACCTACCTGGCCTCGGCGGCGAAGTCGCCCAGCTCGACCTCGTCGCCAACGACATCCCTGAACGCGCATCGATTTCGTCCACACCCGAGTCGTCATGCTGCACATCGCCGACAGGGACATCGTTCTGGAGCGATTGGCCCGAGCGCTGACGCCGGGCGGCGTTCTCGCGGGGTGATCAAGGATCTGGTTTCGATCGACGAGCGTCCGACCGAGGTCGAAAACCGCACCACCGCAGCGTGCGCACGAGCGGGTCGGGATCCGCCGCACAGCCGCAGCGACACGACCGGGACCAGAGCTGGCGACCGGGCACCGGAGTCTCGATTCTCGCGATCCGGCAACTGGCTGCCGCCGCGAGCGCATGCGTGCATACCGATCGGGTGATCCTGGCGGATGCCAGAGATCCGCGTTGGGGAGTAGTCGATGTCGATGGCGCCGCATCCTTCGACCAGGCACGGGCTGGTCGGTGAGGCGCACACCGGCAGGCCAAAACGCTGCACTCCGGGCTACTGTGTTTCGCAACGGGAGGTGATCCCAGAGGCTTGGCGAACCCCGGACTGGTGAGTACAAATCAGTCTGTCGTCACCGAAATGACGCGGGAGCCCAAGCGTGACAAGCAGACAACTACGCGGGAGTTGTTCATCTTCGTAATGGCTCCTACGTAACCCGCGATGCGGCTGAGTCGCGAGGTATCAGGCCGTCTTGGGTCGCCACGAGGGTCCGGAGCATCGCGACCGCGGTCCGTACCCGGGCGAGCCGGTGCAGGTCCCGCGGCACGACCAGCCAATATTTCCGTGTGACGGTGACCTCCTCGGCGAGAACGCGCTCGAGCCGCGGATCGGAATCGCCGAGATAGCGGGGCAGAACGGCGACACCGAGGCCACCGGCGACGGCGGTCCACTGGCCGGTGATGTTGTTGGTCTGAATGCTCACCCGAAGCCCCGGAAGAATGTCATCGAGGATCCGGAGGGCGGGAATGTCGAGCAACGCGTCGACATAGCCGATCAGTCGATGGTCGCGCAGGTCGAGCACGCGAGTAATGCGTGGATGCGCGGCAAGGTAGCCGCGCGTCGCGAACAGTCCCAACTTGTAGTCCGCGAGTTCGCTGACTTCCACGGACCTCGGCGACGGCGGCTCGAGGGTGACCGCGATATCGAACTCCCGGGTCGCGACGACGTCCTGCCTTGTCGCGGTGACGATTTGAATATCGAGGTCGGGATGCTTTGCGCACAACTCGGCCAAATTCGGTGCGAGGAGAAATGCGCCGAAACCATCGGGAGTGGCGATCCGGACCGTGCCCGACAGCCGGCCGCCCGTCGCGATGCTGTCCATCGCGGCCAGCAGGGTCGACTCGACCGCCTCGGCGTGGGCCAGCAGGCGGTGTCCCGCGTCGGTGAGCACCCATCCGCTGGGTGCCCGATCGAACAGCCGGACTCCGAGTGAGCGCTCGAGCGCGGCGATTCGGCGACTCACGGTCGTGTGATTGACACCCAGCCGCTGCCCGGCGGCAACGAGCCGGCGAGTTCGGGCAACCTCGAGGAAGTACCGGAGAGCATCCGCATCGATCACCGTCGAATGTTAAACGGGCTGTGCGAAGGCGCACAGCGCTGTGCCGATTTGGCGATTGCGATCTGCGACATGTCGCAGGAGACTCGACCGCAGCAGGAAGGAATTCGACAGTGATCGCACACCTCGCACTGCCGCGCATCCTGCGCATCGGCGGCGGCGCGGTCCGTGAGATCGGCGATGTGATCGCAAGTCTCGGGCTGACCCGCCCGCTCGTGGTCACCGATTCGTTCGTCGTCGGCACCGGAGCGGCGGAGCGAATGATCAAGGACCTCACGGCCGCTGGACTGTTACCGAGTCTGTTCGCGGAGACGGTCGCCGATCCCACCACCGATTCGCTTGCCACCGGCCTGCTCGCCATCCGCGAGCACGGCTCCGATTCGGTCATCGGATTCGGTGGCGGCAGTCCGATGGACACCGCCAAGGCGCTGGGTCTGCTCGGCCGGCAGGGCGGGCCGATGTCGGGCTACAAAGCTCCGCGCGCCAATGCCGGTCCCGCGCTCCCGGTCATCGCGGTCCCGACGACGGCTGGAAGCGGCCCGGAGGCAACGCTGTTCACGTTGATCAGCGACAGCGCCGGTGGCGAGAAGATGCTGTGCATCGGACCCGCGTTCCTGCCGGTCGCCGCGGTGATCGACTACGAGTTGACGGTCTCGATGCCGCCGCGCCTGACGGCCGACACCGGCGTGGACGCGCTCACCCACGCCATCGAGGCATACGTCAGCACGAAGGCGAACCCCTTCTCCGACAGCCTCGCTCTCGTCGCCATCGGCACCATCGGCCGCGTGCTGCGCCGCGCCTACGCCGATAGCGACGATCTCGAGGCCCGCGAGCAGATGATGCTCGCCGCCACCACCGCGGGGATGGCGTTCTCGAATTCGAGTGTCGCTCTCGTACACGGAATGAGCAGGCCGATCGGCGCGCATTTTGCTGTCGCACACGGTCTTTCGAACACCCTGTTGCTGCCGGACGTCACGGCGTCCTCGGTCCGCGCGGCAGCGGCCCGCTACGCCGACTGCGCCCGCGCGCTCGGGGTGGCCACCGGCCTGGACGACAATGCCACCGCAGCAGGCAATCTCGTCTCGGCGCTGGCCGAGCTGTGCCGAGACCTGCGAGTGCCCAGGCCCGCGGCCTACGGAATCGACAGAGACCGGTGGCACGAACTGATCCCGGTCATGGCCGAACAGGCGCTGGCATCGGGGTTCACCCCCAACAACCCACGCGTCCCGGCCGATGCCGAGATTCGCGACCTCTACGAGCAGATCTACAGCTGAACCCCACCCACACCTTCGAGGATTGTCATGACACGTTTGCTTCACATCTCGGCTTCGCCGCGCGGCGAACAGTCCGAGTCGATCGCCTTGGCCGCCAGCTTCCTTTCCACCTACGTGGAAGCCCATCCGGAGGCGGTGATCGACGAATGGAATCTCTGGGAGACCGACCTGCCGGACATGGGACCGGCCGCCGCGCAGGCGAAGATGAACGCCCTCAACGGCACCGCCCTCACCGACGCTCAAAACGAGAGCTGGAATCGGGTGCTGGACACCTTCCGCCGCTTCGACAGCTACGAGCACTACCTGTTCAGCGTGCCCATGTGGAATCACGGACTGCCCTATATCCTCAAGCATTTCATCGACGTGATCTCCCAGAACGGCATGCTGTTCGCCATCGACCAACAGGCCGGGTACCGCGGCCTGCTCACCGGCAAGAAGGCCGCCTCGATCTACACAGCCGCCGTCTACCATCCCAACAGCCCGGACGAGTTCGGCGTCGACTTCCACGCCAGCTACTTCGACTACTGGCTGCGTTTCGCGGGCATCACCGACACGGCGCGAATCACCTTCTACGCCAATATGTTCGAGGACGACATCGACGCGTGTCGGCAGCATGCCCTCCAAGCGGCCGCCATTCTGGGCAAAGGCTTCTGAACCGCCGGTGTCTGACCGCTCGGGCGGATGTCCGCTCCTGCCGCTTCCCGCGCGGTTCTAACCGGCCACGCCACCGAGGCTGAAGATCAACGGCCCGAGGACATCTCGGGTCGGCAGTCCGCAGGTAGCGGCGCGCCCATGCCGACTATTGCGCAGTTGGAGGGGATCCGACTCCTGGGGTTCCCCTGAAGTAGTGGACATCCGAGATAGCGGGACGGATGGTCCCTGGAAGGGATGTTCACCATGCCTGGTCCCCGTCGATCGTATTCGCCTGAGTACCGGGTGGAGGCGGCGCATCGGGTGATCGATTCGGGCCGTCCGGTGCGGGAGGTCGCCCGCGAGTTGGACGTGCATGAGAACCTGCTGCACAAGTGGGTGCGCGAAGAGCGGCGTCGCATGGCCGCGGCGGGGCAACCGGGTGGCCGACGCGGCGATCCCGATGATGGTGGCGGGCAACCTCTTTCTGTTGACGAGCGCGCGGAGCTGGTCCGGTCGCGGGCGAAGGTCGCTGAACAGGCCAAGGGCATCGCGTTCTTGAAAGAGCTTCGGCGTACTTTGCGGCACGGCATCCGAAGTGAGCAGGTTCGAGTTCATGGCGGCGGAGTGCCCCGGATTCGATGTGACCCGGATGGCCGAACTGCTCGGCGTCTCGACCTCCGGCTACTACCGCTTCCTGCAAGTGAGGGCCTCGACGGAGGTGTCGGCGCAAGTGCAGCGGCGACGGGATCTGGAGGTGAAAATCCTGGCCCACCACCGCGCCTCGGGCGGCACCTATGGATCGCCCCGGATCACCGCCGATCTGCATGCCGAGGGCGAGCGGGTGTCGAAGAACACCGTTGCGGCGATCATGGCCGGTCTCGGTATCGAGGGCATAAGCCCACGCACGTTCAAGACCACCACGATCAGCGATCCGGCTGCGGCATGCCAGCCCGATCTGGTCGGTCGCCGTTTCGACCGTGGCCGTCCCGATCGGGTGTGGTCATCGGATATCACCTATCTGACCTGCGGCGAGGGAGAGATGTTCCTGTGTGCGATCCGCGACGAGCACTCCCGCCGGGCGCTGGGCTGGGCGGTGGCCGACCACATGCGCGCCGAGTTGGTCATCCACGCCGTCGACCGGGCAGTGTTCGTACGTGGCGGCCGCTGCCGGGGCGCCATTCTGCACAGCGACCGCGGCGGCCAGTACACCGCACAGGCCACCGCCGAAGCGTGCGCGCGGCATGGCTTGCTCCGGTCGATGGGCGCGACAGGGATCTGCTGGGACAACGCCGGCGCGGGATCGCTGTGGTCGACGTTCGAACACGAATGCTACTACCGGCACACCTACGCCACGAAGCCCGAACTAACTGCCACAGTTGACAATTGGATGCGATTCTACAATCATCAGCGGCGCCACTCGGCTATCGGAATGCGCTCGCCAATAGACTACGAGCAGTCCATCAAGGCCGCCCCTGAAGCAAGCTAACCTTGTCCACTTTTTCGGGGGAATCCCATCTCGCCATGTCAGCGCAAGCTAATATCCAGCTTCTTCCGCTTCTTCTAATTTCTTTCCCCCACAACATATTCCAACCCTCAAGCACACTGCAGCACAACATCTAGATGCACATGGTCGCCGCAGATGGAATCCCGCTCCCCCGCCACCACGGGTTGCTGGTTACAGCATCAACTTTCCTGGACGCGGCACTAGAAAGGGCGAAACCGTCACTCCAAGGGGTGCGCGGCGCTACCGCGCACCGCGCACCGCCACCCATCCAGGCAGCGCACTGGCCGTGCGATTCAGCGCAGGATGCGGATTCAACCGGCGGTGTCTACTGCTTGCTGGAGTTTATCGGTCTGTCCGAATAGCACACCATAGCGTCACCTTGGCTGCCACCAAGCAAAATGAACCGACCGTCGTGATCTATGCTCGCTATTTCTTGTCGAATTGCCAGCGCTGGTTCGAGCCGTCCCAGCAATTTCCTTGAATCACGTTCGCACCATGGGCGACGCTGGAGTCCTGCACGTCCAGGCATTGTTCGCTGTTGTAGTTGATCAGGTGGTAGTACAACGGGGCGTCGTTGCCGACCGGCTCCACCTTCCACTGCTGGTTATCGGTGTCTCTGCAGCCAGCCTGAACCACCGGAGCCCCATGGTCCAGGCTGAAGTTGACGACATCGAGGCACTTCTGGGAATGCTTCACTTGGACCATGAAGTACCCCGTGCGGTAGTCCGACTTCACCAACTTCCAGTTCTGATTTCTTCCGTTCCCGCACCTGGCTTGAAGCACGGGAGCACCGTGGTCGTAGCGGATGTCGGCGACATCGAGACACAGGTGGCTATGTTGTACATGGATTTCGTAATACGTCTCCGCGTCGGGAGCGACAGGTTCGGCTTGGGCAGCAGGTCCCCAAACCACCGTGCTTGCCAGCGCGGCGGCGATGACCGCCACGCCTGCGCGGAAGTTGTTCTTGTTCTCGAGATCCTCCTCGAATGGGCGGCGGGTACTGAAAGGCTTGCTGATCGTCATGCGGTCGATCGTGTTCGAGAAGCCCGATGCCGGAATCCGTACTCCCACGCAGGGCTGGTACGGATGTTCAGTGCTGCTGCACGCCCCAGGCTGCCACCTGGGTGCGGTTCGTCAGCGCGAGCTCGGAGGATGTGCTGCACATGGCTTTCGGCGGCGCGCTCGGAGAATGTGCATGAGCGCGGCGATCTGCCGATTGGTGAGCCCCTGCGCGAAAGCCTGGCGACTTCGCAGTGGCGGCGCGTAGCGTACCCGGGCGATCACCGCGGAGCGTGGCGGCGAGCTCGTCGGCACGGGGCCGCAGGGGTGCCATGCCCAGACGCTCGGCCACCGTGGGGACCCGCGCGCACAGTGTGGCCGCCTCGTCGAGATCGCCGGGTCGGCGACCGCCCGCGAGCACGCGGACCAGCTCGAATTCGGCCAGCGCGGCATACGGCGGAGTTTCCGAGCCGGTTGCCATCGGCAAGCCCGAAAGCGAGGCCGCCACCTGATCCGGTACGGCGCCGGCTCGATCACCTGGGATCGGGCCGGTGTCATGCCGAGTCAGGAGCGCAGGCGCCACGCCGCGATCTCGGTTCGATTCTGAAATCCCAACTTGGCCAATATGCTGCTGACATGCGTCTCCACCGTGCGCTCGGACAGTACGAGCCGAGTGGCGATTTCGCGGTTGGCGAGGCCATCGGTGACCAGGTCCGCGACTTCGGTTTCGCGGGTGGTCAGTGGGTTCGCGTTGCGGGCCGCCCGGTCGATCTCGGCGAGCAGCGCATCGGCGGCCCGCAGGCGGTGCGTCATATCGAGTCGCCGAAATTCCTGTGCCGCTTCGGTTATCGCCGACCGGGCGGCGCGCAGATCCCCGGGCGTGCCCCGGGTGCGCAGCGCGTCGGCCAGCCCGAGGCGGCTCAGCGCCAGAAATGGGCGCGCGCCGATCCGGCTGTCCATCGCGATCGCACGCTGGTAGTGCTCGATCGCGGCGTCGACCCTTCCGGCGGTGAGCGCGAGGTCGGCGATCGGGCGGGCGATCGAACCGGAGCACAGGACAGCGCCGCCGTCGCCGAGGTAGTAGCCGTCGTCGGGGCCGAACGCCTGGTAGGCGCGCTCGGCGGTTTCCTTGTCGCGTAACAGCACCGCAGTGAAACCGAGGTTGTAGAGCAGCCCGAGCCAGTGCGGACCGACCTGAAAGGTGCCGGGTAATTCCCGGAACTCCTGGAACAGCGCGCGTGCTTCGTCGAGATCGCCTGCCAGGGCGCGTGTCATCGGGAGGAAGATCCGGATCAACGGTATCTGCGGCGCATGGCGCATCGCCGCCAATCGCTCGGCGGCTTCGGTTTCGGATGCATATCCCTGCACCATGTTCATCAGCCCGCGGAATGCGTGGTGCAAACCGAGCAGCGACTCGTCTCCCATCCGGATGGCGAGTTCGAATGCGGCGTTATTGCTTTCGTCCGCGGCGGCGAAATCGCCGGTCAGTGCGGCGCGGGTGGCATCGAGCCGATGCAGATGCCAGCGGGCGATCGGCAGGCGTCCCCGCTCGGCGACCTGCTCCAGCGCTATGATCGCTCGGTCGGCCAGGGCGAGATCACCGAGTTGGAATGCTGCCGAGGCCAGCCATAGATAGCCCCACAGCCGGGCCAGTGGCTGACGCGCCCGGTCGCCGATTTCGATGGCGCGTTCGACGAGTTCCATCCGCTGGGCTAGGAATTGCGGCGCCGAAAGGGCGAGGTGGCGGGCGTGGATGGCATCGAGCAGAGTGTCGGGATCGCCGCTGCGTTCGGCGGTCGCCATGGCCGTCGCGGAAAGCTCTCTAGCACGGTCGCATTCGCCGATCTGTGCGGCCGCCATGGCACGATGCGCGGTGAGCCGGGCGATCGACGCGCCGTCGGTATCAGCGGATAAGCCGTGTAATGCACTGCGGCACAGTTGATCCACCGTGGCGATTACCCTCGGGGTACCGATACCGTGCACCACCAGCGCGGCCGCCACCACGAGGTCGTAGCGGGTTACCCGCTCCGCGATCGCCCCGGCCTGTGCGCAATGGTCGATGCTGTCGTCGATGCGTCCGGCCTCGAATTCGCTGCGCGCGAGTTCGATCAACAGCTCGGCCCGCAGCGGCCCGGGTGCGCTCGGTCCGGTCGCCTCGATTGCCCATCGGTGGAAGCGGATCGCCTCGTCGTACGCGGTAGCCGTGCGGGCAGACTCGGCGGCGATGCGAGCCCAGTGTGCGCAGTTGGCGTCGGTGTCCGGGCCACTCGCCCTTCGCAGGTGGGTCGCGATCGGTCCCGCCGCCGAAGGATCGCCGTCGGCGCGTGCGGCGAGCAACTCAGCAGCGCTGCGGTGCAATGACATTCGCTCCGACAGCGACAATTCGGCGTAGATCGCATCGCGGATCAGCGCGTGGACGAATGCGACTGCGCCGTTATCGGGGTGCCGGACCACACCGGCGGTCACCGCCGTATCGAGCGCCGTTTCGACGTCAGCGCCCGTGAGCTGTTCGAGTAATTCCGGTTCGATCCGCTCACCGAGCACGCTCGCCGCCCGCAGTACCGTCTGGGTCGCCGCATCGAGCCGATCCACCTGCGCCAAGGCCAGCCGTCGAAAACTTCGACGGGACAACGGATCCGGATCGGATTCGCCGGACGATTCGACGACGATTCGAACGTAGAGCGGGTTGCCGCCGGTGCGTTCGTGTAGTCGGTCGGCGGCCGCGGTATCCAGGGTGGGCGCGGCGTGGCGCAACCAATACCGGACCTCCTCGACCGATAGTCCGGTCAGCGGCATCGTCTGGGTGTGCGGCATCCGTACCAGGTCCGGCAATTGTTCGAGATAGGGCCCGTCGTCGGTGTCGCGTGCGGTGGCCAGGAGGAGCAGCCGCTGGTGCGGGAGTTCGGCGGCGACGTGCCGCAGCAGCAGTAGTGAGGTCCGGTCGGCCCAGTGCAGATCCTCGAGCACCACCGCGAGTCCGGCCGGGGCCGCGACCGCTTCGAGCGCTTCGGCGAAGGCGGTGAACATGCGAAACCGTTGCGAGGCCGAATTTTCCCACTGCGCGGCGTCGCCGCCCGCCCGTGCTTCGGCCAACTCCGGAAGGTCGCGGCCGAGCCGATGCCACGGCCACAGCGGCGGCATCCCCGCATCGTCGACAGCGAAGCCACGGCCGACGCGCAGCCCGCACTCCGCGGCCAGCGCCGCGGCGTGCTCGGCAAGCCGGGTCTTGCCGATTCCGGCTGGTCCGTCGATCAGGACCAACCGCCCCGGTCCCGCGGCGGCCGCGAGCACAGCGGCCCGCAGCCGGGCGAGCTCGCGATGACGACCGATCAGCGGGTCCTGCACAGGTAGCAGTATCCACGCGTTCAGCGGACCGCGCGTGAGGTTCAGTGCCGCGCATACGTGGTGACACTGATTCGCGCCGCTGCTGTTCCGACGAAGCTGACTACATCACTCCCGCAGATCAGGAGCATTTCCGATGTATGCACAACTCGTCTATTTCGACGGACCACGCAGCACTGACCAATTGGTCGCGGCGGACTTCGCGACCCAGCACCGCATCGAACCCGCGCTCGCCGCTGTCCCCGGACTGCTCGGCACCTACGAGCTGCGCCGCCACGACGGGTCCGGGGTGATCGTGGTGTTCGCCGAATCCGAGGATGTGCTGCTCGACGCACAGCGCGCGATCCTCGCCACCGAACTGCTGCCCGGCGAGGATATGGCACTGCTGCCCGGCCCCGACCGGGTGGAGACCTATCCGGTGATCGCGTATCGCGGCTCCGCCGACATCTATGCGGATCGGAGCCGGCGATGACGTGGACACTGCTCGTCGAGCCACAGCTGCGACGCGGCCAACGACACTGGGTGGTCGACCCGGTGCACAGCCGAGCCGAATTCAACGTCGCCAACTTCGGCCGCACGGTTTACGGCCGGGCGCCGATCCGGAACGGTCGCTTGACCACCGGGCCCCGCGGTACGCCCGAAACTATTTCCGGCACGGTCGATCTGGGTGCGATCGACACCGCGCATGCCCGGCGCGACCGGGATCTACGTGCCCGTCGCCTGCTCGACCTGGACCGGTATCCGCTGATGACCTTCACCGCCGACTACATCACAGATCTGGCTGGTGAGTGGCGAGTGACCGGTATGGCACAGGTGCGCGGACGACGGGTCGAACTCATCTGCACCGTGACCAGATTCATCCTCGGTCCCGATGACACCGTCCGGCTACTCGCCCATGCCGTGCTGGACCGGCGGGAAATCGGTATCCGGGCACCGGAGTTGACGATCGGACGGTATATCGCGATCGCGCTGAATGTGCTTTTGCGCACGGAAACCGAGTCGGACTGACGGTTTCCGGCGCGGGCGGACGAGGGGTCAGTCCGCGCCGGAGATCGAGTGCGGATGCTCCGAACAACCGAAGGATCGAAGCCGAACCTCGTGCACGGGGGCCGTGCTAGACGAACTTCTCGGGCTCGTCCCCGAAACCGTTGAACCGAGCACGGATCGACGGTTCGCCTTCTACGGGCGCTGCTCCACCGAGGACAACCAAGACCCCGAAACCTCGTATCGGTGGCAGCGCGGCAACGCCGAAAAGTTCGTCGCCGACGGCGCGATCCTCGAGGACTACTTCGACGTCGGCCAGTCACGCTCGGTGCCATGGCATCGCCGCCCCGAAGCCGCGCGCCTGCTGGCAGACCTGAAGAGCCACACCCGCGGCTGGTCGGCGATCGTGGTCGGTGAAGGGACACGCTGCTGGTTCGGCAACCAGTTCAGTCTCGTAGCGCCCCGCATCCAAGCCCACAAGGTCGAAGTCTGGGTCCCCGAACTCGGCGGACGCTTCGATTCCCACAACGTGACCCACTCGATCATGATGAGCATGCTCGGCGGCCTCAGCGAATCCGAACGCCAACGCGTGCAACAACGCACCCGCGCCAGCATGGACGCCCAAGTCCTCAACAAAGGCCGCCACCAAGGCGGCCGAGCACCCTACGGCTACATCGTCGTCGACGGACCACCACACCCCAACCCGAACCGAGCCTCCGACGGCTCCCGACTACGGATCCTGTCCCTGGACGTGGCTACCGCACCGGTGGTCCAGCGAATCTTCCGCGACTACATCGCAGGCCGGGGCGACAAGGCCATCGCCCACGAACTCAACCGCCAAGCGATCCCCTGCCCCTCGGCACACCGACCCGAGCAGAACCGGCACCGATCCCAAGACGGATGGCAAGCCAGCACCGTCTCCGCCATCCTGCAAAACCCGCGCTACACCGGCTACGCCATCTTCGGCCGCTGGAACAAACACGAAGAACTCCTCGACCCCGACGACGTCGCCGCAGGCCACATCACCCGCCTGCGCCGCTCCCCCAACCACCGCATCATCCGATCCAAGAAACCCGCCCACCCCGCCATCATCACCGTCGAAACCTTCACCCAAGCCCAACTCATCCGCCGACAACGCGCCAGCACCGGCATCGGCGCCCGCGGCCGCCTGGAACGCACCAGGAGACCTTCGCCGCGCGAATATCTGCTGCGCGGCCTGCTGCGCTGCGACGCGTGCGGCCGCAATTGCCAGGCACCTGGCGACCCCGACCATGGCCAGACCCCACACGACCCGTGCTGGCCTCTCCCGTCACCGGACGGATCACCCGCGGCAAATCCTTCTCGCTGCGCACCACACAACCGCTCGTGATAGCGGCGGTGATGGACGCGATGGACTACGACGTCTACCTGTTCACCGACACCGAAAACCGGCGAAGACGCCGTCCTCTACCGCGCCGGACATACCGGGGCACGACTGGCCCGCCAGCACCGCGTCCACCCGCCACACTCATCCAACGGCACAACGCCGCATCCCGCACCATTGACCATCACCCCCCGCCCGGCGCCGATACTCACCGAAACCCACGCGGCCGACCAGGTCTGCGGCTTCCGGCTGCCGTTCCTGTTCTACACCGACCACAGCTCCGGCCGCGGACACCTGATCTACCGCCGCGACCACACCGACCTGGGCACGATCACCCCACCCGCGGCACCGCCGACCTCTAGGCCTCGATTCTTCACCTTCCCGGATATTTGCTAATATTCGCAATTAATGATGGAGGCGAATGGATGCGGGTGACGCCGATCAGCCGACTGCGCGGCACCGTGCTGCGGTGCACGGACTGCGGCCTGCTGTGCCGAACGTCCGCATTGGCACACGGCGATACCTCATGCCCACGATGCCGAGCACATACGCTGGTCGCGCTCAGTACCGGAGAACCGTTCATCTCCCCGAACCGCGACTGAACATCCAGCGCCCTCGGCACTGTTCGTCGCACCCACATCCATTACACGGAAGAAGGATCATGCCCGTCGCCACCCTCAACGGGATCCGGCTCAGCTACGACGTCACCGGAACCGGCCCATTGGTGCTGCTCATCATGGGAACCGGCAGCCCCGGGCGAGTCTGGCGCACCTACCAGGTCCCCGCACTGATCAAGGCCGGATTCCGGGTGGCCACCATGGACAACCGCGGCATCGCCCCGTCCGACGAATGCGCCGACGGCATGAGCATCGACAATCTCGCCTCCGACGCCGCCGCACTGATCGAACACCTCGGCGGCGCACCCGCACATGTGGTCGGTGCATCCCTGGGCGCCCGAGTCGTCCAGGAACTGGCGCTGTCGCGACCGGAACTGATCGGCAAGGCCGTCATGCTCGGCGCCGTCGGCCGACCGCACCCGCTGTCGCACACCCTCAACCTCGGCGAGCAAGCACTGCACGATCAAGGCGTCCAGCTGCCGCCGCAGTACGCCGCAGCTATCAAGGCGATGCTGAACCTCTCACCACACACACTCGAAGATCCGGACAAGGCCCAGGAATGGCTCGACATCTTCGAATTCACCAGTCCCGCCAAGCTTTCCGCAGGGGTCCGGGCACAGATCGGGATGGATCGTTCCCGCGATCGGCTCGCCGACTATGCCCGCATCACCGCACCGAGCCTCGTAGTCGGGTTCGCCGACGACCGCATGGCACCCGCGGTGTTCGGCCGCGAGGTCGCGGCCGCCATTCCAGGCGCACGATACATCGAGATCGAACGCTGCGGGCACTACGGCTACCTGGAACGCCCCGACGAGGTAAACCGGGTCCTCATCGAGTTCCTCACCGCCCGCGACATCTGATCCGAACCGACTGTGCCGCAACATATTCAACACAACTATCCGTCGAGGAGAACCCCCATGGCCGATACCCTGCCGCCATGTCCCGCGTGTTCGAGCGAATACACCTACGAGATGGGCACACTACTGATCTGCCCCGAGTGCGCACACGAATGGTCACCCGAGACCGCCACGGGTGCTGCCGACACCGACGACGGTGTGATCAAGGATTCCGTGGGCAACATCCTGACCGACGGCGACACCGTCACCGTGATCAAGACTCTCAAGGTCAAGGGCAGTACCACCGGAATCAAGGCCGGAACCAAGGTCCGCAACATCCGCCTCGTCAACGGCATCGGCGACCACGACATCGACTGCAAAGTCGACGGCATCGGGCCCATGCAACTCAAATCCAGCGTGGTCAAGAAAGTCTGATCTCACTGCGGATCCATACGAAAGGCCCGGCAGCCCCGCGTAACGTATTCAGATGACCGCAGGTGTGGTGGGCGCCACCGCACTGACCACGTGCTGCGAACCACCGCCGGTACGGTCCCCGCCGTGCTACTCCCCTATACCGCGCAAAGAAGCGCACCGGGGCGATGCCTGCGTGGTTGGTGTGCGGTAGCCGCAGCGCGGTCAGCCTTGGGCTTCAGCGGTTGTGGCGAACAGGTGCAGCAGGGTGCTCCAGCCGCCGCCCTGTTCGACGATGGTGTCGTGGATGGCTTTACCGTCGACGAGTCGGTCGAGGTGACGGTGTTCGAGGGTGACGCCGGTCTGCTCAGGACCTTCGGCGGCGAAGCGGACCTCGATCTCGCTGGCGTTGGCGGGATCCGGGTCGTATTGCCAGTGGCCGTTGATCTGCCAGGTCACCACCAGTCGGTCCGGCGGCTCCCACACCAACACGCGGCCCCAATCGCATTCGGTGCCGTCGACCCCACGCTCATACCAGCGTCCACCCTGACGGGGTTCGAGGATCGCGTCGGCCATCTCGGCTTGGCCTATGTGGTATGCCGCTGGCCACCAGCTGCCGAACGATTCGGTGAAGAACGCGAACGCCTTGTCCAGCGACATGGCCACAGTCGCTTTGCCCTGCAAGACGGGCAAGATGGGTGTGCTCATGAAGGTTGCTCCTATTCGGGATCGATTGCCGCCACGTCGACGGCCTTCTGAAAAGCGGTCAGCGCGTCATCCCAGATCCGCTGGAAATACGCCTGAATCGCGGCGAGCCCATCCGGGTTGATCCGATAGATCCGCCGCGTCCCGTCCGGTGTGGCCACCACCAACCCGCCGTCCTTGAGCACCCGCAAATGCTGCGACACCGCTTGCCGGGTGATCGGCAACGATTCGGCCAGCTCCCCCACCGACGACGGCCGCCGCGCCAGACGCTCGAAGATCGCCTGCCGCATCGGATCCCCCAGAATCGCCAGATCTACATCTTTGAAAGCAGCCACGTACGTAAGTCTGCGCTTTCATATGCGGTGGCGCAAGCCCGCCGCGCGACCGAGGAGTAGAGCGGGCGAACGGCCTGAATGCCGCCACCTTCTGATCGGTGTGACGAGCGTGGTTGCATCGCGAGGGGAGGGCCTCGACGAGCTGCGACATTCGTGAGATGACGGTCGATGATCCGCCGGGTCGACAAGCTGGTTTCTCGGGGTTCTCTCAGCTGAACCCGTGTTGAACCCCGCAGGCCACCACCTGCGGTTTTTCGATGATTCGACTCGAAAAAGTCACCCGCCCTCCTGCATAACCGCAGGTAGAGCGGGTGACCTGGTGTACTAGTTGTGTCCGGAGGGGGACACATGCCTTAACCACAGAGATCGACCTGCAGAAACGATGATCGACTACGAGTCCACCCGGTGGGCCGCGTCGGCTCGAAGCATGCGGCTCGGGCGACCGGTCGGCGCCATCGCCCAAACCGCCACCGCCTCAGCAGACACATCCCCGAAATCGAAACCATGGGAATCAGCATCCACTGGCTCCGCCACACCACCCTCACATGGGTCGAACGCACCCGCGGCGAAGCAGTCGCACGCGCCTACGCCGGGCACTCTCAATGGTTCGGCAACAATGTCACCGGAATCGATACAACAGCGGGACTACCCGAGATCGCAACGGCACTCAGCGCTCCGACCGGCGAGCCACACCCGCTCCTCAATCCACACGTCGTCGAACACGAAACATCATCGATCTGGTCGCGAGATGCCCCCGCCGTCCACGCAGCCGGCCCCACCGGTCACACCGCGGCTATCGTCGTGCCGTGTCAGCTCGATCCCGCTCTCGAACCGAAGGCATTCGACTCATAGGAGCTGCCTGCCACGTCGCGCAGCATCGCAAAACAGGTGTCAGTCCTCGGCATTCCGCTGGAGGACTGACACCCGCGCATCCAGCGCACTGTCCTCCGCGCCCGCCTTCCTCCAGGGCACCTCGCCGACCCCGAATGGGAGGGCGTGCTCGCCGCCGAGGACAAACGCAGCCTGACCCCGCCGTTCTGGTCGCACGTGCTGCCGTACGGCGAGGTCAAGCTCAACATGAACTCCCGGCTCGCGCTCAGCGGATTGGTGGTCACACGCCAGGCCCCGATGTTGCTGCCGGACAGTGATGTTCGCGGTCTTTCCGTCGGGCAGCAGTCCATCAAAGGAGACGTGCACTCAGGTGGTGCCGCGTCGGCGCCGCGCCGCCCGCAACTCGGGGTCGAGACGTTCACGCATGAAACCGTCGGCCCCTGGGCCGGCGAGGAAGGCGAGGTTGACGGCCGAGAGGGGGCGTCCGCTGTGCTGGTCCACGAGGCCGGGCATGATCTCTTCCCCGGTGTCCCGATCGGTCAGGACCACGCTCGGCGCATCCGATCCCGTGTGTTTGCGGCCCCAGGCGTACAGGGCGACGAGGACCGGAGAAAGGTCTCGCCCCTTGTCGGTGATGACGTACTCGTAGCGGGGCGGGGACTGGCTGTAGCGTCTGCGTTCGAGCAGCCCGGATTCGACCAGAGCGCGCAATCTCCTGGTCAGCATATTCGGGGCGATGCCGAGGTTGCGTTCGAACTCGTCGAATCTGGTGAACCCGTCCAGCGCGTCGCGCACGATCAGCAGCGTCCACCAGTCGCCGACATACTCCAGAGCGCCCGCTATCGGGCACCCCATCGCCTGGAAACTCGTTCGCCGCACCTGCTGATCCTTTCGCCGTCCATGACCTTACAGTAACTTGCATAATAGTAGTTACTGGTTCTAGCGTGGGCGCCGCAGCCGGACCACGAGCTGCCACATCTCACCCCTGGTGAACGATCGAAAGGCACCCTTGTGACTTTCTCCCCCGACAGCACCCGAACTACCACGCTGGTAATTGGTGCGGGCGGACGACACGGCGGCACCGGCTCACATGTCGTGCGGCGTCTTCGCGAACACGACCACGCGGTCCGCGTGCTGGTCCGCGCTGATGACGAACGCGCACAACACCTTCGCGCTCTCGGCGCGCAAATCGTAGTGGGCGATCTGCTGGATCGCCGGACGCTGGATGCGGCCGTGCGGGACGCGGACACCGTGTATTTCACCTATCCGGTCGCTCCCGGCATCGTGCAGGCCGCCGCCAATCTGGCTTCCGCGATCCGGCACGCCGCGACCACGCCGCGACTGGTCGTGATGTCCATGGCGGTCTCGGCCCCCGACAACCCCAGTGGGCTGGGACGCGCGCAATGGGTCGCCGAGCAGGTGCTGTCCTGGGCGGGACTGGAACCGACGATCTTGCGGATCCAGGCCCTGTTCTACGAGAACATCGTGCTGTTGCATGCTGGATCCATCCGCGAGACCAGCAGCTTCGCCAACAGTTTCGGCGATGTCGCGGTGCCGTGGATCGGCGGTCTCGATGCCGCCGATCTCGCCCTGGCCGCGCTGACCGACCCGGCCCGATACCCTCGCGGCACCACGCTCTACCCGCAGGGGGCGACCATGCACAGCCACGCCGAGATCGCCGCTCTCATCGAAGCCGAAACGGGAACACCGGTCCGATACACTTCCATCCCTGCCGGTCAATGGCAGCGCGAACTGGAAGCCCTCGCACACAACGGCACCGAACCATCCGTCAATCCAGCAATGGCGCAGCACATTTCGGCCATCGGTGCGGTATTCTCCCAGCTGCCCTCGGCCCCGCCGGTCGATACCACCGCACTCACCGAGGCCATCGGCCGTTCGCCGCAGACGTTCGCCGAGTTCGTCCGCGAACACGGTCACCAATTCGTTGCGGCCCCCAGTCGTTGATCGATCGGATCCGGGCGTGTATGCACCGAGAGCTGAACAGCGTGCGACCGCCGCGGAGGGGCTGCCCCTGCTCGACACCGCCGTCTGACCGCTGGTCGACGGATGCACTGGGGTCGCGCAGCGGCCCGCGCCGCGGTCAGCGGTTCGGGCCGAGGGGGGTGCATCGCCGCGCGATCAGTGGGTACTGCGCGATCCCGGCACGACGCGGAGTGCGCTCAGTCAGCCAGGTTTGCACCGCGTCACGCTGTCCAGATGGGTGTAGATATCGAGGGTGGTCGTGTTGTTCTTGTGTGGCATGCGCCGGGTCACGTCGGCCAGGCTGTAGGCACCGTCCGCCAACAGCGATCCGTACAGGTGGCGGAGCGAGTGCAAGCCCATCTGCTGGCGCATCTTTCCGTCGGGCCCATGGCACCAGCTTTGCTGGCTCTTTTGCCGAGCTCCGACGCTGCGGCGTAGACACGGTTCCTCAGCGCCTTTTGGGACATACGCCCGCCTGAACGGCTCGCATCGAACTCGATGAACTCGCCGGTGGTGCGTCCGTCCAGCTGACCTACCAGCCAGTCCACGACCCAGGGATCGACCGGGATCTGCGTACCCGATGTTTCGGTCTTCAGCGGCCCGTCGTGTGTACCGATCCTCTTTCCGTCGACTCATCGAGATGGCTTGTATTGGGTGACAGGCTGATAAGTGCACGATCCTACGTTGAGGTCTTCGATGTTCGCGCCGAGCGCTTCGCTGAGGCGAAGTCCGACACCGACACCGAGCGCGAGGGCGATGCGTGTCTCCTCGGGCATCAGATGAAAGAAGGTCCAGAACTCCGTCATCGTCAGACAGTAGGCGGCGAGCTCAGGGCGATCCCGGTTCGGTTTGGCGTAGGTCTCGATAGAGCAGGGCATCACCACGGTGAGTTCGGCTCGTTTCGCTGCAGCCATGATCCGGGTGAGCAGGCGATGGATATCGACTCGGCAGTCGAACGAATAGCCCGTGCGACGGAGTCCGGTCATCGGTTTCAGGACGTGCGGTTCGCCCCACTTCGTGGACCGCTAGCCTGTCGAGATACTGGAGGATGAGCCTGATCTTGCTCTGGTCGCCACCGTAGGTCCCCATCGATCGCCTGGAGATCGAGCCATTCCCAGCACCATTCGGTCGTCATGACCTGAGATCATCTTTCGTGATGTGCTGTCCGGCTGCCATTCTGATATGGGGGGATCTATGACCTACGACGACTGCGGCTGGCACTCGGACACAACCGCGGAGTTGGGCCTGGACCGCGAAGTAGGAGCAACCCATATCGGGATGTTCTACGCATGGGCCGTCGCTCACGACCTGCATTCGCCGACCGTGCTCGTCTGGGGCGAACCGGAACCGGTGCCACGACCTGGGCTGGCCGCGTTGCGCGATCGCACGAAAACACCCGGCCGCTACCTGCTCGACCACTGCTGCGGCGAACTGAACGAGGGAGACCTCAACGCCACCGGACAGGCCTTCGCGAAGGCCGTCTACCGGCAATACCTCCGCGCCTATGAATCCATCCCCGCGATCGCGCGGTATGAGACCACCTATCACGTCCCCGATACCTGGGAGATCTACGACGCCGTCGCGGTCTTGCTCGACGAGGCGTGGACGGAGTGGCAGATACACGCTGGCTGACCTGCCGAAAGACGCGCGAAGGCACGGACTTCACTACGGAAGTCCGTGCCTTCGCGCATTATTCGCGTAGGTGGCAGCGCTCACGAGGAGCGCGGGCTCACCAGGAGCTCTTGTGCACGCCGGGGAGCTCGCCACGGTGGGCCATCTCGCGCAGGCACACGCGGCACATCGTGGAAGACTCGGCTGACACTCGGTCAGAGCGCCCGCTTCAGCCCGACGTGACTGTTGTCGTACCCGAGCCGCGCATAAAAGGCGTGAGCCCGCTCGCGGACCCGGTCTGTGGTGACCTGCGCGAGTGTCGCACCTCGGTGCCTGCCGTGGTCGTGTGCCCACTCGAGCATCGCGGTTCCGATGCCACGAGAGCGTTCCGAGGCAGCGACCCGGACTCCCTCGATCTGGAGGCGGGTGGCGCCGCCGCGGGACAGCCCCGGAATGATGGTGAGCTGCATGGTGCCGACGATCCGGTCGCCCTCGTCCCGGACCACGGCCAGATAGTGCGACGGGTCCCTGGTGACGGCGTCGTATGCCTCCTCGTAGCGGGCAATTTCGAAACCTTCACGGGTACGGCCGATCTCGTCGTCGGAGAGCAGCGCGACCAGCGCTGGCACGTCGGCACGCCCCGCCCGCTGCACACGATAGATCCGGTCGCCGAGTCGGAGCCGACCACCGACCGAAGCCCGCGCCCGTGACTGTAGTCGGGCGATCAGCGTGTCCAGCCAGGCGCCGACGTGCCGCCGGGCTTCGGGAGTGTCCGGATACCGGCAGCGCAGGTGCAGCCCCGCCTCGTCGAGGATGAACCAGAGCATCACGCCGTCGGTCCGAATCGTCGCGCCGACGTACTGCGCCTCCAATCCGGTCGCGTCGACTCGCACCGGCAGCCGACGCAGGTCCAGCCACGAAATCGCGAACATCCCCGGCGCCTCGGGCATCCCGCCCCACGGACGCAGGATGTCCTCCAGTGGCCAGGACCCCATCCGGACGGCCTCCTTCACCGCCTCCGCGCTGGCACGGGGATCGGAGTCGGCCGACTCGAGCACCGAGTTGGTGATGAACCACCCCACCGAGTCGTGCCAGGTGGTGTCGTACCGACTGTGCACCGGAAACACGGCCCGCAGTGCGGTGCCGGCCAACTCGTGGGTCACCTCGGTCATCGCCCCCACCACCAGCGCCAAGGTCGAGACGCCGTCGTCGCGGGCCTGCGCCGAGAACGCGGCGCTGTCGTCGACGTCGAGGACATCGCGCACCTCCACGCGCTCCTCCTGCAACGTCGCCTCACCCAGCGGCAGCGGGAACCGTGGCATCACATCGCCGCTGCCCGCCAGCACCTCTGCCCAGCGGCGGTGCACCTCGTCGGGTGCCGACGGCAGGTCCCGCAGCGCGCGGGTGTGCTCCGCGAAGGCGGGTGCCGGCGGCAACGACGGTGCACGACCCTTCTGCACCGCGGCCAGCGCGGTGAGCAGGTCGCGCGCGATCACCAGCATCGACCACATGTCGACGTGCGCGTGGTCGGCGGCGACCACCACGGTCGGCCCTACCGCGGTCTCGAGCACGCAGAGCCGGTACGACGGACGACCGTACGGTGAACAAGCACGGTCGAGCACGGCGCGGAGCGCATCGTTGACCGCCTGCCCCGGAGCGATCACATGCTCGACCCAGCCGCCGGGGCGGATATCGACCTCGTGCAGCCGAGGCTCGCCGTCCTCGCCCGGCACGAAGACCGACCGCAGCGTGCCGTGCCGCTCGATCACCGCCAGCCAGCAGGTCGCGAGCTCGTCGGGCGGTACCGGCGCGGAGAGCCTGAAGGACAACGCCATCCAGGATCCCGCTCGGTCGCCGGCGCCGACGTGGCGCCGCTGGTCGAAGGACACGGGAAGTGACCGGCCCACCCGACCCGCAATGACGTCGAAGCCCAGCAGGCGGCCGAACGGCAGGCGCAAGTGCGCGACGTTGGTCAGCCGCATGACGGTATCCTAGGCTTCTTCCCGAGCGATCGCCGTCTCACCAGCACCCTGGAGCCGCCGTGCCGACCTTCCGTGTTCCCGGCGCCGACCTCGCCGTGGAACTGAGCGACGAGGGCGGCCACCCCGTCGTCCAACTCCACGGCCTCACCTCCAGCCGCCACCGCGACCGTCTGATGGACCTCGATCTCGGCCGCGGACTCAGCGGAACCCGACTGCTGCGGTACGACGCGCGCGGCCACGGCCACTCGACGGGCCGTACCGTCCCCGAGGATTATCGGTGGCCGGTTCTGGCCGATGACCTGCTGAAACTGCTCGACCACTGGTTCCCCGGTGAACAGGTGCACGGTGTCGGTCCTTCGATGGGCACCGGGACACTGCTGCATGCCGCTGTCCGCGATCCTGGCCGATTCGCCGGCCTCACCCTGCTGGTGCCCGCGACCGCCTGGCGCACCCGCGCCGCGAAGGCCGACATCTACCGGAAGAATGCTCGCTTGATCGAGGAACAGGGACTCGACGCCTTCCTCGGTGCCGATCTCACCGTGCCTCGCCCGCCCGCCACCGTCGGAACGCCGGAAACCGTGCCGGATGTCGCCGAGCACCTACTGCCCTCACTGTTCCGCGGGGCAGCGATGAGCGACCTGCCCGCCCCCGAGGCGATCGCCGCGATCGAGGTGCCGACCACGGTGTTGGCCTGGATCGACGACCCCGCCCATCCGGTGTCGACCGCCGAGGCGCTGGTGGACCTGCTGCCGACGGCCACACTGGAGGTGGCGCACACACCGACCGATCTCGCACGCTGGCCGAGCATCCTGTGCGAGGACGTAGCACGACACGGGTAGGCACGACGCCGTGGCGATTCGTTCTGGGGCCAACCGCCCGATACGATCGCCCGTGCCCACAGCTCGCCATCGGCCGGTCCGACGGGGGCCGAGCGCCCAAATGTACGCTCTGGCTATACGGAACTGATCGAATCGGTCCCAGGACGGGTGCATAACAGCCGAGCGCCAGCCGGATCTCGTGTGGCGCAGCGCCAGGCCGCACGCCCCGCGCCCGCCGGTGATAACACCACTGACGTCGTGAATAACGTTGCGGCACAGAACTATTCGTTGCCATGTGCTTGTGGTCGGCTCCGCTGGTGGCGGATCACCGAACGGGTCAGCAACTGACATTCGAGTGTCGGTCCTCGCGTCGCAGGCAAACTGCGAGACGACATGAAAATGTCAGTCGGACGGCGAAATCGAAATGTCAACTGGCTCTAGCCATCGATAGTCTGCCGCGTATCAGTCGCCGTAGACGAAAAGTGATGCCTGGACCCGGAGGATGTGGTCGGGGCGTTCCTGCTCGTAGCGTTCGAGGATCTCGGCGTACTTCTTGCGTTTGAACAGCCGCACGTTGGCGGGGTCTTCGTCGAGACCGCATTCGAGTGCCAACTGCGCTCCGTCGTGCAGGGCGGTGTTCCGGTCGGGGTACACCCAAACATCCAGGCGTCCACCACCGCTGTAGCCCTCGTGGGCGAGCGTCCATACTGCTGGGCTCGTCTCGATCTCGACCGAGCCGTCGGGATGATATGCCTCCGAAGAGATTTCGTGTCGAATGAACGCGGCGGACTTGGTGCGGCTGCCTCGCCGACTGCGGATGATCGGCTGACCATCGTCGACGGGGAGTGAGGGCTGGGGCTCCTGGTCGCGGCGATCGGTCACCTAGAGCAGGTTATCCGCATTCGGGATGCTCGGGTCGGGCTCCGGGGAAGGTATCGGCACTAGTGAAGACTTCGTACCGGATCCGGGGAGGTATCGGTGCGCCGGTTCTGCGTGTATCAGCGATGGCCTGTGCTTCGGCAAGGACGCGTCGTCCTTGCTCGGGGTCGTCGAAGAGGGCCTCGACGAGTTGGTGGGCGGGGTCGGTCTCTGCGGGAAGGCGGTAGAGGACGAAAGCCAGCCACGCCACATGGCTGCGGTTGATCCATTGTTGTTCTGGTTGCCCGTTGAAGGTGGCGATGCGTCGGCCCTGGCGAGGTGCGGAGTCGGGATCGAGTACGCGCAAAGCCGCGGTGTCCTCGTAGAGGAGGCTATTGATCAGGGTGTTGCGGGTCAGTTTGTCCATGTCGGGAGCGTGTTGCTCGATCGCGGCTTCGAGGTGGCCGATTGTGTGGAGCTCACCCGCACGCCATGCGGTGTAGATCCGTTCGAGTAGCGATTGCCGGTACGGCTGGTCGGGTGGAACGCGCAGCCGGACCGGCTGATCGGCGGCGTGGGCAACGACAACGTGCCGAAGCGGTGAATCGTCCTCCCCGGCGGATCCGTTTTCGGGTCGCGGGCGGTCGGATCGATGCGGTCGCGGCAGCGTGCGTATGCGATCGCGGGTTTTCCTGGGGCAGGGCGACGCTGGCTGATTTCGAATGCTCCGAGTGCCTCGATCAGACGCTTGAGTTTGGTGTAGCCGTAGGTGCGGGTGTCGAAGTCGGGTTGCTTCTACGACAAGTGGCGCCGCGCGCGCCCGAACGGCAAGAGCGAGGCGTGGGCGACCGCCGCCGCGCAGTCCGAGCAGATCCAGAAATGGCTGGATGAGGGCCTGACGCTGACCAAGGTCCATATCCTGCTCGGCCGTCAGGGTGTGGTGGTGTCGCATCGGACGTTGAACCGTATGCGACAACGGAATTGGGTTCGGAAAGCGCAAGACCACCGGCCGGCGACTGCGATCCCGGCGTGGAGATTCAGGTCGACTTCGGTCGGATGGGTTGCTCACCGATGCCGCCGACGGGCGGCGGCGGGTGGTGAAGGGTCTGATCGTCACGGCGGTGTATTCGCGGCACATGTTCGTCTGGCCGACCTACGCGAAACGCTCAATGATGTCATCGCGGGGTTCGAGGCGGCGTGGGCGTTCTTCGGCGGGGTGTTCGCCGTCGCGATCCCCGACAACATGAAAGCGATCGTCGACACCGCCGACGCCACCCGATTTTGTCGGCGGTCATCAGTTCGCGGGAGACCAGGCGCACCACGTCGGAACCGCCGCGGGCCTCCGCGATCAGGGTCGTGGCCACCTCGGCGGCGCCGCCCAGGGCGGGGCGCACGTCCACCGGCCGGGTCCCGTCGGGGCTCTCCTCGACCGCGATGCCGATCAGGGCGAGCACGCCCTTGTCGACGTCGGGATCGGTGAATTCCAACGTCGCCCAGCCGAGCACCTCGCGGGCCCGCACGGTGAGCAGCGCCGGGTCGCCGGGCCCTGACCCCACGAAAAGGATCCGACCGGGATTCTTCTTCGTCACTCGGCTCATCGTTGGTTCTCCATTGGGCTGGGATTGCTGTCGTCGGTGAGCTCAGCGGATTCCTCTGTGACGCTGAGCAGTTCGCGCGCCCCCAGCTCCAAGAGTTCGCGCGCCAGTGCCCGGCCCGGATCCGCTGTTCGCGCTGCCCAAGTCCGTCCGGGTTGGATCCGCGCCGCTCAGGTTCGCGTTGGTCAGTTTCGCGTAGGTCAGGTCTGCGACGACTAGGCTGCTGTGTCCAGTAAGGGCTCCGAGGGATTGACCCTCTGGGGGGTGCAATGCGGCAGCGATACGTGGCCGATTGCGGTATCGGCCCACGATTTTGGGTTTCCGGGTCTCGACCATGACGCTTGGTGAGGATGCTCGTAGTGGTTTGCCGAACCCCACTCAAGCAGTTTTGACGCGGAGGCGTCGTCCGCGGGGATCGGGACGCGCAGGTACTACTGCGGCAGTTCAGGGCAGACCTGGGGTTCGTCGGCCGCATCGGTTCCTGCTGATCCTCGGGCTTCGCATTGCCGAAGACGCGGGCTGAGTCGTGAACCATCGGCGGCGAATCTTCCGAAGCAGGTGAGTGATCGAGACGGGTCGATGCCTCGGAGTCCAGGCGGCGGCGCTTGAGCTGCTCGAGCCGCGCTGCGGTGACCTCCGCGGTCTGTGACTCGTCGAACCGGATATCCAGGCGCCGCGCCCAGTAGGTGATGGTGGCTGGGTCGACACCGAGTAGGGTGGCGATCTCGTTGCGGCCCTTGCCTTCAGCGTGCGGCTCGACGATGCGTTCGCGGTCGATGTCGGTGAGCTTGCCGGGCCGACGTCCCGAGGATCGGTTCTCGACAAAATCATCGGCACTGTTGCGACCTAATCATTGCGGAACGCTGGTCGATGATCGGGCGGGATCGGCCCAGTCGATGACCGCGCCGATGCTCTTGACGCCCACGACAGATCGTTTGGATTGCGCCGACGGCGCGAACCAGGTCGATAGGTATCCGGCGAAGGGCGGGGTGCTTGCGTCGTTGTGGTGCCGCATCCGGGCAGGAGTAGTCGATGCCGCCCAGATCGCGCTGGTGGCAGTGACTGTCATGGGCCTACCTCCTGACGGCGTTGCAGTGCAGGATGTTTCCTGCTGTTGCGGACGCGTTGGCGCGTTTCAATGCCGTGATACCGTTGCGCGGTGCATAGCAATCCGACACTGATGCATGCCACAGCCGATCGGATCGCCGCGCGAGCGGATGAGTTCTGGGAAGACGTGGAGGCGTTGCGCAAAGAGGCCGATGCAGTCATGTCGACCGACTGGACGGGGGAAGCAGCAAATACACACGCCGCATTGTGGACGGAGTGGGTCGAATCGGCGCGCAAGGTCGCGGTGGCGCTGGGCGAAGATGCGGCACTTATCCATCAAGCGGCGGACGCGTATACGAAAACCGATGGCGACAATGCGAGCGCGATCGCTTACGTCCAGTTCGATCTGGGTAACATTTAGTGACGTCGTATAACGTCGATACCGAACGCGTGCTCGCTCTCGTGGAAAAGGCTCGCCAAATCGGGCAGCAGATAGAACAGCGCATCGCTGATGTGGAGCGTGAGGTGGCGGGACTGCATATCGAGTGGGAAGGTGATGCCGCGGCTGCACATCGTAGCAAGCATGACACCTGGCAGAGCGAGATGCAGGACATGAAGTCCGCTCTGGCCGAGCTCGAAACTGCCGCTCGCGCCGCGCATGACCGGTATGTGGCCAATGTCGAGCACAATAAGGGCATGTGGCCCTGATGACCCCCATCACCGTGAACACCGGCCTGGTTTTCAACGCCGCATCCCTATACGAAAAGGCACGCAATAGCGCCGACGGTGTAATCAAGTCGCTCGCCTCGGCGCTCGACAAGGACTCCGGCTGTGCAGGCAGCGACAGTGCGGGACGCACCTGGGCCAGCAGCTATGACCCGGCGGCGGTCAATGGCGTCGCTGCTGGAACGAATATCGTCAATGCGTTCGGCAAGCTTCACGACCTCCTGGCGTTCACTGCGGTCAATCACGTCAATACCGAGAAGCGGAACAAGACACCGCCGGAGTCACTGGACCCCGATCCCGCTGTGCTGGCGCCCGCGACCGCACCGACATTCAAGGCAGCATTCGGTGGGGACACCGACCCACCGTTCGGCTGGGGGATGATCAGCAGCTGGCTGCAAGGCCACACCTGGCCGAACGGTGACCCAGACAAGCTGCGAAGACTCGGCACCGCGTGGAGAACCGCAGCAACGGGCCTGCGGTCTGCCAGCGACGGAACCGGGCAAGCATGGGTCGACCTGGAGGAAAACGCGTCCGGCGAGCTACCTCAAGCTCTCGCCCAGATGGATGCTGTGTTCACGAGTGTCGACAACGTCGCGAACCAGTACGAGAACCTTGGTCGCGCTTGTGACGAGTGGGCCCAGCAGATCGAAGACGCCCACGGCAAGATCCTCGCCATCCTGGCCGGCGCGGTCGGCATCGGCCTCATCGCCGGTGTCGTCGTCGGGTTCTTCACCGCTGGAACCGGGGCAACGGCAACGACCGCCGCCACCGGCAGCGCCGCTGGCGCCGCGGTGGTCACCGTGCTCGTCGGATTCGAGACCGCCGCAGCCGTCGCCGCTGGTGTCACCGTCGCCACCGGCGCGGCAGTCATAGGGGTAACCACCGAGCTGCAACCCCTGCTCGAGGCCAATCCGACCCAGTTCAACGCCAGCACTGGGGCGGGCGGGGCCAACCACAGCTACGTTCCCGCGCCTAAGGGCAATTTGCCCGGCTTTCCCAAAGCGAGGCCAGCCAAGAAGATGGGACCGCGCTTCAGGCAGCGATGGGAAGACAACAAAGGGAACTCGTATGAGTGGGATTACCAACATGGAAAGGTGGAAGCGTATGACAAGAATGGCAACCACCTAGGCGAGTTCGATCCCAATTCGGGAGCCCGGACCAAACCTGCCGATCCTTCACGCAGGCCAGGCAGATGAGAATGGAACCGATCCCGATCGACCCATAGCCCGAGTACTGGAGAATTCATTGAACTATCTGGAAGCCTACGACAAACAATCGGGATTGCTCGTTGTCGAGTACCCGTTGCACGGTATCGATGTTCCAGACTTGAAGAGGATGTTGGGCATCGACGAGAGTATCGAGATCTATGGATACGATCTTCTTCCAGCGCAAGCGGAGGAGCTCGCTCGGTACATCGATGAGCCATTCACGATCGACAGTTCATACGACTATCAAGTCGGCTTCTATCGCGAGTAATCCATTCGATCGAGACAGATCAATCCAATCGTCGGGAGTCAGCGTGGATTATTTGGACCAGTGGAATGAAGAACAACGCCGAGTCGCGGCTGAATGGCGTCGACGACATGCTTCCCTACAGCGGGCCCTCGGGCAGGTAACGGTCCACGTCGGCTCACGCAATGGCGAGCTCGGGGTGACGGTGGATGCACACGGCAAGGTCACCGATCTGCGGCTCACACCGCAGGCGCTGCGACTTGGAGAGGCTCAGCTCCGCCGAACACTGTTGGAGACTATCCAGCGTGCGCAGGCCGACGCACAACGTCAGGCCGAGGCCACCGCGCGGCCCTACATCGATGACCCCGCTGCCGCAACGGCGGTGAGCTTCATTCGCGAAGCGCTGGGAGACAACAGTCACTCTCCACACCGCATGTGACATACCGCCAAACGGACACCCATAGTGACCCGAATGAAGGGGCCGCGAACCGACTTCGGTAGCAGGTCGTCCGTTGACGCCCCGACAGTTCGACATGTTGGCGCAGTGGCGCAACATTCTGTTTGATTCAACCCGGTTGCGGGCACGTGAGTACCGGTCCGCTCAGATGCGGAACCGGGTGGCCTAGGAGGAGATCTTGCGGTCGGCACGATCACGCACAGCCGAGATCGGGTTCGGCACCGGTGCGCCGGAGGCGGCGTCGATCACCACAGGGCCATCACCGCGGCCACAAGCATGCCGATCTACCTATGCAAGCCGCGAAGCCCGTGGCAACGCGGCACAAACGAGAACACGAACCGACTGCTGCGCCAGTACCTGCCCAAGAACGCCGACCTACGCCAATTCAGCCAAGCCGACCTCGACGCGATCGCCGAAGAACTCAACAACCGCCCCCGCAAGATCCACCGATACCGCAGTCCCGCAGAGGTATACGCCGACCACCTCGACAGCGGTGACGCATAGCCGCCTCGAGTTCGAGGCGTTGCTCGACAATCGGAATCAGTCACCGAGGTCAGGCAGGGTTTCCTCCGGTAGGGCAGGTCGGCGGTTCTCGAGCCAGAATCCGTATTCCCGCAAGTAGGTTTCGAGGCCGTTGTCCAAGTAGCTGCGGAAGTCGCGTAGCCCCTTGGCGGCATCGCGGGTCTGGGCGTCTTGACTGATGGACCACTTGCTGTCGACAGCATCAATCCATGTTCGGACTCGCGCGCGATCGGCCCACCATGTGCGTATCAGTTCCAGGTTCCAGTGGTCGTCGCCATCACAGGCGTACGACAAGAACGGGTCGGTCCAGGCCGCTGACAGCACCAGCTGTGTCTGCCACGCGTTCTGTGGCTGACGAAACACCAACTCGCCGCCGTAACCGTCTTCGTAGACGATGTGGTCGGGCGCGATCGGGCGACCTGCCCAGCAATTGTCGGTCTGGGCGCCATAGAACGGGCCGGGCACGTTACGCCAATCCCGGTGCTCCCACATCCCGCGGAGATAATCTTCCGGGGGATCCAGCAGCCTGCCGTCGTCCCAGCCGAGGTTCCTCAGCGATGCCGAGGCCCGCACAGTGGGTAGTGGGTCCCAATACACCGGCTGATGATAATGGCAGTCCGTGCGAGATAGGCTCGGCGAGTCAGCAGCGGTGATGCACTGACCAGTTGAGCCCAAGATCGTCTGCCGACAAACTCGACACTCACTGTGACTCGCGGCGCTGAATGGCGGTGATTTCGCGATGCGGGGGTGGCGGTGACTTCGGGGTGGTGGGGAATCACATCCGGGCGAGATATCGAGCGCGATGCGGGTCGCGGCCGCACAGTTCTCGTCATCGCCGAGCGGCCGCTGTGGTCGTGCCCAGTACATGGTCGAGGAGATGGTCGATGAGTGCGGTCGCGGACTGCGCGGTGCTGTAGCCCTGGAGCATGCTTTGGGCGAGTCCACCGATTGCCATGAGGATGAGTTCGGCGTCGAGATCCGGGTGACGCGGGCCCGATCCGTCGGCGTGCTGGGCTCGACGGAGCTGGTCGGCGACGATCGTGACCAGTGCGCGAGGCGCGGCGAAGGTTTCTTCCGCGGTGATGCCACCGCCGATGATCGCCGCAGTGCCGAAAGCGCCGAGCACGACGGCTTCTTCTCGGCGTTGCTCGTCCAGGGGAAGCAGTTCGGTCAGGACCGCGCGGATCGCTTCGCGGGGTGCGGCGTCCTGGCCCAGCGTGGTCCACCGTTGGGTGAATCGGGCGCCGGCGTCTTCCATCACCGATCGGTGGGTCGCCAGCAGGAATTCGCTCTTGGTTCCGAAGTAGTACTGCACCAGCCGTATCGAGAATCCGGCCTCGGCGGCGACGGTTTGAAAGGTCACCGCTTCCAGGCCGCCGCCGACGATGACCCGGCGTGCGGCGTCGGTGATCTGGCGTCGCCGCACTTCATGGTCGACCAGTCGTGGCACGAGACCTGCGCTTTCCTCTTGTATCTACTACCTCGGACGAGATGATACGAGGATACCGCATACATGTTACGGTCATACCATAGAGATGATACGGTCGTACCGTATCAGCGGATCGAAGGGGAGGCTCATGCCGAAGATCGGGCGATTCACCAGCGAGGAAGCCAAGGCGGCCTTCCTACGCGCCTATGACACCGTGGCCGCGAAATGGCCTGTGCCCTCGACCGATATCGACGTCGAAACATCTTTCGGCACCACGCGCGTACGCAAATCCGGAAACGGGGACGGTGCACCGATCGCGCTGCTGCCGGGCATCGGGGGGAACGGGCAGGTATGGCTCAACTTCATCGAGGATCTGGCGCGCGAGCACGTCGTGTACACGCCGGACGTCATCGGGTGGGCGGGACGCTGTGTGCAGACCGCACCCGTGCGCGACACGGCAGATATCGCGAAGTGGATGATCGAGGTGCTCGACGGACTCGGTGAGGACCGCGTCCATCTGGCCGGGAACTCCCTGGGCGCTTGGCTGGCCGGTGCCGTCGCGGTGCACCGCTGCGATCGTCTGGTGAGTCTGACCATGTTCGAGCCCAGTGGTGCGACCTTCGCCAAGCCGCGCTGGGGTCTGCTGTTCAAATTCGTTGTGGCCGGTGCGCGGCCCACTCCCGAGCGGATGCGCAAGTTCAACAAGTGGCTGATGCCGGGCGTCGAGTTCACCGACGAGGAGTTCGCACTCGCCATGGCGACCGTGAAGTTCCGGTCCGGTATGCCGTGGGACCGCCCCTTCACCGACGAACAGCTGGCCGCCATCACCGCACCGAGCCTGGTACTCTTCGGCACCGACACCGTCGTCAACGATCCACAGCTCGGGGCGGCACGCGCCCGAAATCACATGCCCTCGGCCGAGACCGAGATCTATCCGGGCATCGGACACGATCTGCTGTGGGCGAATCCGGAACAAATAATTCCGCGCTTCCTCGACTTCGTCGCCAACCACGACCAAGTCCGAGCGTGAACCCACACGGTAGGCGATGGGCAAGCCAGGCAACCTCATTCGAGGCGCACCAAGGTCCAGCTCCTCTCCCATAGACGCCAAACCACCGACGGCGCGGATCGTCCCACCCTGCAGAGGCAAGCATGCGCGGATCAGCCAGGTGTCTCGTGAACGATCATTCACGAGACACCCTGCCGCGCCTT
>NZ_BDCF01000059.1 GCF_001613365.1 Nocardia xishanensis NBRC 101358
ACTATCTCTCGGGGCTAACCCCGATCAATCGGTGAGGCAACTTTTACAGCTTAGCGCGGTCGGTCACCCGAAACCAAATCGGGGTCTCAATCGAGCTAGTGTGACCGTCAGGCGCTCCTCGTACTACCTCGTTTCCCGGTCCTCGCCCAGCCTCTCGGCTTGGCGTCTCGGCTCCGGGTCGGTGTCCGTGTCGCTCTGACTTGAATAAAGTTACGTGTCTGCGTTCACGATGTCAAATCGCCTGGTCAATATGGGTTTTCGACGATCGGAGATCAACACCGCCTGCGGACAAGATCGTTCTTGCCCGCAGACAAGATCAATCAGGCGCCCCGACCCGCTCCACCAAACCGCCCAGCGCCTGCAGCTGCTCGACGAAATTGGGGTAACCGCGGTCGATATGGAAGACGTCGTGCACTTCGGTGGTGCCGTCGGCGACCAGACCCGCGAGCACCAGACCCGCGCCGGCCCGAATATCCGAGGACCACACCGGCGCGCTGGAAAGCCGCGGAATACCGCGCACCACCGCGTGATGACCGTCGGTGCGGGCGTCGGCGCCCAGCCGGATCATCTCCTCCACGAAACGGAATCGCGCCTCGAAGATGTTCTCGGTGATCATCGACGTACCGTCCGCGATGGCGGCGAGGCCGATGGCCATCGGCTGCAGATCGGTCGGGAAACCGGGGAACGGCAGCGTCGAGAAGTTCACCGCGCGCGGACGCTCTGGCTGTACGACGCGGAAGCCGTCCAGATCGAAGGAGATTCGCGCGCCCGCGGAACGCAGCTTGTCCAGCACGAGCGAAAGGTGCTTCGGGTTCACGCCGGTGACGCGCACGTCGCCCATCGTCATGGACGCGGCGATCCCCCACGTCGCGGCGACGATGCGGTCGCCGATCACGCGGTGATCGGTCGGACGCAGTCGCTTCACGCCCTGGATGGTGAGCACCGAGGTGCCCGCGCCGCTGATCCGGGCGCCCATCTGCACCAGCATGTTGCACAGGTCGACGATGTCGGGCTCGCGCGCCGCGTTGTCGATGACCGTCTCGCCCTCGGCGAGCACCGCGGCCATGAGGATGTTCTCGGTCGCGCCGACCGAGGGGAAGTCGAGCCGGATCCGCGCGCCCTGCAGTTCGTCGGCGCGCGCGACGACGCAGCCGTGTTCGATCTCGCTGGTCGCGCCGAGCAGGCGCAGGCCCGCCTGGTGCATGTCGAGCGGACGGGAACCGATCGCGTCGCCACCGGGCAGCGCGACGACCGCGCGCTTGCACCTGGCCATCAGCGGACCGAGCACACACACCGAGGCGCGGAACTGCGTCACGGCGGGGAAGTCCGCGTGGTACTTCGGTTCCGCGGGCGTGGTGATGGTGACCACGGAACGGTCGCCGGGTGCGTCGTCCGAGAGGACGACCTCACATCCAAGCCCACGCAGCACCTCGGCCATCAGCGGCACATCGAGAATGTCGGGGCAGTTCGTGATCGTCGACGTGCCCTCGGCAAGCAGGGCTGCGGCCATCAGCTTGAGGACGCTGTTCTTAGCGCCTCCTACCGCGACCTCGCCGACGAGCCGATTGCCCCCGGTGACCAGAAACCGTTCGCTCACACTGGGTAGCTTATCCACCGTCGGCGATGCGCACGCGCGTGTACGCGATCCCGGTGTGCTCCGACACGGTCCGAAGGGCCCGTATCTCGACTATTTCTCGCCGCCACCGGGCTGCCACAGAATGTCGCCCTCGGGATTGGTGTACCGGCTCAGGATGAAGAGCAGGTCCGAGAGCCGATTGAGGTACTTCGCCGGGAGGACGCTGGTGTCGTCGGGATGCGCCGCCACCGCGGCCCACGCGGAGCGTTCGGCGCGACGGGCAACGGTGCGGGCGGTGTGCAGCAGCGCGGCGAGGGGGGTGCCGCCCGGCAGGATGAACGAATTCAGCGGCGCCAGTTCGGCATTGAACTCGTCACACCAGCTTTCCAGGCGGTCGATGTAGTCCTGGGTGATGCGCAACGGCGGATACTTCGGTTCCGCCACCACCGGGGTGGAGAGATCGGCGCCCGCGTCGAACAGATCGTTCTGGAGCCGGCGCAGCACGGTCAGCAGGTGCTCGTCCGGCGCGCCGAGCGCGATGGCGACTCCGATGGCCGCGTTGGCTTCGTCGCAGTCCGCGTACGCGACCAGGCGGGGATCGGTCTTGGCGACCCGGGAGAAATCGCTGAGTCCGGTGGTTCCGTCGTCACCGGTCCTGGTGTAGATCCGGGTCAGGTGAACACTCACGACGCGTCCTCGCTGACACTCGGCAACGTCGCGCGCGTCGGCACGCTGTGTCGATGACCCACTCGCTGACGCTCGCTCATGCCTTCGCCTCGCTGGCGCTCGGCTGCGGCGTGCGCGCGGCGCGCTGGCACTTGATTCGCTCACTTCGTTCGCTCATGCGATCCTCCGCTCGCTACAGACCGGGCATGCGGCGGGTGCGGTCCGAGGGGCGGGATTCCACCCAGGACAGGAAGGCCGCGCGGGCGCCGCGGTCCAGCGCGAGTTCGTAATTGCCCTCGGCGTCGGCCACCTCGGTGACGATGATTTCGTCGGTCATGATGTCGTATTCATCGCCGCGCGGTCCGCGACGGTCACCGACCTCGATGCCGCGGCGCCTAATGGTGGCGTCCGGGCCCAGCTTGAGACTGGTGAGTTTGAAGAAGACGAGACGGTCCTCGTCGTAGCGAATGAGACCGTGCCGCCAGCCCTGGCCGCCGTTCGCGGGTAGGACGCGCAGGATCGCGGCGGTCCCGCCGCGGCGCAGCATGATCAGTCGGTAGACGGAGATCAAACCCAATGCGACCAGCAGCAGCACCAGAATGATCAAGACAACCATCCCGGTTTGCAATGCTGTCCGTCCTTTCGCTCGGCATCCGCGTCACGAACCGCGGCGGATACCCATCCGTTGCGACATTCAAACACGAGTCTACAAACGGGTGAGCAACTGGGGCTGAATGCCATTGTCGGCGGCGAAGATACCTTCGCCGCCGACAATGGGGATGTTCACGACCCGTCAGGGTCTTCAGGCGCTCGCGACCTGCTCGACCGCGCGCACCCGGGCCTGTGCCGCCCGCTGCTGTTCCTCGGTCGCGGACGTGTCGGCCAGCACCTTGCGTGCCTCCTCGACGTCCACCTCACCGGCGAACTCCGCGGACTCGGCCAGGACCCGCACCGTGTTAGCGGTGACCGAGAAGAAGCCGCCGTGCACGGCGGCAACGATCCGCTCGCCCTCGGTGGACACGATGGTCACGGTGCCGCCCTCGACCAGCTGGCCGAGGAGCGGCTCGTGGCCCGGCATGATGCCGATCTGGCCCTCAGTGGTCTGCGCGCTGACGAACGACGCCTGGCCGGACCAGAGCAGTCGCTCGACCGCGACGAGATCGACTGACATTTCTGCCATCGGTGACTACTTTCCGGCGATCTTCTTCGCGGCCGCCTCGACGTCGTCGAGACCACCGCAGGAGTTGAACGCCTGCTCCGGGTAGTGGTCGAACTCGCCCTTGCAGACCCGGTCGAAGTCGTCGATGGTCTGCTCCAGCGGCACGACCGAACCCACCTGGCCGGTGAACTTCTCGGCCACGATGAAGTTCTGGCCGAGGAACTTCTCCAGGCGACGGGCGCGACCGACGAGGACCTTGTCCTCTTCGGAGAGCTCGTCCATGCCGAGGATGGCGATGATGTCCTGCAGCTCCTTGTACTTCTGCAGGATCCGCTTCACCTCGTTGGCAACGGCGAAGTGCCTGTCGCCGACGATCGAGGCCTCCAGGATGCGGGAGGTCGAGGTCAGCGGGTCGACGGCCGGGTAGATGCCCTTCTGCGAGATCGGGCGGGAGAGCTCGGTCGTCGCGTCGAGGTGGGCGAAGGTGGTCGCCGGAGCCGGGTCGGTGTAGTCGTCGGCGGGCACGTAGATGGCCTGCAGCGAGGTGATGGACCGACCACGGGTCGAGGTGATGCGCTCCTGCAGCTCACCCATCTCGTCGGCCAGCGTGGGCTGGTAACCGACGGCGGAGGGCATACGGCCGAGCAGGGTCGACACCTCGGAACCGGCCTGGGTGAACCGGAAGATGTTGTCGATGAACAGCAGCACGTCCTGGTGCTGCACGTCGCGGAAGTACTCGGCCATGGTCAGGGCCGAGAGGGCGACGCGCATACGGGTGCCCGGCGGCTCGTCCATCTGGCCGAAGACGAGGGCGGTGTCCTGGAGGACGCCCATCTCTTCCATCTCCAGGCGGAGGTCGGTGCCCTCACGGGTGCGCTCGCCGACGCCCGCGAACACGGAGGTGCCGGAGAACTCACGCGCGATACGGGTGATCATCTCCTGGATCAGAACGGTCTTGCCGACACCGGCGCCACCGAACAGACCGATCTTGCCGCCCTTCACGTACGGGGTCAGCAGGTCGATGACCTTGATGCCGGTCTCGAGGATCTCGGTCTTGCCCTCGAGCTGGTCGAAGCTCGGCGGCTTGCGGTGGATGCCCCACTGCTCGCCGTCGCGGCCGGTGCCCGGCGCGTCGAGGCAGTCGCCGAGAGCGTTGAAGACGTGGCCCTTGACGACGTCACCGACGGGCACCGAGATCGGCTTGCCGGTGTCGGTGACGGTCGCGCCGCGGACCAGGCCGTCGGTCGGCTGCATCGAGATGGTGCGCACGATGTTGTCGCCGAGGTGCTGGGCGACCTCGAGGGTCAGGGTCTTGGCCACCGACGCCAGCTCGATGTCGGCGTTCAGAGCGTTGAACAGCTCGGGGATCGCGCCACGCGGGAACTCGACGTCCACGACGGGGCCGATGACCCGGACGACGCGGCCTGCGGCGGCGCCGGTCCGGCTCGTGTTGTCTTGAGTGACAGCTGCGGTCATTTGGATTGGTTCTCTTCCTGCGCTTCTAGTCGCGGTCCGAGCTCGACGCCAGCGCGTTCACGCCGCCGACGATTTCGCTGATTTCCTGCGTGATCTGGGCCTGACGCACCGAGTTCGCCTCGCGCTGAAGAACACTCGCGAGTTCGTTGGCGTTGTCGGTGGCCGCCTTCATTGCGGTGCGCCGAGCCGCGGACTCGGATGCCGCTGCCTCGAGCAACGACGCGTAGATACGCGTGTTCACGTACTTCGGCAGCAGCGCCGCCAGCAGTACATCGGCGTCGGGCTCGAATTCGTACTGCGCCTGCGGTTCGGCGGTGGGCGAATCGGAGAACGAGTCCGCGCCCATGTCGAAGTTCTCGTCGACGAAGCTGACCTGGATCGGCGCCAGGCGGCGCACCTCAGGGGTCTGCGTCAACATCGAAACGAACCGCGTGTACACGATGTGCAGCTCGTCGACGCCCTCGATGTCGCCAGTACCGTGCGGGTGCGGCACCTGGCCCTCGGAGCCCGCCATGAAGGCCGCCACCAGGTGGCCACAGGCCGCCGAGGCGTCGGTGTACTTCGGCTGCTGCGAGAAACCGGTCCATGCCGAGACAAGCGGGCGGTTGCGGAAGGTGTAGTACGTGAGGCCCTTGTTGCCCATCACGTACAGCACCGGCTCCTTGCCCTCGCCGCGCAGGGTGGTCATCAGCTCTTCGGCGCGCTTGAGCACGTTGGAGTTGTAACCACCGCACATGCCGCTGTCACTGGTGATCACCAGCACGGCGGCGCGACGCGGGTTGGCGCGCTCGGTCAGCAGCGGGTGCGCGAGGTTCTTCGACGCGCTCGCGAGCTCGGCGAGAACCTTGGTGATCTCCTCCGCGTACGGCTTGGCGGCCGCGACCCTGGCCTGGGCCTTGGAGATTCGCGAGGTCGCGATCAGCTCTTGGGCCTTGGTGATCTTCTTGATCGAATTCACACCACGAATGCGGGAGCGCAATTCACGCAAGCTTGCCACGGTTCACACTCCCTTCATTCGCCAGATTCCAATAGCGCATTAGCTCGCCCGATTACTTCTCGACGTGCTTGCGGGTGACGGACAGCGACTCGACCTCTTCGTGGTCGAGCTCGCCCGCCTCCGCCTCGTTCACCACACGGCTGCCGTCGGAGGCGAGGAAGCCCTGCTTGAACTTGTCGGTGGCCGCCTTGATGGCGTCACCGTTCTCGGCGTCGAGGACCTTGCCGCCCTCGATCGACTTGAACGCGTCGGCCGCGCTGCGGTGCAGGTCCTCGATCAGCTCCGCGTTGAAGCGGCGGATGTCGGCGACCGGAACCGAGTCGTAGTAACCGGCGTCGACCAGGAAGATCGACACGATCTGGTCCTCGACCGCGACCGGGGAGTACTGGTCCTGCTTGAGCAGCTCCACCCAGCGGGCGCCGCGCTCGAGCTGCGCCAGCGAGGCGGCGTCGAGGTCGGAGGCGAAGGCGGAGAACGCCTCGAGCTCGCGGTACTGCGCCATTTCCAGACGCAGCGAACCGGCGACCTTCTTCATGCCCTTGGTCTGGGCGGCGCCACCGACACGGGAGACCGAGGTACCGACGTTGATCGCCGGGCGGACACCCTTGTTGAACAGGTCGGACTCGAGGAAGACCTGGCCGTCGGTGATGGAGATGACGTTGGTCGGGATGAACGCCGAGACGTCGTTGGCCTTGGTCTCGATGATCGGCAGACCGGTCATCGAGCCGGCGCCCATCTCGTCGGAGAGCTTGGCGCAACGCTCGAGCAGACGGGAGTGCAGGTAGAAGACGTCACCCGGGTACGCCTCGCGGCCCGGCGGGCGACGCAGCAGCAGCGAGATGGCGCGGTAGGCCTCGGCCTGCTTGGTCAGGTCGTCGAACACGATCAGGACGTGCTTGCCCTGGTACATCCAGTGCTGGCCGATGGCCGAGCCGGTGTACGGGGCCAGCCACTTGAAGCCGGCGGAGTCGGAGGCCGGGGCCGCGACGATGGTGGTGTACTCCATCGCGCCGTGCTCCTCCAGCGCGGACTTCACGCCCGCGATGGTGGAACCCTTCTGGCCGATGGCGACGTAGATGCAGCGCATCTGCTTGGTGGGGTCGCCGGACTCCCAGTTGGCCTTCTGGTTCAGGATCGCGTCGATGCAGACGGCGGTCTTGCCGGTCTTGCGGTCGCCGATGATCAGCTGACGCTGGCCACGGCCGATCGCGGTCAGCGCGTCGATGGCGGTGATGCCGGTGGCCATCGGCTCCTCGACCGGCTGGCGCTCCAGCACGGTCGCGGCCTGCAGCTCCAGCACGCGACGCTCGTCGGCCTCGATCTCTCCCAGGCCGTCGATCGGCTGACCGAGCGGGTTCACCACGCGGCCGAGGAACTTGTCACCGACCGGAACCGAGAGCACGTCACCGGTGCGGCGGACCTGCTGGCCCTCTTCGATCTCGGCGAACTCGCCGAGGATGACCGCACCGATCTCGCGGTCCTCGAGGTTCAGCGCCACGCCGAGCACGCCGCCCGGGAACTCGAGCAGCTCGTTGGCCATAGCCGAGGGCAGGCCGCTGACGTGCGCGATGCCGTCGCTGGTGTCGGTGACGACACCGACTTCTTCGATGGACGTCTGGGGGGTGTAGCTCTGGGTGTAGCTCTCGATCGCGCTACGGATCTCGTCGGAGGAGATCGTCAGCTCCGCCATGTTCTTCCTGCTCTCGCTGTAAGGGTCTCGAATGTCGGTGGTTGGCGCCGGTGCCGAGGCCGGCTGAGCCGTGCTACGCCAGTTCGCGGCGCAGCCGCTCCAGTCGGCCGGTGGCGCTGCCGTCGATCACGTCGTCGCCGACGCGCACGACCAGCCCGCTCAGCAGGCTCTGATCGACCTCGACGTGCACCGTGATCGGCTTGCCGTAGATGCGCTGCAGGGAGGCGGCGAGCCGCTCCCGCTGCTGCGGCGTCAGGGCGATCGCGGCACGCACGTGCGCGACGATCTGGTCACGCCGGGCGGCGGCCAGGTCGGACAACTCGTCGAAGGCCGGGCCGAGGCCGATCCGCTGCCGGGCCACCGCCTGCTCCGCGAGGGTCACGGTGATGGTCTCGGCCTTGCCGGACAGCAGCCCGGCGATCAGCTCGCGCTTGGCCGAACCCGGCTTCCCGCGATCGGACAGCGCCTGCTCCAGCTCGGGGTTGTCGGCGATGATCCGGCCGAGCCGGAACAGCTCGTCCTCGACCGCCTCGAGCCTGCCGCTGTCCGCAGCCGACTCCAGCAGGGCCTCCTGGCCGAGCAGCACCAGGGTGTCGACCAGGTCGGAGGTGCGCGACCAGTCCTGGGCCACCGCGGTGGTCAGCACCGCCAGGGTGGCGGGGCTGACCTTGCCGCCGAAGACCCGCTCGCTCAGCTCGGCGCGCACCGAACCGGGCACCGACACGTCCGCGAGCGCAACACGCAGCGAACGCTGGTCGTCCAGCACGGCGACAGCGGCGAACAGTTCCGAGCCCGTCGTGGCGGCAACACTGTCGCTTCCGGTCAGAGCGGCCCGAAGCGCCTCCCGGGACCGGGAGCTGGCCTCGCGGCTCGCTGCGTACATGCTTCTCACTTTCGCGTCGTTACCTTCCGACCCCGATGCCGGCGTCGGTCTCGTCGAGCTCACTGAGGAACTTCTCGATCGAGGCCGCCTGCTTGGCTTCGTCCGAAACCGACTGACCGATGATCTTCTCGGCCAGGTCGACGGCCGTGCGGCCGACCTCGGAGCGCAGTTCGGTGAGGATCTGCTGGCGCTGGGCTTCCAGCTGGGCGTGGCCCGCGGCCACGATGCGGTCACTTTCGGCCTGGGCCTCCGAGCGCATCTGCGCAAGGATCTGCTGGCCCTGGGTGCGCGCGTCCTCACGGATGCGCGCGGCCTCGAGGCGGGCGTCCGCCAGCTGCTGCTGGTACTGCTGCAGCGTGAGCTGGGCTTCTTCCTGCGCGGCCTCGGCCTTGGCGATACCGCCCTCGATCTTGTCGGCACGCTCGTCCAGCACCTTGATCAGGCGCGGGATGACGTACTTGTAGAACAGCACCGCGATGATCGCGACGCAGACCACCGACCAGACGATGTCGTACGTTTCGGGGACGAGAGGATTCACATCCTCTCCGCCCTCCGCTGCGAGTACTGCGAACTCGTACATCGGAATCAGAAGATGAAGCCGGCGACGAGGCCGATCAGGGCCAGCGCCTCGGTGAACGCGATACCGAGGAACATGTTGGTACGGATCGTGCCCTGCAGCTCGGGCTGACGGGCGATACCCTCGATCGCCTTACCGACGACGATGCCGACGCCGATGCCCGGGCCGATGGCGGCCAGGCCGTAGCCGACGGCGCCGAGGCCCTTCAGCGTCGACTCGTTGGCAGCTTCCTGGGCCAGGTACGAGAGGCTCATGAGTCTTCTTTCCCTTTCTGTTGCTCACCCGCCGGTTGGCGCGGTGTAGCAGGTCTCCAGTGATTGGTAATGCGGTCAGTGAGAATCTGCGTGCTCGGCGAGGCCGATGTACACGGCGGTCAGCAGCGCGAACACGTAGGCCTGCAGGAAGATGACCAGCATCTCGAACAGCGTGAACCCGAGTCCCGCGAGCAGCGAGAACGGCGAGAACACCTTCATCCACGAGGCGGCGTCGAACAGGAAGAACCAGGTCGCGCTGAAGAACAGCACCAGCATGATGTGGCCGGCCAGCATGTTCGCCATGAGTCGGACGGTCAGCGTGAACGGACGCAGGATGAAGGTCGAGACGAACTCGATCGGAATCAGCAGGACGTGCAGGGCGGGCGGCACGTTCGGCACCACGATGCTGCTGCGCAGGTAGGTGAAGAACCCGTACTTCTTGATGCCCACGTAGTTGAACGCGATGTAGGCGATCGCTGCCAGCACCAGCGGCATGCCGATTCGCGCGTTCGAGGAGATGTTCAAGCCCGGAATGATGCCGGAGAAGTTCAGAAAGAGGACCGTGAAGAAGATCGTCGCGATGAGCGGGAAGAACTTGCGGCCGGTTTCCTTGCCGAGGACCTCTTCGGAGATCTGCTCCTTGACGAAGACCAACCCGATTTCGGCGACATTCTGTAGGCCGCGCGGAATGATTCGGGGACTCCGGAATGCCAGCAGCATGACAACGACCAGCACCGCGGTCATCAGCAGCCGGACCAGCATCAAGCGATCGAGTTCGAACGGCGTTCCCTCGAACAGCACAGCTGGAGGGAAGAAGTCGGTTAGCGACGGCGCGTGGAACTCACCCGCCGCCAAAGTGGTGACGCTCAGCGTTCTCTCCCGTGTTCGGGCCGCGGGTACGGTCATTCCCGCGGTTCGATCGGACATTGACGATCAATTTGGTCGACTCAGGTCGGCTCGAAGTTCGTCAGCAGCTGCGCGGCAATACCGCTCGGGCGGCGTCTGTACGTGTGTCGGCGACATCGTCGACATGCAGAACCGGAACCCTCGGAGCCCGGCACGGCAGTAAGCATAGCGGTACTCGGAGGGATCGTGGGGATCCCCCCTCGCTTGGTCGCTTGCTTACCAACACTTTACCAAGTTATCTACGACGCTGTGTAGGGGGGTGAGTCAATCCTGCTCGGGAGCCGGATCCGGGTCGCCCGCGGTGGTCGAGACATACGGAACCTTCTGTCGCAGAACGCCGTACGTCTCCGCGCCGAGCACGATGAGCAGGGAACCGATGACGGTCAGGAACAGCGCCATCCGGTTGTAGAAATCGAATTGGTTCAGCACCGCGACGGCGATGAGCACCAGCAGCACCTTGCCTGTCCAGCTGGCCAGCATGACCAGGCCCGCCGTGCTCGGCGGCAGCTTCGCGCCGAACAGCACGACGGCCGCCGTGGTGAGGATGAACACGCCGCCGATGGCCGCGCCGAGCAGCGCACCCCACAACCCGGGCAGCCCGGCGACGGCGGTCGCGATCGCGGCGCTCAGCACCACGAGTACCGCCAGTCCGATCAGGCCGTAGCGCAGCGCCGACTTCAGCGGCGCATCGGGACCGGGGACCGGGTTCGGAGTAAAGCTCACGGGCCCGACTTTACTCAGCGGCCTGACGATCGGCCGCAGGCTCCCCGCGCCGCAGCCCAGGAATGGCGGTCACCACGAGCGCGAAGACGAGGCCCGCGGCCATCAGCAGAACCACGATTCTGCGGTCCATCAACGAGGTGCCGACCGCGCCGAATGCAAGCACACCGACCCACAAATAGATCAACAGCACCACGCGCCGGTGGGAATGGCCGATCTGCAGCAAACGGTGATGCAAGTGCATTTTGTCCGGGGTGGAGAAACTCACTCCGGCGCGCACCCTTCGCACGATAGCCAGCAGCAGATCCAGCACTGGAATGAACATCACGGCGCCGACCAACAGCAGCGGCGAAAGCAGACCGACGATGTCGCGCGGACCATAGCCTTGCAGCGGAATTCGACCCGAAGCACCGGTGGAAACCGAGGCGAGCATCAGGCCGATCAACATCGATCCGGAGTCGCCCATGAATATCCGCGCCGGCTGGAAATTGTGTGGCAGAAATCCCGCGCACGCGCCCGCGAGCGCCGCGGCGAGGAGGGCGGGCGGATAGGTGTTCACGTCGCCGCCCTGCTCGTAGAGCAACCCCACGGAGAACACGAAAACCGCCGCCGCGCAGATGAAGCCGAGCCCGGCCGCAAGGCCGTCCAGGCCGTCGACGAAGTTCATGGCGTTGATCAGCGTCACCGCCACCGCCACCGTCACCAGTCCGCCCTGCAAGGCGTCGAGTACCACGGTGGAGTTGTTGAACGGGTTGTAGATGACGTACCAGCTCAGCCCCATCACGGCCATGACGCCCGCCGCCGTCACCTGGCCCGCGAATTTGGTGAGCGCGTCCAATCCCCACCGGTCGTCGACGATGCCGACCAGCACGATGATGGTGGCGGCGACCAGCACCGCGGGAATGTCGGGCGCGTAGTCGAAGCCGCGGCGCAGCGCGGGCAGCTGGTGCGCGAAGAGCACCGCGGCCACCACGCCGATGTACATGCCGACGCCGCCCATCCGCGGGATCGGCTTGACGTGCACATCCCGTTCGCGCGGCACCGCCACCGCGCCGAACGCGATCGCGGCCAGCCGGACGCCGCCGGTGGCGAGGAAGGTCACCGTGGCCGAGATCAACAGGACGAGCAGCAGCTCGCGCAGCGGAACGACCGAGCCAGAGCCGGAAATCGGAGCAATCGCCCGAATCATGCGACCTTTCTCCCGCTCACCGCGCGGGGGTGTTGGTCAGCTCGTCCGGCGACATGCCGAGCACCTCGGCGATCTCGGCCACCGGGACCGCGCCCTCGCGCAGCACGCGCGGCTGGTCCGCGGTGAGATCCACGATGGTCGAGGCGACCGCGTGCGCGGCGGGACCGCCGTCGAGGTACACGCCGACCAGGCTGCCGAGCTGCTCGCGCGCCTCGCCGGCGGTCTTCGCGGGCGGCTGACCGGAGACGTTGGCGCTGGATACGGCCAGCGGGCCCACCTCGCGCAGCAGATCGAGCGCGACAGGGTGCAGCGGCATCCGCAGCATCACCGTGCCGCGTGTATCACCGAGATCCCACGCCAGCGAAGGCGCTTGCTGCACAACGAGACTCAGACCACCCGGCCAGAACGCACGGATCAGCTCGCGCGCCTGCGGGCGCACCGAGAAGACCAGTCCGTCGATGGTGTGCCACGACCCGACCAGCACCGGCACCGGCATGTCCCTGCCGCGGCGCTTGGCCGCCAGCAGCTCACTCACCGCGGTGGAATCGAAAGCGTCGGCCGCGAGGCCGTACAACGTGTCGGTGGGCATCACCACCAGCCGCCCGGATTTCAAAGCGCTGGTCGCGGCGGACAGTCCGGCGGCGCGCGAGTCGGGATCCGCGCAGTCGTAGACGGTACTCACGGCCCCCATCCTGGCACATGGGGCAGGTGAGGCATCAGGTGCGGGTGGCGACTACGAAGCGGGGTTTGCCTGCTAGGTCGGGGTGTTCGACGACGTCGACGAAATCACCCGTGTCGGCGAGGAGCGCGGCGAGGGCGGAGCCGTTGGTGTCGTCGTGCTCGATCGCGGTCGCGCCGCCAGGACGCAGCAGGCGAGTGATGTTGGGCACCATCCGCCGGATGACGTCCAAACCGTCGGCGCCGCCGAACAGCGCCAGGTGCGGATCGTGGTCGGCGACCTCGGGATCGAGCACCGCGCCGTCGGGGATGTAGGGAGGGTTGGACAGCAGCAGGTCGACGCGGCCGTTCAGCTCGGTGAGCAGGTCGGGGTCGGTGGCGTCGTCGGCGTACAGGGTGATCGGGGTGTCGCCGTCGGCGATGCGTTCGTCGGCATTGCGGCGAGCCCATCGCAGGGCGGCCGGATCGATCTCGATGGCGTGCACCTGGGCGTCGGGCCGCGCGTGCGCGACCGCGAGCGCGAGCGCTCCCGAACCCGTGCAGAAATCGACGACGATGGGCTGGTGATCGTGCGGCAGGGCCTCCAAATAGGCCAGGGCCCAAGCGAACAGCAGCTCGGTCTCCGGCCGCGGCACGAAGACGCCAGGCCCGACCGCGAGATCGATCTGCCCCATCGGCGCGACGCCGGTCAGATGCTGCAACGGAATGCGCTGGGCGCGCCGGTCGACCAGCACCCGGTAGTCCGCGATGAGCACCGGATCCACCAGCGGCACCAAGGCCAACCTAGTCCGCTCGACCCCGAGCAGATGCGCGGCGAGTTGCTCGGCATCCGACCGAGGACTCGGTACACCCGCCGCCTGCAATTTTTCGGCGGCTTCATTGATCACTGAACGCAGAGACACTCGACCCACCACCCCACTCTCGCCGATTTCCGATGCGCCCATTGTTCACTTCCGGGAATCGGTCACCCACACACCACCCATACGCCACGCGGAGCCGGTGGCCGTGTGCGGCGCGAAACCTGTGTGCGGCCTATTCGGCCGCCATGCGGGCCTCGCGGTCCGCCTTGCCGAGCGCGTCGAGGAGGGCGTCGAGATCGCCGTCCAGGACCGAGTCGAGGTTGTGCGATTTGAAGCCGATGCGGTGATCGGTGATCCGGTTCTCCGGGAAGTTGTAGGTGCGGATGCGTTCGGAACGGTCCACGGTGCGGATCTGGGTGGCTCGACCGGCCGCGGCCTCCTGCTCGGCCTGCTCCTCGGCGAGCGCCTGAAGGCGCGCCGCGAGCACCTGCATGGCACGGGCCTTGTTCTGCAGCTGGGAGCGTTCGTTCTGGCAGGTCACGACGATGCCGGAGGGCAGGTGGGTGATGCGAACGGCCGAGTCGGTGGTGTTCACGCCCTGGCCGCCCTTGCCGGACGAGCGGTAGACGTCGACGCGCAGATCGGACTCGTCGATCTGCACCTCCTCGACCTCGTCGGGCTCCGGGTAGATGAGCACGCCCGCGGCCGAGGTGTGGATGCGGCCCTGCGATTCGGTCACCGGTACGCGCTGCACCCGGTGCACGCCGCCCTCGAACTTGAACCGGGACCACACGCCGTCGCGCACCGCGTCGCGGCTCTTGATGGACAGCGTTGCGTCCTTGTATCCGCCGAGATCGGAGACGGTGGCGCCGAGCACCTCGACCTTCCAGCCGTGCCGCTCGGCGTAACGGATGTACATGCGGGCGAGGTCGGCGGCGAACAGCGCGGACTCCTCGCCGCCCTCGCCGGACTTGACCTCGAGCACCACGTCGTCGCCGTCGTGCGGGTCGCGCGGGGCGAGCAGGTCGGCCAGCGCCTGCTCGAGCTCCTCCACCTGACTCCGCAGATCGGGGATTTCCGCGGCGAAGGAAGGATCGTCGCCGGCCAGTTCCTCTGCGGCGGCCAGATCGTCCTGCGCGGTCTTCAGCTTGTGGTAGGTGGCCATGACCGGGGCCAGTTCGGCGAACCGCTTGCCCACGCGGCGCGCGGCGCCCGGATCGTTGTGCAGCGCCGGATCGGCCAGCTGCGTTTCCAATCCCGCGTGCTCGGCCAGAATGTCGTCGATCGCGGACGGCTGCGTCATGATGCTTCCTTCTCTCGGTTCCCGGACGATGCCGGGTCGGCATTTCTCGTCATCCGGCGCTGTACGCACCGGGCCAACAAATGCACCGACGCCCGGCCTGCGATGCAGAACCGGGCGTCGGCGAGGAAGCTATTTGGCGTCGGCCTTCTTCCCGGCGCGCTTGCCGTAGCGCGCCTCGAAGCGAGCAACGCGACCACCGGTGTCCAGGATCTTCTGCTTGCCGGTGTAGAAGGGGTGGCACTGCGAGCAGACCTCGACGGTGATGTGTCCCGACTCCTTGGTGCTGCGGGTCTGGAAGGTGTTTCCGCAACCACAGACCACCGTGGTGTCGACATACGTCGGGTGGATTCCTGCCTTCATGGATGGTGTCCTCTCGATAGTGGTCGCCGGGTCGCCACGCGGGCGTGAACCGGAACCGCTGGTTCCAAACTCTGCTTCGCAGAGGTCGGCGGGATTGTCTGCGGGACGCAGACGCACAGCGGTCCAGTATGCCAGAACCGCTACTACGCACCCAAAACACACCGGGCAACCATTTTGTTCCCTGATTCGTGTATCTAGGAGAACCCGTTGAAATATTGACTTGAACGCCATGCGCTCACGACCACGAGCCCAGCGCCACGCGTTCACGACGACGCGGACCGCATCGCGCTTCACGGCCATCAGCCGGACGCACCGCGCGCACGAAACACGGCCAGAGAACGCGCACCAACCACGAGCCCATCGCATGTGCACAGCAGCAGAAATACCCCACCCGCCCATCCGCGTACTCACCCCGATGGCGAGCCCGACGGGCCCGTTCGCGGCCCGGCCGGTGGGCCGCGAGCCTCCGCGTGCCCGCGCGGCGACAACAGGGCACCCAGAAAGTCCGGGCGCGCGGCTTCCCGGCCCTTACGGAACTCTTAAGTCGAGTAGTCAACTACTCGGGAAGACGAACAGCACTGTTCATAGAGTTCTTGGGTGTCGAGTTCCTGCTGCACACCGGCGTGCCGAGACGGAAAGGAGAACGCGATGAACAGCCGAGTCGCTCTCGCGGTCTTCGTCCTGTTGATTCTCACTGTCGCGGTCGGCTGGTTTGCGATCCCCGAGCCCACGCATGCCGCGTCCTACGCGCCCGCCGACACGGTCGCCTACTACGAGCGATCACCTCGGTCGGCAGACGCTTCCGGCCCTGCGACGGCGCTGATCCTCGCCTGCATGATCGTCGGTGCGGCCGCCATCGGCCTGATCTTCTTCCGTCCGTACACGCCGAAGGGGCTCCGCCACAGCGAAGCCCCTTCGGTGGTACGGCGAATCGTGCCGCTACTCGTCCAGCGCGCCCGGCGCGGTCTTGCTGACCTGCATCAGGAACTCGAGGTTGTTCTTGGACTTCTTCAGTCGGTCGATCAGAAGGTCGATCGCCTGGTGCGAGTCCAGACCCGACAGCACGCGGCGCAGCTTGTGCAGCACCGCCGCCTCGTCTGGGCTAAGCAGTAGCTCGTCCTTGCGGGTACCGGACGGGTTGACGTCCACCGCGGGGAACACACGCCGTTCCGCGATCTTGCGGTCCAGCTTGAGCTCCGCGTTACCGGTGCCCTTGAACTCCTCGAAGATCACCGTGTCACCGGTCGAACCGGTCTCCACCATGGCGGTGGCGATGATCGTCAGCGAGCCGCCGTTCTCGATGTTGCGCGCCGCGCCGAGGAACCGCTTGGGCGGGTACAGCGCGGTCGAGTCGACACCACCGGAGAGGATGCGGCCCGACGCGGGCGACGAGTTGTTGTACGCGCGGCCCAGTCGGGTGATCGAGTCCAGCAGCACCACAACGTCTTTGCCCGCCTCGACGAGCCGCTTCGCGCGCTCGATGGCCAGCTCGGCGACCGAGGTGTGATCGCTCGGCGGACGGTCGAAGGTCGAGGCGATGACCTCACCCTTCACCGAACGCTGCATATCGGTGACCTCTTCGGGACGCTCGTCGACCAGCACCACCATCAGGTAGCACTCGGGGTTGTTGGTCGCGATCGCGTTCGCGATGTCCTGCAGGATCGTGGTCTTACCCGCCTTCGGCGGGGACACGATCAGCGCGCGCTGGCCCTTGCCGATCGGCATGATCAGATCGATCACGCGGGTGGTCAGCTTGTTCTGCTGGGTCTCCAGCCGCAGGCGCTGGTTCGGGTACAGCGGGGTGAGCTTGCCGAACTCGGGACGCCGCTTGGCCGCCTCGACGTCGCCGCCGTTGACGGTGTCCAGCCGCACCAGCGGGTCGAACTTCTGGCGCTGGTTGGCCTGTTCGCCGTCGCGCGGTGCACGCACGGCGCCGGTGATCGCGTCGCCGCGTCGTAGGCCGTTCTTGCGAACCAGGTTCATCGAGACGTAGACATCGTTCGGTCCGGCCAGGTAACCCGAGGTGCGGACGAACGCGTAGTTGTCCAGCACGTCCAGGATGCCAGCGACCGGCTGTAGGACGTCGTCGTCGCGGATCTCGAGCTCGCGGGTCTCGCCGCCGCCGCCCTCGCGATCGCGTCCGCGACGACGCTCGCGGAACCGGCGACCACGGCGACCGCGGCCGCCTTCCTCGTCGTCGCCACCGCGGCCGCCATCGCCACGGCCACCCTCGCCACGGCCACCCTCGCCACGGCCGCCCGCGCCCTGACCGCGCTGCTCGCCGTTCTGGCTGCGCTCGCCCTGACCACGTTCACCTTGGCCACGCTCGCCCTGGCCACGCTCACCTTGACCACGCTCGCCCTGGCGGTCGCGGCGCCGTTCGCCCTGCTCGGCGTCCGTCTTCTGCTCTTCACCACGCGCCTCGGCGGTCTCACCGCCGGAACGCGCCTGGTCACGGCCGCGACGCTGCCTGCCACGGCCGCGCTGGCCACCGTCGCGGCCGGACTCGTCGCTGGTCTCGGCGGCGGGGGCGGCGGATTCGCTCGGCGCGGACTCGGCCTTCTCGGACTTCGACGGAGCGGGATCGGCGGGAGCCTCTGGCGCGGGCGCGGCGGCCTTCTCGGCGGGCGCGGCTTCCTTCGCCTTGGTCTCCTTGGCGGTCTCCTTCGCCGGAGCCTTTTCCTTGGCCGGCGCGGGCGTCACGTCGAGGGCCGCCTGCTCGGCCTTCCCGGCGCGCGCGGGCTTTTCCGACTTGGCGGGCTTACCGGCCTGGTTCTCCTTGATGGCGGCGATCAGATCACCCTTGCGCATTCCGGAGGTGCCTCGGATACCGAGCTCCCCCGCGAGCGCGCGCAACTGCGGCAACAACATTCCAGTCAGCCCCGATCGTGCGACGTCGGTTTGTTCGCTCATCTTCGAAATCTGTCCGGATTCACTTTCGCGGGCCCCCGAGGAACTTGGGTTGGATTCCACCCCGGGTGTCGCGAGCAGGTCCGTATCTGTCACGGAAATCCTTTCCTTCCCTCGACCGCCGTGTGCTGTTTCGAGGGTTCGTCCCGCAGTCCGGGCACTCTGCCGGACTCGGTATTGCCGTATCGCCTGCCCCGCCGGACCGGAGGCTTCGCCACCGGTTGTGAAAGGTGGGAGAGATCATTCCAGTTGCGCAGCTACGCAGTACCCCCATGGCCTGGAGGCTCGAGCCTGGAGCCTGCTGGAGCGATTGCCCTGATGAAGCACCGGCGTCTGATGCGCACGATGTACGGACCTGCTCAGGATAGCTGGCAACTGTGAAACTCGGCAAGACAGACTCGCCGTCAGTCGACCTGCACGCCCTCGGCGAGTCCTGGCTCGACCACACGGAGGCCGTCGGCGGCCGCGAGTTCGCGGAGTTCTGCTGGAAATTCGCTGGTACCGAGGGCCAGCACGGTCGGTCCCGCACCCGAGACGGTCGCCGGGATGCCCGCCGCGCGCAGGCGCTCGATCCACAGGGTGGTGAGCGGTAGCGCGGGGGCACGCTGGCCCTGATGCAGGCGGTCGGCCGTAGCAGGCATGAGCAGATCGGGACGCTGGGTCAGTGCCACAACGGCCAGCGCGGCCCTGCTGACATTGAAAGCGGCGTCGCCGTGCGGCACCGTCTCAGGCAGCAGCCCACGGGTGTGCGCGGTGGACGAGCGAACCTCGGGAATCAGCACCACCGGTCGCAGCGACGGGTGCGGGTCGAGCCGGACGGCGCGGTACACCCGGCCGTGCTCGGGGATCGCCGCGGCCGCGTCGGTGGCGTCGGCGGCGGTCTCCGTCCAGGACACCACGATCCCGCCCAGCACGCTGGCCGCCGCGTTGTCCGGATGCCCTTCGAACTCCGAGGCCAACTGCACCAATCGCGCTGCGTCGACGGTCAGTTCGGGATCCAGCTTCGCGGCGAGCGCACAGCCTGCGGCGAGGCCGCCGACCACCGCGGAGGCCGAGGAGCCGAGCCCGCGGGAATGCGGAATCACGTTGCGGCACACCACATCGAGGCCATCGGCCCACACGCCCGCCGCCTCCAGGCCGCGCTCGATAGCACGCACCACGAGATGCGAAGGGCCCCACGGCACATCGTCGGCACCCTCGCCCTCGACCCGGATGGTCAGCCCGGAATCGGTGGTGCGCACCTCGATCTCGTCGTAGATGCCCAAAGCCATACCGAGCGAGTCGAATCCGGGACCGAGGTTGGCGCTCGACGCGGGCACCCGCGCCGTGACGGCGAGTCCGGCGGGAAGTGTCCGCGACATCAACTGGCTTTCGCGCGAACTCAACTCAGGCCAGCTCGAGTCGAGCGGCGACCGCGACCGGGTCGACCGCGATCGGCTGCACCTGCGGCATGCCGAGCAGCGCGGTGTCGGGGTCCTTGAGACCGTTGCCGGTGACGGTGCAGACCACCGTCAGGCCCGCGTCGAGCCAGCCTTCCTTACGAGCCGCGAGCACGCCGGCCACGCTGGCCGCCGACGCCGGCTCGACGAAGACGCCTTCCTTCGCGGCGACCAGGCGGTACGCCTCGAGGATCTCCTCGTCGGTGGCGGCGCGGAACGCACCGCCGGACTGCTCCTTTGCCTCGACAGCGCCGTTCCACGAGGCCGGTGCGCCGATGCGAATGGCGGTGGCGATGGTCTCCGGGTCCTTCACCGGAGCGCCGTTGACCAGCGGGGCCGCGCCCGCGGCCTGCACGCCGAGCATGCGCGGCAGGCCGTTGGTGATGCCGTCGGCGTAGTACTCGCGGTAGCCGCGCCAGTACGCGGTGATGTTGCCCGCGTTGCCCACCGGCAGCGCGTGCACGTCGGGCGCCTTGCCGAGCACGTCGCAGATCTCGAACGACGCGGTCTTCTGCCCCTCGATGCGGGCCGGGTTCACCGAGTTCACCAGGCCGACGGCCGGGAAGTCCGCGGTGACCTTGCGCGCGAGTTCGAGGCAGTCGTCGAAGTTGCCCTCGACCTGGATGATCTGCGCGCCGAGCATGACGGCCTGGGCCAGCTTGCCCATCGCGATCTTGCCCTGCGGGATCAGCACCGCGCAGCTCAGGCCGGCCCTGGTGGCGTACGCCGCGGCCGACGCCGAGGTGTTGCCGGTGGACGCGCAGAGCACCGCCTTCTGACCGCGGTACTTCGCGTCGGTCATGGCCATGGTCATGCCACGGTCCTTGAACGAGCCGGTCGGATTGGCGCCCTCGACCTTGAGGTACACCTCGCAGCCGGTCAGCTCGGACAGGTACGGCGCGGGCACGAGGGGCGTGCCGCCCTCGAACAGCGTGACCGGCTCCCAGTCGGCCGCACCCGCGAGCCGATCACGGTAGGCCGCGATCAGACCCGGCCAGCGGGAGTGCACTCCTGCCTGCGGGGCGACGCCAGTGGTCTTCATTCCTCGGTGCCTTCCAATCTCAAAACGCTGGTCACTGATGTGACGGATGCCATCTCCGCCAGGGCGGCGACGGTGTCCGCGAGCGCCGACTCCACGGCGTGGTGGGTCACCACGACCAGGCGCGCACCCTCGCCGTGCCCTTCCTGACGGACCGTCGAGATGCTCACCCCATGCTTGGCGAATTCGCCCGCCACCTTGGCCAGGACGCCGGGGACGTCCTCGACCTGCAGGTTCACGTGGTAACGGGTGGGCGTATCGCCGATCGGCGCGATCGGTAGCTCAGCATAAACCGATTCGCCCGGCGCGCGGCCACCGAAGAACTTGTTCCTGGCGGCCATCACCACGTCGCCGAGCACCGCGGAGGCGGTCGGAGCGCCGCCTGCGCCCTGGCCGTAGAACATCAGCCTGCCCGCGTTCTCGGCCTCGACGACCACGGCGTTGAAGGCGCCGCTGACCGCGGCGAGCGGGTGCCTGCGCGGGATCAGCGCCGGGTAGACCCGCACGGAGACGCGCTCCTTGCCACCCTCGGCCGGACTCGGCTCGCCGGGGCCCGCGTCGACGCGCTCGCAGATTGCCAGCAGCTTGACCGTGCAGTTCAGCGCGGACGCGGTCTCCAGGTCCTCCGCGGTGATCTTGGAGATGCCCTCGCGGTACACGTCGGCCGCGGTGACGCGGGTGTGGAACGCGAGCGAGGCGAGGATCGCGGCCTTGGCGGCCGCGTCGTAGCCCTCGACGTCGGCGGTCGGATCGGCCTCCGCGTACCCGAGGCGGGTGGCCTCGGCGAGGGTCGCGGAGTAGTCGGCGCCGGTCTCGTCCATGGCCGAAAGGATGAAGTTGGTGGTGCCGTTCACGATGCCGACCACGCGGTTCACCCGGTCGCCGGACAGCGACTGGATCAGCGGGCGGACCACCGGGATGGCGCCCGCGACGGCGGCCTCGAAGTACAGGTCGGCACGGTTGCGTTCGGCGGCCGCGGCGAGTTCGCCGGTGTAGTCGGCCAGCAGCGCCTTGTTCGCGGTCACCACGGACTTGCCCGCGTTCAGCGCGGCCAGGATGAGGCGGCGCGCGGGATCGATACCGCCGATGACCTCGACGACCAGGTCTACGTCGGGACGCGCGACCAGCGCGTCGGCGTCGGTGGTCAGCAGTTCGCCGGGCAGGCCGCGATCCTTTTCCAGGCTGCGCACCGCGACGCCGCGCAGCACGACCGGCGCGCCGACCCGCGAGTGCAGGTCGTCGGCGTGATCCCGCAGGATCCGCACGACCTCTGTGCCGACGTTGCCCATACCGAGGACCGCGACGCCGATCGGGCGATCGGTCCCCCAGATGGTGTTCTTGGCTACTTCGGTCATGCCTCAACCTCCAGACTCAGCAGATCCGCCACCGTTTCCCGGCGCAGCACCAGTCGCGGCTGACCGTCGCGGACGGCGACGACCGCCGGACGGGTCAACTGGTTGTATCGACTGGACATCGAATAGCAATACGCGCCGGTCGCGGCGACCGCCACCAAGTCGCCCGGACCGACGTCGGCGGGCATCCAGGTGTCGCGGATGACGATGTCCCCACTCTCGCAATGCTTTCCGACGACACGCGCGACCACCGGCTGCGCGTCCGAGGAGCGCGAGACCAGGCGGCAGTCGTAGTCGGCCTGGTAGAGCGCGGGACGGATGTTGTCGCTCATGCCGCCGTCGACGCTCACGTAACGACGGTGCAGGCCGCCGTCCAGCGAGACGTCCTTGATGGTGCCGACCTCGTACAAGGTGACGGTGCCCGGTCCAGCGATGGCGCGGCCCGGCTCGACGGCGATGGTGGGCTCGGGCAGCCCCGCGCGGGCCGCCTCTTCGGCGACCAGGCGACGCAGGTTGGCCGCGAATTCGCCCAGCGGCGGCGGGTCGTCGTTGGGCAGGTACGAAATACCAAGTCCGCCACCGAGATCCAGCGTCGAGATCTGCGCGGTGCGTTCCACGCCGAACTTGTCGATGGCCTCGCGCAGCAGGCCGAGCATCCGGCGCGCGGCGATCTCGAACCCGTCGATCTCGAAGATCTGCGAGCCGATGTGCGAGTGCAGGCCGACCAGCCGAAGGTTGTCGGCCTCGAAGACGCGCGCGAGCGCCTCCATGGCGTCGCCGCCCGCGATCGAGAAGCCGAACTTCTGGTCCTCGTGCGCGGTCGAAATGTATTCGTGGGTATGGGCTTCCACACCGACGGTGACGCGCACCAGCACGTCCTGCACCACACCGGCGCGCCCGGCGACGGCTTCGAGGCGATCGATCTCGATCAGCGAGTCGACCACCACGTGGCCGACACCAGCCTGGACGGCGGCTTCCAACTCTTTGACGGATTTGTTGTTGCCGTGCAACGCGATTCGCTCGGCGGGGAAACCCGCGTGCAGCGCGACGGCGAGTTCGCCGCCGGAGCACACGTCGAGCGAGAGCCCCTCGTCACGGATCCAGCGCGCGATCTCGCCGCAGAGGAAAGCCTTGGACGCGTAGTGCACCTTGGCGTTGGGGCCGAAGGCCTGCACCATGTCGCGGCAGCGGGAACGGAAGTCGTCCTCGTCCACCACGAACAGCGGGGTGCCGAACTGCGCGGCCAGGTCGTGCACCGGCACGCCCGCCAGGTGCACGACGCCGTCGGCATCGCGGGAGGCGTTGCGCGGCCACACTTTCTCGGGCAGGTCGATCATCTGTTTCGGAGCGCTCGGGCGCTCCGGCAGGTTGGGGGCATGGGGAATCTCGGCGTGGCGTGGCCCGGCGGGGTGCGCGCTCATAGTTGTTCCTTCCTTGCCGCACGCGCCGCGCACGTGGACGGATACGACCTCTTCGACTCGGCTCGCTCGCGCACTACATACGCTCCGGTGCGCCGACCCCGAGCAGACCGAGTCCGTTGGCCAGCACCTGACGGGTGGCCTTCACCAGTTCGAGCCGGGCGGACTTGAGCGGCGTGACCGGCTCGTCGCCCTTCGGCAGCACCCGCATGTCGTCGTCGGATTGGAACGGGTGGTAGGCACCGGCCAGCTCCTCCAGGTAGCGCACTACGCGGTGCGGTTCCCGCATCTCGGCGGCCGTCGCGACCACCCGCGGGTACTCGCCGAGGGTACGGATCAGCTCGCCCTCGCGGTCGGACGTCATCAGGCCGAAATCCGGTGCCACCGAAGCGAAGTCGAAGGCAGCCGAGTTGTCGATGATGCGGCTGGAGCGGGCGTGCGCGTATTGCACATAGTAGATCGGGTTCTCGTTGTTCTGCTTGGTCCACAGGTCGAGGTCGATATCGATGCTGGAGTTCACCGACGACCGCACCAGCGAGTAGCGCGCCGCGTCGACGCCGATCGCCTCGACCAGGTCGTCGAGCGTCACCACCGTGCCCGCCCGCTTGCTCATGCGAACGGCCGCACCGTCTTTCACCAGATTCACCATCTGGCCGATCAGCACCTCGACGGTGTCCGGATCGTCGCCGAACGCCGCGGCGGCGGCCTTCAAGCGGCCGATGTAGCCGTGGTGGTCGGCGCCGAGCATGTAGATGCACAGATCGAAGCCACGGCCACGCTTGTCGTGGAAGTAGGCGATGTCACCGGCGATGTAGGCGGTCTTGCCGTCGCTCTTGATGACCACGCGGTCCTTGTCGTCGCCGTACTCGGAGCTGGCGATCCACCACGCCCCGTCCTTCTCGTACAGCTTGCCTGCGGCCTTGAGCTCCCCGACCGCCTTGTCGACCGCGCCGGAGGCGAACAGCGAGCTCTCGTTGAAGTAGACGTCGAAGTCGGTGCCGAACTCGTGCAGTGTCTGCTTGATGTGCGCGAACATCAGCTCGACGCCCTCGCGACGGAACAGCTCGTGCCGCTCGACCTCGGGCAGCTCGGCCGCGCCGGGGTTGTCCGCGACGACCCGCGCGGCGATCTCGTGGATGTAGGCGCCCGCGTACCCGTCCTCCGGGGTCGGCGCGCCGGTGGCGGCGGCGACCAGCGAGTTGGCGAACCGGTCGATCTGCGCGCCGTGGTCGTTGAAGTAGTACTCGCGGGTGACGTCGGCGCCCTGCGCGGCGAGGATGCGGCCGAGCGCGTCGCCGACCGAGGCCCAGCGGGTGCCGCCGAGATGAATCGGTCCGGTCGGGTTCGCCGAGACGAACTCCAGGTTGATCCTGGTGCCCGCGAGCGCGTCGGCGGTGCCGAAGGACGCGCCCGCCGCGAGCACCTTCTGGACGATCGCGCCCTGCGCGGCGGCGGCGAGCCGGATGTTCAGAAAGCCGGGACCCGCGACTTCCGCCGAGGACACGCCCTCGGCGGCGGTCAGCGCGTCGGCCAGCCAGGTGGCCAGCTCGCGCGGATTCGTGCCGGCCTTCTTGGCCACCTGCATGGCCACATTCGTGGCATAGTCACCGTGTTCCGGGTTGCGAGGACGCTCCACATTGACCTCGTCGGGCAGGACCGCAGGGTCCAGTCCACGTTCGACAAGCACCTTCGCCGCAGTGGAGCGAAGGAGATCTGCAAGGTCAGCTGGAGTCACGAGTCTCTATCCTATGGTCTTGGCAGGTGTACGCCGTCGGGCGGGCACTGCCCCGGATCCGTCCGTAACGAACAGCACAGCGGTTCATCACATCGAGAGAGCAACGAGCAATGCCGAGTAGCAACAGCGCCTCGAAGTCGGCCAAGGCCGTCCGAGCCGCGGGGAAGGTGTCGCCTTCCCGCAAGGGGGGCGGCGGCAAGGGCCAGCTTCCGAAGAAACGCCAGATCCCGTGGATGGCCATCGGCGCGGCCGCAGTAATCATCGCATTGATCGGCGCCCTCGCCTACAGCCTGGTCCCCAAATACCGCGAACAGGCCGAACTGGACAAGTACACGCCGAGCGCGCAGAAGAAGGATCCCTCGGATCAGATCGCGGGCGTGGTGAAGAAGGACTACGCGCAGGGCGCGGGCAAGCACGTCGACCCGACCCAGCGAGTGGCCTACGACCAGAAGCCGCCCTTCGGTGGACCGCACGATCAGGCGTGGGCCGACTGCACCGGCGTCGTCTACGCCAAGCCGATCCGCACCGAGAACGCGGTGCACTCGCTCGAGCACGGCGCTGTCTGGATCACCTACAACCCCGACAAGGTGGACGCCGCGGGTATCGACACGTTGAAGAAGAAGGTCGAAGGCAAGCAGTACACGCTGATGTCGCCCTACCCGGGGCTGGACAGTGCGGTCTCGCTGCAGTCCTGGGGCCACCAGCTGAAGCTGGACAGCCCGGAGGACAAGCGGATCAACCAGTTCATCACCGCGCTGCGGCAGAACCAGTACGCCTACCCCGAGGTCGGCGCGGCCTGCTCCAACCCGTACTTCGACAGGGAGAACCCGGCGCCGTTCGACCCCGCGCCGCCCGGGCCGGACGCGGTGCCGATGGACGGTAAAGGCATCCAGACCGATCAGTCCGAGCTCGGCGGTGGACTGCCCGGAATCCCGGGTGTACCCGGCATCCCCGGTGTTCCCGGTGTCCCAGGACTGCCCGGCGCCCCCGGCATGCCCGGACTGCCCGGACTGCCCGGTGCGCCCGTCGAGCCGACGGCGGCCCCCTAGATGCAGGCCGAAGCCGATATCGAAACCGAGTCCGGCACGGAGCACGGCTTCAAGGCGCAGGTGCGCAGGCAAGGGGTCGCCCTGCTCGTCCTCGGCGCGCTCGGAGCCATCCTGCTCGGATTCGCCATCGGGACGCTCGTACGGCTTCCGCTGGACGGCGGTTCCGGCGAACCCGACCCGACCGCGGTGGACGTCGGCTTCGCCCAGGACATGTCAGCGCACCACGCGCAAGCCGTCGAGATGGCGGGCATCGCCCTGCTGCGCTCCACCGACAACGACGTGCGCAGGCTGGCCTACGACATCATGACCACCCAGCAGAACCAGGTCGGCCGGATGCAGGGCTGGCTGCAACTGTGGAACAAGCCCACGCAAAGCGTCGAGGGCTTCATGGGGTGGATGAGCGAGACCGGCTCCGAACACGGACACGGACACGGCGGCGGACACCAGATGTCCGGGTCGATGGCGAGCATGCCCGGCATGGCCACCCAGGAGGAACTCGCTGCGATGCGGCAAGCCCCCGCGCCGGAGGCCGATGTCATGTTCTTGCGCCTCATGCTGCGCCACCACCAGGGCGGCATGCCGATGATGGAATACGCGGCCGACCACGCCGCGACCACAGCCGTCCGCACCCTCGCCGCCAGCATGGCCGAAACCCAGCAGGCCGAATCCCGGCTGCTCACCACCATGCTCACCGCCCGCGGCGGCGCTCCACTCCCCCTCAACTGACCGGGCGTCGGGCCGGCCCCGGCGAAAGCCCCCGGCCCGACGCCCTTTTTGGCGTCCAGCGCACGATGCGATACGCTTGCCCCGCCCGATCGGACCACCCGGCCCGACCGAGATCTATCCCGCCCTCGTAGCTCAGGGGATAGAGCGTCTGCCTCCGGAGCAGAAGGCCGCAGGTTCGAATCCTGCCGAGGGCACTCCACTCGCAGCAGGCCCATGCCCACGGAGGGCGTGGGCCTTTGCTCGTTTCGTCGTGTTTTGTGGGGGTGCGACCCCCACGCCCCGCCCGGCGGGCTTCGCCCCCGGACCCCCTTGTGGTTGTTGCGTTTTGTGGGGATGTTTCGGTTGGGGGTCGCCGTTTGCTTGGTGTCGCGGGCTTAGTTTTGTGCGGATCGTTCGGTTTGGGTTCTCGATGAATCGATGGGCGGTCGCGGCGGATCGTCGTCACTTCAGTGGTCACGGCTGGCGAATCGCGCTTGAAGCACGGCGGGAGGTTGGTTTACCGCCGGTTCGGAGACAGGCGATCTGCGCGCCGCACGCGGGGCTTCACCAGGCTGAACATCGCGGCCGCCGCGATGGAGTCGGTATGCCGCGCGTTCGACGTCGAGTAGAGTTGGAGCGTCACGCGAGTGATGTCGAGAGGTGGAGACCGCCCCGCTAAGACGGCCTCCACCGCGTGGGTTAGCTAGCCCGCACTCGGCGGACCAAGGCGAGCGCCCCGGCGGTCACGGCAGCAACGATCAAGCAGATGCCGTAATCGACCGGGGCCTCTCGCTTTTTCCGGCGATGTTTCGCCATTCCCCACCACCTCCTTTCTCGGCACGATGCGGCTTGGACCAGACGCCGCACCGCCCCTGGAGCAGGAGGTGGCAACACCTTACGACAAGCCCCTGGCCAGACCCTTTGCGTCACAGTGGGTTACACGCAAGGGGGGAATCATGCTGGTCACCGCGGGCCGGTTCGTCGGCGCGATGTGGGCGAAGACTCAGGACGGCGCGCGCCGGGTGGTCGAGCAGCCGCGCCAGGCGCTGAGCGGCGCGAAATAGAGCGGGTCGCGGCACCGATTCTTGCCGTACCCTCGCGACCATGAGCTGCTGCGGACCCTCGCGCCGCACATTTCTCGGCGCGATCGCCTCCGCGGCGTTGCTCTCGGTCGGCGGCATCACGTCGAGTCGTGCTCGAGCACAGTTTCTTTCGTTGCTCGCGACGGATCTGGAAGTCGTCACCGTCACCGATCGCTCGGTCGTGCTGACCTGGACCACCGTGGCGCCGGACGAGGCGGGACGCCTGACCCCAGTCCCCTCCGACGCCGAAGTTCGGCTCGGCCCAGCGGATTCGCCGCGAGCGCCGGTCCCGGTCTTCGCCGATCCCGATCGAAGGCCGTTCCACTACGCCGAGATCGGTGGCCTGGAGCCGGGCCGCCGCTATCGTTTCGAGGCGTGGTCGCAGGGCGTGCGTGCGACGCCCGCGCTCTCACTCACCACGCTGTCGCCCGGAACGCCGGAAACCACCGGCGAATTCACCACCATGGTGCCGCCGCCAGGCCGCTTGCTGCGCACCATCGCGCTGGCCAACGACGTGCACTACGGCGAGACGGTCAGCGGCTTGGTGGTCGGCGCGTTCCCGCCCGGCTTCCGCCAGCCGGCCGGTCTGCCGCCCTATCCCGAGGTCATGCTTTCCGCGCTGCTCGACGACCTGCGGGCCAGAGATGTGAATCATCTTGTCGTCGCGGGTGATCTGACCAGCGAAGCGACGCAGCAGGAGTCGCGCGCGGTCCGCGCCCGGCTCGACTCGTGGGGTGCGCTCGGCAGCGACTACCTCGTGTCGCGCGGCAATCACGATCGCCCGCACGTGGACTACGAGACATGCACCCACCTCGGCGAACACCGCGACTGCTGGGGCGACAATTTCCTCGCCAGGCAGGAGTTGGCCGAGCACGAGGTCGGCGGATTGCGACTGCTCGGCATTGACACCAGCGACCTGAACGGTGCAGGCGGGCGCATCGAACGATCCCAGTTCGACCGCTTGGCCGAGGCGCTGCGCGCCGACCCGGACCGTCCGACCCTGGTCTTCGGCCACCACCCGGTGACCGTCGAATCGGGACTCACCAACACCGCTGGCCCGGCTTTCGTCCTCGATGGCACCGACAGCATCCGACTCCAGCGACTTTACGAGCGGGCGCCCGGCGTCTTCCTGCACCACAGCGGCCATACCCACCGCAACCGCCGCACTCGGCCGGACGCGAATATCGCGGTGGAGTTCCTGGAGGTGGCCGCGGTGAAAGAGTATCCGGGCGGCTACAGCCTGCTCCGCGTGTACGAGGGCGGCTACATGGTGAACTTCTACAAGACGCGCGCCGAGGACGCCCGGCGGTGGAGTAGCACCACCCGCGGCGAATACTTCGGACTGCTCCCCGATTACACCCTCGGAACCTTCGCCGACCGGAATCACGTTGTCGCTCGGGATTTTTCCGGTCTGTGCTGAGCTGACGGAGGCCGAGTGCGCGCACACCGACGGAGCCCCGGTCCGGCGGTGGCGTAACACCGAACCGAGGCTCCGACGACCGGCGCACCCGATCTTTCCTGGAGCGAGCGGCGGGAATCGAACCCGCGTTAACGGCTTTGCAGACCGTTGCCTAAACCACTCAGCCACGCCCGCCTCGCATTCGAGAATGCCGGGCCGCGCCGCCTGCGACCAGGCTTGGGCTCGAGCTGATTCAAAACCTCCACAGATCACGCCGCCCCTCGAGCCCGGACGGCCCACACGCCGATATCGCCGGAACGTCGAGCGCGCGACGGGGAAAGAACCGCCCGGCATGCAATGATCGGGGAATGTCTCGGCCACGCCCGCTCCCAGTCGATCCCATCGAGGAGGCCCACCGCCAGTGGGTCGGCCACGGCTGGGGCGATGTCGCCGACGGGATGGCGGCGGTGACCTCTCTGGTCCGCGCACAGCAAATCGTGATGGCCCGGGTGGACGAGGCGCTGAAACCGACCGGCCTGACCTTCTCCCGGTACGAACTGCTCATGCTGCTGAGCTTCAGCAAGACCGGCGCGCTGCCGATGGCGAAGGCCAGCGCCCGGCTCCAGGTCCACCCGACCAGCGTCACCAACACCGTCGACCGACTGGAGGCGGCACGCCTCGTCGAGCGGGTGCCGCATCCCAGCGACCGCCGCGCCACTCTCATCGAAATCACCGACGCCGGAAGGGAATTGGTCGCGAAGGCCACCGAGGATCTGAACGCGAAGGTGTTCGCCCACCCGGGCCTCCGGCCGGATCGGCTGCATCTGCTGTTGCAGCTGCTCGCGGAATTCCGGCACGCCGCGGGCGACTTCGACACCGGCGACGCGCCCGCCCGCTGGAACACCAGGGAACGCTGAACTCCACTCCGTACCTGGCGGTCTCATACACCGCGGAATCGACCTCCGCGTAACAGTCCGGCATCCAACTAGCGAATTCGCGGCGGCGTTGCCTTGGCAGCGGCCGGGAAAAGGTCCACCATGGATCCATGGTGCTGGTCTTGGGGGTATCGGCGGGTGCTGGTGGCGCGCGCGCGATGTTGACGCATAGCGACCAGCCGCACCTTCCTCCCATCGATCGCTGCCATGTCCCGCGCCGCGCGGGTGCGGGCGTCGAGGAGGCGGTGTTCGAGGCGATTCGCGAGATGTGCCAGTCCGCCCAGCTGCGCGACGAGCTGATCACCGGCACCGCCGTGACCTGCCGCTGCCCCCTGCACGCCGAGGCCATCCGGTCCGCCGCGGGCCGCAGCAGGCTCACCATCGTCGACGAGCCGCTCGCCCAGCTGCGCTACCTGCGCTTCACCGGCGAACTTCCGGACTCCGGCACCGTTATCCTCTACGACCTCGGCAGCTCCGGGCTGACCGTGACGCACGCCGACTGCCGCACCGACGCCATCCTGTCCAGCAAACGCAGCACCGTACTCGGCGGCGACGGCTACGACGCGCTGCTGCGCTGGCAACTGGCCAGGGAAGGCGTGCTCACCGATCGGATCGGCAGCAGAAAGCACCGCGAGGCGCTCAGCAGCGCGCGGGTGGTCACCGCGACCGATCCAAGCTCCGGCGGGCGAGCCGTGGTGACCCGCAGCGATCTGGCCGAACTGTGCGCCGCGGGCATTCATCACTCCGCGTCGTTCGTGCGCCAGCTCATCGAGGAGACCGGGGTGCGGCCCGAGGCGCTCGTCCTGCTCGGTGGCTGCACCCGCAGCCCGAGCGTGCGCGGCGAGCTGGCCGAATTGGTCGACCTGCCGCTGATCTACGACCCGGAGCCGGAATACGTCTCGGCGCGAGGCGCGTTGCTGTTCGCCGCCGAACGCCCGTCCGGCGACGTGCGCATGGCGCGTCTGCGGACGGGCGCCCTGCCGACGCTCGCCCCCGCGGGCGTCGGCCGTCGGAAGGTCATCGCCGCCGTTGCGGTCACCGCGGCACTCGGCGCGACGATCGCCGGTTTGCTCGCCGTGGAACGGGATTCGGCGCGGCCGCCGGCCGGGGGTACCGCGCCGACGCACATCGAACTGCGCACCACCCCGCAGCCGTCGGGCAACTGAGGCCGGAGCCCGCCGCACCCCGTTGGCTAGCATGGCGCTGAACCACAAGCGCACGACAACGGGGGTGTACACGTGGCATTCGCCGCCGCGAGAACCATGCTCAGGACCGGATGGGGCGTGCTGACCTCGCACCGCGCGCTGGTCGCGTACCCGGTGCGGTCGGCCGTCACGGGAGCGGTCGTGACGGGCGTCCTTTTCGTATCCATCGGCGCCGACGTGATCGACGGGTCGTCGTCGGCCACACCCCTGCTGCTGGCCGGAGCGTGCTATCTGCTGATGGTGATCGTCACCACGTTCGGCAACGCCGCCCTCATCGCGCAGGCCGACAACGTGCTGCGCGGCGGATACCCGGGCGCGGCGAGGCGGATTCCCATGGGACGGTGGCCCGCGATTCTGCTGTGGGCGCTCGCGACGGCGACGGTGCTGCCGGTGCTGCGGCTGGTCGAACACGACTTTCGCGACATGCGGACGGCGCGCGGCCGCCATCCCGGGACCGCGTGGGCGGACGTGGCCGAGCTGGCGCTCCCGAAGATTGTCCTGGAAGGCCGCAATCCGATTGGCGCACTGCAAGATTCACGTTGGACGCTGGATCGCGCGTGGGGTACCGACGTGGTGAGCAGTACCCGCCTCGGCATGGTGGGCTACACGCTGGTGCTGGTAGGCGTTTCGGTGAGCGTGCTGGTCGGCGCCGTGCTGGGCGCGCTGGCGCAGGCACGGCTCGGCGTGCCGTACGGCACGGCGATCGGCCTGTGGCTCGGCTTGGCCGTCTACATCACCGCGCTGGTCTTCGTCTCGGCCGCGAACGCGGTGTATCAGGCAGCGCTCTACCACTATTCGGTCGACGGACGCACACCGCCCGCGTTCGCCGCGGACCTCACGCGGGCGTTCCAGCCCTGAGACGACAACGGCTCGCGCGAACACCCGGAAAGGCGAACGCGCGAGCCGTGAGCGGACTCAGCGGTTGCTGAACTTCGCGGGCCGCTTCTCGACGAAGGCGCTCATGCCTTCCTTCTGATCCTCGATGGCGAACAGCGAGTGGAAGACGCGGCGCTCGAAGCGCAGTCCCTCGGCGAGGGTGGTCTCGAAGGAGCGGTTCACCGCTTCCTTCGCGATCATGGCGACCGGCAGCGACATCGCGGCGATGGTCTCGGCCACCTCGAGCGCGGTGTCGAGCAGTTCGGCGGCGGGCACGATGCGCGAGACCAGTCCGGCGCGCTCGGCTTCCTCGACGTCCATGTTGCGGCCGGTCAGTACCAGGTCCATGGCCTTGGCCTTGCCGATCGCCCTGGTCAGCCGCTGCGAACCGCCGATGCCGGGGATGACGCCGAGCTTGATCTCCGGCTGCCCGAACTTGGCCGTGTCGGCGGCGATCAGGATGTCGCAGATCATCGCCAGCTCACAGCCGCCGCCGAGCGCGTAGCCCGCGACCGCCGCGATGGTGGGCTTGCGGAAGTTCGCCAGCCGGTCCCAGCGCGCGAAGAAATCGTCCATGAACATGTCCATGTACGACTTGGGCTGCATCTCCTTGATGTCGGCGCCCGCCGCGAAGGCCCGCTCCGAGCCGGTGATGACGACCGCGCCGATCGCGTCGTCGCGCTCGAGCTCGTCCAGCGCGGCGATCACGTCGTCGAGGACCTGCGCGTTCAGCGCGTTGAGCGCCTTCGGACGGTTCAGTGTGATCCAGCCGACCCGGCCTTTGCGCTCCAGCAGAATCGTCTCGAAGTCGGGCCCTCCCGTCACCCGGCCGCCACCCCCCACGGAATCGCTGTGCGATGCATCCATCTTCAGGCCACCTCTTGGTCGGATCGGTTACGGATATCGGTGACGATAGCCGAGAAGTCCTTGCCCGCGTCCGTCTGGTTGAACCGGGTGTAGATCTCCGCGGCGAGCGCGCCGAGTTGCCCGTCGATGCCGTTGGCGCGCAAGGCGTTCGCGGCGAGACCGAGGTCCTTGGTCATCAGCGCGGTGGCGAATCCCGGCTGGTAGTCGTTGTTCGCGGGGCTGGTCGGCACCGGGCCGGGGACCGGGCAGTAGTTGGTCAGCGCCCAGCTCTGGCCCGACGCGGTGGAGACCACGTCGAAGAACGACTGGTGGCTCAGACCCAGCTTCTCGCCGAGTACGAGCGCCTCGGACAGACCGATCATCGAGATGCCGAGCAGCATGTTGTTGCAGATCTTGGCGGCCTGGCCGACGCCGGCGTCACCGCAGTGCACGACCTTGCCGCCCATCACCTCGAGCACCGGGAGAGCGTCGGCGAAATCGGCCGCCGCACCGCCCACCATGAAGGTCAGGGTGCCCGCGGCCGCGCCGGCGACGCCGCCCGACACCGGCGCGTCCAAGGCGCGGTGCCCCGCCGCGACGGTCCGCGCGGCCGCTTCCTTGGCGTCGGCGACGTCGATGGTGGAGCAATCGATGAACAGGGTGCCTGGCTGCGCGGCGGGCAGCAGGTCGGCGTAGACATCGAGCACCAGCTTGCCGTTGGGCAGCATGGTGATCACCACGTCGCGGTCGGCGGCCGCCGCGACGGCCGTATCGACGACGGTCGCGCCGTCCTCGCGCGCCTGCTGCTGCGCGGCAGGCACCGGGTCGAAGGCGAGCACGTCGTAACCCGCCCTGACCAGGTTGGCCGCCATCGGCGCGCCCATGTGGCCGAGGCCGAGGAATCCGATCTTCTGCCCACCCGTCGCCCGGCCACCACCCCTGACCGAATCGCTGTGCGATGCTGTGCTCACTGCTGCGCCTCCGATGCCGCCAAACCCAGTTCCTTGTCGCCCAATTCGGCGAAGTACGCCGCTACCTGCGCGTCGGTGACTTCGGCGAGGGTCGCCGGTCGCCACTGCGGGTTGCGGTCCTTGTCGATCACCTGCGCGCGGATGCCCTCGACCAGATCGTGCGAGCGCAGCGAAGCGATGGATACGCGATACTCCTCGTCGAGCACCGCCTCCAGGCTCGGCAGGTCGCGGGCCGCGCGCAACGAGCGCAGCGTGACCTTCAGCGCGACAGGAGATTTGGCGAGCAGATCGGCGACGGCCTTCGCTGCTTCCGGCGCGTCGGATGCCTGCAACCGCGTCACGATCTCCGCTACGGTGTCGGCGCCGTAGCAGGCGTCGATCCAGTCTCGCTGCGCGAGCAACTCGGATTCCGGCGCCTCCGTGGCGAACTTCGCGATCGCCACCTCCGCTGTCTCGGTGCGCAACGTCTCCAACAGGGCCGGGATGTGCTCCGAAGGCACGTAGTAGTCGGCGAACCCGGCCGCGATGGCGTCGCCCGCGCCCATCCGCGCGGTGGTCAGCGCGACGTGCGTGCCGATCTCACCGGGCGCGCGCGAGAGCAGATAGGTGCCGCCGACATCGGGAACGAAGCCGATGCCGACCTCGGGCATGCCGATCTTTGACCGCTCGGTGACGACGCGATGGCTGCCGTGGCCGGAAAGTCCTACGCCGCCGCCCATCACGATGCCGTCCATGATCGCCACGTACGGCTTCGGGTAGCGGCCGATCAGCGCGTTGAGGACGTACTCGTCGCGCCAGAACACGCCGGTCGGCGAGTCCGCGCCCGCGGTACCGGTTCTCGCGTCGGCGTGAATCGCGACGATGTCGCCGCCCGCGCACAGCCCGCGCTCCCCCGCGCCGGTGACCACGACGGTGCGCACCTCGTCGTCCTCGGCCCAGGCGCGCAGCGCGTCGGTGATCGCCAGCGCCATAGGGTGGTTCAGCGCGTTGATGGCCTTCGGCCGGTTCAGCGTGATCAGCCCGAGGCCGTCGCGCTTGTCGATGATGACTTCAGGTTCGTTGCTCATGCTGCTCCTATGACCGAGCGGGCTACGACAACCCGCATGATCTCGTTGGTGCCCTCGAGGATCTGGTGGACGCGCAGGTCACGGACGATCTTCTCCAAGCCGTATTCGTGCAGGTAGCCGTAGCCGCCGTGCAGCTGGAGCGCCTTGTTGGCCACCTCGAAGCCCACGTCGGTGGCGAATCGCTTGGCCATGGCGCACAGTTCGACCTTGTCGGGCGCGTCCGCGTCGAGCGCGGCGGCCGCGCGCCACAGCAGCGTCCGCGCTGCCTCCAGTTCGGTACGCATATCGGCTAGTTCGAATTGCAGCGCCTGGTTCTTCAGCAGCGCCTTGCCGAAGGCCGTGCGGTCGGCGAGATAGGGCACCGACTTGTCCAGCGCCGCCTGCGCGCCGCCCACCGAGCACGCGGCGATGTTCAGCCGCCCGCCGTTGAGGCCGTTCATGGCGATGCGGAACCCGTCGCCCTCCGCGCCGAGGCGGTTGGCGACCGGGACGCGGACGTCCTCCAGCACGACCTGCCTGGTCGGCTGCGCGTTCCAGCCCATCTTGCGCTCGTTCGGCCCGACCGAGAGGCCAGGGGTGTCGGCGGGCACGATCAGCGTCGAAATGCCGCGCGCGCCTTCGTCACTCGTGCGCACCATCATCACGTACACGTCGTTGGCGCCCGCGCCGGAGATGAACTGCTTCGCGCCGTTGAGGATGTAGTCCTCGCCGTCGCGAACGGCCTTGGTGCTCAGCGCCGCCGCGTCGGAGCCGACGCCGGGCTCGGTGAGCGCGTAGCTGCCGAGCAGTTCCATCGAGGTCAGACCGGGCAGCCAGCGGTTGCGCTGTTCGCCGGTGCCGTAGGCATCGATCATCCAGGCGGCCATGTTGTGGATCGAGATGTAGGCCGCCACCGCCGGACACCCGGTGGCCAACTGCTCGAAGATGCGCACGGCGTCGAGCCTGCGCAGCCCCGAGCCGCCGACGTCCTCTCGGACGTAGATGCCGCCCAGGCCGAGCGGGCCCGCCTTGCGCAGCACGTCCACCGGAAAGTGCTTCTGCTCATCCCATTCCAGCGCGTTGGGCGCGAGGAACTCGTCGGCGAACTGGCGCGCGGTCTCGCGGATCGCGCGCTCGTCCTCGTTCAGAGTGAACATCCGGTCAGTCCATCGTCGGGATGACGAACGCGTTGGACTCCTTCAGACCGGAAGGCCAGCGCTGGGTCACCGTCTTGGTCTTGGTGTAGAAGCGGATCGAATCCGGGCCGTGCTGGTTCAGATCGCCGAAGCCGGACCGCTTCCAGCCGCCGAAGGTGTAGTAGGCGATCGGCACCGGGATCGGCACGTTGATGCCGACCATGCCGACCTCCACCCGGGAGGCGAAATCGCGTGCGGTATCGCCGTCGCGGGTGAAAATCGCCACGCCGTTACCGTATTCGTGCTCGTTGGCCAGGCGCAGGCCCTCCTCGTAGTCCTTGGCGCGCACGACGCTGACCACAGGGCCGAAGATCTCCTCCCGGTAGATGCGCATGTCGGCGGTGACCTTGTCGAACAGCGTCGCGCCGACGAAGTAGCCGTCCTCGCCGCCCTCGACGGTCAGGCCGCGGCCGTCCACGACCAGCTCGGCCCCCTCATCGATGCCGATCTGGACGTAGTTGTTCACCCGGTCGACGCCGTCCTTGCCGACCAGCGGGCCGAAGTCGGCGCCCGGGTCGTCGGAGCGGCCGATGTTGAGCTTGTGCACCCGCTCGGTCAGCTTGGCCACCAGGCGATCTGCGGTCTCCTCGCCGACCGGCACGGCCACCGAGATGGCCATGCAGCGCTCGCCCGCGGAACCGTAGCCGGCGCCGATCAGCTGGTCGGCGACATCGTCGAGATCGGCGTCCGGCATCACGATGGCGTGGTTCTTCGCGCCGCCGAAGCACTGGGCGCGCTTGCCGTTCGCGGTCGCAGTCTCGTAGATGTACTGGGCGATCGGGGTGGAGCCGACGAAGCCGACGGCCTTGATCCGCGGATCGTGCAGCAGCGTGTCGACGGCCTCCTTGTCGCCGTTGATCACGTTGAACACGCCCGCGGGCAGACCGGCCTCGAGGAACAGCTCGGCCAGCCGCAGCGGCACCGAGGGGTCGCGCTCGGAGGGCTTGAGCACGAACGCGTTTCCGCAGGCCAGCGCGGGACCGGCCTTCCACAGCGGGATCATGGCCGGGAAGTTGAACGGGGTGATGCCCGCGACGACGCCGAGCGGCTGGCGCATCGAGTAGACGTCGATGCCGGTGCCGGCGCTCTCGGTGTATTCGCCCTTGAGCAGGTGCGGGATACCGGTGGCGAACTCGACGACCTCGAGCCCGCGCTGGATGTCGCCCTTGGCGTCGGCGATGGTCTTGCCGTGTTCGGCGGAGAGCAGCGCGGCCAGGCTGTCCATCTCGTCCTGCACCAGCGTCAGGAACTTCATCAGCACCCTGGCCCGCTTCTGCGGGTTGAACGCCGCCCACTCCGGCTGGGCCGCCGCGGCGTTCGCGATGGCCGCCTCCACCTCGGACTTGCTCGCCAGCGGCACGCGCGCCTGCACCTGGCCGATGTTCGGGTCGAAGACATCGCCGAAATTGCCCGAGGCGCCTGCGACGTGTTGCCCGCCGATGAAGTGAGTGAGTTCGCGAACCATGCCAGTCCTTTGTCAGTCGTCGACGCGCGGTGCGCGCAATCTGCGGTCATCCTATAGTTGGATGTCCGAGTAATTACTCGAGGGGACGGGGATGTGATTCATCCCACCCGGAAGGAAGTCAGTCGGAGCCGCGCGGCGACCGCGCCATGATGATCACACCCGTCGCGAGCAGCACGGCGCCGACGATCAGTACGAAACCGGCCGCACCCAATCCCTCGGTCCACTCCGACACCGCCCCGGCGATGGCGAGCGCGACGGCCCCCGCGCCGCCGATCACCAACACCGGCGACCGTTGCGTCGCGTAAAGCGCGAAGCAGACGACGGCGACGAGCACGGTGAGCACGAGCGGCCAGCGGTCCCGCTCGAGGTCGACCCACTGCGCGCCGAGCAGCGCGACGGCGATCGCGATCGCGTATCCCGCCCATTCCTCGACGAACACACCCGCTCGCGTCAGCCCGAACCAGACCATGCCGAGCGCGAAAAAGCCCAACCCGATCCAGAATTCGTCCAGGTCCAACAACTCGCCGAGCACACCGCCGACGACGGGCACGCCGAACGCCGCGCACGCGAGCATGCCGACCACCGACGGCAGCGCCACGTAGCCGAGCACCGCCGCGACCAGGCCTGCGCATGCCGCGAGCACCCACGCCTCGTCGGACCCCGAATCATCGATGCCCGCTCCCACCGCACCGGCGAGCGTGGCCGCGGCGAGCGCGAACAACACCGCGGCCAGCCGCATGCGCGCGGTCGGCGTCGTCGTACGGAACAGCGACGCGCGCCCGGCCAGTGCGACGCCACCCAACGCGAGCCCGATCGCCACCGCCGCCAGAATCGCCACCCGGCTCGCCCGCGCCAGATCGGCCCACGACGCCTCGAGAAACAGCACCAACCCGCCGAGCAGCAGACCGGCGCCGATGTATGCCGCGATCTCGGCGAGCAGCTTGCCCGCCGTCGGCCGCGCCGCGGCCTCCTCGGCGGCCACCGCGGCCGTGACCGCGTCCCGTTGCGCCTCGGTCAGCACACCCTCGTCGACCAGTCGGCGCAGCGCCGTCCCCACCCGATGCTCATGAGCCACCGGTTCAGTATCACCGGCGGCGTCCATGGCGCGGCGGCGCGCGACAGGCTGGCGATGTGATCGCTGTCACCGTAGAATTACTTTGACGTCCTAGTATCGGGCGCCATAAGGACTCGCCGGAGGACTCCCGTGGCCGACAGCAGCGCGCTCCACACTCCCGCCCACCCCGTCCGTTTCGTGACGTCGGCGGCCCTGTTCGACGGTCACGACGCCGCGATCAACATCATGCGGCGTATCTTGCAGTCCCAGGGCGCGGAGGTGATTCACCTCGGGCACAACCGCGCCGTGCACGAGGTGGTCGCGGCCGCGATCGAGGAGGACGTGCACGGCGTGGCGGTCAGCTCGTACCAGGGCGGCCACATCGAATACTTCGAATACCTCGCGGCCGCGCTGAAAGAGGCCGGCGCGGGCCACCTCCGAATCTTCGGCGGTGGCGGCGGGGTGATCGTGGCCGACGAGATCGAGCGACTCGCCGCCGCGGGCGTGCGGATCTTCTCCCCGGAGGACGGCCAGCGGCTCGGATTACCGGGCATGATCAACGAATTGGTGCGTGCCTGCGATCATGACCTCGCCGAGCGGTTCCCCTCGACCGAGGCCGTGCTCGCGGGCGAACGGCCCGCGCTGGCCCGCGCCATCACCTGCCTGCAACAGGACACGCTGCCCGCCGCCGACCGGGAGGCGCTGCTCACCGCGGCGAATGCGCGCGCCGTGCCGGTGCTCGGCATCACGGGCACCGGAGGTTCCGGAAAGTCCTCGCTGACAGACGAATTGGTGCGGCGGCTGCGCTCCGACCAGCAGGACAAGCTCCGCGTCGCGATCCTCGCGGTCGATCCGACCCGCCGCCGCGGCGGCGGCGCGCTGCTCGGCGACCGCATCAGAATGAACGCGCTCGACGGCGCGCACGTGTTCTTCCGTTCGCTGGCCACCCGGGGCAATCACGAACTGCCGCGCAACATCGACACCATCGTCGCGGCGTGCAAGGCCGCGGGGTACGACCTGGTCGTCCTGGAGACGCCGGGCATCGGGCAGGGCGACACGGCCATCGTCGACCACGTCGACGTGTCGATGTACGTCATGACGCCGGAGTTCGGCGCCGCCTCCCAGCTCGAGAAGATCGACATGCTCGACTACGCGGATGTGGTGGCGGTCAACAAGTTCGAGCGCCGCGGCGCCGCCGACGCGGTGCGCGATGTGTCACGCCAGCTGCTGCGCAACCGCGAGGCTTTCGGCGCGCGCCCCGAGGATATGCCCGTCTTCGGCACCAGCGCGGCGACGTTCAACGACGACGGCGTGACCGCGCTCTACCAGCACCTCACCGGCCTGCTCGGCGAGCACGGCCTGCGGCTCGAGCCCGGGACGCTGCCGTGGGTCGACACCAAGGTCTCCACTCGTTTCGCCCAGATCATTCCGCCCGCGCGGGTGCGGTACCTGGCCGAGATCGCCGAAGCGGTGCGCGGCTACCACGCCGAGACCGGCAGGCAGGTCGCCGCGGCGCAGCGCGTCCAGCGGTTCGAGCAGGTGCTCGCCGAACTGCCCGACGACACCGCGGTCGCCGACTTGCTGACAGCCGCACGCACCGAACTCACCGACGACAATGCCGCGCTGCTGGCCGAATGGCCCTCGATCGCCGAAAGTTACCGAGGGGACGAGCAGGTGGTGCGGGTGCGCGACCGCGAGATCCACACTCCGCTGCGCCGGGAGTCGTTGTCGGGCAGCAGTATCGCGCGCGTTGCGCTTCCTCGCTTCACCGATCACGGTGAGCTGCTGCGCTTTCTGCGCGCGGAGAACCTGCCCGGTCGCTTTCCGTTCACGGCGGGGGTGTTCCCGTTCAAGCGGGACAACGAGGATCCCGCGCGGATGTTCGCGGGCGAGGGTGACCCGTTCCGCACCAACCGGCGCTTCAAGGTGCTCTCCGCGCACGCCGAGGCGACCCGGCTGTCGACCGCCTTCGATTCGGTGACGCTCTACGGGCGCGATCCCGACGAGCGACCCGACATCTACGGCAAGGTCGGCACCTCCGGCGTCTCGATCGCCTCGCTCGACGACATGAAGGCGCTCTACGACGGTTTCGACCTGACCGCGCCGACCACCTCGGTCTCCATGACGATCAACGGCCCGGCGCCGACCATCCTGGCCTACTTCCTGAACGCCGCCATCGACCAAGCGTTGCAACGCTTCTCGGCCGCGGAGGGCCGCGAGCCGACCGAGGACGAGGCCGCGGGCATCCGGGCGAGCACGCTGGCCACCGTGCGCGGGACCGTGCAGGCAGACATCCTCAAGGAGGACCAGGGCCAGAACACCTGCATCTTCTCCACCGAGTTCAGCCTGCGCATGATGGCCGACATCCAGGAGTGGTTCGTGCGCAACAAGGTGCGCAACTTCTACTCGGTGTCGATCTCGGGGTATCACATCGCCGAGGCGGGCGCGAACCCGATCAGCCAGCTCGCCTTCACCCTCGCCAACGGATTCACCTACGTGGAGGCCTATCTGGCGCGCGGCATGGACATCGACGACTTCGCGCCCAATCTGTCGTTTTTCTTCTCCAACGGCATGGACCCGGAGTATTCGGTGATCGGCCGGGTCGCCCGGCGCATCTGGGCGATCGCCATGCGCGACCGCTACGGCGCCAACGAACGCTCGCAGAAGCTGAAGTACCACATCCAGACCTCGGGCCGTTCGCTGCACGCACAGGAGATGAACTTCAACGACATTCGCACCACGCTGCAGGCGCTGATCGCCGTCTACGACAACTGCAACAGCCTGCACACCAACGCCTACGACGAGGCGGTGACCACGCCGACGGAGGAGTCGGTCCGCCGGGCCTTGGCCATCCAGCTGATCATCAACCGCGAGTGGGGCTTGGCGATGAACGAGAACCCGCTGCAAGGCAGCTTCGTCATCGACGAACTCACCGATCTGGTCGAGGAGGCGGTGCTCGTCGAGTTCGAGCGGATCAGCGAGCGCGGCGGCGTGCTCGGCGCCATGGAGACGGGCTACCAGCGCGGCAAGATCCAGGACGAGTCCATGCTCTACGAGCGGCGCAAGCACGACGGCTCGCTGCCGATCGTCGGGGTCAACACGTTCCGGAATCCGAACGGCGAGCAGCACCGAGTGCTCGAGCTGGCGCGCGCCACAGAGGCGGAGAAGAAGTCCCAGCTCGACCGCGTGCGCGAGTTCCAACAGCGCCACCGCGACGCGGCGCACGCGGCGCTGGCCCGGCTGGACGCCGTGGCGCGCACCGACGAGAACATCTTCGCCGCGCTGATGGACGCCGCGCGGGTCTGCACGCTGGAGCAGATCACCGATGCCTTCTTCACCGTCGGCGGGCAGTACCGGCGCAACGTGTGAGGCCGGTGAAGCTCGTCGTTGGCCCGCGCGCGGCCATCGTCGTGTGACAATCGCCGGGCCGGGTAATCCGCCACGACAGGAGGGACACGATGGACCTCGTGGGCCTACGCGTGATCGACGCGCACATCCACCAGTGGGATCCGCTGACCACGCCGCGCGATTTCAGCAACCTCGCCCGGCTGTTCAAATACCTGCCGGTGCCGATCGGTCTCGCCACCCGGCTCGCCCCACGCCGCGACCGTGAATTCGTCGGCGACCCAACGGCATACGTGCATCCCTATCTGCCCGCTGACTACCGGACCGACGCGGTGGGTGTCCCGGTGGAGTCGATCGTGCACGTCGAGGTGGAGTGGACCGGGTCAGGCCCGACCGCGAAGGCGGACGAGACGCGCTGGGTCGCCAGCCTGCCGTTCGGCGTCGACACCCCGCGGCTCGGCGCCGTCATCGGGTCGGCCGATCCGGCCGCCGACGGCTTCGCGGCGCTGCTCGACGCGCACCGGACCGCGTCGCCGCTGTTCCGCGGCATCCGCACGATGGTCGCGCACCACCCGGACACCGGCATCAGATCCTTCGCTGGCGGCGCTGGCGCGCTCACCACGAGCCGTTTCCTGGACGGGTTCGCCGAACTCGCCGAGCGCGGGCTCTCCTTCGAGGCATGGGTGTACTCGCACCAGCTGCCCGAGGTGACCGCGCTGGCCGAGCGCTATCCCGAGGTCACCATCGTGCTGAACCACCTCGCCACGCCCGCGGGCCTGTACGGGAAGGTCGGCAAGCACACCGGCGCGAATCCGGGCGAGCGCAGGAAACTGTTCCTGAGCTGGCGCGACGACCTGAGCGCGCTGGGCGCGATGCCCAACGTCGTCGCAAAGGTCAGCGGACTGATGATGCCGATTCTCGGGCATCCGGTGCCCAAGCGCGGGAGTTCCACGCCGGTGCCCGAGCTGGTGGAGCGGGTCGGTCCGCTGGTAGCGCACGCGATGGACGTCTTCGGGCCCGAGCGCTTGCTGTGGGGCTCGAATTTCCCGGTGGACAGACCGATCACGCGCATCGCCGACAGCGCGCAGGTGATCGCCGACGCCGTGACCGCCCACGGCGGCGGGCCCGTCGATCTGGCCCAGATCTTCCGCGGCACCGCCGAGCGGGTCTACCGCATCGAGGCGCCGGAGTAGCTCCGCCCGGGTCGCGGCCCGTTGACAAAGCCGCAGGGCGCGCGCCTAATGAGATGGCAGGTGCGGACACTGATGTCGCCCGACATCACATGCGTTCGCGCGGCCGGACTCATGGAGCGAGCGGTGCGATGAACGAGACGACCATCGACCACGAAGTGATCATCGTCGGGGCCGGGTTCTCCGGTATCGGCGCGGCGATCAAGCTGCGCGCGGCCGGTTTCGAGGACTTCCTCATCGTCGACGACGCGGACGGCGCGGGCGGCACCTGGCATTGGAACACCTATCCCGGTGTGGCCGTGGACATCCCGTCGTTCAGCTATCAGTTCTCCTTCGATCAGCGGGCGGACTGGTCGAGGGTCTACGCGCCAGGCCGCGAACTCAAGGCCTACGCCGAATCGTGCGTGGACAAGTACGGACTGCGCCCGCGCATCCGTTTTCGCACCACGATCACCGACGCGGGATTCGACGAACAGCGCCACCTGTGGCGGCTGCGCACCAGCTCCGGCGACGAATTGCGTACCCGCTACGTGATCAGCGCGACCGGCGTGCTGACCCGGCCGAAGCTGCCCGACATCCCCGGCGTCGGCGATTTCGGCGGCGCGACCATGCACACGTCGCGCTGGGATCACCGGGAAAGCTTGCGCGGCAAGCGAGTCGCGATCATCGGGACCGGCGCCTCCGCGGTGCAGGTGATCCCGGAGATCGCCCCCGAGGTCGCCCATCTCGTCGTCTTCCAGCGCACCCCGATCTGGTGCCTGCCGCGGCCCGATCTCCCGCTGCCCGCCCCGGCGCGCCTGGCGCTGCGCCTGCCCGGCGGGCGATCATTGACCAGGTTGATCAGCCAGGCCTATGTGGAGCTGACCTTCCCCATCGCGGCGCACTACTACCGGACGCTGCCGACGGCCGCTGTCGCCGAGCGCGCCGGGCTGGCCCACCTGCGCCGCCAGGTGCAGGACCCGGTGGTGCGCGAAAAGCTCACGCCCCGTTACGCGCTGGGCTGCAAACGCCCCAGTTTCTCCAACGACTACCTGACCGCCTTCAACCGCGACAACGTGCTGCTGGAGACCGACCCGATCCGCGAGATCACCGCCACCGGCGTGCGGACCGAGGCCACCGAGCACCGGGCGGACGTACTGATCCTGGCGACCGGCTTCAAGGTGATGGAATCGGGCAACATGCCGACCTACGATCTGCGCGGCGTCGGCGGCCGGGATCTCGAAAAGTGGTGGGACGAGCATCGGCTCCAGGCCTACGAAGGTGTCAGCGTGCCGGGCTTCCCGAATTTCTTCTCGGTGATCGGTCCCTATGGCTACAACGGCTCGTCGTATTTCGCGCTGATCGAGAACCAGGTCCGGCACATCCTGCGCTGCCTGCGGCACGCCCGCGCGACCGGTTCGACCCTGGTCGAGGTCACCGAGGAGGCCAACGATCGGTACTTCCGGGAGATGCTGGCCCGGCGTGGCGGGCAGGTGTTCTGGCAGAAATCCTGTGCCGTGTCCAACAGCTACTACTTCGACAAGCACGGCGATGTGCCGCTGCGGCCGTCAACCACCGTGGAGGCCGCGTGGCGCAGCGGTCACTTCGACCTGGCCGACTACCGGTTCGCCGCGGCCTCCTGAGCGCGGCGGGCGCTTCTCAGCGGATGATCGCGGCGGCGATCTGCCGGATCAAGGTCTCGCGCGCCGTGACGAGGGAAGGGCCGTACCAGGTGAGACTGCGGCCCTCGACGAGCGCGCAGGGAATGCCAGGAAATGCCTCGGGCCCATCGGTTTCGGTGAAAACATACGGCTCGTCGGGCAAGATCGCCAGCTCGACGCCTCGGGTGAGTTCGGCCTCGTCGACGCGCGGGTAGCGCTCGGGGCGGTCCGCGTGCACGAGGCGCAGCCCGAGTCGGCGCGCGAGGTCGCCGGTGAAGGTGTCGCGGCCGACGACCATCCACGGCTTGCGCCAGATCGGGATGACGGTCGCGCGCGCGGGCTCCGGAGGCACTGCGGCCCAGACGTTTTCGGCGGCACGCAACCAGGGCGGCGCGGATACACCGAGCGCCTCGGTGAACAGCCTGGTGAGCGAGGGAAACGCGGCATCTAGCGTCTCGATCCTGGTGACCCACACCGGGATACCCGCCGCGCGCAGGCGCTGCACGTCCGCGCGGCGGTTCTCCTCTCGATTGCACAGCACCAGATCGGGAGCCAGCTCGACGATCCGGCGCAGGTTCGGGTTCTTGGTGCCGCGCACGCGTTCGACGGACAGGTCGGCAGGGTGGGTGCACCACTGCGTCGCCGCGACGAGCAGGCCGGGACAGGTGGCCGCCACCGATTCGGTGAGCGAGGGCACCAGCGACACGACCCGCCGCACCGGGCGGACGATCGACACCTCGTCGCCGAGGTCGTCGTGTAGCGAGACACGCCGGGGCGGAACGGTATTCACGACAGAATCCGGTCGCACAGGACGCGCAGCCGCTCGGGCGGCACCTCGGGCAGCGTGTTGCCCGCGCCGAGCACCAGCAGGTAGAGGATCTGCGCGGTCTCCTCGGCGGCGGGCTCCGAATAACCGATCTCGTCGAGCAACTCGCGCAGAAACGCCAGCCGGGCCGCGTCGACCCGCTGCTTGGCCGCGGCGGCGACCGGGTCGTCCAACGCCCACGCCCGGACCGCCACCTCCAGGCGGGCGGGTTCACCGTCGGCGAGCACCAGATCGATCAGCAGATCGAGCCTGTCGCGCGGGTCGAGCCGCCCGGCCGCCTGCACCTCCCGGATGTAGCGCAGCGTCTGCACCTCCTCGAAGTGCGCGAGCAGCGCCTTCTTGTAGCCCGGCATGCCCGAGAAGTGGTGGTAGAAGGACCCGGTACTCAGGCCGGTGGACGCGACCAGCTTGTCGATGGTCAGCGCCGTCGGCCCCGCCGTGCCGAGGATCGACAGCCCGGAGGCCAGCCATGAGGTCTTGCCCGCCACGAAGACCAGCCTATAACATAAATTTTGTTTTGTTTTTGGGGATGCACACTTCCGGAGGTCGCGATGACCGCGATGACAGCCACCGCCCAGCCCAGCACCACAGCCGCCCGATGGCCGATCCGCGTGCATCGCGCCGGCGCGTTGTTCCTCGGCACCATCGGACTCGCGCACGAGCTCGTCCTGCATCTCTTCAACGGAGCCGACAACGCCGGTGAGGAAGCGGTCAACGAGCTGTCGAGGAACACCACCGCGGCGCTGTTCGAGGGCGGAAGGGAAGTGACGATCTTCGGGCTCAACACCGGTTACAGCGTCGCCATGGGGCTTCTCGGCCTGCTCTTTTCGATGCTCGCGGTGGTGGCCGCGCGGACGGCCCCGGCGCTGATCGCGCGCTGGTCGCTGTTCAACTGGATCTGCGTGGCCGCGGCGGGCGGCACGTTCTGGATCTCCTGCCTGTACTTCCCCGAACCCGTGGTCGCGTTCGCGGGGCTCTCGACGCTCTGCTTCGCGACCGTGCTGGTGGGTGGTCCGCGCGCGTCGGCGGAGTAGAGACCACGCGGATCGGTACGCCAACCCGGGGCAGAAGGCAGCGCAGGTTCGGCACAAAGGCGGTGAACGGACGGCAATCGGGCATTACCTGGTCCACCTCGCCGGAGCAGACTGGAAGTGGCACCCGGCGCCGAGACGCACCGGCCCTCAGCGCACCGGACGGGATCCGCCCGACGAAGTCCGGAGACGCGGGCCGGCCTCGATGCCGGGTGCTGACCATCGCGCGAAGGCCGCGGCTCAGTGCCGCAACAGCGCGTACAGCGCGGCGAGCTCACGCAGTCCGGTGGCCGCGCTCGCCTCGTCCTCGGCGCTCATGCGGAGCGCTCTGCGCAGCAGCATGGAATCGAGATCGTCCATCGCGGAACGGAATTCGACCTTCGGGAGGCCGGGAAGCGGGGTTTCGTCGCCATACGGATCGTCGCTGTGGACCGGTCGAGGATCTCGCTCGATACCGCGGATGAGGGTGTCGAGGTCCAACCCGCGCAGCGTGAGAATCTCGCGGGGCCGCTCGTCGAGTCGCTCGGCGAGCAGATAGCAGACCGCCGCGACATGCTTGCACGGCCAGCCTGGGTCCGGGCAGGTGCAGTCGAAGTCCAATTCGGCCGCCGTGCTCGGCAGCAGCAGCGGGCCGAGCCCGGTGGGCAGGGCGCCCGAGGCGATCTCCGCCAGCATGCCCGGCGAGCTGCGGATCGTCTCGATCAGCAGGTCCAGTTCCTCCTCGCGCAGCGCGCGCACACGGAAGGCCGAGGTGAACGGGCGCGGCTGGCTGCCCTGCACCTCCGCGACCACCGCACCGGGCTCGATCCGATAACTCACCACCTGCCCCGACCGCGCATAGCTGCGCCCGCGGGCCAGCCTGCCCGGCTCGGCCATCGCCTCGACCGCGTCGATCAGCGCACGCCCCCACCAGGTGCGGCCGAATCCGCCGCGACGGCTGCGCGCCGCCACGCCGCCCTCGACCGGCAGTCGCTTGCCGTACTTGCTGTAATCCTCGAACGTCATTCGCCCACCGCCTCGGCGCCGAGGGCGAACAGATCGCGCAGTTCGTCGGTGCTCAGTTCGGTGATCCAGTTCTCCCCCGCCCCGACGGCCAAGTCCGCGAGCCTGCGCTTGCCGTTGATCATCTCGTCGATCCGCTCCTCGATGGTGTCGACGCAGACGAGCTTGCGCACCTGCACCGCGCGCTGCTGACCGATACGGAACGCGCGGTCGGTCGCCTGGTTCTCCACCGCCGGATTCCACCAACGGTCCAGGTGCACCACGTGATTGGCGGCCGTCAGGTTCAGTCCGGTGCCGCCTGCCTTGAGCGACAACAACATCAGCGGCGGCCCGTCATCGGACTGGAATCCGGTCACCATGGCGTCGCGGCGGCGTTTCGGCACGCCGCCGTGCAGGAACGGGACCTGGCCGCCGAAGCGCTCGGCGAGATAAGGCGCGACGAGCTCGCCGAACTCGCGGAACTGGGTGAACAGCAACGCCTTCTCGCCGTCGGCGAGCACGGCGTCCACCACGTCCTCGACCAGGGCCAGCTTGCCGGACCGGTGCTTGCCGCGAGTCATGACGCCGGAACCGTCGCCGAGGAAGTGCGCGGGGTGGTTGCACACCTGCTTGAGGCGGGTCAGCGCGCCGAGCACCGCCCCCTTGCGCGCCATGCCTTTCGCGTTCCTGATCTTCTCCATCATGTCGTCGACCACCGCCTGGTACAGCGCGGCCTGCTCGACGGTCAGATTGGCGCGGACCGTCATCTCCAGCTTCTCCGGCAGGTCGCTGATGACGGACGGATCGGTCTTCACCCGGCGCAGCACGAACGGCTGGGTGACGAACCGCAGCCGCGAGATCGCGTTCTGATCGCCCTCCCGCTCGATCGGCACCGCGAATCTCGCCCGGAAGGTCTGCGCGCTGCCCAGCAGCTTCGGCATCGCGAAATCGAGGATCGAGCGCAGTTCCTCCAGCCGGTTCTCGACGGGAGTTCCGGTAAGCGCCAGGCGATGTCGCGCCCGCAGCGCGCGAGCCGCGCGGGCCTGCCTGGTCCCGGCGTTCTTGATGTGCTGGGCCTCGTCGAGCACGACGCGCTCCCAGTCCTGCCTGCTCAACGCCTCGATGTCCCTGGCGAGCAGCGAATAGGTGGTGAGCACCAGGTCGGCCTCGGCCACCGCCGCGTCGAGTTCAGCGCCGCCGCGCCTGCCCGCGCCGTGGTGTACCAGCACCCGCAGATCCGGCGCGAACCGCTCGGCCTCGCGCTGCCAGTTGCCGACCACCGACATCGGGCACACCAGCAGCGACGGCCCAGGCCGGTCCGCGGGCTGTTCCCGTTCGTGCACGAGCAGCGCCAGCACCTGCACCGTCTTGCCGAGGCCCATGTCGTCGGCGAGGATTGCGCCGCAACCCATTCGGCTCATGGTGACCAGCCAGGACAGGCCGCGCAGCTGATAGGGACGCAGCTGCGCCTTCAAGCCGCTCGGAGTGGGGACCGGCTCCGCGTCGTGCCCGCGATCGAGCAGTTCGGCCGCCCACCCGCTGGCGGTGACCTCGGTGATCGGCACCTGCTCGACCCGGCTGCTCGCCAGTTCGCCGATCATGTCGGCGAACGTGATCGGCGAATCGTCGCTGTGCGCGGCGACGTAGCGGGCCGCGGCGGCGAGCGCCTTGTGGTCGGCCTGCACCCATTCACCGCGCAACTGCACGAGATCGGATTTGGCGCGGATGAGGCGCGCCATCTCGGCCTCGGTCAGCACGGTGTCGCCGAGAGCCAATTCCCAGCGGTAACGGACCAATCCGCGCATGCCGACGGTGCTCTCCGCCGCCGGAACCGCGCTCTCCACCCGCAGCCGCATGGACGGGGCGGAGATGCTCCACGCGCGCGGCAGCAGCAGCCGGATGCCCGCCGCCTGCAACGCGTGCGCGCCGTGCGCGACGAGATCGGCGACCACTTCGGTCGGCAGCAGCAGATCCATGGTGCGCGGATCGGTCGGCAGGTCGCGCAGCCGAGGATAGGCGCGCTGAGCCTCGCCCAGCTTGTCGATGGCGGTGCGGACCAGGCTCGGGTCGCCGTGCAGCGGGATCGGCGCGGGCGCCTCCCCCTCGGTGCGCAGGCAGACCTCCAGGCGCCACAGCGCCACCGAATCGTCGGCGAAGCCGAGCTCGCCGTCCGGCTCCAGCAGCCGCAGCACCAGTTCCGGCTCGTCCACGGTCAGGCCGGCGCGCCAGCGTTCCAGCACCTCGGCCAGCTGATGGCTGCCGCTGTCGAGTGGGCTGTCGCCGACGAGCGCGGCCAGCAGCGGATGCGACGGGGACGACGCGTCCATCGACCGCCTTGCGATCGGGTCGGTCAGCTCGCCGACGAGATCCTCCAGCACGGCGGCGGGCCGTCCGGCCACCTGCAAGGCGGCGGGGGCGGCCACCGCGAGCTCGGCCAGCCAGGCGCGCTGACGCGCGCCGCCGACCAACCGCCACCGCACCCACCATTGGCCGTCATCCCTGCGCAATTCGGGCACGATCCGCCCGGCCCGCACCCAGCGCTCGACTCCGTGCGCGACATGGGCGAGAAAGCGCAGATCACCCGATACGGCCGAGGGTGGCAACGGCTGGCACAGCGCCGCGGCGGCGGCCTCGGGC
>NZ_BDCF01000060.1 GCF_001613365.1 Nocardia xishanensis NBRC 101358
CCGCCGGTATATCCGCGCGGATAGCACCCGGGATTGTCTATACACATCTGCTGTATAGACATCCGTGCACGCACACCTCTGCGCGCAGTGTCTCGCATTCGGCCTGATCGGGAGCGGCTCGCCTCGGCCTCCTGCCGCCTGTAGTCCGCGCTCGGCGTTCTCGCCTTGCCGTCCGGCTGGTCAGGGGGTGGCTCGCGCGTTGGGCCGCGTCCCATACCGCTGACGCAGCCCGCCGCTGCCTGGCTCGCGTTCGTTGCCGACAGCGGCGTGCTGCCGAGTGTGCCTCGCCGGGGCGCGCTCGGCCCGGTGTGACGAATTACCTACGGGGCCGGTGTCCCGAAATGGCGATTTCGGCGGAAGTAGATGAATACACCCCGTCGTCTCCCGACCGTCAGGAGCCACCCGCCATGACCGGAAACCCCGCCGAACCCGAACCGGCCTCGCCCGACCCTGACCGGCCCGTGGTGGTGCCGCTGGACCCGGAACGGATCGACTACTGGCGCGAGGTCGTCGCCGACTGGGAACCCCTCGACCGTGCCCAGCTCGACGGCATCGCCGCCATCCTCGACCGCGTCCGGGCACGGAAACGGGCCGCCACCAGTAGCAGCGACCCGCGCCAGTACCCGAACGCCGCCTGACGGCCCCCGTTAGGCCGCAGAAACCCCGTCCCCGGCCCCGGTGCCGACGTCGCCCGCGACGCCCGCCCCGGGGCCGTCCTGTACCCCGGGACGGGCGGGGTTCTTGTCCACAATCCGGATCCGGGACGCATCGAAGACCGGTCCCGCCGTGGTGGCCGGGCCGACTCGAGGCGCTTGCCGCGCAACGCGCGTTTGATCATGGCGCGTTTGTCGGCCGTGCCCGCGTCCTCCCAGTGGGTTCTCCATGCCTGCGCGGATTCGGTCCGCGCGGTCGGAGAATCATCGACGTCGTATTTGGCGTCGAGCCCGTCGAGTTCGGCCTCGAGTTTGGCGATGCGGGCATCGACCCCGGCCATCACCGTGTCGTAGCGGTCCAGGCTGATCTCCCCGTTACCCAAGCGCGCCGACATCACCGTCGCCGTTTCACGCGCCTCGGCCAACGCGTCCGCGATCGGGCGACGCCGCCGGGCCAGATCATTCGCGGCGGCAACCAGGGCATCGCCGTGGCGGGGATCGGACAAGATCGCCACCACCAGCGCACCCACTTCCCGGTCCAGGGTCCGCACATCGACCGAGACGCGGTTGCAGCCGCCTCCGGTCTGCCGCTTCTGGCAGTGGTAGCGGCGACGCACCTCGCCATCGGGGTAGTTGCGGCCGTACTGGGGGCGGCCGGTCAAACCCCGCCCGCACGAACCTCGGAGCGGCGGACAACGACACGGACTTGCTCAGCAGATCGAGCAAGAGACGGACGCCCGCGCACGCCAGATGGCGATTCCGACCCTGCGGGTCATCGGATCCCGTGCGCCGCCGAGAAATCGCACTTCACCGCCATCGACGCGATGACGGTGACGTTCACCGGGCCGCCCTAGCCGATGTCGCGCCGCACGGCCGGATCTGCTTCCGCGACAAACGATTCCCGCTCGTCGAATGACGGCTCCGGTGCCGTCCAACTGCCGAGCAGGCGGATCGCCTCTTCGTCGGCGGCCGTGGCCGGGGTGAAGGTGACCAGGGTGAGGTCGGTGTCGCCGGGCACCGGGAAACCGTGGAACAACAGCGCGATCACGCCGACCACGGGATGACGCACCCGCATCGTCCCGCTGCCCTTCTCCGCCACCCGGTGCGCCGCCCACAAGGTCGCGAACTCGGGGCTCGCGACGGCGAGTTCGCCTACGAGAGCGGACAACTCGGTGTCGCCGGGATGACGACCCGCGGCCAGCCGCAGGTAGGTGACGATCGACTCCGCCTTCTCGGCCCATTCGAGATAGAACTCGCGGGCGGCCGGATCGAGGAATACCAGTCGCGCGCCGTTGGATTCACCGCTCAGGTCCCAGCCCGCACCGGCGAACAGGCCGATACACAGGTCGTTGGCGGCCACCACGTTCATCCGGTGGTCGAGGATGTGCGCGGGCGTGGTCGGCCACGACTCGAGCAGGCGTTGCAGACCGGGATCGATCAGTGCGCGGTGTTCCCGGCCCGGCGTCGACCGCCGACGGGCGGCCAGCCGGAACAGATGGGCGCGTTCGGTATCGGTGAGGTGTAGGGCGCCCGCGACAGCGTCCAGCACTTCCTCGGACACGGCGCCGATCCGGCCCTGTTCGAGGCGCACGTAGTAGTCGACGCTCATCCCGGCCAGTTGCGCGACCTCCTCGCGCCGCATTCCGGGCACCCGGCGGTTACCCGACCAGACCGCGCCCGGTTCGGGCAGCCGTCGGGCGCGCTGATTGCGCAGGAATTCGCCGAGTTCCCGGTTTCTGCTCATGAGCCGATTATCGACCCCCGCGCGCCGGGCCTGCCTGGTACTGCCAGACCCAGGCACAGCGGACCCTCGTCGAAGCCGGACCTGGTTCGCCCTGGCCGCCCGGCGACACGATGGCGACACCGGCATCGGCCGGACCGAATCGAACGGAGCGAACTATGACCACTCAGCCTCTCGCCGGACGCGTCGCCGTCGTCACCGGTGCGTCCTCGGGCATCGGCGCCGCGACGTCGCGCGAGCTGGCCGCCGCGGGTGCCTCGGTGGCGCTGCTGGCCCGGCGCAAGGACCGCATCGCCGACCTGGCCGAGGAGATCGCCGCGGCGGGCGGCACCGCGCTCGCGATCGAGGCAGATGTCACCGATCCGACCGGCCTGGCGGATGCGGCGGAGCAGATCGACCGGGCGCTGGGGACGGTGGATCTGCTGGTGCCCAACGCCGGTGTCATGCAGCCCGCCCTCCCGCAGGCCCGGCGCACGGACCTCTGGCAGCACCAGATCGAGGTCAACCTCAACGGCGTGCTGCACACCGTCGACGCCTTCCTGCCCGCGCTGCTCACCGCGGCCGAGCGGGGTGGCCAGGTCGACCTGGTCGCGATCTCCTCGCTGGGCGCGCAGGTCGCCTACCCCGGCTACAGCGTGTACTTCGCCACCAAGGCGGCCGTCAGTCACCTGGTGCGCAACTTGCGTACCGACCTGGGGCCGAAGGGGATTCGTGTCAGCGCGGTGGAACCGGGAATGACCGGCACCGAGATCGGCGGTCAGGTCGCCGACCCGGACTTCGCCGCGCAGCTGACCGAGATGGCGGGCGCGGTGACGATGATGTCGCCGGAGGATATCGCCGAGATCGTCGCCTTCGTCGCCAGTAGGCGATCCGGCGTCAATATCGCTCAGCTCGCCGTGCTGCCGGTGGACATGCCGTACTGAGCGGTTCGGAGGCCGTGCAGCAGCGCGCCCGCGAACAGCAGTGCTCCTGATTTCGGAACACCGGTCCGGTCAGATGGCCGCGATCGTTCCGGGCGCGCGTTCGGCTCGGCTCAGCGCGCCCAGAACGGCGGGCTGGCCGTGCCGGGCCACCGCGAGTCGCGACAGCAGGCCGAGCACCGGTTCGAAGACCCGCGGCGGGAACAGTGGCGTCGAGATGTCGGCGCTCACCGCCAGATCGTCGGAGTGCACGACGATTTCCAGCATGCGTGTCAGCAGGGAATCGTCCAGCAGCGAAACGGTTCCGACAGCGGAGACAACCCGGTCGGCTGGTTCCGCGGGCAACGCCGCCCGCTGTTGAGCCAGCGCCGATTCGACCTCGCCCCGCCAATGCTCGCGCGCCGTCGGCCGCGGCGGACCCGCCATTACGCCGGATGCGCACGCTGAACTCCGAGTCCACGTCGGCATCGAAAGCAGCTGCGCGGGTGAAGAATTCGGCGACCGACAGCGGCTCCGCTTTCGGAGTTTCGGCCTCGAGCAGCTGGGAGACGCGGAGGACCTGCGCCCCCAGATGGCCCGCGAGCCCGTGCACGCTGAACTCTTTCAACGCACTCGGCCGGTCCCACGCCGCAGCCACGGCCGTTTCACTGGGCAGCGCCACAGCCGACGCCGCCGCCTCCAGACAAGCCTCTCGGACCGCGATCAATTCCGCTGCACTTCAACGAATGTGACAACGGAAAGATACGCCTACTCTGCCAGGCCCGCTCTGAGCATCCCGGCGATCTGCAAGACGGCGTCGCGCGCGGCCGGAACCACCGTCATGTTGAGGAAGCCGTGAATCAACCCCGGCATACGTTGCAGCACAACGCGATTCCCGGCCGCATGGAGCTCACCGGCATAGGCTTCGTCCTCGTCGCGCAACGGGTCGAAGGCGGCGGAGATGAGAACGGTCGGCGGCAGACCGGAGAGATCATCGGCCAGCGCGGGTGAGGTGCGCGGGTCGGCGCCGTCGGCGTTCACCGCACTCGAGAGGTAGTGCCCGCGGCACCACTGCCGATCGTGCTCGGTCAGATAGAAGCCTTCTGCGAACAGTTCGTCCGAGACGGTCCTGGACTCCGTGAGATCGGCCGAGGGATAGAGCAAGAGCTGAAGGGCGGGGGCCGGGCCGCCCGCACGCGTGGTGATGCGGGTGACCGCGGTGCTCAGGGTCGCACCGGCGCTGTCCCCACCGACCGCGACCCGGTTCGCGTCGGCGCCGAGCGCCGATGCGTGCGCGACGGCCCACTGGAACGCGGCCAACGCGTCGTCGACTCCGGCCGGGAACGGATGCTCCGGCGCGAGCCGATAGTCGACGGACAGGACCTGCACTCCGGCGTAGTGGCACAGCATGCGGCACGGTTCGTCATGGGTGTTCACGTCGCCCAGCACGTACCCGCCACCGTGGAAGAACACGAGCAGCGGCGGGGTGTCGCAAGTACGCGATGGGAGCGGCCGGTAATGCCTGGCGCGCAGCGGACCGTCGGCTCCCGCGATCTCGATGTCCCGGACGCCGCCGACCTCGGTCTTGTCGAGCGTGAACGCGGCCGCCGTACGCCGCAGCCTCGCGCGCGTGTCCGCGACGTCGGGACTGCCGCGCCGCGAATCGGGAACGAGCGTCGCGACCCCGCGCAGCCGCAAGAATCGCAGCGCGAGCTGGATACCGGGATCGAGCTTTTCACCATCGATCTGGACCTGCGGCGTCCCCGACAGGAACAGCCGAAGCCAGGACGGCGCCTGCAACAGCCGTCTGCCGATCCGCGCCGTGAACCGGTCGGCGACGGACACGGCCTCCGCGGGCAGCGGCGCCAGCTCCTCGATGTGCGCCGGCCATGAATGCGCCGACCTGATCACCGCTTCGATCTCGCTGCTGCTCACGAAAACCTTCCTCGGTAAGTGGCGACTCGAATTCCGTGCGTTCAACGATGCGCCTCGAGCCTGGCCGATTGCTAGAACAACCTGCCTCCCATCCGGCCGAAAATCGGTGCATAGTGTTCACCATGACCACGCCTTGGCCGACCCCGTCGACCGCGGTGCGGGAGCTGATCCGGCGCGGTGCGGAGATCATGCTCGACCCCAGCGCGGACTGGCTCGAGGAGCTGTACACCACCACGCTCGCTCGGCTCCGGGCGCACGCACCCGTCGACGACCCCGCGCTCGCCGCGAGCATGCGCACCGGCAGCGCGGCGATTCTGCGGGACTGGGCCGAATTCAACGTGCGCGATCCCGGCCGCCGCGTCCCGCCGAACCTGGCCCCTGAAACGCTGCACATCGCGCGCGACCTGGCCAGGCGCGGCATGGATCCCGGCGCGCTCGACGCCTACCGCCTCGGGCAGAGCGTGGCTTGGCGGCGCTGGATGCGACTGTGCTTCGACCTCACCTCCGACCGAGCCGAACTCGCCGAATTACTCGACGTCTCCGAACGATCCATCTCGGCGTACATCGACGACACCATCGACGCCATCGGGCAGCAACTCGACCGTGAACGCGTCCGGCTCGGGGGCGCCGTCGATCGCCTGTCCGCCGTGACGCTGCTGCTCGAGGGCGCGCCCATCCACCGGGCGCGCGCCGAGATGCAGCTCGGCTACGGTCTCACCGGCCCGCACACCGCCGCGATCGTCTGGAGCAGCACCGGCACGGACGCGGGTGCGCTCGAGTCCGTCGCCGAAGCGCTCACCCGCGTGAGCGACGCGGCGCGCAGGCTGACGATCGTCGCCGGGTCCGCGGTCCTCTGGGTGTGGTTGCCGGTCGACACGGCCGTGACCACGGATCACGTGACGGAGCGCCTCGACCCCGACACGGATGTCCACGTCGCGATCGGGCGACCGGGCCGCGACCTCGACGGCTTCCGCCGCAGCCACCTCGACGCACTGACCGCGCAACGCATGCTGGCCCGGCTCACCTCGCCGCAACGTGTCGCCCACTTCGACGACGTCGCGCTCGTGGCGCTCATGACCGGCGACCCCACTCGCGCCGACGAATTCGTTCGCGACACGCTCGGCGCTCTGCTGCACGCCGATCCCGAAACGCGGCGCACGCTCACCACGTACCTGCGCGAACAGTGCAACACCTCGCGCACCGCCGAACGCCTCTTCACTCACCGCAACACCGTCATCCGGCGGCTCGACCAGGCCAAAGCCTTGCTCCCGCGCCCGCTCGCGACGAACCCGATCGCGGTCGCCGCCGCACTCGAAGTCCTGCACTGGCGCGGGACGCCGCCCGGGGAGCCGAAAGAGCCTCCCCGCTAGGGGTTTCCGACGGTGTTCGGCACCTCGTCCCGCCCGCGACCGATTGCTGGGCGGCGACGACCAACCCACCGGCCGCCGCACGGACCCGCAACGGCCAGCGCCGCTCCGAAAGCAACCAGGTCACCCCGTCTCCGGCGAGCCGATCCAGCGCGGCGTCGCGTCCGGTCGTCAGCAGCAGCAGAGCCGTGAGCGATCCTTCGATCACCGGTCCGTCACCTACGGTCCACTGGTCGTCGGTCGCCACGAGCCGGTAGCCCGCCGAGCTTCTCGCGGGCATGAAACGGGGCGCCCACCTCCCAGACGCGCTGAATGCCCGCACGCGCGGCGGCGACCGGCATCGTCCGCTCGATGCCGAGGGGAAGCGCGATGTCCTGGCCGTGCACGAGCACATCCATCAGCCGGTCGGCCGGTGTCGTGCCGAGGGCCGCGACCCGTGCGTCAACGCTGTCGCGCAGTTCGGCGAGCAACTGCCCGGTCGTGCGGCGCTGCGCGTGACGAACGGCGGTATCGTGGATCAGCCGGTGCAGATCATCGCGGGCGCGAATCGGATTCACCAGGATCGAACCGAGATTCGGCCGAGGTCAGTGCCGCCCTGCTTGCGATCGATCCCAGCTGACAGTTCACCGAACCGGTCACTGTCGAAGTGCTGACCGCGACCGGAAGCCCGCGGCGAAGACTTGTGACCGGCCCGTACTCACGGCGGTCGAAGCTGCGGTTTGCCTCGGTCCTCGACGCTCGAATGCCGAGGGTGGCGATGCATGCCACGGAGATGGCCGAAGCGAAACCTGTCGCGGTGCTGCCTCTTACGCCTGCCGACCCTCGTCACAGCTTGGAAACGCTCGATGGATCACTCCGTGTCTCCGGTGAGGGTCGCGAGGAAGGTCGTTGCCGTGGCGGCTTCGGGAACGCTTGCGCGGCGGTAGATTTCGATGGCGGCTCGTAGATCGTTCGCCGCCTGTTCTCGGTCGCCGAGTGCGAATCGGGTGTGGGCGATGCCTTCCAGGGCGCGGGCCTCCTCGAGACGTCCGCCGGTTCGACGGGCGAGCTCCAGTGCTTCGGTGTAGCGAGACAAAGCTTGTTCGTGGTCACCGGTGGCGGTGGAGAGCGCGCCGAGTTTGTTCGCTACCGTGGCGCGGCCGAAGGCGTCGCCGAGTTCTCGGTATATGCGCAGCGACTCGTCGAGGCAGGCTGTCGCGTCGGTGTACTCGGCTGTCGCCACGTGAACCGAGCCAAGTTCGGCGAGCGCCTCGGCCTCGGCGTGTCGATAGCCGAGGTCGCGGCAGGTCCGAAGTGCTTGCTCGTGAAGATCCCTCGCCGCACGGTAGTTTTCGGTCGACCGGGCGACGGACCCGAGAACGTTCGCCGCAGCGGCTCGACCTTCCGGCTCGTCCAGGTCACGATAGAGTTCCGATGCTTGCCCGAGATACCGGTTCGCCGCGTCGTGATCGCCGAGCACGGTGTAGGCGGTCCCGAGTTGCAGGACCGCATAGGCCTCGCCGAGGCGCACACCGATCTCTCGGTAGATCGATCTGCTCTGCCTGTGCAACTCGACGGCCGCGGTGGTGTCGCCGGTCGATCTCGCGGCGATTCCGAGATTGCTCAGTGCGCTGGCTTCGCCGTGACGGTCGCCGAGCAGGCGGTAGTAGCCCAACGCCTGTTCGTGCAAGCGCGACGCTTCGGGGTGATCCCCGGTCAGTCTCGCCACGATGCCGAGACCCTCCAGAACGACCGCCATTCCCCGGCGTTCGCCGAGTTCCGCATAGATTGCCAGGGCAGCTTCGTGCAATTCCCCAGCCTCGGCGTGACGGCCGCCGAACCGGTGCACGATGGCGAGGCTGTTGAGCGCGAGAGCTTCTCCGCAGCGGTGGCCTGTTTCCCGATAGATCGCCAGAGCTCGGCCGTGCAGGTCGGCGGCCTCGGCGAAGTCCTGATCGTCCGAGAACCAGCGGGTTGCCCCGAAGTTGTTGAGAGCGTTGGCTTCTCCGTGACGGTGTCCCAGCTCGCGATAGATGTCGAGCGCCGCTCGGTGCGCGTCCGCCGACTCGGGGTATCTGCCGGTGAATCGGTAGACGACCCCAAGGCTGTCCAACGCGTCGGCTTCCGCTGATCGATCGCCCAGCAGGCGCGCCGTCTCGACCGCCAATCGGTGCAGCCGGACAGCTTCGCCCCACGGGCCGTCCCGTTCGACCAGACTCGCCAGGGACGCGGCCAGCACCGCGACCCGACGCGGATACGTCGACGCCGCGAGGTCGAGGCAGGCCAGCAGGTTGGCGCGCTCGAGGCGCATCCAGGCGAAGGCGGCGCGCTCGTCGTCGAATCCCAGGCCCGACGCGGCGCGCTGCGCGGGGTCGGCGGATGTCGCCGTGGGTTGGTGCAGGCGGGTCAGCAGCCGGCTCGCGGCCGCCGAGCGGGACTCGAAGTGATCGAGCAGCCTGGACAAGGCTCGGTCGATCGTCTCGGCCGGTTCCGAGGCGCAGAGTGTGCGAGCGTATTCCCTGAGTAGGTCGTGGGATTGGTAGCGGCCGCGCACCGTCTCCTCGAGCAGGTGGTCGGCATAGAGGGCTTCCAATTCGCGACGCGCCTGGCCGCGCGCGCAGTCCCACAGCGCCGCGGCCGCCGCGACATCGAGCTCGTTGCCGGGATGCAGGCCGAGCCATCGGAACAACTGCTGCCGTCGAGCGGGCAGACGTTCGTAGGACATCGTGAACGCGATCCGCACGGCGCGGTCGCCGACATCGAGTTCGTCCAATCGGTCGCTGTCGAACGCCGCGAACTCCTCCGCCAGTTCGGCGATGCTCCAGGCGGGATGGTGCGCGACGCGACCCGCTAGCAGCACGATCGCCAGCGGCAAGTACCCGCACAGTGCCACGATGCGCCGCACCGCCGCGTTGTCGGTGTCCGCGTGCCGGTCCGCGGCTGCGGCGAAAAGCTCTGCCGCGGGCTCTTTTTCGAGCAAGGACAGGGGAAGCGGCGTCGCTCCGTCGAGAGCGACAAGCCGCCTGCGACTGGTCACCAGCGTGAAGCAGCCGCCGCCGGACGGCAGCAGGGGTTCGATCTGGTGAACGTCTCGTGCGTCGTCGAGCACGAGCAGAATCCTTTTGTCGCTGGATCGATCTCGCCACAGGTCGCGTCGGCCGGGCAAAGTCTCCGGAATGGTCCGCGGGTCCATGCCCACACCGATCAGCAGCCGTGCCAGCACGTCGTCGGGGTCGGCTTCGCTGTGGCCGGGGGTGTGGGCGTGCAGTTCCACGAAGTACCGGCCGTCGGGAAACGCGGGCGCCAACCGATGCGCGGCGCGCGTGGCCAGTGCCGTCTTGCCGACGCCGGCCATTCCGTCGACGGTGACGATCCGCGACGGACTGTCGTGCTCCGCGAGGCGCAGAATCCGCTCCAGCACGTCGTCCCGTCCGAGCAGCGCCGCGACGTCCCTGCGCAATGCGCTCGTCACGACGGGACGCGATGCCGGCACGGCCGTGCCCACGTCCTCCGGCTCGACCGTTTCCGGCGTGGGTGCGCGCTTGCGCGCTTCGCGGCGCAGCTTCTGCCAGCTCGACATCGTCCGGCCGTCCACGGCACGCCCGGCGGGCACTCGTCCCGACCTGCCGTACAGGTAACGCAGGACGGTCTCGAATCCGCGTTCGTCGCGCGGCACGACCACCGCGTCGTCGTCCACGTGGAACCAGCCCGACAAGGTGTTGACCGGGACCGCGCCGCCGATCGCCCGCGCCACCGCGGTCGGTGACGGAGCCCCCGCCGCCCTGTGCAATTCGCGCCATTTGGCGAGGAATACCGCCCGCGCAGAATCCTTGTCGCTCACCGGCGCGGCCCCCGGCTCGGCTCGGCCCGACTCGGTACGAGTCGCGAAGCCGGGAAACCCGCACCGACCTGGGCACAGTCGCCCGGAATCCGCGCGAGCGACTGGTCCGCGCGGGGATTCACGGGCTCTATGGAGTCCGGCAACGTCACCTCTCCCGAACGGAAAGCCATGTCGCTCATCACGAAAGCCCTGCTCCTGACCACCGCGGTACTTAGCGCCCTCCTCACGGGCGTCCTCGCCGCTCTGCTCGCCAAGGCGGACGGCGCCACCGTGTGGGCGGCGATCCGCGACGGCGGCATCGCCTTCGGCGCCACCCTGACTCTTCTCATGCTCACCATCACCACCTGCGCGGTTCTCTGACCAGAGTCGCATACGATGGCGACAGTGCAGGTGGCGGCGGGAAACCGTAGGTCTTCGACGTCGCCGACCGGCAAGCTGAACGAGATCGTCTGAAACACGCCCCGCTGTCACGCCGATGCGTCTCAGCCGCGCGACGCCGCGCGCAAGCGGGCGGTCGCGATCGCTCGCCGCGGGTCGGCGGTGGGGAGCAGACGGCAGGCATGCTCGTGAATCTCGCTGTCCTCGAGCGCTTTCGCGCCGTATCGCAGTGCGAGCGAGGGGTCGTCGGAGGCCAGTACCGCGGTGCGGACGCCGACCTCGAGGTACTCGCGCCATTCGACGATGCCGGGCGTCTGCGAGTCCGGGAGCAATGGACCGCGATACAGGCGGACCGCGGTGGCGGTGTCCCCCGCCGCCAGCGCGGCGAGGACGTCGGCCGCGTCGCAGGAGAGCGGGGTGGCCAATCGGTAGATGCGGCTGGTGATGTCGCCGACCGCGGTGCGGCGCAGATGGGAGACGTCGGCCTTCACGGTGCTCGCCGCGGGCGCGCGGTCGCCGTAGATCGCCAGCTGCAATCGCTCGGGCGTGAAACCGTCCGGTTCGAGCGCGAGCAAGGCCAGAATCTCGAAATGCCTGCGACGCAGCGTGATTCGTTCGTCTCCGCGGATCAGCTCGGCGCCGCCGAGGCAGGTGAGCCGTGGACCGGGCGCGAGCGCCTTCTCGCCCTGCTGGAGTTTGGCCTCGATGGCGGCGGCCAGGGTCCGCACGGTCGACATGGCGAGCGGATGCGAGCGATCCCAGGTGGTGGACAGGTCGAGCACCCCGAGCTGTCGTCCGTCCGCGCCGCGGATCGGCGCGCAGTAGCAGACCCACTCGTGCAGCGCGGCCACCAGATGCTCCGCTGCGAACACGCTGCTGGGCCGCCCGGTGCGCAGCGTGAGCGACAGCGCGTTGGTGCCCATGTGCGTCTCGTCCCATCGACCGCCGGGCGCGAAGCCGACACGTTCGGCGCGTCTGCGCATCACGGCCCCGCCGTGTGACCACAGGATGGTCCCATCCTCGTCGGTGACGGCGGCGACGAAATCGGAGTCGTGGGTGATGGCGTGCAGATGGTCGGACAGTTCCAACAACGGAGCCCGCAGCGGCGACTCTGACCAGCGCGCGCCGACGTCGTCACCGGCGGCCGGAGCGCAGTCCAGCTCGGGATCGACGGTGCGCCGAGATCTCATCCAGGACTGGACCACTTCGCCGCGCAGCTGTGAGCTGTCGATCCCCGCGGCAGCGGCGGGCGCCCAACGCGCCCATTCCTTCTCCAGCGCGGCGCGTCGCTGTGAGAGGGAGTCGTGTCGTGCCATCTCGCGACTGCTTCCCTCCGTCCTCGGCCGTCGGCGGTTCCTCGCTGCGTTCGTCGTCGCACGGCCGCAGGAAGGCGCGATCCTCGCTGCACCGAGGGTAACTCGCGCGCGTCGCGAATACCGGGGGTCGGAGAAAGGTGGTCGCGCGCTCGGCTCCGGCGCCGGCGACGAGGCCTATGCCGGAGCCGAACGTGTTCTCTTCGCTAGGAGTTCGCGGCGTCCGTCGCCGCCGGATCCGCACCGCACGGCGGTGGCGGCTGAGCCTCCAGCGCCGCCGTCTCGGCGTCGGTGAACAATCGCGAGCGGATCAGGAACCGCACGCCCTCGGGCGCTTCCAGCGAGAACCCGCCGCCGCGCCCGCGCACCACGTCCACGGTGAGGTGGGTGTGACTCCAATAGCGGAACTGATCGGCGCTCATCCAGAACGGCGTCTCCTGCGGGAGGACGCCGAGCAGCACATCCGACGCTCCGACGCGAAAGTCCCCGCGCGGGTAGCACATCGGCGCGCTGCCGTCACAGCATCCACCCGACTGATGGAACATCACCGGGCCGTGCCGCTCGATCAGCGTGCGCAGCAACGCTTCCGCGCGTTCGGTCAGCGCGACCCGCTCGACGGCGTCGGGCATCAGAAGAATCCGAGCTTCTTCGGCGAGTAGCTGACCAGCAGGTTCTTCGTCTGCTGGTAGTGGTCCAGCATCATCCGGTGGTTCTCGCGGCCGATGCCGGACTTCTTGTAGCCGCCGAACGCGGCGTGCGCCGGGTAGGCGTGGTAGCAGTTGGTCCACACCCGGCCCGCCTTGATGCCGCGGCCGAGCCGGTAGGCGGTGTTGCCGTCGCGCGTCCACACGCCTGCGCCGAGGCCGTAGAGGGTGTCGTTGGCGATGGTGAGCGCCTCGTCGACGGAGTCGAACGCCGTCACCGACACCACGGGACCGAAGATCTCCTCCTGGAAGATCCGCATGTCGTTGCGGCCCTGGAAGATCGTCGGCTCGATGTAGTAACCGCCGGCGAACTCCTCCACCTTGCGCGGGCCGCCGCCGGTGAGCAGTTCGGCGCCCTCCTGCTTGCCGATGTCGATGTAGGACAGGATTTTCTCGTACTGGTCGTTGCTGGCCTGCGCGCCGATCATGGTGCTCTCGTCGAGCGGGTTGCCGCCCTTGATGGCCTTGGTGCGCGCGACGCAGCGGCCCATGAATTCGTCGAAGATCGAGCGGTGCACCAGCGCCCGCGACGGGCACGTGCACACCTCGCCCTGGTTGAGCGCGAACATCACGAAACCCTCGACCGCCTTGTCCAGGAACTCGTCGTCCGCGGCGGCCACGTCGGGCAGGAAGATGTTGGGGCTCTTGCCGCCCAGCTCGAGCGTGACCGGAATGATGTTCTCGCTGGCGTACTGCATGATCAGGCGGCCGGTGGTGGTCTCGCCGGTGAACGCCACCTTGGCCACCCGCGCGTTGGATGCCAGCGGCTTGCCCGCCTCGACGCCGAAACCGTTGACCACGTTGACGACACCCGGCGGCAACAGATCCGCGATGAGCTCGACGACCTTCATGATCGACGCGGGCGTCTGCTCGGCGGGCTTGAGCACCACGCAGTTGCCCGCCGCCAGCGCGGGCGCGAGCTTCCACACCGCCATCAGGATCGGGAAGTTCCACGGGATGATCTGACCGACCACACCCAGCGGCTCCTGGAAGTGGTAAGCGATGGTGTCGGCGTCGATTTCGGAGATGCTGCCCTCCTGGGCGCGGATCGCCCCGGCGAAGTAGCGGAAGTGATCGACCGCCAACGGCAGATCGGCGGCCAGGGTTTCGCGGACCGGCTTGCCGTTGTCCCAGGTCTCGGCGACCGCGAGCGCCTGGAGATTCTCCTCGATCCGGTCAGCGATCTTGTTCAGGAGATTGGCGCGCTGGGTGGTCGAGGTCGCGCCCCAGGCGTCGGCGGCGCGGTGCGCGGCGTCGAGGGCCAGCTCGACGTCGGGCGTGGTCGAACGCGCCACCTCGCAAAACACCTCGCCGTCCACCGGTGACGGGTTCTCGAAATAGCGGCCCTCCACCGGCGCGGTCCATTCGCCCCCGATGAAGTTGTCGTAGCGGCGCGCGTAGTCGACGACGCTGCCTTCGGCACCGGGCTTGGCGTAGGTCATGGCTGATACTCCTCGCTGAGTCACGGATCGGATCACACGACATGTCGTGGTGTGGATCACTCTCGCGCGCGAGGGTTGAGACAAGGTTGAACCACGCCGCTCGCCGCCGGTCGAAACCGCCGCCCGCCGCCACGCGACGGATTCTTCGTTACCGCGCAGGCGCGATGTGCTGCGGAGTAGCCTCGAAAGAGGCCATCTCCGAAAAGCCGAGGCCACGATGCACGAAATGGCGATAACTCAGAGTGTCGTCGACGCCGTGTGTGAGCATGCGGCGGGCAGGCGGGTGCACAGCGTGACCGTGGAGGTCGGTGCACTGTGCGCGATTGTGCCCGAGGCGATGCAGTTCTGCTTCGAGCTGGCGACCGAAGGGACCGATGCGGACGGTGCGGCGCTCGTCATCCAGACGGTGCCCGGCACCGCGGTCTGCCGGTCTTGCGGCGCCGATTTCGCCCTCGCCGATCTGATCCTGCTCTGCCCGTGCGGCAGCGCCGACGTCGAGATCAGATCCGGCCGGGAGCTTCGAATCCGAACGATGGAAGTGAGCGAACCATGTGCACAACCTGCGGATGCGGCGATTCGGCGGCCATGATCACGGTCCTGCGCGACCAGCCGAACGAGCGCGACGAGCACCACCACGACCCTCGAGGCCATTACCACTCCCACGAGCACGGGAACGACGATCACGACCACGCGGACCACGTGCACGTACCGGTCACCGAGACGGTGACCCTGGAGGAGAAGGTGCTGGCCAAGAACGATCGGCTGGCGCAGCACAACAGGGAACGACTGCGCCGCAGCGGCATCGTGGCACTGAACATCACCAGCTCGCCGGGTGCGGGCAAGACGACGCTGCTCGAGCGCACCATCGGCGATCTGGACGATCGACCCGTCGCGGTGATCGAGGGCGATCAGGAGACGCTGCTCGACGCCGAGCGCATCAAGGCGACCGGATGCCGGGTGGTGCAGATCAACACGGGCTCGGGTTGCCATTTGGATGCCGAAATGTTGCGACATGCGCTGGACGAGCTCGACCCCGTGCCCGGCACCCTGCTGTTCATCGAGAATGTCGGGAACCTGGTCTGCCCGGCGCTGTTCGACTTGGGCGAGCTCGCCAAAGTCGTGGTGTTCTCGGTGACCGAGGGCACCGACAAGCCGCTGAAATATCCGCATATGTTCGCGGCCGCCGACTTGATTGTCGTCAACAAAATCGACCTGCTTCCCTACGTCGATTTCGAGCTCGATCGGTGCGCTGAATATGCGCACTCGATCAATCCCGGCGTGCCGATTCTGCCGGTGTCCGCGATCACGGGCGAGGGCTTGCCCGGCTGGTACACGTGGATTTCGGGGCACAAGTCCCCGCCGTCGACCTCCCTTGAGGAAGCCACAACCCCCGCATAGACTGACGTGACGAGTGTCACATTCCGTACGGTCTTCCCACAGAGATTTCTGTACGGCGCTCCAGCTTCGAAAGGTGGCATTTGATGCCTACTCAGGAAGCAGTCAAAGCCGAAGAAACGTTGATCCACGTTCTCTGGATCAATGCCGGCCTCAGTTGTGACGGTGACTCGGTGGCGCTGACTGCCGCCTCCCAGCCCAGCATCGAGGAGATCGCCCTGGGTGCACTCCCGGGTCTCCCCAAGGTTGCCGTCCATTGGCCCCTGGTCGATTTCGAATGCGGCCCGAACGGTGGGGCCGACGATTTCCTCGAATGGTTCTTCAAGGCCGACCGCGGCGAACTCGAACCGTTCGTCCTGGTCGTCGAGGGATCTATTCCGAACGAGAAGCTCCACACCGAAGGCTACTGGTGCGGGTTCGGCAACAACCCGGAGACCGCACAGCCGATGACGACCAGCGAATGGCTGGATCGTCTGGCACCGAAGGCCACCGCGATCGTGGCCGCGGGCACTTGCGCCACCTACGGCGGCATCCACGCGATGGCCGGGAATCCGACCGGGGCGATGGGCGTGCCGGACTATCTCGGATGGGACTGGAAGAGCAAGGCCGGTATTCCCATCGTGTGCGTACCCGGCTGCCCGATCCAACCGGACAACCTCTCCGAGACCCTGACCTACCTGCTCTACATGGCGACGGGCCAGGCGCCGATGATCCCGCTCGACGACGTGCTGCGGCCCAAGTGGCTGTTCGGCGCGACCGTCCACGAGGGATGCGATCGCGCCGGGTACTACGAGCAGGGCGATTTCGCCACCGAGTACGGATCGCCGAAGTGCATCGTGAAACTCGGCTGCTGGGGTCCGGTCGTGAAATGCAATGTGCCCAAACGCGGTTGGATCAACGGCGTCGGCGGATGCCCCAATGTCGGCGGCATCTGCATCGGCTGCACCATGCCCGGTTTCCCGGACAAGTTCATGCCGTTCATGGACGAGCCACCCGGTGGCAAGTTCTCGTCGGTGGCCTCGGGCCTGTACGGAACGGTGATCCGGAGCCTGCGCAACGTCACCGGCCGCACCGTGGACAAGGAGCCGCGCTGGCGGCACCGCGGCGAAAAGCTGGAATCCGGCGCGACCCGCACGTGGTAGGAGGACTTCGATGACCCAGATCATTCCGGAGCCGTCGCACCGCAAGATCGACCCGAACGCCCTCGTCGAGATGGCGTGGGATCCGATCACCCGGATCGTCGGCAGCCTTGGTATCTACACCAAGATCGATTTCGAGAATCAGCAGGTCGTCGAGTGCCACAGCACGTCGTCGATCTTCCGCGGCTACTCCATCTTCATGAAGGGCAAGGATCCCCGCGACGCCCACTTCATCACCAGCCGCATCTGCGGCATTTGCGGTGACAACCACGCCACCTGCTCGTGCTACTGCCAGAACATGGCCTACGGGGTCCGGCCGCCGCATCTGGGCGAGTGGATCGTGAATCTCGGCGAGGCCGCCGAATACATGTTCGACCACAACATCTTCCAGGAGAACCTGGTCGGCGTCGACTTCTGCGAGAAGATGGTCTCGGAGACCAATCCGGGCGTGCTGGCCCGCGCCGAGCGCACCGAGGCTCCGCACGCCGACGCGCACGGCTACCGGACGATCGCCGACATCATGCGAGCGCTCAACCCGTTCAGCGGCGATTTCTACCGCGAGGCGCTTCAGGTCAGCCGCTACACGCGCGAGATGTTCTGCCTGATGGAAGGCAGGCACGTGCATCCGTCGACGCTCTATCCGGGCGGCGTCGGCACGGTCGCCACCATCCAGCTGATGACCGACTACATGACGCGCCTGATGCGCTACGTGGAGTTCATGAAGAAGACCGTGCCGATGCACGACGACCTGTTCGACTTCTTCTACGAGGCGCTCCCCGGCTACGACAAGGTGGGCCTGCGCCGCACGCTGCTCGGGTGCTGGGGTTCCTTCCAGGACCCGGAGGTCTGCAACTTCGAGTACAAGGACATGGAGGAGTGGGGTCGCAAGATGTTCGTGACCCCCGGCGTGGTTGTGGACGGCAAGCTGCTCACGACCAGCCTGGTCGACATCAACCTCGGCATCCGAATCCTGTTGGGCAGTTCGTATTACGACGACTGGACCGATCAAGAGACGTTCGTGAAGACCGATCCGCTCGGCAATCCCGTCGATCGGCGCCATCCGTGGAACCAGCACACCAACCCCAAGCCGCAGAAGCGCGACCTGGAGGACAAGTACAGCTGGGTGATGTCGCCGCGCTGGTTCGACGGCACCGACCATCTGGCGCTCGACACGGGCGGCGGGCCGCTGGCGAGGCTGTGGTCGACGGCGCTGGCCGGGCTTGTCGACATCGGCTACGTGAAGTCGACCGGGCACAGCGTGCAGATCAACCTGCCCAAGACCGCCCTGAAGGGACCGGTCGAGCTGGAATGGAAGATCCCGTCCGCCGGTAGCAACACCATCGAACGCGACCGGGCCCGGACCTACTTCCAGGCCTACGCGGCGGCGTGCGCGCTGCACTTCGCCGAGAAGGCGATCGAGGAGATCCGTGCCGGGCACACCAAGACGTGGGAGACGTTCGAGGTTCCCGACGAGAGCATCGGCTGTGGCTTCACCGAGGCCGTGCGCGGTGTCCTCTCCCATCACATGGTGATCAGGGACGGCAAGATCGCGAACTACCACCCGTATCCGCCGACGCCGTGGAACGCCAGCCCTCGGGACAGCTTCGGCACGCCGGGCCCCTACGAGGACGCGGTGCAGGGACAGGCGATCTTCGAGGAGAACGACCGGGAGAACTTCAAGGGCATCGACATCATGCGCACCGTGCGCAGTTTCGATCCGTGCCTGCCGTGCGGCGTGCACATGTATCTCGGCAAAGGAAAGACGCTGGAGACGTTGCACTCCCCCACCCAGTCGCTCACCGCGGAGTAGCCGATGACGCGCCCGCGAGGAGAGATGGGCACTGTGGACGGACACGACGGGGCAGCGCTCGACGGCGATCGCTGGCGTGACGCGGGCGATCGCATCGAGACCCTGCTCGAATCGAGTTCCGTGGGCGGTGCCGCGGCGAGGGAGCGCGCCGAGCAGCTGGTCCGCGAGGTCGCCGACCTCTACGGCGCGGGCCTAGAGCGCATCGTCGGCCTGCTCGACGACACGGCGATCGAACGTCTCGCGGGCGACGACCTGATCGCGAGTCTGCTGCTGGTCCACGGACTGCACCCACACGACGTGACGACCCGGGTGCGCGCCGCGCTGGACAGTGTCCGGCCCTACCTCGGCTCGCACGGCGGCGACGTCGAGCTGCGCGGCATCGAGGACGGTGTCGTGCGGCTCGAGTTCGCGGGCAGCTGCCGCAGCTGCCCGTCGTCGGCGGTCACGTTGGAATTGGCCGTCGAGGACGCGGTGCGCGCCGCCGCGCCGGAGATCACGGCGATCGAAGTGGTCGCCGCCGAGCCCGCGTCCGGCTCGAACGTGATCGCGACGGAGTCGTTGTTCTCGCGCGTGCACGCTCAGCAGCAGGGCAGCTGGATCACGGTGCCCGAGCTCGACGAGATCGGGCCGGGCGAAGTCGGCGGGTTCGCGGTGGCCGGTGTCGCGGTGCTGGCCTGCCGGGTCGGCGACGAGCTGTTCGTCTACCGCGACCGGTGCGCGGCCTGCGGCGATTCCATGGCGGGCGCGGCGCTGCACCGCCGCCTCGGCTTCCCGGTGGGCGACGCCGTGCTGCGATGTCCGTCGTGCGGAGCGCATTTCGACGCGGTCCACGCCGGTGCGCGCGTCGACGGCGACGGTCACCTCGAACCGTTGCCGGTGCTGGTGCGATCGGGGGAGCTGTCGGTGGCAATTCCGGCGGAGGTGGCCGGATGACGTCCCCGTTCGGCGTGCTGCGACGTCTCACCGCGCCGCGACCAGCTCCGGTCCCGGCCGGTGAGCGTTGCGAGATGTGCGCCGAACGCATCGGTGAGCCGCACCAGCACGTGGTGAGCATCGAGGGCAGGCAGCTCATGTGCGTATGCCGCGCCTGCTATCTGCTCTTCACCGACAGCGCCGCCGATCTGCGGTACCGGGCTGTGCCGGATCGCTACCTGGCGTTCCCGGACGTGGTCGTCGACCAGGCGGAGTGGGACGCGCTCGAGATCCCGGTCGGACTGGCCTTCTTCTTCCGCAACTCCACACTCGGACGCACCGTGGCCTTCTATCCCGGGCCTGCGGGCGCGACCGAGTCCGAACTCCCGTTGCCGAAGTGGCACGCGATCCTGGAGCGCCACCCCGAGTTGGACATCGCGGACGATGATGTCGAGGCGTTGCTGATCCGGATGCCGCACCGCGGCGGTCCCGGCGCCTGCCTGCTGCTGCCGATCGACGCCTGCTACGAGTTCGTCGGGCGGATGCGGCTGCTGTGGCACGGCTTCGACGGCGGCCAGGAGGCGCACCGGTACATCGAGGAGTTCTTCGCGGCGATGACGTCGCGGGCGCGGGCGGGCGGTGCGCGATGAGCCCGGCCTATTCGATCACTTTCGCCGTGCTCGGCATCAAGCCGGAGCCGTACGCGGTGACGCCGATTCTTTCGGCGCGCGTCGGCATCGCGGCGCTGGCCGAGGAGCCCGTGCACGCCATCGCGCTGCGGGCGCAGGTCAGGATCGAACCGCGCCGCCGGTCCTACACCGACGAGGAAGCGGCGGGGCTGACAGACCTGTTCGGCGCGCGGGAACGATGGCAGGACACACAGCGCACCTTTCTCTGGATGCATTGCGCAACAACGATTCCCGGGTTCACCGGCGGCGCGGAAGTGGATCTGCCGATGCAGTGCACCTACGACTTCGAGGTGGCGGGATCGAAGTACCTGCACGCGTTGCGCGATGGCACGGTGCCGCTGCGGTTTCTGTTCAGCGGAACGGTATTCATCAGGGGTGAGGGCGGTTTCGCGGTGCAGCAGGTGCCGTGGGATCGCGAGGACACCTTCGACATGCCGGTCTCGGTGTGGCGCGACCTGATGGACGCGCACTTCCCCAACTCCGGCTGGGTCCGCCTGACCCGCGAGACGCTCGACGCCTTGTCGGCGTTCAAATCCGAACGCGGACTGCTCGGTTACGACGACGCGGTGACCAAACTTCTCACCGCGGGCCGGGACGCGACATGACCACGGGACGATCGGTCCGGTCCGCGCGCGCGAGGGCACGCGCGGTCGCCGACGCGGTGTTGTACGAGGGTTACCTGCTGTACCCGTACCGGGCGAACTCCCGGAAGAACCAGTGCCGCTGGCAATTCGGCGTGCTCGGCCCGGAAGGCGCCGCCGATGCCGGAATCGGCGAGGACCCGGAGCTGCGCGCACAGTTCCCCGTCGTCGCCGGCGACGATGCCACACTCGGCCTCGCCGTGCGGTTTCTGCAATTGCAGCGGCGCACGATCGAAGACCGGCACGGCGAGGAGGTCGCCGAGCTCGACGTCGAAGGCCGTGTCTTGGTCAGCTGGGACGAGGCAGTGGAACACGAGATCGACTACGGTCCGATGCCGCTGGAGCACAGGGTGTTTCGTGTGCACGTCCCGGGCGGCGCCGACGTCGAGGACGTGCACGACGCCGCGGGCGCTGTCGCGGGCAGGCTCGTTCGCATCCGCGAGCCGATCGACGGCCGGTTGGAGCTGTCGGTCGATCACGTGGCGGGCTGCCGCCGCGTGACGATCACGGTCCGCAATGTCGCCGCCGCGCCGCGTGACAAGCAGGACGCGCTCGCGCGCTCGATGCTCGGCGCTCACGTGATCGCCGAACTCGAAGGCGGCGAGTTCGCGTCCTTGCTGGAGCCGCCGGAGGAAGCGGCCGCGGCCGCCGGGCAGTGCGCCCACCACCGATGCTTCCCCGTCCTCGCCGGACCGGCGGGCGACCGTACCTTGCTGCTCGTCTCGCCGATCATCCTCTACGACCACCCGGAGATCGCCGAACAGAGCGAGGGGCCGCTGTTCGACTCGACGGAGATCGACGAGATCCTGACCTTGCGCGTGATGACCTTGACCGACGAGGAGAAGGAGCAGGCCCGCGCCACTGATCCGCTGGCCGCGCGCATCGTCGACCGCTGCGATGCCACCACCGCCGAGCAACTGGACCGGCTGCACGGCGTGCTGCGCGAACCGGCGGACCGGCCACGCGTGCTTCCCGAGGTTCCGGACGATCTCGATTGGTGGGATCCCGCGGCCGACAACGCCGTACGACCCGAATTCGACGCCGTCCTCGTCGCGGGTGTCCTGGTGCGCCGCGGTAGCCGGGTCCGTTTGCATCCGTCCCGGCGTGCCGACGCCCACGATCTGTTCTACGACGGCGAGCAGGCGCGCGTGGTGACGGTGCACGAAGACGTCGACGGCGACGTGCACGTGGGGGTGGTCATCGACAACGACCCCGCCGCCGACATGCACGAGTGGTACGGCCGCTACCTGTACTTCGCGCCCGACGAGATCGAGCCGCTCGACAGACCATCCGACGAAACCGAAGGAAATGAAAGAAAGGATCGGCCATGGAAACGGTAGGAGTGATCGCGGTCGTCGTCCTGGCGGCGATCGCCGCGATATTCGCCCTCATCGGGCTGCGGTCGATACCGGACATCCGCCGCTATCTGAAGATCCGCCACATGTAGCGATCGGGAGGACGAGTCATGGGTGACAAGAACCAAGAGCCACAATCCGCGCGCGGCGAACCCGGTTCGCGTGATACCGGGTCGGAAGCCGTCGCGGGCGGTCCCTCCGACCGCGAGCCCGGCGACATCGGGCACGAGGAGCTGACCTCGGCCGACGAGGTGCGCACCGACCGCGAAAAGGGCTTCACCACCGAGGCGCCCACCGATACCGAGGCGGCGGTGCCGCCCTACGAAGGGCGCAAGGAGACTGCGAACCCACCGGGCGAGACGGCCACCGGCGAGGTGGGCGGCGCCGATGTCGGCGGCGCGACCACGCCGACGCCGACCGAGGATCAGGGGTGAGACGACGAGAAAGGTGCTGGTCGCCGGTATCGGGAACATCTTCCTGAGCGACGACGGATTCGGCCCCGCGGTGGTGCGGCGACTGCCGCCCCACCGTGAGCCGAGCGTGCGCATCACCGACTACGGGATCAGGGGCATGCACCTCGCCTACGACCTGCTCGACGACTGGGACGCGCTGGTGCTCGTCGACGCGCTGCCCGATCGGGGCGCTCCCGGCCGGGTCGAGGTGTTCGACGCCGACGAGACCAACGACCCCGTCACGCAGCTCGACGCGCACGCCATGAATCCCGATGCGGTGTTCTCGATGGTCAGGACACTCGGCGGCACGGTGCCGCCGACGGTGGTCGTCGGCTGCCAGATCGTGTCGGTGGCCGAAGGGATCGGTCTCACCGATCCGGTCGAAGCGGCGCTCGCCGCCGCGGCCGACGCGGTCGATTCGGTCGTGGCGGAGCTGCTCGATCGACAGGAGGTGTGACCGATGTGCCTCGGCATTCCGGGCCGGGTCGTGGAGCTGGCCGAGGGCTACCACGATCAGATCGCCCTGGTCGACGTCTCGGGCGAGACACGCAAAGTGAACATCGGCATGCTCGACGAGGGCTCGGTCGGACCCGGCGACTGGGTGATCATCCACATGGGTTTCGCGGTCGAGAAGACCGACGAGGCGGGCGCGGCCGAGGCGCTCACGGGTCTGAAGTTGCTCGGGCGCGGGGAGGAGCCGTGATGCGGACCCGGCGGCGGATCCTGGTCCGCGGCGTGGTGCAGGGCGTCGGCTTCCGGCCGTTCGTCTATACGACGGCGGCCGAGCTGTCGCTGACCGGCCGCGTGTCCAACGACAGCTCCGGGGTCGTCATCGAGGTCGAGGGCGCCGCCAGAGAGCTGGACGAGTTCGAGCGCCGTGTCCGCTGTCAACCGCCGCCGCTGGCCGTCGTCGAATCCCTCGAATCGACCGAGACCCCGGTGCGCGGCGGCACCGGATTCCACATCGCCGACACCACCCGCGACGGCGGTGGGCGCACGCTGGCCTCACCGGATGTGGCGATCTGCGCCGAGTGCGCCGACGAACTCCGGGATCCGGCCAACCGCCGTTACCGGCACCCGTTCGTCAACTGCACCAATTGCGGCCCCCGGTTCACCATCATCGCGAGCCTGCCCTACGACCGCGACCGGACCTCGATGGCCGAGTTCCCCATGTGCGACGCGTGCGCCCGCGAGTACGCCGATCCCGCCGATCGTCGCTTCCACGCGCAGCCGATCGCCTGTCCGGACTGCGGCCCGACCCTCGGCTACACCGGTCCCGGCGAGGGCGATCCGGTCTCGGCGGCACGAGAGTTGTTGCGCCGCGGTGGAATTCTCGCCGTCAAAGGCATCGGTGGTTATCACCTGGCCTGCGACGCGGCGAACGAGGGCGCCGTCGCCGAGCTGCGTCGCCGGAAACGGCGCGGTGACAAACCGTTCGCGCTCATGGCGCCGGACTTGGCGACCGCGCGTGCGATCGTCGAGGTCGACGACGCCGCCGCCGACCTGCTGACCAGCCCCGCCCGGCCGATCGTCTTGCTGCCGCGGCGCAGGGACGACTCGAAATCGACTGTCTCCGAGGAATTTCCAGCCCCGTCGCCCTCGGTGGCCCCGCGCAATCCCGATCTCGGCGTGATGCTCGCGTACGCACCGCTGCATCTGCTGTTGTTCGGGCTGCCGGGCGATCCACCTGGCCCGCGGGCGCTGGTCATGACCTCGGGAAACCTAGGCGGCGAACCGATCTGCTACGACGACGCCGACGCGCGCGAGCGCCTGGCCTGCCTCGCCGACGCGTGGCTGTCGCACAACCGGCGCATCGTGGTCCCCTGTGACGATTCGGTGGTGCGGCTGGTCGACGGCGTCGAACTGCCGGTGCGCCGCTCGCGCGGATACGCGCCCCTACCGCTGGCGTTGCCCGCGCCGATGCCGCCGACGCTCGCGGTCGGCGCCGATCTGAAGAACACCTGCGCGGTGGCCGACGGACGCTACGCCTGGCTGAGCCAGCACATCGGCGACATGGACGATCTGGCGACGCTGCGCGCGTTCACCGAGGCCGAGCGGCATCTCGAGGAGCTCACCGCCGTGCGCCCGGTCCAGCTGGCCGCCGACGCCCATCCCCGGTATCGGTCCACCGCGTGGGCCGAGCAGCACGCAGACGGGCGTCCGATCCGGACGGTGCAGCACCATCACGCCCACATCGCAGCGGTGATGGGCGAGAACGGTCTCGACCCCGCCGCGACGGTGCTCGGAATCGCGTTCGACGGCACCGGTTTCGGACCGGACGGGGCGATCTGGGGCGCCGAGGTCCTCGCGGCCGGGTACAAGGGCTACCGGCGGCTCGCGCATCTGCGCTACGTGCCCCTCGCCGGTGGCGACCTGAGCGTCCGGCGGCCCTACCGCATGGCGCTGGCGCACCTGCGCGCCGCTGGCATCGACTGGACCGAGGACATCCCCTCCGTCCTGGCCTGCCCGGCCGGGGAGCGCAAGGTGCTGGCGCATCAGCTGGACACCGGTTTCGGCTGTGTCCCTACCTCGAGTATGGGCAGGCTCTTCGACGCGGTCTCCTCACTGGCCGGTGTGCGCCACGAGGTGGACTACGAGGCCCAAGCGGCGATCGAGTTGGAGGGCCTGTCCCGCGGTGCGGATGCAGGGACGGGACGCTACGAGTTCGCCGTCCCGGCGGGCAAGGCCGCGCGCGGTCGCGGCGTCGCCGCGATCGACCCCGCCCCGGTGATCGCCGCAGTCGTGGCCGATGTGCGGGCCGGGGTCCCCGCCGAGATCGTCGGCGCGCGCTTCCACGCGGCGGTCGCGCGCCTGATTCTGGCCCTCGCCGTCGAATACGGCACCGCGTCCACGCCGGTCGCCCTGTCCGGCGGGGTGTTCCAGAACGCACTGCTGTTCTCTGCGGCTCGGAAGTTGCTGCGGGAGAAGGGCTTTCAAGTCTTGTGCCATCGCAGGCTGCCGCCGAACGACGGCGGCCTCGCGTTCGGCCAGCTACTCGCCATCGGAGCGGGATGAGCGAAAGGAGAAGCGACGATGTGCTTGGCGGTCCCCGGAAAGGTGCTCAGCCTGCACGAGCGGGACGGCACGTTGATGTCGGTCGTCGACTTCGGCGGCGTGCACAAAGACGTGTGCCTGCAATACATCCCGGACGCGGCGGTCGGTGACTATGTCGTCGTCCACGTCGGATTCGCGATCCAGCGCCTGGACGAGCAGTCCGCGCTGCAGACCCTGGCCGAATTCGAACGCCTCGGGGTGCTCAACGAGGAGTTCGGCGACGGTTTCGCCATCGCGGCGAAACAGGCGGGAGTCGAGAATCCCGAAACGACCCAACAGCGAGACGATCCGGAGGTGACGTCGTGAAGTATCTCGACGAATTCAGCGATCCCCAGCTCGCCCGAGGCCTGCTCGACCGGATCCGCGCGGTGACGACCAGGCGCTGGTCGATCATGGAGGTCTGTGGCGGACAGACGCATTCGATCATCCGGCACGGCATCGATCAGCTGCTGCCCGATCAGATCGAGATGATTCACGGTCCCGGCTGCCCGGTGTGCGTCACGCCGCTCGAGGTGATCGACAAGGCGCTCGAGATCGCCGCGCGACCCGACGTGATCTTCTGCTCGTTCGGCGACATGCTGCGGGTGCCCGGCAGTGCCAAGGACCTGTTCCGGGTCAAGAGCGAAGGCGGCGACGTGCGCGTGGTCTACTCACCGCTCGACGCGCTCGAACTGGCTCGGGCCAACCCGGACCGGCAGGTGGTGTTCTTCGGCATCGGGTTCGAGACCACCGCGCCGGCCAACGCCATGACCGTGTATCAGGCCAAACGCCTCGGGGTATCGAACTTCTCGCTGCTGGTCTCGCACGTGCTCGTGCCCCCGGCCATCGCCGCGATCATGGAATCGCCCACCTGCCGGGTGCAGGCGTTCCTCGCCGCCGGTCACGTGTGCACCGTGATGGGCACCGGTGAGTACCCACCGCTGGCCGAGAAGTATCGAGTTCCGGTGGTGGTCACCGGTTTCGAACCGCTCGACATCCTGGAAGGCATCCGCCGGACGGTGATCCAGCTGGAGTCCGGGCGGCACGAGGTGGAGAACGCCTACCCGCGTGCGGTGGCCGCGGCGGGCAACCCGGCCGCCAAGGCGATGCTCGAGGACGTGTTCGAGCGCACCGACCGTGCCTGGCGCGGCATCGGCGTCATTCCGGGCAGCGGCTGGCGGCTGTCCGAGCGCTACCGTGAGTACGACGCCGAGCAGCGGTTCGCCGTCGACGACCTGCACACCGAGGAATCCTCGATATGCCGGTCCGGCGAGGTGTTGCAGGGCTTGATCAAACCGCACGAGTGCGCCGCCTTCGGCAAGCAGTGCACACCCCGGAATCCCTTGGGCGCCACTATGGTCTCGTCCGAGGGCGCGTGCGCCGCCTACTACCTGTACCGGCGGCTCGACCTGCCAGCGGAGGTCGCTCATGCTTGACGAGACCGGACCGCCCGCGGCCATCGACATGGACGGCTGGGTCTGCCCGATGCCGCTGCGGGATTCGCCCAACATCGTGATGGGCCACGGCGGGGGCGGCGCGATGTCGGGCGAGCTGATCGAGCATCTGTTCCTGCCCGCGTTCGGATCGGCGGCCGAGGCCGGGTTCGGCGATTCGGCGGTCGTGACGCTCGGCGGCGCCCGGCTGGCGTTCACCACCGACTCGTTCGTGGTGAAGCCGATGGAGTTCCCCGGCGGTTCGATCGGCGAGCTCGCCGTCAACGGCACCGTCAACGATCTGGCGATGGCGGGCGCCCGCCCGATGGTGCTGTCGACGGCGTTCATTCTCGAGGAGGGCACCGCACTGGCCGATATCGCGCGCATCGCGGCGTCCATGGGCACCGCAGCCCTCGGAGCGGGCGTCAAGCTGGTCACCGGCGACACCAAGGTCGTCGACGCCGGTCACGGCGACGGCATCTACGTCAACACCGCGGGCATCGGGCTGATCGACGACGGAGTCGACATCCGCCCGCAGCGCGCACGGGCCGGTGACGCGGTCCTGGTCAGCGGGGAGATCGGCTTGCACGGTGTTGCGGTGCTGAGCTGTCGCGAGGGCTTGGAATTCGGGACAACGGTGTGCAGCGACACCGCGCCGCTGCACGGTCTGGTCGCGGCGATGCTGGCGACCGGGGCCGATGTGCACGTGCTGCGGGATCCGACGCGGGGCGGGGTGGCCGCGACGCTGAACGAGATAGCGGGAGTGGCGCAGGTCGGCATCTCGTTGGACGAGCGGAAGATCCCGGTCTCCCCGCAGGTTCGCGATGCCTGCGGACTCCTCGGGCTCGATCCGCTGTACGTCGCGAACGAGGGCAAATTGATCGCCTTCGTCCCGCAGGAGGATGCCGAGCGGGTCCTCGCGGCCATGCGCGAGCATCCGCTGGGCGGCCACGCCGAGGCGATCGGGGTCTGCGTGACCGAGCACCCCGGCATGGTGGTAGCCCGCACGGCACTGGGCGGCACCCGCGTGGTCGACCTGCCCGCGGGCGAGCAACTGCCGCGAATCTGTTGACATGGGCCATGATTCGGCATCGGTAACCGAGACGACGGAAGGCGGCGCGGGCGGCATCGACGGTACCGAGATGTTCGCCCGATACGCTCACGCGCCCAACGCGCTCGGCTATTGTGGCCCCGCCGAGAGCGCGCCGATGGCCACCCTGCCGCCCGCGGCGGTCAGGGCGATGGCGCGCCAGTTCTCGGGCGCATGGCCATACCTTCGGGTCATGTCCCGGCTGACCGGAATCGACGACCCGCTGGACCACAGGCTCGTCGAATCCTATTGGCTCGGAGGCGGAATCGGCGCACGCCTGGATCCGGCGGAGTTCCTCGCGGAACTCCTGGCCGTCATCGGACCGGTCGCCGGTCACTACTGGGCGCACCTGACGCCGGACCTGGCATCCGAAGCCGCCGCCAACCATTGCTTCCATGTCTTCGGCGTCTATCCGTGGACCCGGCTGCTCGGGCGAGGAAACGACGAACATCCCGTGCGCGTGCTCGACAACTGCCGCATCACTTGGGGAGCGGTCGTGAGCCGGACGGAGAACGAACTCACGGTGCTGGCACGTCGGCTGGAATGGGACGGACATCGGCTCGAGCTGACCGCGCCGGCACCACGACAGATCCCGGTGTGGGTCGACGGCTACTCCCCCGCGCCGGAGGTGGACGCGCGCGATCTCGTCGCCCTGCACTGGGATCGGCTGTGCGGACCGCTGGCACCGGAGCAGGTCCACGATCTCGCCGACAGCACGGCTCGCCAGCTGAGCGTGACGAACGACAGGCTGTCCCGAAAGTAGCGGCGCCGCGATGACTCCCGGACGATCCCGCCTCGACGTCGTGCGCCACGCGCTGACCCGTTCCGAATGGTTCGGCGTGGCAGGGATGTTCACCGTCATCGCGGCCTTGCACGTGATCGGCTGGCTCACCCTGATCGCCTTCGTCGTCCCGCGCAATCTCGACGTGGGAGGGCAGACACTGGGGCTCGGCGTAGGACTGACCGCCTACGCGCTCGGCTTGCGCCACGCCTTCGACGCCGATCACATCGCCGCGATCGACAACACCACCCGCAAGCTGATGAGCGACGGACAGCGCCCGCTCTCGGTGGGATTCTTCTTCTCCCTCGGCCATTCGACGGTCGTCTTCGGCCTCGCTTTCCTGCTGTCGATCGGCATCAGGGCGATCGCGGGCCCCGTCGCGGACGAGTCCTCCGGCCTCCAGCACTACACCGGGCTGTTCGGCACCACCGTCTCCGGCACGTTCCTCTACCTCATCGCCATCCTCAACATCGCCGTGCTGATCGGCATCGTCCGTGTCTTCCGGCGCGCCCGAGCCGGAGAATACGACGCGGCCGAACTCGAAAACCAGCTCGGCAAACGGGGGTTCATGAATCGCTTGCTCGGACCGGTGCTGAAGACGATCACCGAGCCGTGGCAGATGTACCCGATAGGTCTGCTGTTCGGAGTCGGATTCGACACCGCGACCGAGGTGGCGCTGCTGGTGCTCGCAGGAACGAGCGCCGCGGCCGGGCTGCCGTGGTACGCGATCCTGTGCTTGCCGATCTTGTTCGCGGCCGGAATGAGTCTGCTGGACACCGTGGACGGGACGTTCATGAACTTCGCCTACGGCTGGGCCTTCGCCCAACCCGTCCGCAAGGTCTACTACAACATCACCGTCACCGCGCTGTCGGTGACCGTGGCGCTGCTCGTCGGCACCGCCGAACTGCTCGGCCTGCTCGCCGGACAACTCGGCTGGTCCGGCGGTTTCTGGGACTGGATCACCGGACTCGACCTCACCGTGCTCGGCTACGTCGTGGTCGCGCTGTTCGTCGTCACCTGGGCGGCGGCGCTGCTGGTGTGGCGCTACGGACGCATCGAGCAGCGGTGGGCGATTCGTCCGTCCGCCTCCGCCCCCCGCGTGACCTGCCCCGTCACGCGTGAGCCGACATCGCCTCCGCCGGCGCGATGACACCCTCGGGAAACGAGTAGTCGGCTACTCGCGCCTTCCGCACCGGCACGGACCAGGCTTTTCGTCATCGACAACCCTCTCGCCCACTCGGGGAGCCATCATGACCGAGCCAAAAGCGCATCTTCTCGCGAAAGAGAAGCTCGTCGTTCTCCGTGCGCCCGCACGCTCCGTGCTGCGCGACCTGAACGCGGGCGTGGCAGCGACACCCATGGACGCCGGAGCCGATATCACGATCGATGTCGAGGAAGGCGCGAGCGGTGAGCGGCTGCGCACGATCGTCAACGATCCGACCGTGATCGGCTTCTGCCCCGCGATGCCCATGAAGCTCGTCGAACCGACCGAACGGGCGGCGGGCGAAACTGCCGAGGCAGGCAAGGCGACCTGGGGCGTGACCGCAGTCGGCGCCACCACCTCACCCTTCACCGGCGCGGGCATCACGGTGGCTGTACTCGACACGGGCATCGATTCGTCGCATCCGGCCTTCTCCGGCGTCGATTTGATCACCAGAGACTTCACCAGCGGCGGCAGCGCGGACGACAAGGAGGGCCACGGCACGCACTGTGCGGGAACGATTTTCGGCCGAGATGTGGACGGTCTGCGGATCGGCGTCGCCAAAGGCGTCACCAGGGCGCTGATCGGCAAGGTGCTCGGCCCGGACGGCGGCGGAAGCGACCTGCTCGCCGACGCGATGATCTGGGCGCGGGACAACGGCGCACACGTGATCTCGATGTCGCTGGGCATAGACTTCCCCGGGTTCGTCGACAAGCTGGTCAAACTTCGCGGTGTGTCGATACCGGTGGCCACATCGGCAGCGCTCGACGCGTACACGGCGAATGTGAAGCTCTTCGAGAAGCTGATCGAGTTCCTCAACGCCGGTGTCGGGCAGCCGATGGTGGTCGCCGCCACCGGAAACGAGAGCGGCAGGGACAAGCAGCCGCCGTTCGAGATCAGTGTCGCACCGCCCGCCGCGGCGGCAGGAATCATCGCGGTCGGCGCACTCGGCGGCTCCCCCGGCCGTCTCACCGTCGCGCCCTTCTCCAACACGCGAGCGACGGTGTCCGCCCCGGGAGTCCGGGTGGTCAGCGCCGGAATCGGCGGTGGTATGGCGACGATGAGCGGTACCAGCATGGCCACTCCGCACGCGGCGGGCGTCGCCGCGCTGTGGGCGGAGAAGCTCACCGCTCAGCGGCAACTCACGCCGATCATGTTGCAGGCGAAGCTGATCGGCGACGCCCGTTGCGACGACCTGGCTCCCGATACCGATCCGGCCGACGTCGGCGCCGGACTGGTGCACGCACCGCAGGCATAGCCCGCACGGTGCCGCGCCGGGGGAGATCGTCGTGCCGAACACGGCCGGGGACGCCCGGATCGCGGACAGCCGAAAGCCCACCGAGCGCCGGTGCGTGCGTTACCGGCTCGGTGGGCGCGGCGGCGGGCGGCCGGTCGGGCTACCGATCGCCCGCCGGTCGTCAGATCATCGGCCGCCACCTCCGATCAGCCAGGGGTTGGGTGCGCACTCGAGCTGCGGATGTCCCACCGGGTCCAGGGTGCGCAAGGCGATCGACAGCGCGCGCGGCGAATACATCATGGTGAGGTGGTCGGAGAGGTCCTGCTCGCATCCGTCCTGGAGGGTGATGTTCTGCACCGTCGCACCGAGGCCCGCACCCAGGAAGGTCAGCTCGTAGGGGTTGGTGACCTCGTCATAGCGAGTGCCCACGATCGTGTAGTCGACACCGGATACGGTGTCGCCGTCGCCGTTGAGCTTGCCGACGAATTCCGAGCCGATCGTCTGCTGGATACCCGCGTGCCCGACAAAGATCTCGACGAAACCCAGAACATCGATACCGAGGTTGTTGATCACCCGACCCAACGCACCGATACCGTCCAGACTCGTCCCGTGATGAGTGGCACCGTAGCTGATCAGGTTCCCCACCTTGGCCGCCCCGCCCTCGAACTTGGTGTACCAGTTGGCCATCGAACCCCCCTGGGAATGAGCGACGATATCGACCTCGTCGGCGCCGGTAGCCGCGAGCACCCGGTCCACAAAGATGGCCAACTGCTTGGCCGAGTCCTGGATGTAGCCGGTGCCCATCACCCCTGGCAGCACCGACCCGAGCCCGCCGCCCTCCACCAGATTCGCCCGGCCATAGTTGAAAGTGAACGTGCAGAACCCGGCATCCTTGACGGGCTGACCCATATAGGCGAACCCGTTATAAGCGTTCATCCACGTCCCGTGCAGCATCACCACCGGGCGGGGATGCTCGGCGGTCGGCTTGCATTTCCAATCGTTGGCACCGGGCGGGGCGACATCGGGATGGATCAGACCGTAACCGAACGCCTCGACCCACGAGTTCATAGGCGGACCGTAACCGACTGTGTCGCTGGCGAATCCGCCGGAAGATCCCGAACTGCTGCCCGATCCGCCGTAGCAGTTGCCCGAGCCGTTGCCCGACCCAGCACCGCTGCCGGAGGTGCAGGCCGAGCCGGAACCGCCCGCGACCGGAGCCGCCTTGCGCCCCGCGGCGATGAGCTCCGCCAGGGCCTGTTCGGTCGGGGCGGGCGCCGGATCGGCCTGGGCGGCAACGCCGGTGAAGCTCATGGCGAGCACCGAGACGATCGACACCGCCGCGGCGCCCAGCGCACGGCCGCAGGTACTTCGTTTCATCTAATGCCTTTCGTAGGAACGACGTCGTTCCTCGTTCGCGGGTCCTTCGGTTCGCAGCGCCGCCGTGCCGGTCGGCGAGGCTGAAACTGCGCCAACGCTAGGTCGGGGAGAATGGCCGAACCCACACCACGAACCGGTATCTGGACACTTCACGGAACGCTCGCCGCGGTATCGGTGAACGTGCACAGTCCGCGCCGGAATCGATGCCAAAGCCGAGAGACGGATTTCTGGTATTCCTCCCAATCAGGAGTGCGACCCTCCAATCGAGAGGTCACCCGGCGATGAGATCTCCAGATTTCGCCACGATCACGAAGTTCCGTGCCGATCCCGCGCAATCATGGAGCTACGTTTCCCCGCCGTCGAGGGCCACTCGACGGCTAATAGCTGGAGATGCCATGGTGGACATGATCTTTCCGAGAATGCGCGCTCGCCGCGGCACGATGCGGGCCCTGCTCGGCGCCGCCGTCGTCGCGACCGCGCTGCTGCCCGTCCCGTGCGCCTTCGCCGAGGGCGGCACCGGTTCGGCCGCGGCTTCGCCACCGCCGCCGCAGGCAGACCCGGCGTCGCCCGCGCTCGGCTTCCGCGGCCCGGACACCGCGATCGTGGTACTCGGCTACGGCCTGCTGCCCGACGGCGGGATGCGCCCCGAGCTTCTCGCGCGTCTGCACGCCGGCTTCGCGCAGGCGTTGCTCGCTCCGGCCTCGCCCGTCATCGTGACCGGCGGAAACCCGCGCAACGGCGTCACCGAGGCGCAGGCGATGGCGCGGTGGCTGATCGCGCACGGCATTCCGGCCGAGCGGATCGTCGTCGAGCCCGACGCCGCCTCGACGGCGCAGAACGCGGCGCACTCGGCCAGGATCATGCGCGATATCGGCGCCAGGGACGCGGTGGTCGTCACCTCCGCCGACCACATCGACCGCGCTCTCCGCGATTTCCTCGGCGCCGGGGTGGACGTGGTGGCTACCGTGACGCCCGACCAGGTGCCCATGCCGGCTTCCCCCTTCGGCACGCCCGCCTGACCGGCCGGGCCCATTCCGACAGCCGAGCGATATTGGAGCAAATATGAACGACCTCGTCAGGTCTCTGTCGCGCAATGGATCATCGACGCGTTGCGTGGTGCGCTCCGCGACAATTCGCGAATTCGCCCGAGCGGTCCGCAATTTCCATCCGGCACACCTGCGTGCGGACGCCGCGCTTCGGCTCGGGTTCTCCGGTCTCGTCGCTCCCCCGACATTCCCCGCCGTATTCCTCGGCCACGTTCATCGGGAATTGCTCGATGCGGCGTGTACCGGCGCCGAAGCGCCGCGCGTTCTGCACGCCGACCATGTGCTCGACTTGGCCGGGCCGCTGGTGGCGGGTGATCAGCTGGACTGCCGGGTGCACGTCGAATCCTCGCGGTATTTCTCCGACTACGAGGTGCTCACGATCAGGAGCGCGCTCGTCGATCAGGACGGTCGCTCGCTTCAGACCGGCACGACGACGCTGCTCGGGCGGGTGCGCACCGCAGGCGCCGCATCGGCGGTCGAGGAGATCTTCGCCGACCGGGGCCCGATCGAGCCGGCGCCGCCTCCCGGGATCGATCGAATGCCATGCACCGCAGTGGACTTCGGCTCACTCGCTGTCGGTGACGAGCTTCCGGTCCAGCTGCTCGAGGTGTCCGCGGCCGAGCTCGCGGAGTACGCCGCGGTGACCGGCCTGTCGAGCGCCGAAGCGCCGGGGATGTACGAACTCGGCCTCGCCACCGGATATCTCACCGACTGGCTCGGCGATCCCGCCGCCATCGCCAGGCTGCGCATCCAGGTCGCGCCCGGCGTGCACGGCTTGCGGGTTCGCCCGGGCCAGCGCGTGCGCCTGGCACTCCGCGGCCGGGTCACCGGGCTCGACCGGGGCAACCGCACCGCGTCCCTGGCGGTGGACCTGCGCTGCGAAGGCCGCCGGATGTTCGGATACGCAGCCGCCGAAGCACGGTTCCAGCGTGACGCGTCGCCCGCTACGCCGCCCGCCGCCCCGCCGCCGGCGGCAGACCGGTGAGCCGGGCCAGCCGCCGGTGCGATTCGAGGCGCGCGGCGCGGTCGTAAGTGCTGGTGTGCACGAGGATCTCGTCCGCTCCGGTCCGCGTGATCAACTGCTCCAGCGCCTCGGCGACCTCGTCCTCGGTGCCGTGGATCTGATCCCGCATGCCTTCGGCGACCAGGCGACGCTCACGCTCGGTCATCGGCGTCGACTCGATCTCCTCCGGCGGCAGCAAGACCGGGAACTCGCCCCGTGTCCGCGAGTAGGCGCCCGCCCAGGCTTCCGGCAGCAGCAGCCGTCGCGCCTCCTCGGTGCTGTCGGCGATCGTGACCGTACCCGAGACCATCACGTACGGTTCGCTCCCCCAAGCTGTTTCGCGAAATCCCACGCGGTACCGATCGATCGCCTCGACCATCCGATCCGTCCCCGCCACCGCCGCGACGACCAGCGGCAGCCCGAAGCGGGCGGCGCGATCCGCGCCGGAGCCGGTGGCCAGCAGGAAAGCGGGCACCCGCAGACCCTCGGCGGGCCACGCGTGCACGCCTTGCCTGCCGTGCGCGAAGTAGTCGAGCACCGCGGCGAGCCTGCCGTCGAAATCGTCGGCGTCGGCCTTGTCATGCCCGAGCGCGCGGCGTACCCCGTCGGTGAAGCCGACCGACCGGCCGAGGCCCATATCGATCCGGCCGGGATAGAGCGATTCCAGCACACCGAACTGCTCGGCGACGACCAGCGGCTGGTGGTTCGGCAGCATCACCCCGCCGGTGCCGATCCTGATGCGCGAGGTCGCGGCCGCCGCCGCGGCGGCGAGCACGGTCGGCGCCGACCCCGCGACGCCGGGCACGCTGTGATGCTCGGACACCCAGAACCGGTGATAACCCCACTGCTCGGCCAGCCTGGCGAACTCGACCGTCTCGCGCAGCGCCGCCGGATGCGACTGCCCGCGGCGCACCCGCGAGCGGTCCAGGATGGAGAAGCGGACGGAAGGTAGCGCTGCGGTCATACCTGTTCTCAACGCGCCCGCCGCCCGGCCATTCCAGCGGCGGCGGTCAGCCGACCCTTGCCACCCCCAGCGCCTCGGCCAGCACCCGCCACGCACGCGGCAGCTGGGCCTCGAAGTCCGGCCAGGTGTGCATGCCCGCGTCCGAGTACTCGATCTCCGCGGGAATCCGCAGCTCGGCGAGCCGGCCGGCGAAGCGTTCGGTGCACGCGCGAGCGCCCGCCTCGAGCGCTGCGCCTCCCCCGGCGAGGCGCAGCGCGTCGACGACCGACGGCGCCGCCGCCACCGCGGCCAGATCGGCGTCGGTGGGGGCGCCGGAAGCGGCGGACAGATAGATGGCGGTGCCGCGCAGCCGGTCCGCGCCGAGCAGGCTGTCGTGCGCCACCCATTCCGGGGAACTCGGTGGGCCCCACAGGTTTTCCACGTTGCCGCCGCGCGAAGCCACCGTGATGGTGGTGACCGCGTGGCCGAGCGGATCGGCGGTGGAGTAGCAGCCGCTCATCCCGGCGACCGCCAGATAGTGGCCGGGGTGACGTTGCGCGAGCATCATCGCCGCCTGCGCGCCCATCGAGACGCCCGCGATCGCGCGGCGACCATCGCCCTTCAGCAGCGACTCCACGATCGGCGGCAGCTCCTCGGTGAGGAAGGTCTCCCAGAGGTTGAGCCCCAGGGCGGCGTCGTGGCGCTGCCAGTCGCTGTACATGCTGCCGGTGCCGCCGGTGGTGAGCACCACGTCGACCGGCTTGTCCGCGAAGAACTGTTCGGCGCCGCCCTTGGTGAGCCAGCCGGAGGTCGGCTCGCCGTCGACCCCGTCGAGCAGGTACAGCGTCGGCCGCGGTCCCTCGCCCGTCCCGCGCAGGACGTCGACGACGATGACCCGGCGCATCGCGGCCGAGGCGATGTGCAGGCGGTCGCGGCGGGGACCGATGGGCTCGATGGTCAGCAGACCAGTCCTGGTCATCTTCGGATCGACGGCGGGCGGCGGGGTCGGCGCTGCCGCGGGGGCGGGCGCGGCGAAAACCTCCCCGAGCACGGGCGCGGTGGTCGCGGCGGCGATGACTGCGACCGCCGCCACGGTGATCGACACTCGTCTCATGAGCCTGCGGTGACTCCCTCCGCTCGGCGGGCGGCGGCGCGTTCCCGCTGCTCCTCGAAACGGCGGGCCCGCACCTCCAGATCCTCGAGGTGATCGTGCAGCTCCTCGCGGGCCCGCTCGCCGTCACCGGACAGATCGGTGCGGTCGAAGACGTCCCAGGCCCGCAGCACCGGGCGCACCACTACATCCAGGTGCTGGCGCAGGTCGTAGATGCCGTGTTTGGCGAGCAGCACGGCGTGACGACGGAAGTTGGGTTGGGTCAGGCCGGGCATCTGGAACCGGGTGACGATGTCGGTGATCGCGCGCAGCATGGCGTTCGGCGTGAGGTCGAGCGCCGCGGCGCTCAGATTCCGGTAGAAGATCATGTGCAGGTTCTCGTCGGCCGCAATTCGTTGCAGCATACGCTCCGCGACGGGTTCGGTGCACGCGGCTCCGGTATTTCGGTGACTGATCCTGGTCGCCAATTCCTGCAATGTCACATACGCCACCGAGCGCAGAAATTGCGGGCCCTTCTCCGGCTTGGCGATACCCGCGGTCATATGCTGCATCCGAGCCGCCTCCAGCGCAACGGGATCCACCGCGCGGGTGACCACCAGATAATCGCGCATCACGATGGCGTGCCGATTCTCCTCGGCGGTCCATCGGCCCACCCAGGTGCCCCATGCGCCGTCCAGTGAAAAGGATTCCGAGATCTCCCGGTGATAGGAGGGCAGATTGTCCTCGGTGAGCAGATTCGTGATCATCGCGACCTGGGCCACTTCGGACAGCGCGGATTGTCCTGGCTCCCAATCGATTCCGCCGAGCGCCGCGAAATTGCGGCCGTCGTCCCACGGCACGTAGTCGTGCGGATTCCACGCCTTCGCCTTGCGGAGATGATCGTCGAGCAGCCGCTCGGCGACCGGTTCCAGTTCGCGCAGCAGGTCCAAGTCGGTCGACGCGGTGGTCACTGGTCACTCCTTGCCCGCCTCGAACGTCGAGGCGCCTCAGACGATAAGGCCGAAAACTCAGGCCGATCGGCCCATTCGCCGTTTGTTGGGGGAGGTGACTGTCGTCCCTTCGACCTGCTGGGGCGAGTCACAACCGATCGAATCCCCCAGATCCGCCATCGGATACAGGCCGGGAGGACGGTTCGCCGCCCGGATCCGGCCGAGCAGATCGTGCGCGCGCCCGGCCAGTTCCGGTATGCGGCATCGGGCTCCGGCGGTGACGGTCGCCGTGAGCGGAACCTCGGCGGCCTCGCTCACCACCTCGAGCACCTCGGCCGTCATCGCAAGCGGCGTCAGCGCGGACGCCTCGTCGACCGGCACCAGCACGGTGCCGCCCTCGGTGGAAAGCAGCGACAGCGCTCGCGAGCCCAGCGGATTGGCCAGGGCGGCTTGCACTCTGCGCAGCTTGCGGCGCGCTGCCGTCGCACCGCCGCCGGGGCGCAGTTCGTCGCTGTGCTGCGGGATGGACACCGCGACCACCTGGTACGACGGCGCGACGGCGATACCGGTCTGCCGTGCCAGCTGGGCCACGCCGTGCCCGCTCAACAGCGCCGAGACCAGGGTCTGGGCCGCGGTCTGGTGTTCCTTGGCGACCAGCCGATGTTCCTCGACGTAGGCCGCCGAGGCCGCCACCGTCACCATCTCCAGCGCGCGGACGATCAAGGTGGCCCCGGCCATCACCTGGTCGGAGTCGCCGACGCCCGCCTGCGCGGCTAGGAATTCCAATCCGGAGCGAATCCCGTCGTGATACGCCCGGAGCACCGTTTCCAGCGCGATACCTTCGCGCGCCCAGCGAATCGCGGTTCCGGCGATCTGCGCCGGTTCCGGAGGGGCCGGAAATGCGCCGGGGTCGAGCACCTTCAGCGCCTCGGCCAGACAACTTCGCGTTATCGTCGCGAGATCACCGGGAGGCACTCCGCGCGCCGGATATCTGAGGTGTTCCACGAGTTCGGTACGCAGATTCTCGATGCCCGAACCGGCCTGTGTGCCCGCCATGGCTATCGAACGATAGCGGCGATCGCGACGAAATCCCGGCGCGTTACGGAGTTCCGGGCTTTTCATCAGGTCGAACACCGGGCGTTGGGCGAAATCACAAGCAGATCACGGCATTTCGCGCGACGGCCGGCGCACGGACCGGCGGACCCGGCCGACTCGGTCGATTCCATATGAAAATGCGATAGGCTCGGCCCTCGCGCTCGTGCAAAATATTCTTCTCGCCCGTCGGCAATTGCGCCCGGACACGTAACCCCGCGCGCCACGCGAGCGATAGGACATCCGACCAAGAGCGCGGCGAAGCCCGCTACGAGTTGTCGCATGAGAAGGGTGGCCGGAGTGTGCCGCGCGTCTCATCACCGATAGCATCGAGCGCCGCGCCTCCGTACCGCGGACCGGGCGCAACGTCGAGTGGGAAGGACAACCCAGACATATGACCGGTACGCGAGAAAAGCTGGAGCAGCTCCGGGGGATCCTGGAGCTCGCCCAGGAGCCCGCAGGTGAGGCAGGGATCGCGAAACGCAAGGCCAAGGAGATCCCCAGCGCCAGGGAGCGCGTCCGGATGCTGCTCGACCCCGGCACCTTCATCGAGATGGGCGCGCTCATGCGTCAGCCCGGCGCCTCGAACGCCATGTACGGCGACGGCGTGGTCACCGGCCGCGGCTACATCGAAGGCAGGCCGGTCGTGGTGATCGCGCACGATCAGACCGTGCACGGCGGCTCGGTCGGCGAGATGTTCGGCCGCAAGGTGGCAGCGGCCATGGAGTTCGCCTACGAGAACGCCTGCCCCGTGATCGCGATCAACGATTCCGGCGGCGCCCGCATCCAGGACGCGGTCGCCTCGCTGGCCTGGTACGCGCTGATGTGCCGCCGTCAGGAGGACCTGTCCGGCTTCGTGCCGCAGGTGGCGATCATGCTCGGCAAGTGCGCGGCCGGTTCGGTCTACGGCCCGGTCAACATGGACGTGCTGGTCGCGACCGACAAGTCCTACATGTTCGTCACCGGCCCCGAGGTCATCAAGGCGGTCACCGGCGAGAGCGTGAGCGCCGAAGAGCTCGGCGGCGCGGCCGTGCAGGCGACCACCGGCACCGTCCACCACGTCGCCGACAGCGAGCGCGCGGCCTTCGACTGGGTGCGCGAGTACCTGAGTTACCTGCCGTCCAGCTGCCTGGAGCAGCCGCCGGTCGTCAACCCCGGCCTCGAGCCGGAGATGACCAAGCACGACCTCGAGCTGGACTCGATCATCCCGGACTCGGACAAGGTCGGCTACGACATGCGCGACATCCTCGTGCGCATCTTCGACGACGGCGCCTTCCACGAGGTCAGCGCGGGCACCGCGCAGAACCTCATCACCGGCTTCGCGCGGGTGGACGGCCGTAGCGTCGGCGTGATCGCCAACCAGCCTATGGTGCTCGGCGGCGCGCTCGACGCGCGCTGCTCCGACAAGGCCACCCACTTCATCCGCCTGTGCAACGCCTACGGCCTGCCGCTGGTGTTCGTCGTGGACACCCCCGGCGTGCTGCCGGGCATCGAGGAGGAACGCAGCGGCGTCATCAAGCGCGGCGGCCGGTTCTTCCGCGCCGTGATCGAAGCCACCGTGCCGATCGTCACGGTGGTGACCCGCAAGGCCTACGGCGGCGGCTACGCGGTGATGGGCTGCAAGCAGCTCGGCGCCGACATCAGCCTGGCCTGGCCGACCGCGAGGATCGCCGTGATGGGCGCCGAGAGCATGGTCGGCATCATCGGGCGCAAGCAGCTGGAGGCGACGCCCGCCGAGCAGCGCGAAGCCGTGCGCGAGCAGATGATCGACTTCTACAACGCCACCATGGCGACGCCGTGGATCGCCGCCGAGCGCGGCTATATCGACGCCGTGATCGAGCCGTCGCAGACCCGCCTCGAGATCCGCAAGGCGCTGCGACTGCTGCGCGACAAGGACCCGAAGCCGAAGCACAATCCGCGCAAGCACAGCCTCTTCCCCGTGTAGCCGTACACGGGTTGTGCTGTCTCACAACACATCCGGTGATGGGTCGTGGGATCGCCGGATGTTCGTCGATGCGGCGACATCGGGTGATCCCATCGCCTAACCTCGGATTCGTGTCCGGCCCTCGTTCGCCGCGCAGCGGCCGGACACAGTGGCGTGCCTGCCGTGGTTTGTTCCCTACCCTTACCCGGCGGGCACGCCGCACTTCCCGGGGCCGAGCGTCACACTCGGCGAATCCCGTCGCCACCACCGAATTCACGTCACGCGACGGGAACGCACACCGGAACCTCAGACCGCGCCGCGGCCGCCCCAGGTGAGTCCCACTGTCGCCCATTCGGTTTCCCACCGGCGCGCGCGCCTGCGATCAAGGCTCACGCTCAGCAGGTAGTACCCGGTCGCGAAGCACATCAGCACCGCGCAGGACACCGCGCCCGACACCAGCACCGCGCGGCTCAGCGCCCTGGTCTCCGACGGCGGCTCCACCACGCGGCCGCCCTTGTCGAGCCAGACGCTCACGGTGGCACCGGGTTTCACCATCGTGCTGGAACGGTAGTCCTCGACGTGGGTTGCGCCCTGGCCGTCCACCCAGGACACCCGCGCCGGCGTGATCGGCGCGTACAGCGGCGCCTTGCCCACCTCGACCACGGTGGCGTCGACGCGGTGCAGTTCGGCGACGCGGCTTTCGGTGGCACGGGTTTCGGTCTCGTAGACGCGGCCGCCGAGCACCATCGCCACCACCGGGACGACGACGAGGAACAGCAGCGTCAGCAGCAGGCCGACGCCGGATTGCAGCCGGTCCTCGCGGCGGCGCATCGGATTGCGGTCCAATCCCATCCTCCGGCAGGTCCGGCGCACGATGCCCGCCGATCCGACCGGACGCTCCCTGGTCATGACGCTGACTCCTCGTACTGGATATCGGTGGCCAACCCGGCGAGGGTGTCGAAGAAGCCTTCGATGAGGTCGGGCAGGCCGTCCGGGTCGACACCCGCGGCCCAGGTCTGCAGCGCGGCGACGATGAGCCCGGAGCAGGCCGCAACGACCGTCGCCGGGCGCAGATCCTCCGCCGGGTCGACGCCGAGACGGGCGGCCAGGATTCGCACCGACTCGCGTTGCCCCTCGTTGCGGATGCGTTGATAGCCGGCCAGCAGGGCCGGTTCGTCGTCGAAGCGCTGGAACAGGGCCCACCGCCGGGTCAGCAGCCCGGCCCGCGCCCCCGCGTATTCGGCGGTCAGCCAGTCGTGCACCGCGTTGCGATAAGCCAGCAGCGGCGGCTCGTGGGCGGGCCTGCACGCCAGCGCTTCGTTCAGTAGGTGCATGTCCTGGTCGATGTCGCCGAGAATGGCCGCCTCGATGGACGAGAAGTGACGGCTGAAAGTGCGCCGGGTGACGCCGGCCCGCTCGGCGATGTCCTCCACGCCGACCGCGGCCAGGCCGCGCTCGGTCAGCAGGTCGAACGCGGCCCGCGACAGCGCTTCGCGGCTGCGGCGCGTGCGCAGCCTGCGGCCGTCCAGGTCGACGTCGTCGTCGGTGCCCATGAATCCATCCTATCAATATTGTCCCGTTGGGACATTAGTTTCCCCCTGGATCGCGAACCCGAACCTCATGCCCGAGCACTACCCGCCTACAGCCGCCCGGAACCGGCTCTCGCCCGACGCAAGGGCGCCCGGCGTTCGCTTCACCGCGGCCGAGGCAGGGCGCGAACACGGGGCGACCGGAGAAACGACCGCGATAGACGTCGCCCGGTTATGAGTTCTCACAAAGCTCTCCAAAGAAGCCCGGAAATCGACTACGTGTGCATCTCCGGAATTGCCGTCTCAGAAAGTCGGCGAGCCGCGTCGAGTTGTGTCCTACCACAGCTGGATTCACCCCGGAATAGGCGTGAAAACAGTTGCCTACCAGGCCAGAAGCCGGACTCTTGACCAAGATTGCGGCGGGAGCTACAAATGAAATCTCCGCCGACCCGAGCTGTTCGAACCGGCCGACGAGAATTGCAAGCCAGTGGTTACCGATGTCATCGATGTGACCGCGGAATTTCCGATCCCCCGCCAGGCGGTGTGGGATCTGCTCCGCGAGCCGCAGACCTATCCCCGCGTTTTTCCCGGAATCGGCGCGTGCGAACCGCTGGAGGCCGCGGGCGGACATCAGATGCTGCGCTTCCGGGTCGGCACCGCCCGGGTCGGCGTCCGCACCCAAGTGATCCAGCTGCGCATCGGGCGCTGGTACGAAAGCCTCGAGCTGGTCAGCCCGACGCTGGGCAGCTTCGCCTCGATCCGGCTGCGCGGCACCGAGGAACGCACCCGCATCTCGGTCACCTTCTTCGGCCCCGGCCGCATCCATCCGTCCGTCGAGGCGGCCGGCAACGGCGCGATCATCGCCTGGACCGAGCGCGGTCTGCGCCGGATCGCCGATCTGGTGCGCGGCGCGGCGACCTCGGTCGTCGTCAACGGCGAGAACTCTCCCGTCCGCCGCCGCGCCGAGGTGGCCAGGCAGATGATGGCCACCGGCGTGCTGCGCGCCCACCGGCCCGACCTCGGCCTCAAACAGCTGCGCAGGCTCTCGGAATGGGGATTCAACCTGGCGGGCGGCTACGCCGCGGCGGCCGCGTTCGCACCGGAGCGCGCGGCTCTGATCGACGCGCACAGCGCACGCACCTTCGATGAGATGCACGAGCGCACCAACGCCATCGCGGGCGCCATGGCCGCGCTCGGGCTGCGGGCAGGTGACGCCATCGGCCTGCTCGCGCGCAATCACGGCGGCATGGTGGAAACCATGGTCGCCGCGGGCAAGCTCGGCGTGGACGTCGCCCTGCTCAACACCGGCCTGCCCGCTCGGCGGATCGAGGAGGTGGTGCAGCGCGACAAGCTCACCGCGCTGTTCGTGGACGGCGAATTCGACCACCTGGTGCAGTATCTGCACGCCGATCTGCCGCGCTACGCGACCGACCGGACCAAGCCGGCGCCGGGGCGGACGACCCTCGACGACCTCGCGGCCATGGGGCAGAACAGCTTTCGCAAGCCATCGCACCCTGGCAAGCTCATCGTGCTGACCTCGGGGACCTCCGGCACCCCGAAGGGCGCGCGCCGCCCGCACGCCAAGGGCTTCAGCACCATCGCCGCGCTACTGTCGCGCATTCCGCTGCGGATGGACGAGACGATGCTCATCCCCGCGCCGCTGTTCCACACGTGGGGGCTGGCCGCGCTGCAGTTGAGCACCGCGCTGCGCTCGACCGTGGTGCTTCCCGCGCACTTCGACGCCGAGGACTGCCTGCGCCTGATCGCCGAACACCGGGTGAGCACGTTCATCGCTGTGCCGATCATGGTGCACCGCATCCTGGAGCTGCCCGCGCACGTGCGCGCCCGCTACGACACCTCCAGCCTGCGGGTGGTCGCCAGCTGCGGCGCGCCGCTCGCGGCCAGCACCGTGCTGGACTTCATGGACGTCTACGGTGACGTCCTCTACAACGTCTACGGCTCCACCGAGGTGTCCTGGGCGACCATCGCCGATCCCACCGATCTACGCACCGCGCCGACCACCGCGGGCAAGCCGCCGCTGGGCACCAAGGTGGCGGTGCTCGGCCCCGACCGCAAGCCGCTGCCCGTCGGCGCGACGGGGCACATCTTCGTGAGCAACCACATGCTCTTCGACGGCTATGTCAACGCCGCCCCGCCGGACGAGGCCGACGGCATGCTCGACACCGGCGACCTCGGTTTCCTCGATGCCACGGGCCGGCTGTTCATCGCGGGCCGCGACGACGAGATGATCATCTCCGGCGGCGAGAACGTCTTCCCGCGTCCGGTCGAGGAGGCGCTGGCCTATCTGCCGCAGGTCCGCGAGGTGGCGGTGGTCGGCGTCCCCGATCGCGAGTACGGCCAGCGCCTGGCCGCCTTCGTGGTGAAACGCGAAGGGGCGGGGCTGGATTCGGACATGGTCCGGAACTACATCCGTAATCGGCTCAGCCGCTTCTCGGTGCCGCGCGACGTGACCTTCCTCAACGCGCTCCCCCGCGGCGAGACAGGCAAGATCCTCAAGCGCCTGCTCACCGGCGGCGCCGAGGACGCGGCACAGCATCCGATCATCGGGACGATCGCGCCCGGCTCGTTCTGACCGGCTTCGCCGCCGCGACGTTGTGAGAATTCAACGCGGCGCGCGGCCGCGGCTGGGCATGTCCCAGATTCCGCTCGCCGACCTGCCTGCGCCCTCCGCCCGTGCCTATGCTCGCCGGGACGGCTCCGGCGCAGGCCGACCCGCAGCGGCCTGCCGCGCGACGAATTCCGGAGCCGCTGTGGCAGGCCGTCCCGGTCGGCGCGACATCGCTCCCAACACCGTCGCACCGCCTCCGGGGCGGTCTGCTCGTCTCGCGCTCGGCCGGGCCGCACCCGCGCGGCGGTCCGGCTACCCCGCTCCGGTCGGCTGGTCCACCGTCGGCGGTTGACGGTCGCGCAGCGCCTCCAGCAAACCGCGCGTGTACTGGGGCGGCGCGGCGTGCACGGAGAGCAGGTTGGCGACGGCGCGATAGGCGGCAAGGTCGGATTCCTTGTCCAGGTAGAGCGCGCCGGTCAGTTGCTGGAGATAGACGATGTCGGGCAGGTCGGCTTCGGTGAAGCGCAGCATGGTGAACGCGCCGTCGGCCAGCGCGGGTCCGCCGACGTGGTCGGCGAGCACCTGCAGGGTGACGTTCGGCTGCTCGGCCGCGGCGAGCAACCGGTCGAGCTGGTCGAGCCAGACCGCGGAACCGCCGATGCGCCTGCGCAATGCCGCCTCCTCCACGATCAACCAGATGCGCGGCGGCTCGGGCTTGGTGAGGATGTGCTGGCGGCGCATCCGCAACGCCACTCTGCGTTCGATCGCGGCGAACGACTCGTTCGGGTGCGCCAGCGACAGCAGGGCCCGCGCGTAGTCGGCGGTCTGGAACAGTTCGGGTACCGCCCTCGGCTCGTAGCAGCGGATCAACCTGGCCGCCTGCTCGAGACCGAGGTAGGTGTCGAACCATTTGGGCAGCCAGTCGTTGTCACGGTGCCACCAGCCCGATGCGTTCGCCTGGCGGGCGAGCGTGAGGAATTCCTCGAGTTCGGTCGGATCGGCAACCCCGTAGAGCGACAGCAGATCCACCAGGTCCCGTTCGCGAAATCCGGTGCGGCCCAGCTCCAAGCGGCTGATCTTGGAGTGCGAGCCGCGGATCGCCTCGCCCGCGTCCTCGCGTGAGATGCCCGCGGCCTCGCGTAATCGCCGCAATCGACCGCCGAGCAGCATCCGCAACACGGTCGGGCCGTCGCCGACCCCGGGAAGCTTTCCGGGAAAAGGAGATTCGGTCGTATGTCGCACTTCCGGAGCACGCATTCACCGAGTTTGCCATGATTCCCTCCCGACTCTCCAGGGCATAGGCTGGTGTCGTGCGTAATACATGCGCAGCTGTCTGTGCATGCCGACGGTCGAGGCGCGCGCGGCAACGTCGTCGCGGGCCGCGGCAACCTCGGCGGGACGTGCACCGCCCGGACCCGCACAACGCACTCGGACCGGGCTCGGCATCCGGCGAGCTAACGTTTTCGCGGATTCCACCGCTATATCGAGTAAGCACCGGACAGGTCTCGGGCCCATCGGCGCACGGGCCCGCGACGAATTGATTAGGAGAGTCGCGTAGGCAGAGGTGATCGCATGGCAACCGTGGGCGTTTCAGCGGACCGAAGGACGGTCCGCGGAGTACTGCTCTTGCATCCGACGGCGGACGAACCGGCGTCGGCCCGGCTCGACGAGGTGGAACAGGAGATCGGCGCGGCCACCGCGGCCGAGACGATCCCCGAGGTCCTCGAAGCGCTGGCCGACCGGACGCTCTCGCTCATCGAGAACATCGCGCTGACGTACCGGACGGTCGACGAGCGACGCGCGATCGTCACCCAGCTGGCCACCGGCCGGTGGCGGACGTCCTCGCTGGTCTCGGTGCGCGCGGCGCTGCTCGCCTTCGTCCGCGATGTACCGAGTCTCGACCGATTCGAGACCATTCTGGTGCTCGAGGTCGCCGACCGTGATATGACCTTCATCCTCACCGACGCCGGGCGTTCCAGGATTCTCGGCTCCGGCACGTGGCGCGCCGGAACAGAGCCCGCCACCGAGGCGTACGACCGCGTACGCCCCACTCTGCTGGCCCAGGGGCTGACGGTGGACGGCGTGGCGCTGTGCGGCGGGCCCGTCACGCTGGAACTGCTCGGCGACTGCGAGCGCGCCTTCGGCGTTCCGGCGGTGATCGTCGACGATCCGCGGGCCGCGGCCGCGCTCGGCGCCGCCCGCATCGCGGCCGCCCAGCTGCCGGAGGACGCGGGCCACGACTACGACCCGAGCGGCGCGACGGCGATCGCCGCGGAGCGGCGGCGAGCCGGTGTCCTGCTCCC
>NZ_BDCF01000061.1 GCF_001613365.1 Nocardia xishanensis NBRC 101358
GATCCGCTGCGCGACGTCGCGGCACGCGCGGCGCGGCTGGCGAAGGGCGATTTCCGCCCCGACCCGCGCCGCCATGGCATCTCCGAACTGGACCGGGTCTCCGACGTGCTCGACTCGGCCACGGTCGAGATCGCGGGCAGGCTGCAACGCGAGCACGCGCTGGTCGCCGACGTCTCGCATCAGCTGCGAAGCCGCCTGACGGCGGTGCGGCTGCGGCTGGACGAACTCTCCGCGCACGCCGACCCCGAGGTGGTGCACGAGGCCGAAGAAGCGATGGCGCAGGTCGACCGGCTCACCGACGCCATCGACGAACTGGTCCGCGCCTCCCGCGACGAGGATGCCGCCGATCGTGATCCGATCCCGGTGATGGACGAGCTGAGCGGCATCGTCACCGAGTGGACCCACCCGTTCGCCGAGGCGGGCCGCACTCTGATGCTGACCGGCGACGCGTCGCTGCGCGCGCCGATCACCGCGTCGCGCCTGCGTGAGGCGGTGACGGTGCTCATCGACAACGCGCTCATGCACGGCGGCGGCACCTGCACCGTGTCGGTGCGCACGGTCCGTCCAGGCAATGCCCGCGAGCCGCTGGTGTGCGTCGAGGTGGCCGACGAAGGGGAAGGCGTGCGCGACGAGCTGGCGCCGCACATCTTCGATCGGGGCTTCTCGGCGGGCGGGTCGACGGGTGTGGGCCTGGCCTTGGCGCGCGCGTTGATCGAGGCGGACGGTGGTCGCCTGGAGTTGCAGCGCCGCAGGCCCGCGCTGTTCGCGGTGTTCCTCGGGCCGTCGGTCTCGGCGCGGACGCCGGGCACGGCGCCCGAGCCGCGGTGAGACCTCAGCTGCGGCCCAGCTGTTCCTCTTCGATGAGTTCCTCGAGCTCGGCCTCCAGCTCGGTCATCTCGTCCGGGAAGACCCAGCGGCGCATCGCCCAGAACCGGAAGGCCATCTGCAGGAAGTTGCCGATGATGAAGGCGCTGAAGAAGTCGGCCAGGTTCTCGACGGCGAAGCTGACGTTCGGTTGCCGCAGGTCGAACACGTAGCTGGAGATCCACAGCGGGATATTGCTCAGCACCACCCCGACGCCGCTGACCACGAAGAACAGCAGGGCTTCGTGGTGGCGTTCGCGGCCGCCGCGGTTCTTGAACGACCACTCCCGGTTCAAGATGTAGGAGGCGATCACGGCGATGACGCCGGAGATGATCTTCGCGGTGACCGGTTTCTCGGTCAGCACGGTCCATTTGAGCGCGTAGAAGATGCCGCTGTCGATCACGAAGGTCGACGCGCCGACGATGGCGAACTTGATCAGCTCGTGATGGCGGTAGGCCATCTCCCGCAGGGGCTGGGGGAGGACGCTGACCACGCCGTCGACGAAAGACACGAGAGCCGAGTGTACCGGTAGCGGTCATGGCGGCCGGACATGACAAGATTGCACGACGTGAGCACCCGTTCCTTCGATCAAGCCGCCATGCCGACCGTCACCATGATCGGTGGCGGTCAACTCGCCCGGATGACCCATCAAGCGGCGATCGCGCTCGGCCAGCGGCTCCGGGTGCTCGCCGAGAACCCGGACGACCCGGCCGCCCAGGTCAGTCCCGAAGTGGTGCTCGGCAGTCACACCGATCTCGCCGCGCTGCGCAAGGCCGCCGTCGGTTCGCACGCGCTGACCTTCGATCACGAGCACGTGCCGACCGAGCACCTCGAGGCGCTGGTCGCCGAGGGCGTCAACGTGCAGCCGCCGCCGCGGGCCCTGGTGTACGCGCAGGACAAGCTGGCCATGCGGACCAAGCTCGCCGAGCTCGGCGTTCCGGTGCCCCCGTTCACCGCGGTCGCGGAGCCGGCCGACGCGGTGCGCTTCGGCGACGACCACGGCTGGCCGTTCGTGCTCAAGGCGGTGCGCGGCGGTTACGACGGCCGCGGCGTCTGGATGCCCGCCGACGCCGCCGAGGCCGAGCGGATCGTCACCGATCAGCTCGCGCACGGGGTGCGGCTGCTCGCCGAGGCGAAGGTCGATCTGAAGCGCGAGCTCTCGGCGATGGTGGCCCGTTCACCGTTCGGGCAGGCCGCGACCTGGCCGGTGGTGGAGACGGTGCAGCGCAACGGTCAGTGCGCCGTGGTGCTCGCGCCCGCGCCCGATCTGGCCGACGCGCAGGCCGCCGAGGCCGAGACCCTGGCGCTGAACCTTGCCGCCGAGCTCGGCGTGGTCGGCGCGATGGCCGTCGAGCTCTTCGAGACCCACGACGGCGCGCTGCTGGTGAACGAGCTGGCGATGCGCCCGCACAACTCCGGCCACTGGGGTATGGACGGTGCGCGCACCGGGCAGTTCGAGCAGCATCTGCGCGCGGTGCTGGACTATCCGCTCGGCGACACCAGTCCGCTGGCTCCGGTCACCGTGATGGCCAACATCCTCGGCGCGGCGCAGGCGCCCGAGATGTCGATGGACGAGCGGCTGCACCATCTCTTCGCCAGGATGCCGGAGGCGAAGGTGCACCTGTACGGCAAGGGCGAGCGCCCCGATCGCAAGATCGGGCACGTCAACATCCTCGGCGACGACGTGGCCGAGGTGCGCGAGAAGGCAGAGCGGGCGGCGCACTGGATGTCGCACGCGGTGTGGACCGACGGATGGGATCCCCATGAGTAATCCTCGAGTTGGCCTGATCATGGGCAGCGACTCCGACTGGCCGACCATGGAGGCGGCCGCCGAGGCGCTGGCCGAGTTCGGCGTGCCTTTCGAGGTCGGCGTCGTTTCCGCGCACCGCACGCCGCAGCGCATGCTCGACTACGCGCGCGACGCGGCCGATCGCGGCATCCAGGTGATCATCGCGGGCGCGGGCGGCGCCGCCCACCTGCCGGGCATGGTCGCCTCGGCCACCCCGCTGCCGGTGATCGGCGTTCCCGTCCCGCTGAAGTACCTCGACGGCATGGACTCACTGCTCTCGATCGTGCAGATGCCCGCGGGCGTCCCGGTGGCCACCGTCTCCATCGGCGGCGCCCGCAACGCGGGCCTGCTCGCCGTCCGCATCCTCGCCGCAGCCGACCCGGCCCTGCGCACCCGCATGACCCAATTCCAGTCCGACCTGGAAAAGCTGGTCCTCGACAAGGACGAAGCCCTCCGCACCAAACTCCTCGGCTGACGTGCGCCCGTACCACCCGGCGCGCGGGCGCCGGTCCTCTCTCGCCGGTCGCTACGGTGGCTGCCGTGGCAAGTGAGGAGAGTGCGCGGGCGCGGGCCGGGGAGGATCCGGCGCAGTTTCGGCTGACGGTGGTGGATCAGGCGCTGCGGTTGTTCGCGGACAAGGGGTACGAGGCGACGACGGTCGACGAGATCGCGGAGGCGGCGGGGATTTCGCGGCGGACGTTCTTCCGGCAGTTCCGGTCGAAGGAGGACGTGATCTTCGCCGATCACGAGTCGCAGTTGACCCAGGCGGCGGCCTATCTCGCAAGCGCGCGGGACGACGATCCGTGGGAGGCGGTGTGCGCGGCCGTCGTGCAGGTCTTCGAGCGGTTCACGCAGTGGCGGGAGATCGCGGCGCGGCGCTACCGGGTGGTGCGCCGGGTGCCCGCGCTGCGCGAGCGCGAGATCGTCACGGTGTTCCGGTACGAGCGGCTGTTCACCGACTATCTGCGCGAGCGCCTGCCCGAGGTGCCCGATCTGGCCAGGGTTCAGTTCGCCGCGGCGGTCACCGCGACGCACAACTATCTGCTGCGCCGGATGGTGCGCGGCGAGTCGGACGCGGGCGCCGCGGATCTGCGGGTGGAGCTTTCCGCCATTCCACGCGGTAACGGCCGGATCCGCGACGCCGAGGAGATGGTGGTCGCGGTCTTCCCGAGGGACATGTCGTCGCGCCAGGTCGTCGATCTGCTCACCCGCAAGCTCGGCAACCTGTGACCTGGCTCACAGTGCCACGCGTTGACACTCAGTGCCAATAGGTATCCGCACGTTGCGGCAAATCTCGTGCGTATACTGGCGTTCGAAGTGGCACTGAGTGCCGACCTGTTGAAAGCTGCCGACGCGGCCTAAGACCATCACCCAGGAGCGTGTCCCATGGCGGGAAACCCCGATTTCGACCTGTTCAAGCTCGAGGACTTCCACGACGAACTGCGGGCGGCCATCCGCGGTCTGGCGGAGAAGGAAATCGCGCCGTACGCCAAGGACGTCGACGGTAACTCCCGCTTCCCCGAGGAGGCGCTCACCGCGCTGAACGCCGCGGGCTTCAACGCCGTGCACGTGCCGGAGGCCTACGGCGGCCAGGGCGCCGACTCGGTCGCCACCTGCATCGTGATCGAAGAGGTCGCGCGCGTCTGTGGTTCCTCCTCACTCATCCCCGCGGTCAACAAGCTCGGCACCATGGGCCTGATCCTGAACGGCTCCGAGGAGCTGAAGCAGAAGGTGCTGTCCGACATCGTCAACGGTGAGATGGCCTCCTACGCGCTGTCCGAGCGCGAGGCGGGCTCCGACGCAGGCTCCATGCGTACCCGCGCCAAGCAGGACGGCGACGACTGGATCATCAACGGCTCCAAGTGCTGGATCACCAACGGCGGCAAGTCCTCCTGGTACACCGTGATGGCCGTGACCGACGCGGAGAAGGGCGCCAACGGCATCTCCGCGTTCATGGTGCACAAGGATGACGAGGGCTTCGTGGTCGGCCCGCTCGAGCACAAGCTCGGCATCAAGGGCTCGCCCACCGCCGAGCTCTACTTCGAGAACTGCCGCGTCCCCGGCGACCGCATGATCGGCGAGCCCGGCACCGGTTTCAAGACCGCGCTGCAGACCCTCGACCACACCCGCCCGACCATCGGCGCGCAGGCCGTCGGCCTCGCCCAGGGCGCGCTGGACGCGGCCATCGCCTACACCAAGGACCGCAAGCAGTTCGGCACCGCCATCGCCGACTTCCAGAACACCCAGTTCATGCTGGCCGACATGGCGATGAAGATCGAGGCCGCCCGCCTCATGGTCTACACCTCGGCCGCCCGCGCCGAGCGCGGTGAGAAGAACCTCGGCTTCATCTCCGCCGCCGCCAAGTGCTTCGCCTCGGACGTGGCCATGGAGGTCACCACCAACGCCGTCCAGCTCTTCGGCGGCGCCGGTTACACCACCGACTTCCCGGTCGAGCGGATGATGCGCGACGCCAAGATCACCCAGATCTACGAGGGCACCAACCAGATCCAGCGTGTGGTGATGTCCAGGGCGTTGCTGCGCGGCTGACGCCTGCGCACTGCGTACAAGGGAACGGCCGGGTTGTTACCCGGCCGTTCCCTTTTTTCGTTCACGACGAATCGCGGAGATGCTTCCGAGTCCTATCGGTAGTTCCATCGTGTCCGTCCCACAGCTCGTTTCGAGACCTCCGGCGACATAAACATTGATAGCTGGATTTTGCGGAAGCCGGTCGGGGCTTTGTTCGTGGCTGACGTCGATCCTCGCTGATAGGAAGCGCCTCAATGGGCGTTTCGACGGTACGTCGGCAGGAGTTGACGGTGTTACGCCATATTGCATTCACTATTGGAAGTCACTCGCGAAAAGGAAGATGGGGTGATTCGTCGATCGCTCACCGAGGAGACTCGTGGAGCGACGCTCGACCTCGCATTGTGACGAGGTGAGTGATGTCCAAGATCGTCATCGGACCGCAATCGGGGATGAATTGGTTCCCTTTGTCCGAAACCGAAATTCCGTGTCCGCAAACCATGTCCCTGGTGGAGGACGTGCGGACCTGGGCCGAGGAATATCTGACCGCTACCTCGCCGGACCTCGGCCGCGACGGGCCCGTCTGTCCTTATGTCGGACCGTCGCTGCGCCGCGACCTGATGTGGGTCGGCAGGATAGCCGGCGTCCATCCGTGGCCGTCGTACGTGCGACTGGTCATCGATGACGCGCTCGAGCTGTTCGAGAGCCTTCCGCCGCAAGACGGCGGCGGTGCCGTCTTGCGCGTCCTCATCACCGCGATGCCTGATCTGCGGGACTTCTCGCTGATCGACAACCTGCACTCGGAACTCAAGTCGCGATTCGTCGAGCGCGGGTTGATGCTCGGGCAGTTCTATCCCGGATGCAAGGAGCCGGGATTGTGGAACAAGGACTTCCACCCGCTCGATTCGCCCATTCCGATGATCGCGGTGCGCAGCATGATGACCACCGACTTCCCGTTCCTGCTGGGGCGGCCGGAGTGGATGACCGCATACGTCAAGAAGTTCGCGCCCAGTCTGCCTGCCCACGTGCGGCGGGTGGTGGTCGGCCGGTTGACCGAGAGTTCGAACCTCGATGTGCCCGCCTACGAGCTGCTGGAAGCAGAGCAGGACAGTGCGGCGACGCCGACCAGGAACGGCAGGCCGGTCCAGCTGGGGCCGCGGAAAGCCAGCTGAGAACACAGCGATCGACGACCAAGGAACCGACTTATGACGCACGGACTTTCGGCCGCGCGGGGGATCGACATGGGCCAGAACGGGGAGTTCCCGCTCTCGCCCGCCCAGCTGGGCATGTGGTACGCACAGCAGCTCGATCCCTCCGTGCCGCTCAACGAGGCGCAATACATCGAGATGCGCGGCCCGCTGGACATCGACACCCTCGTCGAGGCCGCGCGACGCGCGGCCCACGAGTTCGAATCCGCGCTGCTGCGGTTCGGTGAGCGCGACTCGCGTCCGTACCAGGTCGTCGACCACAGCCTCGACACCACGTTGGCCTATCTGGATTTCAGCGATTCGGCGGACCCGGATGCCGAGGCACTGCGGTGGATGCGCGCGGACCTGGCCGCACCGGTGGATCTGCTCGGTGAGCGGCCGGGGGCGTCGGTGCTGATGCGCGTCGCACCGGATCGGGTGCTGTGGTACGCGCGCGCCCACCACATCGTGGTGGACGGGTTCGCTTCCGTGACGGGTCTGTACCGGGTGGCGGAGCTGTACAACGCGGCGCTGGCGGGCGAGGAGCCGAAGCCGAACAAGGCGGCCACGCTGCGCGAGATCTACGACTCGGAGATGAGCTATCGGGAGTCCAGCCGGTTCGCCGCGGACGCGGAGTACTGGGAGCAGCGCATCGCGCGAATGCCGCAGCGGTGCAGCTTGGTTCCGGGCGCCGCGCCCGCGCACGCGCTCGGCCGGGAGCACCGGCACCAGCTGTCCGACGAGGTGAAGGCCCGGCTCGACGCCGCGGCAACGCGGTTCGGCGTCGGCGCGCCCGCGCTGGCGATGGCTGCGCTGGCGGTCTACTACGCGCAGGCCACCGGCGCGCACGATGTGGTGCTGAGCCTGCCGGTCTCCGGCCGCACCACCGCGATTCTGCGCAGGTCGAGCGGCATGCTGGCCAATGTCGTTCCGCTGCATATCACGGTGGGGGAGCGCACCACGCTGGCCGAGATCGTGGACGCGATCCGGATCGAGGTCTCCGGCGCCCTGCGCCATCAGCGGTACCGGCACGAGGAGATCCGGCAGGCGACGGGCGAGGTCGAGGCGACGGGCGGCCGCGGTCTCGTCGGCCCGGTGGTCAACATCATGCTGTTCCCCGGTGAGGTCGAGTTCACCGGCATCGAGACCAGCCTGCACGTGCTCACCTCTGGCCCGATCGAGGACCTGTTCGTCAACATCTACCAGCACGGCGCGCAGGCGCCGGTCCACCTCGATTTCACCGCCAATCCCGATCTCTATGACGACGAGACGCTGGCCCGCCATCACCTGCGGTTCGTGAAGCTGTTCGAGGGCCTGCTCGACGCAGAGCCCGACACCGCGGTCAGGGATGTCGAGTACTTCCTCGACGACGAACTCGCGCTGCGCACGGGTGCGCACGGGCCGACGCCGCCCGCGCCCCGGCGGCTCTCCGATGTGCTCGACGAGGGCCTGCGTGCGGCGGGTCCGGACACCGCGGCCGTGGTGGACGGCGCCCGCACCGTGACCTACGGCGCGCTCGATCACGCCGCGGCCGTGCTGGCCGGACGGCTGGCAGAACTGGGCGCGGGACCGGATGACGCCGTGCTGGTCGTCCTGCCGCGCTCGGTGGAATCGGTGCTCGCGTTCTGGGGCGTGGTGCGTTCCGGCGCGGCGTATGTGCCAGTCGGCACCGGGAATCCGGCCGAGCGGGTCGCCAAGATGGCGGCGGAATCCGGTGCGCGGCTGGGGATCACGACTCGCGAGTACGCGGCCCGGCTGCCCGATGGTGTGCGATGGCTCGAGATAGATTCGGATGCGGGGATTCTCGCGGCTCTCGAACCCGGCGATGGCGCGCGGGAAGCTGCGGAAAGGGCTTCCTCGGAGGAGGATTCGACCGAATTCCGGCCGCGGGCAGAAGTCCGTCTCGACCACACCGCCTACATCGTCTTCACCTCCGGGTCGACCGGTGTGCCCAAGGGCGTCGTCGTCACCCACGCGGGGATCGCTGGTCTGGCCGACGCCGTGCGCGAGGCATACCGGCCCGAGGTCGGCTCGCGCGTGCTGCACTGTCTCAACCCGAGTTTCGACGCGTCCATGCTCGAACTGCTCATCGCGTTCGGCAACGGCGCGACGATGGTGATCGGCCGCGGCGAATCCATGGCCGGCGCCGAATTGTCCACGGCAGTCGCCGAATTCGGGATCACCCAAGTGTGCTCGACGCCCGCCGTGCTGGCGACGCTGCCCGAGGGCGCGCTGGACGGCGTGGTCGCGGTCTCCACCGGCGGCGAGATCTGCCCGCCGGAACTGGTGGCGCGCTTCGCTCCCGGCCGCAGGCTGGTGAACTCCTACGGCCCGTCCGAGACCACCGTCGCGGCCACCTTCACCGACCCGATGGACGTGGAGCGACCCTCCGGCATCGGCCGTCCGGTGCCCGGCGCCCGGCTGATGGTTCTCGACCGAAGGCTGAGCCCGGTGCCGATCGGCACGCCGGGAGAGCTCTACATCGCCGGACCCGGTGTCGCTCGCGGTTACGCGGGCCGTCCCGGTTCGACGGCGGACCGGTTGGTCGCCGACCCGTTCGGCCCGCGCGGAAGCCGGATGTACCGCACCGGTGACCTCGTCCGCTGGCGTTCGGTCGAACCATTCGACGACGCGGCGCGCGCGAGCTCCGACGGCGTGGTGCTGGATTACTTGGGCCGCAGCGATTTCCAGGTCAAGCTGCGCGGAATGCGCGTCGAGCCAGGCGAAGTCGACGCGGTGCTCGATTCGCATCCCGAGGTGGAGATCGCGGTCACCGTGGTGCGCACCGGCGCGTCCGGCCGCGCCATGCTGGCCTCGTATGTCGTTCCGGTGCATCGTGATTCGCAGCCCACCGCGCTGGACGTGCCGCACCTGCGGGAATTCTGCATGCGCAGGCTGCCCGGCCACATGGTGCCCGGCACCATCACCGTGCTCGACGCCCTTCCGCTCACCGGCAACGGCAAGGTCGACCGGCGGGCGCTGCCCGAACCGACGGCCGACGCCGCGCCGCGCACGGCGGCGACGGAGGTCGAGGGCGCGCTGTGCGCGCTGTTCGCCGAGGTGCTCGGCGTGCCCGCGGTCGGAGCGGACGTCTCTTTCTTCGCACTCGGCGGCGATTCGATCCTGTCCATCCAGCTCGTCGCCCGGGGCCGGGCGGCCGGTCTGGTGTTCTCCGCGCGCGACGTGTTCGAGCACCCGACGCCCGCCGCGCTGGCGTCGGTGGTGAGCGCGCCAGGCGAGCGGACGGTGCTGGCCGAACTGCCGGGCGGCGGTGTGGGTTTCCTGCCGAGGACGCCGATCGTCGACTGGTTGCTGGAGCAGCCGGGTTGGCAGCGGTTCAGTCAGTCCATGGTGCTCGCCCTGCCCGCCGGGCTGAGCGAGCCCGAGCTCGTGCGCACCCTCGGCGCGGTGCTCGACCGGCACGACATGTTGCGCGCCAGGGTCGTTCGCGGCGGCTTGGAGGTCGCGCCGCCCGCGACGATCGCGCCCGAGTCGCTGCTCGTGCGCGTGCCGTGCCCCGAAATCGACTGCGTGGATACCGAATCCGTCGTAGGCGATGCCGCCGCGCGGCTGGCGCCCGACGCGGGCGTCATGGTCGCCGCGACCTGGCTCGATCCGGGACAGGATGGCGCCGGTCTGCTCGTCCTGGTCATCCATCACCTGGCCGTCGACGCGGTGTCATGGCGCATCCTGATCGCCGATTTGATCTCCGCCTGGGCGCAGGTGCGCGCGGACGAGACACCCGAGCTGCCGTCCGTCGGCACCTCCATGCGCACGTGGGCGCACGCCCTCACCGAGGCGGCGACGACCGGACCGTGGACCGCCGAGGCCGACTACTGGGCCGCCGTGCTCGCCACCCCCGATCCGCCGCTCGGCCGCCGGGGGCTCGACCCGGTGGTCGACACCGGCGACACCCTCGACCGCCTCGAACTGAGCCTGCCCGCGGCGACCACCGCGACGCTGCTCGACCGGCTGCCTGCGGCCTATCGCTGCGGTATGGAAGAGGCGCTGCTCGCCGCGCTGGTCACGGCGCTGGCGGACCATCGTGGGCGGACAGGTCCCGCGCTGGTCATGCTGGAGCGGCACGGCCGCGACGAGGCCGCCGTCCCCGGCGCCGACCTCTCCCGCACCGTCGGCTGGTTCACCAGCCAGTTCCCCGTCCGGCTGGAGATCGGCGACGCCGATCCGCTGGACGCGCTCGCCACCGTCAAGGAACAGCTGCGCGCCGTCCCCCGCGGCGGCATCGGCTACGGCCTGCTGCGCCACTCGAACCCGGAGACCGCCACCACCCTCGGCGCGGCCCCACACCCGCAGCTCGGATTCAACTATCTCGGCCAGGTGGCCGAGGGCGATTCCGGCGCGACCCAGAACGCGGTGCCGTGGCTGCCGGTCTCGCTCGCCGCGAGTTTGGGTGGTGGCGGCGGCGAGCTGCCCGCCTCGGCAGTTCTCGCCGTCGACGCGGTGGTCGTCGAAAGTCCGAAAGGTTCGGTGCTGCAAGCGGTGTGGCGTTACGCCTCGGGGATCGTCGACGGCGTGGAGATGGAAGCGCTTGCCGGGAAATGGATCTCCGCGCTCGAGGAGCTGGCGAATCGGCTTGCCGAGCCCGACGCGGGCAAGCTGACGCCTTCCGATCTGCCTCTGGTCGCGGTCGGTCAGCGACAGCTGGACGCGTGGGCCGCAAGGTATCCCGCCATGACGGACGTGTGGCCGCTGGCTCCGCTCCAGCAGGGCCTGCTCTTCCACGCGCAACTGGCCGCAGGCCGCACCGACGAGTACGCGGTGCAGGCCGTGTTCGAATTCGACGGCGCCGTTGACATCGAACGCCTGGCGGCCGCCGCCACCGCGACCGTGCGCGCGCACGAGGCGCTGCGAACCGCGTTCGTGGCTGGCGCCGACGAGCCGGTGCAGATAGTGCTCGCCGACGTCGAGGTACCGTGGCGCACGGTGGACGTCGACCCCGCGGAATTCGACGCTTTCGCGGCCCGCGAGCTGGCCGCGCCGTTCGACACAGCGCAGCCGCCGCTGGTTCGGTTCGTGTGCGCGCGGTGCGGCGACGACGACATCCGGCTGCTCGTCACCAACCACCACCTGGTGCTCGACGGCTGGTCCATGCCGCTGCTGCTCGCCGAACTGCTCGCGCGATACGAAAGCGGCCGGGACGGAGCGGGTTTCCCGCCCTCGGTCTCCTACCGGAATTACCTGGAGTGGCTGACGCGCCGTGACCGCGCCGCGGCGATGGCGGCGTGGACGGACGCGCTGTCCGGACTGTCCGGCCCGACGCTGGTCACCGCGGGCCGTACCCCGGTGCGAACCGGCTCGGGGAAACTGGATCTGGAGTTGTCGCTCGCGCCCGCGACCGCCATCGCCCTCCAGCGCATGGCGGCCGACCAAGGCGTCACCCTCAACACGGTGGTGCAGTGCGCATGGGGCCTGCTGCTCGCCGAGCTCACCGGCGAGACCGACATCGTCTTCGGCGCAACGGTTTCCGGCCGCCCTGCCGATCTCCCCGGCGCGGAGCGGATCGTCGGCATGATGGTCAACACCCTCCCGGTGCGCATCGCCCTCGATCCGGCCGAGCCGGTCGGGGACCTACTGCGCCGGGTCCAGCGCGAGCAGGGCGCGCTGCTCGACCACCACACTGCGGGCCTCACCGAGATCCAGTCCGCGACCGGGCTCGGCGTGCTGTTCGACACCGCCATCGTCTACGAGTCCTATCCGGTGGACGCCGCGGCCCTGCGCGGCGCCGCCGAGCACGCGGCGCTGCGGGTCCGCGATTTCCGCGGCCGCGACGGCACCCACTACCCGCTCTCGCTGGCCGCCCACGCGCGCGACACCCTGCGGCTGATCCTCAGCTGCGCCACCGGATTCTTCGACGCCGCCGAGGCGGACGCGATCGGCACGCGCCTGGTGCGGATGCTCGACCGGATGGCCACCGACCCGGCGGGGCGGACCGCCGCCGTGAGCGGCGTCGATCGGGCCGAGGTGATCCGCTCCCGCCCGCAACCGACGCGGCTGCTGCCCGATCTGTTGCGCTGCGGCGCGCGCCCGAGCCGGGTCGCGGTCGAGGACGGCCCGTCGGCGCTCGACTACGCGGAACTCGACGCCCGGTCGAATCGCTTGGCCCGCAAGCTCATCGCGGCGGGGGCCGGTCCAGAGACCAGGGTGCTGCTCGCGCTGCCGCGGTCCGCCGACTGGTTCCTCGCGGTCTGGGCGATCGCGAAATCCGGCGCCGCGTTCGTCCCGGTCGACGTCGACCATCCCGAGGACCGTCTGGCGACGCTCGCCGCCGACAGCGGCGCGCCGCTCGGCATCACGATCGCGGAACATCGAGATCGACTGCCCGGCACCGCGTCCTGGCTGCTGCTCGACGATCCGGTGTTGTCCGCCGAGCTGCCCGACCATTCCGACGCGCCGGTCGCCGACGCCGACCGGCCGCGTCCGCTGCGCGCGGAGCACCCCGCCTACCTGATCTACACCTCGGGATCCACCGGAACGCCCAAGGGCGTCATGGTGACCCATGCTGGACTCGCCGGCCTCGCGGTGGGCACGGCGGCGCGCATGCGGGCCAGGCCGGGCGATCGCGTCCTGCTCAGCATGAACCCGAACTTCGACGCCGCGACGCTGGTGTGGCTGTCCACCTTCTACACCGGAGCCACCCTGGTCGTCGCGCCCGCGGCGGCGACCGCGGGCGACGAGTTGACGTCGGTGATCGTGGCGAACGAGGTGACTCACGTCATCGCGCCTCCCGCCGTGCTGGCCACGCTCTCGACCGCCTCGTGGAACGGCGTGCGCACCGTGGTCACCGGCGGCGAGGTCTGCCCGCCCGAGCTCACCGCCCGTGTCGCCACGGGACGGTCGATGATGAACTCCTACGGCCCGGCTGAGGCGACCGTCGCCGCGACCTTCAGCGGGGCCCTCGTCCCCGGCGAGGTCGCGGGTCTCGGCGCGGCGATGCCAGGATTCGGCCTCGTCGTGCTCGACCGCTGGCTGCGGTCCGCACCGGTCGGGACGGTCGGTGAGCTGTACCTGATGGGCCCCGGCCTGGCACGCGGATACAACGGTCGCGCCGGGCTCACGGCCGGGCGGTTCGTGCCCAACCCGTTCGGCGCCCCTGGCGACCGGATGTACCGCACCGGCGACCTCGTCCGGCGCGTCTCGCGCAGCGGCCTGGAATACGTGGGCCGCAACGACTCCCAGGTGAAGCTGCACGGCATCCGGGTCGAGCCGGGCGAGGTCGACGCGGCCTTGCGCGACCTGCCAGGGGTCGGGCTGGCGGTCACCGTGCCGCGGCGCGGGCCCACCGGCGATCTGGCGCTCGCGGCCTACGTGGCTCCGACGGCGGGCGCCGAACTCGACGCCGCGCGCCTGCGCGACCATCTGGTCCGCCGCCTGCCCCGCCACCTGGTGCCCGCTGCGGTGACCGTCCTCGACGTCCTGCCGGTGACCGGCAACGGCAAGGTCGACGTGCGCGCGCTGCCCGAACCCGAAAGCGTCGCCGTGGAATACGTGGCCCCGATCGGCGTCGAGCGCGTCGTCGCGGAGGTCTTCGGCGCGGTGCTCGATCGTCCCGGCGTCGGCGCGTTCGACGACTTCTTCGCACTCGGCGGCGATTCGCTGTCCGCGACCAGGGTGACCGCCCGGCTCGGCGCCGCGCTCGACATCCAGGTCCCGGTCCGGCTGCTGTTCGAAGCGCCGACGGTGCGCGCGCTGGCCGCCCGGCTGCCCGCGGCGGGTGACGGCGCGCGGCCGAGCATCGGACCACGCTCCGGCCCGCGACCCGAGCGGATTCCGCTCGCGCCCGCCCAGCAGCGGATGTGGTTCGTCAACCAGTACGACCCCGAATCCGGCGCGTACAACATCCCCGCCGTGCTCCGCCTGCGCGGCGATCTCGACGTGGCCGCACTGCGTTCGGCGCTGTCCGACGTGCTGGCCAGGCACGAGGCGCTGCGCACCGTGTACCCGGCGCGCGACGGCGTCGGATACCAGGTGGTGTTGCCGCCGGACGCGCTGGAACTGGACCCGGACCCGACCCCGATCGCGGCGGACGAGCTGCCTGCGGTGGTACTCGACTGCGTCACAAAGGGTTTTGCCGTGGCATCCGAGGTTCCGTTGCGGCTGCGACTGTTCCGCGTCGCCGCCGACGAACACGTCCTCGTCGTGGTGGTGCACCACATCAGCGCCGACGGCTTCTCCATGGGTCCGCTCGCGAGAGATGTGCTCGCGGCCTACGCGGCGCGTTCGCGCGGCGCCGTCCCCGAATGGACCGAATTGCCGGTGCAATACGCGGATTACACACTCTGGCAACGCGAACGGCTCGGTTCACCCGACGACCCGGAAGCCCTGCTCGCCGCCCAGCTGGCTTACTGGACCAGCACCCTGAAGGGCATGCCCGACCGCCTCGAACTGCCCGCCGACCGACCGCGTCCTGCCATCCCGTCGCTGCGCGCGGGCACGGTGCTGCGCACCCTCGACGCCGAATCGGCCGCCGCGCTGGACGAACTCGGCCGGACGCACCACAGTTCGCTGTTCATGGTGTTGCACGCCGCGCTCGCGGCGTTGTTCGCCAGGCTCAGCGGCACATCGGACATCGCGATCGGCACGCCGGTCGCCGGTCGCGGCGCGGCCGAATTGGACGACGTGGTCGGCATGTTCGTCAACACCGTCGTGCTGCGCACCGAGATCGACTCCGCCGCGTCTTTCGCCGAGCTGCTCGCCGGGACCCGGCGCACCGATCTGGACGCCTTCGCGCACGCCGACATCCCGTTCGAGAGCCTGGTCGACGTGCTCGATCCGGCGCGCTCGGCGGCGCGGCATCCGCTGGTCCAGGTGATGCTGGTGTTCCAGAATCTCGCGCCGGTGGAACTCACGCTGCCCGACCTGCATGTGGCCGCCGTGGAACTGGAGCAGCAGAGCCTGCGCTTCGACCTGAGCGTCACGGTGGCGCCCGACGAGACGTCTGGACTGACGATCCGCTTCGGCTACGCCGCCGATCTGTTCGACCACGACACCGTCGAGCGGTTCGCGGACCGGTGGCTGCGGCTGCTGCGCGCCGTCGCAGCGGATCCCGAAGCGCCCGTGGGCGATATCGACCTGCTCGACCCGGAAGAGCGCGCGGCCCTCGCCATCCCGGCTCGCCCTTTGGCGGCCGAACCGACGGTGTTGCCTCGGCTGCTGGCCGACGCGGTGGCCGCCGATCCGGACGGCGTCGCGGTGGTCGACGGCGTCACCCGGCTCACCTACCGCGAACTCGACGAGCACTCCAACCGGTTGGCCCGGGTGCTCATCGGCGCGGGAGCGGGCCCGGAAGGGCTGGTCGCGATCGCCATCCGGCGTTCGCTGGACGCGGTGCTCGCGGTGTGGGCGGTGGCCAAGACCGGCGCCGCGTTCGTGCCGATCGACCCTGCTTATCCGGCCGAGCGGATCGCCCAGATCCTGGACGATTCCGGGGCGCGGCTCGGGGTGACGGTCCGCGCCGTCGCGCCGTCGCTGCCCGGCTCGGGTTTCGATGACGTCGCGGAGACCTCCGGTGAGCCGCGGGTGCACTGGCTCGCCCTGGACGATCCGGCCACCACCGAGCTGGCGCACTCGGCCGCCGGTGCGCCGATCGACGCGGCCGAACGCAGCGCGCCGGTGCGTTGGCAGAACCCGGCTTACGTCATCTTCACCTCGGGTTCCACCGGACGACCCAAGGGCGTCGTCGTGACCCACGAGGGCCTGGCGAATATCGCTGTCGTTCAACGCGATCGGATGCGGATCACCACGGACTCGCGAGTGCTCGCCGTAGCGTCCCCGAGCTTCGACGCAGCGGTGCTCGAACTGCTCATGGCCGTCGGCGCGGGTGGCGCGCTCGTCATCGCCGGTCCCACCGCCTTCGGCGGACCCGAACTCGGTGAGCTGCTCGCCCGCGAACGTATTTCGCACATCGCGCTGACGCCTTCCGCCCTGGGCTCGGTCGACTCCGCCGCACTCGGCCCCGAACCCGCACTGCGCGGCATCATCACGGGCGGCGAGCCGTGCCCGCCGGAACTGGTCGAGAAGTGGGCCGCGCCGGATCGCCTGCACTTCAACGACTACGGCCCGACCGAGACCACGATCTGGGCGACGGGCAGCGAGGCGCTGCGCCCCGGCGACGAAATCACCATCGGCGGCCCCGCCCCCGGCCTCGCGGTTCGTGTGCTGGACGAGCGGCTGCACCCGGTGCCGGACGGCGTCGTCGGCGAACTGTATCTGTCCGGCCATGCCCTCGCGCGCGGCTACCACGGCCGCTCCGGGCTGAGCGCCGTCCGATTCGTCGCCGATCCCTACGGCGCACCGGGGGAACGCATGTACCGCACCGGCGACCTGGTGCGCAGGCGCGACGGCGCACTCGACTACCTGGGCCGCGGCGACCTGCAGGTGAAGCTGCGCGGCCTGCGCATCGAGCTCGGCGAGATCGAGTCGGCGCTCGCGAGCGATCCCGCGGTGCACCAAGCGGCGGTGACGGTGTACACCGACCCGGCCGTCGGTGAGCTGCTGGTCGGCTACGTGGTGCCGCACAAGACGGAGTCGAACGAGGCTCCCGACGCAAGGGCGCTCGGCGCGGAGGCGCACGACGCCGCGCCCTCCGATGTCGCGACGATCGACCTGGAAGCGCTGAAAGCGTCTATCGCCCAGCGGCTTCCGTCGTACATGGCGCCCTCGGCGCTCGTCGTGCTCGACGCGCTGCCGCGCACCGCGAACGGCAAGCTGGACCGGAACGCCCTCCCTGCCCCCGATATCAGGGCGGGTCGCTTCCGTGAGCCGAACACGCCCACCGAGCGCGTCGTCGCCGACACCTTCGGCGAGCTGCTCGGCGTGCCGCGGGTCGGACTGGACGACAACTTCTTCGCGCTCGGTGGCAATTCGCTGATCGCGACCCGCATCGCGGCCCGCCTCGGCGCCGCGCTGGACACTCGCGTTCCGGTGCGGATGGTGTTCGACGCACCGACCGTCGTCGAACTGGCCGAAGCGGTGCGCACCGCGGCCGCCGCCCCCGGTCCGCGACCGGGTCCGCGTCATCGTCCCGCCCGTATTCCGCTCTCGGCGGCGCAGCGGCGGATGTGGTTCCTCAATCGGTACGACCCCGCGTCACCGGCGCACAACGTGCCCGTCGCGGCCGAGGTGGAAGGAGATCTGGATCCCGCGGTCCTCCAGACGGCGTTGATGGACGTGCTCGCCCGTCACGAGTCGCTGCGCACCGTGTATCCGGTGGACGCCGAAGGCCAGCCCTACCAGGACATCCGCGCCCTGGCGGAAGCCTATGTGCCGGTTCGCGTTTCCGACGTCGAGCCCGACGCGGTGCCTGGGCGGGTCGCCGCGGCGATCGCCGCGGGCTTCGACCTCACCGTCGAGCTACCGATCCGCGTCTCGCTGCTGCGGCTCGGTCCGCGGCGGGCGGTGCTGGTCGTGGTCATGCACCACATCGCCTCCGACGGCTGGTCGCTTGCGCCGCTGACCCGCGACGTGATGATGGCCTTCATGGCTCGCCGCGCAGGCGCAGCGCCGTACTGGTCGCCGCTGCCGCTGCAATACGCCGACTACGCGCTGTGGCAGCAGGAACTGCTCGGCGCGGACGACGATCCCGACAGCGTCGCGCACCGGCAGCTGGAGTACTGGCGCGGCGCACTGGACGGATTACCCGATGTCTCGACCCTGCCGAGCGATCATCCGCGGCCCGCGATGTCCACCCACCGCGCCGGCGTGGTCGAGTTCGACATCGATGCGGCGGTGCAGCAACGAATTCGGCAGATATGCCGGTGGCACGGCGTCAGCATCTTCATGGTCGCGCACGCCGCGCTGGCCGTGCTGCTCGGCAGGCTCTCCGATAAACAGGACGTGGCGATCGGCTCGGTCATCGCAGGGCGCGGCGACGGCGAACTCGACGACCTGGTCGGCATGTTCGTCAACACTCTGGTGTTGCGCAGCCGGGTACGTCCCGAGGACACCTTCGAAAACCTGCTGGCCGCAACGAAAGACAGCGATCTGGACGCCTTCGGCAATGCGGACCTGCCGTTCGAGCGGCTGGTCGAGCTGCTCGCCCCGGCTCGCTCCACCGCCCACCATCCGCTGTTCCAGGTACTGCTCGTCTTCCAGAACTTCGAGCGCGAACCGGCCGCACTGCCCGAACTCGACGTCCGCCCGCTCGAAATGCCGACGGTGGGAGCGAAATTCGATCTGGAGTGGATGCTCGCCGAGCGCTTCGACGAGGAGGGCGCGCCGGCCGGTATGCGCGGCAGCCTGACCTTCGCGCTCGACCTGTTCGAACCGTCCACCGCGCAGACCTTCGCCGACCGATTCGTCGAGGTGCTCGACGTCGTCACCGCGAATCCGGGTCTGCTGCTCGGTGAACTGGACGTCACGGCTCCGCCGGGAACGGTCGTCTACGAGCCGCCGCCGAACCTCACCCAGCGACGCACCGCCGACCTGCCCTACCGGCCGCCCGTCACCCGCACCGAGCAGGAGGTGGTCAGCGCCTTCGAGACTGTGCTCGACGCCGACCGAGTCGGCTTGGACGACAACTTCTTCGAACTCGGCGGCACCTCCATGGTGGCCATTCGCCTGTGCGCCGACCTCCGGGAACGACTCGGCTGCGCCGTGCCGGTGCAGTGGATGTTCGGCGATCCCACGCCGGGGGCGCTGGCCCAGCGCATCGTCCAACAGCGGGAAGCCGGGCCGGACGGCGTGGATCCCGCGCTGCTGCCGCTGCTGCCGTTGCGGGCCAGCGGCACCGGACCCGCGCTGTTCTGCGTGCATCCGGCCATCGGATTGGCCTGGGGCTATGCGGGATTGGTGCGTCACCTGGATCCCGGCCACCCGGTGTACGGGCTGCAATCGCCCGGCGTCGCCGCCGAACAGCCGGACATGTCGTTGACCGAACGCGCGGCACGCTACGCCGACGAGATGGAGGCTGTTCAGCCCGAGGGCCCGTACCGGGTGCTCGGCTACTCGGCGGGCGGACCGCTCGCGCACGCTGTAGCCGTGGAACTCCAGCGCCGCGGCGCGACGGTCTCGGCGCTGGTCATCATCGACGGCCGCGCCGACGTGGAACCCGAGAGCGCCACGGAGATGCCGCCGCCGGAGGTTCTGCTCGCCGAATTCGGCGGCATCGACCCGGACCTGCTCGCCGGAGACCAGCCGCTGGCCGAGCGCGCCGCCGAACTGCTACGCGGTGGCGGGGACGCTCTGGGCGCTGGGCCGGATGGCGCGTTGGGCGTTGGGCCGGATGGCGCCTTGGGCGCGGTGGCCGCAGGCGCTCTCGGCGCGCTCGACGCCGCGGCGCTGGAACGCCTCCACCTGGACTCCCGGCAACTAGTCCGGCAGGCGGCCGAGTACCGGCCAGGCGTGTTCGACGGTGACGTGCTGTTCTTCAGCAGCACCAGTTCCCGGCCTGGTTACGGGCCCAACGTGGACACCTGGCGGCCGTACGTCGGCGGCGCGATCCTCGACCGTCAGACCGGTCACGAACACAACCGGCTGACCAGGCCGGAGGCCCTCGCGGTGATCGGCCCGATCCTGGCCGAGTACCTCAGGGAGCGCGGCTGACCGCTGTGAAACCGCCGTGCGCGATCCGGCGACCGCGCACGGCCGGGGTTACGCCTCAGGCGACCAGGCTCGCGTACTCGCGGTGGTCGGAGATGTACTTCTCGACGTACCAGCACGTCGGCACCACCGAGAAGCCGGCGTCCCTGGAGTCCTGGAGCGCGTACTCGACCACCTTGGCCGCGATGCCCTGCCCACGGAACTCGGGGAAGGTCATGGTGTGGTGGAAGTCGCGGACCTTGGTGTCCTCGCGCTCGGCGTAGTCGGCGTACCCGGCCAGGGTGTCGTCGACGTAGATCTCGAATCGGGTGTCGGCGGCGTTGTGCTCGAGCCTGGTGGTCATGGTGATGCCAACTCCTTCGTGCGCGGGAATGTTCCGGCCTGGTCGGGTGTGCCGAGTGTATAAGCCGCCCGCGCGGCGACCGGACCTCAGAGGATCGCGCCCGGATTGAGGATGCCGTGCGGGTCGAGCGCGTCCTTGATCCGCCGGGTCAACGCCATCACGTCCGGCCCGACCTGGTCGGGCAGCCAGGCCTTCTTGAGCCTGCCGACGCCGTGTTCACCGGTGATGGTGCCGCCGAGGGCGATGGCCAGGTCCATGATCTCGCCGAAGGCGCGCTGGGCGCGGGCGGTGTTGTCGGGGTCGGCGGGGTCGTGCACGATCAGCGGGTGGGTGTTGCCGTCGCCCGCGTGCGCGATCACCGAGACGGTCACGTCGTTGCGTTCGGCGATGGCGGCGATGCCGGTGACCAGATCGCCGAGGCGCGGCAGCGGCACCCCGACGTCCTCGAGCAACAGCGGGCCGAGCCGTTCGACCGCCGGGATCGCGAAGCGCCGCGCCGCGGTGAACGCCTCGCCCTCCTCGGCGTCCTCGGTGTGGAAAACCTCGGTGGCGCCGGCCTTTTCGCAGGCCGCGACGATGACCTCGGCCTCGCGCGCGGCGAATTCCCCCGGCGCGTCGGAGCGGGCGACCAGCAGCGCGGCGGCCTCGCGATCCAGTCCCATTCGCATCTCGTCCTCGACGGCGTTGATGGCGATGGCGTCCATGAACTCGAGCATGGACGGCCGCAGCGTGCCGGTGATGCCGAGAATCGCCTCGGTGGCGGCGGTGAGCGAGGCGAAACTCGCGACCACGGTGCTCTGCACCGGCTGCGCGGGCAGCAGCCGCAAGGTGAGTTCGGTGATCACGCCGAGCGTGCCCTCGCTGCCGACGAACAGCTTGGTGAGCGAAAGTCCGGCGGAATCCTTCAGCCGCGGCCCGCCGAGCCGCACCGGAGTCCCGTCGGCCAGTACCACTTCCATGCCGAGCACGTAGTCGGTGGTGACGCCGTACTTCACACAGCACAATCCGCCGGCGTTGGTTGCCGCGTTGCCGCCGATCGAGCAGATCTCGAACGACGAGGGATCCGGCGGATACCAGAGCCCGTGCTCGGCGACCGCTCGCTTGACCTCAGCGTTCAGCAGACCGGGCTGCACGACCGCGGTCCGCGTGACCGGGTCGACGGTGATCGCGCGCATCCGCTCGGTGCTCAGCACGATGCCGCCGTCCACCGCGGTCGAGCCGCCCGACAGCCCGGACCCGGCGCCGCGCGGGACCACCGGCACCCGGTGCTCGTGCGCCCAGCGCAGGGTCGCCGCGACGTCCTCGGTGGTGGTGGCGCGGACGACCGCGGCGGGCGTGCCCGCGTCCGGATCGCGCGCCCAGTCCTGCCGGTAGCCGGTCAATAGGTCGGGGTCGGTGAGCACCGCGCCCTCGGGTAGTGCGGCGACGAGTTCATGCAGGTCCACGCCTGTCCACACTATGCCGTTACGGGCGACTGGTACGGCCGGACTGGTAATTCGCGGCGCGTCGGGCAAGAATCGCGGGTGCAGGGGCTCGCCGTGCGCGGACCGGCCGTCATCGTGACGGCGGACGCACGCGGCCGACGGATCGTTCGACCATTCCGGGGACCTGCCACATACTCGGAGGGTTGACGGCATGCGGGTCGAATCACCGGACTACCGAGAGCTCATCGGTGCGTTGTTCGCCGACGAGTTCGCCGACGGCGCCGTCGATCTGGAGGCGCTGCGGAGCATTCACGCGGGCGAGTTCGGTACCTGGCTCACCGCGCTGGACCGGTCCGGGTTGTTCGGCAAGGAGGCGCTGGCGACGGTCGCCGAGCAGTGGCGACGCGATCCGAGGGTCCTGCTCGACGCGCTGCTCGCCGACGCCGACGACGTCACTCGCCGCCGCTGGCTGATGGCGTGGTCGAGCCTGGACCGCCAGGAACCGCTGGGCCAGATCGGCTGATCGACAGCGCCGCTTCGCACGCCGCGACATGGACCGGCTGTGCGCCGCGACCGAGATCGGCCGCGCTCCCGCGGGTTTGCCAACAGCTCACCTGACGGACACCTGCCGCTGCCATGCTGGCCGCGTGCCCGATCTGGCCGTCGCTACCGATTCCATCGCCGACCGGTTCACCCGTTGGTGCGAGATGGTCGTCGCGCGGCTGCCGTTGGGGCTGGACCGGGTCGTCCCGCCGACGTTTCTCGGTTTCGCGCTGATCAACAGCTTCACCTTCGGCGTCGACCTGGTGCTGCTCACGGTGTTCCACGGCTGGTGGAACTGGCCGGTGCCGGTCTCGATCACGCTGGCCTACATCTGCGCGTTCGGATTGGCCTTCGTGCTCAACCGCACTTTCAACTTCCACTCGCACGCACCTGTCGGCAGACAGGCCGCGCTGTACCTCGTGGTCGTCGTGATCAACTACCTGGCTTTCATTCTCGGCATCGGTAGCGGATTTACCGCCCTCGGCTTCGAATACCACCTGGCGCGCCTGCTCGCGGGCGCCTGCGAGGCCATATATATGTACAGCGCCATGCGCTGGATCGTCTTCCGCAACACCACCCCGCAGCCTGACCGCGCCATGTGAGGCATACACAAAGTGCGAGCGTCAGCGAAGAAGCTCGACCCGGTCGCCGTCGACCACGATCACCTCGTCGTCGGTGAGCGCCCAGTGGGGGATTCCCGCGGCGCGGTAGTCCGCGGCGAGCCGGTTGCCGAAGCCGTCCGGGTCGGTGGGGGAGTCGATGTGCGGAATGATCCGGCGTTCCACCAAATTCAATCCGTCCCAACGTGGTTCGACGCCGCATGTCGGCGGTACCTCGCGGGGATCGTCCATCGACTCGAGGCCGTGCAGGTCAGGGGTGAGCAGGCAGGCGCCCGCGCTGTACCCGGCGTAGACGAGCGCGTCGGCGGCCAGCAGCCGGGCGAGCGCGAGATCGGCTCCGCTGCGGGCGAATTGGGCGCGCAGCACGAAGGTGTTGCCGCCGCGCACCCAGAGCAGCGGGAATTCGGCGAGCCGCCGCTCCAAATCCGTTGCGCGCCCGACGTAGTCGCGCAGATCGAGCACCTCCGGCGCGTAGCCGAGCTTGCGCAGCGGCACCAGGTCGCTGGTCACCGCCGACGACCACGCCGCGGGCCAGGCGTCGCAGGCATTGGGAATCACGGCGACCCGGCCCGGCACGCCGACGAGCGCGGCGAGCCGATCCGCATGCTTGCCGAACCGATAACTGGCCAGGAACAGTCGCACAGTTCAGAGGGTGAAGGCCAGATGCCGGACCAGGCGGCCGCCGAGTTCCGCGTCGCCCGTGATCGCGATCTCGTCGAGATGATCGGCCGCTTGGCGACGCCCGCCGCCGAGCCGCACGAAAAGCCCGGAGTCCATGGTGATCTCGACATCGGCGGGGCCGTCGAAGGCGTCCACGTAGGAGGCGCGTTCGTCGACCGCGATGCGCAAGGTCTGCGGCAGCGCGCCGGTCAGCGCGAAGCCGATGCGGGATCCGGCGGGTGCCTTGCCGAGCTTGGCGACCACCCGCGGCACCGATCCGGCGAACTCGGCGAACGCCAGTTCCGCGCGCCTGCCGCCCTCGTCCACCCGGACGCCGAGCGCGTCGGCGATGTCGAGTTCGTGCATCCAGCAGTCGAACAGCCGCACCCGCATGAACCGGCCGTAGGGGACCTGACCGATCGGTGAGACGGTGGGCGTCGTCCACGCGGCGTCGTCCATCTCGCGCAGCGCGGCGAGCCGCCGGTCAGTGACCTCGCGGAACAGTTCCAGCAGTCGCGCGCCGGGCAGCGGGCGCAGCCGGTCGACCCAGATCTCGTTGAGCACCGCGGTCTCGTTGCGGACGTGCGGCAGCGACCGGACGTCGGTCTTCTCGCGCATCGGGTCGTGCGGCGGCGGCTTCTCGCCGAGCAGCCACGATTCGGTGCCGACCACGTGCGCGACCACGTCGAACACGGTCCAGCCCGGCAGCCGTGTCGGTGTGCGCCATCGGTTTTCGTCCAGGTCGGCGACCAGCGCCGCGATGGCCTCCCACTGTTCGGCCAGCAGCGCGGTCAGCTCGGCGCGGTCTATCGTCCGGTCGGTCATGCCTGCATTCCTTCCTGGGTGCCGAAGCCCTCGGTGTCGTCCTGACGCGCCAGCGTCGCCAGGCCCGTCCGGATGGCGTCGGCGGTGCTCTGCGGGTCGTGCGGCCTGCGCAGCAGGAAGCCCTTGGCGAAACTGAGCTTGTCGCCGTGCCTGCGCGGGATGACGTGCAGGTGGATGTGCGGCACGGTTTGGAACGCGGCTCTGCCGTCGTTGAGCACGAGATTGGCGCCGTCGGCGGCGAGGCTGCTTCGTCGCATGGCCAGCGCGATCCGGTGCCCGGCACGGAAGACCAGCGCGCCGACATCGGCGTCGAGATCCTCCAACTCCGTCGCGTGCCGTTTCGGCACGATGAGTGTGTGCCCGCGCGCGACGGGGCGGATATCGAGGAACGCGCACAGCAGATCGTCCTCGTAGACCTTGGTCGCCGGAGCTTCGCCCGCCACGATGCGGCAGAAGACGCAGTCGTTCACACCCGCGACCATACGGCGTAAGAGTGGTGTGGAACACCCCGAGCCCTCCGTCGAACATGACGCCCGTCACTCCGCGACTCGGTCTCGAGCGCCTGACCAGTTCGCTGACGTCCCGGTAAGTAAGAGACCTCTGGGTTCGTTCTTGTGGCGCTCACCTGCGCGGACGAGTATCGCAGTCGAGGCGAGCGCCGCGGCGTGATGGGAACGGAGGTGCCGACGAGCTGCGGTGAAGCGGTGCAAATCCGGCATATGGGCGGAATTCGACCACGCCCTGTGACCGGCATCTCAGCTACGCTCACCGCGAGCCGGGTACAGTTGCGAGGATTTTCGACGAACTTACTCGCGAGTAACTTCGTCCGGACATCGGTCGGTGGCCAACAGCCAGCACGAGAAGGAAGTCTGACAGTGGAGACAACGCAAAACGTTGGCGACTCGTCGCCGCGCGGAGCGCGTGTCGGAGTCGTTCGCGAGTCCAACGCGGGCGAGCGGCGTGTCGCTTTGGTGCCCAAGATCATTCCGGCGCTGCTCAAGCAGGGTGTCGATGTGGTCGTGGAAGCCGGCGCCGGACTGAATGCGCTCATTCCCGACGAGGCCTACGAGGCCGCCGGTGCGACCATCGGCGATCCCTGGTCGGCCGAGGTGGTCGTGAAGGTGGCCCCGCCGAGCGACGCCGAGGTGGCCAAGCTGTCGGGCGGGCAGACGCTGATCGGATTCCTCGCCCCGCGCAACGCCGACAACCAGATCGCGGCGCTGAAGTCGGCGGGGGTGCAGGCTTTCGCGGTCGAGGCGATTCCGCGTATCTCGCGCGCGCAGGTGATGGACGCCCTGTCGTCCCAGGCGAATGTCGCCGGATACAAGGCCGTACTTTTGGCCGCGTCGGAGTCGACTCGCTTCTTCCCGATGCTGACCACCGCGGCGGGCACCGTGAAGCCCGCGACCGTGCTGGTGCTCGGCGTCGGCGTCGCCGGGTTGCAGGCGCTCGCCACGGCCAAGCGGCTCGGTGGCCGCACCACCGGTTACGACGTGCGTCCCGAGGTCGCCGATCAGGTGCGTTCGGTCGGTGCGCAGTGGCTGGATCTGGGTATCGACGCCGCCGGTGAGGGCGGTTACGCGCGTGAGCTGACCGAGGAAGAGAAGGCGAAGCAGCAGCAGGCGCTCGAGGACGCGATCAAGGGCTTCGACGTGGTGATCACCACCGCGCTCGTGCCGGGTCGCCCCGCGCCGCGACTGGTGACCGCCGCCGCGGTGGAGGGCATGAAGCCGGGCAGCGTGATCGTGGACCTGGCCGGTGAGACCGGCGGTAACTGCGAGCTGACGGAGCCCGGTGAGACCGTGGTCAAGCACGGCGTCACCATCGCCTCGCCGCTGAACCTGCCCGCGACCATGCCCGAGCACGCCTCGGAGTTGTACTCCAAGAACATCGCGGCCCTGTTGGAGCTGATGCTGGTCGACGGCAAGGTGGCCCCCGACTTCGAGGATCAGGTGCTGGCCGATTCCTGCGTCACTCGTGAGGTGAACTGATGTATACCGAACTGTTGGCGAACATCGCGATCCTGGTGCTGTCCGGGTTCGTCGGTTTCGCCGTCATCTCCAAGGTCCCCAACACCCTGCACACCCCGCTGATGTCGGGTACCAACGCCATTCATGGCATCGTCGTTTTGGGTGCGTTGGTGACGTTGGGCCGGGTGGAGGATCCCTCGATCGGCATCCAGATCATTCTGTTCGTCGCGCTGGTGTTCGGAACCTTGAACGTGGTCGGTGGTTTCGTGGTGACCGACCGGATGCTGGGCATGTTCAAGGCCAAGAAGCCGGTCGCCGCGGTCGAGAAGGCGGGCGAGTAACGCTATGGACAACTTGGTCAACATCCTCTACATCGTCGCGTTCTCGCTGTTCATCTACGGTCTGATGGGTCTGACCGGCCCGAAGACCGCGGTGCGTGGCAACTGGATCGCCGCGGTGGGTATGGGCATCGCGGTCGTCGCGACGCTGATCGCGGTGCGCGACACCAGCAACTGGATCATCATCGTCGCCGGACTCGTGGTCGGTGTCGCGCTCGGTGTGCCACCGGCGCGGTTCACCAAGATGACCGCGATGCCGCAGCTGGTGGCCGCGTTCAACGGTGTCGGCGGTGGCACGGTCGCGCTCATCGCGTGGGCCGAATTCCTCGACACCACCGGCTTCTCGAACTTCCAGCACGGTGAGGAACCGACCGTGCACATCATCGTCGGCTCGCTGTTCGCCGCGATCATCGGTTCGGTCTCGTTCTGGGGCTCGCTGATCGCCTTCGGAAAGCTCCAGGAGATCCTGCCCGGCAAGCCGATCGGCATCGGCCGCCTCCAGCAGCCGCTGAACCTGCTGCTGCTGGTGGTCGCGATCGCCGCGGCGGTGGTCATCGGCATCGGCGCCGCCGACGGTGGCGCACCCTGGTGGTGGATGGTTCTGCTGCTCCTGGCCGCCGGTGTGCTCGGGTTGATGGTGGTGCTGCCCATCGGCGGCGCGGACATGCCCGTGGTCATCTCCCTGCTCAACGCGCTCACCGGTCTGTCGGCCGCGGCGGCGGGTCTGGCGTTGAACAACACCGCGATGATCGTGGCGGGCATGATCGTCGGCGCGTCCGGTTCGATCCTGACCAACCTGATGGCCAAGGCCATGAACCGCTCCATCCCCGCCATCGTCGCGGGTGGATTCGGTGGCGGCGGCACCGCACCCGGCGCGGGTGGCGGTGAGCAGAAGCAGGCCAAGGCCACCTCGGCCGCGGACGCCGCGATCCAGATGGCCTACGCCAACCAGGTGATCGTGGTCCCCGGCTACGGTATGGCCGTCGCCCAGGCCCAGCACGCGGTCAAGGAGATGGCCGAGCTGCTCGAGAAGAAGGGTGTGGAGGTCAAATACGCCATCCACCCGGTCGCCGGTCGCATGCCCGGACACATGAACGTCCTGCTGGCCGAGGCCGAGGTCTCCTATGACGCGATGAAGGAAATGGACGACATCAACGGCGAGTTCGGCCGCACCGACGTCGCCCTGGTCATCGGCGCCAACGACGTCACCAACCCGGCCGCCCGCGAGGATGCCTCCAGCCCGATCTACGGCATGCCGGTGCTCAACGTCGACCAGGCCAAGTCGGTGATCGTGCTCAAGCGGTCGATGAACTCCGGCTTCGCCGGCATCGACAACCCGCTGTTCTACGCCGACACCACCTCGATGCTGTTCGGCGACGCCAAGAAGTCCGTCGGCGCCGTCACCGAGGAACTGAAGGCGCTGTAGCGCTCGAGGCGCGGTGAACACGCAGTACGGCGGCCCCTCGCTCCGGTGGAGCGAGGGGCCGTTTCGTTCCGTCGCGGGTTAATTCGGTGGACGCCACCGGTCCGACACGCCGAACATGGTCGGAATGTTGGAACGCAAGGAACCACTTCGATTGATCGGGCCCGAGACGGGTCCGGCCGATCCGGCCGAGAGCCTGCGGTGGTCCGTCGCACTGGATTCGTACTACTCACCGCGCGATGTGCTCGACGTGCTCGCGCTGACCCCGTTCGTGCGCGGCGATCAGGCCCGCTACCGCAAGAAGCAGCTCGAACGCGTGCGCGTCGACGCGCCGCTGCGCCCGGCGGGTTCGCGAGTGGCCCGCGCCATCGAGGAGGACAACAGCCGCTCGATCCTCGTGGTCGGCGACGGATGGACGCTGCGCGCCGACCGCTGGGCCGACCGGTCCGCGGTGGTCGAGGTCACGGCCGTCACCGACGAACTGGCGAACGACATCCTGGCCGAATCGATCCGGGACGCCGAGGAGCCGTCCCCAGTGGACGACGGCATCGAGATGGGATTCTGGTACCTGCACGGACAGCACGGTCCGCGGCGGCGGCAACACGACATCGAGACACCGGTCTGGTCGGATATCCGCCGCAATTACCCGGATCTGGCCGCCGCCGCACTGGACCGGCTGATGGCCATGTCGCCGAACGACATTCGCGGTCGGCTGCTTCTGCTGCACGGCCCGCCCGGCACCGGGAAGACCACGGCGTTGCGCGCGTTGGCCAGGGCGTGGGAGTCGTGGTGCCAGGTCGACTGCGTGCTGGATCCGGAGATGCTGTTCAGCCAGCCCGGTTACCTCATGTCGGCCGCCACCGAAGTCGACGGCGAACGCCGCCGCTGGCGGCTGCTGGTGCTGGAGGACTGCGACGAGCTCATCAGGGCCGAAGCGAAAGCGTCCGCGGGCCAGGGTCTTTCCCGACTGCTCAACCTCACCGACGGCATGCTCGGCCAAGGCCGCGACGTGCTCGTCGCCATCACCACCAACGAGGACCTGTCCCGCCTGCACCCCGCCGTCACCCGCCCCGGCCGCTGCCTGGCGCAACTGGAGATCGGCCGCCTCTCGGCCGCCGAAGCACGCCGCTGGCTCGGCCCATCCTCCGCCACCATTCCCGACGAGGGCGTCTCGCTCGCCGAACTCCTCGCCCTGCGACACGGCGCGGCTCGCATCGACACCGCCGCGGCCCGGCCGGATTCGGGCATGTATCTGTAGGAGCCCGTGCGGTGGAGAATCAGCACCCCTCGCGCGACGCCCAGGTACCGTCGAGGTGGTGTCAGCCATGACGGTCGACGGGCGGACGCGCCTCGCGCGGGGTGCGGTGTTCACGGTATTCGGTCTGAACGGATTCCTGCTGGCGATGTGGGTCGTGCACATCCCGGTGATCACCGATCGGACCGGGGTTTCCCATTCGACGTTGGGCATGTTCATTCTGCTCATGGCGGGTGCGGGCATCGTCGGCATGCGGATCGCGGGGCCGCTCGCCGACCGGTTCGGCAGCAGCAGGCTGGTCGGCGCCGCCGCGTTCATAGCGTCGGTGGCCGTGCTCGGTCCTGGATTCGCGACCGGCCCGGTGTCGCTGGGTTCGGCGCTGGCCTGCTTCGGGTTCGGCAACGGCGCGTTGGACGTCTCGATGAATGCCCAAGCGGTGCAGGTCGAGCGAGCCTATGGGCGTCCGATCATGTCGGCGTTCCACGCGCTGTTCTCCGGCGGCGGACTGCTCGGCTCACTGCTGGGCGCCGCCGCCCTGCGCGCGGGCTGGGACGTGCGCGTCACGCTCGTCCTGGCCTCGGTGGCGTGCCTGGCGCTGCTGGCCGCGAGCGTTCCGCGCCTGCTGCCCGGCCCCGCCACGCCGCACCCGCCGGAGCCGCCCGGCTCGGAAGTGATCGGCCCCGCGCACACCGAGGACGCCGCCGACGTCCCGGAACCCGGGCACGGGCGCAAGGTGCTGGCGTTGGCCGCGCTCGCCTTCGCGGTGCTGCTCACGGAAGGCGTCGCCGCCGACTGGAGCACCCTGCACATGCGCGAACACCTCGGCGTCGACCAAGCCACCGCCGCGCTGGCGTTCGGCGCGTTCTCGGTGACCATGACCGCGGGCCGCTTCGCCGCCGACCGGGTCAGCGGCGCGTTCGGCCGGGTCGCCGTGGTCCGCTACGGAACCCTCCTCGCCGCCCTCGGCCTCGGCCTCATCATGTTCTCGCCCTTCACGCCGCTGACGCTGACCGGTTGGGCGCTCTGCGGCCTCGGTCTCTCCGGCAGCGTCCCGCAGATATTCACGGCCGCGGGCAATCTGGGCACCCGCACCGCCGCCACCGACATGTCCCACGTCTTCGGTCTCGGCTATCTCGGCCTGCTCGCGGGCCCCGCCATCATCGGCTGGCTCACCGAACTGATCCCTCTCACCACCGCCATGGTGGTCCCGCTCATCGCGGTTCTGCTCTGCGCCTGGCAGGCGGGTGTCGTCGCCCCGGCCGAGGACCCTCCCCCTCAGCACCCGCCCGCGGAACCGGTCCGGGACACCGTTGGCCCGAGCTGATCCGGATGCGCGGCGCTCGCCGTTGAACTCCACGTCCGCGGGTGGGCACATTCCTGTCCTTACATTTTCAACCGGTTTTCGCCATCCGCTATTCCGGTGGATCGCTTCACGGGGCCGATCGAGCCGTCAGCCGAGGCGGCGTTGCCTCCCAGACGAAGCCTCTTGCCGTCGCCGAGTATTCGAGGGCGTCCGGCGTCGAGCCGCGCTCACCGAACGGGCACCTGCGGCACCGCCCACACACCGGCCCGCGCGGTCTCGGCGACGTACTCGCTGAAATCCTTGCCCTCGCGCCCGAGCGCGCGCCGCACGCCATCCGTGACGGCGGAGTTCCGGCCCGGATTTCCGTACGATCCGCTCGCCTTCCAGCGCCTCCGGCTCGCCGCGTCCGGACAACAGCACCAGCTTGCGCACGCCACCGGCCGCGGCCGCCGCGCTGAACGCCCTGATGACGTCCGGAGCGTCCGGTGCGGCGAGATCACATCGGTCAGCGCGGGCCCCCAGGTGGCGCGGTCCGTCCAGTCGAACGGAATCTCCGCGGCACGGGACCGACGCGGACCTCGTGGCCGCCCGCCACGAGCCGGGCCGCCACCCGGGAACCGGTCTTACCGGTGCCTCCGGTGAGGAGGATGCGGGGCTCGGCGTTGTCGTTGCTTTGCATGAACCAAGTACATCGCCGGGAGTCGAGCCGGAACACGGTTCAGCCGCTCGGACCATGCGTCCGCGTCTACTGTGAACACGTGGATGCGCTCGCCAGTCTGCTCGAAGGCCCACGCGCCAGGGGCGCGTTCCTGATGTGCTCGCTGCTCGATCCGCCGTGGTCGTTGCGCATCGAGGACGAAGCGCCGCTCACCGTGCTGTCGATGATCCGTGGCACCGCGTGGATCGTCCCGGACCGGCCCGCACCCGAAGCGAAGTCGAAATCGCAAGAGGCGAGCAAGGTTTCGGCAACAAGCGAGCCGCGCCAACTGCACGCGGGCGATGTCGCCGTCTTCCGCGGCCCGCACCCCTACACCGTGGCCGACGATCCGGCGACGCCGCCGCAGATCATCATCCACCCCGGTCAGGTCACCAAGACTCCGGACGGTGAAATCCTCTGCGAGACATTGAGTCTCGGCGTCCGTCAATGGGGAACCGACCCCGAGGGCGCCACCATGATGGTCACCGGAACCTACGAGTCCGCCGGTGCGGCGAGCCAGCGTCTGCTACGTGCCCTCCCGCCCATCGCGGTACTGCCGCACGGCGATTTCGACAGCCGCCTGCTCGACGTTCTCGCCGACGAGGCCACCAAGGATCAGCCCGCCCAGGGCGCGGTGCTCGACCGGCTCCTCGACGTGGTGCTGATCGCCGCGCTGCGCGCCTGGTTCGCCCGCAACGACGCACCCGCGTGGTACCACGCCTACAGCGATCCGCTGGTCGGCAAGGCCCTGCGCCTGCTCCAGCACAATCCGGCGCACGGCTGGACCGTCGCGAGCCTCGCCGAGGCGGTCGGGGTGTCGCGCGCGGCGCTGGCCCGGCGGTTCACCGATCTGGTGGGCGAACCGCCGATGGCCTTCCTCACCGAATGGCGCCTCGCGCTCGCGGCCGATCTCCTCCAGGAATCGGACGCCACCATCGAGGCGATCGCGCGCCAGGTCGGCTACGGATCGGCGTTCGCGCTCAGCGCCGCCTTCAAACGCCACTTCGGGGTCAGTCCGCGCGACCACCGGCAGGGCGCCGCCCCCGCTGAGCTATCGTCGGCCGGGTGACGCAGCAGTATCCCGTGCTCTGGCCGGTGCCGACCCGGTGGGCGGACAACGACCACTACGGTCACGTGAACAACGTGACGTACTACTCGTACTTCGACACCGCGGTGAACGCCTGGTTGATGCACGCGACCGGCACCGACATCAGGGAACTGCCCGCGCTCGGCGTGGTCGCGCAGACCTCGTGCCAGTACCTCGGCTCGATCAGTTTCCCCGACCAGCTCCAGGTCGGGCTGCGCATCTCCCGGCTCGGCCGCTCGAGCATCACCTACGATCTGGCGATCTTCCGCGACGCGGACGGCTCGCTCGAGCTCGCGGCGACGGGCGTCTTCGTGCACGTCTACGTGGACTCCGAGACGCGCAAGCCGGTCGAGATCCCCGAGGTGATCCGCACCGCGGCCGCCGAGCTCGTCACGGACTGACGACGCCAACGGTGATCCGGAGCTGGAGCGCGATCGCGTCGTCCGGGTCGCCGCCGAGACCGGTGTCGATGATCAGTGCGGGCTACCCGCGCAACGCGGTCTGGAATCGGCGCATGCCCGCCAGCCACCGGTCGTAATCGGCGCCCTTGCGGCGATACATCTCCAGTACCTCTGGGTGGGGGAGGATCAGGAACTGCTCCGCCTCGACGCCCGCGAGCACGACGTCGGCGACCTCCTCGGGCGAGAGCACCGCGCCCGCCGTGGTGACCGCCTTGATCGCGAATGCGGCGGCCGCCTCGTCGCCGGGAATCAGATCGCCGTGTAGCAACTTGGTGTCGACGCCCATCGGGCAGACGCAGCTGACCCGAATCCCGCTGTCCCCGTAGGTGACCGAGAGCCATTCGGCGAAGCCGACGGCGGCGTGTTTGGTGACCGAGTACGGTGCCGAGCCGATCTGGGTGAGCAGGCCCGCGGCCGAGGCCGTGACGACGAAGTACCCCTCGCCGCGCGCCGACCAGCCGGGAACGAGCAGGCGAGCGGCGCGAACATGGGCGAGCACGTTCACCTCGAGCGCGGCCGACCACTGCGCGTCGGTGCTGTCGAGGCCGGGCCCGCCGCCGATACCCGCATTGGCGAAATACAGGTCCACCGGGCCGAATTCGGCTTCGGCGCGGTCGATCAGCGCCTGGATCACGCGCTCGTCGGAGACGTCTCCGCCCACGGAAACGGCTTGCGCACCAAGGGATTCCGCCACCGCAGCGGCCGATTGCGCGTCCAGGTCGGCGACCACGACGCGGGCTCCGCGCTCGGCGAGCCGCCGCGCCAGCGCCGCCCCGATCCCAGCGCCCGCCCCCGTGACGATCGCGACCTTGCCGGAAATCTCCATGCCCGCACCATACGCATGGCCGCAGAGCGGCGGGCGCGGCGCAGCCGTAGCTCAGCTGCTTCCGGCCAGTCGATCCAGCAGCGGCGCGGTGCGTGGACCCACCAGTTCCCGCATCACCAGCGCCATATTGGTGCGCTCGACACCCGGGATCTTGAGGATCTGCCCGGCGATTCGATAGAGGTCGTCGGCGTCCTGAGCGACGACACGGACGGTCAGGTCGGTGAGCCCCGTCATGCCGCACACCTCGGTGACCTCGGGGACTTCGGCGAGTTCGTCCACCACCGAATCCAATTGGTGCTGATCGACGACCACCGCGACGAACGCGGCGAGCGGATACCCCAGCGCCCTTGGCTCCACCCGTCGTTCGAAGCTCCCGAGCACGCCGCTGGCCTCCCACCGCGACAGCCGCGCCTGCACGGTGTTGCGGGACAGGCCGAGGCGGTTGGCCAGTTCCACGCCGGTCGCCCTCGGGTTGGCGACCAGCTCCAGCAGCAGGCGCGCGTCGGTGGCGTCCAACGTGGCGTCGACGGGTTCCTTACTGGACATACAACGCAGTATGACACCACTCGGCCGGGCCGATTTGAGCATTCTGCTCATTCGGGTGCCGGTCACTTGCGCAGACCGCTTTCTCGTGGATGCTGTGAGGTAGGACACATTCGTGCTCGGCGCAGATGAGGAGGCGAGCGGTCATGGCTGAGAAGCCCGCATACCCGGTGCAGTTGATCCAGCCCGACGGCCGCCGCGTTCTCGATCGCAAGCACGCCGCTCTCGTCGCCGACGTCGGACCGGACCAGCTGCGCGCGCTCTACGAGGACATGGTGGTCACCCGCCGCATCGACGTCGAGGCGACCGCCTTGCAGCGCCAGGGACAGCTCGGCCTGTGGCCGCCGCTGCTCGGCCAGGAAGCCGCCCAGGTCGGCTCGGCGCGCGCACTGCATCCCGACGACTACGTGTTCTGTAGCTACCGCGAAGCCGCCGTCGCCTACTGCCGCGGTGTCTCGCCCGCCGACCTCACCCGGCTGTGGCGCGGCGTTGCGCACTATTGCTGGGATCCGGGCGCGGTGAACATGACCAACCCGAATATCGTCGTCGGCTCGCAGGGCCTGCACGCCACCGGATACGCCTACGCCGCGCACCTGGACGATGCCGAGATCGCCACCATCGCCTACTTCGGTGACGGCGCGACCAGCCAGGGCGACATCGCCGAGGCGCTCGGCTTCGCCGCGAGCTGGAGCGCGCCGGTGGTCTTCTTCTGCCAGAACAACCACTGGGCGATCAGCGCGCCCGTGCGGGTGCAGAGCGCGACGCCGATCGCGCTGCGCGCGTACGGGTACGGCATGCCCGGCGTGCAGGTCGACGGGAACGATGTGCTCGCCGTGCTCGCGGTGACCAGGCAGGCCGTGGCGCGGGCGCGCTCGGGCGGCGGGCCGTCCTTCATCGAGGCGCTCACCTACCGGATGGGCCCGCACACCACCGCCGACGACCCGACCCGCTACCGCTCCGCGGCCGAGACCGAGGAGTGGAAGCGCCGCGATCCGATCGACCGGGTGCACAGGCTGCTGGAACGGGAGGGTCTGCTCGACGAGGACTGGGAACGCCGGGTCGCCGCGCACGCCGACGACGTCGCGCGGCAGGTGCGCAGCGCGACCATCGAGATGCCCGACCCGGGGCCGATGGAGCTGTTCGACCACGTCTACGCGACAGCGCATCCGCTGCTCGACCAACAGCGGCGGGAATACGCGGAGTACCTGACCGGCGACCCCGGTCCTTCCTCCGCACGACCGGAAGGAGCACGCCCATGATCACCACCTTCGCCAACGCGCTGAACACCGGGCTGCGCCGGGCGCTGGAGGACGATCCGAAGGTCGTGCTCATGGGCGAGGACATCGGCAAGCTCGGCGGCGTCTTCCGGGTGACCGACACGTTGCAGAAGGACTTCGGCGACCACCGCGTCGTGGACACACCGCTGGCCGAATCCGGCATCGTCGGAACGGCTTTCGGTATGGCGCTGCGCGGATATCGCCCGGTCTGCGAGATCCAGTTCGACGGGTTCGTCTACCCGGCGTTCGACCAGATCGTCTCCCAGGTCGCCAAGATCCACTACCGCACCAAGGGAAAGGTGATCGCGCCCATCACGATTCGCATCCCGTTCGGCGGCGGCATCGGCTCGGTGGAGCATCATTCGGAATCGCCGGAGGCGTACTTCGCGCACACCGCCGGGCTGCGTGTGGTCTCGCCGAGCAACCCCGCTGACGCGTATCACCTTGTGCGCCAAGCGATCGCGCTGGACGACCCGGTCGTCTTCTTCGAGCCGAAGCGGCGCTACTGGGACAAGGCCGACGTCGATTTCGACGCCCCGCCCGAGCTGCCGATGGATCGGGCCCGCGTCTGCGTCACCGGCGAGGACGCCACCCTCGTCGCGTACGGCGGCACCGTCGCCACGGCGTTGACGGCCGCGAAAATCGCTGCGGAGGAAGGGCATTCGATCGAGGTCATCGACCTGCGCAGCCTCGCGCCGATCGATTTCGACACCATCGAGGAATCGGTCGGCAAGACCGGCAGGCTGGTCGTGGTGCACGAGGCGCCCGTCTTCGGCGGGCTCGGCGCCGAGATCGCGGCCAGGATCACCGAACGCTGCTTCTATCACCTGGAATCGCCGGTGCTGCGCGTCGGCGGGTTCGACATCCCCTACCCCCCGGCTAAGCTCGAGAAGCACCACCTGCCCGACGCCGATCGCATCCTCGCCGCGGTCGATCGTTCGCTCGCCGCCTGACCATCGATCCGATCCGAGAGGCGCTCCCGTGGAAGACGACGGCCACGTACTGGAATTCCGGCTCCCGGATCTCGGAGAGGGACTCGCCGAGGCCGAGGTGGTGTCCTGGTCGGTGGCCGTCGGCGACGATGTCGAGCTGAATCAGACCATCGCGGAAGTGGAGACCGCCAAGGCCGTGGTCGCGCTGCCCTCGCCGTTCGCGGGCCGGGTCGAGGAGTTGCTCGCCGAGCCGGGGGAGACGGTCGAGGTGGGCGCGCCGCTGATCCGGGTGCGGATCGCGTCGCCCCAGTCGCCGGTGGCCGCCGTCCAGACCGAAGCCGAGGCGTCGGCCTCGCCCGGACCCGACACCGCGGACGGTAACGGCCGCAGGTCGGTGCTCGTCGGTTACGGGCCCGAGGGCGAAGCCGAGTCGCGCAGGCGCAGGCCCGCGCCGGAAACGCGTGCCGCGGCGACGCCCGCCGCTCGCAAACTGGCCAAGGAACTCGGCATCGACCTGTGGTTCGTCGCCGGTTCCGGCCCGAACGGCGCGGTCACGGTCGACGACGTGCGCGGCGCGGTGCCCGTCTCACCGCCGCGGCCCTCCGTGCCACGGACCGATCTCGCGCCCGTGACAAGCGTCGCGCCGTCGGTGTCGGATCAGAACGCGGGCGTCATTCGTCCCTCGGTCCGCGAGGAACGCACACCCGTCAGCGGCATCCGCAAGCGCACCGCTGCGGCCATGTCGGCGAGCGCCCGGACGATCCCGCAGGCCAGCGCCTTCGTCACGCTCGACTGCACCGCGTCGATGGAGCTGCTCGATCACCTGCGCACCACCAAATCCTTTGCCGGACTCACCCTCACGCCGCTGGCCTTGGTCGCCAAGGCGGCGCTGGCCGCCATCGCGGAGTTCCCCGGCGTGAACGCCTACTGGGACGAAGCGAATCAGCAGATCGTCACCAAGCACTACGTGAATCTCGGCATCGCGGTGGCCACCGGCCGCGGCCTGCTCGTGCCCAATCTCAAAGAGGCGCAAACGCTCGGCCTGCGCGACCTGTGCCGCGAGATCGGCTGGCTGGCCGAGACCGCGCGCTCCGGCTCGGCGACACCGGCCGACCTGCGCGGCGGCACCTTCACGATCACGAATGTCGGGGTCTTCGGTGTCGAGTCAGCGGTGCCGCTGGTCAACCCCGGCGAGGCCGCGATCCTGTGCCTCGGGTCGATCGCACGGCGGCCCTGGGTGTTTCGCGACGAGCTGGCCGTCCGGTGGGTGACCACGCTCGGCATCAGCTTCGACCACCGCATGATCGACGGCGAACTGGCCGCGCGCTTTCTCGCCACCACCGCCGGTCTCCTGGAAGACCCGCTCACGCTGCTCAGCCGGTAGCCGCGGTACGCGTGCGCAGTGCCGAGCGCACGATCAGGCCCGCGATCAGGGCCCAGAACGCGGGGCCGACGCCGAGGAATCCGACGCCGGAGGCGGCGACGAGGAAGGTGATCACGCCCGCCTCGCGGTGCTCTTCGGCACGCAGTGCGCCCGCCAGCGCCGCGGCAAGCGTCGCGAGCAGCGCCAGCCCGGCCACCGTCTCCAGCGTGCCCTCCGGCGCGGCGGCGACCAGGGTGACCAGGGCCGCGGAGCCGAGTGCGAGCAGCACGTAGGCGACGCCCGCGGTGCAGGCCGCGAGCCAGCGTCGCTTCGGGTCCGGGTGCGCGGCCGGCGCGGCGGACAAGGCGGCGCTGATCGCGGCCAGGTTGATCGTGTGTCCGCCCGCGGGCGCGCCGAGGATGGTGCCGACACCCGTGACGGTCATGGCCGCCCGCCACGGCACCCGGTAGCCGAACGACCGCATCACCGCGGTGCCAGGGATGTTCTGCGAGGCCATGGTGACGATGTAGAGCGGGATCGCGATGCCGATCATCGCCTGCCAATTCCACTGCGGCAGGCCGATTTCCACCGTCGGCGCCATCGCGGCGAAATCGAGGTCGCGATGCTCGGCGACGATGCTCAGGCCCGCGCCGGCGGCGGCGACGCAAAACGCCGCGATCACCGCCCAGCGTTTGGCGAACCGTTGCAGAACCAGCCACACCACGATCACCGGGACCACCACCGCGGGGCTGGTCGCCACCGCCCGCACCGGCGCGAGGCACAGCGGCAGCAGCACACCCGCGAGCATGGCCTGCGCGATCTCGACCGGAATCGCGGCGACCAGGTTCCCGAGCCGCTGCCACAGTCCGGTGATCACGATCAGCACGCCGGTCAGCGCGAAAGCTCCGAGCGCGGCCCGCCAGCCGCCCGCGATCGTGCCCGCTCCCGCGAGCAGCGCGGCGCCGGGCGTCGACCAGGCCAATGTGATCGGCATGCGATAGCGGTAACTGAGCAGGACGATTCCGACGCCCTGGGTGACACACAGCGCGAGCAGTCCGGACGCGGCCTGTGCCGAGGTCGCGCCGACCGCCGTCAACCCGCTCAGCACCACCGCGAACGAACTGGTGAACCCGACCAGCGCCGTCACCACGCCCGCCCCGAGCGGCTGCGCGAGCCCGGCGGCGGTCGCGTCCTGTGGCGCGGTCTCGAGGTCGTCGGGTGCGGAAACCTTGCTCATCATCCGGATACTGCCGCTGGTCACACGGCGTGTCACCGGCCAGTGCCCGGAAACTGGACCGACTTCGCGCACGGTTCCTACCGGCGGGTATGTCGCGCGAGTGCGCACATCAGCGGCGCGCGATGCGTAGTGTGAGAGGGTCGGCGCGCGAGGGAAACTGGACGAGGAGCTGGGTTGAGCGCGGTACTGATCTCTGCGGGGGACCTTCGGCAAGCATTGGCGGACAGGCGGTTTCGCCTACTCGACGTGCGCTGGGCGCTGGGCGATCCCGACGGGCCGCAGCACTACCTCGACGGGCACATTCCCGGCGCGGTCTTCGTCGATCTGGAGACCGAACTGGCCGCACCGCCCTCGCCCGCCCGCGGACGGCATCCGCTGCCCGATATCGGGCAGCTGGAGAAGTGCGCGCGCAGCTGGGGCATCCGCACCGGCGACCCGGTGGTCGTCTACGACGCGACCGGCGGCATGGCGGCCGCGCGGGCGTGGTGGCTGCTGCGCTGGGCCGGTCTCGACGACGTCCGCATCCTCGACGGTGGCCTGCCCGCTTGGACGAGCGAGGGCGGCGAACTCGTCTCCGGCGCCGAACCCGACCCGGAGCCCGGCGACGTCGAGCTGCGGCCCGGCAGGCTTCCGGTGGTCGACGCCGATGCCGTCGCCAAATGGAAGGGCGTGCTGCTCGACGCCCGCGCGGGCGAGCGGTATCGCGGCGAGGTCGAGCCGGTCGATCCCAAGGCCGGGCACATCCCGGGCGCGGTGAGCGCGCCGACCGCCGAGAATCTCGACGCGGACGGACGCTTCCGCGCCGCGGCCGAATTGCGCGAGCGCTTCGCCGGATTCGGCTCCGGCCCGGTCGCGGTCTACTGCGGCTCCGGCATCACCGCCGCCCACCAGGTCGCCGCGTTGGCGGTCGCGGGCGTGGAGGCCGCGCTGTACCCGGGTTCTTGGTCGCAGTGGTCCAACGATCCCAAGCGACAGGTCGCGACGGGCGCACAGTAGCTCCCTGAGACGAACCCGGCTTGTGCAGTACGGGCGCGCGGATTTCCCTCGTCGCGATCGAGCGGACCATCGGGACGCCACGGACGCGCCTCACGGACAGCTGCGGGCGACATCGCGCAGTGCGGCGTCGTCCGCGGCGGTGACGGGCAGGTCGTAGCGCACCGCGACGGTGAGGTAGCGGCCCGCGTAGAAGCAGTGGCTCGCGCGCGACGGCGGCAACCACTCCGAGGGTGTGCCGTCGCCCTTGGCCTGGTTGACGCGCGCCGAGGTGGCCAGCAGATTGGTCTCGACGTCGTTGGCGAACCGCACGCGCCGCTGCGTCGGCCAGGTGGACGCGCCCATGTCCCAGGCGGCGGCCAGCGGGTAGACGTGGTCGATCTGCACGGCGTGCGCGTCGGCCTTGCGGAAGGCGCCGCGCTCACCGGTGTACGGGTCATCGAGGGTGCCCGACACGACGACGCAGTCGCGGGTGCCATCCCGGAAGCGCACGTCGGTGAGCTGGGCGGCGAGCACGTTGTTGCGGGTATCGCAGCCGTCGTGCCCGCCTGCGCCGTCGTGGTCGTCGGTCCACGACGGCCCGAAGACGCAGCCGTCTCCGTCGCGGCAGCCGCGCTCGTAGCCGCCGGGCCGCGGTCGCTCGGCGATCACCCTGACCTCGGCGAGCAACTGTTCGAGCTCGGCCCTGCTCGGACTGCCCGGTGCGGGCGCGACCGGTCCGGCGGACCACCCGCCGCAGGCCGCGAGCAGCAGCGCCGCGACCAGCGGCGCGAGCGATCGACCCCGAATGTCCGCACGCACGATGCCACTTGTACTCGTGTGCACCGACATTCGCGGGTCTTGCGAAAAGCGAGCCGATCAGTTGTACGGCGGACGCGTCCTCACAACCAGGCGCGCGCCAGCAGGTCGTCGCCCGCGACCTCGGTCGCTCGCGGCGGGAATCTGGTGGCCGCGATCGACTCGGTCTGCGTCCCGTCGTGCCCGATCAGCCAGGAGCCGCCGCGCTCCTCGCACTCGGCGATCTTGGCGAAGGTGGTGAGCAGGAAGGTGATCGCCTCGTGCGGGTCCGGGACCTGGGCCAGGTGCTGTGATTCCCCCGGACGTGACAGGTCGATCCACACGCCGCCCACACCGTCGAGACGCATCCCGACGATCTTCGCGGCGTTGACGAAGGTGAATTTGCGCCGTTCCCACGGCGTTGTAGGCGAGAAGCTCTGCTCGGTTACCTGGAGCAGAATTGTCATGCTGCTGCCCTCCGCTTTCCTTGAGACTCAGTGGGGTTCTCGGTTGTGACCAGCGGATATCCCAGTATGTTCCGGCCGGCGCCAGAAATCCAGGACAGCGCGGCGCCGAGATGTCGGACCCGCCTGATTGGATGGGCGGATGCTGCACGGACTGTGGTCGCCAGGGGCCGGTCTGCTGCTGTGGACCGAGAACGGGGTGCCGGACGCGCTGCCCGACCCGCTCGGCGGCGTCCTGCGCGCGTCGCGGTTCCGGCACCGGGCCGAGGTTCTCGCGCCCGC
>NZ_BDCF01000062.1 GCF_001613365.1 Nocardia xishanensis NBRC 101358
GGCCGCGCGGACCCGCTCGGCCTGCGACTCGGCGCGGTGCCGCGTCGGCCGACCCGTCACGCCATCGCCGATAAGGCTCTCGACCGTAATGGAACTGGGGCCTACCCGGTGCTGCGACAAAGCTTCGTCCTAGCGTCCGACTACATTGGTGAACGAAGGCCGCCGCGTCGCGAACGTGCTGCCGGTCCGGCCGAAACCCGCGATGTCCGAGGGTTCGGATTTCCCGGTGACCGAAGTTTGTAACGTTTCGGCATCCGTTGTGACGGGAACTCTACCCCGTCGTGACCATTCCGCAACCTTCGATTCTGAAATCGCAGGTGAGAGCTGGATAACCGGTCTCGATGGGCGAGACTTGGGCCGTGATCATCGATGAATTGCGCATCCCGATCGTGCTCGCTCCCATGGCGGGCGGTCCTTCCACTCCGGAGCTCACCGCCGCGGTCGCCGAAGCGGGCGGATTCGGCGTTCTTGCCGCCGGTTACCTGAGCGCGGCCGATACCGCCGACCGAATCGCCGCGACCCGCGCACTCACCGACGCGCCGCTCGGCGTGAATCTTTTCGCGCCTGGCCCGCCGACTCCGCCCGCCGACTACGCGGACTACCTGGCCGAACTCGGCGCCGGGCACCGGCTCGGCGCCGCGAAGCACGACACCGACGACTGGGACGCCAAGCTCGACCTGCTCGTCGAGACGCCGGTCGCGGTCGTCACCATCACCTTCGGCTGCCCAACCGCCGCCGAGGTGAACCGGCTGCACGCGGTGGGGACCGAAGTCTGGGTGACCGTCACGTCGGTCGCCGAGGCCGAGATCGCCGTCGCCGCAGGCGCCGACGTGCTGGTCGCCCAGGGCGCCGAAGCGGGCGGGCACCGCGCCACCTTCGTCGACCGAGTCGCCGATGACGCGGTCGATCCGCTCGGTCTGCTCGCCCTGCTGCAACTGCTCACCGCCACGGTGGACGTGCCGATCGTGGCCGCGGGCGGAATCGCCACCGGCGCAGGCATCGCCGCCGCGCTCGCCGCCGGCGCGTCAGCGGCGCAGTTGGGCACCGTGTTCCTGCGCTGCCGGGAAGCGGGCACCAACCCGGTGCACCGCGCGGCCGTGCCGAGCGAAGCGCCAACGATGCTCACCCGCGCCTTCACCGGACGCCGCGCCCGCGGCCTGCGCAACGAGTTCATGGTCGAGCACAGCGCGACAGCGCCCGCCGCGTATCCCGAAATCCACTACGCGACAGCGCCGTTGCGGGCCACCGCACGGGCTGCGGGCAATCCCGAGGAAGTGAACCTGTGGGCGGGCCAGACCCAGTCTCTGACGCCCGAGCTACCGGCCCGCGAACTGGTCGCCCAGCTGGCCGCCGCGACGAAAAGCGCACTGGAGTCGGCACTTTCGCGACGAATCCAGGATTGTTGACAACCACTTTCGATTAGACTTCAAGGCGCATCGCACGGCATCCACCCCATCCCAAGGAGGAGAGCGCCATGTCCCTCGACGTACCTGCCGCACTGCTGGAACGCGCCGAACGCGGCGAGATCGACGACGCCGATTTCGTCGACTGCGTCCGGAACTCGTTGCCATACGCCTGGGAGGTCGTGAGCCGGGTGGTCGGTGAATTGAATTCGGGCACAGCCGAATTCGCCGACAACGTAGTGCCCCCGCCGGACGAGGTGGCCCGCGGCCAGCTGCTGCGCGCGCTCGCCTCGGACGCCATCCGCGGCGGCCTCGAGCGGCACTTCGGCGTGAAGCTCGCCTTCCAGAACTGCCACCGCGTCGCGGCCTTCCCGGTGTCCGCGGTCGGCGGCGAGACCTACAGCACGTTCATCGGCACCAGGGCCCAGCTGCTCAACCAGAGCCCGGAGCTGCGCAACTGCTGAGACAGCGGGCGACTCGCCCCCGTCCGGTCGGTGCAGGGGCCGACCGGACGGGGGCGAGTCGTGCGTCAAGCGGTGGCGCGAGCCTCGTCGTAATCGGACGGGTCGAAAGTTCTCGTCTTCCATCGATAGAGAACCGTGGCGCCGGGCCAGTTGTTGGTGATGCGCCCCGCCGCGTTGCGGTACCAGCTGGAGCAGAAATTCCACGGCGTGTCCTTCAGCCTGCGCTGCAGCCAGTCGTCCCAATCCTGTTCGACCTTCGCGCGGGCGGCGAGGTAGCGGCCGGGATGCTCGGCCAGGTACTGCACCACCTGCCGGATGTAGCGGGCCTGGGATTCGAGCATGTAGATGATCGAGCCCGAGCCGACATTGGTGTTCGGGCCGTACATCATGAAGAGGTTCGGGAAGTACGGAACCGAAAGGCCAAGGTAGGCACGGGCTCCCGCGTCGCCCCACACATCGGCGAGCTTGCGGCCGCCGACGCCGTAGATGTTCATCGGGGCGAGGAATTCGGTGCCCTTGAAGCCCGTGCCGTAGACGATCACGTCGACTTGGTGCTCGACACCGTCGACGGTGCGGATGCCGGTCGGCGTGACGGCCTCGATCGCCGTCGTCTCCACCGTGACGTTCGACTGGGCGAGCGCGGGAAAGTACTCGTTGGAGAACAAGCCGCGCTTGCATCCCGCGGCGTAGTCGGGCGTCAGCTTCGCGCGCAATTCCGGGTCGGGCACCTGCTGTTCGCGATGCCGGTCGGCCAGCGCGATCACCGGGGTCTTCATGGCCGGGATGTCGGTCAGCGCGAGCGCGAGCACCTCGAAGAACGACCAGATCGCGAACCGCTCGGCCCACCGGCTCGGCGGAAAGTACTTGAACAAAGCGTGATGCAGCGCGCTGTACTCGACGTCGCGCTTGGGCAGCACCCAGGCCGCCGAACGCTGGAACAGCGTGAGGTGCTCGACCTTCGGCTGGATGCGCGGAATGTACTGGATCGCACTGGCTCCGGTGCCGATGCAGGCGACCCGCTTTCCGGTGAGGTCGATGTCGTGGTTCCACTCGGCGGAGTGGAAGGCGGGTCCGGTGAAGGTGTCGATGCCGGGCAGGTTCGGCAGCGCGGGCCTTGACAGCTGGCCGACGGCGGGGATGAGGATGTCCGCGCTCAGCCGCGTTCCATCGCCGGTGCTGATCTGCCAGCGCCCGGTGCGCTCGTCGAATTCGGCGTCGGTGACCTCGGTACCGAAGCGGATGTAGCGGGCCAGGTCGTGCTTGTCCGCGACTCCGCGCATGTAGTCGTGGATGTCGCGCTGTTCGGAAAAGCGCCGCGGCCAATCGGATTTGGGTTCGTAGGACCACGAGTAGAGCGGCGACGGCACGTCGCACGCGGCGCCGGGATAGGTGTTCTCCCGCCAGACCCCACCGAGATCGGCGGCCCGTTCCAGGATGGTGAAGTTCTCCAGCCCGGCGCGCCGCAGCTCGAGCGCCATGCCGAGCCCCGCGAATCCGGCTCCGATGATGATGATGGACGGCGTTGACATGTTTCGAGCGTAAAGCGGGCGACGGCCGCCGCCGAGGCATCACCGGTCACCTAATCCATATTTTCGGCCACATCGCGGCCATACCCTCCGGGGTTTACATGCTCTATTATCTGCGTATGAATGCAGATAACCAGCCACTGCGGCCGCCGATCGCCGAGGACCAGGTCCGGCTGGTCGTCGAGGTGTTCCGCATGCTGGCCGACCCGACCCGGGTGCAGATCTTGTGGGCGCTGGTGGATCGGGAGCTCTCGGTGAACGACCTGGCCGGGCAGGCGGGCAAGCCCGCGCCGTCGGTCTCCCAGCACCTGGCCAAGCTGCGCATGGCGCGACTGGTGCGCACGCGCAGGGCGGGCACCACGATCTTCTACAGCCTGGAGAACGAGCACGTCCGCCAGCTGGTGGTGGACGCGGTCTACAACGCCGAGCACGCCGGACCAGGCATCCCGCCGCACCACCGCGGCGCGGGCGCGGTGCTCGAACTGCCGGAGCGGAAACGAGCGACGCCGTGAGCCATACGAAACGCCCTCGGGGACAGGCGGATTCGCCGCCCTCCGAGCTGACCGGCCACGACTCCGAGCGGAAGGGCCGAGACCGGCACGGAGCCGGGCACGCCGATGCGCGGCGCGCTAACGGGCGCGACGAAGACTTCGGGCACGCGCACGACCACGGACACGCGCACGACCACGGGCATCCACACACGCACGACCACGATCACCACCACCCCGGCGGTCTGCGCGGCATCCTCCGCGAGATCTTCGCCCCGCACAGCCACGACGCCGCCGACAGCATCGATGACGCGCTCGAGGCCAGCGCGGTGGGCATCCGAGCCGTCAAGATCAGCCTCGCGGTGCTCGGACTCACCGCCCTGCTCCAGGTCCTCGTCGTCGTGGTCTCCGGATCGGTGGCGCTGGCCGCCGACACCATCCACAACTTCTCCGACGCGCTCACCGCGGTCCCGCTGTGGATCGCGTTCGCGCTCGGCCGCCGGGCGGCCACTCGTCGCTACACCTACGGCTTCGGCAGGGCCGAGGATCTCGCCGGGCTCTTCGTCGTCGCGATGATCGCACTGTCGGCGCTCATCGCGGGGTACGAGGCGGCGCGCAGGCTCGTTCATCCGGTGCCGATCGAGCACCTGGGCTGGGTCGCGCTGGCCGGGCTGATCGGCTTCCTCGGCAACGAGACCGTGGCGCTGTACCGGATCAGGGTCGGGCGGCGCATCGGGTCGGCGGCGCTGGTCGCCGACGGCTTGCACGCGCGCACCGACGGATTCACCTCGCTCGCCGTGCTGCTCGGCGCGGCCGGGGTGGCTCTCGGCTTCCCGCAGGCCGATCCGATCGTCGGCCTGCTGATCACACTGGCCATTCTGGCCGTGTTGCGCACCGCGGCGCGCGATGTCTTCCACCGGTTGATGGACGGGGTGGAACCGGCTCTGGTGGCGGACGCGGAGCGGGCGCTCGCGGCCGAGCCTGGTGTCGAGGGGGTGCGCAGTCTGCGCATGCGCTGGATCGGTCACCGGCTGCACGCGGACGTCGAAATCGATGTTGTGCCGACGATCACACTGGCCGACGCGCACCGCCTCGCGCACGAGGCCGAGCACACCCTCACGCATGCAGTACCGAAGCTGGACACCGCCCTCGTCCACGCGTATCCGGCCCACAACCATTGACAGCTTTAGCTTTTCGGTTGCCGTGCTGACCTGGGGAAACTGAGGGCGGACGCCCCCGTTTCCGATTCGGGTCGTGGCTGGTCGCGCTGTGACGACGTTTGGGTAGCATCGCCGCTGTGACGTGGCTCATGCCGGCCACTGAGGATGAAGGAGTTACCGATGTTGAGCACCATGCAGGACGAACCACTCTCGCTGGCGACGCTGTTGAAGTACGCCTCGACCTTCCAGGGTGAGAGCACGGTGTCCACTTGGACCGGCTCCGGTGTGCGGACCATGACCTACCGCGAGATGGGCGCCGAGGCGGCTCGACTGGCGAACGCGCTGCGCGGGTTCGGCATCGGCGTCGGCGACCGGGTCGGCACCTTCATGTGGAACAACAACGAGCACATGGTCGCCTACATCGCGGTGCCCGCCATGGGCGCGGTGCTGCACGCGCTCAACATTCGCCTGTTCCCCGAGCAGCTGGTCTACGTGGCCAACCACGCCGAGGACCAGGTCGTCATCGTCGACGGCAGCCTGGTGCCGATGTTCGCCCAGTATCTGCCGAACCTGAAGACGGTGCGCCACGTCATCGTCGCCAACGGTGACGCGTCCACGCTGCAGGCCCCCGAGGGCGTGCAGGTGCACTCCTACACCGAGCTGCTCGCCGCCCAGCCCGACACCTTCGACTTCCCGGTGATCGACGAACGCTCCGCCGCGGCAATGTGTTACACCTCCGGCACCACCGGCGACCCGAAGGGCGTGGTGTACTCGCACCGCTCCAACTGGCTGCACGCCATGCAGGTCTGCTCGCCGATGGGCATGGGCTTCACCGGATCCGACAACGTGCTGGCCATCGTGCCGCTGTTCCACGCCAACGCCTGGGGCCTGCCCTACGCCGCGCTGATGTCGGGCGCGAATGTGCTGATGCCCGACCGCTTCCTGCAGCCGGGGCCGCTGCTGGAGATGATGGCCGATCAGCTGCCGACCTTCGCCGCGGCCGTGCCGACCATCTGGGGCGGCGTGCTCGCGGGTCTCGCGGCCAAGCCGCAGGACATCTCGCACCTGCGCACCGCGGTCGTCGGCGGTTCGGCGGTTCCGCCCTCGATGATGCGCGCGTTCCAGGAGCAGCACGGCGTGCGCATCCTGCACGCGTGGGGCATGACCGAGACCTCCCCGCTCGGCAGCGTCGCGCACCCGCCCGCAGGCGTCACCGGTGAGGAGGAGTGGGAATACCGCTACACCCAGGGCCGTTTCCCCGCCAGCGTGCAGGCGCGGCTGGTCGGCGACGACGGCGCCGTGGTGCCCAACGACGGCGAATCGCTCGGCGAGCTGGAGGTTCGCGGTCCGTGGATCACCGCCTCCTACTACTCCCCCGATGGCGGGGTCATCGACCCGGACAAGTTCGACGACGGCTGGCTGCGCACCGGCGACGTCGGCAAGATCAGCCCGAACGGCTACCTCACCCTGGTCGACCGCTCCAAGGACGTCATCAAGTCCGGCGGCGAATGGATTTCGTCGGTTGATCTGGAGAATGCCGTGATCGGCCACCCGTCCGTCGCCGAGGCCGCCGTCATCGGCGTGCCCGACGAGAAGTGGGACGAGCGCCCGCTGGTGGCGGTGGTGCTCGCCGAGGGCGCCGAGGCCAAGGCCGAGGAGCTGCGCGACTTCCTGGCCGACAAGTTCGCGAAATGGCAGTTGCCGGAACGCTGGACGTTCATCGCCGAGGTGCCCAAGACCAGCGTCGGCAAGTTCGACAAGAAGCGCCTGCGCGCCCAGTACGCCGACGGCGATCTGACCGTCACGACGCTTTCCTGAGCGTCCGCGAAGCCCGGTCGCGTTGCGCGCGACCGGGCTTCGCGCCGTCAGCTGTCCGCCTCGGTTCCGACCCGGCGGGCCCGCTTGGCCTGGGCCCGGTCGATGCGTGGATCCTCGGTCACCTCATAGCGTTTCAGATACAGGCTCACGAACGACTGCACCGTGGCGACGGCCGGGATGGCGAGCAGCGCACCCACCGCGCCGAGCAGCGCACCACCCGCGAGCACGGCGAGCAGGGCGACGGCCGGATTGACGTCGACGGTGCGCGCGGTCAGCTTCGGTTGCAGGACGTAGTCCTGGAGTTGCTGGTAGACGATCACGAACAGAATCACCCACACCGCGTCCAGCGGCCGGATGGTGAGTGCGACCAGCACCGGCAGCGCCCCGGCCAGATACGTTCCGACGGTCGGCACGAACGAGGCGACCACGCCGAACCACACCCCCATGGCGATGGCGTTGGGCACGCCGAGCACCGCGAGGAAGATGCCGTGCGCCACCGCGGAGATCACCGCGAGCAGCGCGCGGGAGTAGAGGTAGCCGCCGGTTTTCTGGATGGCGAGATCCCAGGCGTGCAGCACCGCGTTCTGCTTGGTCGGCGGCAGCAGCGAGCACAGCGAGTGCCGCAGCTTCGGCCCTCCCGCGGTGAGATAGATACTGAACAGCGCGATCAGCAGCACCTTGGCCAGCCCGCCGACGATCGTGGCGGAAAGACCCCACACGTGGCCCGCGGCGTGCTCGGCGTATCCGGTGAGCGTGTGCGTGTCCTCGGTCAGCTGGCCGCGCAGCTGATCGAGGGTGAAGTCCTGGTGGAACGTGTGATTCACCCAGTCGACCGAGTCGTTCACCAGCCGCGGCAGTTCGATCACCAGGTCGTGGACGGTCTCCACCAGCAGCGTGCCGAGCGCCACGATGAAGCCCGCGGCGAACAAGAAGACCAGCACGAAGACCACCGCGGTGCCGAGTCCACGGGACATGCCGCGCGCCGCCATGCTGTCCACCGCGGGTTCCATCGCCAGCGAGACGAAGAACGCCACGAACAGCACGACGAACAACCCGATCAGCCGGTGCGCCGCCCAGTCGAGCAACTGGAACGCGCCGAGCAGCAGGAAGGCCAGCACCAGCGCCCTCGGCAACCACGGGGGCATCCGCCTGCGCTCGGGTTCCGGGGCCGGCTGCTCGCGCGCCGCGATCTCGGAGCCGGTCGGCTCCGATGCCTCGGGACCCGGCTCGGCGTCGGGCGGGTGGGCGGCCACGAGCCAAGTGTGGTCGATCCGGCCGCGAATTCGCGGTTGCGACCCGCGGCCGGATCGGGGGCGCTAGCGCTGCGCTCGGTCGCCGGTCAGAAACTCCGAGATGGCGGCGCCGACCGCGTCGGGCCGATCGAGCATCGACAGCACATAGGCGTCCTCGATCTCGATCAGCCGTCCGCGCGGGATCAACTCGGCCAGCCTGCGGCCGTGCTCACGCGGCATCACCTTGCCCTCGGCTGACCACAGGATCAGCGCGTCGCCCGAAAAGTGTTTCAGCGCTTCGGTATTCGCAATGAGCTCGGCCTTGGGAAAGCCGGACTTGGTGTAGGCGAGCAGGTCGCGGCGGATGCGTTCGTCGCGCAGGCCCGGTTCGGTCCAGCCGCGCACCAGGTCGTCGGGCAGCGGCCTGCGCGCCATCCACCCGAACAGCAGCGGCGAGGAGCGCAGCCACCGCACGCGTAATTGCCGCAGCGCCAGCGATATTCCGCCTGGCAGCGCGGTCGCGACGGTGGCCATCTTGCCTGGCAGGCCGGGCGGGAAGTTGTCGAAGGCCTCGCAGGGCAGCACGATCAGCCTGCCGACGCGCTCGTCGAGACCGTAGGCGGTGAGGAACAGCCCGCCGCCCCAGTCGCTGTGCACCAAGGTGACATCGCGCAGGTCGAGCGCGGCGAGAAAGTCCGCGATGAGCTGGTTCAGCCCGCGCAGGCTCAGGTCGACACCTGGTTTCAGCGGGATCGGATGCGCGCCGAGTGGCAGGTCCGGCAGCACGTAACGGAACCCCGCGGGCAGCTGATCGAGCACCCCGTCCCACACCGTGTGATTCATCAGCAAGCCGTGCAAGAGCACCACCGGCGGCCCGTCGCCGCGCTCGGCATAGTGCACTCGACCAGCGGGAAGATCGATCGTCGGCATCGAATTCCTCCATTCGAGCGTTCGCTCTAGAGTGTTTGCTCTAGTCTGTAGCGGTGACCGAGAAGATGTCAACAAGCACCCGCGATCGCCTCGTCACGGCCATGGCGGAACTGATGCGCACCCACGGGTACAGCGGCACCAGCGTCAAACAGGTCACCGTCGCGGCGGGCGCGCCGATGGGCTCGCTCTACCACCACTTCCCTGCGGGCAAACCACAGATCGCCGCCGCCGCCCTGCGCACCTCCGGCGCCGCCTACATCCAGCTGCTCCCCTTACTCATGGACCCGTACGACGATCTACGCGCCGCGGTGCCCGCCGCCTTCGCCGCCGCAGCCGAACAGATCGAGCAGGCCGACTGGATCAACATGTGCCCCGTCGGCACCGTCGCCGGTGAGATCGCTGACAGCGAGCCCACCCTCCGCGAGGTCGCGGCGGAGGTCATCGGCGACTGGGTCGAGCAGGGAACGGACTACTTCGTCCGCCGCGGCGTCGAACCCACCGCGGCCCGCGACCTGATCCTCGCGATCCTCAGCGCCTTGGAGGGAGCGTTCGTCCTGAGCCGCACCCTGCGCACGGCAGAGCCGCTGCGTTCCGCCGGACGCGCAATGGGAGCACGAGTCATGGAGTTACTGGCCGAAACTCGCGACGGAGTTCGGGCGCGACAGGACGCGACGACCTGAGACAGGCCGCCGAACGCGTGATGGGAGCGCGGGTCATCGAAAGGGCCGATTTGCGCTCGCGACGGATTCCGCCCGCGAAGGACGCGGCGAATCGAGGCAGGTCCTCAGGACGCGCGTCGAGTGCGCAGTGTTGGCCGAACGCGCGGTCCATGGTGAGCACCGCGGCGTGACGCATCGCATCGGCTGCTCTCATCGCGCCCAGCGCCGCTGAGAGGAAACCTGGGACAGCCGAGAATGATTCACAGAGCACCCAAGAGCAACAACGTCCCCGAACGCAACAACCGACCACGCACCGTTACGAGCAATCCCACGAATAGCCGACCTACACAAGCAGGTCCGCCCCGAACAAAAGCCGACCACCGCAAGGGGGTCCGGGGGCGAAGCCCGCCGGGCGGGGCGTGGGGGTTGCAACCCCCACAAAAATGACGAAATGAGCCCCCAGCGAGCGCCCTCCGCGAGCATGGCTCACCGAGCGAATGAAGTGCCCTCGGCAGGATTCGAACCTGCGACACCCGCTTTAGGAGAGCGGTGCTCTATCCCCTGAGCTACGAAGGCCGGTTTGGTGGGACTGTCGCAGTCTACCGGGTCGGGCGCTCAGGAACAGCATCGTGCCGATCGCGCGAATATCGGGTGGTGATCGGCCCACCCGTACGCCGCGCTCGGCGCTCAGAACCCGCCGTCGAAACCTCCGCCGTCGAAGCCGCCGCCCCCGTCGTAACCGCCCCCGTCGTAGCCACCTCCGTAGCCACCTCCGTCGTAACCCCCGTCGTAACCACCGCCGTCGTACGGGGCGGTGTCCGAACCCCAGTCGCCCGCGTTACCCTCGCCCGCCGCGACTCCGTCCTGATATCCCTCGCCGTAGCCGCTCTCGAATCCCTGCGCGCCGTACCCCACACCCGACATTCCGGCGAACAGCGAGGTGAACAAGAGCGCGGAGCCGAGCCCCCATGCGCCGCCGATGAGCGCCGGCTTCCACCAGGGTTCGGAGTACCAGCCCGCGGGCACCGGCCGTCCCGCGACGCGGCCGCCGGGATAGTAGTTCGGCGTGGCCTGGGAGGGGTTGGGTGAGGCGGCGATCTCTCTGCCCTCGAAGGCGATCACCCGATCCTCGCTCACTCGCCCTGCCACGGCCTGGCCGTCGAGCTCGGGGATCGAGGGGCCCGGATCCATGCCCATCGCGGAGCGTGCGGCCCGAATGTAGTAGAGACCTTCTAGCGCAGTCTGTTTCGCCAGCCGGGCCTGGGCGGGCGTTGCGGCCTGGTCGAGCTGTGAGCCCGCGGCGGCGTATCGCTCCGAGGCGTCCACGAGTGCTTGCTTCGCCGCATCGTTGCTGCCGCTCAGGTTGTAGATCTGACCCGCGAGCCGCTCGTTCACCTGACGGGCGTCGGCGAGCGCGTCGGCCAGCTCGGTCTGCGTCCGCTGCTTGCCCTCGCGCCCACGCATGAGCAGCAAGATCGCCACGGCCACGACCACGATCAAAACCAGCAGCCACTCCATAGTCCGTCCGCCTTCCGTACACGGTAGGCCCCGAATCCGAGTTTACTGACGGCTTGCTGCTGCCGGGCTGAGCGTCCAAGCTGCGCAGTGCCCACAAGGCGAGCCACCAGGCGGCCATCAGTATCGGCGGGCGCCCGCGTAGGGCATCGAGGACATCGGCGACATCACGACGCCCGTGCCGTACGTCGAGGCGTGGATCACCTGACCGTCCCCGGCGTACAGACCGGTGTGGCCGCCGCCGTAGAAGGACACGACGTCTCCCGGCTCGAGCTCCTCCTGGGATATCGCCTTCCCCGAGGACAGTTGCTGGTAGCTCGTGCGCGGCACCTCGACGCCTGCCTGCTCGTAGGACCACTGCACCAGACCGGAGCAGTCGAAGACGTCGGGTCCTGTCGCGCCCATGCTGTAGTCGGAGCCGATCTTGCGGCGCGCGGCCTCGACCGCGATGGCGCCGGGAGACGGATGCTCGACGACCGGGGGCTTCGGCGCCGCGAACGGCGCAGGCAGCACCGGTTCGAGCAGTCCGGCCAGGAACGGGAGATGGGCGCGCAGCAGATCGATGGCCGTCGACGGCGTCGTGATCGCCGGGGTCGGCGGGGTCGCCGCCGTCTGCGAATCCGCCGGGGAAGGCGGAGTCGCCGCGAACTCGATCACCTTCAGCGGGGCGGTGTACACCACCTCGGCGGGACTGGCGAGCGCGGGAGCATGTGTCACCGGCAGCGACTGCTCCGCCATCTGGATCATGCGCGGAAGGTCGACAAGAGGGATGCCGAAGATGGCCGGAAGATCCTCGACGGCCGCAACATCCGTGGCGACCGGAACGCCCGCGACCGAGACCTCCGCGGCGGCCGGAATCTCCATGCCGTTAGCGACACCGACCGCGACGGGAACGTTCACGACGGCCGTAGCGTCGACAGCGGCCGGAACACTCACGACAGCCGGAACATCGACAGCGGCCGGAACACTCACGACAGCCGTAGCGTCGACAGCGGCCGGAACACTCACGACAGCCGGAACATCGACCGCAGCCGGAACACTCACGACAGCCGGAACATCGACCGCAGCCGGAACACTCACGACAGCCGGAACATCGACCGCAGCCGGAACATTTACGACAGCCGGGTCATCGACCGCGACCGGAATGTCGAAGGCAGCTGGCTCGTCGATGATGGCGGGCACAACCTGGGATGGGCGTACTCGAATATCTGGATAATCGAATTCGGTGAAAGCGGGCGGTACCGGAATCGCGTCCGGAACTTCGAAAACTCCGATGCCGGGAATCTCGACCGGCTTGGCCGAGGCCTGTCCGGCGCCCAGGAGCAGGGCGCCGATCGCCGCCGCGGCGGCGGCCAGGCCACAGAAAATCGCGCGACGCAGGAAGCGCGAATATCGACCCTCAGCGGTTGATGCCATGATGCGGTCCTCCGATGCTCATATCGAAGGTTTTCGGCCTGCCGTGCGGCGCCGCAATTTCGGCGGGCAGGGACGTCACCTCGACCTTCGAATTCGATTCGAAAAACATCACGGTGTTCAGTCCAGCGGATCCGAGCGTCCATCTTGCGCCGGTCCAGTAGGGCCGCAAACACCAACACGCCCTTTTATCATAACGAAACAATAACCAAATGTCACTAATTAGATATTCAGAAAACAATACGGCGCCCCGCTCGGAATTCTTTCCGTAGCGGGGCGCCGTTTTCGCGAGAACGTCAGGCGGTGATCTGCTCCTCGATCTGTTCGGCGAGCGTGCGCAGACGGGCCGCGAATTCGCGGGCCGCGGCCGGATCGCCGCTGGAACCCTTGACGACCCGCCTGCTCAGCGCGACCAAGCGCGATTCCATGGTGGAGAACAGATCGACGGGGCGGTGGCCGCCCGCCTCGGTCAGTTCCCCGCGCAGCCACGCCTGCAACCGCGCGATCACCTCGGCCTCGTCGAAACGATCCGGCAGCAGCGCGATCGCCTCGCGCAGCTTGCCCGCCGTGACCTTGCCGCCGGGGCCGCCCGCGATCGTCGTGTACACGGTCACCGCCGCGTCCTCACCGTGTTCCGCGGCCACCGGGAGCAGTTCGCGCACCTGCCCCTCGTTGATCGTCGGCGCGACGGGATGCAGCCGAGCGGCCAGCGGCCATGCGCGAATCAGCTTGTGCGCGTATGAACGCTGCATATCCCAGCGCTGCTCGACATAGTCGTCGAAGCTGGGGTGCTGGTCGCGGTAGAGGCGTCCGTCCCGGACGATCTGCAACGCGCGCCCCGCAGCCCAGAACGCGATACGCAGCGAGTCGATCGAGGACTCGCACGCGCTGAGCTGCTCTTGTTCACGCCGGTTCAGCGGTCCCTCGCCCGCCGTGGGCAGCGGCATGGTGAGCACGTCGGCCAGCTGTTCCGTCTCGCTCGGGCTCGTCGCGACAATCGCACGCATCTCCTGCGCCCCCGGCATGACAGGCGCCTGCGGCATCACTTGCGTCGCGGCCGGGAGGGGCGCGGCCGGGCGCATCGCTTGCGGCTCCGCCGGAACCGCCGAAACCGGGTGCATCGCTTGCGTGCCTGCGGGGACGGGCGCGACCGGCGGCACGACTCGCGCCTCGACCGGAGCCGACGCGGCCGAGGGCATCGCATGCGTCTCGATTGGGACAGACGCGGACTGGCGGAGTGGCTGGGTCGCCGGCAGCGGGTCCGCGACAACCGGCCGGGACGGCTCGGTTCCTCGCGGAAACTCCTCCGCGACCGGCCGTAGCCGCTCCGATCGCCATTCGGCGTCGCGCAGCGGCGAGACCGGCGGGGTGTGTTCGGCGCTGTCGGACAGTGGATTCGCGGCCCCGCCGATGGACCCTTTTCTACGTTGCGGAGGCATCAGGCCGGCACCTCCACCGCTAGTCGATATGGGGCGACCAACTCGTCGCCGACCTGCCGGTATTCGCCGAGGTCCGCGATCGGGTTCTCGGCGCCTTCGCCGACCTCACCGTCCGCGGCCTCGCGATACCACTTCCACGCACTCAGGTACGGGCCGAATACGTCGTAGCCCGCGTCCTCCAAATTGCCGCGCTGCGTGCGGTATTCGGTGGAGACGTTCACACCGTTCTTCATGGTGACGGGCACCTTGGTCATCAGCACTCGTACCCGGATTTCCCGGTCGGTTCCGGCGGCGGCCTCCGCTGCGGCCTGATATGTACTCGGCACACGCTTGACCTCCGACGGACTCACACTGGTCAGCAAAATGAGTTCGTCACTGACCGGAATAGCCGCCTTGAAAATCTCGGCCGACTCACCGCCCGCATCGACGATGACGACGTCGAATTTGTGAGCGTTGTCGTGGATGCAGTCGTCGACGTGCCGGGACGGAAAGGCGATCAATTCGAACGGCACCGCCACCCGTCCTTTGATCAGCCTGCGATACCAGGAATATCCGGTCTGGCTGAGCGGGTCCGCGTCGATGACCAGCACCCGCAGGTCGTGCACTCTGGCGAAATAGGAGGCCAGGAAGAAGGCCGAAGTGGTTTTTCCGACACCGCCCTTCAGATTTCCCAAGGTGACCACCAGGGGTTTGGGCAGTTCGAGTGGCGCAACAGAATTCGTCATGGACAGTCCTCCGAGCGTGAGGAGTGCAAGAAACTCTGGCAAAAAGAGTCTTGCACAGCGCAAGCGAATTACCGTTCATTGCAACGCGTATTTTTGGGCGACGCGACCGTGTCCAATTGGACACAGTGGCCGGACGGCCGGTCAGGCGCCCAGCGCCGCGAGAATCTGCTCGGTCGAACAGACACGCCCAAGGCGCGGGAAAATCTTGGTGAAAGAGTGCACGTGCGAGGCCTCGTCCGTGTCGGTGGTCGCGTCCTCGGCGAAGACCAGCTCATAGCTGTGCTCCCACGCCGAGCGCGCGGTCGACTCCACGCCGATGCTGGTGGCGATGCCCGCTAGTACGAGCCGGTCGATGCGGCGGCGGCGCAATTGGAGATCGAGCTCCGTGCCGGTGAACGCACCCCAGTGCCGCTTGGTGATGAACACGTCGGCCAGGTCGACCAGCTCGGCCGGGATCTCCCCGAAAGGTGGCCGAGGGGCGGCGGCCGGGCCGGGGCGATCGCAGGCGGCGGGCGGCAAGTCGCCGCTGTCCTCGGACCACTCGACGCGCACCACCACGACGGGTAACCGATTGGCGCGAAACGCCTTGGCGAGGCGGACGCTCTGCCGCAGCACGTCGCGCACGGGACGCACCGTCGGCCGTTCGAGTATCCCGCGCTGAAGATCGATCAGTACCAACGCGGTGTTGTCGAAGCTGGCGACGGGCACTGCGAATCCTCTCGGCTTCTTCCGCGAGAAGCCATCTAGTTAGCAAAACTCACAATTTTTCCAACTTTATCGCACGAGTCAAGACCCCTCGAGCGTCGACTTCCAAGCCCTCGGAGCGCCGCGCGATGGAACAGGCCGAGCAACTCGTCTACCTGGGCGATAGTCGACATTTTCATGTAATATGTTGTGCCACAACCGGTTTCAAACTAAGCCAAGTAACGTCGGCCTCGCCGTCATCCGAGCCCAACCGCAAACACCGACACGAGCGAGTAGGGCGCGGCCATCGGCGTCGCGTCGACCTTGCGTGGCGCTCGTCGGCCAACACCGGACAGCCTCAGCCAGACAACCACGGACCCGGCGGTGCGAGCGGGCAAACGCCGGAGTTGCTCGTCGACTGCCGCGCGGCCCGTCGTCGCGCACAGGACCCGACCGCGACAGCGCGGGACTTATCCCACAGCAGCGCCGCTTCCCCAGGTCAGCCGGAGATTAGCGGACCGGGCAGCGGGTAGCTCCCGATCATGGACCACTCACGAGCTCCCCTGGTGGACGCACTCGCCGCGTATCACCGCTCGGACCGGTACGGGTTCACCCCGCCGGGCCACCGACAGGGTCGCGGTGTCGACGAGCGTGTGCTCGACACGATTGGGCGGGACGCGTTCCGCTCCGATGTGCTGATCGGACCCGGTTTGGACGACCGCCTCGCCAGAGGCGGCTATCTGGCCGAGGCCGAGGAACTGATGGCCGACGCGGTGGGCGCCGACACGGCCTTCTTCTCCACCTGCGGCAGCTCGCTGTCGGTGAAGGCCGCGATGATGGCGGTGGCAGGCGGCCAGGGTGGCGGTTTGCTGGTGGCCCGCGACAGCCACAAATCCATCGTCGCCGGGCTGATCTTCGCGGGCGTCAGGCCGCACTGGATCACGCCGCGCTGGGACGCCGAGCGGCACTTCTCCCATCCGCCCTCGCCGCAACAGGTGCGCGAAGCATGGGAACGCAATCCCGACGCGGCGGGCGCGCTGATCGTCAGCCCGAGCCCGTACGGCACCTGCGCCGATATCGCAGGCATCGCCGATGTCTGTCACGAGCGCGGCAAGCCGCTGATCGTCGACGAGGCGTGGGGCGCCCACCTGCCTTTCCATCCCGAATTGCCCACCTGGGCGATGGATGTGGGTGCGGACCTGTGCGTGGTGAGCGTGCACAAGATGGGGGCTGGGTTCGAGCAGGGCTCGGTGTTCCATCTCCAGGGCGATCTGGTCGACCCGGCGCGGCTGAGCGCGTGCGCCGATCTGCTCATGACCACCAGCCCGAGCGTGCTGGTCTACACCGCGCTCGACGGCTGGCGCAGGCAGATGGTGCAGCACGGGCGAGAGTTGCTCGACGCGGCCCTGCGCGTCGCCGACGATGCCCGCGCCGATTTGGCCCGGATACCGGGCATCACCGTGATGGCAGACGAACTGCTCGGCGTCGAGGCCTCGCACGATCTGGATCGGCTCCAGGTGCTGATGGACGTCTCCGGGACGGGATCGACGGGCTACGACGCCGCCGACTGGCTGCGCGAGCACCGCCACATCGACATGGGGCTGGTCGATCACCGCCGCATTCTCGCGACGCTGTCGATCGCCGACGACAAGGAAACCGTCGCGTCCTTGGTTGACGGCGTTGCCGCGTGGCGCGACCAACTGAAAGACCCGCGGCCTTCGCAGATCCGTTTGCCATCCCCCAAGGAGCTGCAGCTCGAGACGGTGGAGCTGCCGCGCGAGGCGTTCTTCGGTGACGTCGAGATCGTCCCGATCGCCAAGGCGCCGGGACGAATCTCGGCCGAGCAGCTCACCCCGTACCCGCCCGGCATTCCGGTGGCGGTGCCCGGCGAGCGGCTCAACGAAGCGGTGGTCGAGTACTTGCGGTCGGGTCACGAGGAGGGCATGAACGTGCCGGACGCGGCGGATTCCAGCCTGGAAACGGTGCGCGTCGTTCGCGAGTGAACCCACCGGCTCCGCGGCCGCCAGGCCCGGTCGGAGGTCGCCCGGCCGCACTCGGCGGACGTCTGCCGCGGTGATCTTCGCACCATCGGCCCGAGCCCACCCGCGCTGTGCTGTGACGTCCCCCAAGGCGGCATCGACGGACTCCACCCACGCGCGTCCTGGCCGTAAGGTTGCGATCATGTCGAAGCCCGAGATCTCCGAGCTCGTCCAGTCGGTGGTGGAGTCGTATCTGCTCGACGGCGAGCGCAGGTACAACCGCGCCGAGGTGGCCGAGCGGTCGGGGGTGTCCCCCGCGATCTCCCGGCGACTGTGGACCGCCCTCGGCTTTCCGGAGAATCCCGAAGACGCCATCGACTACACCGACGCCGATGTCGACGCGGTGCAGCACTTCCGCGGCCTGAAAGTGGTCGCCGCCTCCGATATGCGCCAGCAGGCCGCGGCCGCGCGCACACTCGGTCAGTCCATGGCGCGGCTGGCGGAATGGCAGGCCGATCTGGTCATTTCCGAGATCTCGACCAAAGTCGCGGACGCCACCCGCGAGGACGGCGCCGACACGGCGGAGATCGCCAGGCTCGCCACCGAGGAGACGATCTCGGTGCTCGAGGAGTTGCAGACCTACGCGTGGCGCCGCCATCTGGCCGCGGCGCTGGCCCGCTCCTTCGACAACGAGAGCCGGGCCGAGGACTCCACCAGGGAGCTGGCGGTCGGCTTCGCCGACATGGTCGGCTACACCCGGTTGACCAGGCACCTGCACCCGGACGAGCTGTCGACGCTGCTGGAGGCGTTCGAGTCGACGACGAACGCGGCGATCACCGAGAACGGCGGCTGGGTGATCAAGCACGTCGGCGACGAAGTGATGTTCGCGGCGGAGACGGCGCAGGCGGCCGCGCGCATCGCGCTGGCCATCCAGGAGTCGACGATGATGGTCGGCGGAACGCCGGACCTGCGCGTCGCCCTCGCCTACGGCCCCGTGCTGCAACGGTGGGGCGACCTCTACGGCTCGGTGGTCAACATCGCTTCCCGCCTGACCGGCGTCGCCCGCCCAGGCACCGTCCTCGTCGACGACGCCGCGGCCGCGGAACTGGCCGACGACCCGGAATTCGACGTGCGCAACCTCCGCAGCGTCCGAGTCCGCGGCTTCAACCGGCTGCGCCCCCACGCCCTGCGTCGCGGCTGACACCCCCTGCCACACAATTCGCATACGCCACACAAAGCCGGTACCTGTGTGCGGCGTATGCACGGGCTGTGGGAGCGGCTCGGCGAGCACGTAGGGTCGTGCGGATGGGTATCGAGTGGGCGCGGTTGCGAGAGGACTGTCTGATCGCCGAGGACGAGGCGGTTCTCGCGTTGAACAAGCCCGCGGGGATTTCGGTCACCGGCGAGCGGCACGACACCGACATCGTGGAATTGGCCGCGGCGGCGGGTGAGACGTTGTACCCGGTGCACCGGATCGACAAGGTGACCTCGGGATTGGTGCTACTGGCCAAGGATCTCGGCGCGCACGGTGAGCTCACCAGGCAGTTCAACAAGCAGACCGCGGACAAGGCGTATTTGGCGATCGTCGATTCCACCGGGTTGCCCGAGCGCGGCGTGATCGATCTGCCGTTGAGCGTCGGCCGGAAGAACCGGGTGCGGATCGCGGCGCCGCGCGAGAGCATCCGCGACGAGAGCGGGCGCTGGTTCGTGAACGAAAGCGATCTGCTCGACACCAAGAACTATCCGTCGCTGACTCGCTTCGCGACCGTGTCGCGCGCCGAGCGGCACACGGTGCTAGCGCTGCGCCCGGTGACCGGCCGTCGCCACCAGATCCGGGTGCACCTGGCCTGGATCGGGCACCCGATCCTCGGCGACCCGCTTTTCGACAAGTCCGGCGCCTATCCGCGCGCCCACCTGCATTCGTGGCGGCTCGGTCTCGCCGCGTCCTGGCGCACCCCGCCCGAGCTGGATCTGGACGCATCGCCCGGTGCGGACTTCTGGGCGCCGGTCGCTCCGCCGGATCCGGCCGTACTCCTCGACCGCGCGGCCGAACTGCTCAGCACGGTCTCCTGACCCTTCCGCCCGCTACCGCGCCGGAGCTGCTTCGATTTGCTACGCGCGCAACGACTTCGGCGTCCACTCGGGCGCGCGCCCGAGCTGCCGGAGCACCCGGTCCATGGTCGAACCCGCGCCATCCGCCGTCAGCGCGGGGGCGAACGCCGCGCCGGGCGCCGAACGCTCCTGACCGTCCGGAACCGCCGCCGCGACCTCGAGCGCCATCAGCGCCAATTCCGGATCGGGGTCGACGGTCTCGCCGATCGAACGCGCCACGTCCCACGCGTGCACGACGCTGTCGACCAAGTGGAACCGAATGACGGTCGCGGCGGGAAGCCGATGCCTGGTGGAGAACTCGGGAAGCAGCACGGTGCGCTCGAAGACGCCCTGCTCGGCGAAGGCCGCGACGACCTCCTCCGCGGCGGCCAGGTAGTCGGCCACCGGATCCGCCGCGGGCCGCACCTCCCAGGCGCCGGGGTCGTCGGCTCCGCGCACCGCACCAGCGAACCCGCGGTCCTGGGTGGCCATGTGTGCCAGCAAAGCGCGTAAATCCCAACCGGCACAGGGTGTTTCGTCGGTCAGTCGCGCGGCGTCGACCCGCGCGACGGCACCCGCGCTCAGCCGCACGGCCCGTGCGTGCAGCGCACGCAGCCGCTCGTTCGACTCGGTCGTGTCGGTCGCTTTTCCTTCGGATTCGATACTCATGCGCTTATCGTAAGCATACGCTTATCATCTGCCAAGAAGTATTTTCTAGGCATGCCAGACCCCGACCGACCCGATCTCGCCGCGATGGTCGTGCCGCTCGGCCGCGCACTCGTCGCGGCCGAACTGCCCGTCCTGGAACGCAACGGGCTCACCATGTGGGCCTACGGAGTGCTACTCGGCCTGGAACTGGAGCCGGTGTACACGCAGGCCGCGCTGGCCAAGGCCATCGGCGCGGACAAGACTCGCATCATCGGCGTCCTCGACGACCTGCAACGACGCGGCCTCATCGAACGCGCGCCCGACCCCACCGACCGGCGCGTCAACCTGGTCTCGCTCACCAAGGAAGGCAAGGCGGTCCGCGACCGCGCCCAGCGGGAGATCCGCGACCGAGAGGAAGAAATGCTCGCCGCGCTCCCGCGCGCCGATCGCCAGGCATTCCTCCGCACGCTGCACACGCTCTGGGCGAACGTCACCGCCGAGCGAGGCTCCCAGGCGCCGCGAATGTGACCGTCGCCACTTTCGTGCGGTGCCGCCCCGCACGGTGGCGAGCCTCATGAAGACGGACAATGCGCAGGTCATCTAGCCTGGGACAGTGCCGAGCACACGATGTGGGCACACTCTGACGCAACGCAGCGATCCCTCAGAGAAAGCGAACGCCGATGATCCTGGTGGCACAGGTCAGCGATACACACTTCGATCTCGGCGCCCGTAACGCCGAACGCGTGGAGCGGGTGATGGCCTTTCTCGCCGATTTACGCCGCAAGCCCGACGCCATCCTGGTGACCGGTGACATCACCGATTCCGGCAAGGCCGAACAGTACGCCGAGGCCCGCGTCGCGCTGGCCGCCGACATTCCGGTCTACCCCATTCCCGGAAATCACGACGATCGCGCCAACTTCCGCACCGCGCTGCTCGGCGAGCCCGCCGCGACCACGCCGATCAACCACGCGCACCGGATCGGCGAACTGACTGTGGCCCTGCTGGATTCGAGCATTCCCGGGGAGGCGGGCGGCGCGCTCGCCGAGGAGACCTACGACTGGCTGCACGGCGTGCTCGCCGACGCGCCCGCCGACGGACCCATCCTGCTCGCGATGCACCACCCGCCGGTGCACCTGCACAGCCCGATCATCGACGGCATCACCCTCGCCGACCCCGATCGCCTCGCCGCGCTGGTGGCCGGGGACGAGCGCATTCTCGGCGTGCTCACCGGACACGCGCACTCCGCGGCGACAACGACCTTCGGTGGTCGCCCGCTGCTGGTCGCGCCGAGCACGGCCTCGGTGCTCGGCGGCGAGTGGGAGCTCGAATTGCCGGGCCACGTGATGGATTACGCGCCGGACCCGGCCGTCGCGTTGCACGTCATCGACGAGAAAGGCGGCCTGACAACACATTTCCGCCCCGTCTCGATGGGCGGCTATCTCGGCGTGCAGCCCGGCTGATCAGCGCAGCGTCACTCGCTCGCGGCGGTACGCGGCAGGCGTGACGCCGGTCCAGCGCTTGAACGCGTAGATGAAGGTGGAGGACTCGGCGTAGCCGAGGCGGATCGCCACGTCGCTCACCGAAAGCGGTGTCGCGGAGAGCATTTCCTCGGCGAGGGCGCGGCGCACCTCGTCCAGCAGTACGCGATAGCTGGTGCCCGCCGCGTCGAGATGTCTGCGCAGCGTCCTGGTGCTCATGTTCAGCTCGCGCGCCACCAGGTCGATACCCGGCGGCGCGGCGAAACCGTCCGCACCGCCGGGCACCAGCAGCTCGCGCACCTCCGCGGCGATGCCCGTGCGCGCCCTGCGGCGATCCACCAGCTGACGACACTGGGCCAGGCACATCGCCCAGGTGTGCTCATTGGCCTGCGGCAGTGGCTGTTCCAGCATCGCGGGATCGATGGTGAACACGTTGTGCGCCCGACCGTACGCGGGGCGCACGCCGAGCACCTCGGTCACCCGGTCGACGTATCCAGGTTCCGCGAAACGGAATTCGGCGCGCAACAGCGGCACCGGCCGTCCGAGCAGATCGCTCATCACCTGGTACATGGCCGTCACGTCGCGTTCGACCAGGAACTGGCGCACGTCCGCGGGCACCGACTCGTCGTGCACCCGCGCGACGAACTCCCCCGCCTCCCAGTGCGCGACCGGCAGGCAGAAGGCGAAACTCAGATCGAGGAACCGCAGCGCGAAGGAGATCGCCTCGCCGAGGGTCGGACTGCTCACGCACGCGAAGCCGAAGATGCCGAAGGTGGTGATCCGGTACCGCCTGCCCAGCTCGACGCCGAGCGCGGGCTCGTCGACCTCGCGGACCAGATTGCGGATCACCGCGAGCTCGGTGTGCGCGTCGATCTGGGCGTCGGGGTCGCGCAGCACGGCGTCGGTCAGTCCGGTGCCTGCCAGCATGCGGGCCGCGGACACACCGTGCTCGCCCGCGTACCCCACCATCAGGGCCACGCCGGCGATCCCGCGCGGGAAGTTCCAGTCGCGGATTCCAGCAGCCAGCACCCGCTCCACAGCCCACATTATGGCCGAAAGTCTCGATGCACCCGTCGGCGCCGGTTCTAGAGTGGAGACATCGGATGTTGTGAGGAGTGTCACATGACAGCTGGCGACCGGCCATCGGTTCTCATCATCGGCGCGGGTTTCGGCGGTATCGGAACCGCGATCGAGCTGCGCCGTAACGGCATCCGCGACATCACGATCCTGGAGCGGGCCGCCGACCTCGGCGGCGTGTGGCGGGAGAACACCTACCCTGGCGCGGCCTGCGACGTGCCGTCGCCGCTCTACTCCTACTCCTACGAACCGAAGCCGGATTGGCCGCAGCGCTACTCCGGCCGCGACGCCATCCACGACTACCTGCGCGGGGTCGCGCGGCGGCACGAACTGCTGGAGGCCATCGTCTTCGGCGCCGACGTGACCGACGCCGAATTCGACGAGCAGACCGGCCGGTGGTCCGTCCGCACCGCCGACGGCACCACCAGGATCGCCGATGTGCTGATCTCGGCGGTCGGCCAGCTCTCCCGGCCCAAGCTCCCCGACCTTCCCGGCATCGACACCTTCGCCGGTGCGTCCTTCCACTCCGCCGAGTGGGACCACGACGTGGACCTGACGGGAAAGCGCGTCCTGTGCATCGGCACCGGCGCCAGCGCCATTCAGTACATCCCCGAGATCCAGCCGAAGGTCGAGCACCTGACGCTGTTCCAGCGCACCGCGGCCTGGGTCATCCCCAAGTTCGACACCGACTACTCACCCATCCAGCACAAGCTGTTCGCGAAACTGCCCGGCGCGCTGCTGGTCGAGCGGTTCGGCTGGTGGTCGGCGGGCGAATTCGTCTCGTTGGGGCTGGTCGAATTCCCCGGCATCGCACGGATGGTCGGCCGCATCGCCGAGAAGCACCTGCACAAACAGGTCGCCGACCCGGAGCTGCGGGCCAAGCTCACGCCCGACTACCCCATCGGCTGCAAGCGCGGGCTGTTCTCGAACGACTACTACCCCGCGCTCACCCAGCCCAACGTGGCGGTCGAGACCACGGCGATCAGCGAGGTCGTTCCCCAGGGCGTGCGCACCGCGGACGGCAGGTTGCACCAGGCCGACGTGATCATCTACGGCACCGGTTTCAAGGGAACCGAATTTCTCTGGCCGATGCGGATCTACGGCCGCGGCGGCCGCAAACTCGCCGACGCGTGGGCCGACGGCGCGCACGCCTTCCTCGGCATCACCGTGCCCGACTTCCCGAACCTCTTCCTTGTCTACGGGCCGAACACCAACCTCGCGGCGGGCTCGATCATCTACATGATCGAATCGCAGGCCCGCTATATCCGGCAGGCGGTGCGGCTGCTCGCCGACCGGCCAGGCCACACCATCGAGGTCCGCGACGAACTCGAGCGCGAATTCAACGACGCGCTCCAGCGACGACTGGCCCGCACGCCGTGGAACTTCTGCACCAGCTGGTACCGCACCGCCTCGGGCCGCATCACGAACAACTGGCCTGGCACCGTGTCCAGATACCGCCGCCGTACCCGTCGGTTTAACCGCGACGACTACACCCTGACCAGGGTCGCCTGATCCGGCGAACCGGCCGCGCGGCGCGCCTGCTGGCAGACTTGTTGCGTGAGTGATCTGCCCACGGCCGACGGCCGGACCGGTTCCGCGGAGCGCGGCCCGCTGCGCCCGATCGAGCTGGCTACCGGCGCCGTGCTCGGCGGGGTCACGGTCGGGCTGGTCACCGTCGGGTCCGTGGTTCCGCTGGCGGCCGCGCTGCAAATCGTCGCCGCGGTTCCGATGGGCATGCTCGCGCACCGCTACCGGCCGCGCGCGCTGGTGACCGCGGCCGCCTCGGCCACCCTGGTCACCTTCGTCGCCGCAGGCGTCATGCCCGCGCTCGGCGTTGTCGCCTCGGCGACGATCGGCGGCATCATCGGCGGCGTCAAGCGCCGCGGCGGCGGGCTGTTCTCGGTGTTCTTCCTCGCACTGCTGGCGGGCGTGCTGTGGGCCGCGTTCACCATCGGATCGCTGCTGGTGGCCGGGCGGACCAGGGAGCTGTTGTTCGACACCATCCGCAATACCGCCGACGGCGTGCAGCGACTCGCCGAGCGGCAATCCGCGCTGGAACCGCTCGGCCGGGCCGCGTCGGAATTCACCGACACCGTGCTCGCCTGGTGGTGGGTCTGGATAGGCGCCGGCGTCGCGCTCGGCGTGGTGGTGAGCGCGCTGTTCTCCTGGTTCGTGCTCGGTTCGGTACTGGACCGGCTGGCCTGGCTGCCCGCTCGGGATCGCCTCGACGCGCCGGTGGACGAGCGGCCGATCGGCCCGCTGCCGGTGACGCTCTACGCGGCGGGTTTCCGCTACCCGGGCGCGCGCACCGACGCGCTGAGCGATATCGACCTCAGCGTCCGGGTCGGGGAGTTCATCGCGATCGTCGGCCACAACGGCTCGGGCAAGTCCACGCTCACCAGGCTGCTGGCCGGGCTGCCGCCCACCTCGGGCGAGGTGCGGCGACCGGGCTCCGCGGGCCTCGGCCACCTCGGCGGGACGGCGCTGGTGCTGCAACGACCGGAAAGCCAGACCCTCGGCGTCCAGGTCGCCGACGACGTGGTCTGGGGACTTCCGCAGGAACTCGCCGCCGAGGTGGACGTGGAAGCGCTGCTCGGCGAGGTCGGTCTGGCGGGCATGGGCGAACGCGAGACCACCACCCTCTCCGGCGGCCAGCAACAGCGCCTCGCGGTGGCGGCCGCGCTGGCCCGCCGACCCGCGCTGCTCATCGCCGACGAAGCCACCTCGATGATCGATCCGGCGGGCCGCGGCGAACTGGTCGCACTGCTCGCCCGGCTGCCGCGCCGCCACCCGATGGCAGTGGTGCTGGTGACCCACCACGAGGCCGACGCCGCGGCCGCGGACCGGGTGGTGCATCTGGCGGCGGGCCGCACCGTCGACCGGCTGCCCGCCTGGCCGCAGCCGGTGCGCGACGCGCGCCGCCGCCCGATGGGCGAAAGCGTTCTGGAACTGCGCGACGTCCGGCACACCTACAACCGGGGCACGCCGTGGGAGGCGCCCGCCCTGCACGGCGTCGACTTGGTGGTGCGCCGCGGCGAGGCGCTGCTCGTGGTCGGCGGCAACGGTTCGGGTAAGTCGACCCTCGCCTGGATCATCGCGGGCCTGATCGAACCGAGTTCGGGACGCTGTGAACTCGGCGGCCGCCCGGTGACGCGGCAGATCGGCCGGGTCGAGCTGGCGTTCCAGCATTCCCGGCTGCAATTGCAGAAACAGACGGTCGGCGCGGAGATCGCCGACTGGGGTGGGCGGGCCACCGGATCCGGCGCGGTTGGCAAGGCGCTGGACGCCGTCGGCCTCGACCGCGCGCTGGCCGCGCGCTCCATCGAGGAACTCAGCGGCGGGCAGGCCAAGCGCGTCGTGCTCGCCGCCATCGTGGCCAGCCGGCCACAGGTGGTCGTGCTCGACGAACCGCTGGCCGGACTGGATCCAGAGGGCCGCGCCGACATCGTGGAACTGCTTGCGCGGCTGCGGGATTCGGGGCTGACGCTGATCGTCATCTCACACGACGTCGAGGACATGTCCGCCGTGTGCGACCGCACCGTGCACCTGAGCTCGGGCCGCATCCTGGAGGCTCAGCCGGCCTCCGACGCCGCCACCGCGGCGCGTCGCTTCGACCCGCACCGCGGCCCGCGATCGGCGACGCCGCACTCCGGTGACGCGGCGTGGCGCTTCGGACACGGAGGCGCGAAATGAGCACGGTCCTGTTCCGCCGGGTGCCGGTGTCCAGCCCGGTGCACAACCTCTGGGCGGGCACCAAGATGATCGCCGCGTTCCTGATCAGCCTGCTGCTGATGTTCTGGCCGTCCTGGCCGGTACTCGGTGCGATGGTCGTCTTCCTGCTGGCGATCGGGCTGATCGCCCGGCTTCCGCTCGGCACCCTCCCGAGGCTGCCGTGGTGGTTCTGGGCGCTGATCGGCGCGGGCGCGCTGATCAACGTGCCGGTGGGCGGCGCCGCGGTACTGCGCTACACCCAGACGATGGTCTTCGGCCTGATCCTGGTGGCCGCCTCGTTCCTCATCGCATGGACCACTCCGATGGGCGAGATCGCTCCCGCCCTTGCCAGATTGGGCGCGCCGCTGCGCAAACTCGAAGTGCCGGTGGACGAGTGGGCCGTCGTGGTGGCGCTGACGCTGCGCGGACTGCCGCTGCTGCTGGAGGAGATCCGGGTGCTGCGCGCGGCCCGGCGGCTGCGGCCGAAGGACCGCCTGCTGGACCGGGCGTCCGACAGCCCGATCATCGACATCCTCACCGCGGCCATGGCCGTGGCCACCCGCCGCGCCACCGAGCTGGGGGAGGCCATCACCGCCCGCGGCGGCACCGGACAGCTCACCGCCCGGCCCAGCGCGCCGGGTCGCCGCGACGCGGTCGCGCTCGGCCTGGTCGTGCTCGTCTGCGCGGGTTCGGTGCTGCTCGACGTGCTGATCTGATCTCGAACGGGATCCGCCGAGCCGACGGCGCGATCCGTTGGACAGCGGCAACGGCGCGCCGCCTTCCGGCGCGTCGCGTATCAGACCTTGTAGCAAGCCCTTGGTTATTCACACGAAAACGGTTTGACGTGCACATATAGCCAAGTGACATACCGCCTTCGACAAGGGGGTGACGACCGCGATCGACAAGAGGCACCATTACCCGCAGTTTTGCGGCCCAAACCAGCGATCGCCCAGTAATGTGACACCTAGCGCTGCTGTTCTCTGAATCACATCCAGGCTTCGCGCGCGTTGAGGGGGAAGGTTTTTCGGCGTGCGGGGTGTTCGTAGGGCATGAAATCCTGACGAAGATTGGAACACCGCAAAATGATTCTTCGCAAGATCACCGCGGTCGTCGTACCGCTCGTCGCCGCTGTCGCCGTCGGCGCGGGCGCTGTGCACGCACAACCGGCTGCCGCGCCCGTGCCCGACATCGGGTACGAGGCGAAGCTGATCGGCGACACGATCATCACCACACTGACGAACGGTTCCTTCGAGCTGACCGGCAACTCGGTAGCCATCAAGGACTCGAAGGGCAACGCGGTCGTCACCCTGCCGCTCTCGGTCCGGCAGGACGGACTGGAATACCCGCTGCCGCACAAGGTTCGCGACGACGGGCGGGTGCTGGAGCTGACGGCGGTCAAGAACACCGCGCAGGCCCGGCCCGTGCAGGCCGTCCCCGTCGCGTCACTGATGGAGAACCAGCAGGCGATGAACGCGTTCGCCTCGCAGTTCGGAATCGCGACCGCGGTCGGCGGATTCATCGGCACCGCGCTCGGCGCCCTCATCGGTCTGTCCGGCATCATCACCGGTCCCGGCGTGATCGCCAGCGTCATCACGGGCGCCTCGATCGGGGGCATCATCGGGACCATCCTCGTGGGAGGCCCCGCCTTGGTGGTCGCCGGTATCGATCTGATCAGCACATTGACCGCGGCGCCGGGTACCACCAAGTGGACGGAGCAGGCCGGGGTCCCGGTGAACTGAACCGCCCTTTCCGAACGCGACGCGCACCGACTACACCCCTCGAGTCGGTGCGCGTCGCTTGTCGTCCGGGCCGAGTTTCGGTGTCGGCCGCTCGCACCGGAGCTCTGCGGCGCCCGGCTCAGCGCGCGTGACACCCCGCCGCCACGGGCGCGCCCGCGAAGCGGTCACCGAGATAGTTCATCGCTCCGAACGCCTCGACGATCGCGGTCGGATTGTGGCCGGACAGCGTCGAATGCGTGACGGTCAGGTCGGCGCCGAGTGCGCAGTAGCGGTCGACCAGCACAGTGAAGCCCGCGACGGGAATCACGTCGTCGGTGGTGCTGTGGTAGAGGTAGGCCGGGACCCGCGGTGCGGTCCCGCCCAACTCCTGCGCCGCCGTCGCCGCGAGGAAGGCCGGGTGCGACAGCAGATTCGGTTCGAGCGCGAAATCGTCGACGCGCGCATTCGCGTACTTCAGCACCAGGTCCAATCCGCAGGCCGACCCGTCCTCGGCCAGCAGCGCGCGGCCGCGCTCGTTCAGCAGCTCGGCGACGCCGTAACCCGGGTGGTCACGCGCGACCGACAGCACGATCAGCAGCGCGAGCCCGGCCTGCGCGCCACCATCGACGCCGCGGGCGATCGCGGGCCAGTCGGCGGGCACCCCACCCGCGGTGATACCCGCGAACTCGACATCGGGAGCGTAGCCGGGTTGCAGCTGCGCGGCCCACAGCGTCGCGTACGCACCGCCCGAATACCCGTACGCGCCCACCGGACTCGCTGCCCCGACGCCGCCCGGGGCCAAGGCGCGAGCGGCTCGGATGCCGTCGAGCACGGCGTACCCGGCATTCATCCCGTCCAGGAAGCGGGACCAGGGTCCCTCGTGATCGCTGACCACCAGCGCCCAGCCGCGACGCAGCGCGTCCGCCAAGAACGGCGTGTCGGTGTAGGTCGTGATACCGCTCATCTCCCAGCCGCCGCGCAGCGCGTAGGAGGGCGCGCACTGGGTGCCGAGGCTGTCCTCGGGCACCTGGTAGGACAGCAGCGGCCGCTCCCCAGCACCCCACCACGGCAGGTTCGGCACCAGCACGGTGGCCATGCCCGGCGTCGGAAGGCCGTCCGCGTCGTTGGTCCGGTACTGCACCTGCCAGGCCGAAACCGGCAGCGGCAGACCCAATAGCGTGATCGGACGCGAGCGAACGATCGCGCCCGCTGGGTAGCCGGCGAGGTCGGCGGGAGCGGCGTAGAACGGATCGTCGTCGGGTCGCGGGATCGCCGCGCCCGGCACGGCGAGACTCAGCGACAGCGCCGCCGCCAGCAAGACAACTCCGAAAGCACGGAACCCGGGCCGACTCCGGGCCCTCACCCCCCTCGGCGAACGGGAGAACATGGCAAGCGCGCGCTCGCGAAGCGCACCGAAAGCCCCCGACGAACATAGGCCTTTCGTACTCATCCCGACTCCAAGGCTCACCGAGGCGCGGCTATCTCCGCCTCGACACACTCGACGGTACTGCGGAGGCGACCGCCCGGCAACAGGCGAGGCGCTCGTGGTTACAGTGGTGCGAAAGTGCCCTCAGCGCAACCGATTCGCCGCCCGACGTGGGTCGCGGCGACGTTCGATCATCGAGAAGGAGAGCTGATAATGCGGTACGGCAACGGACTGGACATCCCGGAAGGGCTCGCCGATGTGTGCGGCCCGGACCGGATGGCGGTGATCGTCTACGACATGCAGGTCGGGGTACTGGCGCAGCTGCCAGACGGCCAAGAGATCATCCAGCGGGTGGTGCCCGTGGTCGAGGCGGCCCGGCGCGGCGGCTACCCGGTGATCTTCTTGCGGCACTTCTTCCTTCCGCACCGGCTCAGCGGCAAGTTCGCGCTGCGGATGGCGATGACCTGGCAGGGGGTGGACTCGGTCGACGAGCTGAAACCGATTCTGCAGCGCGACACCCCGGCCTTCGAGCTGGTGCCGGAACTGCGGCCGCGGCACGACGAGATCGTCTTCGACAAGACCTCGATGTCGGCCTTCGAGGGCACCCCGCTGGCCAGCACATTGCGGGATCTCGGGATCGGGGCGTACGCGATCATGGGCGTCGCGATGGAGATCGGGATCGCGCCGACGATCGTCCACTCCACCGATCTCGGGTTCGTCCCGGTCGTGATCAGCGACGCGTGCGGCGGCCGCGATCAGGACGCGATCGCGCGTTCCTACGCGGATTTCGAGTTCCAGGGACATGCGATCGTGACGGATTCCGCGACCATCACGCCGCTGCTCGCGGGCGAGAAGGAGTGAGACCTTCCCGTCGTCCGGCGCTGGCCGGACGACGGGAGACCGCTCAGCCTTCCTTGCGGATGGCCTTCTTGGCGGCGTCCTGAGCCGCGTCGACCTGCCCGGCGAACTTGCCTCCGGTCTTCTGATCGATGATGTCACCCGCCTTGTCGATCACCGTGTCGACCTTGTCCGCGTTCTGCTGGGCCAGGTCCATCGCCTTGGCGGCCAGGTTCTTGAAGTCCACCGTGCACTCCCCGTTCTCGAGTTCGAACAACCGCGATTTCACGATACCGAGCCGCGCGCGACCGGTCTGGCAAACTATTGGCGACCGGCGTCACACCCCCGTGCCTCAGTCGAACTCGCCGACCCAGCCGGGATGCCAGAGACGTCCGGTCTCGGTCCAGTTCATGAAGCGCACGGTGCCCGCGATCTTCGGGGTCACCCACACCGCCTCCTTGCGTTCCTCGGCGGTCAGCGGGTTGTCGAACGGGCTGGTCTTGCGTTCCAGCTTGCGCAGCCTGGCGGCCAGCTCGCGCATGCCGGACTCGCCGAAGCCGGTGCCGACGCGGCCCACGTAGATCAACCTGTCCCGGTACGGAATTCCGACGAGCAGCGACTTGAACTCGCGCGCGTCGCTGCGCCGCCAGCCGCCGACCATCACCCGCTGGGTGCGCCAGTTGCGCTGCTTGACCCACGAATGTCCGCGCTTGCCTGGCAGATACACCGAATCCTTGCGCTTGGCGATGACACCCTCCATGCCGTGTTCCTGGCTGTAGTGCAACGCCACGGACCCGGGACCATCCAGCCGGGGCGGCACGCGCAACGAGGGCGAGTTGGCGGCGAGCGCCTCCAGCACTCGCCTGCGGTCCGAATAGCGTTTGCGCACCAGCGAGGTGCCGTCCAGATACAGCACATCGAACGCGACGAAGACGGCGCGGGCCGCATCAGCTTGCAGCAGGCCCAGATTCGCGACGCCGTGGTCGTCGAAGACGACCGCCTCGCCGTCCAGGACGACACGGTGGCCGACCAGCTCCTTCGCGAGAACCCCGATACCCGGATAGCGCGAGGTCACGATGTTGCCCGCGCGGCTGCGCAAGGTCACCGCGCCGGAATCGATCTCGGCGATCAGGCGGAAGCCGTCCCACTTCGTCTCGAAGCACCATTCGACCTCGTCCAATTCGCCCACATCGCCGGAGGTGGCCAGCATCGGCGCGAGACCACGGGGAAACGGCGCGTCGCCTGTCGGCGCCTGCGGTTCGATCGGTTCGGGAGCCGCGGACTCACCGCCGGATCCGTTGGACGGCTCTCGTTTCGCTGGGCTCCGGGACGAATCTCGCTGCGCTTCGGCGTCTTTCGATTCCGGCTGCTGATCGCGCATGAGATGCATCAGCCACTGGTTGCCGTTGGTCTGGATGAGCGCGTAGCGGCCGGTGAGCCGCTCGCCGTGGAAGCGGACGATCACCTCGTCGTCGCGCCACTTCTCGGTCTCGTAGGTGCCGGTATCCCAGATGGTCATCTCCCCCGCGCCGTACTCCCCCTTGGGAATCTCGCCGTGGAAGTGCAGGTACTCCAGCGGATGATCCTCGGTGTGCACCGCGAGCCGGTTCTGCCGCGTCGAGGTCGGCGGACCTTTCGGCACCGCCCAGGACACCAGGACGCCGTCGCGTTCCAGCCGCACGTCCCAGTGCAGGCGGCGCGCGTGGTGTTCCTGCACCACGAAACGATTTCCGGCGCTTGCGACGGGCCGCGCCGACGGCACCGGCTCGGGGGTGCGCGCCGGATCGCGCATGGAGCGGTACTTGCTCAGCGCGTCGGCGCCGCCCGCATCCGGCGGATCCAGCTCGGCGAGCAGATCGCCGTCGTCCCGGTAGCGCACGAGCACTTCCTCGAAACGCAAGTGCCGCAGCTTCTTCCGGTTCTCGATCTCGGCCCAGGCGCGCGGCGCCGCGGCATTGGGCTCGGTGCGGCCGCGCAGCGAATAGGGCGCGATGGTGGTCTTGGCCGGGTTGTTCTGGCTCCAGTCCAGGAACACCTTCCCGCGCCGGACGGACTTGGCCATGGCGGCCGTGACCAGGTCCGGGTGCAGCTTCTCCAGATTGCCCGCCACCTGCTTGGCCACGGTCGACGCGCCGCCGGGACTGAGCACCCGATCCAGCGGCACATAGAGGTGAATTCCCTTGCTGCCACTGGTGACCGGGAACGCGTGCAGCCCGATGCCCTCGACCATCTCCCGCACGGCCAGGGCGACCGTCGCGCATTCCGGCAGTCCGACGCCGGGTCCCGGATCCAGGTCGAAGACGAGGCGGGTGGCAGGCCCCATCTCGTCGTCGTCGAAACGCCATTGCGGCACATGCACTTCCAGTGACGCTTGCTGCCCGATCCAGGCCAGACCGGCCTCGGAATCGATCAGCGGATAGACCACCCGTCGATCGGAATGTGCGAGCGCGCGGCGCTCTAGCCAGGGAGGGGCGTGTTCGGCGAGATTCTTTTCGAAGAAGGAGGGGTGGTCGACCCCGTTGGGCCAGCGCTTTCTCGTCACCGGGCGCCCGGCGATATGCGGCAGCATCGCCGGAGCGATGGCCGCGTAGTAGGCGATCACCTCGCCCTTGGTGGTCCCGGTCGCCGGATACAGCACCTTGTCGAGGTTGCTGAGTTCGACCTCGACATCGGGTCGGCCCGGACCACCACCGAATGCACGGCGGGACACCATGACTCGATAGTACGGCCGGGAACCGACAGGTCGGCGGTCCCCGGCCGTGCGATCCTCAGGCCTGCGGTGACCGGCCCTGGCCGGGCTGCTCCGGAGGAACCACCTTCTTGGCGGCCTCCTTGCCCTTCTCGATCTTGTCCGAGTACTTCCCGTGCGTCTTCTGGTCGATGAAGTCGCCTGCCTTGTCGACCGCCTCGTTGATCTTGCCCGAGTTCTTGGCCGCCGCTTCCTTGCCCTTGCCGACCAGGCCCTTCAGAGTGTCCGTCAGGCTCATCGCCCTCGTTCCTTTCCTGCCGCCAATCGGGTGTCGGAGATACCGACAGGTCAACCTACATTTTCCCACCACGAATCGCGGGGAGGCAGGGCATGCGGCGACAGGCGCTGTCCCGGCATCGGCACCGCGACCGAGGTGCCCGCGTCCTGCGCGGCGGCGACCATCCGGTGCACCGGCTCCGACCATCCGTGGAAGGCCAGATTGAACGTCGCCCAGTGGATCGGCACGAGCAGGCCGTGGCCGGGATCGCCGACACACAGATCGGCGTGCGCGCGCACCGCCTCCTCCGGGTTCATGTGCACGTCGGCCCAGCGCTCATCGTACGCGCCGATCGGCAGCAGCGTCAGGTCGAAGGGGCCGAGCGCGGCGCCCGCCTCGGCGAACGACTTGGTGTAGCCGGTGTCGCCGCCGAAATACACCCGCCGCGTCGGGCCGACGATGGACCAGGACGCCCACAGCGTGGTGTTCCGCACCAGGCCGCGGCCCGAGAAGTGCCGTGCCTCAGTGCAGCTGAGCACCAGATCGGTCCCGTCCCGCTCCCGGCCCAGTGCTGCCAGCGAAACCGACCCGCCCCAATCCAATTCGACGATGCGGTGTTCGGGAACACCCCAGTGCCGCAGGTGCGCGCCGATTCCGATCGGGACCAGGAACGGCGTGGACTGCCCGACCACGAGCGCCCGGATGGTCTCCTTGTCCAGGTGGTCGTAGTGGTCGTGGGAGATGATCACCGCGTCCACCTGAGGCAGCTCGGCGAGTGGGACCGGCACCGGGTGCAACCGCGCCGGGCCGACCAGCGGCGAGGGCGAAACCCGTTCGCTCCATACGGGATCGGTGAGGATCCGATACCCGTCCACCTCGATCAGCGCCGACGCGTGGCCGTACCAGGTCACCGCGAGATCGGCGGCCTCGGCGGGCGGCTGCGGCTTCTGCAGCGGAACGACTCCGCGCGGGCGCCCGAGATTGCGCTTGGTGAACGCCGAATACAGCAGGGAGGGAACCGAACCCGCCGCGATCTGGGTGCTCGGCTCGCTGTTGTGGAACTGGCGGTCGCGGTAGCTCACCGACCCGGCCGCGTACGGCTGGATGGCCGACATCGAGGCGCCGATCGACGACGGTATGCCCCACGCGGCCCTGACCACCCAGGTGAGACCGGCTGCGGCTGCTGCGAAACCGAGCATCTTCCTCGTCCTCATCATCGCCCCACGAACTTCGCCGCGCGCTTCTCCGCCCGCGCCGTGCGGCCCTCGTGGGCGTCGGCGCTGGTCCACGCGGCTTCGAGCGCCGCGCGCTGCTGCGCGGATTCCGGTTCGCGGGTGCCGTCGTCGTTGAGCACCAGTTTCATGTGGCGCAGCGAAAGCGGCGCCAGCTCCGCGATGGATTTCGCCCACTCCTGCGCGTCGGCGAGGGTGCCGAGTTTGTTGGCGAAGCCGAAGGAGTAGCAGTCAGCGGCCGGAACACGTTCGGCGCCAAGCAGAATGGTGCGAGCCGGGCCGCCGCCGATCAGCGAGACGAGCCGCCGCACGGTCCACCGGTCGACGGTGATGCCGAGTTTGGCGGCCGGGATGGCGATGTAGGCGTCCGGCGCGATCACCCGCAGATCCGAGGCGAGCGCCAATTGCACGCCCGCGCCGAGCGCTCCGCCGTTGATGGCGGAGATCACCGGCACCGGGACCGACTCGATGGTGTGCAGCATGTCGAGCAGATCGGAGAGGAAATCGTCGGAGTAGACACCCGACAGATCCGCACCCGCGCTGAAGATCGGGCCGCGCCCGGTGAGGACGATCACCCGCGCCCCCTCGGCGACGGCGGCCAGCACGGCCTCGCGTAGCCGGGTCACGAGCTCGTGGTTCAGCGCGTTGCGCCGCTCCTCGCGTTGTAATTCGATGGTGACGACGTCACCATCTCGGCTAACTCCGAGCATGCATCCTCCCCGACTCAAAGTGTCGTTTGGTTACTTTCACTCTGCCACAGGCGGCGGAGCGGGATGCCGCAGGCGATACGATCGGCGGCTGTGCCGACCGACTTCGACATCCTGGTGATCGGCGCTGGTCAGGCGGGGCTGTCGGCCGGCTACCACCTGCGCCGCCTCGGGCTGCGCCCGGGAGTGGACTTTCTCGTCGTCGACCACGCGCCGGGACCGGGCGGGGCCTGGCAGTTCCGCTGGCCATCGCTCACGCTGAGCACCGTCAATCGGGTGCACGATCTGCCGGGGATGTCGTTCGCCGAGACCTTGCCGCCCGGTTCGGAAAGCGCGCAGGCGGCCACGGCCGTGCCGCACTACTACGAGCTGTACGAGAAGCGCTTCGATCTTCGGGTGCGCAGGCAGGTGTCCGTCGGCGTGGTGTGCGACCGCACCGAGGACGGCCTGCGCTGCGACGGGCGCGGGACCGTCCTCAACGCCGAAACCGACACCGCGGGCACGATCAGGGTGCGCGGACTGATCAACGGCACCGGAACCTGGGAGCGGCCGTTCATCCCCCACTATCGAGGTCAGGAGAACTTCGCGGGGCGTCAGCTGCACACCCGCGACTATCACGCCGCCGAGGAGTTCACCGGAAAGCACGTCGTGATCGTCGGCGGCGGCATCTCGGCGGTGCAGCTGCTGGACGAGATCTCGAAGGTCACCACGACCACGTGGGTCACCAGGGCCGAGCCGGTGTTCCGTGACGCGGAGTTCACCGACGAGGCGGGCCGGGCGGCGGTGGCGCTGGTGGAGGACCGGGTGCGCAACGGCCTGCCGCCGGGTTCGGTGGTCTCGGTGACCGGCTTGCGCTGGGACGACCGGCTGCGCGCCGCGGAGGCGCGCGGCGCGCTGCGCAGGAAGCCGATGTTCGACCACATCGAACCCGACGGGGTCCGCTGGGCGGACGGCACGTTCCAGCGTGCCGATGTCATCCTGTGGGCCACCGGGTTCCGCAGCGCGCTGGACCATCTGGCCCCGCTGCGGCTGCGCGGACCCGGCGGCGGGATCACCATGACCGGACGTCTCGCGACGCAGGTCGCGGTCGATCCGCGCATCCACCTGATCGGCTACGGACCGTCCGCGAGCACCATCGGCGCGAACCGCGCCGGCCGGGCGGCCGCCGTCGAGCTGACCGAGTACCTCGGTATCGGCGACTGCGGCTGAGCTGTCCGATCAGAGACCGGCGGTGAAGCTGTCCGGGTTCGGGCCGATGCGCCCGCCGCGGTCGAGCGCGTCGATCGCGTCCATGTGTCCGGGCGCGAGCTCGAAGCCGAACACGTCGAAGTTGGCGGCCATGCGCGACGGCGTGACCGACTTCGGGATGACGATGTTGCCGAGTTGCAGGTGCCACCGGATGATCACCTGCGCCGGGGTGCGGCCGAGCTCGTTCGCGATCGCGGTAATGGTCTTGTCCTCGAGCATGGTGCCCTGGCCGAGCGGGCTCCACGCCTCGGTGGCGATGGCGTTGGCGGCGTGGAATTCGCGCAGCTCGTGCTGGGCGAAACCGGGGTGCAACTCGATCTGGTTGACCGCCGGGATCTCGCCGGTCTCCTCGATCACCCGCCGCAGGTTCGCCACGGTGAAATTGGACACACCGATCGAGCGAACCCGGCCCTGGCGCTTGAGCTCCTGGAAAGCGCGGAAGGTGTCGATGAACTTGTCGGCGATGGCCACCGGCCAGTGGATCAGGTAAAGATCCAAGTAATCGAGGCCGAGCTTCGCCATGCTCGCGTCGAAGGCGCGAAAGGTGGCTTCGTAGCCCTGATCGGCGTTCCACAGCTTCGTGGTGACGTAGATCTCGTCGCGCGGGAGGCCGGCCGCGCGGATCGCCCGCCCGGTGCCCTCCTCGTTGCCGTAGATCGCGGCGGTGTCGATGCTGCGGTAACCGGCGCCTAGCGCGGCGGTTACGACGTCTGCCACGTCCTCTGGCGGCACCTGGAACACACCGAATCCGAGCTGCGGGATGACGTTGCCGTCGTTCAGCACGATCGACGGCACGGCGGAGGTTTCGCTTCGGAAGCTCACCCGTCCGACCGTAGAAGTGCGCGGGCGAACCGTCAACGACGCTTACCCGCGTGTTCGCCCGCAATAATGCTGCTGAACTGGGCATTTCGCCCATGCGCTCGGGTCGGCGGCGCTGGAAGCGGATTTCGTTGCCCGTCGATAGCGAAACCGTTGCTGCACGATAGCGGACACAGCGCTCGGTTCAGTAGGCCGGACGCCCGAGCCTGCGGTAGCGCTGACGCCGAGCGCGTTCGAGATCGTGCAGCGGCAGCGCGCGCAGGCGGGCCAATTCCGCGCCGATGGCGGCGACCATGCGGCGGGCGAAGTCGACCGGTTCGTCGGCGGCGTCGGGGTCTTCCGAGACGATGCGGTCGACGATGCCGTCGGCGAGCAGCGCGGGTGCGCTGATGCGTTGAGCCTCGGCGAGTTCCGGTGCGTGCTCGGTGTCGCGGAAGACGATCGCGCTGGCGCCTTCCGGGGGCAGCGGCGCGAGCCAGGCGTTGGTGGCGGCCAGGACTCGGTCGGCGGGCAGCAGCGCGAGCGCACCGCCGCCGGTGCCCTGGCCGAGCAGCACCGAGACGGTCGGGGTGTCCAGTGTCACCAGATCGGAGATGCAGCGGGCGATTTCGGGAGCGAGTCCGCGCTCCTCGGCCTCCTTGGACAGCGCCGCGCCCACCGTGTCGATCACCAGCACCAGCGGCAACCGCAACTCCTCGGCCAACGCCATGCTGCGGCGCGCCTCGCGCAACGCGGCCGGGCCCATGGTCTCGCCGAGCCGTCCGGCACGGTCGTGCCCGAAGACCACGCAGGGCTGGCCGCGGAATCTGGCGAGCGCGTGCACCACGCTGCGATCGGTCTCGCCCTGGCCGGTGCCGCTGAGCGGAACCCGTTGCGTCACATGGCGCAGCAGGTGGCGGAGTCCGGGGCGGTCAGGGCGGCGCGAGGCCAGTACGGATTGCCAGGCGGAATCGGCATCGGCGACCGTACCGTGCGCGACCGAGGCCGGATCCGGACCGGGACGCCGATCCGCGGCCGGCTCTTCGTCGCGCACTTCTCCACTGAGCACGCTCAGCGCGCGATGGGCGATCCGGCGGAAGACGTGCACCGGCACCACGCCGTCGATGACGCCACGGTGATAGAGGTTCTCCGCGACCTGAACGCCCTCCGGGAAGTCCTTGCCGTAGAGCGCCTTGTAGACGCGCGGACCGAGGAAGCCGATCAGCGCTCCGGGCTGCGCGAAGGTCATGTGGCCGAGCGAGCCCCACGACGCGAACACCCCGCCCATGGTCGGGTCGCGTAGGTAGACGAGATAGGGATGGCCCGCGGCCTTGTGCGCGGCGACCGCGCCCGCGATCTTCACCATCTGCACGAACGCGACGGTGCCCTCCTGCATGCGGGTGCCGCCTGAGGTCGGTGACGCGACGAGAGGCAGACCGATTTCGGTGGCCCGTTCGACGGCCGCGACGATGCGTTCGGCCGCCGCGACGCCGATCGAGCCGGCCAGAAACCCGAACTCGCAGGCGATCACGGCCACCCGCCGACCGCGCAGCAGACCCTCACCGGTGAGCACCGACTCGTCGGTGCCCGCCGTCGACGCGGCTTTACGCAGATCATCGCGGTAGCGCGGGGACGCGGCGACCTCGAGCGGTGGCCGATCCCAGCTGACGAACGACTCCCCGTCGAGCAGTTGCCCGAGCCACTCCCGCGCCGAAATCCGCATCGCGCGAGCATATCCGCACGGTCGGACGGCACAGCCGCCCGCGCCGCGGATCGTTCGGTGACGAAAACGGCCGCGGCGAACCGCGGCCGTCCCCGGTGATCAGTAGCCCTGCATCACCTTGCGCAGGGCGTACTCGGTGAGCGAGACCAGCGCCTGCTTGGCGGGCTCGCGCCGCCGCGCGTCGATGGACAGGATCGGCACGTCCGCGGGCACCGCGAGTGCCTGCCGGATGTCCTCGATCGGATAACGCGGTGCGTCGTCGAATTCGTTGAGCGCAACCAGGAAAGGTAGGTTGCGGGCCTCGAAGTAGTCGACGGCCGCGAAACTGTCCTCCAGCCTGCGGGTGTCGACGAGCACCACGGCGCCGATGGCGCCGCGGATCAGGTCGTCCCACATGAACCAGAACCGGTACTGGCCCGGCGTACCGAACAAGTACAGCACCAGATCGTCCGCAAGGCTGATCCGGCCGAAGTCCATGGCCACCGTGGTGGTGGACTTCATCGGAATGCCGGTCAGATTATCGATTCCCGTACTGGCATTGGTCACCAATGCCTCGGTACGCAGCGGAACGATCTCCGAGACGGCACCGACCAACGTGGTCTTGCCGACACCGAAGCCACCAGCGACCACGATCTTCGCCGAGGTGGGCTTGCTGGTGCGGGTATCGACCTGTGCCGTCGAATCAAATACGCCGGAGTCCACTGAGAACCCTTTCGATCAGCTCGCGACGTTCATCGTCGCTGGAATCGTCTTTCAAAGTCGCCGAAACGCGTACATGCCCGGCTTCGATGAGGTCGGCCACGAGTACCCGTGCCACACCGATCGGAATTCCGAGTCGTGCCGCTACTTCGGCAACGGACGGCGATTCTCTGCACAACTCCACGATTGACGTCTCGATGTTGGTCAGTTCGAACTGCCGCTCCAGGGCGACCGGATGCGATGCGACGAGGGCCTCGAGCGCCAACTCGAACGTGGGCCTGGTGCGGCCTGCGGTCAGCGAGTATGGGCGAACGAGGCTCGGCTCGGCGCTCCCCACGCGGTGATCTTCTATGTCCATCCCACCATCAGGAACCCATCGTGACGCGTGGCGTGGCCTGTACCGTCTGGCCAACACGCTCGACCAACAGAGCCATCTCGTAGCCGACCTGTCCGATGTCGCAGGACGTGTTGGTCAGCACCGCGAGATAGGAGCCGTCGCCGACCGCCATCAGCAGCAGGTATCCGTGTTCCATCTCCACGACCGACTGCAGCACCGTGCCGCCCTCGAACAGGTTCGAGACGCCGACCGAGAGGCTGGCCAGGCCGGCGGTGACCGCCGAGAGCTGTTCAGCGCGGTCGACGGGCAGCTGGGCACTCGCGGCCATGAGTAGGCCGTCAGCCGAGACCAGTACGGCATGAGCTACGCCAGGAACCTCGTTGGCGAAGTTCGAAACCAGCCAATCCAGCTGACGGTTCGTACCACCTAGATCGGGGTTCATCGGTCTCCTTTGTCTCCGGTTAGGTTCATTTCTCTCATCGCACGGCCATCCCGGACGCCCTGCTGGTGACGGCTCAAGCTGGACCTGATCGATTCCGGATCTCGGCTCGCAGCCCGACCCGCGGTGCCGCTGACGGCGCCGGGGACCAGCCTCCCGCCCGGATTGCGTTGAGGCAAGCCCGCAGCCGTCTTTGTTTCGGCCTGCGCCTCACTGGCCCTGCGTGCGGCCTGCCAACCCTCGTCGCCCGGCGACTCGAAGGAGGCCGCGATCTGGGACCGATCCGGGTTCGGATCGGCCAGCCACGCCGACATCATCTCGGCGAAGATCGGGCTGTCCATCGGCGACCCGGACTCGTCCGCGGGCTGCAGGCGAGTCTGGAAGAACGACGCCGTCTTCGATGGGTTGGACTTGTAGCTGTGCCTGCCGGGGTCGCGGCCGGCCGCCGGGGCGCTCGGCGCTGCTCCCTGCTCCGCGTTGCTCGCGGCGGGCTGCACCGTCCGTTCCCGTTGCGGCAGACCGACTCCCGGCGGCACCTCGCGCTGCGGCATCACTGTTGCGCCCGGTTCCCGCTGTGGCAGGCCGGTGGGCGACGGTGCGGCCGAAGGACGCTGCGGCAGACCGGTGGGGGCCTCGCGCTGCGGCAGGCCTTCCGTCGCGG
>NZ_BDCF01000063.1 GCF_001613365.1 Nocardia xishanensis NBRC 101358
CAGGGAGCGCGGCGCGGAGCTCGCCGCGGCGGCCCGCGAGCACGGTGCCGAATTCGCCGACGCCGCACGGGAGCACGGCGCGGAATGGGCCGAGATCGCGAAGGAACGCGGCGACGAATTCGGCGATATCGCCAAGGCGCGCGGCAGCGAATGGGCCGGTTTGGCCAAGGTGCGCGGGTCGGAGCTCGGCGAGCTCGCGCGGCTGCGCGGGGCCGAACTGGGCGAGGTCGCGCGGCACCGCGGCGCCGAACTGGGCGAGGTCGCCAAACTGCGCGGCGCCGAACTGGGCGAGGTCGCGCGGCACCGCGGCGCCGAACTGGGCGAGACCGCCAAGCAGCGCCGTGCCGAGCTGCGGAAAGCCACCAAGAAGCGCCGGCGGTTCGGGTTCGGCGAATCCGCCAAGCACCAGCGCGCGGAACTGGGCGAGATGGCCAAGCACCGGCGCGCCGAGCTGAAAGAAGCCGCCCGGCATCGGGGTGCCGAGTTCGGTGAGGCGGCCAGGCACCGGAGCGCCGAGTTCACCGAGGCGGCCCGGCATCAGGGCGCCGACTGGGCGGGCAAGGCGCGCAAGCGGTTCTGACGCGCGCCTAGCCGAGCGCGGCGTGCCTCGCCGCTCCCGTGGTGACCGGGATGTGCTGGTAGCCGCGCAGATTCACCAGTCCGCGCCGGGTCGCCGGTCCGGTGTGCCGCAGATCCGGATAGCGGTCGTAGAGGGCTTGCAACGCGATGGCCCCTTCGATCCTGGCCAGGCTCGCTCCGAGGCAGGAGTGCACGCCGCTGCCGAAGGACAGGTGATCCCTGGCGTTGGACCGGGTGATGTCGAAGGTGTCCGGGTCGAGGAACGCGGCGGGATCGCGGTTCGCCGAGCCGAGCAGCAAGGCGACGGTCTCGCCAGCCCGGATGGGTTCGCCCGCGATCTCGCTGTCGCACAGCGCGGTTCGCGTCGTCATCTGCACGGGGCTGTCGTAGCGCAGCATCTCCTCGATCGCGCCGGGCCAGCGAGCCGGTTCGGCGCGCAGCGCGGCCAGCTGGCCGGGATGGTCGCGCAACAGCATGATGCCGTTGCCGAGCAGGTTGACGGTGGTCTCGAAGCCCGCGCCCGCGATGAGGGTCGCGGTGGCGAGCAGTTCGCGGTCGGTGAGTTGGCCACCGGTGGCGAGGTCGCTGAGGATGTCGTCGCCCGGCGCGCGGCGAATACGCGCGATATGTCCGACCAGGAAATCCTGGCTGTCGCGCAGCGCGGCGACCGCCGACCTGAACTGTGGCCAGGAGATGGTGATGTCCAGCAGCGGTGAGCCCGCGTTGCCGTATGCGAGCATGTCGTCGCGTTTGGCCGCGGGGATTCCGAGTATCTCGCTGATGACGGCGATCGGCAGCAGCAGCGCGAAATCACCGATCAGATCCGCGTTTTCGCGTCCGGCCAAGCCGTCCAGCAGTTCCTCGGTCACCTCGCGCACCCGGTCGCGCAGCCGCCCGACAGCGCGCGGGGTGAACGCGCCCGCGACCAGCTTGCGGTAGCGCGTGTGCTCGGGCGGGTCGACCATCAGCATGGACGGCGGCTCGACCGGGCTGGCCAGCCGCAGATCCGTGGCGCGGATCAGCCGTTTCAACGGCGCGGGCAGGTCTATCGCCTCCGGCGGCGTGGCGCCGAAGTTCTTGTCGCGCAGAATGCTGCGACACACCTCGTGATCGGCGGAGGCCAGGATGTACGGCGTGCGGACGATCCTGCCCTCGGCGCGGATGCGCGCGCCGAACGGATAGGGATTCTCCCGCGCGTCCGGGTCGGTCAGCAATTGCGCCAACGGTTCGCCGCGTCGCGCCAGCATGCGCAGCGACATGGTGGGCACTCCGCTCAACGCCGCCCACCGAATCCAGGTCTTCATATCGGCCCCCCGTCTCGGTCGAAGTGCTTCCACGTTACGACCGCGACGCATCGCGCACATCCCACCGCGGTCGCAAAAGCGGCTCCTACCCCGGTATCGGCGACCGATTACGGCATGTCGCGCCGCACGGCGGCGGATAATCCGAGCCACAGCCATCTCCGTTTCGGAAGGTGGCGAGGATCGTGAGCACGACGCAACTCCAAGCCGTTCGCCCGTATCCACGTCGATTGGGCCGTGGATGATCGTTACCACGCTACTGGCGCCGTACGAAAATCTGTGCGACTGTGTCGCCAACCCCAGTCGTCAGATTGTGAGCGCCCCCGTGGATCTCGATCGTCTCGACCAGCACCCAGCCGATCCCGACCTCCCGGTGATCGGCCAGTTCAGCAATCCACGACTCAGCCGGCTCGTCCGACTCGGCGTCGGCCTGTCACCCGAATCGATCGACCTGCTGACGATCCTCGCCGAACGCTTACGCACGGCCGAACGGGCGCTGCCCGACCCGGCGTTCTTCTGAACGCGAGCCCGTCTCTCACGCAATCGATCACGCGCCCTGGCTGACGATGAGCGACCGCCCCGCACAGTCCCCGCGCCGCGTGTACGCGCCACAGCGCCAGCGCCTCTGTGCCACGTGCGCCAGGAATGTGGGAACAGGCTCGCGAGTCACGTGGGATGGGTGACGATGCGCGCCAAGTCGTTCAGGCGGTGGGCGCGGGCGATTTCGGCAGGGGTGAACGGCTCGTCGGCGCGGAGGAAGGTCAGGGGGCTCTCCGGATCGTTCTGCAGTTCGAGCATCGTGCCGTCGGTGGGCTCGCGCTCGGTTGGTCCGGAGGAGAGGTATTTGGCTCCGAGCAATTCGGCGATGGCCAGCGGTAGTTCGTCGGGGTCTGCGACGACGCGGGCGGCGGCGGCCAGCGCCTTGGTCTGGCCGTCGATGAGCGTCAGCGCGGATGCGGGCCACACGCGAACCTTCGCGCCGCCCGCTTTCGTCACCGCCGCGGTGAGCGCGTGCGGGGTGACGTCGATCGGTGTGGCGACGACGAGTTCGTCCAGCACACCGGATTCCAGGTGGTGCACGTGCACGGTGAGGATATTCGCCTCGCGGTCGGCGAGGTGCGCGGCGAGCGCCTCGAGCTGGCCGGGCCGGTCGTCGACGTGCACGCGGATCCGCCACAGCGCGGGCGCCTGATCGGCACGGTCGCGGTCGCGCAATTCCGGACCGTGCAGCCACGACCCGAGAAACCGCATGGCCGAAGGCTCGACCACCCAGATCACCAGGATCGTGGTGGTGATCGTCAAGAGCAGCACCGTCACCAGATACGGCGGATGCAGGCGGATCACCAGCGCGTGCAACGCCAGTTCCACCGGGAAGACGGCGGCCAGCTTGGCCAGCGCCAAACGGGTCCGTGGCGGATGCGGCAACCGGCCGCACACATCGCACGCCAGGGCGTGCACCGGGGGTCGAGCTGCGGTCGGCCTCATGCCCCGACGATCTTGGTGAAAGATTTCCTTTCCCGTGCGAGTCTGTAACGCAGGCGTGAAACCTCACCGCAAACGCCCTGAGCTGCAGGAACACTCGCGGTGATACCGCACACACCAATCCGCGAATGGTGGGCAACCGCACACCGCAGGAACCTTTCCGAACATCGCCGGGCCACCCGTAGCGGTTCGGCGCTCGTCTACTCCTACTTCGCGGGCGGCGTGAACGGCTGGTTGATGGTCGTGAAGTACTGGATGATTGCGCCCACCGCGACCGGCGCCGCCACGAAGATCTGGCCAGCCAGGGTGCCGAGTGCGCCGGCGGCGATGATGCCGCCCACGCAGCCGACGGCGGCGGCGGGGATGAAGGGGCCGAGTAGGCCGACGATGGTGGCGGAGGCAACGGTGGCCCCGACGATGCCGCCGAGCAGGCAGCCGACGGCACCGCCGCCGATGCCGCCGACCAGGGTGCCGATGCTGACACCCATGGCGATGGTGCTGCCCATCCGCGCCCAGGCCGCTTGCTCGCGCTCGTATTCACTCTTCCACGGCGCCTTGTCCTCGAAGGGCAGGGCGACGGGCTGGTAGACGGCCCTGTCCGGGGACAGCTGCGGGGTCAAGGTCGCGGTGCGGCCGGAGATGGCCGCGGCGATGGGGAATTCGAAATCGTCGAGGCGGAATTTCAGCGGGGTGCCCGCCACCACGGTGCCGTCAGCGGCTTTGATCTTCAGCGCGTCGTCCTCGACAACCATTGCGCCCGACTCGATCTCGATGATCGCGGCGGTGTCGGTCGCGTGGGCAGTGAAGCCGATCGCGTCGCGCTCGGCCGATTGCGCCGTGGCGGCTCCCGCAACGATGGACAGCACGGCGATGGCCGATACGGCCGGCTTCCTCAACAGCATTGATCCTCATCCCAGATACCGGCCGCATGGGCGACCACCTCGCATGTCAACGACAACGACTGCCATTGGTGCACGCGGGTCCGGCACAGAACCCGTCCACCATCGTCGAAGAACTCAAATTACATAGGGAATCAATGCTTTTCGCTCGGGGGGGTAGTCGGCGAACTTCTCCCGGTACCACCGATCCGTCGCGAAGGCGCGCGGCACCAGGTTCCCCGCGGTGATCAGGAAGATCACCACACCGGCCAGCGACCAGCTCAGCAGCGCGAACCCGGCCCACGCGATCAACTCTCCGAGATAGGCCGGACTGCTCACGAAACGAAACCCGCCACCGTAGGGAATCCGGTACTCGGTCGAGCCGGGAGCGTTCTTGTCGCGCAGGTTGCGCACGATCGCCTCGGATCGCACCAGCAACCCGAATCCGCACAGGTAGACGACAACGCCGAGCAGGAAACGCGGGTCGGTCAGCCAGTCGACGCCGTACTGGTTCTTGTAGTCGTGACTGAAGAACGCGCCGTTCAGATACCCGTGCAGCGAGGTCACGAAGACGCCCGCGGCCAGCACCGAGACGTTGAAGCTGCTGCGCTTGCCCGGTACCTGCCGAATGGAGAGCGGGAAGAACCAGCCGCGATTGCCGTAGTGCAGCAGCCAAATACATGCCAGCACAAGCGGAGTCGGCTCGAACCGGTCCGGACCGCTCAGATAGAACACCGCGAACACCACGGTGGCAGGCAACTCCATGAGCCACCAGCCCAGCTTGGGGTTGAGATTGAAGCCGACCTTCGTCGAGGCGAACCGGCCGTACGGACTCTGCGCGAACAGACCGCCGACCAGCACGAAAGCGGCGAACGCGAAGGCGATCGCGAGCACGGTGTCGTAGGTGGCGTTCCCGGTGTACCAGTCCATCGAGATCCTCAGTCGAACGGGGCGCCGCGCGTGCCGAACGGTTCGGCGGCGCTGAAATTAGAACATGTTCTACCATGGATCAGAGTGGTGGCCACGACTATGGAGGACCCGCATGCCGCTGGACCCGACCGCCGAACACCTGCTGTCGGCCGTTCGAGCATCCCCGCGCGCTGTCGCCGCGCACGACAAAGCCGCCTGGGTGGGCCTGTTCGCCGACGACGCCGCGGTGCACGACCCGGTCGGTTCTCGCGCGCACGTCGGCCGCGATGCGATCGCGCGGTTCTACGACACCTTCATCGGGCCGAACTCGATCGCGTTCCGCGTCGACCGCGACCTGGTCGCCGGGCAGACGGTGGTCAGGGATCTGCACATCGAGACGACCATGTCGACGGGCGCTACGGTCATCGTGCCGATGCACTTGCGCTACGACCTGGCCGACACCGGCGCCGGCTGGCGGATCGTCCGCCTCGCCGCGCACTGGGAATTGGCGGTGATGATCGCGCGCCTGCTGCGCACGGGCGTGCCTGGTCTCCTCGCTGGGGCGAAGCTCGGTCCACAACTGGTCGCGAATCTCGGCGTGAGCGGCGCGATGGGGATGATGCGGGCGCTCCGGAACGTGGGCGGTCCTGGCAAACGCGCGACGCGCCACCTGTTCGACGCGGCGGCGGGCACCGACATCGGCCGCGTGCGCGCGCTGCTCGGCGAGCACGCGGTGCTTGAGTTGCCAGCGGGCAACCCGATCTCGGTGGAGGAGTTCACCAATCGCGCGCGAACCATGCGGTGGGACAAGATGATCGCCGCGGGCCGCAGCGTCAGCGCGAGCGTGCGGCTCGGCGAATCGCAAGGCGTGGCCTTCGTGGAGTTCGCGGCGAACAGCCCAAGGATCATTAGCGTGACGATCTTCCTCGACGCGAATCTATAGGTTGCTCGCGGCCTCGACTCCCCAGACGGCCCGCGCACCGGAATCGCCTACCCGGTAGCACTGCACGCCCGCGGCGATGCCGACGACGAGCGCCAGTATCCCCAGCAGCGCGGCCGGTGTCCGACCGATCGATCCGCCGCGCAGCTCGACCAGGTGCGCCGCGACCAACAGCAACGCGACCACCAGCAGCGCCACCGCGAAGTAGACCGTGGCGCGCCCGAGGTCGATATGGGTCCGCAGCGCCTCGCTCGGCGCGGGGAACCGCTCGGCCAGCGTCTCCCCCGCTTCCACGGTGATGGGAGTGAGCACCGCGCCCACCGCGGCGAGAGCGGCGACGAGCCAGACGAACCGCCGCCGCAGCGCGGGCGCCAGGGCGGACAGCACGAGCAGCAGCGCAGTCAGCGGCACGAGCACGACCACACCGTGCACCAGTAGCACGTGTGCGGGCAATCCGTTGACAGTCGACATGGGCTGCCCTCCTGAGCATGCGCGGCGCCCCCCAGACCCCGTTTTCACGAATCGCTCGGCCAGATGGTTCACCGCGGCCGGGAAAAGAATCGTCCGCACAGGTTGTCTTCCGCGCCAATTAACCTGCCGAGCTCCGCCGGTTACGTTGAGTGGGACCGCCGCGCCGGAATTCCCGGGTCGAGTCCGCCGCACCGCGGCGCCCGAACCGTGCGCCGCGCCGCGTGAAAGGACCAACACCGATGAGCGTGGGCACCACCCCGGATGCCGCCCGACCGGACACGGCGTCGTCTGCGCGTGCACCGTGGCCGCTGATCCCCGAACAGGATCCGTTCTACGCGGCGCCGCCGGACCTCGGCCGCCACGCCCCCGGCGCCGTACTGCGCACCCGGCGGGTCGAGCTCGCGCTGTTCGGCGTTGTCCCGCAGCGTATTTCGGCATGGCAGCTGCTCTACCGGACGTGCGATCTGAACGACGTGCCCGAAGTGGCGGTGACCACCGTCCTGCTGCCGTGGGGCGCCGATCCCACCGTGCCGCGCCCGCTGGTGTCGTTCCAGTGCGCGATCGACGGCGTCTCCTCCCGCTGTTTCCCGTCCTACGCCCTGCGCCGCGGCGCGCGGGCGCTCGGCGCCATTCCGCAGCTCGAGCTGCCTGTCATCGGGGCCGCGCTGGCGCGGGGCTGGGCGGTGTCGGTGCCCGACCACGGGGGCATGTCGGGGCAGTTCGGCGTGGCACGCGAACCGGGATACCGGTCTCTCGACGGCATCAGGGCGGCGCTGAATTTCACGCCGCTCGGCCTCGGACCGACCACGCCCGTTGGCCTGTGGGGCTATTCGGGCGGTGGACTTGCCACCGCCTGGGCCGCGGAACTGGCCGCCGAGTACGCGCCGGAGCTGACGATCGTCGGCGCGGTCGCCGGCTCCCCGGTCGGCGACCTCGCGTCGGCGTTCATCCGGCTCAACGGCACCTTCCTGTCCGGTTTCGCCACCGTCTGCGTCGCGGCGCTGCGGCGGGCCTACCCGGCGCTGGACCGGCTTCTGATCGATGAAGTGCACCCCGAATTCCTCGGCCTGCTGGCCCAAGCCGAATCGCGCACCACCTTCGAGCTGATCCCGCGGTTCGCGGGCAAGAACATCGACAAATACAGTCGCACCACCTTCAGCGAGCTGCTCGCCCGCCCCGAGATGCGCTACGTCCTGGACGACATCCGCCCCGGCGTGCAGGCGCCGACCATGCCGATGCTGGTGATCCAGGGGGTCAACGACGAACTCATCGCCGTCGCCGATGTCGACGCGCACGTCGAACGCTACGTCGCGGCAGGGGCCGCCATCCGCTACGTACGCGACCGGCTGAGCCTGCACCTGCCCCTGCTCTACATCGGCACTCCCTTCACCATGAACTGGCTGGCCGACCGCTTGGCACAACGCGATACCGGCCCCACCGGCACCGACACGGTGTGGTCGCTAGCCTTCGGCAAGCGAGAAGCGGTGGGACACTTGCGTTTCGCGAAAGTGTTCGGCCGGATGCTCGCGGCCAGGCCGATCACGGCGCCGGTGCGGCCGACCGTGCCCGTGACACCCCGCCGCAGCGTGGCCTGACGGGAAACCGCCACGCCGAGCGCTGGACATACCGGGTCACCGGTTCACCTTCAGGAGCGCGAGCTCCTCGGCGAGAATCTTCACCGTCCAGCGGATCTGCTCCTCGGTGTGGCACGTGGTGACGAAGAAGCGCAGCCGGGCCGCGTCCTCCGGTACAGCGGGATGCAGGATCGGGTTGACGTTGATTCCCCTCCGCAGCAGGGCATTCGACAGCGCCAGCGTCTTCATCGAGTCGCCGACTATGCACGGAATGACCGGGGTGTCGTGGCTGTCGCCGGTGTCGATGCCCGCCTCCTTCGCGAGCTCGAGGAACAACCGGGACAACCCGCGCAGTCGCTCGAACACCTCTGGCTCGGTGCGCATCTCACGCAGGGCGGCGAGCGAGGCCGCGGCGTTGGCCGGAGTGATGCCGACGCTGTAGACGAACCCGGGCGTGGTGTATTTCAGGAACCGGATCAGATCGCGGCTGCCCGCGACGTACCCGCCGCAGCCGGCCAGCGCCTTCGACATCGTTCCCGACCACAGCTCCACGTCGGCTCGGTCGACGCCGAAGTATTCGCCGATGCCGCCGCCGGTCGCGCCGAGCACGCCGATGCTGTGCGCCTCGTCGATCATCAGCAACGCCTTGTGCTTCTTCTTCACCTCGATCATCGCGGGCAGGTCGGGGATGTCGCCGTCCTGGCTGTACACGCCCTCGATGACGACCAGCACCCGCCGGTACTGGCGCCGGATGTCGGTGAGCATGCGGTCCAGCGCGGCATGATCGTTGTGCGGGAACGGGCGCCGGGTCGCGCCGGAGAGCTTGCAGCCCTGCAAGATGCTGTCGTGGGCCAGGCTGTCGTGGACGATCAGGTCGCCGGGGCCGACGATGTGCCCGATCACCGTGACGTTGGTGGCGTGGCCACTGGTCAAGCCGATCGCGTCCTCGGTGCCGAGCAGCGCGGCGAGCTCACGCTCCAGTTCGACGTGAATCGTCTTCTCACCGGAGAGCAGGCGGCTGGCCGAGACGGAACTGCCGTACCGCGCCACCGCATCCTGCACCGCGGCGGTCACGGCCGGATGCCCCGACATGCCGAGGTAGTTGTAGCTGGAGAAGTTCAGTACCTCGTGGCCCTCGATCACCGAGGTATCGCGGGTGACTCCGTCGTTGACGAGGAAGTACGGGTTGGTCACGCCGCCCTGTTCGGCCATGTCGATCCGGGCGGAAATCGCCTGTACCTCGGGGAAATCCGCGATGCGGTACTGCGGTTCCACCCGCGTTGCCACTTGCTCCGACAACTCGGCGCCCGGAAGCTCCACCGCCGGAGGAACTTCGGAAGGCGGAGCAACGAGGGCGATCACGTCGCCGAGCGTCGTCGCCGGGGTGAACCAATCGGGCTCGATGACGAGTCCCGGGATCTTGCGGGACAGACCGCTGAACAGGTCGGCAATCATGATCGAGTCGAATCCCAGGTCGCCGCTGATGGTTTGGCAATCCTTCAGCTTGGCCGCCGGAAAACCACTCACTCGCGCGGTCTCCGCGCGAACCACAGCGGCGACATCGGCGGTCGCACCGACCCGCCGCGACTCGCTGACGGACCGGGGCTGGATCGGCTGCGCTGCCGCCTCGGGTGCGGCCTTGGCGGCGGCCGCCAGCACGGCGGCCTGCTCCCGGAACAGCGCGATCAGTTGGTCCATCGTGGTTTCCTCGGTATGTTGGCTCGGGGTCGTGGGGGTTTCGGGAGACGGAGCGTCGATCCAGAAGCGGTGACTCGTATCGAACTCGTATCCGCCGACGCGCTGGCGGACGCGATCGTCCGGCTCGTACAGCGCGTCCCAGTTCGGATCGAGTCCCTCGCGGTACAGCGCCGAGACGGTGTCCGCCAGTTCGTTGCCCGTGGCGTGCGGTCCGGTGCAGGGTGCGAGCATCGGAATGTCCAGGCCCGGATTGGCCCTGCCGAGCATGGGCGCGAGCGTGCGTTTGGTGCCGATCTCGATGAGCTGCGTCGGCTCGGTGGCCAGCGCGGCGGTCGCGGCGTCGGCGAATCGCACGGTGGCCTCGATGTGTTCGATCCAGTAGCAGGCGTCCATCGGCTCGCCGGGCTCGAGCAGGCGTCCGCGCAGCGTCGAGTAGACCGGGATGCTCGGCGGGTGGTACACGCATTCCCGCGCGACCTGCGCGAACTCCTCGCGCATTGGCGCCATCAGCGGCGAGTGGAAGGCATGCGAGACGGTGAGCGGCCGGACGGCGACGCCGCGGTCGGTGAGCAACGCGCCGAGGCCGGCGATCGCCTCCGCGGCGCCGGAAAGGACCACCTCTCGCGGGCCGTTGATCGCCGCGAGCGCAACTTCCGGCTCGTTCGCGATCAGCTCGGCCACCGCTTCGGGTGTCTCGCGAACCGCGAGCATCGCGCCCCCCTCGGGCAGTCGCTGCATGAGCCGCCCGCGGGCGGTGACGAGCCTGCACGCGTCATCGAGGGAGAACACCCCGGCGACGGCGGCCGCGGCGAACTCGCCGACGCTGTGGCCGAGCAGCCAAGCGGGCTCGACGCCGAGCTCGAGGAGCGCCTTGGCCAGCGCGTACTCGACCGCGAAGATCGCGGGCTGCGCGAACTCGGTGCGGTGCACGAGTTCGCCTTCGCCGAGCAGTAATTCAGCCACCGAACGATGCAGGTGCCCCGCCATGCCCTCGTCCACCTCGGCGAGCGCCCGGCGGTAGGTGGCGGACGCGTCGTACAGCGCGCGCGACATTCCGGGATACTGGGCGGACTGCCCGGTGAACAACCACCCGATCGATGGACGCTGCGCGACACCGGAATTGGCGTCCAGCGAAGCGTCGTCCCTCGCGCAGTCGCGCAGTGCCTCGACCGCGTCTTCTCGGTCCCGCACCACGAGCGAAAGACGATGGCGACCCGATGACTTCACCCGATTGGTCGACCAGCACAGCCTGCTCAGCGCGGTGGGCTCCTGGGCGAGACGTTCCGCGAAGCGACCGACGTTGCGCCGCAACCCGTCCCGATCGTTCGACGACAGCGTGAGCACTCCGACACCCGCCGTCTCGGGCGCCTGAGAGGCCGCCGGAGCGCTCGCCAGCAGCATGTGCGCATTGGTGCCGCCCATACCGAAGCTGGAGACCGCACCGTGAATCCGGCCGCGCGGCAGCGTCATCGGCTCGGCGAGCAGCCGCAGCCCGTGCTCGGCCATCCGCAGCCGCGCGTTCTCGTCCGCCGCGTACCGGGTAGGCGGCACGGCGCGATGGTGCAGGCTCAATGCCACCTTGATCAGGCCCGCGATACCGGCGGCGCCCTCGGTGTGGCCGAGATTGCCTTTGATCGAACCGATCGCGCATGGCCGCGCGCGCCGCGCCGCGTGCACCGCGCCGAGCGCCTTGACCTCGATCATGTCGCCGAGCACCGTCCCGGTGCCGTGCGCCTCGAGAAACGCGACCTGATCGGCGGTCACTCCCGCGCGCCGATACGCCTCGGTGACCACCTGCTGCTGGGCCCACCGGTTCGGCGCGGTGATCCCGTTGCTGCGGCCGTCGTTGTTCACCGCGCTGCCCGTGATCAGCGCGTAGATCGGCAGACCTTCGGCCTGCGCGTCCGCGAGCCTGCGCAGCACCAGCACCGCGACACCCTCGCCGCGACCGATGCCGTCGGCCTTGCCGCTGAACGGCTTGCAGCGCCCGTCCGGCGCGGACAGACCCGCCTGCGTGTAGAAGACGTTGAGCGCGGGGGTCACCGCGATGTTGACGCCCGCGGCGATGGCCTGATCGCATTCTCCGGCGCGCAGCGCGACACAGGCCTGATGCACGGCGACCAGCGACGACGAGCAGGCGGTGTCGATCGCCATGCTCGGGCCCTTCAGGTCGAGCTGATAGGAGAGCCGGTTCGCGGTCATGAAATACCCATTGCCGGAACCGGTTTGCGGGGTGATGCGGGCGTAGTCGCGCATCTGCACGCCGGCCCATTCGTTGGCCATGACGCCGACGAACACGCCGGTGTTCGAGCCCGCCTGTTCCCGCGGGTCGAGCGCGGCGTCCTCGAACGCCCGCCACGCGGATTGCAGCAGCAGCCGCTGCTGCGGGTCCATCGCCTCGGCTTCCCGCGGCGCGATGCCGAAGAACTCGTTGTCGAAGGCCTCGGCGTCGGCCAGGAATCCGCCGGTGCGGTTGTTGACCTTGCCCGGCGCACCGGCGGAATCGTGGAAATCGTCCGCGCGCCAGCGCTGCCCGGGGACATCGGCGACAGCGTCCGCGCCCGCCATGAGCAGCGCCCACAGCGCCTGCGCGTCCGGCGCCTGCGGGAATCGGCAGTCGATACCGACGATCGCGATCGCGTCGCTCGGGTTCGGTGTGCGCGCGGCCCGCCTGCAAGTCATCCGCTCGGTGCGTCGACTCATGCCTCGGCCTCGCTGACGCTCAGCTCCGGTGCGCGCAGGCACATGATTCGCTCACTACGTTCGCTCATGCGGCCAGCTCGGGCCGGTCGGCGATCTCGTCGGTGATGTAGACCGCCAGGTCGAGGATCGTCGGGTAGTCGAACACGACCGTCATATCCAGTTCGAGATCCCACTCGAACTCGATCTCGCCGCAGATGTTCACCGCGGAGACCGAGTCGATGCCCAGTTCGGCGAGCGGGAGGGTGGGGTCGATATCGCGCGGGGAGCGGCCGAGGTGGTCGGCGACCCGAGCGGTGATCCAGTCGGCGACGACGGCGCCCTGCTGGGCGAGCACGAGTGTTCTCATCTTGCGGTATCTCCTGAGTCTTCCAACTGCTTGGCCGGGTCGGTCAGACGGTGGCGAGCGCGCCTGCGCGCAGGCGCTGGACGGATGGTTCGATCTCCTCGTGCAGCACGCCGCCGACCGTGTTGTCCAGGAACGCGGACCGCATCGAGTTGCGTTGCACCTTGCCGCTTGTGGTGCGGTGCACCGCGCGGTGCTCGACGAGCACCACACTCGGCGCGGGAAGATCGAAGCCGCGCGACACCGCCGTCTTGATCCGAGCGACCAGTTCGGTGGGCGGCAGGCCGTTCAGCGCGGCGGTGCGTACACCCTGGACCACCAGCAGTCGCTCCTGGTGCTCGGTGTCGATAGACAGCACGACCCCGGGCGCGTCGGATATGGCCGGATCGGCGTCGCGCACGGCCTCCTCGATGTCGTGCGGATACAGATTGCGGCCGTTCATGACGATCAGGTCCTTGAGCCGCCCGGTGATGAAGAGTTCACCGTCGTGACGGGCGCCGAGATCACCGGTCCGCAGGTACGGGCCCGCGCCGCCGGTGCGGGCGGTGAACTTCTCCGTGGTTTCTTCGGAGCGATGCCAATACCCTTGCGCCACACTGGGTCCGCCGAGCCAGATCTCGCCGACGTGCCCGTCCGGCAGCGTCCGAAGGGTGACGGGGTCGACGATCCTGATGTCGAGACCGGTCGCCGCCGCGCCACAGCTCACCAAGCGAGTCCCGTTCGCGGCGGGGACGATCCGATCGCGTTCGAGAGCCGCGGAATTTACGTCGAGATACACCGGCGACCGGCCGATCCGCGCCGCGCTGGCCAGCAGCGTGACCTCGGCCATCCCGTACACGGGCAGGAACGCCTCGGGGGCGAACCCGGCGGGACCGAGCCGTTCGATCACCGCGTCGAGGGTGTGAGCGCGGACCGGTTCCGCGCCGTTCACCACCGCCCGCAACGAGGACAAATCCAACCCCGCGACCTGCGCGGGGGTCACCCGGCGCGCGAGCAGCTCGTAAGCGAAGTTCGGCGCCACGGTAACCTGCGCGCGATAGCGGTCGATCGCCTCGAGCAGCCGGACGGGACGCTTCAGGAAGGTGATCGGCGACATGTAGACGAGCTCGCCGCCCGCGTACAACGGCTGCAGCAGCATGCCGATCAGTCCCATGTCGTGGAAGTGCGGCAGCCAGCTCGCGACGGTGCCGGTGTCATCGGCGTCGGTCGCCGCGCTGATGGCCGCTTCGTTGTGCATGAGATTGCCGTGCGAGACCACCACGCCCTTGGGCTCGCTGGTGGAACCCGAGGTGTACTGGAGGAAGGCGACGGTGTCGCCAGTGATGTCCGGCATGACCCAGGCGTCCGGATCACCGAGCGGTTCGCCGTCGGTCGCCGCGAGCGAGACGACGGCACTGTCTCGCTCGCGCAGCCAGGCGGCCAGGGGTTCACGCAGTGCGGTGCTCGTGAGGATCAGTCGAGAGCCCGCGTCGTCGAGCATTCCGGCGACGCGGCGCATGCTGAGCGCGTCGTGCGGCACGGGCGCGGGCACCGCGATCACCCCGGCGTACAGGCAGCCGAGGAAGGCGCGGAGGAACTCGGGTCCGGGCGGGTAGAGCAGCAGCACCGGACGGTCGGCGTCGTCGCGGCGGGTGAGCCAGTCGGCCAGCGCCCTGGCGTCCCTGTCGAGCTCGCGGTAGGTGGCGATGTCCTCGACCAGCTCACGGCCCGCCTCGCGCAGGTAGGTGTACTTCCTGGTGTCGCCGTAGGCACTGACCTGATCGCGAACGTGCGCGACGAAATTGGAATGCATCCGGTGAACTCCTGGCGGGCGGGATTCGTGTATCGAGGGTGAAGGGGAAGGTCCGGCATGTCCGGGTACCGGCCTCGATATCTATGGTCTGCCCGCAACCTCCTCGCAAATAGGCACCAAAGGTGTGGAGCGAGCCCACCCCTGGGATTTGTCCGCGGGCCAGCCTCGGCCGGTTACCCGTGGCTGCCGGGCATCACCAGGACGGATATTGCGTCCCCTGCGAAAACACCTGTGCTACCGCTGATTCGAGCGGTAGCACAGGTGTCGTGTGATCGGTTGTGAGCCGTATTCTCGGATTTGCAGAAGTAAAACGGGGGTGGTCCAAAATTCGACGGTGCCGCTGACGGTCGGCCGCCGAATCCATGCCGCCGAGTTTCCGGCGACGCCCGGCCCGAGCTATGCGCCCTTACTCGTTCTCCGCGACGAAGAAATTCGCCGCAACGGGCTCGAGCGCGAGCGAATGCGCGAATCGGAGCGGATCGAACCGGGGACGATCGAGCTGCGGCAGGCTGGATTCACGCGTCTGCCGATACACCGCGAGCACATACCGGTGCGGTCCCGACCCCTTGGGCGGAGTCGGACCGGCGTAAGGCACGATTTCGGCGCCGCGAGCGATGTCGAGTCCAGGAATATCGCCGACCGCCCAATGCAGCCAGCACAGTCCGTGCGACGTCGCCCTCGACGGCGCGTCCACATCGAACATCAGCACCGTATGCGCATCGGAGCCGTTTTCCCGCAGCGGCCATTCCAGCTCCGGCGCATTCGCCGTCTGCTCGACCGACAGCTTTTCACCCGGCGATATCCACACATCGCCATACTTCGCCGTTGCCTCGGCGCCCGCGAAGGCATCGATTCGGTCGGGAACGAATCGCTCGCGCTGCAACGCGGTCAGGAGAGCGTCATTGGCGTTCACGTCCTGGATTATGACGCCGTCGCGCCGCTCGAACCGGCAGGACGCGCCGCCGGTCACCCGCTGGACCTGCACAGATGACGACCGGTACCGACCGATCCCCGCCGGCGAACCGCACTGCGAACGACGCCCGCCGAACTCAGAGCTCGGCGACGCAGACAACGAAGCGGCGCTGATTGTAAACGAATCCGTAATTGCCCGAGGAACATTGATTGACATCGGTGATGCCCTGTTTGACCTCGAGCACGCGCACGCCCTTCGCCACACCGCCCGTGGCGCAATCGATGTGTTTCGGATTGCCGTTGCCGAGTTCCATGCACCCGCCGACCACCCAGTCGATATCCATGCACAACGAGCCCTGCTGAACCCCGCGGACGCTTACGCCGTAGGTCTGGTCCGCGTCGGCCGCGCATTTGCCGTCGCCGGGTACCTTGTCGAATACCTTGTAGCTGGAACCCTCACCGCCACAACCGGTCTTCTCGATAGCGTTCGCACCGCCGTCGCCGAGCAGCACGCAGTCGCCGACGTTCATCTGAATCGCGGTCGGCGCCTTGCTCGCCTGGCTGAGCATGCCCTCGGCGATTGGCTCCGAGGCGACCGGCTCGGGCGCGGCCGAGGGCGTCGGCGTCGCCGATGTGGTTGTCGCACTTCGGGTCTCGATGATGGTGGGGCTCGCACTACCGGCGGGCTCCGGACCGTCCATGGAAAACGCGACCATGATCGTCAGAAACGTACACAGCGCGAACACCAGCATGAATGCGGCCAGGGCGAAACCGGCACGGATACGTTGGCGCGACATATCTTGCCCTCCACAGCTGTCACGCTTCGACCTCGCCCTGACGAGATCTGAAGTCTGAAACTTTCACTCTGCAAACTCACGGAATACTTACATGACTCCGAGTGCGGTGTCGAATCGACGCCCGCCGAACCTAATTCGGTCGCTCGACTAGGTCACGAATAGGCAACGATGCGTCGGATTTCCTGCCGATTATGTTTATGGACAAACGTTTTCGGGCACTGGGCCGCCCGTGCGCTATACAGTCACGCGCCATCCGGCCACCGGAGCCGGAGACCTCGTCAGAAGGAAATTCAGCATGAAGTTCGGCACGCTTGCCACGACGACCCTCATGGTCGCCGCCGCGGTGGGAATCGCTACGGGTACCGTGAATGCCACTCCGCCTGAGAAGCAGGAGATCTCGGCGTCCGGCGTCGATCAGGGAGTCGGCTACCGCGCCGTCCTGTCCGATTCCTCCCGCGCCGTCACGACCACCGTCGACGGCGGCCGGTTCGAGCTCGCCGACAATGGCGCCGAGGTGTTGCTGAAGTCCGATCGCGGCGCGGTCGTCACCGACGTGCCGCTGACCTACGAGCTGTCGGGGCAGCGCCTGTCCGTGGCGAACGAGATCAGCGCCGACGGCAAAAAGCTCACGCTCACGCCGACGGCGGACGCGAAGGCCATCGGCGAGCTGCAGCAGGTCGACTCCATGGCGCGCCTCACCTCGGAGATCGACAAGAACGTGGTCGGCGTGGTTGCCGGCGGGTTGTTGGGCGGACTGATCGGCGCCGTGCTCGGCGTCGGCTTCTTCAGCATCATCACCGGACCGATCGGCGCTGCCGTCGGAGCGATCGCAGGCGGCTACATCATGGGCGGCCAGCCGTTCATGGACGCGATGAACGCCGCCATCAGCGGCCAGCCCTGATCCTTACCCGGAGATCGTCGGCGGCCAGGCCCACCGCGCGTGCCTGACCGCCGACCACATCTACCACCCTCGGCTTCGGCGCTGATCGACCGCAGCGGTTCCCGGTGAAGTGTGATCCAGCCGAACGCCACACAAGGTCCGTGCAGCGGAAAAGACTCGAGGCCGGAGAGATTTGGGAAAATCTCTCCGGCCTCGAGCCGTTTGTAGCGGGGACAGGATTTGAACCTGCGACCTCTGGGTTATGAGCCCAGCGAGCTACCGAGCTGCTCCACCCCGCGTCGGTGAACACCACATTACACACGTCTACGCGGAGAAGGCAAATCACTTACCCGAAGGGACATCCGTCCAGGTCAACAGCCTGCGCACCCCGGAACACGCGATACGCGCGGACTATGTCCATGCCCATGGAGTTGTCATCACTGGCCCAGGAAACGGATACGGACACGAGGGACGAACCGGCGGCCCGAGACCGAGTCGGAGAGGCGACCGCTTTCGAGCGGTACCGAGCGCCACTTTCACGGTGACGAACCGTCCAGTTCTGCGTTTCAAACGTGACGGGGGTCACTATTTCGGAGTGATATCGCCCACATAACGTTGCTATAACGGACCGTCCAGACTCCATACTCGAGACATTGCCGACCAGTGCAAATGCCGATTTCGCGTTATTCGTTTCACGAAAATACGGTAGTTATCAAGACGTGATCTGCCGAGATTTCTTCGTTACCGTCAGGCCACGGCCCGGATCAACCGTGATGGGCACGAACTCGAACCGCCGAACACCGGCGACCCTGTCCCGCGGTTCGAGATCCCCTACCTCCTGGGGACAGGGACGCGATGCTTTCGTCGAGTCGGTGGGCGCAGGGAGGGAAACCACCATGTCTGAGAACCGGAAGTTCAGCACCCGCGCCCTCGGCCTCGCCGCCGTCACCGGCGCCCTTGTTGCCGTCCCGTTCGCACTCTCCACCGCTACCGCCGAGGCCGCGCCGACGCACAACTGGGACGGCGTCGCCCAGTGCGAGAGCGGTGGCAACTGGGGTATCAACACCGGTAACGGCTACTACGGCGGTCTGCAGTTCTCGCAGAGCACCTGGGCCGCCAACGGTGGCACCGGCCAAGCCAACCACGCCAGCAAGGAAGAGCAGATCCGGGTCGCCGAGAACGTGCTCGCCACCCAGGGCGTGGGCGCCTGGCCGGTGTGCGGCCAGTACCTGCAGTCGGGCCAGTCCGCGCCGGAGCCGCAGCCCGAGCCCGTCGCTCCCGCGCTTCCTTCCCCCGCGCTTCCCTCCACCGCGCCCGAGCAGAGCCAGGATGTCGTCGAGCAGGTCAAGAGCACCGGCGCCGAACTGGCCAAGCAGTACGGCCTGGAGGGCCAGTTCCAGCAGCTGCTGCAGCAGCACAGCTCGCTGATCGACTCGCTGGGCAACTGACGCCGAAACCCCGTCACCGCACAGCACGAAGAAGCGGCGCTGCCATTACTGGGAATGGCAGCGCCGCTTCATTTTTGCCTGCTCAGCGACCGGTGGCTTCGTACGCCTTGATCGCCTGCTCCAACCTGGCGAACGCCGCGCCGAGGTTGGCGAGATCGCCGCTGCGCTGGGCGTCACGCACGTTGCGCAGGGCCGCGTCCAATTCCAGGACCGCCGCGTCCTTCGCGTTGGGCGGCGGCGGAGCGGTCCCCTGGGCTGGCGGCGGCGCGGTGGCGCCCTGGTTCGGCGGCGGCGTCGTCCCCTGCTGGTTCGGCGCCTCGGCACCCGGCGCCGTCGCGGCGCTGCCGCTGCCAGGGAAGATCTTGTCGAGGGCCGCGGCGAGCGTCGGCTCGTAGCCGACGAGCACCGAACCGGTCGCCGGATCGCGGTAGCTCACGAGCACCCGGGCCAACTGCGGGAAGGTCGAGGTGTTCGGTCCGCTGTTGCGTTCGGTGTACAGCGGCTCGACATAGAGAATGCCGCCGTCGGCGATCGGCAAGGTCAGCAGATTGCCATATTTGATCTTGTTCGAGCCTTGCAACAAAGTCTTGTCACGCGAGACCTCGTCGTTGATGGTCATCGTGTTCTGTGTTTGTTGCGGACCCTGGGTCTGCGAATCCGTCGGCAATTGCAAGATCGTGAACTTGCCGTAGTTCTCCGGATCCGAGCGCACCGAGATATAGGCCGACAGATACTGCCGGTTGAAGCCGACCATGGCGCTGGTCAGATTGAACTCCGGCCGTCCGGTCTTCGGATCGCCGACCAGGACGTAGTACGGCGGCTGCTTGAAGGTGCCGCCCTCGATCGTCGGATCGCTCGGCACCGACCAGAACGCGTTGTTGGTGAAGAACTCTCGCGGATCGTTCACGTGGTACTTGGTGAGCATCTCGCGCTGCACCTTGAACAGATCCTCCGGGTAACGGAAGTGCGAGCGCAGCTCGGGCGAGATGTCGCTCTCCGACTTCACCGCGTTCGGGAACACCCCGCGCCATGCCTTGAGCACCGGATCGGTGGTGTCCACCTCGTAGAGGGTGACGGTGCCGTCGTAGGCGTCGACGGTGGCCTTCACCGAGTTACGGATGTAGCTGACCTCTTTGCGGGGCAGCAGCCGTCCGGTCTTCTTGTCGACGCTGTCCTCGACCGCGCCCTCCAGCGAGGTGCTCTGCGCGTAGGGGTAGGTGTCGAGCGTGGTGTAGGCGTCCACGATCCAGACGATGCGCTTGTCCACCACCGCGGGGTAGGCGTTGCCGTCGGCGGTCAGCCACGGCGCGACCTTCTCGACCCGCTCGCGCGGATCGCGGTTGAAGATGATCTTCGAATCGTCGCCGATGGCGCCGGAGAACAGGATATTGCGCTCGGCGTACTTGGCCGCGAACGCCAGCCGGTTGAACCAGGACCCGATCGACACGCCGCCCGAACCGGTGTAGGTGTACTGCACGTTGTCCAGGTCGTATTCGCGCGCGGGCTGTCCGGCCGCGCCGACGATGGCGTAGTCGGCGTCGGACTGGGAGATCAGTTCGCCGTAATAGATTCGCGGCTGGTCGACCTTGATGGCCTGGCGCTCCTGCGGCGTGGAGAGATCGCTGACGAAGCTCATCTGGCCGTCGTCGAAGACCGGGTAGCCGCTGTCGCTGCTGCCCGCGACGGTCGCGTCCTTCGCGGCCGCTTTGTTGATGCGGTTGGCGGGCGCGGCGACGAATCCGTTGCCGTGGGTATAGACGGTGTGCCGGTTGATCCAGTCGGTCTGGTTGTCCTTGAGGCTCTGCGGTTCCAGCTCGCGCGCCGCGACGATGTAGTCCTGGACCTCGCCCTCGATCGTGTAGCGGTCGATGTCGAGCGGGTTGGGGAAGCCGTAGAAGTTCTTCAGCTGGCGCAGCTGAGTGAGAGTCGGCGACAAGACGTTCGGGTCGAGCAGCCGGATATTGGAGATGGTGGTGCGGTCGGCGGGAACGTCGCGCGGGTTCTTGGTGCCGTCGCCCTTGTAGTTCTGGTAGTCGACCTTGTCGTCGGTGATGCCGAACGCCTGCCTGGTCGCGGCGATGTTGCGCTCGATGTACTCCGATTCCTTGTCGGCGGCGTTCGGGCGCACCGAGAACTGCTCGACAACCAGCGGCCACACCGCGCCGACCAGGATCGAGGAGAGCACGAGCAGCGCGGCGGCCATGGCGGGCACGCGCAGATCGCGCAGCACGATTCCGGCGAAGAAGGCCAGCGCGCAGATCACCGCGATGGACATCAGGATCAGCTTGGCGGGCAGCACCGCGTTGATGTCGGTGAAGGAACCACCGGTGAAGGTGGGCTCTTTACGCGAGCTGGAGAGCAACTCGTAGCGGTCGAACCAGTACGCGATCGCCTTGAGCAGCACGAAGATTCCGGCGATCACCGCGAGCTGGACGCGCGCGGGCTTGGTGAGCGTGCCCTCGCGGCCGCTCAGCCGCAGACCACCGAAGACGTAGTGCGTCACCAGATTCGCGAAGAACGCGATCACCACGGCGACGAAAAGCCAGTTCAGCACCATCCGGTAGAACGGCAGATCGAAGGCGTAGAAGCCGACGTCGAGACCGAACTGCGGATCGGTCTCACCGAACGAACCGCCGTTGAGGAAAAGCTGCACCGTCACCCAGTTCGACTGCGCCACCAGGCCCGAGAGCAGACCGAGCAGCACCGGGATGCCGATGCCGAAGAGCTTGAGCCTGCTCATCACGGTGGTGCGATACCGGGCGATCGGATCGTTCGGACCGGCGACCGGCACGAATACCGGCCTGGTGCGATAGCCGACCAGCAGCGCGAGCCACACCACGAGACCGACGAACACCGCCACCGCGGCGAACAGCAGGATCCGGGTCCGCAGCACGGTGAGATACACGTTGCGGAAACCGACCTCACCGAACCACAGCCAGTTGGTATAGGTGTCGGTCAGCCTCGGTCCCAACAGCAGCAACGCCGCAACGACGATGGCAGCCACCAGCAGCACACGGCTGCGACGGGACAACGAAGGTAAGCCGGTTGGGGGCCGCATGCCCACGGTGCCACTCTCCAGGGTCCGGCGGCGCCCGCGCCCAATCGGTCGATGCGCCGCATTCCGACGTTGCGGTTCGGTCCTCGCGGACCGTCTGGCGCCCACTCTACGGAAACGGACATCGCACCGTCGTGTGTGGCCTCGGCGAGCTCGGCGGAAGCGATTTCGGCGGCTTCGCCGAAACGCCGGTTGCGGTGATGCGAGGATGTCCACCGTGAACGCCGATCTGCACGCCGAGCTTGTCCTGTCCCGCGCCGTCCGTGAGGTCGCGGAGTTCGCCGACGCCGAGGGCTGGGGGCGTCCGCCGCAGATGTTCGCGCTGGTGCCGACCGCCGATCTGGTCGCGGCCGAACCCGGGCTGCTCGATCAGATCGATCAGGGCGACGAGCTCACACCGATCGCGCAGGAACCGCTGCCCGACGACATCACGGGCGGTTCGATGGCGCTCGACGAATTCCTTGCCACCACGAGTTGGCCGCCCGCCGTGCGGGGTTGCGTGCTCGTGCAGGAGATCGTGGTACTGCCGCCGGACGCCGAGAGCACCCTCGACGACGCGCTCGCCCCGCTGCTCGCCGACCACGATGCCGCCGACGCCGCGGCACGCGCGGCCGCCGCGGCACACCCGGAGCGGCGGGAGGCTCGGCTGTTCGCCGCCGTGCTGCGCGATGGCGCGTCGCTGTCGCTGCTGCAGATCCGCCCGCAGGACGACGAGGACGATTTCGGCGACCTGGACCTGCGGACCTACCCCAACCTGGCGCCGAACCTCATCGAGGCGCTGCACCACACCTTGGAGTGATCAGCCGCAGCTGGGCGCATCGGCGCCCGCGTTCAGCGCGTTGAGCGACCGCACCGCACTGTCCAGGGTCTCCACCTTGACCAGGCGCAGGCCCTCCGGCGTGCGCTGCCTGGCCTCGTTGCAGTTGGCCGCGGGGACCAGGAACGTCTCGGCGCCCGCGTCGCGCGCGGCCATCATCTTGTATTGGATGCCGCCGATCGGGCCGACCGCGCCGTCCTGATCGATGGTGCCGGTACCCGCCACGAACTTGCCGCCGTCCAGGTATCCGGGGCTCAGCTTGTCGATCAGGGCGAGGCTGAACATCAGGCCCGCCGACGGACCGCCGATATCGGCCAGGTTGAAGGTGACCTGCATGGGCGGCAGCGCGCCCTCGCCCGGGGTGACGCCGAGGTAGCCCTTGGCCGGATCGTCCGGGCGCGCGCCGAGCGTGATGGTTGCGGTCTGCTCGGCGTTGTCGCGGCGGAACACCACGGTCAGCTGGCTGCCAGGCGGCTGCGAGGACACCGCGGACACCAGGTCTTTCGGGGTCGCGATCGGCGCGCCGTTGACGCTCACGAGTTGATCACCGGGCCGCAGCACATCTTTGGCGGGGGCGTCGTCGCCGACCTTCCGGATCAGCACCACGGTCGGCAGATTCAGATAGTGCAGCGCCGCGACCTCGGCATTGCCCTCGGAATCCTTGAACTCCTGCTGATTGGACTTGTCGATCTCCTCACGCGGCACGCCGGGCGGGTAGACCTCGGCGCGCGGGACGAGACCGTGCTGGCCGCTCACCCAGAAGCCGAACGCCTCGAACAGGTTCAGGCCGTCGCGCACCGCGACCGTCGTCATGTTCAGGTGACCCGAGGTGGGGTCGAGCTCCGCGCCGACGACGTCGACGACCTGCTTGCCCTCGACCTCGCCGAGCGTGTCGAAGGTTGGCCCGGGTCCGAGCGCGACGTACGGCACCTTGACCACGGTGCCGATGACACCGAGCACGAGCACCGGAATTAGCGCGGCAAGGAGGGTGAGGATCCGACGGTTCACCCCGCCCACCATAGTGATCTCCCCTGGCGCTGGACGGCGCAGGCGCGGAATCCGCTGCCGCGCGCCACCCGGTCGTTCGCTGTCCGCGTAATGCGAGCTCGAGCGGCCAGGGGCGGCCCGCCCATGGTCACGCGCCGATTGTCCGCGCGTAACGTTAGAGGCATGACTGACTTCCCGTTCGGATTCTCGAACCGTGACGACGATGACGCGCGCAAGCGCGGCGAAGAGCCGAACGGTCCCGAGGCGAACAATCCGTTCGGGTTCCCGATCGGCGGCGGCGCGGGCGGGTTCGATCCCGCGCAGCTCGGCCAGATGCTGACCTCGCTCGGCCAAATGCTCAGCGGCATGGGGCAACCCGGCGGCGCGGCTTCGGGTCCGGTCAACTACGACGTCGCCAAGCGGCTTGCCCGCCAGCAGCTCGGCGCGAGCGTGACACCCGTCTCGGCGGGCGCCAAGAAGGCGGTCGCCGACGCAGCGCACCTGGCCGAACTCTGGTTGGACGGCGCGACGACGCTGCCCGCGGGTGCGGCGAGGACGGTGGCGTGGACGGCCAACGACTGGATCGAGGAGACGCTGTCCACCTGGAAGCGGTTGTGCGATCCGGTGGCCGAGCAGATCTCGGGCATGTGGACCGCGCAGCTACCTGAGGAGGCGAGGGAGTTCGCCGCGCCGATGGTCGGCATGCTCGGCCAGATGGGCGGTCTCGCCTTCGGCTCGCAGCTCGGCCAGGCGCTCGGCCAGCTGGCCAAGGAGGTGCTGACCTCCACCGATATCGGTCTGCCGCTCGGTCCGAGCGGCACCGGCGCGCTGCTGCCCGCCGCGATCTCGGAGTTCAGCGCGGGCCTCGAGCAGCCGGAGAGCGAGATCCTGGTCTTCCTCGCGGCGCGAGAGGCGGCCCACCAGCGGCTGTTCGCGCACGTGCCGTGGCTGCGTCCCCAGGTGCTCGGGGCGGTGGAGGACTACGCGCGCGGTATCAAGATGGACTTCTCCGCACTCGAGCAGGCGGCGCAGGGCATCGACCCGATGTCGCTGACCGACCCGTCGAAGCTCGAGGAGATCTTGGCGCAGGGCACGTTCGAACCGCAGACCACGCCCGAACAGAAGCAGGCGCTGGAACGACTGGAGACGCTGCTCGCCCTGATCGAGGGCTGGGTGCAGGTCGTGGTGGCCGACGCGGTCGGCGAGCGGCTCCCCGGCGCGGGCGCGCTGGCCGAGACGCTGCGCCGCCGCCGCGCCACCGGCGGACCCGCCGAGCAGACCTTCGCCACCCTGGTCGGTCTGGAGCTGCGGCCGCGCAAGCTGCGCGAGGCCGCGCAGCTCTGGCGGCGGCTGACCACCGACGCTGGGGTGGACGCCCGCGACGGTGTGTGGGCGCACCCGGATCTGCTGCCCAACTCCGAGGACCTGGACTCCCCCGCCGGCTTCATCGACTCGGTCATCGGCGGCGGCGCGGCCGCGTTCGACGATCCGCTGGCGCAGCTGGCCGAGACCGAGGCGCGCGAGCGTGCCGAGGCCGACCGCGAGGGCGGCGACGGACTGGACACGCCCGACCTGGGCAAGGACAAGGGCTAGTCCTCGATATTTGCCCTGTGAACAGCGCGGATTCCTGTGGATAACGACAGGATTCCCGGCCGTTCGGGGTTGCGGCGTTGCGCATACTGCTGGCCATGACCACGTTGCGCCCGCACGGCCCGATGCTGCATCCCCGGATGACGATCCTGGTTCGCCCCTCCGGGGTGGTCCAGCTCGGCTGGGATCCGGAACGCGCCCTGCTCCTCGACCCGCCCGATCTGGACACCCAGACCGTGCTCGGCTTCCTGCGCCTGCTCGACGGTTTGCGCACCCGGCCGCAGATCCTGTGGCAGGCGGGCCGCAGCGGCATCGCCGCCGAACGAGCCGGTGCGCTGCTGGACGAGATCGATGCCGCCGGTCTGCTGGTACAGCCACGGGAGCGTCCTGGTCCGATCCTCGCGGTACGCGTGCACGGGCTCGGACCGCTCTCGGACGCGATCTCGGCGGGGCTGCGCCGGGTCGGCATCCGTCCCGAGCGATCGCGCGGGAACGCTCCCGAGGTTCGGCATGCGGGCAGGCGCGCACCCGACCTGGTGGTGCTCGCCGACACCGTGGTAACCGATCCACGGCTGACGAGTGAGCTTGTGCTGCAACGCATCCCGCATCTCTCGGTACGGATCCGAGACGGCCGCGGCATCGTCGGCCCGCTGGTGCTACCCGGCGAGACGAGCTGCCTGCGCTGCGCCGATCTGACGCGGGTCGACTACGACGCCGACTGGCCGCATCTCGCCGCCCAGTTGCTAGGCAGGGTCGGTCACGCCTCCCCCGCCGCCATCGCCGCGACAGCGGCGCTCGCCCTCGGCGAACTCGAGGCGATCCTGGACTGCTCGCCGCGCAGGCCGCCCGCCACCCTGGACGCCACGCTCGAGTTGGACATCGATTCGCACCTGCTGCAGCGAAGGTACTGGGCGCCACACGCGGCGTGTGGTTGTCGCACGATCGGCGCGGCGAGCGCAACGTGAGATCGAAAACTTCCGATTGCCATGGCAAAGGTCGGGGTGCGTCGGCATGATGGGGTGGTGTCTGAGATCGTGCGCCGTAGCTCGTCCCGCAACGCCAAGTTAGCCAAGATTCCGCTGGGGATCGCCGGACGGGCCGCCGTGGGCTTCGGAAAACGACTCGCGGGTGGTGACAAGGGGGAGATCAACGCTCAACTGAACCAGAAGGCTGCCGAACAGCTGTTCACCGTGCTCGGGGAGCTCAAGGGCGGCGCTATGAAGTTCGGCCAGGCGCTGAGTGTGATGGAGGCCGCGGTTCCCGAGGAGTTCGGCGAGCACTACCGCGACGCGCTGACGAAGTTGCAGGCCGCCGCCCCGCCGATGCCCGCCGAGGCGGTACACCGGGTGCTCGATCAGCAGCTGGGCACCCAGTGGCGGCAGCGCTTCCATTCCTTCGAGGACTCTCCGTCCGCGTCCGCCAGCATCGGACAGGTGCACAAGGCGGTGTGGTCGGACGGTCGCACCGTCGCGGTGAAGGTGCAGTACCCCGGCGCCGACGAGGCGCTGCGCGCCGATCTCAAGACGCTGTCGCGGATGACCGGCCTGATCTCCTCGGTGATCCCCGGCGCGGACGTCAAGCCGATCCTGGCAGAGATCACCGAGCGCACCGAGGAGGAACTGGACTACCGCAACGAGGCGGCGAACCAGCGCGCCTTCGCCAAGGCCTTCGACGGTCATCCCGAGCTGGTGGTGCCGAAGGTGGTGGCCTCCGCGCCGAAGGTGATCGTCACCGAATGGCTCGAGGGGACCCCGGTCTCGCAGATCATCAAGGCGGGCGCCGCGGACCCGGGGAGCACCCTGGCCCTGCGCAACCGGGTCGCGCTGCTGATGGGCCGCTTCCACTTCTCCTCGCCCGAGACCGTCGGCCTGCTGCACGCCGATCCGCATCCGGGCAATTTCATGATGCTGGCCGACGGCAGGCTGGCCGTGATCGATTTCGGCGCGTGCGCGCCGCTGCCCAATGGTTTCCCCGAGATCCTCGGGCGGATGCTGTCGATGGCCGTCGAGGAGGACTACGACGGGCTCACCCAATTGATGTACGACAACGGGTGGGTCATCCCCGGCCGCACGATCACCCATCGCGAGATCGCGGACTACCTGCGCCCGTTCTCCGATCCGATCAAGACCGATTCGTTCCACTTCACCCGCCGGTGGATGCAGCGTGTCGCGGGCAAGGCGACCGACTTCACCAGCTCGGAGATGAAAACCGCACGGGCACTGCAACTTCCGGCCGAGCACGTGATGATCTTCCGGGTGCTCGGCGGTTCGGTGGGCATTCTCGCCCAGCTCGACGCCGAGATACCGTTCATGCAGCTGGCTGCCACCTGGTTGCCCGGCCTGCGCGACGAACGCTCGGCAAGCTGAAAGATACTCCTCCACAACGCAAACGAGCCGCCCACCTGATCTCGAGGTGAGCGGCTCGTCTGCTTTCTCGTTCCTGGGCCCTGCTCGGGTCCGGATCGGACGGTTGGGCCTCAGCGACCGGAGGGAGGTGAGGCCGCGGCCCGGCTCTCATGCCGGGACCGCGACCTTGCGCGGACGACCACGCGGGCGCTTGCGGGCGATCACGACACCCTGGTCGAAGATCTCACCGCCCCACACGCCCCAAGGCTCGCGCCGATCGATGGCCGCGCTCAGGCAGCCCTTGCGGATCGGGCAGGACGCGCACAGCGCCTTGGCCTGTTCCAACTGGACCGGGCTCTCCGCGAACCAGAGATCGGGATCTCCGGCTCGGCAGGGCAGGACCCTGGTGACCTCCCGGGTGACAGCGGTGGCCTGCGGCCAGCTCTCTGCGGGGAACACGTCGTTCTCCTTCAGTTCGTTCTGCAGCGGTTCGTTAGTTGTCCACGAAACCGGTGGCAAACGGCTGAAGGGCCGCTTAAAAGTACTGGCCACGGTTTCGCTTCTCGCGAGCCGTGGCCAGGAGGTCTGGGGTGGGTCCCCTACCTAGGTCGACACCTGTGTCGATTCCTGATCACGGTCGCTGGGTGTGCGGTGCGGAGGCGTGCTGCCCGCAGATCGATGTCTGCCATGGGCTCGGCCGCCGGCTCATAGCCGGCTTCGCGCGCGATAACGCCGACTGCCGCATTGGCGGTCGGGTGCCAGCCCCCGCTGGGCTTGCCCTGGAGAAGGGTGTGAACTTGGCGAAGCGCCGGCGAAATCTTCACCGGCGTACCGAATCCGCACACTCCTGCCGAGGACAGACCGATCCCCTGCAAGGCGAGGATCCCCCGGGAGGCTGACATGGACGTATTGCCCGCAACGCCGATGGCGTCGAAGTTGTTGATGCCGTTCATTGGTCTGCCTCCCTCCTGTACTCGTTGTGCCGAAACTGTCTGGTATCGAACCGAGTTGTCCGAAACTCTGCGCGCCGGAATGCCCTCCCGGTGCGTGATTCCAACCATAAGCAATGTCGGCGAAACCGACAACCTATTTTCTACCTGCGGTTTTGTGATGTCGAGCGGACACGCGACGCGACGATGGCGAGTACGTCTGCTCCGTAGTCGACGATCTTCTTCGCCCCGATGCCCGGGATCGCCTCCAGCGCACGGTCGTCGGCGGGCAGTTGCTCGGCGATCGCCGTGAGCGTGGTGTCGGTGAACACCACGAACTCCCGGACCCGCAGTGCCTCGGCCTTTTCCGCGCGCCACTCTTTCAGCGCCTCCAGCAGCGCCGAGTCCAGTTCCGCGGGGCAGCGGCGGCAACGGCCGAGCATGGTGGCGTAGGTGCCGATCAGCGGCTTGGCGCAGACCCGGCAGGACGGGCGTATCCCGCCGTTCTCGGGTTTGCCGGTCGACGCCGCGATCCGCGACGCGGGCGAATCGTCGGGTACCAGGCCGTTGAGGAAGCGGGAACGGCGGCGGGTGCGCCTGCTGCCCTCCCCGCGCGACAGCGCCCATGACAGCCGCAGGTGCTCGCGCGCCCTGGTCACGCCCACGTAGAGCAGCCTGCGTTCCTCTTCGAGCGCGGCCTGATCGCCGACCGAGCCGTCGTCGGCGAGCGCGTGGGCGATCGGCAGCGTGCCGTCGGCGAGCCCGACCAGGAAGACCGCGTCCCACTCCAGCCCCTTGGCCGCGTGCAGCGAAGCCAAGGTGACGCCCTGCACTGTCGGTGGGTGCCTCGCCTCCGTGCGCGCGGCGAGCTCGCGCAGCAGGCCGGACAGCTCGAGCTCCGCGTCGTGCTCGACCAATTCCTCGGTCAGCCGCACCAGCGCGACCAGCGACGACCACCGCTCTCTCGCCTGCGCGCCCGCGGGCTCGTCCGCAGTGAGGCCGACCGGCGCGAGCACGGCCTTGACGAGGGTGACCAGCGCCTTTCCGCGGCGGGACTGATCGGGCAGGTCGTCGCGGGCCGCGGCCTGGCGCAACGCCTGCACGGCCTGCCTGACCTCGGCGCGCTGGAAGAAGCCCTCGCCGCCGCGCACCTGATACGGAATGCCACGCTCGGTGAGCGCCTGCTCATAAGCCTCGGATTGGGCGTTGACGCGGTAGAGCACCGCGATCTCCGCCGCGGGGGTGCCCGCCGCGATCAGCCGCTTGATCGCGCCGGCCACCCCGGTGGCCTCGGCGGGGGCGTCGTCGTACTCGGTGAACTCCGGCTCCGGACCGTCCGGGCGCTGACCGATCAGCTGGAGTCTGGTGCCCGCGATGCGGCCGCGCGCGGCGCCGATCACCCGGTTGGCCAGCGAGACCACCTGCGGGGTCGACCGGTAGTCGCGCTCCAGCCGCACCACCGTCGCGTCCGGGAAACGCCGGGAGAAGTCGAGCAGGTAGCCCGGGGTGGCGCCGGTGAACGAGTAGATCGTCTGGTTCGCGTCGCCGACGACGGTCAGGTCGTCGCGCTCGCCGAGCCAGGCGTCGAGCACCCGCTGCTGCAAAGGCGTGACGTCCTGGTACTCGTCGACGACGAAACTCCGGTAGCGACCGCGGAATTCGTCCGCGACGGCCGGATAGTCCTCCAGCGCGGCCGCGGTGTGCAGGAGCAGATCGTCGAAATCGAGCAGCAGTCCCTCCGCCGAGGTCTTCAGCGACTCGTACCCCGCGTAGACCTCGGCCACCCGCGCCGGGTCGTACGGCGGCTCGCGATGCTGTCTGGCCACCGCCGCGGGGTAGTCCTCCGGCGCGAGCAGCGTGGACTTGGCCCATTCGATCTCGCCGAGCAGGTCACGGACGCTGTCGGTCGCGGTGCTCAGCCCCGCCCGGTGCGCCGCCTGCGCGACCACCGCGAACTTGTTGTCCAGCAATCGCCATGGCACGTCGCCGACGACCTGCGGCCAGAAGTACTTCAACTGGCGCAGCGCCGCGGCGTGAAAGGTGCGGGCCTGCACCTGCTTCGCCTCCCCCGCGAGGCCGAGTCCGCGCAGCCGGGCGCGCAGTTCGCCCGCGGCGCGCGCGGTGAAGGTGACCGCGAGCACTTGGTCCGGCTTGACGTGTCCCGCCGACACCAGGTGCGCGATCCGGTGCGTGATGGTCCTTGTCTTTCCGGTGCCCGCACCGGCGAGCACGCAGACCGGACCGCGCGGCGCCCGGACGGCGGCGGCCTGTTCGGGATCCAGGGCGTCGAGGTCAGAGGCGGGCACGGCCACCATCATGACAGCCGGGGCCGACAACCGGCCGCCGCGCCTGTCGGCCCGGGACGACGACAGCCCCGCGTAGTGGCGCGCGCCACTACGGAACAGGACGCGGTCATAGAGTGTTGAATGGTTCCGTGACTGACGTGAACCCCGTTCTGACCATGTACTCGACCACTTGGTGCGGCTACTGCCGCAGGCTGAAGAAGCAGCTGGACGAGTCGGGTATCAGCTATGTAGAGATCGATATCGAGCAGGACCCGGCCTCGGCCGAGTTCGTCGGTAGCGTCAACAACGGCAACCACGTGGTGCCGACGGTGAAGTTCGCGGACGGCTCGACGGCGACCAATCCGTCGCTCGCCGCCGTCAAGCAGGCTCTCGCCGCCCTGGCCTGACGCTCAGTCCAGCGCCGCCCACGATTCGACGATCGTGCGCGCGATCGAGATGGAACCGGGAAGCAGCAGTCGCGCGCCTTCCCGCTGGCCCGACCAGTCTCCGGCGGCGAGCGCCTCGCGTACTTCGGCCCTGGTGAACCAGTGCGCCTCGGCGATCTCGCCGTCGGAGAAGGTCAGCGGCTGTTCCGGGTCGGCGACGGCGGCGAATCCGAGCATCAGCGACCTCGGGAACGGCCACGGCTGACTGCCCAGGTAGTGGATGTCGCGGACGTCGAGACCGACCTCCTCGCGCATCTCGCGCGCCACACAGCGCTCCAGCGACTCGCCCGCTTCGACGAATCCGGCGAGCAGCGAGAACAGCATCTTGGGCCAGGCGTGCTGGCGCGCGAGCAGCACCCGCTCACCGCCGTCGTGGATCAGGCAGATGACCGCCGGGTCGATGCGTGGGAATTCCTCGTGCCCGGTCTCGGTGACCCGCGACCAACCACCCTTGATCGACGCGGTGGTCGTGCCGTCGTACGCGCTGAAGGCGGACTTGTCGTGCCAGTTCAGCAGGGCCATGGCGGTGGAGAGCAGGCCCGCGGTGAAATCGTCCAGCTCGCCGGCGACGACGCGCAGGTCGGTGAGCGCGCCGCTCAATTCGTCGTCACGCACCGCCCACAGGTGCCTGCCGTCGCCGACGCCGAGGAACACCGCCGCCGGGCTCGGCTCCGCGGACAGTTCGGCGGCCGCGTCCAGTACCAGCGCGCCGCTCTCGAAGCGCACCTGGCCGCGGCGGTTCACGCGGAGTAGCCCGGCCTTTGCCCACCCCTCCTTCAGCGCGTTCTCGTCCGCGCGGATCTCCTCGGCGCGGTCGACCGCGGCACGGGACAGCAGGGGAATGGCGTTCAGCTGAAAAGACACGCTTCGAGATTACTTCCGAACGGGGTCACTTCGCCGCCCGCCGGATGTAGAGCAGCTTGTCGCCCGCCTCGATCGCGTCCACTTCCGGCTCGCCGACGCGGATCAGCTCGCCGTCGCGCACCACGCCGAGCACGATGTCGCTGAGATGCCTTGGCGAGCCACCGATCTCGCTCGCCTCGACGTCGCGCTCGGCCACCGCGAAACCCTGTTCCGGAGTGAGCAGGTCTTCCATCATCTCCACCACGGTCGGCGTGGTGGTGGCGATGCCGAGCAGACGGCCCGCGGTCTCCGAGGACACCACCACCGAGTCCGCGCCGGACTGGCGCAGCAAGTGGGTGTTCTCGGCCTCGCGGATGGCGACCACGATCTTGGCCTTCTTGTTGAGCTCGCGGGCGGTCAGGGTGACCAGCACCGCGGTGTCGTCCCGATTGGCCGCGACGATCACCGATGCCGCGTTCTGCACGCTGGCCAGCCGCAGCACGTCGGACTGGGTGGCCGAACCATGTACGGTCACCAGGCCCGCGTTCGCGGCCGCCTCCAGCGCGATCGTGTCGGTGTCGACCACCACGATCTCGGCGGCCTGCACGCCGTCGCCGAGCATGGCGTCGATGGCGGTGCGCCCCTTCGTGCCGTATCCGACGACCACGGTGTGATTACGCACGCTGCGCCTCCAACGCTGAATCTTGAATGCCTGACGGGATCGTTCGGTCAGCACACCAATGGTGGTACCGACGAGCACGATGAGAAAGAGGATGCGCAACGGGGTGATGATGACGATGTTCACCAGCCGCGCCTCGGGAGAGGCCGGGGTGATGTCGCCGTAGCCGGTGGTCGACAGGGACACCGTCGCGTAATAGAACGCGTCGAGGAAGGACAGTTCGTCACCGGTGTTGTCGCGGTAGCCCGCCCGCCCGAGATACACCACCAGCGCCGCGGTGAACAGCAATGCGATGGCGAACGCGATCCTGCGGCTCAGCGAGACCCACGGGCTGATCTGCGTTTCGGGAATACGCAGGAGACCGACGAGGGCGAAGTCGGGACGAGTCGACAAGCCGACTCTTCCCGCGCGGTCTCCGAAATCACCGAGCATCGCTCTCACCTGCCCGCCCGTTCGCCGCGCGGTCTATCTCCGGCACTGTCTCTCCCTCCGGCACAGCACGGGAGCCTACCGGGTCGCCGTCGCGCCACCCGGACTCGACGCGAACACTCGAGGAATGTCAGGGTGTGCACTCATGGCAAACATTCGACCGATCACCGGCGCCGGCAGGCGGCCCGCGCTGTTGCTGGCGGCCCTGCTCTTCGGCAGTGGGGTCATGCACTTCGCGAGGCCCAAGTTCTTCGACTCCATCGTGCCCAGGGCGCTACCCGGCCGGGCGCGCGACTACACCTATGCCTCGGGCGTCGCCGAGCTGGGCGTGGCCGCCACGCTCGCGGTGCCGCGCACCAGACGCGTCGGCGGACGGCTCGCGGCGTTGGTGTTCGTCGCCGTCTTCCCGGCGAACGTGCAGATGGCCCTCGACGTGACGCGCAGCGAGAAGGCTTCGCCGGTGCTGAAGATCGGTTCCGTGCTCCGGCTGCTGTTGCAGATCCCGCTGGTCACCACGGCGCTGAAAGTATCGGGCCGGAGCTGAGGTATCGCGCCGGAGCTGAGGTATCCCGCAGAAGCTGAGGTATCCCGCCGGAGCTGAAGTATTTGACAGGAGTTGAAGTTTCGCTTCAGTCGTCCTGTCTGGTGGGCGCGGCCGAGCGGATCAGCGCGGCCAGTTCCTCGGGTCCGGGCAGTTCGGCGGGCGCGATGGTGCGTCCCGAGCGCACGTAATGGAAAGCGGCGCCGATCTTTTCCAGCATCTCGCGTTCCGTGCCGCCGTGCCTCGCTGCCATCAGGCGGGCCCAGGCCAGCCGGTAGATGGCCAGCTGCATGGCCACGGCCGGTTCGTCGGCTGGACCTGGCTCTGCGCCGGTCTTCCAGTCGACCACCGTCCAGCCGCCGCCCGGCTCGGCGAACACCGCGTCCATCCGGCCGCGAATCACGGTCCCCGCGATCGAGGTCTCGAAGGGAACCTCCACATCGAGCGGGCTTCGTTGCGCCCACGGCGAATTCAGGAACGCGTCCTGCATCCTGGCGAGTTCGGCGTCGACGCTCGCGTCGTGCGGATCGGGTTCGCCCGCGCCAGGAAGTTCATCCAGCCCGAGCAGCCGGGTGCCCGCGAACCAGCGCTGCACCCAGGCGTGGAACGCGGTACCGCGCCTGGCCAGCGGATTCGGCGGATACGGCAGCGGACGACGCAGGCGCCGAGCCAGTTTCGCCGGATCGGCGCGCATCTCCACCAGGGCGGTGGCCGGGATCTGGCCGGGCAGTTCCACCTCTTGGGCCGCGGCGAGGCCCGCCTCGTGCTCGGCGAGCAGGGCGTCCACGTCGGCGGCCCAGCCCTCCGGATCGTCCGGGTCGGCGGCTTGTTCCTCTGGGACGAACTCGTCCGGCGGCGGCTCGAAGTCGTCGGGGAACGGAGCGAAATCATCGGTCGGTGTAAGGAGTTCGTCGACCGAGAACAGGGCGTCCGGTTCCGCGGGCGGTTCCGTGCTCGGCGCGGGTCCGGCGGGCCGCGCACCCGTGGCGGGCGTTCCCGCCGTCGCCCTCGCGTCGGCGGGCTGGGCGCGCAGATCTGCCAGCGCGGAGCGGACGAGGGCGGCGCCCTGCTCGATTGGATCGCGCCGGGGCCCGAGCGGGTCGCGCGGCCACTCGGCGGTCGCCGGATTGTCGGTGAACGGGTTGACCGCGTCGACCTCGGGCGGATCGTCCCACCTGACGACGTCGAGCACGCCGAACGCGGGCCCGTCGGCCGACTCGCTCGCGTTCTTCAGTTCCAGCAGGAAATCCGACGCCCCCTTCGGCGTGGAACCGGTCTCGGCCCAGTGATGCGCCGAAACCAGCAGCACCCGTTCGGTTCTGGTGAGCGCGACGTAGAACAGCCGCCGCTCCTCGTCGAGGCGCCTGCGGTCGAGCGCCGACTTGTGCGCCTTGATGGCGGCCTCCAGATCGGCCCGGTCGTACAGATCCGCGAGATCGAGAACCGGGACGCCCTCGGCGTCGTCGTCCTGGATGCGGTCGCCCCGCAGCGAGGTGGGCAGCTCGGCCAGCGCGCCCAGCCAGGTCGCCGAGGCGGCGCCGGAGGGGAACACCCCGCGCACCACGTGCGGCACCGCGACGATCTCCCACTCCAGCCCTTTGGCCGCGTGCACCGTCAGCACCTGCACGCGATCCTTGGCGACCTCCACCTCGCCCGGCTCGAGCCCGTTCTCGACCGACTCGGCGGCGGCGAGGAAGGCGAGCAGGCCGCTCAGTGAGGCGCCGGTGTCGGCGGCGTAGCCGGCCACCACCTCGGCGAACGCGTCCAGGTGTTCGCGGCCTGCTCCGGTACCGGCCATGGCGCGGCGCGCCTGGGTCTCGACGCCGACGCCGATGGTGCGCTCCACATCGGACACCAGCTCGACGAGCGGCTGGCCGCTGCGTTCCCGCAGGGCGGCGAGTTCCCGGCCGAGCGCTTCGATGCGGGTGTAGCCCGAGGCCGAATAGTTCTCCCGCGGACCGGGATCGGCGATCGCGTCGGCCAGTCCGGCCTGTTCGGCCGGTTCCGGGGCCACCTCGCGCAACGCGGCGGCGAGCGCGGCGCCGTCGGTGATCTCGTCGGTCTCGCCGCCCGACAGTCTGCTGATGGACAGCTCCCTGGCGCGGCGGGCCAGCGCGGCGAGGTCGGCGACACCGATGCGCCAGCGGGCACCGGTGAGCACACGCACGGCCGCGCTGCCCGCGGCGGGTTCGGCGATCAGCCGCAGGGTGGCGACGATGTCGGCAACCTCCGGCGTGGCGAGCAGACCGCCGAGGCCGACGATCTCCACCGGAAGCCCTTGGCCGCGAAGCGCTTCCGCGATCGGTGCGGCATCGGCGTTGCGGCGCACCAAGATCGCCGAAGTAGGCGGCGGCTCTCCGGCGGCATGCCGCGCCGACCATTCGGCGGCGATCCGCTCGGCGACCCAATCCCTTTCGTCGGCGACGGTTTCGGTCAGCGCCACCGCGACCACGCCGGGTTCCGCGTTCGGCTTGGCGCGCAGTGCGTCGACGGTGACGCCGCCCGCGTCGAGCGCGGTGCGGCGCAGCGGCTCGGCGACCAGATTGGCGAGGGCGAGGGCTTCGGGCGGATTGCGCCAGCTGGTGAGCAGCGGCAGGATCGGCGCGGGCACGCCGGCCGACAGTGGGAAGTCGGTGGCGAAGCGGGGCAGGTTGGCCGCGGACGCGCCGCGCCAGCCGTAGATGGACTGCATCGGATCGCCGACCGCGGTCACCGCCAAACGTCTTGCGGCGCTGGCCGATTCGTCGCGCGTCGGCGTCGCCTCGCCGCCGAACAGCGCGGCAAGCAGGATGCGCTGGGCGTGGCCGGTGTCCTGGTACTCGTCGAGCAGCACCAGCCGGAAGCGCCCTCGCTCCGCGGTGGCCACCTCCTGATGCTCGGCCGCGAGCCGCGCGGCCAGCGACATCTGGGCGCCGAAATCCAGTGCGCCGCGGCGCCGCAGCGCCGCAGCCAACTGCTGGACCAGCGGCAACAGCGCGACTCGTTCGCGCTGCACCTGCACGATGGACAGCAGCGCCTGGCTCGGCCCGCCACGCTGCCGTGGACCGGCGGGCAGGGTGTGCACGAGCTTCTCCAGCTCGGTGTGCGCCTCGGCGAGTTGTTCAGCCTCCACCAGGTGTTCGGCGAGCTGACCGGAGAGCGCGAGCACCGCCTCGGTGACCGAGACCGGGGTGCGGTCGGTGTCCAGGTCACCGTCCCATGTCCGCACCACTTGGTGCGCGAGCTGCCACAGCTGGGTCTGGGTGAGCAGCGTCGCCGACGGCTCCACCGGAAGCAGCAGTCCGTGTTCGGTGAGCAGCCGCCCGGCGTAGGAGTGGTAGGTGCTGATCTCGGGCTCGGCACCGGAGAGCTGCGCGCGCAGCTCCCCCGACGCGTCCAGCTCGCGCAGCAGCGGCGAACCCGCCAGCCGCGCCAGCCGCGTGCGAATGCGAGCGGTCAACTGCTGGGCGGCTTTTCGCGTGAAGGTCAGGCCTAGTACCTGATCGGGCAGTACCAGCCGATTGGCCACCATCCACACCACGCGCGCGGCCATCGTCTCGGTTTTGCCCGCGCCCGCGCCCGCGACCACCAGCGTTGGTCCGAGCGGGGCGGCGATCACCGCGGCTTGTTCATCGGTCGGGGGTGGCAGGCCGAGCGCCTCGGCGATCCGCTGAGGCGTCACGGCGGGGTGACTCACTCGTCGGTCACCTGCCTTCCGGTGTCCTGCACCGGACAACTGCCCGCCACCGCGCAATGACGGCAGCCGTCGTTGCGCATGGCGAGATAGCTCGGGCCGCGGGTGGACGCGGCGGCGTCGTGGATCGTCGTTCGCCACCTGTCGAGCGCCTCGGGATCGAGCGGCTCCTGCATGCGCTGGGTGGCGCCCTCTTTGCTGCTCGGCTTGGCCACGTAGATGAGACGGGCACCGCCCGGCTCGCCGACGGACCCGGATTCCATTGGCGCCTCGCCGCTCTCGGCGGAGTTCGATCCGTCGAGAGCGCCGAGCGCGGCGGCGACCTGGTAGGTGGCCAGCTGCGCGTGGTCGGCGGCGGCCTGCTTGCTGATGGGGGTCTTGCCGGTCTTCACGTCGACGATCACGAAGCGGCCCATCGCATCTCGCTCCAGCCGGTCCACCCGGCCCTTGATGCGCACCGGCGGTTCGTCGTCGCCGCGCGGCGGCAGCACACAGTCGACGGGCACCTCGACACCGGCCTGGGTGAGCTCGCCCCGGGTGTTGCGCACCCAGGCCATGAACGTCTCCAGCATCGCCTCGGTGCGCCGCAGCTCCTGGCGGGAATGCCAGCCGGTGCCGGGATCGATGGCCCGCCACGCCCGGTCGAGCGCCGCTCGCACCTGCGCCTCTGGCACCTTGCCCGCCAGCGCCTGCACCAGGGTGTGCACCAGATTGCCCTTGACGGCGTGCGGATTGTCGCCGTCGGTGCCGCCGTGCCGTTCCAGCGCCCAGCGCAGCGGGCAGGTGCGCAGCAGTTCCACGGTGGACGGCGACAACGCGACCGCGGTCTCCTCGTCGTCCCACAACGGGCGCGCCGAACTGAGTTCGGCGGTGCCGTACCACTCCTCGGGATGCGTGCCACGCACCCCGGCGTGCGCCAACCTGGCCAGCTGGTGCGCGGCCCTGCGGCGGCGCTCCGGGTCGGCCTCGGCGTCGCAGACCACGCCGCGCAACTCGGCCACCAGCGAATGCATGACGAGCGCGCGACCTGGATCGGCGACCGGCAGTGCGCCGGGCTCGGTGTCGTCGTCGTGCCCGAGCAGCTCGGACAGGAAGCGGGATGGCACCAGATCCCGTTCGCCCGAAGCGGATTCGACCGCGGTCACCAGCAGCGAGCGCCTCGCCCTGCTGCACGCGACGAGCAACAGCCTGCGCTCCTCGGCCAGGATCGGGGCGGCGCGGCTGACCGATTCGCCGACCAGACCGATGCCCGCGCTGAGATCGACCAGATCCTCGGTGTGCAGCAGGGTGCCGCGCGGCCGCGGATTGGGCCAGATACCCTCCTGCACGCCCGCGACCGCGACCACGTCCCACTCCCGGCCCGCCGCGGCGTGCGCGCTGATCAGGGCGACGGCGTCCCCCGGCGCGGTCAGCGGCGCGGTGTCCTGCGGAATCTCCTGCTGGAGAAGATATTCCACGAAGCCCTCGATGCCGGCCCGTGGAATACGGTCGACATAGGCCGCCGCGGCGTCGAACAGCCCGACGGCGGCGTCGAGGTCGCGGTCGGCCTGCATGCCGACCGCGCCGCCGCGTTCGGACTGGGCGACCCAGCGCCGTTCCAGGCGGGAAGCGGTCCACAGCGTCCACAGCACGTCCTCCAGGCCGGAGGCCCGTCTGCGCGCCTTGCGGCCGCGGTCCAAGGCGTCGAGCACACGGTGCAGCGGCGCGGCCTCGACATCGGTGAGACGGTCGAGTATCGCCCGATCGCCGATGCCGACGAGCAGATCGCGCAGTACCTCGGCCGACGACTGCTCGAGCAGCGGACGTCCGGCGTCACCGAGGGCTTCGTCGCCACCGGCATCGGCAAGGACGGTTCCGTTCCCCGCTTTCCTGCTGTTGTTCGGACGCTCGTCGCCGGGACGGCTCGGCGCGTAGCCGTCGTCGGCGTGCTCGGCGACCTCCAAGCCCCACTCGAGATCGGCTTCCCGCCACTCGGATTCGCTGACGACCCAGTCGGAGTCGACGGCCGTCCACTCGGGTTCGGATGGGCTCCAGTCGGATTCGGCGTCGTCCAGCGGCGGCGTGTCGTCCAGCGGCGGCACGTCATCCGATGCCGGCACCTCGGCCCATGCCTGCCCTCCGTCCTTCTTCGCCGCCCTGCGTTCCACCTCCAGCACCGCGCGCCGAACACCGCGGCGCAAGCGCCGAAGGCTGATCTGGTCCGCGCCGCCCAGCGGTCCGGAGAGCAGATCGAGGGCGTCCTCGGCGGAGAACATCGTCTCCCCCGCCCGACGCGACCGTTCGCCCGCGAGCAGCGCGCGCAACGCGAGCAGCATCCAGGCCGCGCCG
>NZ_BDCF01000064.1 GCF_001613365.1 Nocardia xishanensis NBRC 101358
GTCTTCCCGGCCGTTACAACGTCGCCAACGCGCTGCTCGCGGTGGCCGTGTGCGCCGCGGCGGGCGTCGATCCCGCCGTCGCCGCGCCCGCGCTGGCCGTCGTCGACGTGCCGGGCCGCATGCAGCGCGTCGAGCGCGGCCAGGATTTCCTCGCCGTGGTCGACTACGCGCACAAGCCCGCCGCGCTGGAATCGGTGATCGCCACGCTGCGTGTCCACCTGGCCGCCGACAATCCGGTCGCGCCAGGTCGCTTGGCCGTGGTGGTCGGCGCGGGCGGCGACCGCGACGCGGGCAAGCGGCCGCTGATGGGCGAGGTCGCGGCAAGAGGAGCCGACCTGTTGATCATCACCGACGACAACCCGCGCTCCGAGGCGCCTGCCGAGATCAGGGCCGCGATCGCCGCGGGCGCGCTGGCCGTGCCCGCGGGCGAACGCGGCGAGGTCCGCGAGATCGGCGACCGCGCCGCGGCTATCGCCGCCGCGGTGGACTGGGCCAGACCCGGTGACGCGGTGCTGATCGCGGGCAAGGGCCACGAGGCGGGCCAGGAGATCCAAGGTGTGAAACACCCATTCGACGACCGCGATGTCCTCGCGGACGCCTTGTCGCGCAAGGCGGCCGCGGAGGCGCGGGCATGAACTTTCAGGCGGCACAGCATGTTCAGCGAGCAGAGCGAAGTCCGCACCGGACGGACGCGGAGGACTTGACGGTTTCATGATCGAGATGACACTGCGGGAGATCGCGGACGTCGTCGGCGGCACGCTGCACGACGTACCCGACCCGGAGGTGCGAGTGACCGGTTCGGTCGAATTCGATTCGCGCCGAATCGGTTCGGGTGATCTGTTCCTCGCCCTGCCGGGCGAGCGGGCCGACGGACACGAGTACGCCGCGGACGCGGTGGCCGCGGGCGCGGTGGCGGTGCTCGCCGCGCGCCCGGTCGGCGTGCCCGCCATCGTGGTCACTCCGAGCCGGGGCCAGCTGCCCGCGACTTCCGTTGCGCTGATCCATGATTCGGACGGATCGGGCGCCGCCGTGCTGGCCGCGCTCGCCGCGCTCGCCCGCGCCAGCGTCGAACGGCTCACCGCGGCAGGCGGTCTCACCGTCGTCGGGGTCACCGGATCCTCCGGCAAGACCTCGACCAAGGATCTGCTCGCCGCGGTGCTCGCGCCGCTCGGCCCGGTCGTCGCGCCCCCCGGTTCGTTCAACAACGAACTCGGCCATCCATGGACCGCGCTGCGCGCCGACGAGAAGACGCGCTTCCTGGTGCTGGAGCTCTCCGCGCGCGGGCCGGGCCACATCGCAGCGCTCGCCGCGGTGGCGCCGCCGAGCATCGGCGTCGTGCTCAATGTCGGCACCGCGCATCTCGGCGAGTTCGGCAGCCGCGAGGCCATCGCGCAGACCAAGGGCGAACTCGTAGAGGCGCTGCCCCCGACCGGTCTCGCCGTGCTCAACGCCGACGACCCTCAGGTGGCCGCGATGGCAGCACGTACCAGCGCCAAGGTGGTGCGGGTCGGCCAGGCGGGCAATGCCGACATCAGGGCGAGTGACATCCGGCTGGACGCCGAGGCGCGCGCCGGGTTCACGCTGCACACTCCGGCGGGCAGCACGCCGGTTCAGTTGGCCGTGCACGGCGAGCATCAGGTGGGCAACGCGCTCTCCGCCGCCGCGGTCGCGCTGGCCTGCGGCGCCGATCTGGCCACGATCGCGCGGGCGCTCTCCGGCGCCGAGCGGGTGTCGGAGCGCCGGATGGACGTGCGCACCACCGCGGACGGCGTCACCGTCGTCAACGACTCCTACAACGCCAATCCGGATTCCGTGCGCGCCGCGCTGAAGGCGCTGGTGACGATGTCGCGCGCGGGCGAGACGCCGCGGCGCAGCTGGGCGGTGCTCGGCGAAATGGCCGAGCTGGGTGAGGAATCCGTGATCGAGCACGACGGCATCGGCAGGCTCGCGGTGCGCCTCGACGTGGACCGCCTCATCGTCGTCGGTACCGGAAGGCCCTCCCGCGCGATGCACCAGGGAGCGGTGATGGAAGGCTCATGGGGCGAGGAATCGGTCCTCGTGCCCGATATCGGCGCGGCCATCGCGCTGCTCGACGACGAGGTCGAGGCGGGCGATGTGGTGCTGGTCAAGGCGTCGAAGTCGGTCGGCCTCTGGGCGGTCGCCGAACACTTGACCGGCGCGGGGCGAGGCGGCAACGCGGAGGCAGGGCAGTGAGCGAGCGAGCCATGGATACAGCGGCCGACGGCCGAACGACTGCGCCGAGCGTCAGCGAGGTGAAGGCGTGAGCGAGCGGAGCCAGCGAGCCATGGGCACAGCGGCCGTCGGCCGAACGACTGCGCCGAGCATCAGCGAGGTGCAGGCGTGAGGCAGATCCTATTCGCGGCGGCGATCGCCCTCGCGGTGTCGATTCTGTTGACGCCGCTGCTGATCCAGTTCTTCGCCAAGCAGGGCTTCGGCCAGGAGATCCGGGTCGACGGCCCGGCCAGCCACCAGGCCAAGCGCGGCACGCCGACCATGGGCGGCGTCGCCATCCTGATCGGCATGTGGGCCGGTTACCTCGGCTCCCACCTGATCGGCATCGGCTACGACGCCGAGGGACCGACCGCCTCGGGCATGCTGGTGCTCGGATTGGCCACCGCGCTTGGCGCGGTCGGCTTCACCGACGACTTCATCAAGCTGCGCAAGCAGCGCAATCTCGGGCTCACCGCCGCGGGCAAGTACATCGGACAGCTCACGTCGGCGGTGATCTTCGGTATTCTCGCGCTTCAGTTCCGCGGCGAGAACGGCTTGACGCCCGCCAGCCGTCACCTGTCCTACGTGCGCGACATCAACACGGTGTCGGCCGGTGTGATCATCTTCCTCGCGTTCGTCTGCTTCGTGGTCGTCGCTTGGTCCAACGTCGTGAACCTCACGGACGGACTGGACGGACTGGCCGCGGGATCGATGAGCCTGGTGCTCGGCGGCTACGTGATCATCACCTTCTGGCAGTACTACCACGCGTGCGCGACCAAGCCCGAGACCGGTTGCTACAACGTGCGCGACCCGCTGGACCTGGCGCTGGTCTGCGCGGCGGGCGCCGCGGCGTGCATCGGATTCCTCTGGTGGAACGCCGCGCCCGCCAAGATCTTCATGGGCGACACCGGGTCGCTTGCGCTCGGCGGTCTGCTCGCCGGCATCTCCATCACCACCAGGACCGAGCTGCTCATGATCGTGATGGGCGCGCTGTTCGTGGCCGAGGGCGTGTCGGTGGTGTTGCAGGTGGCCGTCTTCCGCACCACCCGCAATCGATTGTTCAAGATGGCGCCGTTCCATCACCATTTCGAGCTCAGCAAATGGGCCGAGACGACTGTGATCATTCGGTTCTGGCTCTTGGCCGCCATGGCCTCGGCAGTCGGCCTCGGTCTGTTCTACAGCGAATACCTCTCCGCGGTCGGGTGAACTAGCGATGGTCGAACATTCTCCGCGGGCCCTCCGATCTCCGGGGCCCATGCTCGAATTCCTGCGTGGCCGTGACGTGCTCGTCGCCGGCTGGGGCGTCTCCGGTCGCTCCCTTGTGGAACCGCTGCGCGATATCGGCGCGCATCCCGTGGTCACCGACGCGGGCGCCAAGGCGCTCGCCGAGGCCGCCGAACTCGGCCTGGAAGTGGCCACGTGCGTGGATTTGGAAACCGCCGATCTGAGCCGCTTCGCACTGGTCATCACCAGCCCTGGCTGGCGGCCGGACTCTCCGGTGCTGGTTTCCGCGGTCACCGAGGGCATCCCGGTATGGGGCGACGTCGAATTCGCCTGGTGGGTCGACCAGGCCAGGATCTACGGCCCGGTGCGCAAATGGCTGGTGGTGACCGGCACCAACGGCAAGACCACCACCACCCAGATGACCCACTCGATCCTGCGCGCCGCGGGCATCGCCAGCGTCGCCTGCGGCAATATCGGCACCCCGATCCTGGACGCGCTGCGCCGCAATCCCGGCCCGCAGGTGCTCGCCGTGGAACTGTCCTCGTTCCAGCTGCATTGGGCGCCCTCGGTCCGGCCGGAGGCGGGCGTGGTGCTGAATGTCGCCGAGGATCACCTGGATTGGCACGGCGGTCTCGACGCCTACGCGGCCGCCAAGGCGCGGGCGCTGGTCGGCCGGGTCGGCGTGGTCGGTCTGGACGATCCGGTGGCGGCCTCGCTGGCCCGTCGCTCCAAGGCCCGCCGCACCGTCGGCTTCCGCATCGGCGTGCCCGCCGACGGTGAGCTCGGCGTGGTGGACGGCAAACTGCTCGACCGCGCGTTCACCAAGGCGGCGATCCTGGCCGAGGTCGGCGACATCAGCCCGCAGGGGCCGGCCGGTATCGCCGACGCGCTCGCCGCGGCCGCGCTGACCAGGGCCATCGATGTGGCGCCGCAGTTCGTCAAGGAGGGTCTGCAGGAGCACAAGGTCGGCCCGCACCGGGCGGCCTTCGTGCGCGAGCTGGCAGGCGTCGAATTCGTCGACGACTCCAAGGCCACCAATCCGCACGCCGCGCGATCATCGATCCTGGCGCATCCGCAGGTCATCTGGGTCGCGGGCGGCCAGCTCAAGGGCGCGGGCGTGGAGGACCTGATCGAGGAGGTCGCCGACCGGCTCGTCGCCGCGGTGCTGATCGGGTCCGACGCGCCGGTGATCGCGGCCGCGCTGGCGCGACACGCGCCGGAGGTCCCCGTCGTCGAGGTCCGCGCGGGGGACGATGCTGTGATGGCTGACGACCCTTCCAGATCCGACAAGGCCGACGCCGTGATGGCGCAGGCCGTGCGCGTCGCCGCCGGATTCGCCCGCTCGGGAGACACCGTGCTGCTGGCTCCCGCGGCCGCCTCTCTCGACATGTTCACCGACTACACCCACCGCGGACGCAGTTTCGCCACCGCGGTGCACACGCTGGAAGACGGTGACATCGGGCGGCAGCTATGACGGGGACGACGCGGCGGCTGCGCGGCGCCAAGACCGAGCCGAAGGGTTCGCGGGGCGCGCAGGCGCCCGCGGCCCGGTTCGTTGCCTGGCTGGCGCGCCCGCTCGCGTCGTTCCATCTGATCGTCACCATCGCCACGCTGCTCACCGTGCTCGGGTTGGTGATGGTCCTCTCCGCTTCCAGCGTCGAGGCGTACGCCGAGCGCGGTTCGGCCTACTCGTTGTTCGTCCAGCAGGCCATGTTCGCCGCGCTCGGCTGCGTGATGTTCTATCTCGCGCTGCGCATTCCGATCCGCAAGCTGCGGCAGTGGTCGTTCCCGATGTTCGCGGTGTCGGTGCTCGCGCTGGTGCTGGTGCTCATTCCCGGCATCGGCAGCGAGGTGCAGGGCTCGCGGCGCTGGTTCGACCTCGGGCCGGTATCCGTGCAGCCCTCCGAGATCGTCAAGGTGACGTTCGTGGTGTGGGGCGCGCACCTGCTGGCCTCGCGCCGGTCGGAGAAGGCGACGCTGAAAGACATTCTGGTGCCGCTGGTTCCGGCGGGCATGCTGGTGTGTCTGCTCGTGGTGCTCGAGCCGAACCTGTCCACCACCATCGCGCTCGGCATCGTGCTGGCGGCGCTGCTGTGGTTCGGCGGACTGCCGGTGCGGCTGTTCGTCACCATCGCGGTGTCCGGCGTCGTCGCCGCGGGCGTTCTCGCGCTCTCCGCCGGCTACCGCTCGGATCGCATGCGCGCCTTCTTCAATCCAGGCGAGGACCCGCAGGGCATCGGCTATCAGGCGCGCCAAGCGCAGTACTCGCTGGCCGACGGCGGCATCTGGGGCCGCGGGCTCGGGCAGAGCCGGGCCAAGTGGAGCTATCTGCCGAACTCGCACAACGACTTCATCTTCGCCATCATCGGCGAGGAGCTCGGGTTCCTCGGTTGCGCCTTGGTGCTCGGTCTTTTCGCGCTGTTCGTCTACACCGGCCTGCGCATCGCGAGCCGTTCGGTGGACCCGTTCCTGCGGCTGCTGACCGCGACGGCGACCACCTGGATCACCGCGCAGGCGCTGATCAACGTCGGGTACGTGGTCGGTCTGCTGCCGGTGACCGGTCTGCAGCTGCCGCTGGTCTCGGCGGGCGGTTCCTCGCTGGCCATCACGTTGTTGATGTTCGGCGTCATCGCCAACGCCGCCCGGCACGAGCCGGAGGCGGTGTCCGCGCTGCAGGCCGGCCAGGACGGGCGGTTCAGCCGCCTGCTGCGACTACCCAAACCAGAGGTCTACTCGCCGGCCAAGGCGGAGGCCGCGAGGGCGCGCAGCGCCGCCAAGGCCGCGGCGCAGCGGGCACGCACCGAACGATCCAGGCAGTCCGACCGGTCGCGCCAAGCGCAGCCGCGGCGCGGGCAATCCGGCGCACCGGTTCGGCGCCGCTCGCCGGAGAGCAGGGGCACCAGTTCGCTGCGTGCCACCAGGGCATGGGAGCCTAACTATCCGATGCCACATGCTAGAGAACGGGGAAGATCCAGGTGAACGCACCGCGGCGCGAGCGACGGGCCCGGAGGAGGCAGCGCAGCGTAACCACGGAGGGACCCGGGAGTGCCGCAAATTCAACACAGCGGTCCGCGAAGGGAACCGGACTTTCGGTGATCGTCGCGGGCGGTGGCACGGCGGGACATGTCGAACCGGCACTGGCGGTCGCCGACGCGCTGCGGCGCCTCGACGATTCGATCCGGGTGACGGCGCTCGGCACCGAACGCGGTCTGGAGACCAGGCTGGTGCCGGAGCGTGGTTACCCCCTCGAGCTGATTCCGCCGGTTCCGTTGCCGCGCAAGCCGACCGCGGACCTGCTGCGGCTGCCCGGCCGGGTGCGCGCCGCGGTGGCAAGGACGCGAGCCGTCATCGACGCGGTGCAGGCCGACGTGATCATCGGCTTCGGCGGTTATGTCGCGCTGCCCGCCTACTTGGCCGCGGGTCGCGGAGTGCTGCGGCGCAGGCGCGCGGTGCCGGTAGTGGTACACGAGGCCAACGCCAAGGCGGGTATCGCGAACAAAGTGGGCGCCCGGCGCGCCGCGCGTGTGCTCGCCGCGGTGCCGGATTCCGGGCTGCCGCACGCCGAGGTCGTCGGCATTCCGGTGCGTGCCGCGATCACCACGCTGGACCGCGCCGCGTTGCGCTCCGAAGCCCGCGCGCACTTCGGGCTGCCCGCCGACGGCCCGGTGCTGCTGGTGTTCGGCGGGTCGCAGGGCGCGCGCAGCCTGAACGAGGCGGTGTCGGGCGCAGCGCCGCAGCTGGCGGCGGCGGGCGTCTCGGTGCTGCACGCGCACGGCCCGAAGAACACCTTGGAGGTCGCCGAGGGCGACGGCGCGGCGCGCTATGTGGCGGTGCCGTATCTGTCCAGGATGGATCTGGCCTACGCCGCCGCCGACGCGGTGGTGTGCCGGTCGGGCGCGATGACGGTCGCCGAGGTGTCCGCCGTCGGCCTGCCCGCCTTCTACGTGCCGCTGCCGCACGGCAACGGCGAACAGGAATTCAACGCCCGCCCCGTGGTCGCGCAGGGCGGTGGCAGAATTGTCCCCGACGCCGAACTGTCCCCGAAGTACGTGATCGACGAGGTGATACCGCTGCTCATGGACCCCGCACGGCTGACCGAGATGGGCCGCGCCGCCGCAGGCGCAGGCCACCGCGACGCCGCCGACGAGGTGGCGCGGATCGTAGTGGAACTGGGGCGCGGCCGATGACCGACGAGCGTTCGGCGCTCCCGCCCGAACTGGAGCGGGTGCACATGGTCGGCATCGGCGGTGCCGGAATGTCCGGTATCGCCCGCATCCTGCTCTCCCGCGGCGGCGCGGTGTCGGGTTCGGACGCCAAAGAGAGTCGCGGCGTGCTCGCACTGCGAGCCAGGGGCGCGCAGGTCCGTATCGGCCACGACGCGGGCGCGCTCGATCTGCTGCCCGGCGGCCCGACCGCGGTGGTGACCACCTACGCGGCCATCCCGAAGACCAATCCCGAACTGATGGAAGCGAATCGGCGCGACATCCCGGTGCTGCTCCGCCCGGCCGTGCTTGCCTCGCTGATGCGTGGGCACCGCACACTGCTCGTGTCGGGCACCCATGGCAAGACCTCGACGACCTCGATGCTGATCGTCTCGTTGCAGCACTGCGGCCTCGATCCGTCCTTCGCGGTCGGCGGTGAGCTGAACGAGGCGGGCACCAACGCCCACCACGGCACCGGCGACACCTTCGTGGCCGAGGCCGACGAGAGCGACGGCTCGCTGCTGCAGTACGACCCCGACGTCGCGGTGGTCACCAACATCGAATCCGATCACCTCGACTTCTTCGGCTCCGACGCCGCCTACGTGCAGGTGTTCGACGACTTCGCCGACCGGCTCGCCGAGGGCGGACTGCTGGTGGTGTGCCTGGACGACCCGGGCTCGCGTGCGCTGGCCGAGCGGGTCGGTCCCCGTCTGGCGGACAAGGGCGTGCGGGTACTCGGCTACGGCTCAGGCGAACTCACCGACGCGCCGGTCCCCGTCGGCGTGCGGCTGCACAGCTGGGAACCGCGCGACGTGGGCGGGCTCGCCCAGTTCCAGCTGGCCGACGAAACCGCGCCGCGCACGCTGCGGCTCTCGGTGCCGGGGCGGCACATGGCGCTCAACGCGCTTGCCGCGCTGCTCGCCGCGCGCGCCGCGGGCGCCGACGTGGACGAGATCGTCCAGGGGCTGGAAGGTTTCGGCGGTGTGCACCGGCGTTTCCAGTTCGTCGGCAGGGAGAACGGCGTGCGGGTCTTCGACGACTACGCGCACCATCCCACCGAGGTCCGCGCGGTGCTGGGCGCGGCGGCCGAGCTGGTCCAGCAGGAGGCGCGCGACGGCGCCCGCTCGCGTCAGGGCCGGGTGATCGTGGTCTTCCAGCCGCACCTGTACAGCCGCACCGCGACCTTCGCCGAGGACTTCGGCGTGGCGCTGAGCCTGGCCGACGAGGTCGTCGTGCTCGACGTGTACGGCGCGCGCGAGAAGCCGCTGCCCGGCGTGAACGGCGCGCTGGTGGCCCAGTCGGTCACCAAACCCGTGCACTACCAACCGGATATGTCGCGGGTCGGCCGTCAGGTCGCCGGGCTCGCGCGGCCCGGTGACGTGGTGATCACCATGGGGGCGGGCGACGTCACCATGCTCGGCAGCCAGATTCTCGACGGGCTACGGGCGCGTCCCCAGTACGGGCGGTGAGCCGCGATGCGGCCGGGGGGTGACCGGCGCGGGCGCGAGCGGCGGGCCGCGGGATGGCTCGATCGGTTCGAGCTGCTGCGGCGGCCCGGCGGTCCGGCCCGGCTGCGCCGGATGCGGCTGTGGGGACTGCTCGGCGGGTGCCTGATCACCGTCGCGCTGCTCGTCTTCTGGTTCACGCCCGTGCTTTCGGTGCGCACCGTCGATATCGACGGCCTGTCCGTCGTGCAGGAAGCGCAGGTGCGTGAGCGCCTCGAAATTCCCTCGGGCCGCTCGATGCTGCGCATCGACACCGACGCCATGGCACGGCGGGTGGCGACTATCCCGAAAGTGCGCTCCGCGCGGGTGCAGCGGGTGTATCCGTCCACCGTCCGGGTGACCGTGGTCGAGCGGACGCCGGTGCTGTACTTCGAGAGTCCCGAAGGCGCGCATCTGATGGATGCCGAAAGCGTCGAATTCGCCATCGAAGCCGCGCCCATCGGCGTGCCGAAGCTGGTCACCGAACAGCCCGGCGGCGCCGATCCGGTCACCCGCGCCGCGGTCGCGGTGCTGACCGTCTTGCCGCCCGCCCTGAATATCCAGGTGGGCGAGGTTGTCGCACGGTCTATTTCGGATATCTCGCTCGAGCTGCACGACGGACGCACGGTACTCTGGGGCAGTGCGAACGATGCCGAACGCAAGGCAGCGGTGGTGTTGCCGCTGCTGACCCGGGAGGGAACGGTGTTCGACGTTTCGAGTCCGAATCTGGTCACGGTAAAGTGATCGATACCCCTTGTGCCCAGCGAATTTTCGGGGGCGCTCTGCCAGAAGGCGCAGGGCCGCCGCCGGGATGGGGCTCGGGGGGCAACCGTCCAACCATACGGTGTGTGGAGTGGCGAACGAGAGGGATCACACAAGATTCTGTCACTCGTGTCGGCGCGCCTGCGCCCGTATCGCGGCGGCTGCGAATAGCGTTCCGCACCAGTCGGATACTTGACATAACGCTAACCCTGTGGTTGAGGTTTAGGGTTTGCCCGGCCGCGGATCGTGGAGTGAAACGGTCCCGGGCAAAGCGACCGAGGGTGTCCCCATAGCGAAATGTCCTGAATCCGAAAATGACAGGCTTTAGATCGAAGGAAGGCGAGAGCCCATGACGCCCCCGCACAACTACCTTGCGGTGATCAAGGTCGTCGGTATCGGCGGCGGCGGCGTGAATGCCGTCAACCGGATGATCGAACAGGGACTCAAGGGAGTCGAGTTCATCGCGGTCAACACCGACGCGCAGGCGCTGCTGATGAGCGACGCCGACGTCAAGCTCGACGTCGGCCGCGAGCTCACGCGCGGCTTGGGCGCGGGCGCCGACCCCGAGGTAGGCCGCAAAGCCGCCGAGGACCACAAGGACGAGATCGAAGAGGTGCTCAAGGGCGCCGACATGGTCTTCGTGACCGCCGGCGAGGGCGGCGGCACCGGCACCGGCGGCGCTCCTGTCGTGGCGAGCATCGCGCGCAAGCTCGGCGCGCTGACCATCGGCGTGGTCACCCGGCCGTTCTCGTTCGAGGGCAAGCGCCGCGGCAACCAGGCCGAGGTGGGCATCAACCTGCTGCGCGAGTCCTGCGACACCCTCATCGTCATCCCGAACGACCGGCTGCTCCAGCTCGGCGACGCGGCGGTCAGCCTGATGGACGCCTTCCGCTCCGCCGACGAGGTGCTGCTCAACGGTGTTCAGGGCATCACCGACCTGATCACCACCCCCGGCCTGATCAACGTCGACTTCGCCGACGTCAAGAGCGTCATGTCCGGTGCGGGCAGCGCGCTCATGGGCATCGGTTCGGCGCGCGGCGAGGGCCGGTCGGTGAAAGCGGCCGAGGCGGCGATCAACTCGCCGCTGCTCGAGGCATCGATGGACGGCGCGCACGGCGTGCTGCTCTCCATCGCGGGCGGGTCCGACCTCGGTCTGTTCGAGATCAACGAGGCCGCCTCGCTGGTGCAGGAGGCCGCGCACATCGAGGCCAACATCATCTTCGGTACCGTCATCGACGATTCGCTCGGCGACGAAGTGCGCGTCACCGTCATCGCGGCCGGTTTCGACGGCGGCGGGCCGGCCCGGCGCACCTTCGACCCCGCGACCACGCGCGGCGCGATCGGCTCGGGACGCGCGGGCGAGATCGGCCAGACCAGCAGGACGAGCGAGATCACCGGGTCGACCACGCGCAGCACCGAGTCCACCACGACCGGCTCCTCCTCGAGCGTGACCCGCGGCGCCGTGCCGAGCTATCGGCCCCCGCTCGCCGAGCCGACGGTCTCGCACAACAGCCGGTCGCACATCCAGCCGCCGGACGGTGGCGACGACGATGACGACGTCGACGTGCCGTCCTTCATGCGTCGCTGACCCGGTCTTCCGCTCGTCCCGGGATTTCTCCGGGACGAGCGCCCTGGCTCGTCGCCCGAGGTGAGGTTCGCCGCACGGCGAGCCGTGCGGCCAGACCACCCGGAAGCGAATCAGCCCACCATCCAGGATGATTCGCCGCCGGCGTGGCTCGGCATTCGCTGACCGAGCCGTGGCGGCGGCCTTCGGAGCCCCGGTTCGCCTACTAGGCTCGAGTGCATGACTGCTGCCCACACACTCACCGTCCGACGGGTCACGACGACCAGGGCGGGCGGCTTCTCCGCGCCGCCCTACGACTCGTTCAACCTCGGCGACCACGTGGGCGATGATCCGGTGGCCGTGCGCCGCAACCGCGACCGCCTCGCCGATGGCATCGGCCTCACCCCGGACCGGCTGGTGTGGATGGAGCAGATCCACGGCCGCGCGGTGGAAATCGTCGACGGGCCGCGCTCCGAGCCGGTGCCCGCCACCGACGCCCTCGTCACCACCGTGCCGAATCTCGCGCTGGTCGTGCTGACCGCGGACTGCGTCCCGATCCTGCTCTCCGACGACGAGGCCGGCGTCATCGCCGCCGTGCACGCGGGCCGCATCGGCGCGCGCATCGGCATCGTCCCGCGCGTGCTGGACGCGATGGTGTCGGTCGGCGCCAGGCTGGACCGCGTCGGAGCGTTCCTCGGACCGGCCGCCTCCGGTCGGCAGTACGAGGTGCCCGCCGCCATGCGCGCCGACGTCGAGAAGCACCTGCCAGGCAGCGCGACCACCACCGTGCGCGGCACCCCGGCGCTCGACCTGCGCGCCGGAATTCGCAGGCAGCTCACCGAGGCGGGCGTCGCTGCCGTCGCCGAGGACCCGCGCTGCACCATCGAGGACAAGACGCTGTTCAGCCATCGCCGCGGCGCGCCGACCGGACGCATGGCGGGAGTGATCTGGATCGAGGGCCCGAAATGACGCGGCGCGGTTCGGAAACACGGCGCGGTTCGGGGCGCCGCCGATGACCGACTCGGAAACCGTTGTGGCACAAGCCGACGCGCGCACCGCGGAGCTGGCGGGCAATCTCGACGTGCTGCTCGGGCGAATCGACGCCGCCTGCCGGGCGACCGGCCGGGAGCCGGGCTCGGTGCGGCTGCTGCCGGTGACGAAGTTCTTTCCCGCCGCGGATGTGGCGATCCTGTACGGCCTCGGCCGCCGGGAGTTCGGCGAGTCGCGCGAGCAGGAGGCCACCGCCAAGGTCGCGGAACTGGACGACCGGCGAGACATTCGGTGGCACATGATCGGCCGCTTGCAGCGCAACAAGGCCAGGGTGGTCGCGCGCTGGGCGCACACCGTGCACTCGGTGGACAGCGAACGGCTGGCAACGGCTCTTGACAAGGGCGCGCTGGCCGCGCTGGACGCGGGCGAGCGCACCGAACCCCTGCGCGTGCTGCTCCAGGTGAGCCTGGACGAGGACCCGGAAAGGGGCGGCGTCGGCCAGAACGATCTCGATCGGCTCGCCGACCAGGTCGCGGCCGCCGAAGGTCTGCAGCTCGCGGGCTTGATGGCGATTCCGCCACTCGACGCCGATCCTCATAGCGCATTCGCACGGCTTGCGACTTTGCACACGCTGCTACTCGCCAGACACCCCGGCGCAACCGAACTTTCTGCAGGAATGTCGGGTGATCTGGAATCAGCGATCGAACATGGTTCCACCGTTGTGCGTGTCGGTACCGCCTTGATGGGCACTCGACCGATAACCTCGGGCTAGCAAAGAAACCTCATCAGTCACATATGACACATAAGATTGGGACAGAAGAGGGCTGAGCAAGACTTCAACACCCGGCCGCCACCGGGGCCGAAGGAAGGTCGACCAGAATGAGCGAGCGCAGCGAGCGAGGACTCGACGTAGCCACCATCGTGGTCATGACGGTGCCGCGCGGTAGCGGGGTGCAATCATGAGCACGCTGCACAAGTTCAAGGCTTACTTCGGCATGGTTCCGCTCGAGGATTACGAGGACGACTACGTCGACGATCGCGCACCGCGCGGGAACGAGCGCGGTGGCGCACGGGGGCGTTCCTACTCTGAGCGGCCCGGCTACGGCGCCGACCGGTATGCCGAAGATCGTTACGGCGCAGACCGTTTCGACGAGGACGTCGACTACCCCGAGCCCGCCTACAAGTCGCAGTACCAGGCGGGTTACCCGGCGGCGCGCCGTGACGAGTACGCCGACGAGCCCTACGGCGACGATCGCTACGAGTCGTCACGGCGGCCTACCCGAATCGATGCGGCCCCGTCGACGGGCCGGTTCCGTGCGGGCGGCGGCGCAGGCATGTTGCGGGGAGCCACCAGGGGTGCGCTCGCCGTCGATCCCGACGCCGAGGAGCGGCGGCTGGAGGAGCGCGTGCGCCCCGAGCCCGCGGCCGTTCGCCGGCCAGGGATCTTCGAGGACGGAGGTCCCTTGTCCAAGATCACGACGCTGCGTCCGCGCGATTACAGCGAGGCCCGCATCATCGGCGAGCGTTTCCGTGAGGGGAACCCGGTGATCATGGACCTGGTCGATCTGAGCAACGCCGATGCCAAGCGGCTGGTCGACTTCGCGGCCGGGCTGGCCTTCGCGCTGCGCGGTTCGTTCGACAAGGTGGCGACCAAAGTGTTCCTGCTCTCACCCGCCGACGTGGACGTATCGGCCGAGGAACGACGCAGGATCGCCGAAACCGGCTTCTACAACCAGAAATAGCGGTGTGATCCGGGGGGTTCGCCGATCTGGTCGCGCGCGGGGCGGTGTGGTCATTTTGCGCAACGCCGATTTTCGGGCAGAGTGAAGTCGTGGCCTTGTTCGCGGTGCTGTACTTCGTACTGTTCATCTTCTGGCTGTTGCTGATCAGCCGGGTGATCGTCGAGTTCGTTCGTAGCTTCGCCCGTGACTGGCGACCGACCGGTGTCGTTGTCGTCATCCTGGAGGTGATCTTCACGATCACCGACCCTCCGGTGAAACTACTGAGACGACTGATACCACCGGTGTCTCTGGGGGGAATTCGCCTGGACCTGTCGATTATGGTCCTGCTATTCATCGTCTTCATCCTGATGTCGATCGTGAGCAGGCTCGGCCAACCGGTAGCTCCGGTGTGACAGAATGGGCCAAGATACCTTGCTAGATCTGCTAGATGTCCAAAAGACGCGTGAAGGGATCCTTCCATGCCGCTGACCCCAGCTGATGTGCACAACGTCGCGTTCAGCAAACCGCCGATCGGGAAGCGCGGCTACAACGAGGACGAGGTAGATGCCTTCCTCGACCTCGTGGAGCAGGAGCTCTCGCGTCTGATCGAGGAGAACGCGGATCTGCGCCAGCGGGTCGCCGAACTCGACGCGGAACTGGCCGACGCCAAGAAGAACCGGCAGGCGGCCCCGGCGACCGTCAAGGCCCCGGTACAGCAAGCACCGCCGCCGGAACCGATCAAACCCCCGGTGCCCGCGCCCCCGCCCGCACCGATGCCCGCGGCGCCGCCCGCGCCGAAGGACGCCCCCGGCGCCGACGCGAACCTGCAGGCCGCGAAGGTGCTCAGCCTGGCCCAGGAGATGGCGGACAGGCTGACCAGCGACGCGAAGACCGAGGCGGAGAACCTGCTCTCCAACGCGCGGGCGAACTCGGAGCGACTGGTCGGCGACGCGCGGACCCGTTCCGAGGCGATGATCTCGGACGCTCGCCAGAAGTCCGACGCGATGCTGTCGGACGCGCAGACCCGCTCGGACAACCAGCTGCGCCAGGCCAAGGAGAAGGCCGACGCTCTGCAGGCCGACGCCGAGCGCAAGCACACCGAGATCATGGCGACCATCACCCAGCAGCGCAGCGTGCTGGAGAGCCGGATCGAGCAGCTCAAGACCTTCGAGCGCGAGTACCGTGTGCGGCTGAAGTCGTACCTGGAGTCGCAGCTCGAGGAGCTCGAGAACCGCGGCTCGGCGGTCCCGGTGGACGGCGGCGAGGCCTTCGCCGACGCGAACACCGCGAACAACCTCGCGCCCGCGTCGTTCGCCAAGGGCGGCAAGTAGTTCCGCCCCGCGCGGCCCCCGGCCGCGCCCGGTCGCCGAAGTCGTTGTTCGAGTAGCCAGAGGTACAGTCGAATCGCCTGGCATGCCTGACGGACCGAGCCGGACGGAGTCCATCGACAGTCCGCGCGTGGCCGCAGGCAGAGGGACGCCGAGGGGGTCATCATGCTCGTCCTGACGCTCGTTCTCGCGGCGATCGGCTTTGCTCTGCTCGTCACCGCGCTGACCACCGGGTCGGTGCTGTGGGCGTGGGGGTGCATCGTCGTGTGCGTCATCGGCGCGGTGCTGCTGCTGGTGAGCGCCCTTTCCATGCGCAGGCCGGACAACGACGCACCGCCCCCGCCAGGGCGGCACGCCAAACGCTGAGGCCGGGCGCGGGAATATCGTTTGCCCTGGCTGGTTAGAATCGAGACAGAACGGCGCCGATCCGGCCATCACCGGGGAGCCTTCGGAAGAACGGCGTCGCCCCGCCTCCCGTGTGGGAGCGCGCGGCGCTCAGTAGAACCGAACGGGTGAGCCCGTCACAGCTCGCAACGAGAGGTCCGGCGGCCCCCGAGGGGCTGGCCAGGACAAACGGGGTGGTACCGCGGTTTCGGCGCACCGGGCGCCGAGGTCGTCCCCGTGCCAACCACTGATACGCGCCTGCGGCGCGGTGGCACGAGGAGACGCATCCGCGATGGCGGACGACAGCAAGAGCGCATACCCCCGCGTCGATCTGGGCGCAGGCTCCGGGGCGAGCTTCCCCGAGCTGGAAGAACGCGTGCTCGACGCATGGGCGGCCGACGACACCTTCCGCGCCAGCATCGAGAACCGCTCCGGTGCAGCCGAGTTCGTCTTCTACGACGGCCCGCCCTTTGCCAACGGTCTGCCGCATTACGGTCATTTGCTCACCGGCTATGTGAAGGATTTGATCCCACGTTTCCAGACGATGCGCGGCAACCGCGTCGATCGTCGTTTCGGATGGGACTGTCACGGACTGCCCGCGGAAATCGAAGCGGAAAAGCAGCTCGGTATCACGGACAAATCACAGATCGACGCGATGGGGTTGGCGGAATTCAATGCCGCGTGCAAATCCTCGGTGTTGCGCTACACCGGGGAATGGCGCGACTACGTGACCCGTCAGGCCCGCTGGGTCGACTTCGACAACGACTACAAGACCCTCGATCTCGACTTCATGGAGTCGGTGATGTGGGCGTTCAAGTCGCTCTACGACAAGGGCTTGATCTATCAGGGCTTCCGTGTGCTGCCCTACAGCTGGTACGAGCAGACGCCGCTGTCGAACCAGGAGACCCGCCTGGACGACGCCTACAAGATGCGCCAGGACCCGGCCGTCACCGTCGACATGGCGCTGCGCGTGCCCGCCGAGCACCCGCTGCACGAGCTCGACGGCGCCAACGCCCTCATCTGGACCACCACGCCGTGGACGCTGCCGTCCAACCTGGCCGTCGCGGTGCACCCGAACGTGCGCTACGTGCACCTGCGCGCCGCCGACGGCAAACGCTATCTGCTTGCCGCCGAACGGGTCTCGCACTACACCCGGGAGTTCGGCGAAGAGCCGGACGTCCTCGGCGAGTTCGACGGCGCCGCGCTGGCAGGCCTGTCCTACGCGCCGCCGTTCGACTTCTTCGTCGGCCACCCGAACGCGCACCGCGTGCTCACCGCCGACTACGTGACCACCGATTCCGGCACCGGCATCGTGCACCTGGCCCCCGCCTTCGGTGAGGAGGACATGGAGGTCGCCTCGGCCAACGGCATCGAGATCGTGCAGCCGCTGGATCCGGGCGGCAAGTTCACCTCGATGGTGCCGCCGTACGAGGGCCTGATGGTCTTCGACGCCAACCCGGTGATCATCAAGGACCTCAAGACCGCGGGAAAGCTGTTGCGGCACGAGACGATCGAGCACTCCTACCCGCACAGCTGGCGCTCCGGGCAGCCGCTGATCTACATGGCGGTGCCGTCCTGGTTCGTCGCGGTGACCAAGTTCCGCGACCGCATGGTGGAGCTGAACAAGCAGATCACCTGGGTGCCCGAGCACATCCGCGACGGCCAGTTCGGCAAGTGGCTGGAGGGCGCGCGCGACTGGAACATCAGCCGAAACCGCTACTGGGGCAGCCCGATCCCGGTGTGGGTGTCCGACGATCCGGCCTACCCGCGCGTCGACGTGTACGGCTCGCTGGACGAGCTGGAGCGCGACTTCGGCGTGCGCCCGACCGATCTGCACCGGCCGATGATCGATGAGCTGACCAGGCCGAATCCGGACGATCCGACCGGCAGGTCGACCATGCGCCGGGTGCCGGAGGTGCTGGACTGCTGGTTCGAGTCCGGCTCGATGCCGTACGCGCAGGTGCACTACCCGTTCGAGAACAAGGACTGGTTCGACGGGCACTTCCCGGGCGACTTCATCGTCGAGTACAACGGGCAGACCCGCGGCTGGTTCTACACCCTGCACGTGCTCTCGACCGCGCTGTTCGACAGCCCGGCCTTCAAAACCGTTGCCGCGCACGGCATCGTGCTCGGCGACGACGGGCTGAAGATGAGCAAGTCGAAGGGCAACTACCCGGACGTGAACGAGGTGTTCCACCGGGACGGCTCGGACGCGATGCGCTGGTTCCTGATGAGCTCGCCGATCCTGCGCGGCGGCAATCTCATCGTCACCGAGCGCGGCATCAGGGAGGGCGTCAGCCACGCGCTGCGCCCGCTGTGGAACGCGTGGACCTTCCTGCAGCTGTACGCCTCGAAGCCGGGTGAGTGGCGCACCGATTCGCCGAACGTGCTCGACCGCTACATCCTGGCGAAGCTGGCGCAAACCCGCGATGCGATGACCGACGCGCTGGAGGTCTACGACATCGCCGGCGCTTGCGAGGAGTTGCGCTCGTTCGCCGACGCGTTGACGAATTGGTATGTGCGCCGGTCGCGTTCGCGCTTCTGGTCGGAGGATCGCGACGCGGTGGACACCCTGCACACCGTGCTGGAGGTGGTCGCCAGGCTGGCGGCGCCGCTGCTGCCGCTGATCGCCGAGGTGATCTGGCGAGGGCTCACCGGCGATCGCTCGGTGCACCTGGCCGACTGGCCCAAGGAGGGCGAGCTGCCGGAGGATCCGGAGCTGGTCGCCGCCATGGACGAGGTGCGCACGGTCTGCTCGACGGTGCTGAGCCTGCGCAAGGCGCAGAACCTGCGGGTGCGGCTGCCGCTGGCCGAGGTGACCATCGCGGCGGGCGACGCCGAGCGGCTGCGCCCGTACGCCGACATCATCGCCGACGAGGTCAACGTCAAGAAGGTCGATCTGACCACCGACGTCGCCGTGCACGGGCGCTTCGAACTGGCCGTGAACGCCCGCGCCGCGGGTCCGCGCCTCGGCAAGGACGTGCAGACGGTGATCAAGGCGGTCAAGGCGGGCGAGTGGTCGGAGGACGCCGACGGTGTCGTCAGCGCCGCGGGCATCGCCCTGCTGCCCGAGGAGTACACCCAGCGGCTGGTCGCCGCCGAGCCGGAGTCCACCGCGGCGCTGCCCGGTAACGCGGGTCTGGTGGTGCTGAACTCGGTGGTCACCGAGGAGCTGGAGGCCGAGGGCTGGGCCCGCGACCTGATCCGCGACCTCCAGGAGACCCGCAAGTCGCTGGGCTTGGACGTCTCCGACCGGATCACCGTGATCCTCGACGTCCCCGCCGAGCGGCTGACGTGGGCGCAGACCCACCGCGACCTGATCGCGGGCGAAATCCTCGCCACCACCCTCGATTTCGGCGCCGTGAGCGCCGACGCCGCCGAGCTCGTCGGCGGCGTGAAGGCCACGGTGACGAAGGCCTGACGCAGTCGTCGGGGTGGGCGTCATCGCCCACCCCGACGGCCCGCTTTTCCTGGCGCATTTTCATCGGTCGAAGTACTTCGTCGACGGTGATGCGATATCGCGGCCATCGCGTGATCTCGTCGATTTTCGGCCGTGTTATTCATATCCCCTTTCCAGTGTTAGTGATATTGATCACACGCTGATAATTTGCTGGAAACCCGTCCTGTTTCCGCGACGGCGAGGCAGAATCGGCCTGTTGCTGTTGGTGCACGGAGAGAGCAATGGTGCCGCAGTAATGTCCCGTGAGGCATGTTCTACCTGATGCGCGCTGGTCGGTCGTTTTACGGCCGGGCATGCGCGGTGGTCTGCGGCTCCACCCCCGATGACGAGGCCGGCGCCGCTCAATAGCAGGGCCGCTCGCTGCGGCCTGTTTGCCGGACCGACAGTAGGGGTGCATTCATGACCGGAAAACCGTTGCGTCGGATATTCGTCGGGTTCGTCGTCGCCACCTTCGCCACCTTGTTGCTCGCCGGACCCGCCTGGTCCGACCCCCGCACCTTCACGGGGAGCAGCTCGGGTTCGGCGTCCGGCTCGGGAACGGGCAGCGCCAGCGGCTCGGTGGCGCTCGGCGTGCCGAGCCCGCGCGGCCTCGCCGCGCTTGCCATCGCCATGACGCAGACCGGCAAGCCCTACGAGTGGGGCGCGACCGGCCCGAACAGCTGGGACTGCTCCGGGCTCGTCCAGTGGGCGTTCCGGATGGTCGGCGTGAACATGCCGAGGACGACCTGGCAGCAGGCGACTGCGGGCGCTCCGGTGCCGGTCGCCGCGATGGCGCCCGGCGATGTCGTCGTGCTGAACGACGACGGTTCGCACGTCGGCATTTACGCCGGAGATGGGAAGATCTTCAACGCCTACGGCCGCGGGGTGCCAGTCGGCTTCACGCCGCTCCGGCAGTTCGCGATCTACGCCGTCCGGCGGTTCTGACGGCGCGGAAATCGTTGTGGATCAGGCGAGCTGGTCGGTGGCCAGCCCGCGGAGCAGCGGACCGTACTCCGGATGCGCCAGCGCCGAGGCGAACTGCGCGACGAGGTAGTCGCTCGGATTGCCGGTGTCGTACCAGCGGCCGCGGATCACCTGACCGAACACCGGATTGTCCGAGGCGTGCACGTTGATGGCGTCGGTCAGGTAGACCTCGCCGGTCCGGTGCTCGTACCAGGCGGCGGTCTGGCGGCGCAGTTCATCGATGATGCCAGGGGTCACCACGTATCCGCCGATGGCGGCGTAAGCCGACGGCGCGTCCTCCGGCTTGGGCTTCTCCATGAGCCCGGTGATGCGCAGCAGGCCGTTGCCCTGGTCGTCGGCGACGACGGGAACGCCGTAGCGCTTGGACTCGGCCGGGTCCATCGGCATCAGCGCGAGCACCGGCGCGGCGGTGGCCTCGTAGGCGTCGATGAGCTGCTGGGCGCGCGGCACCTCGGCGACGAACACATCGTCGGGCCAGAGCACGAGCATGGGCTCGTCCCCCGCGTTGCGGGCGGCGTTGAGAACCGGGGTGCCATTGCCGTAGGGGCCGTGCTGGTCGAGGTAGGTGATGTGGCCGAGGCGGGACAGCTCCCCGACCTCGGCGACGGCGTCGGCGTAGGCGGTCTTTCCGTCCGCGCGCAACTGCGCGACCAGCGCCGGGTTGGGCCGGAAGTGGTCCTGGATCAGCGACTTTCCGCCGCTGACCACGATGGTGATGTCGGTGATGCCCGAGGCAACCAGCTCACGGACCGTGTGCTCGATGACCGGCTTGTCGCCGACCGGCAGCATCTCCTTGGGGATGGCCTTGGTCAGCGGGAGCAACCGGGAGCCGATACCGGCCGCCGGGATGACTGCCTTGCGGATCTTCATGAGTCCGATCATCACATACGAACCGGCGGGTAAGGCGCGATCCCCGCTCTTCGGCGTCGTGTCGGAAATAGCTGGCGCACGAGGTATCGGCCCTGGTCACGGCCGCCGAACCGGCACGGTCGCCGGGCGTGCCGAGCGGTACGGATACACAGCAGATCTACAGCAATCCGGGAGCCATCGCACGGTTGCCGCCGCGGCGGACCTGTCGGTGGGGTGGCGTAGATTCCCGGGTCGTGCGGACCGATCGAGCGACGGAGCGGGCGGCGATCGGCCGCATCTCCCGGCGTTGGGTGCTGCACATCGATATGGACGCGTTCTTCGCCTCGGTCGAACAGCTCACCCGTCCGACCTTGCGCGGCCGTCCGGTGCTCGTCGGCGGCACCGGCGGACGCGGCGTGGTCGCGGGCGCGAGTTATGAGGCAAGGGTGTTCGGCGCGCGATCGGCGATGCCGATGCACCAGGCGAAACGCCTGGTCGGGGTGACGGCCGTGGTGGTGCCGCCGCGCGGCGCCGTCTACGGGGTGGTCAGCGGGCGGGTCTTCGAGGCGTTGCGCAGCCGCATCCCGGTGCTGGAGACGCTCTCGTTCGACGAGGCGTTCGGCGAACCGGAGGAACTGGCGGGCGCCGACGCGGACCGGGTCTACGAATTCTGCGCCGAGCTGCGCGCCGTGGTGCGCGAACGCACCGGCCTGGTCGCCTCGGTCGGCGCAGGCACCGGCAAACAGCTCGCCAAGATCGCCTCCGGCCTGGCCAAACCCGACGGCATCCGCGTCGTCTCGCCGGGTGAACAGGAGAGCCTGCTCGCGGGTCTCCCGGTCCGCAAGCTGTGGGGGATCGGGCCGGTGGCCGAGGGCAGGCTGCGTTCGGTCGGCATCGAGACCGTCGGCGCGTTCGCCGCGCTGCCCGAATCGGAGGCCGTCTCGCTGCTCGGCGGCAGCGTCGGCGCCGCGCTGCACCGGCTGGCCCGCGGCATCGATGACCGTCCGGTCGCCGAGCGCGCCGAGGCCAAGCAGATCAGCGCCGAGAACACCTACGAGACCGACATCGTCACGCTGGCCCAGCTGCGGCCCGCGATCGAGACCATGGCGGCGGCCGCGCACGCCAGGCTCGGCAAGGACGGCAGGGCCGCGCGCACCGTGGTGCTCAAACTCAAGAAGTCGGATATGAGCGTGGTGACGCGCTCGTTCACCCTGCCCTACGCCACCACCGATCTGGCCACGCTCACCACGGCCGCCCAGCGGTCCGCGATCGATCCGGCCGAACTCGGCCCGATCCGCTTGGTCGGCGTGGGTTTCGGCGGGCTGTCGACGGTGCGGCAGGAGTCGCTGTTCCCCGAGCTGGACCGAAGCCCGGCGGACGACACGCTCGACACCGAGTGGGAATCGAGCGAGCCCGCCGCGCCCGCGGCGCCCACTGTCGACCCGAGCCCGTCGGCGCGCCTCTGGTTTCCGGGAATGGATGTGTCGCATCCGGATTACGGGCACGGATGGGTGCAGGGCGCGGGGCACGGAGTGGTCACCGTGCGCTTCGAGACCAGCTCGACAGGGCCGGGCCCGGCGCGTACCTTCAGCGCCGACGACATCAGTCTGTCCCGGGCGGACCCGCTCGGCAGTCTGCACTGACCGGTAGCCTGATGCCTCGGGCAGTGCCGCCGGCGCTCGGTGGACGCTGCCGCGGTTACGACACGGACCCTCCTCGAACGCAAAGGACGAGCAGTTGAAGCTTCGTACGACTGGACGCATCGCGATCGCTGGCCTCGCCATCGTCGCCAGCCTGGGCATGACCGCCTGCGGTGGCGACGATTCGAGCGAACCCGCCAAGACGACCAAGACGACGACCAGCGCCAAGGCCACCGCCTCGGCGAATCTGCCCGCGGTCCCGACCGTGGAGCAGTTGAACGCGCAGCTGCAGAAGGCGCTCGACCCGTCGGTGCCGAACTCGGAGAAGCTGGAGATGATCCAGGGCGCCGAGGCCGACCCCGAGCTGCCCGGCCGGCTGGCCGAGGCGTACAAGTCGACCGGCGCGACTGTCCAGGTCACCGAGGTGACCGCCTTCGGCGACACCATCAACGCCAAGGCCAAGATCGTGCTGAACGGCCAGGAGAACCTCGCCGACGTGCCGTTCGTCGCCGAGAACGGCAAGTGGAAGGTTCAGAAGGCGTGGGCTTGCCAGATGCTGACCACGCTCGGCCAGCAGTCGGCCGCCTGCGCCTGATTCGCGCCGTCGCGGCCCGGGCCGTATCCGGGCCGCGACAATCCGTTGTCGCACCGCCCGGCGCGCCGCTCCGCAGGCGAGAAACCCCAGGCCGGGCGGGTTTTTCGAGGTGAACCCGTTATCGGGGCGCGGCCAATGGGTTTCGTTCTCAGATTCGATCGTTACTATCTGGCGTCGTGGCTGACACGATGGTGTGGGCGGGGCAGCCGTCCGTCGAGGATTCCAGACCCGGGACGGCACAACGGAATACGAGAGGACGATGGGCGCGACCCGTCGCGTTGATCGCGGCGCTGATCGGTGCCCTGTGCGCGGTGGCGGTGCCTCTCCTCCCGGTGCGGGTGGACGCGGCGACGCTCTCGTGGCCGCAGGCGGGTTCGGCGCGCAGCGTGGAGGCGCCGCTGGTCGCGTACGCGCCGCTGACCTTCGACGCGACCCTGCCGTGCGCGGCCATCGGGCAGCTGGCCGTCAAGGGCGGCACCCTCGCCGCCACCGCGCCCAACGGCGCGCCCGACCGCGAGCGCTACGGCTTTCTCGCCCGGGTGACCACGCCCACCGCCGACGCGCCCGCCCGGCTCGACGTCATCCTGCGCAATCAAGCGCTGCTCAGCACGCCGGTCGATCAGCTGCCGCCCGGCTGCGAGCTCATCGTGCACGCCGACACCACCACGGCCACGGCGACCATGGCCGGATTCGAGGCCCCCGGCTTCCCCGTGACGCTGACCGGTGATTACCGCCCGCAGGTGGTCGGGATCTACAGCGATCTCGCCGCCGCCGACGGCGCGACGGTCACCGCGGAACTGGATACCCGCTTCTCCTCCACCCCGACTCCGGTCAAGCGGGCCGCCATCTGGCTCGCGGTGCTGGCCACCCTCGCCGGCCTCGTCGCCCTCTACCGGATCGACCGTGAGGACGGCAGGCGCACCCGCCGCCTGCTGCCGCAACGCTGGTGGACGTTCTCGGTGCTGGACGGTGTGGTGCTCGGCGTGCTCGTGCTCTGGCATTTCATCGGCGCCACCACCTCCGACGACGGCTATCAGTTCGGCATGGCGCGCGCGTCCGGCACGGCGGGCTACATGGCCAACTACTTCGCCTACTTCGGGGTGCCCGAAAACCCTGTCGGCACACCGTATTACGACCTCATCCGGATCATGGCCGAGGTGACGACCGCCAGCCCGTGGGTGCGCCTGCCCGCGCTCGTGGTGGGTGTGCTGCTGTGGTTGTTGCTGAGCCGTGAGGTGGTGCCGCGACTCGGTGTCGGGGTGCGGCACAACAAGATCGCCTTGTGGACCGGTGCGCTCGGCTTCCTCGCGGTGTGGCTGCCGTACGACAACGGTCTTCGCCCCGAACCCCCGGTCGCGCTCGGTCTGCTGCTCACCTGGTGTTCGGTGGAGCGGGCGATCGCCACCCGGCGGCTGCTGCCAGCGGCGGTGGCGATTCTGATCGCGGCGTTCACCGTGACGGCGGGTCCGTCCGGCCTCATCTGCGTCGCCGCGCTGTTGTCAGGCCTGCGCCCGGTGGCGCACATCGTGATGGACAAGGTGGGCGCGGCGGGAAGCGTGCGGCACCGCCTGCTCGGCTACGCGACGCTGCTCGCTCCGCTCGGCGCGGCCGGTGTGGTGGTGCTGGCGATCGCGTTCGCCGACCAGCCGCTCACCGCCGCGTTCGAGATGCAGCGGGTGCACCACGCCATCGGTCCCGACGTGCCGTGGTTCCAGGAGTACCTGCGCTACCAGTACCTGTTCCAGGGTGAGATCGACGGTTCGGTCGGCCGCCGGATCGGCATCCTCGCGATGCTGATCGGCATCCTGGTGTGCGTGGCCGTGCTGTTGCGCAAGGGCGGCCGCATCCCCCTCACCGCCGCGGGACCGTCTCGGCGCATCCTCGGCACCACGGTCGGGGCGCTGTTGATGATCATGGTCACGCCCACCAAGTGGACCCACCACTTCGGCGTGTACGCCGGTCTCGCCGGTTGCGTCGCGGTGCTGACCGCGATGGCGGTCGGGCCAACGGTGCTGCGGTCGCCGCGCAACCGCGCGCTGTTCGCCGCCGTGGTCGCGTTCCTGCTGGCGCTGGTGTTCTCCGGGCCCAACGGCTGGTGGTACGTCTCCTCCTGGGGCATGCCATGGTGGGACAAGCCGCCGACGATCGCCGGGGTGATGCTGAACCAGCTGTTCCGTCTCGTCGCCTTCGCGCTGCTGGCGGTCGCCGCCTGGTTGCACGTGCGCGCGCCGAGACTTGGTGCACCGCAGCGTGTTTCGCGCTTCGGATGGCGGGTGTCGCTGCTGCCGCCGTTGACCATCGCGCTGGCGCTGCTCGTGGTGTGGGACATCGGCTCCTTCGCGAAGGCCGCGGTGGCGCAGGGCGAGTCGTTCTCGCTGGCGCGCTCGAATATCGAAGCGGTGACGGGCAAACCGTACGGGTTGGCCGGTCACGTCCTGGTCGAGACCGATCCGAACGAGGGCATGCTCGCCCCGCTCACCGGCGACGCGCAGAGCACGTTCGCGGGCAGCGCGACCGGCTTCACGCCCGGCGGCGTGGCCGAGGATCTGCGACCGGACGACGAGGGCAGCAGCTCGACCGGCAGCATCGCCGACGCGCTGAGCACCAAGTCCTCCTCGGAGGACAAGGCGGGAACCGCCACCGCCGCACTGCCGTTCGGTCTCGATCCGGCCCGGGTGCCGGTGCTCGGCAGTCACCGCTCCGGCGACGCGGGCCCCGCCGAGCTGACCACCGGTTGGTACCGGCTGCCCAACCCGCGTGACCGGGCCGGGATCATCGCGCTCAGCGCCGCGGGCCGGATCTGGTCGGTCGACGCCGACGGTGTCGTGACGCCCGGTCAGTCCGTGCAGATCGAATACGGCGCAACCGATTCCGCGTCCACCGCGCAGCCGATGGGCCGGATCGCGCCGATCGACATCGGCCCCGCGCCGTCGTGGCGTAATCTGCGGGTGCCGTTCGCCGAGATCCCGGCGCAGGCCGACGTGATCCGTGTCGTCGCGGTCGACCGGGACCGCAACCCGAAGCAGTGGCTGGCTTTGACGCCGCCGCGAGTGCCGAAGACCAAGACGCTGAACGAGGTCGTCGGCGCCGCGCCCGCACTGGTGGACTGGATGGTCAGCCTGCAATTCCCGAACCAGCGCCCGTTCGATCACAAGGATGGCATCGCGGAGATTCCCGGCTATCGCGTCCTGCCGGACCGCCCCGGCGCCGCCGTCACCAACCTGTGGCAGAGCCACGACAGCGGCGGGCCGCTCGGCTGGACAGGAATGCTGTTGCGCGCAAGGACATTGGCCACGTATTTGAACGAGGACTGGGACCGCGACTGGGGCGATCTCCAGGTGTTCACGCGCATCGACGACAGCGCCGTTCCCGCCGAGCCCGTGATCACCCGGCGTGACCACTCGGGTCTGTGGAGCCCAGGCCCGATCAACACCGCGTACTGAGCCGCCCTCGGCCCGGCCGCACGGATTCCCCCACGGGATGCGTGCGACGGAGCCGTAGCTCAGGCGGTTGTGTTCGCTTCGGCGATGCGTGTGGCGAGGGCGACCAGGTCGTCGCCGGTGAGGCCGGGATAGCCGTGCAGCACGGCACGCCAGCGGGCGGGGACGGCGGAGGCGCCCCAGCGGGCGCCGAGCAGGCCGCCCGCGATGGCGGCGGTGGTATCGGTGTCACCGCCCGCGCGCACGCAGAGTTCGAGGGCGAGCGGAAGGTGCTCGGGGCCGGACGCGTCGGCGGTCGTGATGGCCCACCATGCGGTCTGTAACGCGTGCACGACCCATCCGTTGTTCGGGAAGTGGGCGGGCGCGCCGTTTTCGGCCTGATCGAGCAGGATATTCCAGTAGTCGGCGCTGTCGGTGCTCGCGACGTACTCCCGCACACCGTCGAAGTTCCCGGCCAGCACCGCGAGCCGGATGGCGTAGCTCCAGATCTTGCAGGCCTCGACGGCCTGCTGGTCGTGATGGGTGAGCAGGCCGATCGCGCCCGCCATCCGCACGCACTCGGCGGCGTCGTCCAGATAGACCAGCGCAACCGGGGCGGTGCGCATCAGCGAACCGTTTCCTCCCGTCCGCCCGTCAAGGGACATGGCCTGCTGCTGCATGGCCAGTGCGGAAGCCGGTCGCGCGGAGAGCACCCGGCCGGTCTGCACGCCGATATCCGGCGGATCGGAGTCGTACCACCGCACGAATCCGGCTGCCACCGCGTCGAGTTCGAGTCCGGGGCCGTCGTCGGCGGCCAGTGCGATTGCCAGCGCCATCGAGGTGTCGTCGGTCCATTCGCCGGGCGCCCAGTCGAATGCCCCGCCACCGATCATGTCGATCTCCTGCTGCGGACCCGGGCGGGTGAATTCGTACCCGGCGCCGAGCGCGTCGCCCGCCGCGGTACCGAGCAGCACACCGGCCGCCCTGTCGAGTTGCCCGTCGTCCAGCATCGTGAAACCCCTCTGGTCCAGCGTCGATCGTGGCCAATGTACCGGAGCCGTCCCGCCGCCACCCCCTGTCGATCCGGACAACTGTCGGCGCTGTTCGCTGTGCCGATGCGACGAAAGCACCTGGTGAGCCGACGTATGGACACGCAGCTGCGACCCGCGCCGATTCGCGACGCAAGACCGAGCGGCGCAGACCTGCTCAGGGAGCGGCTACGTCGCTGGGCGTAACCGGAGTCCGGGTCCGCCGCCCCCGCCGGGCGCGCACCAGCACGTCGGTGGTGAAGATCGCCAGCGCCGCCCAGATGAGCGCGAAACCGGCCCAGCGGGACGCGGGCATCGGCTCGTGCACCACGGCGACGCCCCACGCCATTTGCAGTGCCGGTGTCAGGTATTGCAGCAGACCCATGGTGGACAGCGGAACCCGCTGCGCCGCAACGGCGAACAGCAGCAGCGGCACCAGCGTGACGGGGCCGGTCGACATCAGCAGCCCGGCGTGCCCTGCGCCGGAAGTGAACGCGCTGCGACCGGTGGCGAGCAGTACGACGACGAAGGCGAGCGCGAACGGCGCGGCGACGATGCCCTCGGCGGCGATGCCGCGCAGCGCGTCGAGTGGGATGACCTTCTTCACCAGCCCGTACAGCGCGAACGAGCAGGCCAGCGCGAGCGCGATCACCGGCGGCCTTCCGTAGTCGACGGTGAGCACCGCGACCGCGGCCGCGCCGAGTCCGAGCGCCGCCCACTGCGCGGGCCGCAGCCGCTCGCGGAAGATGACCACACCGAAGCCGACGGTCACCAGCGGGTTGATGAAGTACCCGAGCGCGCACTCCACCACGTGCCCCGAGGTGACGCCGTAGACATAGACGCCCCAGTTGATCGAGATCGCCGCCGAGGCCAGCGCGGCCAGCCGCCAGGTGCGCGCGCCGATGCCCGCCATCTCGCGCAGGCGTCCGGTGACCAGAAGCACGACGAGCACCACCGCCAGCGTCCAGAGGATCCGCTGCGCGAGGACTTCCACCGCGCTGGCGAAGGCGAGCAGACCGAAGAACGCGGGAAACAACCCCCAGATCAGATAGGCACTGGTGCCGAAGGCAACACCGGGGATGGATCTGTTTCGCCGCACCCGTGCCAGGCTAATGGGCGGCGCTGTTCATGGGATGAATGATCGGCGAACCTGCGCCGTCGCTCCGGCCGCGGTCCAGGGCGGAGGGCCGCGCGAGCGACCACCTGCCGTGCCAGGTCCGGGGACGGACTGCCTCCGGCGGCGGCCATTAGGCTGGCGAACATGTCGATTACCGTGCAGGCATCGGGCGCGACCGGACTCACTACGGCGGAGGTCGAGCAGCGACGCCGCGACGGGCTCACCAACGACGTGCCGGACCGGGCCAGCCGTTCGGTCCGCGAGATCGTCCGCGCCAACGTCTTCACCAGAATCAACGCCATCCTCGGTGTGCTGTTCGTCCTGGTGCTCTCGACCGGTTCGATCATCGACGGCATGTTCGGCCTACTGATCGTGGCCAACAGCGCCGTCGGCATCATCCAGGAGATCCGGGCCAAACGGACGCTGGATGAGCTGGCCATCGTGAGCCAGGCCAAGCCGACGGTGCGCCGCGACGGTGTCGCGCGGGAGGTGGCGCCGAAGGATGTGGTGCTCGACGACCTCATCGAGCTCGGTCCGGGCGACCAGATCGTGGTGGACGGCATCGTCGAGGAGTCCGCGCTGCTGGAGATCGACGAATCGCTGCTGACCGGCGAGGCCGATCCCATCGACAAGGCCGTCGGCGCGGAGGTGATGTCGGGTAGCTACGTGGTGTCCGGCTCCGGCGCGTACCGGGCCACGAAGGTAGGCCGCGACGCCTACGCCGCGAAGCTGGCCGAGGAGGCGAGCAAGTTCACCCTGGTGCACTCCGAGTTGCGCACCGGCATCGACAAGATCCTGAAGTTCATCACCTACCTGCTCATCCCCGCCGGTCTGCTGAGCATCTACAACCAGCTGTTCTCCAGCGGCGAGAGCTGGCGGCCCGCGGTGACGGGCATGGTGGCCGCGCTGGTGCCGATGGTGCCCGAGGGGCTGGTGCTGATGACCTCCATCGCGTTCGCGGTGGGCGTGGTGCGGCTCGGCCGCCGCCAGTGCCTGGTCCAGGAATTGCCCGCGATCGAGGGCCTGGCCCGCGTCGACGTGGTGTGCGCGGACAAGACGGGCACGTTGACCGAGAACGGGATGCGGTTGTCGGACATCAAGATCCTGGACGGCTTCGACGACCGCGAGGTGCGCCGGGCGCTGGCCGCGATGGCGGGCGACGATCCGCGCCCCAATGCCAGCGTGCAGGCCATCGCCGAAGAGCTGACCGACCGGCCCGAGTGGCAGCACACCGCGGTGGCGCCGTTCTCCTCGGCCAAGAAATGGAGCGGGTTCTCCTACGGCGAGCACGGCGACTGGCTGCTCGGCGCGCCGGACGTGCTGCTCGATCCGGATTCCGAGGACGCGCGCACGGCCGAGGAACTCGGCTCCTCCGGCCTGCGCGTCCTGTTGCTCGCGCAGAGCGACCGCCCGGTGGACGCGCCGGACGCGCCGGGCACGGTGCGTCCCGCCGCGCTGGTCGTGCTGGAGCAGAAGATCCGCCCCGACGCTCGCGAGACGCTCGACTACTTCGCCAGTCAGAACGTGTCGATCAAGGTGATCTCCGGCGACAACGCCGTCTCGGTCGGCGCGGTGGCCTCCTCGCTCGACCTGCCCGGCGGCGACCACGCCGTCGACGCGCGCCGATTGCCCGAGGACGCCGGACAGCTCGCCGACGTGCTCGACCGCGAGACGACCTTCGGCCGGGTCCGTCCGGATCAGAAGCGCGCCATGGTCGGCGCGCTCCAGTCGCGCGGGCACACCGTCGCGATGACCGGCGACGGCGTGAACGACGTGCTGGCGCTGAAGGATTCCGATATCGGCGTGGCCATGGGCGCAGGCAGTCCCGCGACCCGCGCGGTGGCGCAGATCGTGTTGCTGGACAACAAGTTCGCGACGCTGCCCTACGTCGTCGGCGAGGGCCGCCGGGTGATCGGCAACATCGAGCGCGTCTCGAATCTGTTCCTCACCAAGACCGTGTACTCGGTGCTGCTGGCGTTCCTGGTCGGCCTGGCCGGTATCGGTTCGCAGATCTTCGACTACGAGCCGATCGGCTACCCGTTCCTGCCGCGCCACGTCACCATCGCCGCCTGGTTCACCATCGGCATTCCGGCGTTCATCCTGTCGCTGGCCCCGAACAACGAACGCGCCCGCACCGGCTTCGTCTCGCGCGTCATGCGCTTGGCGATTCCGTCCGGCGCGGTGATCGGCATCGCGACCTTCGTGGCGTACTTGATCGCCTATGCGGGGCCGGACGCCACCGAGACGCAGAAGGAGCAGGCGGGCACCACAGCACTCATCACGCTGATCATGATCGCTATGTGGGTGCTGGCCATCGTTGCCCGCCCGTACGTGTGGTGGAAGGTGGTGTTGATCGGTGCGTCCGTCGCGGCCTATGTCGTGCTGTTCACCGTGCCGTTCACCCGCGATTTCTTCAAGCTCGATCCGTCCAACGCGGCGCTCACCACGGCGGCGTTCGTCTGTGGCGCGGTCGGCATCGTGCTGGTGGAGGCGATCTGGTGGATCAGCGCCGCGCTGCACGGCGAGCAGCGCAGGCTCATCCCCGCCTCGCCCGGCGGCAGCGCATGACGGTGGACCTGCCCGGCAGCGCGCCGAGATGCCTTGTGCGAAGCGGGCATTCGGAGTTGGAGTAACTTCTCCGACTATGGAGGTACTGCTGCACCAGATCGACGCGTTCGCCGACGCACCGTTCTCGGGTAATCCGGCGGCCGTGATGCCGCTGACGTCGTGGTTGCCGGACGAGCTGCTGCAAAACCTGGCCGAGGAGAACAACCTCGCCGAAACCGCCTTCTACACCTCGCAGTTACCCCCGGAGGCGGTCGGGCCGCCCGGCGATCATCCGGCGTTCCACCTGCGCTGGTTCACCCCCGCGGCGGAGGTCGACATGTGCGGGCACGCCACCCTCGCCGCCGCGGCCCAGGTCCTGGAGGACATGCATCCCGGCGCCGACCGGGTGAGCTTCTTCACCAGGAGCGGCTGGCTGCACGTGGATCGCACCGACGACGACGAGTACGTGCTCGACCTGCCGACGGTGGCGTCCGTCGAGGTCGAGCCGGACCCGGCGCTGGTGGCGGCACTCGGGGTGGCGCCGGTGCGCGCCTTCTCCGGCACCGACGAGGTCGTCGTGCTGGCCTCGGAGGACGAAGTCCGCCGCGCCCGTCCGCTGCTGAGCGCCTTCCCGCCGCTGCCGAGGGCGGCCGTGCTCACCGCCCCCGGCGCGGAGGTCGATTTCGTCTCACGAGTTTTCGCGCCCGGCATCGGCGTGCCGGAGGATCCGGTCACCGGATCGGCGCACGCCCAACTGGTTCCGCTGTGGGCCGCCGAGCTCGGTCGCACCGAGCTGCTCGCCCGTCAGCTGTCCCGGCGCGGCGGGTCCCTGCGCTGCGCGCTGGTCGACGACCGCGTCCTGCTGCTCGGCCGCTGCCGCCGCTATCTCGACGGCGTGGTGACCCTGCCCGACTGACGGTCGCGCCGCGCTCGTCAGTTGTCGGGGACCGGCGCGTCGTCGAGGCCGGGCACGACCGTGTCGGTGTGTTCCGGCAGCAGCGGTGTCACCGCGAAGTGGCCGGCGACGGCGTCGGCCGGTAAGGCTTCGACCGCGCGGATACCGTCGGCCGATGCCAGGTTTCGAAGGTCGGCCAGGGTGCCGCGGACGATCAGGCCGACGGTGCAGGCGCAGCCCGCGCGCAGACGGGAGATGGAGACCGTCATGACCCGCTGGTAGCGCTCGCCGATCGGGCCGGTCGACTCCAGCTGGTCCAGCAACTGCCAGGCGGCCGCGTCGGCGGACGCCACGGCGACCGCGTCGCCCGCGGGCACCTGCACCGCGACGATTGGCGTCTGCACGCCCGGTATCGAAACGTGGTGCAGCACCTGGCCGATGCGCAGCCCGCCGCTGTGCGCGGGAATCGCCGGTGGCGTGATCGGTTCGGTGAAGGACACCAACGCCCAGTGCTGCTCGGTGTCGGCGCCGGAGAGCGAATCACGCGCCCGGGCAAGGTAAGCGGCGACCGGCTCGGCGCGGTCCGGTCCGAGCCGGTCGGTGCCGATGCCGATGTCCCGGGGCGGCTTCAGCGCACCGAGCACGGCCATGAACGCGATGACCGCGACCGCCAATGCCCCGGCGAGTGCCGCGCGCACGATCCGCTCCCGTCGTCCACGACCGGTGCCGCCGGAGTCGGCGGCGTCGCCCCCGCGACGTTCCGCATCGAACTCGGACCGATCACGCATTGCGCAGGACGTCCAGCGCGTTCTTCAGATCGTCCGGGTACTCGCTGGTGATCTCCACCCAGCGTCCATCGGCCGGATGGGCGAAGCCGAGCGAGCGTGCGTGCAGCCACTGCCGCGCCAGGCCGAGGCGTTCGGCGAGCCGCGGGTCGGCGCCGTAGGTGAGGTCGCCGCAGCAGGGGTGCCGGATCGCCGAGAAGTGCACGCGAATCTGATGGGTGCGGCCGGTTTCCAGGTGGATGTCGAGCAGGCTGGCGGCCTGGAACGCCTCGACCGTGTCGTAGTGGGTGACGCTGGGCCGTCCGTCCGCGGTGACCGCGAACTTCCAGTCGTTGCCCCTCGCGCGGCCGATGGGGGCGTCGATGGTGCCGCTGCTCGGATCCGGATGTCCCTGCACCAGCGCGTGATAGCGCTTGTCGACGGTGCGCTGCTTGAACGCCCGCTTGAGCACGGTGTAGGCGTGCTCGGACTGGGCGACCACCATCACACCGGAGGTGCCGACGTCGAGCCGGTGCACGATGCCCTGTCGTTCGTGCGCGCCGGAGGTGGAGATGCGGTACCCGGCGGCGGCCAGCCCGCCGACCACGGTCGGGCCGGTCCAGCCCACGCCGGTGTGCGCCGCGACGCCGACCGGCTTGTCCACCGCGACGATGTCGTCGTCGGCGTAGAGGATCTTCATGCCCTCCACCGGCTCGGCCTCGATGGTGAGTTCGCGCTTGGGCTCGGGGAATTCGACCTCCAGCCAGGCGCCGGCGACGAGCCGGTCGGACTTGCCCGCGGGGACGCCGTCCAGTTGCACCGAGCCCTCGGCGGTGAGCGCAGCCACCGCGGTGCGCGAGAGTCCGAGCAGCCGGGAGAGGCCGGCGTCGACCCGCATGCCGTCGAGCCCGTCGGGCACCGGCATGGTCCTGGTCTCTCTCATGCCGCGTTCTCCTCTCCGGCGCCGGGCGTGTCCTTCTTCGGCTCGTCGTTCTTCGGTTCGTTCTCGGCGGGCGGATCGGCCTGCGCCGTGGCGGCCGGATCCTCGTCCGTCGCGCCGCGCCCGGTCCTGGTGCCGTCGGGTTCGAAACCGAAGACCGTCAGCACCACGAGCAGGATCGCGCCGCAGACGATCGCCGAGTCGGCCACGTTGAACACCGGCCACCAGCCGATCGCGACGAAGTCGACGACGTGACCCTGCAACGGACCCGGCGCGCGGAACAGCCGGTCGATCAGGTTGCCGAGCGCGCCGCCCAACACCAGGCCGAGGCCGATCGCCCACCACGGCGAGCGCAGCGTGCGGCCGATGCGGATGACGCCGATCACCACGGCCGCCGCCACCAGCGTCAGCAGCCAGGTCATGCCGGTGGCCATGGAGAAGGCCGCGCCCGGATTGCGCACCAGGGTGAAGCGCGCGAAATCGCCCACCAGGTACACCGGCTCGCCCGGCTCCAGCGTGGCGACCGCGATCGTCTTGGTGAGCAGGTCGAGGCAGAACAGCACCGCGGCGATGATCAGCAGGGCCCGCAGCCGTAGCGGCGGGGTCGTCTTGGTCGCCGGGTCGGCGGTGTTGTCCTCGGGCGGCCGGTCGTCACTCACGCCGATCATCATCTCTCGAGCGCCCCGCGCGCCGCGCCGCGCCTCCTCGTGGCGTGTTCGAACGCACTCCGCGGCGCGCGCGGCGAATGTCCCAGCTGACACTCAGGAAGCGGTCGTACCCTGTTGCTCGTGACGGTGTTGTCTTCTTCTCACCTGCCCCGGTTCGCGCGCTCGAGCGCATTGCTCGTCGTGCTCGCGGTGGGGCTTTCCGCCTTCGGTGTCGCGTGCAGCGACGACGCCGAGGCGCCCGCTGCCACCGAGGGCACCGAGCCGCTCGGCATCGGCAAGGAAGTGACCGTGCCTATCTCGGCCTCGGCCGCCACGCTCGTCGAGCCCGGCGCCGAGCCGCGCGAAGTGCTGCGGCCGCATTTCGTGGTCGGGACCGACCAGCGGGTGACCCTGCGCACCGATCACCGCATCGAACAGCAGATCAACGATCAGCCGAGGCGCGACTTCTCGACGCCCGCGCTGACCATTCCGATGACCGCGGAGACCAGCACCGAGGGGGTCGACCTCGTCATCGGCGCGGTGTCCACCCCCGACCCGCTGCTGAACAAGGCGCTCACCGCCGCCGACGGCTCGCACGCGGGCTTCGACTTCAGCGACGACGGCGCCATCACCGCGCTGCGGCTCGCGCCGTCGCCGGACACCTCCAATGCCGCGCGCGCCGCGTTGGAGCAGGCCTTCTACCAGGCCGTGTACCGCTCGATCATGTTCCCCGACGAACCGGTCGGCGAGGGCGCGGTGTGGACCGTGCACCAGGAGGTGACCGGCGGCGTGACGCTCGACCAGGTCACCACCGCGACGCTGACCGAGCGCGACGGCGACCGGCTCACCATCCAGCTGAACGTGACGCAGACGCCGAAATCCACGCAGTGGTCGCTGCCGAACAATGCGGGCACCCTCGACATCGAGGACTACGTGATGCAGGGCACCGGGACCATCACCGTCGACCTCGGCCTGCCGCTGCCGGTCGCCGGGTCCATCACGGTCGGCGGACATCAGGCATACCGCGACCCGCGCAGCGCGAGCATGTTGCAGCAAACCATCACCACGCAGGTCTCGTGGGCGGAGTGAGGCGCGCGCTGTTGTCAGCGGTGGCGGGCGTGACCGTCGTCGCGGGCTGCGGCGCCGAAGACGAGCAGCCGCGCCTTCCCGCATTGCCGCCGCTCGGTCCCGCCGTGGCGGCCGCGCCGGTGAACGGTTCGCCGACAACCGATCCTGCGGAACTGGCGCGACGCCTGCTCGGTCCCGCCGATCTGCCCGGCCTGACGCCGGTGCTCGATCCCCGCGGTCCCGGGCAGCCGGAGCAGGCCGGGCCGATCGCCGAAACGCGGCCCGCCCAATGCGCGCGCGTGCTGCTGCCGCTGGCCGAACAAGGCACCGAACCGCTGACCTGGAATACCGTCGCCTACAACGGCCCGAACTTCTCCAGCATCGATATCGATGCCGCGAGTTATTCGCCGGAGAAAATGCCGGCGGCCTTTTCCGCGGTACAGCAGACATTGCGCGAATGCACCGAATATTCCGGTAACGACGCCGACGGAACGGCGATCGAATACCGGCTCGGCGCGCTGGACCAACCGCCCGTCGGCGACGCGTCGACGGCGTTCCAACTGCGTACCGCAAGCGCCGGTTTCACGCTGGTCTCGCTCGTCTCGATCGTTCAGGTCGGTCCGGTGTTGGCGCAGGTCACCATTACCGCGCCGGAATCCGTCGAGCCCGCGGCGCTGACCGATCTTACGGCCGATCAGGTGGCGAGATTGCGCGGCGTCGCCGGGCCGTGACACAAGATCATCCGGCCGATCGGACGATTCCGGGGGCTTATCGGGAATAGGCTCGCCCTGTCCGACAAAACGCCTCGACCGGAGGTCTCTCATGTCCGATGTGAAGCCCATCCCCGACGGATATCCGAGGGTGTCGCCGGGCCTGGCGGTCGACGGCGCAGCGGCCGCGATCGATTTCTACAAGCAGGTGTTCGGCGCGACGGAGCGGATGCGCATGCCGCGCCCCGACGGCAAGATCGCGCACTGTGAGCTCATGCTCGGCGATTCGGTCGTCATGCTCGGCGATCCGGCGCCGGACATGGACTTCCTCGATCCCAAGACGGTCGGCGGCACACCCGTCAACATCTACGTCTACGTCGAGGACGCCGACGCGGCCTTCGCGGCCGCACTCGCCGGCGGAGCCAAGGAACTCACCCCGATGACCACCCAGTTCTACGGCGACCGCAGCGGTGCGTTCGAAGACCCGTGGGGACACCGCTGGACGGTGGCCACCCACGTGGAGGACATCTCGCCCGAGGAGATGGACCGGCGCATGGCGGAGATGTTCGGCGACGCATGAGCGAGCGAAGCGAGTGAATCATGTGCCAGCGCGCCGAGCGCATGCCGGAGCCGAGCGTCAGCGAGGTGCAGGCATGAGCGAGCGAAGCGAGTGAATCATGTGCCAGCGCGCCGA
>NZ_BDCF01000065.1 GCF_001613365.1 Nocardia xishanensis NBRC 101358
GTCAGCGAGGTGCAGGCATGAGCGAGCGAAGCGAGTGAATCATGTGCCAGCGCGCCGAGCGCATGCCGGAGCCGAGCGTCAGCGAGGTGCAGGCATGAGCTCAGACGCATGAGCTCATCCGGCGACGACCGAATCACCTTCCACGCGAACGGTTCTGGACGCAAGCGGGCGTTGGGCAGGCCCGGCGACGACCGAACCGTCGAGAGCGAACTTGCTGCCGTGGCAGCGGCAGTTGACGGTGCCGCCCGCCACTTCGGCGACCCGGCAGCCCGCGTGCGTGCAGATGCTGTCCAGGCCGACGAAGACGCCCGCGCTCGGCTGGGTGACCACCGTGTCCCCGGCGATCACGCCGCCGCCGACGGGCACGTCGGCGGTCTTGGCGAGGACGGTCGGACCGCCTGCTCGCGCGGCAGGCGCGGGGGCGGGCGCCGCCGCGGATTCGTTCTCGCCTCGGGCGCCGCAGGCCGCGAGCGCGGTGGCGGCCAGTGCTCCGGCGCCCGCCATCACGGTACGGCGGTCGAGCGTCGGAAGGTCGTTGTCCATGTCGCTCCGTTCGGACGATGCCGCCGTCGGTCCATGACGCTCGGCCGCACGGGCAAGTGCCCGCGGGCTGCGCGTTTCCGGTCGACGGCGGCGAATTCGGTATTGCCGCAGCGATGCCGGGCATCGAGCCGCCCGGCATCGCTGTGCACTGATCACGTCATGGACCGGACGACGGTTCAATCGCCGGGGTGCGAACGGCGAAGCGCGATACCACGTACTTGGTATGCGCATACCGGAAGAGCGTCCTGGCTGCGCCGGGCCGAAACCGACGCCGCGGCGACCAGTGCGGACGGGATCGGTGCCTACGCTGGCGGTCATGCTGATTTGGATCAACGGTCCCTTCGGCGGCGGGAAGACGCAGACCGCGCACGAGCTGGTGCGGCGGACGCCGGGGGCCGTGCTCTGTGATCCGGAGCTGGTCGGTTTCGGCCTGCATCGGATGACGCCGCCGGAATTACGCGGTGACTTCCAGGATTTCCCCGGCTGGCGGCGCGGTGTCAGGGAGGTGCTCGAGCTGGCGCTGACCCGCCACGGCGGACCGGTGTTCGCGCCGATGACGGTGGTCGACCCGGACTACCTCGCCGAGATCCTCGATCCCTTGCGCGAAAAGGGCCACGAGGTACACCATTTCGCGCTGTTGGCGCAGCGTGCGGAGGTGGTGCGGCGATTGCGCGAGCGCGGCTTCGGGCACGTCGTGCAGAAGATCACGGGCCGGGAGGCTCCGCTGTGGCGGGAGAGCTGGGCGGTGTCCAAGCTCGACCTGTGCCTGGAGCGGCTGGCGCGACCCGAATTCGGGACGCAGGTCTGGACCGACGGGTTGACGGTGCCAGAGGTCGCCGACCGCATCGGCGCGGCGGTGGGTCTTTCGCTGCTACCCAATACGGATGGCGAACTGCGCGGAGCCTTGCGCCGCGCCTGGGTCGGCGTGCGTCACATCCGCTTCGACTGAGCGACATCGAGTTCGGCGGGCGGCGGACCCGAGCCCCTCATGTGATCGGGTACGCCGCCCGGCGCCGGGTTCAGCCGCGCGCGATGGCCTCGAAGACGTGGGGGTCGAGGAGGGTGGAGGTGTCGCCGAGTTCGCGGCCTTCGGCGACGTCGCGTAGCAGGCGGCGCATGATTTTGCCGCTGCGGGTTTTGGGGAGTTCGGGGACGATGTGGATTTCGCGTGGTTTGGCGATGGGGCTGATTTCGCGGGCGACTTCGGTTTTGAGTTCGTCGATGAGTGTGTCGCCGGTGTTTTCGGCTTCGGCGGTGAGGATGACGAAGGCGACGATGCCTTGGCCGGTGGTGGTGTCGGTGGCGCCGACGACGGCGGCTTCGGCGACGTGGGAGTGTCCGACGAGGGCGGATTCGACTTCGGCGGTGGAGATGCGGTGGCCGGAGACGTTCATGACGTCGTCGACGCGGCCGAGGATCCACAGGTCGCCGTCGGTGTCGAGTTTGGCGCCGTCGCCGGCGAAGTACCAGCCTTG
>NZ_BDCF01000066.1 GCF_001613365.1 Nocardia xishanensis NBRC 101358
GGCCGAGGCCCCGGCGCGGCGTCACCGGGACGCCGAGCAGTCCCCGCGGCCGGGCGCCCGCCCGTCCGGAAAGCGAAACAAGAAGAGGCACTGACAACCGACGGTAGGGGGTTTCGTTCCATGCGACAGCCACGCAGCGTTGCGGTGCGTCTGATAGGAGCGGTCGCCGTGGGCGCCCTGGCCACCGGATCGGTGGCCGGGTGCTCGGGGCAGAACCAGGTGCCCTCCATCGGTTACGCCGTCGACGCCGTCATCGCCAGCTACAACGGCGGCAGCACGCTCGGCGCGAGCAGCGGCTCGGCGGCGGTGTTCCAGCGGGTGCTGACCGGGTTCTTCTACACTGGACCGGACGGGCAGCAGGTCGCCGACACCGATTTCGGTACCGCCAAGGAGGTGCCCGGCGAGTCCCAGACCATCCAGTACCGGCTCAACCCGGACGGCGTGTACTCCGACGGTGTGCCCACCTCCTGCGACGATCTGGTGCTGACCTGGGCCGCGCACAGCGGGCGATTCACCAAACCCGGTGCGGGCGGTCCCGTTCCGCTCTTCGACGCCGCCGATACCGCGGGCTACGAGGACATCGAGCGGGTCGACTGCCAGCCGGGGTCCAAGGACGCCACCGTGGTGTTCCGCCCGGACCGGCGGTTCCTCCCGTGGCGCGACCTGTTCACCGCGGGCGAGGTGATGCCCGCGCACATCGCAGCGCGGGTGGCCAACGTGCCGAATGCGGTGTCGGCCTTGCAATCCAGTGATCCAGGAGCCGTGCAGCGGCTGGCCGATTTCTGGAACACCGGCTGGACCATCGGTTCGGAGAGCCTGGACCTCTCCCGGTTCCCGTCCTCGGGCCCGTACCGGATCGAATCCTTCAGCAGGCAAGACGGTTTGGTGCTGATCGCCAACGAACGCTGGTGGGGCAACAAGGCCGAGACCGGACGCATCGTGGTGTTCGACAAGACCGCCGACCTGAAGGCCAAGGTCTCCGACAACGCGGTGGGCGTCGTCGACATCGGCGCGCATTCCGTGAAAGACCTCGATCTCGGCGGCTTCTCGTCGAAGACCGTCCCCGGCCGCGGCGCCGAGCAGTTGGTGCTCGCCACCACGGGCGTGTTCGGTTCGGTGGACGCGCGCCGCGCCTTCGCGCTGTGCGTGCCGCGCCAGGCGCTGTTCGACGCGCTGGGCAGGGCGGCCGACGTGCCGAACACCGGCCTCGGCGCCGGACCCCTCAATTCCCGTATCACGCAGCAGGATTCGCTGTACTACGCGGCGACGACCGGCGCCGCGGAACGGTATCGCGGCACCGACGTCCCCGCGGCCACCGCCACGCTCGCCGGCGCCCGCGCGGCCAATCCGACGATCCGCGTCGGGTACCTCGCCCCCGACGAGCGGCGCGCCAAGACCGTGCAGATGATCGGCGAGGCGTGCCGCTCCGCCGGTATCACCGTGGTGGACGCGGGCGCGCCCGACTTCCGCCCCGGCCAGCTCGGTGAGGGGCGCGTCGACGCCGTGCTGGCGAGCACCGCGGCGGCGCCCGGGCCGGCCGGTTCGCTGACCGGAGTGGCGGCGACCAGCGCGTTGCGCACCGGCAACGGCCTCAATTTCGGGCGATTCGGAAACGGCCGCTACGATGCGATCACCGATCAGCTTGCGGCCGACGACAACTCGGCCGCGCAGCTGGGTCTGCTGACCGAGGCCGAGAACCTGTTGTGGTCGGAGATGCCGAGCATTCCGTTGTTCGCCACTCCGCGCACGATCGCCTTCGGCAACGGTCTGCACAACGGTGTGGCCGGACCCACCCAGGGTGGTACCGGCTGGAACATGGACCGCTGGGTGTTGCGGCGGTGACAGGTGTTTGTGGGTGAGTGATCATGGAGAGGTGTCGATGAGTAAGCACGCGGCGATCGAGTCCGACGAGATTGTCGCCGAGCGGACCGCAATGGCGGCCGAGCTGGTCGAACGCCTGACCCGCTGGCGCGACGATTTCCCGACCCCCGGCGTCCGCTTCGCCGACCTCACGCCTGTCTTCGCCGATCCCGAGGGATTCCGCGCGGTCATCGATTGCCTCGCCGCCTGCGCGCCGGACGCTGACCTGGTCGCGGGGGTGGACGCCAGGGGCTTCCTGCTCGGCGCGGGTGTCGCCGCCACTCTCGGCACCGGTGTGCTCGCCGTCCGCAAGGCGGGCAAGCTGCCGCCGCCCGTGCTGACCCGCGAGTACAGCCTCGAGTACGGCACCGCCGCCTTGGAGATCCCCGGCGACGGCGTGGACCTGAAGGGTCGCCGGGTGCTGCTGCTCGACGACGTGCTGGCCACGGGTGGCACGCTGGCCGCCGCCGCGGACCTCTTCGTGTCGGCGGGCGCGGAGATCGTCTCGGCCGCGGTCGTGCTGGAGCTTAGCTTCCTGGAAGGCCGGAGCCGTCAGGGGGATTACCCGCTGACCTCCATCGTCCGGATCTGATCGCGCCGGATCCGATTGCGCCGGATTCGATTGAGCGGCGGCCGCTTCCGGCCGTCGACGTGGCATGTTTCGACGTGCCGAGCGGCCCGTAGGTCCCACATTCTCCGGTAGCGAATTGCTATCGTCCCTGCCGTTGTCGAGTGATTCGCTGACGATGGAGAGGGCAGGGGTGGCCAGGACACTGCAGCCGAGTGCGCTGTCGGGCTCGATGATCAGGTCGTTGATGGGCGCGGTCGCGATCGTGCTGGCGGCGGCCGCCATCGGGATGTATCACCCGTCCCCCGAGCAGCCGCCGGATCTTGCCTCGCTCACCGAGCAGTGGACCCAACTGCACGACGGACCGCAGCCGTACTCCGATGTGAACATCCAGTGGGACGTTCCCATCCAGATGAGCGACGGCGTGGTCCTGAAGGCCAACGTCTACCGTCCCGCGCAGACCGGCGGACCGGCGGAGGCGCGGCCGTTGCCGACGATCGTGAACCTCACGCCCTACACCAAGCTGATGACGAATCTCATCGATTCGGCGCTGGCGGTGCCCCGCCTGCAGCAGTTCACGGTGGACATGGCGCGGCGGGTCAACGTCTCGGGCACGCAGATCACCGGATTCGGCGATCTGCTGCACGCGTTGGATGGCGGGACCGTGCAGACGGTGCTCGGCATCGACCGCAATCTCATCCGCAGCGGCTACAACCTCGTCGTGGTCGACGTCCGCGGCACCGGTTTCTCGCAGGGCGCCTGGGACACCTTGGGCGCGCGCGAACAGCTCGATACCCGCGAGGTGATCGACTGGGCCGCCACGCAGCCCTGGTCCGACGGCAAGGTCGCGATGAGCGGCGGGTCGTACGCGGGCATCAACCAACTGCGGGCCGCCGAAGACGCGCCCCCGTCGTTGAAGGCGATCTTCCCGGTCGAGCCGGGCAGCGACCTGATGCGCGACGTGGTCGCGCCCGGCGGCGGCATCGGCACCACCTTCCTGCCGCTGTGGCTCAGCAATGTCAACCAGCTCAAGCTGATCCCCGACGTGTCATCGATGCTCGAGGGCACTTTCGACTGGTCCTGGTTCCACGAGCGGATGTCCGATCCGGACACCAACTTCGACCTGCTCGCCCAGGCGCTGCTGACGCCGTCGCTGGATCGCGTCCCGCCTGCGCTGGCGGACGCGCTCGACGCCGACAGCCCGTTCCGGCAGGGCATCCTCGGACATCCGGAGCGGGTGAACGTCCCGGCCTTCGTATACGGCGGCTGGCACGACATCTTCGCCAACAGCGCCACCAGCTTGTTCAACGAGATACCGCTGCCCGAGGGCCAGAAGAAGCTCGTCGTCGGCAACACCTATCACGCCAATCCCGGCGCGGGCACCGGCGTGCCCGGCGCCCCGCCCCGGTTGGACGTGCTGCAGCGCGCGTGGTTCGACAAGTGGCTCAAGGGAATCGACAACGGCATCGACGGATACGGCCCGATCGTGATGTGGGAGCAGGGCGGCAGCTGGATCACCATGGGGAGCTTCCCGCAGCCGGGCATCGTGCATCGCCGCGTCTACCTGTCGGGGCAGGCCAGCGGCACCGCCGAGGACGCGGCGCACGATGGCTCGCTGACGTCGACCGGTCCCGCCGAGGCGGACAGGCTCACCATCGCGCCCGGCCTCACCACGATCTGCTCTCGCGACACCGCCCAGGCCTCGGCCGGTCTCACGTCGTTCCTCGACGTGTGCACCAAGGACTCCCGGATCGCCGAACGCAACGCGCTCACCTTCACCAGCGCGGCGGTCGCCGAGCCGACCGTCATCTCCGGGCCGATCAACGTGCACCTCAACACCGTGCACGACGCCACCGACGGCTACTGGAGCGTCACCATCAACGACGTCGCGCCCGACGGCACCTCGTCGGTCCTGTCCACCGGCCAGCTGACCGCCTCGATGCGGGCCGTCGACGAGGCCAAGAGCACCCGCTCGCCCTCCGGCGACTACACCGCGCCGTTCAACCCGATCACCCTGGACAGCATGCTCCAGGTGGTGCCAGGTGAACCGGTCGCGCTCGACATCGCCGTCATTCCCACCCAGGCGGTCCTACAGCCGGGCCACCGGCTGCGGGTCGACGTCTTCGCGGGCAACTCGCCGAAGGGGCTCGCGTTCCGGCCGATGCTCAACAACACCGAGCTCAAGCCGCAGTACCTGAACATCGATCCGAACGCGCCCAGCTTCGTCAACCTGCCCACCGATCGGCCGCTGTAGGCGAAATCTTCGCCTTCGCTGCGGCTGTGCGCGGTTTGCCGATGGACTTCGTCATGCGGTGTTCGTCGTGCGTAACTCCGCCTTCGCTGCGGTCGTGCACAGGCTATCGACGGACTTCGTCCAGCGGTGTTCGTCGTGCGGAACCTCCGCCTTCGCTCCGGCCGTGTGCGGTCGTTCGCGGACTTGGTCCAACTGCGCACGTTGGCGTACGTCGGCCTTTGCTCCGGTTATGCGCAGGTGCCGGTCGGCCGCGCCCTCAGGCCGTCGCGCCGACCGCGGCGGGCGGCAGGGCGGCCCGTGCCCGCCGCATCAACCCGGGATGGCGCAGCAGGCCGGGACCGAGCTTGATCGCCAGGAAACTCAGTGCGAGCCAGGGGCGCAGGTGCGGATCGAGCCTGCGGATGCGGCCGTCGTCGGCGAGTTCCAGGACCATGGCCTCGGTCGTCCGGAACGGTCCGACCTTCGCCTCGGCCAGCAACACCCGGCGCGCGCCGTCGCCGAGCCGCGCGGTCCAGCGCAGCCCGGAGATGCCGCGGTAGACCGCCGTGAACAGGACGCGCAGGTCGTCGTGCCCGCGAAAGACGAGGGCGCCCGAGATCGGCGAGTGCAGCTCGGCGTCCGGGGCGAGCGTTTCCATCAGTGCGTCGATATCGGCGATCTCGGTCGCCGCACAGAACTGGTCTACCGCATCCGGCATCTCCACGCACCCTTCCGTCCGGTCGTCTGGTAGCCAACGTAACCGAGTCACTTGCTTTTTGCAACGGACTACAATGGCACGGTGGCCAAGGCTGACCTGTCCGAGATCGTCTGCTCGATCGCCCGCACGCTGGACGCGGTGGGGGAGCGGTGGACGCCGCTGATCCTGCGTGACCTGTTCGTCGGGATGACGCGCTTCGAGGACATCCGCCGCGATCTCGGCATCGCCTCGAACGTGCTCGCCGCCCGGCTGGAGACGCTGCGGGCGCACGGCATCGTCGAATCGCGCGTCTACCAGACCAATCCGGTGCGGCGGGAGTATCTGCTCACCGAGAAGGGACGCGATCTGTATCCGGTGCTGGCGACGCTGATCGCCTGGGGCGACAAGTGGAGCGCGGGGCCGCAGGGGCCGCCCGTGATCTCCGTGCACCGCGCGTGCGGGCAACACACCTCGGGTGTGGTGGTGTGCGAGGAATGCGGCGAACCGCTCACCGCCGAGACCGTGTACTGGCAGCCGGGTCCCGGCGCACGGCGGGGGCTGGGGACGATGCTGGTGGGTGATTTCATCGAGGCCACCGAGTGATTCGCCGACCGGGCGGCGGCCAGGTCCGCGTCCGGCGCCGAGGATGTGAGCGAAATTGCACTGGCACGATCGCCCGGTGTGTGTTTAACCTAGAGCGGTCTTGTCCCCGTCGATCGGAGCATGCGTTGATCTTCTCGAGGTAGCGCTTTCGGGCGGCCCGCGCACACGCGCGCCGTGTTCCCGTCGCAACCTCAGGGGTTCCGCATGACCTTTCTCTCTCTTTCCGATCTCACGTTCTCCTGGCCGGACGGCACTCCGGTGTTCGAAGGACTCGGCGCGGTGTTCCCGGCCGGGCACATCGGCCTGGTCGGCGTCAACGGCGCCGGGAAATCCACCTTGCTACGGCTGATCGCGGGGGAGTTGACGCCCGCCCGTGGCTCGGTCGCGGTGTCGGGACAGCTCGGTTATCTCCGCCAGGATCTCGGGTTGGCGGACGGTCAGCGGGTCGACGCCGTGCTCGGCATCGATGACGTGCGAAAGGCACTGCACCGCATCGAATCCGGTGACGGCGACGAACGCGACTTCGAGACCGTCGGCGCCGCATGGGATGTCGAGGAGCGTGCCGTCGCACTGCTCGGCCGGCTCGGTCTGCACTACGTGGCCGACTCGGCCGAGGGGCTCGACCGCAGGCTGGACACCCTGTCCGGCGGCGAGACCGTGCTGCTCGGGCTGGTGGCCGAACTGCTCGCCGAACCCGACGTGCTGCTGCTCGACGAACCGACCAACAACCTGGATCACGTTGCGCGCCAACGCCTCTACGAGGTGATCGAGCAGTTCTCCGGTACCGTGCTCACGGTCAGCCACGATCGCGAACTGCTGGAACGGATGACCGCCATCGCCGAGCTGCGCGCGGGCGAACTGCGGCTGTTCGGCGGGAACTTCGGCGAGTACGAGCGCATCGTCGAGGCCGAACAGCAGGCGGCGCGGTCGGCGGTGCGCGAGGCGCGCAACGACGTGCGCAGGCAGGCACAAGAATTGGCCGAGACGCGCGTCAAACTCGACCGTAGGCAGCGTTACGGCAAGAAGCAGGCCGACAACATGCCCAAGATCCTGGCCGGAGCGCGCAAGCGCGCGGCGCAGGTGTCGGCGGGCAAGCTGCGCAACACCCACATCGAACGCCTGGGCACCGCCAAGGAACAGCTTCAGCAGGCGGAAGAACTGGTGCGCGACGACAAGGAGATCCGCATCGACCTGCCGGGCACCCGGGTCTATCCGGGGCAGGAGGTGCTCGCACTGGACGAGGTGACGCTGGCCTGCGGGCCGACGGTGACGCTGCGGGTCTCCGGGCCGGAGCGGATCGCGCTGACCGGACGCAACGGGATCGGCAAATCGACGCTGCTGCGCCGGATCGCGGCCGCACCGCCCTCGGTGGCGTGGCGGATGCTGCCGCAGCGGCTCGACCTGTTCGACGAGAGTCGCTCGCTGTTCGAGAACGTGTCCGCCGCCGCGCCGCACGCGACGCCGTTGCAAGTTCGTTCTCGGTTGGCGCGCTTCCTGTTTCGCGGTGGCGACGCCGACGTCGCGGCGGGCGCGCTATCGGGCGGCGAACGACTGCGCGCCGCGCTCGCCATGCTGCTGCTTGCCGATCCCGCGCCGAGATTGCTGCTGCTCGACGAGCCGACCAACAACCTCGACCTGCCGAGCTTGCACCACCTGACCCAGGCGCTGGCCGGCTTCGAGGGCGCGCTGATGGTGGTCAGCCACGACCCGCGCTTCCTCGACGACATCGGGGTGACCCGGCGGCTCGAGCTCACCGAGGACGGCCTGGTCGACGCCGACCGGATCGTCGACGAGGACGCGCCGGACGCCGATCCGGCGGTCTGACGTGTGCGCCTTGCGCGCGGCAGCTTCCGCCTGGCAATATGTTCGGGTCGTCCGATTCGAGACGAAAAGTACTGTCGGGCAGACGCTTCCGCGGTCCGCCCTGGGATGAAGGGGGACGACCCGGTGCAGTTCGCCCGACGCCTCGCCACCACGATCTTCGCCGCCGCCGCGCTGGTCGCGCTGGGCTCCGCCGCTGCGGGAACGGCCCAGTCGGAGCCGTACTACAAGAACTGCGCCGAGGTCCGCGCGGCGGGCAAGGCCCCCCTGCACAAGGGCGACCCCGGTTACGCCGAGCACCTGGACCGCGACGGCGACGGCATCGCCTGCGAGCCGAAGCGGTAGTTCGGCCCGCACCCGGCCCGCGCCGTTGTCGCGGGCCGGGCCGACGCTCGCACCTCGGAGCGGCGCATCCGGGCGGACGGCGCTCAGCCGACCAGCCCTAGGCAGAGCTTGAACGACGGTGTGCCGCCCATCAGGTACGCGCCCGCGGACTGGAGGATGCGATCCTGGGCGACGATGTGCTGGCACATGGTGTTGGTGTCGCGCAGCCAGCGGTCCAGCGGCGAAGGCCGGTAGATGGCGGCCGTCTGGCGCAGGTCGTAGAGGCGGCCGACGATCGTGCGGGCGGTGCGGAAGGCGTGCAGGCGGGAGAGCGGAAGCGCGGCACGCTCGGTCGGGGCGAGCTCGTCGAGTGTGCCTCCCGCGCCGAGGATTTCCCACTGCCGGTGCAGCGCCGCGTAGACGCCGGAGCGGGCGGCGTGCAGTGCGGCCTCGCATTCGGCGATGGTCACCTGGACGCGGTAATCGTCGGCCTTGGCGGCGGATTCGGCGCGCGCGTGGTCCAGCGCGGCGCGCGCGACACCCAGCGGGACCGCCGGCATGTTGCGCATGTGCACCTCGGGCTGCCCGAGCGGGCCGAAACCATGTCGCACGGAAGCGAACTCGAGCGTGTGCTCCTCCGGAACGAACACCTCGGCGATGCGGTAATCGCAGCTGCCGCTGCCCGCGAGACCCGTGGTGTGCCAGGTGTCGATCACCTCCACCTGCGCGCGCGGCACCATGAACAGCCGCGAATCCGGTGCGCCCGACGCGTCGCGTTCGGGCTCGCCGTCGCGAACGACGAACGCGCCGGACACGACCCAGTCGGCGTGGGTGATGCCGCTGCCGAACTGCCAGCGGCCGCTGAGCCGGAAGCCGCCGGGGACGCGCTCGGCGCGGCCGGTCGGGAAAAGCAGGCCAGCGGTCACCATGTCCAGGCTCGGGAACATCTCCTTGGCGACCGCCTCGTCCAGGAACCGGGCGTACAGGCCGGTGTCGGAGCCGATCATGGCGCACCAGCCGACCGAGGCGTCGCCGTAGGCCAGCGCCTCGACCACCTCGGTCTGCTCGATCGAGGTCAGTTCGGGCCCGCCCCAGTCGCGCGCGAACGCCATGCGGAAGACGCCCGCGTCGCGCAGCAGTTCGACGATGTCGGCGGGCAGCCTGCGCGCGGCCTCGATCTCCGCGGCGCGCTCGCGCAGCTGCGGCGCCAGCGCCTGTGCGCGAGCGAGGATCTCGGTGCCTGAGCCGAGCGGAGTGCGGGGTTCGTCGACGAGGGTCATCCTCGGTTCTCCTTGCTGAGCGGGGTGATCGCCTGGGGGAAACGGAAGAAGCCGTCCGGGTCGTACCGGTGCTTGAGCCGCGCCAGGCGGGGGTGGTTGGGTCCGTAGTAGGCGGACAGGTCGGTGAGAGCGGGGTCGGTGAAGTTCACGTAGGCGGCGTCGGTGGCGTAGCCGCCCATCTCCTCGTAGAGACCGTCGAGCCATTCGAGGTTGCACCACACCGTCTGCGCCGAGTCGCTCTCGCTCCACGAGGTGTCCATCGAGACGAGGAACAGCGTGTCGCGGTGCGGGAAGGCGGTGTCGCCGACGGGGATTCGGTTGATCGCGCCGCCCCAGGTGAACAGGGCGACGCCCGCGCCGTCCGGATTGGCGCTGCCCGGCCAGCGATCGATCGCGTCGATCACGACGTCGATCCCGGCCTCGGTCAGTGGCTTCGGCGTGCACCGGGTGCGCACCGCGAAGGGGTCGCCCGAGGTCTCGTGGTGCAGGAAGTCCTTGGCCTGCCAGTAGTCCCGATCGGCGATGTCCACCCGCCGCGGCGTGGCGGTCGCCAGCGCAGGCGCCAGCAGTTCGCGTAATTCCGATGCGGGACCGAGGTGCTGGCCGATCACCGAGACCACGCCGGGTCCGTCGCCGGAACGGCTCGCGCCGATGCGCGCCGCGAACTCGTCGGGCGCCGCGGCCATGATCTCCTGCATGACGGCGAGCACGCGCCGCGCGCCGCGCCACTCCCAGAGCAACAGGCAGGTCGAGCTGGACACGGTGGGGCGAGCCTGGAACGTGAACGACGTGTTCACGCCGAGGTTTCCGCCGCCGCCGCCGCGGCAGGCCCAGAACAGGTCCGCGTTCTCGCGCGCGTCGCAGCGCAGCGTGCTGCCGTCGGCCAGCACGATCTCGGTCTGCACCAGCGCGTCCGCGGTGAGCCCGAACGCCCGCGACACCGCGGCGACGCCGCCGCCGAGCACCAGCCCGCCGATTCCGACCTGATTCGAATTGCCCAGCGGCACAGCCAGATCGTGCTCCTGCAACGCGGCGTACACCGCGCCGTTGGTGGCGCCGCCGCCCACCGTCACCAGCCCGTTCGCCGCGTCGACCCGGACGCCGCCGAGGCCGCGCAGGTCGAGCACCAGCCCGGTGCCGACCGAATGCCCGGCGTAGCTGTGCCCGCCGCCGCGCGCCACCAGCGGCACCTCGGCGTCGCGCGCCCACCGGACGGCCCGTGCGACGTCGGCGGCGTCGCGCACCGACAGCACCGCACTCGGCCTGATGTCGGCGTACCGCTTGTTGAACGGGACGCTCGCCGCCGCGAAACCGTCGTCACCGGGGTAGCGCACCGTTCCCGCATCCAAGCGGTCGAGACCCTCCAACCTGGTCATCGGCCCGCCTCCGACGAGGTTGAGCGGCCGTAGCCGCCCATGGAAGCCGAGTCCGGCGTACCGCGTCCGATCGCGGCCCACCGGCGATCGGCCGCGCCGCCCGACGAAGCCTGATCGGAGATGAATCGTGCTGTCGCGGCCCTGCTTTCGTCGCTCTCGGTGCCGGACGACGCGGATGCCCGATCCGTTTCGACACCGGCGAGCACGGCCGCGTCCCACGATCGCGCGCCGAACCGGCGCAACAGCCGGTTCATCGGATCTCCTCCAGGTAGGAGATCCCGCTGCTTCCGTTGGGCCCGTAGCGTTCCCACTCCTCGCGCAGCCGCAGCGGTTCGCCGTCGGTCACCTCCGGCTCCGACCGCGTGAAGCCCGAGACGATGTCGCCGCCGTGCAGCACCATCGTGTAGGCCAGGTGCAGCACCCCGTCGGCGTCGCACAGGCCGTTGAGCGCACCGCGGCGCACCTTGCCGCCCGCGAAGAACGCCCACACCAGATCGCCACGCTGGTGGTATCGCGCGACCACACCGTCGTCGCTGTCGGGATTGCGGAACCGTCGGCCGTCGTAGTCGATCATTTGTCGGCGTCCAGGAGTCCGGCGGGGAGGGTGAACGCGGAGCCCGGCGCGAGCGGTTCCAGCGGATCGCCGACCAGCTCGACCGTAGCGCTAGCCGCCTTGAGCAATTCGGCGCAGCGCGGCGCGTCGCCCGCCTCGCACACGACGAACGAGTGCCTGGCGATGTAGCCGCCGGGCGGCAGCCGCAGCTCCGCGCCCGGCTCCACCATCGCGGCCGCGGTGACGAGGCCGGGCGCGTGCTCGGGCACCGTCACCGAGCGCACGAGCGTGTCGCGTTCGGGGTAGCCGAAGCGGATGCCGGCCGCCGCCTTGCGGGTGGGCCTGGTCGCGGGCCGGTGGCCGGTGGCGACGTCGACCAGCACCTCACCGGGGTCGATGCCGGTGGCGATCTTGCCGAGGAACGGGATGAGGTCGCCGCCGAGACGGCCGTTGACCTCGATGATGAGCGGTCCGCGCGCGGTCAGCCGCACCTCCGTGTGCGTGATGCCGTTCTCCACCCCGAGCTCGCGGTGTGCGGCGGCCAGCGTGCCGATCAGAGTCTCGTCCTCCAGCAGCGGGTCGGCCGCGTCGACCAGGTGACCGAGCTCCTCGAAGTAGGGCTCCAGCCCGGTTCGCTTGCGCGCCAGGAACATCGGCAGGTACTCGCCCTTGTAGACGGCGGCGTCGATGCTGATCTCCGGCCCGACCGCGAACTCCTCCACGATGGCGGTGCCGCGGAACGGCTCGTCGCCGATGGTGCTCGCGCCGGTGGCGGTGGCGAAGGCGGCGTCGAGTTCGATCCGGTCGGCGGCCAGCACCACGCCCATGCTCGCGCCGAGCGCCTGCGGCTTCACCACCACGGGGTAGCCGATGCGGTCCGCGGCCGCCCGCGCCTGCTCCAGCGTGCCGGTGAGCTCGAACCGAGGCTGGACGAGGCCGGCATTGGTGAGCACCGAGCGCGTCCGGTTCTTGTCGCGGCAGCCGCGCACACCGGTGGCGGTGAGCCCTGGCACGCCGAACTCGTCGGCCATGTCGGCGGCGGGCTGCACCAGCGGCTCGTCCCAGCACAGCACGCCGACCACCCGCCTGCGCGCGGCGATCTCGCGCGCCTCGGCGGCCAGGACGGCGTGATCGAAGACGTTGGCGACCACGATCTCGTCGAAATAGGCGTGCTGCCAGGTGGGTTCGATGTTGTTGAGCAGCACCAGGTCGAGGCCGCGGGAACGGGCCCGCGCCGTGACCGAGCGCACGAGGTATTCCCGGTACAGGCGCAGTCCGCTGCCGATTACCAGCAGGACGTCGTTGGTGGGGTTCATGATTGTTCCTTCCGCATCATGCGGCCGGTCGGGCGGCCGCGAGCTCGACGAGGTGGTCGGCGACCAGCGGGGCGGTGCGGAACCCGTCGCCGCCGGTGGCGGCGCGGGCCACGACCGCGGGTCCCGGCCTGGTGAGGGTGGCGCCGCCGGTCGCGGCGTCGACGGTGTAGTGGCACTGCTTGACCGCGGCGATCCGGTACCGGTCCGCGTCGGCGAGTACCTGGCCCAGGTATCGCGTTGCCGCGTCGGCGCTTTCGGCGTCCTCACCGAGGTCGTCGACCGTCCGGCACAGGCGCGACGAGCTGACCTTGAGCAGCGTGCCCGCACCTGGCGGCATGAGCCAACCGGTGCCGTCCGTCCCGATCCGCCCTGCGCTCGGCGCCTGCTCCCACCACGCAGCCAGGTCGGCGGGCGGTCGCAGGTAGACGGTGGTCTGCCGGTGCAGCACGGTCGGCGCGTCGATGAGCTCGCCCGTCCACGCCCCCGTCGCCAGCAGCACCAGATCGCCGGACAGCCGGGCGCCGTCGCGCAACCGCAGCCGGGCGGCGTCGGTATCCACCTCGACCACCTGCCGCCATGGCAGCAGGGTGACCGCGGGCTGTGCCCGCAACCAGCGGGCGGCGGCGTGCAGCACCCGTTCGGCGAGCAGCACGCCGGCCTCGGCCTCCAGCAGGCCCCAGTGCCCCTCGGGAAACACGAAGTGCGGCAGCGCCTTCGGGTCCACCACGGTCACCGGCAAGCCGCTGCGGTCGGCCTCGGCGACCGCGGCGTCGATCGACGCGGCCTGCCAGCCGGTGACCACGCCGATGCGCCGGTAGAAGTGGCCGCCGAGCAGCGCTTGCAACCGCAGCCAGCGCCGGTGCAGCGCCGCCGCCGCGGCGGTGGCGGCCGGATCGCCGGGACTCAGCGCCCGCACCGCCCGGTGGTGATCGAACGAACTCGACGCCGGGTTCGGGATCGGGCCCCGGTCGACCACGGTCACCCGGTGGCCGGCCCGCGCGCAGCGCACGGCCGCGATCAGGCCGGTGACACCGGCGCCCGCGATGACGACGTCGGTCATGTCATGCCCCTACCGCGGGCAGCCGAGGCAGCCGGACCGGTTCGATCACGCTGCGCTGGGCGACTTCTCGCAGATCGGTTCCCGGCAGCATGTCCGAGCCCGCCAGCGCCGCCTCGGCCAGGTCGACGAGCAGCGGCGCGGCACAGCGCACCAGCACGTCCACCTGGTGGCAGAAGTCCCCGCCGTCGTCGACCGGCATGCGGTCCAGCCGGGCCAGCTGCTGGGTCAGCGTTTCGGCGACCCGGTTCAGGCTGAATCCGGGCAGCTCGTAGGCCGCGCGGAACCGTTCGACGATGCGCAGCGCGTCGGACCGGCCCCGCTCCGAGATCGGCAGGCCGCCACGCCACACCCAGTCGTCGGCCTTGGCGGCCACCCGGTTCCACGGCGCGACGAGCCGGGTCTCGGTGAGCGCCGCCAGTTCGTCGTGATCGAAACTGGTGCGCTGGAACTCGGGGCTGTTGCCCGCGAGGTGGAAGCGGATCAGGTCGCGCGGTACTCGTGCCGCCAGATCGCGGCCCCACACCAGGTGTCCCCGGCTGGTGGAGAACTTCTCGTGACGCAGCTCGTAGAACTCGTTGGTGAGGAACAGTTTCGGCAGCGGGTAGTCGCCGAACGCGAGCAGCATCGCCAGCCCGGAGATCCCGAACGGGTGGATGTTGTCGATGCCGAGGAAGTAGACGATGCGCGCCGCCGCCTCTGGACGCCACAGCGCGTCCTCCGAATCCGGTTCCAGGCCCCGGTTCTCGGCGGCCAGCATGGTGCAGTACATCGTCCACGCGACCGGTTCGGCGTTCGGATTCACCACCTGCCCAGGCAGATCCGGCGCGGGGATGCCCCACGAGATCGGGTAGGTGACCGGGAAGTCCGGCAGCGGCCGGTCCAGCAGCTCGGCCACCACCTGCGCCGCGTGCGGACGCAGCAGTCCGGCGGCCTCGGCGAAGTGGGCACGCAGCCGCTCCCGGTATTCCTCCAGCGGGAGGACGAGCACCTCGACCTCGCGGATCTCCAGTCGCTCGCCCGGGTTCCGCGTCGACCGCGGATCGAGCAACTCGCCGGCGGTCACCGCGTGCCCGCAGCTCTCGCACAGCCCGGCGCAGCTGTCGGCCAGGCAGACCGGGCAGGCGCCGGCGACGTGCCCGTCCACCAGGTACTCACCGGTGCTCGGCGCGTACGGGAACGGCATCCGCCGCAGGCGCAGCGCGCCTTTGGCGCGCAGTTCCGCGACGACCCGCGCGACGTAGGAGGTGAACCGCCGCTCCCAGCCGGTGAAGGCGTCGACGGCGATGCCGAGCGCCGTCAGCGTCGCCTCGACCTCCTTGGCGGAGCGCTCGACCAGCGCCTGCGGCTCGATGCCGAGCCGGTGCGCGGTGGTGGTGACGTAGGTGGAGGTGTCCTGCACGCCGGTGCCGAACAGCACCTCACGCCCGGTCGCGCGGGCGTAACGGGTGTAGACGTCGGCGGCGAGGAAGGGGCCCGCGATGTGCCCGAGATGCAGGTCGCCGTTGGCGGTCGGCGCGGGCGAGATGACGAGGGTGGGACCGTTCACGGCGTCACCGGATCTTCCTGCCGCGCGGGCTGATTCGTTTCGTGCGACGATCCGTCCCCGTGCCTGCGCACGAATTCGGCCGACATGTCGGTGTCCCACCAGATGGCGTACCACTCGAAATCGGTGGTCCCCGCGTTGCGCACGTGATGAGTCGTGCCGGGCACGAGGTGAACCAGATCACCCGCCACGAAGTCGCGCTGCTCGCCGTCCACGTCGAGGACCGCGCGGCCCGTCATGGCGATGAACAGCTCGTACTCGTGGTGAGCGTGCGCGGTGGAGACGCCGCCTGGGCGCAGCACGCACCACGCGCCCTCGAACGGCGCGTTGAGCGCGGGCCACGGCAGCAGACGCTCGGAGGCGACGCCGTAGGCCTCGGTCAGGCCGTCCCGGTACAGGCTGCGAATCTCGATCATGCCGTCCGGCTCTCCGGGAAGGCGCCCGCGGTGACGTGGCGGCGGTCGAGGATGTCGTCGACGATGTCCTGGGAGCGGTGCGCGAGCACGCTGATCAGGGTGTCGGAGATGCCGTGCGTCTGTTCGTTGACGCCCTGCAGATACACCGCGCCCCACGCGGATTCACCGAGGTCGAGGCGGTAGCGGCGGCTCACCGAGATCTCGTCGAGGCCGAGGCGGCCGGCGAGATCGCGGACCAGCGCGGGCATCTGCTGCTCGTAGCCGGTGCCGAGCAGCACCACGTCGCAGCGCAGCGGCTCGACCTTGCCGGTCTTGCGGTCGCGCAGCTCGAGCACCACCTCGTCGCCGTCCATGCGCGCGCCCGCCACCTCGGTCATCGAGCGGACGGTAGAGCGCTCCTGGCCGAGCATGCGCTGCTGGTAGAGCATGGCGTAGAGGTCGTCGAGGAACGGCGGGGCCAGGCCGGCGTAGTTGGTGAGATGCACCTCGTCGAGGATGCGGCCGCGCACGTCGGCCTCGGAGTGATAGAACTCGTCGACGAAGGACGGGAAGAACAGCTCGTTGACGAACTTGCTCGTCTGGTAGTTCTGCAGGCCGATCGAGCGCATGACGATGGTCGGCGCGCTCTGCGGCAGATCGGTGTGCAGCGCCATGAACATCTCGGCGGCGCTCTGCGCACCCCCGATCACGACCGGACGGATCGGGCGGTCGGTGGGCAGCTCGGCGACCCTGGTGCAGTACTGGGTGCTGTGAATCACCCTGTCGGCGGGCAGGCTTCGGAAGACCTCGGGAATGTGCGCGTCACGGCCGGTGCCGATGACCAGATCGCGGCAGTCGACGGTGTCGCCGTCGGCCAGGGCGACCGTCCAGCCGACGATCCTGCCGTCGCCGGTGCGGCGGGGTTCGATCGAGGTGACCTCGGCGTCGTAGCGCACCGCGACCTGCTCCAGCGAGTGCGCCACCCACTGCTGATAGTCCGACAGCTCCCACCGGTAGGGGTTGAAGGTGGACAGGTTGACGAACTCGTCCAAGCGCCTGCGCTCGAACAGAAAGTTCAGGAAGGAGAACCGGCTGCGCGGATTGCGCAGGGTCACCAGGTCTTTGAGGAACGACACCTGACTGCGGGCCCAGGGGAGCAACAGGTTGCGCTGCCATTTCACGTCGGGATGCTGCTCGAGCAGGAGAGTCCGCTGGGCCAGCCGCGGCGCGTCGGATTCCTCGAGCGCGACAGCCAGCGCGAGGTTGGCGGGACCGGCGCCGATGGCCAGGACGTCGACTTCGTGATCGCTCACATTTCCACCTGAGTCTCGATGGTTACCACTTGCTCCGATCCAGTGAATGCGCTGCGCGAGTTGACCGAAACCCGCGCGCCGATCCGCACGACAACCTGTCGACACAGCGGCCGTTTCGCCGATCGACGCCTCCTGACCGTCGATTGAAGGTTTCTGTGGCGCAGCACTGCCGATCAATTGCCGGCTCTGCTGAGCTGGCCAGATGAGCATCCCGACCAGATCACTAGCGCTCCGCGTCGCCGCGGGGGTCACCGCCGTCGCGTCCGCCGCGCTGCTCACCGTGTCCTGCGACAGCTCGCCGCGCGCCGACACCCCGGGCCGCGGCGTCATCAGCTACAACGGAACCGAACCGGAGAACCCGCTGATCCCCGGCGACGCCACCGAACGCGACAGCGTCAAGATCGTGGACGCGCTGTTCACCGGGCTGGTCGAATACGACACGGCCACCGCGGTACCCCGCAACGCGGTGGCCGAATCCATCGCCACCGCCGACTCGCGCGTCTATCGCATCGCTCTCGCGCCGGGCTGGACCTTCCACGACGGAACCCCGGTCACCGCACAGAGTTTCGTGGACGCCTGGAACTACACCGCTTACGGGCCGAACAAACTTCAGGGCGCAACGTACCTGTCGCACATCCAGGGTTACGAGGAGCTGAAAAACGGCTCGGCACAGCAGTTGTCCGGGCTGCGGATCATCGACGACCGCAAGTTCGAGGTGACTCTGACGGCCCCGTTCTCCGCCTTCGCGACCCAGCTCGGCTACGCCGCGTTCTTCCCGTTGCCGCGCAGCTTCTTCGCCGACCGAGCCGCTTTCGAGGCGCATCCCGTCGGCAACGGGCCCTTCCGGTTCGTCTCACACACGCCTGGCGAGAACATCGTCGTGCACCGGTACGACGCCTACGGCGGCGCGCGCAAGCCGCATATCGATGGCGTCGAATTCCGGTTCTACAAGGCGTTGGAGGACGCCTATGCCCACGTGGTGGCCAACGAACTGGACTACCTCGATTTCGTGCCCGCCGACGCGCTCGCCGGCGGCCGGTACAAAACCGAACTGTCCGGGCGGAATCTGTCGCACACCTATTTGGGCGTGCAGTCGATCTCGTTCCCGCTCTACGACCGGCGATACGCCGATCCGCGCCTGCGACAAGCTATTTCGATGGCTGTCGACCGGAAGTACGTGGTCGACACGGCCTTCGACGGCGACAAGATCCTCGCCGACGGGCTTGTGCCGTCCACCGTGCCCGGCCATACGGGCGGACAGTGCGGGGAGCTGTGCGAGTACCACCCCGAGCGAGCGCGCGCGTTGTTCGAATCGACCGGCTTCACCGGCTCGATCGAATTGACCTCCAACGACGACTCGGCCAATCAGGTGTGGATGGACGCGGCCTGCGCGACGATCAGCAAGGCACTCGGCCGGGAATGCCGATACGCGCCGGTGCCGACGTTCGGCGAATTCCGGACGCTGATCAACGACCGCCGCATGTCGACGATCTTCCGCTCCGGCTGGGTTGCCGACTACCCGTCGATCGAGAACTTCCTCAACCCGATCTTCCGCACCGGCGCCGCGGTGAACGGCACGACGTACGCCAACCCGGAGGTCGACGCGCTGCTGGCGAGCGCGGACGCCGCGCCGACCGAGCGCGAGGGATGGGTGCTGTACCAGCAAGCCGAGCGGCGGATCCTGCAGGACATGCCCGCCATTCCGCTGTGGTTCCAGAAGGTGCAGTCCGGCTGGTCGAACCGGACCAGGGACGTGGCCGTCTCGCAACTGCTGCAATTGGACCTGTTCGCGGTCCAGGTGGACTGACCGCGCCCGGCACGACGAAAGGCGGCAGCGTTACACACGCTGCCGCCTTTCCGCGCCGGAAAAGCAGAAGCCCCGCATCCGAAGACGCGGGGCTCATCTGCTGCGTCGCTCAGATCGTGCGGACGTCCTGCGCCTGCGGGCCCTTCTGGCCCTGACCGATCTCGAACTCCACGCGCTGTCCTTCTTCGAGGGATTTGAATCCCGAGCCGGACACGGCGGAGAAATGAACGAAGACGTCGGGGCCGCCACCGTCCTGCGCGATGAAGCCGAAGCCCTTCTCGCTGTTAAACCACTTCACACTGCCTTGAGCCATTTGCTTACTTCATCTTTTCTGTAGGTGAGCCGAGCGAATCACACCGATAAGCCTGATCTCACTCCTCTACCCTCCCACGGATCAGCGGTTTCGCCACTATGAATACCGCAGCCTGTGAGCTAACCGACAACGACGGTCCCGGCCGATCTCCGTTCGCCCGGCATTGCGGGACCACGCCGGTGAGTCGCTGAAATCCGCTGCGAGGCGGAACCGAGGCAGAGCCACAGCGAACTCATCGCGTCAGTCCAGCGCGGTCACCGACCCGCTGCTGTACAGGCGCCGCGGCGTGATGATCAGAGCCGCGGAGAACATCGCGGCGAATTCCGACGGGGTGCCGAACATCGCGCCGATGCGTTCGGCGTACTTCGCCGCGTACCGCGGCTCCCGGTCCGCGGGCGGCAGGTCGGGGGCGAGTTCGGCGGTGCCTTCCAGGCGCACGATGTCGCGGCCGATGTCGGTGACGTCGAGGCCGAGGCTCACGTGCGGGTTGGCCGCCACATTGCGCAGTTTCGGTTTGCCCGGCTGGCTGTAGACCAGGATCGTCTCGTCCTCGCGGAGCAGGAACCAGACCGGCACGCTGTCGGGTCCGCCGTCCGGGCGGACGGTCGTCAGCCACGCGATGAGATTGCCGCGCAGCCGGTCCTCGACGTACGCGCGGCGGCCGGCGGGAAGATGGGATGTCAGGTTCATGGATGCCTTCATCTCGTACGAAAGTGCCTGTTCGGCAGGGGATGTCGTGCGACCTGCGGGTACGAGGCTAACCGAGCGGCGGTGCGACGGCGCGGCGGCGCGGCGACACGAGATCCGCGCGGTCGGGGGGACACGCACGGTGAACGCGAAGCATCCGCCGATCGTGTCTTCGATCGGCGGATGCCTCAGCGGTGCTCGGTACGCGTCTGGCGGCGCCGGGGTGCGGCGCTCACGCTCCGGTGCCGGATGTGACGGTGGACACCGCCGTGCCGGTCTCCGCGTCGGACGCGTCGGTGCCTAGTTCCGCGTCGGACGCCTCGGTGCCGGGCTCGGCGTCGGAGACCTCTATATCCCTTGTCGCATAGGCCTTTTCACTCGCCTCCGCCGCGCTCGTATTCGCGATGTGGTTCTCGCGAATCCCCGCGTACGCGCACCAGGCCGCGAAGAGCCCGAGCGCGCCGCACAGCGGCCAGATGCCGGTGCCGAGGCGCTCCCACGCGAGGACGCCAAGTGTGGGGCCGAGCGCCATGCCGAGGCCGAAGGTGGCTTGGTGGGTGCCGATATAGCGTGCCTTCACCGGGGCGGGGAAGGTGGAGGGATAGGCGAACATGGTGGGGCCGTTGATCATCACGCCCAGCACGAACACCACCGTCGCCAGCAGGATCGGCGCCGCGCCGTGTCCGGCGAAGGAGTACCCGGCGACGCCGAGTCCCATGATCGCGGTACCCACCGCCCCGACCAGCGGCGGCCGCAAGTGCTTGACGTACGAGGTGATCTTCAGTTCGCACAGGATCAGCACCACCGAAGCCGTGACCAGCACCGCGCTGTACAGGCCGGTGGAATGACCATCGGCGGTGATGTTCAGCGGCAGCGCGACGGTGTACTGCACGTAGATGATCGAGCCGACCAGCACCGACGCCAGGAACAGGTGATAGCGCCGGTCGCGCAGGATCACGCCGTAGCCGGTGCGCTCGCCCGTCGGCTCCGGCGCGTCCCGCACCGTCGCCACGTTCGGCAGGAGCAGCAGCGCCAGCACCGCGTAGGTGAGCGCGGACGCGGCGTCCAGCCAGAGCAGCAGGTTCCAGTCGATCAGGATCACCGCGGCGGCGATCAGCGGCGCGAGCGCCGCGCCCGCGTTCAGGGCGATGCGCATCATCGAAAAGCCCATCACCCGATGCTCTTCCGGCATCAGGTCACCGAGCAGCAGCGCCGCGGCGGGCCGGTAGGATTGGGTGACCAGGCCCGCCGCGCCGACGGCGACGAGCAGCGCCGCGAACCGGCCGGGGGTGGCGAGCAGCGGGATCACCGTGAGCAGCGCGGCCGATCCGGTCATCGCGGCGATGATGGTCGAGCGCGGGCCGAGCCGGTGGGTGAGCTCGCCGCCGAGCATGGTCCCGAAGACCGCCCCCGCGCTGTAGGCGGTGAGCGCGAGACCGGCTTGGCCGACGCTGAATTCGCGATGCGTCAGGTAGAGCACGAGGAAGGTCTGCACGAAGGCGCCGAGCTGGTTCACCAGCACGCCGATGAGCAGGTAGACGACCGGGCGCGGGGTCTGGCGCAACGCGGCGAAAACGCCGGTGCGGGAATCGGTTCTGATTGCGTTCATCGTGAGTCCTTGATCGCCGGGGGCGGAGAATGCTCAGCGCAGCAGCGCTTCCACGGCGCCGAAGTCGAGCGCGCCCGCGAGCGCGCCGTAGGTGCCGGTGTCGAGCAGTTCGCGGGCGGCGGCCGCGGCCTGGCCGTAGGCGGCCTGGGCCAGCGCGGGGCCGAGGCTGACCCGGCGCACGCCCGTTGCGGCCAGTTCCGGCACGCTGGGCGCGCCGTGACCGGTCATGACGTTCACCGGGAGCGGCGACTTGCCCGCCAGATCGGTGAGCGTCGGCAGGTCGAGCAAGCCGGGGACGAACAGGCTGTCCGCGCCCGCCTCGGCGTAGTCGACGGCCCTGGACAGCACCTCGTCGAAACGGTCCTCTGGTGCGCCGATCCCGAACAGGTACACGTCGGTGCGCGCGTTGATCACCAGCTCGGGCAGGCCCGCTTCGGCGGCAGCGGCGCGAGCGGCACGCAGCCGATCACGCTGCGCGCCGCGATCGAACAACGGTCCGCCTGGCGCGGTGGAGTCCTCCAGATTGACGCCGACCGCGCCGGCGCCGATCACGGCGGCGACGGTGGCCGCGACGTCCTCCGGGGCGGGGCCGTAGCCGCCCTCCACGTCGGCGGTGACCGGCACGTCGACGGCCGCGACGATGCGGGCGACCTGGTCGACGGCCTCGTCCCTGGTCAGCCGCTGGCCGTCGGTGCGGCCGAGCGCCCAGGACACCGCCGCGCTCGTGGTGGCGATCGCCACGGCGCCCGCCTGCGCGATCACCGCCGCGCTGATCGGGTCCCAGGCGTTGGGCAGCACGAAAGTGCCTGTCGCGTGCAGGTTTCGAAACGCGTCGGCCCGGCTCCGCTGGATGTCGTCGGCCACGTCGGCTCCTCCTGAGTCGTTGATCCTGATCTGTTCGAACTCGACGAACCTAACCCCGGAACCGGCCGTGTTCGCCCTGGTCACGGCGACCGCGGACAAACGAACGTCAAAGCCGGACAACGTGATCGGTTCAGCGTGCGAAACCGCCCTCGAAACCGATGGCCGTGCGTAGTCGGTCGGCGTCGAGCTCGTCGCCCCGGCGGCGTAGCGCGAACCGATCGGCCTCCTGGGCGACGAGCTGGCCGAACAGCGGCGACATCACATACCGCTCCGGTTCCGGAACCCGGTGCAGCAGACCGCCGTCGATGAGGCTGTCCATCGCGTACTCGGCCGACTCGATCGAGATGTGCAGCGAGCGAGCCAACGTCGCGGGCGTCACCTCGTCGGCGCCGCCGGCCAGCATGTGGAGCACGTGCTTGGCCAGCGGTGGACGCGACAGATAGGCGGGCAGTACCGCGTCGGCCAGGCTCACGTCGCCGATCCGCAACCAGTTCGACACGGTCACGCCCTCCGCGAGGCGCGCCGCGATCTCGGACAGCCGCCGTCCCGGCTGCGCGGCGATCTTGCGGCCCGCGATGGTGAGCGCCAGCGGCAGGTGACCGCAGAACTCGGCGATGCGCAGCGCCGACGCGTGCTCGGCGCCGACCCGGTCGCCGCCGATGAGCAGGCGCAGGAGGTCGACCGACTCGGACTGCGCGAGCGGACCGAGCGTGACGCGGCGCACTCCGTCCAGGCCGAGCAGCCGCGAACGGCTGGTCACCACGATCTGACTGTTCAGCGAGCGGGCGAGCAGCGGGCGCACCTGCGGTTCGTCGCGAACGTTGTCGAGCAGCACGATGACCCGCCGTTCGGCGAGCATCGAGCGGTACAGGCCGATGCGGTGCATGTCGTCGGCGGGCACCTGGTCCGGCGGAACGCCGAGCGCGCGCAGGAAACCGGCCATGACCTCTAGCGGAGCGGCTTCGTCGCCGCGGCGGGCTGCCATGTCGGCGAACAGTTGCCCGTCGGGGAACTGTTCGGCGAGCCGGTGCGCGAACCGGAGCGCGAACGCTGTCTTGCCGACGCCGACCGGCCCGCGCACGACCACCGGTACCCGCGAGTCCGCGATGCCCGCCGTGGCGGCCCTTGTGTCGTCGAATTCGGCCACCCGGCCGACGAAATCGTGCGGGCCGATGGGAAGTTGCACCGGGCGCGGCGGCCCGGAGTCGACCGCGTCGTCCACCACGATCGGCAGCGGCTCGGTGGGCGCGCCGTCCCCGCGCGCCGCGCGCCAGCGGCGCTCCCACTCCGCGGGGTCGCCGCCGCAGGCGCGCACGAACGCCAGCGCCACCGGCAGCGTCGGCAGTCGATGGCCGCCCGCGGCGTCCGACAGCACGGAGGGGGAGTAGAGGGCCGCGCTCGCCAGTTGCCGATAGGACGGATTGCCCGCCGCGGCCCGCAGCTTGCGCAGATCTCCCGCGAACGCGGCGACCGGACCGGACCGGATATCGATCGGTTTCTCTCGTCGACCCATCGGTGCTCCACTCCCTGAAATGCGTTGCGGCACACTTGCCCCTGTACCGCAGCCTTGGCAGCCGACAACTTCGTCGGCTCCCCCCATGACGCGCACCGCCTAGCGAGCACCGGCCTCGGCGGTTTTACCCCTGATGACGACCGCACTTCCGGGGAGCTCCGCACCGCGCGTCCGGCGAGTCCGAATTTCCCGTTCCGCGATGGTCCATCCGAAGTATGAACGGCCAGCGTCGCTGTGGCATGCAGTAGGCGACGTGCCGCCTAAGCCTGAATCGTGCTGCGTGCCTTGGGTATTAACACCTCGAGCGGCCCCGATCGGATCAGCTCCCTTGACCGCTCAAGTTTTAGTCACTTACACTAAAACTACTTCACGAGAGGAGCGGCGACATGGGATACGGACACTGGGACGACACCGCCTACCGGGCGGCCAAGACCTACCGCGCCAGCCGGGGGATCGACGACTTCGGCTACACCGCCGAGATGCGGGCGCAGCCCTACACGAGCTGGCGCGCGCACCCCGCGCTCGACCCGCTGGGGGTCGGCGTGCGGGAATGCCGGGACTCCGCCGAGCACGGGAACTCACTGCCCATCGCGGTGTTGTTCGACGTGACCGGCTCGATGGGGCAGGTGCCGATCATCATGCAGGACAAACTCGGCAAGCTGCACGGACTGCTCCAGCGCAAGAAGTACGCAGAGGACCCGCAGATTCTGTTCGGCGCGGTCGGCGACGCCGACACCGACCGGGTGCCGCTGCAAGTCGGGCAGTTCGAATCCGACAACCGGATGGACGAGCAGCTGCGCAATATCCTGCTCGAAGGCGGCGGTGGCGGGCAGAAGTCCGAAAGCTACGAGCTGGCGGCGTATTTCCTGGCCACCCACGTCGTCACCGACGCCTGGGAGAAGCGGCGCAAGCGTGGGTACCTGTTCCTCATCGGCGACGAGCTGAACAAGCCGCGACTGGCCTCGCGGCACATCCGCGCGATCATCGGCGACCACGTGCGTAGCGATATCGCGGTCGACTCGATCTATCGCGAGCTGGCCGAGAAGTGGCACGTGCACTACATCCTGCCGAAACAGTCCAGCTACTACGACGACCCCGAGATCGCCGAGCACTGGCGCGGGCTGCTCGGGCAGAACTTCCTGAAGCTCGACGATCCCGCCGCGGTGTGCGAACTCATCGCGCTCACCATCGGGCTCGCCGAAGGCCGGGTCGACATCGACACGGGTCTGGCCGACCTGCGCGACGTCGGGTCGGGTGCGGAAGTGAATTCGGTCGGCAAAGCGCTTGGCGCGCACGCCGAGTCCGCCATGCGTGCGCTGCCGGGCGGGTCGCGCTGAGCGGGGGCGCGTCGCACCGTCGCGGGGTCGGTGCGGCGCGCGTTCCGGGTGTGGCGTCGGTGAAAGGTAAAGGTAGGGCAGCATGTTCGGCTCGCATCTGATCGTGGTCGACCTAGGCTTCGGCGATGCCGGGAAGGGCGCGACGGTGGACTGGTTGTGCTCGCCGGAGGCGGGCCTCGACGTGTCGGCCGTCGTCCGCTTCAACGGCGGGGCGCAAGCCGCGCACAACGTGATCGCCGACGGGCGGCACCACACGTTCGCGCAGTTCGGCTCCGGCACGTTCTCCGGCGTGCCGACCCTGCTGTCGAGGCACATGCTGGTGGAACCGATCGCGCTGGCGGGGGAGGCGCGGCGGCTGGACGCGCTCGGCGTCCGTGAGCCCTTGTCGCTGTTGCGGATCGAGGGCGACGCGCTGCTCACCACGCCGATCCACATCGCCGCCAACCGCGCCCGCGAAGACGCTCGCGGCGCGGCGCGGCACGGGTCCTGCGGACGCGGCATCGGCGAAACCGCCCGGTACGCGCTGGAACACGACGCGCCGACGGTCGCCGACTGCCGCGACCCCGCGCTCCTGCGCGCCAAACTGCGAGCCCTGGCCGCCGAGTACGCGCCGCTGATCGCGCCCAGCGGGCACCGCTACGAGCCGATCGACGACCTGGTCGACATGTACCGCGAGTTCGCGGCCGCGGTGCGCATCGTGGACGGGAGCTATTTGGTTCGGGCGGCCCGGCGCGGCCGCCTCGTCTTCGAGGGCGCGCAGGGCGTACTGCTGGACGAGTGGCGCGGATTCCACCCGCACACCACTTGGTCCACCGTCGAGCCGCGCAACGCGCGCGCCATGCTGGCCGGCATCGGCCACTCCGGTCACACACTCGGCGTCACACGGACCTATCAGACCAGGCACGGCGCGGGCCCGTTGCCGACCGAGCGCCCTGGGCTCGGTATTCCCGAGCCGCACAACGCCTTCGGCGAGTACCAGGGCGCGTTCCGCCTAGGCCACCTCGACGCGGTGCTGCTGCGCTACGCCGTCTCGGTGTGCGGCGGCATCGACGGACTCGTGGTGAACCACCTCGACGCGGCGGGAACCGGCTTGGCCGCAACGGGTTACCGCACGCCCGCCGGGATCGTCCGGCAGCTCCCGCTCGGGCCGTGGCGCGATCTCGACCACCAGCGCGGGCTCACCGGGTTGCTCGCCACCGCAGAGCCGCTGCTCGAAGAGCTGCCGGACGATCGGCTGTCCTGGTTCGAGCGGACGCTCGGCGCACCGGTCGTCCTCGGCGCGGACGGGCCCGCCCGCGCCGACCGAACCCCGCACCGGGCGGCGGCCGCCGCCTGAAGGCAGGATGGTTCGGCGTGGAGCAATCCGTTGTGTCGGTCGACGTGGTGACGCTCCGGTTCTGGCCCGAGGACACGGAGGTCACGATCGGAATCGCGCCGCGCGGCCATGAACCGTTCACCGGTGAACTCGCGCTGCCCGGCGTGCTGCTCGGTCGCGGCGAGCGCCTCGTCGCGGCCGCTCGCCGCGCGGTGCACACCAAGCTCGGCGTCCCCGAGGCCGCCATCGGGGCCGTCGGTCAGCTCGTCACCTTCGACGAACCCCATCGCGACCCGCGCGGACCCACCCTGTCCATCGCCATGTGGGCGGTGGCCGGCCCGCACGAAGGCCCGGCCGGGTGGGTGCCCTTCGACGGGACACCCGCCCTGGCGTTCGACCACAACCGCATCGTCGAAGCGTCCCGCGCGGTCCTGGCCCGGCTGCTCTGGAAAGACGGGCTCTTCACCCGCGCCCTGCTCGGAACCGAATTCCCCGCCACCCGAGCCGTCGAACTCAGCGCCTCCCTGCTCGGCGCCCGCCCCGACCCGGCCAACCTCAACCGCACCCTCGCCGCCCTCCCAGGCCTGGAACGCACCACCGAACGCCGCCGCACCAAGTCCACCGGCCGCCCCGCCGCCGTCTGGGCCTTCACCTCCCCGGAGCCAGGTACCGCCGAATAGCACTTCGCCCGAACGGATTACCGCCGTAGCGGCGCTGCGGGCGGCTGGCAACGCATTTCGCTGCCGCGTGAGGGTGGTCAGGTGCGTGGGGCGTACATGATCACGGCGACGCCGATCAGGCAGATGGCGGCGCCGAGGTAGTCCCAGCGGTCGGGGCGGAATTCGTCGACGACCATGCCCCAGGCCAGCGAGCCCGCGACGAAGATGCCGCCGTAGGCGGCCAGGATGCGGCCGAAATTCGGATCGGGCTGGAAGGTGGCGACGAATCCGTACGCGCCTAGGGCGAGCACGCCCGCCGCGATCCACAGCACGCCACGGTGCTCGCGCCAGCCCTGCCACACCAGCCAGGCGCCGCCGATCTCGGCGAGCGCGGCCACGGCGAACAACAGCAGGGAGCGGGCGACCGTCATGCCGCGGAACCTACCGGTCGCGCGGCGTTCGGTCCGAGTTCAGGGAGGCGACCTGCGCCGGGTCGAGCGATGAAAGCTCGATGAACAGACCCGGAGAGGGCTGGCAGGTCCCGTGCCGCGGCCGTCATCGCCCGCGGCCCCGGCTTCGACCCCGGCGTGGCCGACGCCCACTACGCCCTCGTCGATATCACCCCGACCGCCCTCGATCTGCTCGGCGTCCCGATACCGCGCGGTCTCGACGGCGGCTCGATGCGAGCCCGTCCCGCCACCGCGCGCGATTGGTAACACCGGGTCGGGCCGGGCCGGTTATCCGGTAACGGGGAACGACGGCAAACCCGTTCTTCCCGGGACAGGTTCGGTTCGGAGGATTCGAGCGCAGGGCCGCCGCTATCGGTCAGAAACGTTCGGTCGCCACACCCGAAACCGGACAGGTACCCGTCGCGGCGTCCGCGGATCGGACGATGCGCCGAGCCGGGGACTAAAGTTGTGGTCTGGGCGGTTGCAGCGGTCGGATAGGGTGGTCCGACCGCGGCGTGGAGAGGTGGTGGCATGACTCAGCATCTGGGCGAGGCGAATGTCGAGCAATCGGCGGCGTCTGCCCCGCAATCGAACGGTGCGCAGCCCGCCTCCGCGAGCCCGTCGCCCGCCCGGCCGACCCCCAACGATGTGCCCCAGCGGCAGCCGAGCGCGCCGCAACGCCAGCCCGGCGCCACGGCCGCCGTCCCGACCTCCGCCTCGCGCCGGGTGCGTGCGCGACTCGCACGCAGGATGACCGGTCAGCGCGGTATCGCCGCCGTCAAGCCGGTGCTCGAACCCCTCGCGACGGTGCACCGCGAGCTGTACCCGAAGGCGAACCTCACCCTGTTGCAGCGGGCCTTCGACGTCGCCGACGAACGCCACGCGCACCAGTTCCGCAAGTCGGGCGACCCGTACATCACCCACCCGCTCGCCGTCGCCAACATCCTGGCCGAACTCGGCATGGACACCACCACGCTGGTCGCGGCCCTGCTGCACGACACAGTCGAGGACACCGGCTACTCGCTCGAGCAGCTGACGGCAGACTTCGGCGCCGAGGTCGCGCACCTGGTGGACGGCGTCACCAAACTGGACAAGGTCAATCTCGGCGCCGCCGCCGAGGCCGAGACCATCCGCAAGATGATCATCGCCATGGCGCGCGACCCGCGCGTGCTGGTCATCAAGGTGGCCGACCGCCTGCACAACATGCGCACCATGCGTTTCCTGCCGCCGGAGAAGCAGGCGAAGAAGGCCAAGGAAACGCTCGAGGTGATCGCCCCGCTGGCGCACCGCCTCGGCATGGCCACCGTGAAGTGGGAGCTGGAGGACCTCGCCTTCGCGATCCTGCACCCCAAGAAGTACGACGAGATCGTGCGCCTGGTCGCCGACCGCGCGCCCTCGCGCGACACCTATCTGGCGAAGGTGCGCGCCGAGATCGTCAACACCCTGGCCGCCTCGCGGATCAACGCGATCGTCGAGGGCAGGCCCAAGCACTACTGGTCGATCTACCAGAAGATGATCGTCAAGGGTAAGGACTTCGACGACATCCACGACCTGGTCGGCATCCGCATCCTGTGCGACGAGGTCCGCGACTGCTACGCGGCGGTCGGCGTCGTGCATTCGCTGTGGCAGCCGATGGCGGGCCGGTTCAAGGACTACATCGCCCAGCCGCGTTACGGCGTCTACCAGTCGCTGCACACCACCGTGGTCGGCCCGGACGGCAAGCCGCTGGAGGTGCAGATCCGCACCCAGGACATGCACCGCACCGCGGAATTCGGCATCGCCGCGCACTGGCGCTACAAGGAGACCAGGGGCAAGCACTCCGGTGACGCCGCCGAGGTCGACGACATGGCCTGGATGCGCCAGCTGCTCGACTGGCAGCGCGAGGCCGCCGACCCCGCGGAGTTCCTGGAGTCGCTGCGCTTCGACCTGAAGTCGCCGGAGATCTTCGTGTTCACCCCCAAAGGCGACGTGATCACGTTGCCGCAGAAGTCGACTCCGGTCGACTTCGCGTACGCGGTGCACACCGAGGTCGGCCACCGCTGCATCGGCGCGCGCGTCAACGGACGCCTCGTCGCGCTGGAGCGTCAGCTCGAAAACGGCGAAGTGGTAGAGGTTTTCACCTCCAAAGCGCAGAACGCGGGACCCAGCAGGGACTGGCAGAACTTCGTGGTCTCCCCGCGCGCCAAGGCCAAGATCCGGCAGTGGTTCGCCAAGGAACGCCGCGAGGAGGCGCTGGAAAGCGGCAAGGAGCAGATCTCCAAGGAGGTCCGCCGCGTCGGGCTGCCGCTGCAGCGGCTGATGAGCGTGGACGCGATGACCGCCGTCGCGCACGAACTGCACTACACCGACATCTCCACCCTCTACACCGCGGTCGGCGAGCACCAGGTGTCCGCGCACCACGTCGTGCAGCGGCTCATGGCCCAGCTCGGCGGCATCGGCGACGTGGAGAACGAGCTCGCCGAGCGCTCTACGCCGTCCACCACGCCTAGCAGGCAGCGCGTCACCGGCGACGCGGGCGTGCTGATCCCCGGCGCGCCGGGCACCGTGGCGAAGCTGGCCAAGTGCTGCACCCCGGTACCCGGCGACGAGATCATGGGCTTCGTGACCCGCGGCGGCGCGGTGAGCGTGCACCGGACGGACTGCACCAACGCCGGTTCGCTGCGGGATCAGGCCGAGCGGATCATCGAGGTGCAGTGGGCGCCCTCGCCCTCCTCGGTGTTCCTGGTCGCGATCCAGATCGAGGCGCTCGACCGCACCCGATTGCTCTCGGACGTCACCAAGGTGCTCGCGGACGAGAAGGTCAACATCCTGTCCGCCTCGGTGGCCACGCACGGCGACCGGGTGGCGATCAGCAAGTTCACCTTCGAGATGGGTGATCCGAAACACCTGGGCCACTTGCTGAACGTGGTCCGCAACGTGGAAGGCGTCTACGACGTCTACCGCGTGACTTCGGCCGCCTGATCGATGCGCCCGCCGCCATGGCGGGCGAATCGCTTTGTCTCCCAGCAGGTTCGCTGACATCGTCGAAATGTTTGCTGGGCGGCGGGACGGTCCGGCCGCCCTTGTCGAGCCGGGTTGTCGCCCGCCGGTAGCGGTCTCGCGGAATTCGTCGGAAACTTACCGCGCGAAGTTCCGCGCCGCGCCGGTGTCGATGAGGTATGCTTCGGCGTTTTGCGAAAAGTTTTCGCTGTTGCGGCAGTAATAGCCGGAATCTGTTACGGTCTATTGCGTTTCATGGCGTTGAGGGTAACTGCGGCAACACGGGATTGATTGCGGATCGCTATGACTGATTACACGGCAAGACTCTCGGGGTTGGTGGTCGCGACCACCGTTGCCGTCGCCACCGCGACGGCGAGCCCCGCCCTCGCCGATCCGCCGAATGTCGCAGCGCCCTCGACAGATCTGGCCATCGACGACTGTCCCGCGCTGTACGCGTTGGGCATTCAGGGCACGGGGGAGTCCTCCCCTGACGCCGCGCCCACCACCGACACCGGCATGCTCTCGACGGTCTTCCTGCCGTTGCTGGCCAAGGCGCCGCAGCCCGGTCTGGTCGATCGTGCTTACGTGCCATACGAATCCGGCTTCGGCGGCTTCGTCAACGGCGGCCCCGCCCCCTATGTCGAGTCGGTGCAAGGAGGCTTGACGCGACTACGCGACATGGCCGCGCAGGTAACGCAGCGGTGCGCCGACACGCGGCTCGCGATCGTCGGCTACTCCCAGGGCGCGCACGTGGCTTCGGTTTTCGCGCAGGAGGTCGGGCAGGGCCGCGGCGTCGTGCCCGCCGACCGGGTCGCGGCCGTCGCGCTGTTCGCCGACCCGACCCGCAATCCGGGCGCGCCGCTGTTCCCCGGCTCGCCGGGAAAGCAGACACCAGATCCCGCGCCGGGCACGGCGGGCACCGAAGTGGCGGCCATCGCCGCGCTGCCGCAGACGCCCGCGGGCGGCGGCGGTATCGGCCCGGAACGAGATCAGGCCGCGAATTTCGCGGCGCTCACCGGTCGGGTGGCAAGCTTCTGTGCCGCAGGCGATCTCGCCTGTGACGCGCCGCAGGGGGCGCCGATCCTGAAGGCGGTGGCCTCGGTGGCGGGCCAGGCGAAGCTGAGCGGCGGCGACCCCGTCGCCTCGCTGGTCTCCATCTCCCAGGCGCTCGCTTTCACCTCCATCAAGACCGCGACCAAGGTCGTCACCGAGGACGTGCAGGGCACCTCGCTGGCGAATCTCTCGCTCGCCCCGAAGAAGTCGATCTCGCAGCGAATCGCCGACGCCTCCGATCCGCGCACGCCGCTCGATCTGAACGCCGCGCTGCGCGCGGTGCTGAAGGTCGGCTCGATCGGGCTGAACGCGGTCGCCACGGTCGTCAGGGCGGTGCTGAGTCCGGCCGCGATCTCGGAGCTGGCCACTGCCGGCCTGTCCAACCCGGCGGCCGGTCTGCTCTTGCTCGGCGCCAAGTTGATCGGCGCCATTCCACAATTGATTCCGCCGACGACCGTCTCGCGACTGGTCACCCAGGCGTTCGACGCGGTCGTGCAGAACATCACCGACAACAGCGAACTGCTGAACCTCACCACCTGGGTGCGGTATTGGGACACCGTACAGCGGCACGGCGCGTACAGCTCCGCGGCGGTCGCCGCCAACGGTGACGCGCCCACCCGCTTCGTCGCCGACTGGTTCGCCGCACTGGCCCGTGACCTGGCCGATCGCTTCGGCGTGGGCGCCGAACCGCTGGGCGGAGCCGCCAGGCCACCCGCCGGATTCTTCGGCGGAAGTACCGGCGCGTCGACTACGCCGAATTCGTCCGGTACGGGACAATTTCCGTTCGGGACAGGAGCCGATGGCGCCTCATCCGGCGGCGCGACCTCGATTCCGCCCACCGAGCGACCCGGCGCCGCCGACAACAGCTACCCGTTCTCCACGAACTGATCGCCGAGAGGTCCGACGATGCGATACCACGTGCCTGGCTCTGCGGGAATGGGGGAATGTTGAAGTCGTACAAAGACTTGTCCCGGTGGTACGACCCGCTCGAACCCGACAACGGTACGCCCGCCCCGGCGCAGCAGGACGACGCGAGTTCGGACGCGGCCGACGACGAAGGACCGGCCCGGTATCCGCACTACATTCGTGAGGAAGTGGACCCGGAGGAGGCGCGCGCGCGTAACGAGGTCCCGGCGGATCTGGCGTCCCGTCGCGCGGAGTTCACGGGGGGCTGGTCGGATTGGGTAGCCGACCACGCGCCAGGGCCCGACGACGACTACGCCCCGCGCGACGGCGATCTCGTTCGCTTCCCCTGGCCCGAGGACGACGACTACGACGACGAGCCCGAGCCGCCCGCGCGCCCGCTGCCGCGCGCGCTGCGCGACCACCCCGCCTTGCGCCGTGGTCGCGTCGTCGTGCTCTTGATCGTTGCGGTGCTGTTGCTGGCACTCGTCGCCGTGGGCGCCCTGTACCTGTTGCGGTCCTCGGGCAATCGCGCCGCCGTGGCGCCGACGACCCCGCCCATGCAGTTCACCGCGGGCAGCGCCCAAGCGGGTATCACCTCGGGTTGTCCGACCGAGCGCGGCGACCGGCTGATCCGCAGCGCGGCGGCGGGCAGTACCGACAGCGGCCCCGACGTGGTGCTGGCCTTCCAATACGCCTACTACGTGGAGCGATCCGGCGAGCGCGCGCGGGCATTCGTCGCGCCGGACGCGAACATCTCCGCCGCCTCGACGATCCAGCGCGGGATCGACAGCGTTCCCGAGGGCACCACGCACTGCGTGCGCGTCACGACGGTGACCGACAACATGTATTCGGTAGAGGTCACCGAGTACCGGCCGGGCGGAGCGCCGGCCACGTACAACAAGCAGACGGTCACCACCGCGGTGATCGGCGGCCGCACCCTGATCACGGGTATCGCGGCCGGATGAAGGAGAGCTGAGAACGATGGGAGAGGACTGGAGCCGCTGGCTCGACGAGGCGCCCGACGAGGGCGCCGCGCGGGGCCGTCAGGCGCGTGCGAAGGCTCCGGTGGTGCGGTTGCGGCGCGGCAAGCGGGGTGACGGCGACGAGGACACCGGCCCGACACCGCGACCGATTCTGGTGGTCGGCGGTTGCGGCGGCGCGGGAACAACCACGACCGCACTGGGTATCGCTGGTGAATTGGGTTCGGGGGGAACGCCTACCGTCGCCGTGGACGCCACCGCCGCGGGCAGCGATCTCGCATTGCGCGGCGCCGACGAACACCTGCATCCGATCAGCCTGCAATCGTGGCTGTACGGGCGTGGCGACGACGAACCGGCTCCGTTGAAGGAATGCCTGTCCCGCGCCACCTCCGGCATCGGACTGCTCTGGCGCGACGACGCCCCGCTGCGCCGTCGCGCGACATATCTGACGGTCGCGCGCGCGGTGGACGACGCGGGGTTCACGGCGGTCTACGACGGCGGCAGCGCGATCGCGGGACGCCAGCTGCGTCCACTGCTCGACGACGCGGATGTCGCTCTGGTGCTTGCCATTCCGGCACGTCCGGACGCCGCGAACCGGCTGCGCGTCGCCCTGGAATGGCTCGACGACCAATTCGGCGATTCGGCCGAGGGACAGGGCGACGGCATCGTCGGCGACACCACCATCGTGATATCGCACCAGCAGCCGGGCGGCGACTCTCGGGTTGCCGATCATTTGCGTGAACACCTGGCCGGCTGGGTCCGCGACATCAGGGAGATTCCCTACGACCCGCACCTCGCCCGCGGCGAACTCGTCCGGCACAGTGCGCTGGCCGCCGAGACGCGGCGCGCGTACGGGGTGCTGTCGTCGGGGGTGGCATCATGACCGCCGCCATGAAACTTCGCCGGAAACTCGACCCGCAGCCCGCTGGTGTCGTCGCGCCGCCCGAGTCCCGTCGCGCCCCGGTTTGGGACCGTCCCGTGCCCGGCGTCGGACGCGCGCCGCTGGTCTGGCTGCTGGGTGTGCACGGCGGGGCCGGAGCCACTACCCTCGCGCATGTGCTTGCGCCCGCGGCGGATTCGAGCCGCCGCTGGCCCGGCGTCTTCGAGCGTGAATCCCCCTTTGTCGTGCTGGTGGCCAGAGAGACGATCGCCGGGTTGACCCGCGCGCACGATCTGCTGCGCCAGCACCATTTCGGTTTCGGCGGCCCCTCCGAGGTGCTCGGCCTGATCACGGTGGCCGCGCGCCCCGGCAGGATGCCCGCCGAGATCCGGCGCTACCGCGACGTGGTCGGCTCGCTGGCGGGCCCGCTGTGGCAGGTGCCGTGGTACGAGGAGTGGACCCTGGTCGAGCCGGAGCAGTTGCCGGTGTGGACGCCGGGCGATCCGATGCCGGAGAAGAAACGCAAGATCGATCCGCTGGCCGAGGTCCCGCTCGAGGTGCGCGAGCTGGGCGTCGACATCGTCTCCGCCGTACGTGAGAAGCTTGACAGCACTGCGGCTTTCGACGAGGGGGAGTGATCGTGATGGAGTCGGGCTCACCGCCGCAGGGGTCGCGATGACCGGACCCGGCACTATGTCGTTGGCAGTAAAAGCTTCACGTCTCGAGAAAGGCACCCGATGAGCGCGATTCTCCTCGCCGTGCAAGACACGTACGGCACTGTGCTAGCACAGGTGGGCAACCCGACGCCGGAGGCGCCGCCGGGATCGGAGAAGATCCTCCAGTTGGTGCGCTACCTGACGTGGTTCGTGTTGCTGTCCGGTGTCTGCGGAATCATCTACGCCGGTGGCAGATTCGCCTGGGAGAAGTGGACGGGTGGCGGTCTCGAGTCGCCGAAGATGGTGGCGGGCGCGATGATCGGCGGCGTGGTCGCCACCAGCGCGGGCACCATCATGAACGCCGTCATCGGGACCTAGGACGAGCATGTCCACCGCGCGAATGTCGGCGGAGCTGCTCGCCTACAAGCAGATGCCCTCCGAGGTGCTCGAACCGCTGATGCAGCTGCTGAACTGGCTGCTCTGGTTCGTGCTGCTGGTGTGCCTTGCCTGGATGATCCTGTCCGCGGGCAGGCTGTGGATCGCCTTCCGCAGCGATCTGGCCGTCAACGACGCCACCCACGGCGTGGTGATGAGCCTGATCGGCGCGACGGTCGCCAGCACGGCCTCGGGGATCGCGTTGGCGTTCCTGCCGACGTGAGCCGCGGGAACCTGATGGAGACGGTTCGGACATGAACTGCACAGCGACGCGGCCGCGTTCGGTGGCGCCCCCGCAGCACGGCGCGGGGCGGCGGGGCCGGTCCGCGGCCGGTGTGGTCGGCGCGGTGCTGCTGGCGGCGGCTGCCGTCGGCTGCGGCGGCGCGGACGAAGCCTCGGGCCCGGATCTCGCCGCGCGGCCGAGCGGGTTGCGGTGGCAGCCGTATCAGGGCGTGGCGCTGCCGCACACCGACCAGGGGCCCGCGTCCGTAGCCGACGGCGCCGCAACGGGTTTCGAGCAATCGCCGCCCGGCGCCGCGGTCGCGGCCATCACCCACACCGTGCGCCTTTCGGTGGCCGCCGACAACCAGTGGTCGAAGGTGATCGCCGCCGAGGTGGTGCCGGGACCCGCTCGGGACGAGTGGGCGGTGAGCCGGGTGCAGCTGTCCATCACCGGTCCCGCCGATCCCGAGTACGCCCCGCGCCTGCTCGGATACAAGATCACCGACTACACCGCGCAGCGCAGCGCCGTCGACGTATACACCGAGTACTCGGACGGCTCGAAGGCGGTGAACCACACCGTCGTGGAGTGGTTCGCCGAGGATTGGAGATTACGACTGCCCGAGCCGGATTCGACCGCACGCCCCGTCGAGGCGATCGACGTACTACCCACGGACATAGTGAAATTGGAGGCGCTGAAGTGAGCGAGCGCCAGCGAGCGAGCCATCAGTACAGTGCGCTCTCGCGCACGACGGAGCCGAGCGTCAGCGAGGTGCAGTCGTGAGCGAGCGGGATTCTTACGCGCGCGATCGCGTCTCTTTCGGCGCGATCGCGTCCGCGGCGCTGCTGGCGCTCATCGTGATCGTCGGTGCGGTGGTGTATCTCACGCGCGACGACGAGGCCACCGGCAACAACGAGGCCGAGTTCACCGCGACGACAGGGGAGGGTTTCGCGAGCCCGGAGGTCGATCTGTTCGGCAGGCGCGTCGACATTCCGAACAACCCTGCGGGACAACCGCTTCCGCAGGATCCGACACGTCAGCGCAAGTCCTCCGATCCGGACTGGCTCACCGCCGCGCCGGAGGGCACCGGCGCCCCGCGCGGCTGGCAGCGGGTGTACGGCGCGTCCGTGCCGTTCTCCACCTCCGACGGGCCGAGCCGCATGGAGGACGGACTCGCCGTCGGCTACGCGCACACCCCGCAGGGCGCGGCGCTGGCGGCCGCGCAGATCACCTACCGGATCAACGCCCGCCCCGCCGATCGCGACCTCTACGTGCGGCAGGTGCGTGTCTCGGCGCAGCAGATCGCCGCGTACGACCGCGCGCTCGACGAGAACCGGCTGCCGAAACAACAGCCCGAGAAGGTGACTCGCTATTTCGTCGCCCCCGACGCGTTCAAGGTGGAGAACTACGCCGACGACCTGGCGATCGTCCGGTTCGCCTCGCGCGGTCCCGTCATCGACGGCAAGCAGCTGTGGGCGGCGCTGCGTCTGGTCATGGTGTGGGACGCGGGCGATTGGCGGCTCAAGCCCGCGACCAGCAACGGTGCGCAGACCGAGTACATCGAGTCGCTGGAGGGGTGGACGAAGTGGTGACCGACCCGGGACCCGTCCGTGAGCGCCCGCCGCTCGCGCTCCTCGGCGTCGGCGCGGGCCTGGCGGTGGCGATCGCCGCCGGTGTGACGGTGACCGCGACGCGCGACGGCGGCACGTCCGCCGATCCGGCGGTGACCGCCTTCCAGCACGCCACCGTCACCGGTGCGTCCATTCCCGCCGGCTTCGCGGGTCGGGAGACCGATCTCTTCGGCAGGCCGGTGGACGTCCCCGCGAACCCGGCTGGCATTGCGCTGGAACAGGTTTCGAGCCTGCCGACGCCGCAGGACAAGCCGGACTGGCTCACCGCGGCCCCCGCGCCCGCCGAGGGCGAAGGCGTCTGGCAGAAGCTGTTCGGTGGTCCGGTGGTGCGCTTCTCCAGCTCGGACGGGCCCGCGCGGATCGAGGGCAACGCCGCCATCGGCTTCGCGCACACCCCGCGGGGCGCGGCGCTGGCGGCCGAACAGATCTACTGGCGCACCAACGCCAATCCGCGCGATCGGGGCCTGCTGCTGCGGCTGGTCGAGGTGACTTCGCAGTATCTGGCGGAGTACGACCGGCTGGTCGCGGACGGCAAGGTCTCCGAGCGGATTCCGGAGAAGCTCAGACCACTGCTTTTCGCGTCGGACGCGTTCCGGATCGAAAGTTACGCAGACGATTCCGCGATCGTACGGTTCGCGAGAAAGGCCAGGGAAACAGTTGATGGCCAACCTACCTGGGTGGGCATGCGCCTTGCGGTCGTCTGGCGCGAAAACGATTGGAAGCTCAGGCCGGTGACGGGTGAGCAGCAAGTCCAGATCGAGTCCCTGCGGAGCATCGAGGGGTGGACACGATGGTGAAAAAACTAGTGACGATCCTCGCGGTCATCTTCACCGTGATGATCGCGACGCCGACGGTGGCCTACGGCCAGACCTACGGCTTCGACGAGACCTGTAACGAGATCCACGACACCCTCGACGGTGTCGGCCTTCCCGGCATCTCGCTCGGCGACGCCGCGTCCGCGGTGTGCAAGGCGGGCAACGCCGCCTCGCATCCGGGCGACGCCGCGACGGCCGTCAAGGACAAGGCGTGGGACTCCACCTTCGGCAAGGTGGTGGATTCGCTCATGAACGGCCTCGGCGAGGCCATCATCCTGGCGCTCACGTTCTGGATGAAGGTGCCCAACGAAGCCGCGAGCGACAACGGGTCGCTGTTCACCAGGATCAACGACTACACCTATCAGATCCAGATATTGCTGCTCATCGCCTCGGTCATCCTGTCGGGCGCGAGACTGGCCGAAGCCAGGCGCGGCGCGGCGGTCAGCGAGGCGGCCGAATCGTTCCGCATGTTCGCCAGGGTGGTGTTCAGCTCCTGGATGCTCGGCGCCATCATCGTCGCGGGCACCCAGGCCTCGGATCGCTTCTCCGAGTGGATCATCAACGATTCGACCAACGGCAACGCCAAGGACCTGGCCGAGCTCATGGTGAAAACCAGTAAGTTGCAGGCCTTCTCGCCGGGCCTGGTGCTGATCATCGCCATCGTCGGCCTGCTCGGCGCGCTCGCGCAGATCGTGTTCGCGATCGTCCGCCAAGGTCTGCTGATCATCGCGGCGGGCGTGCTGCCGCTGGCGGCCGCCGCGTCGGGCATGAACATCGGAAAGACGTCGTATCAGAAGCTGATCGGCTGGATCATCGCGTTCATGCTGTTCAAACCGGTGGCGGCGATCGTCTACATGATCGCGTTCACCACCGCGGGCCACGTCGACGGGCTCACCTCGACCGCCGGTCTGCCGGAAGGCGAAGAGGCACAGCGCATGCTGGTCGCCATCGTGCTGCTGTGCAGCGTGGCCTTCGTGCTGCCCGCGCTCATGCGGCTGGTCACCCCGGCCGTCGCGATCGTCGGTTCCGGCGGCTCGGGTCTGGCCTGGACCGGCGGCGCCGTGGTCGGCGCGCTGGCGCTCGGCGCCATGGGCACAAAGGCGGTGGGCGTCAAGGCTTCCGCGTCCCCCGGTTCGGCGGGCTACGTCAGCGGCAGCGGTTCGGGACCGCGCCCGCC
>NZ_BDCF01000067.1 GCF_001613365.1 Nocardia xishanensis NBRC 101358
TGTCGGCGCGCCCGGCAGACTCGTCCCGACCGGTCCGGTGTTCGCGCCGGGCGGCTGCGCGGTGGGCGAGACACCGTCGGCAGCGGTGCCGTTCGACGCGGGACCGGATGCGCGCGGTCCCGAATCGGCGGCGCCGGTCGAGGAAGTCTCCGGCGCGGAGCTGGCGGTGGTTCCTTCCGGGCGGCCCGACGCCGAATGCGAGTCCGGTGCGGAAGAATCCGACGATGCAGGCGCTGAGCTGTCGGCATGCGCCGCGGAATCACCGGCCACTCGCGCGGGATCACCGCCCGCCTGCGCGGACTCACCGCCGACGTGGGCGGAGTCGGCGTTCGCCTGTGTCGAATCACCCATCTGCGCAGAGGAATTCGCGCCCGCGGAGGCGGCGCTTCCGTTCTGCGCGGCGGCCTCGCCGGAGGACGTATCCGCACCACCCTCGGCGGCTTCGGAATTCGAGTTGCCTTGAACGGCGGGCGAGGCGGGACTCTGCTGGTTCGCCGCCGAGTCGCCACCGGTCTCGCTCGATGCGGCCGCACCAGAGTCGGAAGTACCTGCGGTGCCCGCGAATTGGCCGGTGTCGGCCGTCGACGAAGGAACCGCGGAAGCGGAAGCGGTGCTCGGAGACCCGGCACCGTTGGCGTTCGCGCCCGTGCCGTTCACTCCCCCGGTGACGTTCGACGCGCCATTGCCGTTACCGGCTCCGTTGGTGCTCGAATCACCCGCGACATTGGGCGCGGGGACCGGCGCCGTGCCGTCGGAGCCGGGTCCGGGCATGGTGCCGACCCGGACGGGCTCCTGGTTGTAGTTCATCGGACCGTTGTGCTGGGTGTGGCCTCGCGCCCCGTGAACACCGCTCGGCAGAGCGCCGGAAACGCCCCCACCGACGAAGGAACGCGGATCCCAGTTCCCCGTCGCCCACGCGGCGACGAACGCGCCTGCCAGACCGGCTCCCGTACCGACGATCGCGCCACCGGTGAACCCACGCCAGCCGCGACTGGTCATCAAACCGGGCGCGATCCGGTTCATCGCCCGGTTCAATCCGAAACCCGCGCCGCCACCGCCGCCACCGGCGAGCGCGGAGACCCAGGCGTTCTCCCAGATCGCCGCCCCGTCCCAGCCCTGGCTGTTCAGACCCTCGGCGATGACGATGCCCTGCACCGCCACCTCTTGCGCGGTGCCCTGGAAGACCTCGACGATCGCTTCCTGGACGATCTCGTAGACGAGCTTCGACACCACCTGCTTCGCCGCATCCGACAGGAAGGTCCTGGCGAGCATGGCGACGATCCGGCCCTCCAGCCATCGGGCCATGAATTGAAAAGCGGCTCGCGTCGCCGCGATCGCCCCGGCCTGGACAGCCCCCGCCCCCGGGCCCGCGAAGACGGACATGGCGAACTCGGCCGCCAACCAAGCCAGCGAGAAGATCGCATTCAGATGATTCGCGTGAACCGCACCCGCGAAATCATCGACCGAAACCGCAAGGTCGTTGAACGAGTTGCCCATCAACTCGATCGAACCGTTCTGGGGCGTCCCGCCTTTGGGAGTGTCGTCGTGAATCACCGCGCGCAGCGACTCGGCGATCTTCTCCCCGCCGTCGCCTTGCGGATACGCGTTGACGACCGCCGCCGCGGCGACATCCGCCTCCGCTATCGCCTCGGAGAGGATCTCATCGGCGATCTCCCGCAGCACCTCGGAGATCTTGACCACGTCGTCGGGATCGATGCGCGTGATCTCCGAGCCCGCCACCCATTCGAGCCACGCCAGCTCCGGCGGAATCGCCCAATATCCCATCGACAGGCCAGTTCACACGTCACCAGGCTTGGCCGGTGACGCTCTCCCTGGAATTCCCACGACCGTCGTGGTGATAGCTCTCGACGTCGGTGAACGTCATCGTCTCTGCGTCGTCCGAGCGTTCCGGCGATCCGGGAGGCGCCATCGAAACGGGCGGCTCCACGGGGATCTCGGTCTCGAGGTTCGGCATTCCCTCTATCACGTCGGACAATTTCGGCAGCCGGAACCGCTCGTCGAGCAGCGGCGCGGTCAGCGTCTTGCTCTTGGCGAACACCTCTTCGGCCGCCTGCTGCGCCAACCGAGTGACGACCTTGGCGATCTGGTCGTAGCTCATTTCCTCGACGCGATCGGTGAACTTGGTCTCGATGACAACGCCGTTGGCGTTCACCGTCACCGACACCGCGCGGTCACGTGTGCTCGCCGTCGCGGTCAGCTTGATCCGCTCCTGCTGCACTTGGGCGATATTCCGCATACGGCTGCGGAAGTCCTCCATCAGCCCGGCGATCTCCCCCTCCATACGCCCAGACGTCGTCATTGCACCCACTCCGAAATCCATGGCGGCGCCATATCAGGCGCCGACCGGAACCGCCGCTGCTCAGACCTGCTCGATCATCTGCCGAGCGGCATCCTCGTTCCGCTCGGCGGCGACCGCCGCCTCGTACTGCCCCTTCGACAGGTTCGCCCAGGATTGCGCCATGGTGCTGGTTCCGTCCACCGCGCCCTGCAAGCGGTCCTTCAGGCCGGGACTGCCGTTGCCCTTGACGTACTGGCTGCCGAAGTTGTCGCTGCCGATCACGGCCAGCAACGTGTTCAGCTGATCCTGAACCCGACCGGAGATGCTCTCCAACCGAGCACGCACCTTGTCGGTCTCGTTCCCCGCGGATCTCAGCTTCTCGGAGTAACACTCAGTCGTCATCTCTACCCCCGGATGTGGGCCAACCGCTCGACACGGTTCGAACTCCTCCGACGATGGCAGTCCAGAGCAACTCGCCAGTAGCCTTTACATGAACTTAAGACAGCGTGGGAGTAACGCACAGATGTGTCGGCGCGCCGCGATCGATAGCCCTGCTCATCGCCTGATGACCTGGCACACAACCGGTTTGGCGCACACCCCGATCGACGCCGGATCACCGTTCACTGCCCGTTCACGAAGTCCGGGAACATCCCGGCAACCCGGGGACAAGCCAGCCGTGTACGCCTGCGCTCGGGGGCATTCACATCGGGTAGAGCTTGTGCTTGCGCGGATTCGGTTCGGCGACAACTTTTGTCGCGCGACAACCGCAGCGCGCGACGTAGTTCCAGCTGGGTTTGCGAGGGTTCGATAACGGCGATTCACGGCGTGGCCACAATCTCGTTGTGGTGGTCGATGATCGACACCGTCGCCGCGGCGATTGTCGCCGGTGCGAATCACACTCCCCAGCGGAACGGTCTGCGGTGGTGCGGGCGCGGGCGCTCCGCCCAGCGGGGGTTGTCCTCGTCGCGGCGGTAAGCCGCGACCTGACCGGCCACCGAGAAGCGCAGTCTGCGCGCCTCACCGAGCACTTCGCCGTCGGCCGCAACGGCTTCCGGGTCGCGCACCTGCACGATCAGCTCGGGCACCTGGAGTTCGTTGTAGACCTTGCTACGGCCGATGGCGGCCAGCAGCAGTGCCAGCACCGCCCTGGTACGGGAGAACCGCAGATCGGCGCGCAGCCAGCGCACGTCGAGCAGGCCGTCGTCGAGGCGGGAGCGGAACGCGGGCACCGCGCCGCGCGGATGGTAGGCGCCGTTGCCGATGAACAGAAACCATACGTCGTGCCAGGTCTCGTTCAACCGGATCCGGATCGGCTGCGCGCGGCGCAACACCACCACTAGGGCGGCGGCGAACGCGGGCCATTTGCCCCACCGCGATTGCCATTTCTCGCGCAGCCGCACCAGATCCGGGTATGCGCCGAGGCTGGCGGTGTTGATCAGGTAGTGGGTGCGCGCGCCGTCTTCGGTCTCGAGTTCCACGCTCGCGATGTCGACCGAGACCGCCTCGCCGGCACCGGTGGCGTCGATGACCTCGCGCAGGTCGTAGACCCCGAGGTCACGGGCGAAATGGTTCAGGGTGCCGGTGGGGACGACGACCAGCGGCAGGTCGTTCCGCAGCGCCACCGCCGCCGCCGCGGCGATCGTTCCGTCACCGCCCGCGGCGCCGACGGCCGCCGCCCGCTCGGTGCGCGCCGCCAATGCCTCCTCCAGCTGCTCGACGCAATCGCGGCCGGGCTCGGTGCGCAGCACGGTCGCCGCGGGCAGCGCGGCGGCGATGTCGTCGGTGGGGTCGTAGGCGGGGTCGCCCGAGACCGGATTCACCAGCACGACAAGCCCTTTGCCCTCGACGAGCATCGGCACCTCGCGCACCGCGGTGGCCGCGGCCTCGTCGGACTCGCGCACCGGCCACCAGCGACGCGACGCCATCGCCACCCCGGCGCCGACGGCCGCGCCGACGACCACATCCGACCCCCAGTGCACACCGGTGTGGATGCGGGAGTAGGCGACCGTGGCGGCCAGCGGCGCCACCACCACCGCGGTGCGCGGGCTCTCCAGCGCGACGGCCGTGGCGAACGCGACAGCGCTCGCGCTGTGCCCGGACGGGAACGAGGAGGAGGTCGGCACCCGGATCAGCCGCCGGGCAGGCGGCAGCAACTGGGCCGCGGGCCTGCGGCGGGCGATCAGTGACTTGAGTACGACATTGACGGTGAAGCTCGCCCCGGCCACCGACACCACGCCGCGCAGTGCGGCCCGGCGCGTCGCGCCTTCACGAGTGGCGAGCGCCGCCGCGACGACCGTCCACAGCACTCCACGATCAGCCGCCCTGGTCAACCGCACCATGCCCCGGTCCACCGCCGTCACCGGAATCCGCGCTACCGCACCGGTTACGGCGTGATCCACCCGCTGCACCCGGCGAAACGTCCGGCCCAACAACGCACTCACGCCGTCGAAAGTACATCGCCCGCAACCACACCGCGTGGGGCGCTCCATCGAGACGGCCGCTCGACGGGAAAAAGTGTCGCCGATCCCGCCGTCGCCGCACCGTCCATCGTGGACGGACTGATCGCCGACGGACGCCTCGACAACTATCACTTGCCGCGCGCCGCCCACGGCGAACTGCTCGCCCGCGTCGGCCGCTCAGGCGCGCAAGGCATTTCAGACGGCCGCCCGGCCGGCCGAAAATCAGCGCGAACGAACCCTCCTGCTACGGACGGCTTCCGCGCAGAATCGAGCGGCGATTCAGGAAAATCATCTCCGGTGCCGTGATCGTTCGACTGTGTACGGTGGCCGCATGGGAACCGGTGAGAGCAGGGCTGTCGTGCTGGGGCCGGGTGGTGTGGTCGGCACCGCTTGGCTGATCGGGTTGCTGCACGGCCTGCGCCGGGCAGGGGTCGATCTCGCCGAGGCCGACACGATCGTCGGCACCTCGGCCGGCGCCATCGCGGCGGTCGTGCTGACCTCCGGGCGGGATCTCGCCGAACTGGCCACCCGTGCGGCACCGCCGGAGTCCGGACAGTCCAGGGGCGATCGGGAGGCGGCAGGCCAGGCGATGGCGATGGCACGGGCCGCGGGCGATGAGCCGGAGGCAACGCGCCGGGACGAAGTGCGCAGGCAGATCGGCCGTCTCGCGATGTCCGCCGCTTCTGTTCCGGCATCCGTGCATGTCGAACGGATGCGTGCCCTTGTCGGTGCGGGTTCTTGGTCGCACGACGGGCTGCGCATTCCCGTCGTCGATGTCGAGACCGGTGCGGCGGCGGTCTTCACCTCGGCCGACGGGGTGGCGCCCTATCTGGCTGTCGCAGCGAGTTCTGCCGTACCCGGCCTTACCGCTCCTGTCGAGATCAATGGCAGGCACTACTTGGACGGGGGATTCCGGAACGGCATCAACGCCGACCTCGTCACCGGCGCCGACACTTTGGTAGTCATCGAGCCGCTCGGCCACGTTTTCCCCGGCGGCGTGGCGAATGCGCAGGCGCACATCGTGCCCGACGAGGCGAGCGGCGCGGCTTTGGGCACCGACTTCGCCGACCGAACCCGATGGGCGGCCTGTTTCGAGGCAGGCTCGGCCCAGGCCGCTCAGGTGGCCGCGGCGATCCTCGATGTCTGGTAGGCGCGGCGGGAAGCGCCACGTGGGTTGCCTGGCAAGCCGACGCCACCGGACATGAGCCGTACCGCGGATCGAAAGTCACGGCCGGGCCTCGCATCGCCTTGGTCGCCGCCGGTGCGATCGAACTGCTGCGGTCGGGGGCTCGATCTAGTTGTTCGTCCTGGCCGCGGTCGCCGAGATCTGCGGCGCGTGGTTGGGCGAGCGCCCCCTAACGCGCCTATGCCCGAACGCATTCGCGGCGTCGGTCGCGCGACACGATCATCGTCATCCTCCGCTCAGTCCCCATTCGTCGAGACCGGCGTAGACGCGCGCGACACGGAGCCTTGGCGCGCTGTAGCATTCGGCTTCTCCCGCATAGATCGCGATCAGCGAATCCGGCCGCCGTGTGAGCCGCTCGGACGAATCGATGACGGGCTCCAGATCCACGCGGCCGACGCTACACCGACTCGGCGATTGGCACGCACACGCACTCACGCCGCGTATCGAGCGTTCGGAGTGGTGACGACCGCCATCGGCGCGCAAAGCGGGACCCTCGCCATCGTCGCTACCTTACGGCGCGAAACGGCCGATTCGTCTCCACCGCTACTCGTGGAGCGAGTCAGCGCCGTCAGGGCACGTCCAACACACTTACCGGAACCCCGTAGGGCAGGAACCGCACCCGACGGCGAGCATCGGTGTTGTCGCGATGCGCGCGCAAGGCCTCGAGCTCGCTCGGGAAGACCTGGTCGACCGCGGCCTCGCCGTTGTCGTCGACGCTGTAGATCGCCCACACCCCGCTGCCGGTCTCACCGGCGGTCTCGCCCTCGGGTTGCGGTGGACGTGGCCGTTCCGGTTGGACGAACTGACCGAGAAACGACGCCAGTGAACCGACGCTCGCGTGATCTACGCGATCCAGGTACACCCCGGCTTTCCCGAGCAGGTCGCGCAGTTCGGCTCCCGCCCCACGCAGTGCGCGTTCGAAATCTTCCGGATCGATCCCGAATGGCCCGTTGGTCGGCATCGCATGTGCTCCTCTGACGAATTGGGCGCTACGTCCTCAGTGTCCTCGCGAAACCCCGACTTCGCCACGCCGCCCACCAGGCAGGGGATGTTCGCCGGGTCGCTCTCGCCGACCCGGCCTAATAAGGTAGTCATTCATTATGAATGACGTATATAATTCTGATCATCCTCAGATGGCATGTGATGAGAGGGGCCTGCTGTACGACCCTGGTGTCCGTCGATCAATGCAGGCACTCGCGACCGAAAGCGACGCCGGCCCGCTGGAAGCGGCCGCGGCCCTTCGATCGGCATGGCAGGCCGTCGACCGGCTGCGTTCCAGGGGCGCGGGCGGTCGCGGATTGAGCACGGGGGCCTTGGATGTACTGGGCCGCCTCGCGGTGTCCGCCGACGATCTGAGCATCGGGGATCTCGCACGCGCCTGCGGAGTCAGTTCGCGCAACGTCACCGGTTTGGTGGACACACTCGCAGGCAAGGGCTTGGCCGAACGCATCCCTGATCCACACGACCGCCGAGCGGTGCGCGTGGCGATCACCGAGGCCGGGCATGAATGGCTGGAGTCGTTCCGTCAGCCGACCGGGCGGGCGATGTCAGCCATCTTCGCCGGATTCACCCCCGACGAACTCGATCGACTGCGCCACCTCTGTCTACGAGTCGTCGACAACCAACGCCGAATCCAGCAGTACCTCGATGACACCGACCCATCTGCCCCTTAGACCACCCCGCACGAGAGACACGATGACCACCACCTCACCGACCCGCGAAGCCGTCCGGGCATATCATCGTGCCCGCTTCCGTGGCGATGTCCCAGCCGCCGCCGCGCAACTCGGCCAGAACTTCTTCTTCCGCAGCCCCTTCATCGAATCCCGCAGTCCGACAGGACATCTCGCCGGTATCGAACAGCTCATCCAGATCATCGACCACATCGAGATGATCAGCGAGCTGTACGACGACACCGACGCGGTACTCATCTACGACCTCCACACGAACTCGCCCGCCGGAATTCAGCACACAGCCGAGCACTTTCGCGTCCACGACGGACGCATCGCGGCGATCAGGCTCATCTTCGACGCGGCACCCTGGCAGGCCATCATGGCCGCTCGACCCGCCGTCGCGGGCGCGGACTGACCTCATCCGGCACGGAGCGGTGACCGCCGACATGAGGAACACCCAGTCCGACAGGGCTGCCGTGGACGCGATCTTGTGGTCGACGAGCGGAATGGTCGCCTCGGACACTCCGAGTGCGCCGATCACGACATCGCCCGCGCGTATGAGCACACCTCCACCGTGCGGCACGAGCGGGTCGCCGGAGGACACGGCGCCGGGCAACAGATGGCCCGGCTCGTTGATCGGGGCCATTTGAACGGTGTCGAAGCCGAGCGCGATCGCGGCGGCGGCCTTGTGTTGGGCGGAGTCGATAGTGGGCAGCGGGGCGCCGGGCATGCGCGCGAAGACGATCAGCTTGCCGCCGGCGTCGACCACCGCGATCGTGACGGTTTCCCCGCGGTCGGCCGCAACCACGGAATCGGCGCGGTCGAGTGAGATTGTCATGATGTCCAGAATGGAGCGCAGGCAGTCGGACGACATGTTGGCGCACAGGCTATTCGCGCACGCCTGCGGAAAGTCGAGAGCCGATGGCGGCTTGGGACTCGAGGTCGCGGGCGGCAGGGACGCGGTGCTGTCGAAGGGCAGGGCGTGACGTGATCCGAAGAGCGGTCATCACGCGGGAACGGGGCGGAACGTCTCGATGTTGCGTGCGCACCAGTCTGCGAAGGTGTGGGGACGACGGCCGAGTATGCGGGCGACGGTGTCGGTGCGGAACCCGGTGGTGTCCTGGCGCATCAACGTGAACCCTTCGAGGATCGCGTCGGCCAGGGCCGGGGGCGCGCCATTCGGATATCGGGACGCGACGGCTTGTTCGGGTGTCGCGGCTTCGCGGACGTCGATGCCGCGGCCGATCGCGGCCGCGATGACCGCGACCTGTTCGGCGATCGTGAGCGTCTCATCGCCGGTGAGGTAGTACTCCGCACCCTGGTGGCCGTCCTCGGTGAGAACGACGGCGGCGACAGCGGCGATGTCCGCCGGATCCACCGGCGCGTAGCGACCGGGCCCGGTGGGATCGTCGACGATGCCGCCTGCACGGATGATCGGCGCCCATTCCATGGCGTTGGTCATCAAGCCGCCGGGCCGCAGGATCGTGTACGAGATGCCCGAGTCGCGGACGATGGTCTCCCGTTCGTGGTGCCAGCGCCCCATCGCGGGCACCGGATCGCCCATCACGTTGCAGGACGACAGCAACACGATCCGTCCGACCCCGGCCACCCGTGCCGCCGCGACCATGTCGCGGGCGTGGTCGATGCCGACTCCTGGAACGAGCAGGAACAGGCGGTCGACGCCGTCGAGCGCGGCCGGGTACGTGCCGGCATCGTCCAGGTCGCCGACCACGCGCCGGGCGCGCCCAGGCAGGCCGTCCGCTCGCCGCGGATCACGGACGAAGATGCGGAAATCGACTTCCCTGGTGGCGAGTTCGCGGACGAGTTCGCGACCGATATTTCCGGTCGCTCCGGTGACAAGTATCATCGACCCTCCAGTCGTTAGCCGTCTAAGAAAAACGATAGACGGCTAATGATTCTGAGGCAATGCCGCAATGAGGCCGCAGCACAGGAGGTTCGATGTCCGAGTTCCTCGCTCTGCACAGCAGCACTTCGAAGCTGTTGCGGGCGCTCGTGGAGCGCAGCGTGCGCCCGCACGGGCTGTATCCGGGACAGGACCTGGTGCTCGGCGTGCTGTGGGACGACGACGGCCGCACACCCGGCGAGGTCGCCGCCGCGTTGCACGTCACCACTCCGACGATCGTCAAGATGGCCGACCGCATGACCGAGAGCGGGCTGCTGGTACGCCGCCGCGACACGGAGGACCGCAGGCTGGTCCGGTTGTGGCTCACCGATAAGGCTCGGAGCCTACGAGAAAGCATCGAGGACAGCCGTGAATCTCTGGAGAGCCTGGTAACCGCGGATCTCACCGAGTCCGAGCGTCGATGCTTGCTCACCGCACTCGGCAAGGTCAACCGTTCGGCGGCTCAGCTGCTGGAAGACCCGCGAAAACCCTGACACTTCGCGGTCCCGACACGCCTCGTAGGCATCCCCGGCACCGTCGACCGCGGCCTGCCATTCCCGCCCATCGAGGCCATCGCGAACACGTGCACCGCGGCGTTCGCCGATCGGCTCACTCAGCTCGGCATCTCCGCCGCGCACGTGGAAGCCCAACCGGCTCGCACACCTGGGGACTGTTCGAAAAGGGCCTGCACGAATCGTGGGCGCATCTGGCCCGCGATCGGCGCCTGAACGAATCGCGGAAGCGACCGGATCGTCTCGACCACCAGTTGCGTACGCGGGCAATGTCTTCGGCGGTCTTCGGGCTCGGCTATTGCCGTACGCTCAACCACCCGTCCATCAGCCCGTGGTACTTGCAATAGAACGGGTGGGAGCCGATCTCGCCGGGCGCGCGGAAGATGACGGTTTGGCCGGGGGCGATGTCGTGGTCGAACAGCCCGGGTCGTTTGCTGGTGATGCTGTGCATCACCAGATCGTTGTTCACCACCGTGATCTGCGCGTCGGGGGTGATCGGCGGCGTGCCCGGATACTGGAGGTTCTCGATCGTGATGGTGACGTTGGGGATCGGCGGCGGGCCGGGCGGTGCGGCGGCGGCGGATTCCTCCCCGGCGTCATTGCCGCACGCGGCTGCCAGCACGACCAGCGCCAGCACGGCGGCCACCCGCAACGGCGCGGCCGCCAGCAATCCGCGAGCGGCCGCGCCCGCCGCGTTCACGGCTGTTCGCCACGGCCGCTGCGGCTGCCGACGTAGGCGAGTTCGCGCACCCGTCCGATCACCTCGGGCACGATGCGTACCTCGTCGGGATGGTCGGTCATCGGGTCGAAGAAGTCGGTCCGGTAGTCGCCGGGGTCGGCCGGATGCAACACCACCTCGGCGAGCTTGCGCTCCGGCGAACCGATCGCGCTCGCCCAGAGCACAAAGGTGGCGGGCTCTTCGCGCAGGTGGTCGGCCAGCGCGTCGAGGGACGGCGTCTCCGGCTGGCGGTCGTCGGGTTCGGCGAAGATCCAGGTCGGCGCGGAGTCGCCGAGGCGATACGGCATGAGGCAGCCGTACCTGGCCGTGCGCCAGCTGCGCGCGGGGGTGAAGACGAAGCGGCCGAGCGAACCGCGGCCGGTGGTCGCCAGCGCGAAGTCCCACGGATGCTCGTCGCGGTCGAGCACACGCAGCGCGAGACCGAGCACGTCGGGAAGCCCGGCCGGCGTGCCGATGCCCTTGGACAACCTCGCCAGCGCGGCGCGCTCCCCCGTCCCGAACAGCCACTCGTACTCGGGTTCGGCGTGCAATCGCCCGGACAGCCGCAACCCGTTCGGATGGAAGACCCGAGCGTGGCGCAACTTCGCCACCCCGGAGAAAACACCGCGTACGGCATCCGCTGCGAGATCGGTCATCACGGCTCCTTCGATCGGGACGGTCGACACTCACCGACTGCCCCGCCGCGCGGACAATAAACGGGCCGGACCCGCCGATGACGCGGAGCTCCGTGGGGTGGCGCGACATGTGGCAGATGCTTTCGTGTGGGTACTCCCTCATCGATGACAAGCACATTCCAGCTTCACGAGGCGGTGAACACGATGACATCGACGCAGGCGCTTCGACCGACGACAGAGACGGTCAGCGTGCGGGTACCCGCGCGGCGCATCGGAGTGACGATGCTGCGCACGACCGTGGAATCGACCGCTCTGGTCGCCGACGCCGCCGACGACGACGCGGCCGAGCTCGGGCTGATCGTCGAGGAGGTGGCCCGCGGACTCGTCGACGCCGCGACCGAGGACTCGACCCTCGACTGCACCCTGTCGTGCACCGGTCACGCGGCGCGAGTGCGACTGACCGCGACCATCCGGTCCGATCTGCACAAGGATCGCCACGCGGTCGGCTGGCAGATCGTGGACGCGCTGACCAGAGACACCAGGGTGATCCGATCGAGCTTCGACCCCGCCAGGCACGGCTATCCCACCGAAGTCGATTTCGATTGGCAGCCAGGGGCTTCCGCCGCCTGAACGGGCCGGTCTCTCACTCGGTGTCGGCGCGATCGAGGAACCACTGCGCCAGCCAGTCGACGGCGGTGCGGCCGTCCGCGTCGATCACATAGTGTCCGTAGCTCTGGTGTGCGCCAGAGGTGACGAAGACCGTGGCGCTCAACGCTTCCGATATCAATCGGAGCAGGGCATCGGGTCCCTGCCCGCCGACCGCGCCGAGCACGTTGCGGGTGAGCCGGTTCAGTTCCGCGCCCGCGGCGCCGGTGAGGTCGTGCGCGGCCAGTGTCACGAAGCCGAACAACGTCGGGAGCACGAGGTTCAGCCGCGCCGCGATGTCCAGCGGCGCCGCGCCCGCGCCAATGGCTTGGACGACGCCCGACAGGTCGTCTTGCAGCCGACTCACCTGATCGACCAGCGCGGGCGTGTCGATCTCGGCGAGCGCGCGCACGAGTTGCGCCGCCACATGGACCGCGCCGCTGTCGTCCGGGATCAGGCCGAGCAGCCGCGATACCTCGCGCAGGTCGTCGCGCACCGTGCCGACCAGCGGGGCGAACGCCGAATTGAGCCGCGCGACAAGGTCGTACAGTTCGCGCACCACGGTCGTGAAGTCGACGCCTGCCCCGATCATGGCGGCGAGGCGTCCAAGCGCTTCGCCCATCGCCGGCAGCCGCGCGGCGAAATGGACGCTGTCGGAGGCGACCGCCGCGATCCGCCCGATCAGCACCGAGGGCCACCGTTCGGCGAGCACCCGCCAGGCCGCGCGCAGCGCCTCCTCGGATTCGGTGCGGACCAGCTCGAGCAGCGGCGCGGTCGCGTCCATGACCTGGGCCACGACAACTCTTGGCGCAAGAGTGGATTCGCGGTCCGGGTCCGCGATGGTGTCGAGCGCGTCCAGCGCCGCGGCGATGTCGGATCGCGCAACGCCGTCCAGCACCGCGGCGGCAAGGCGCTCCGGTGAACCGGCCGCGCCCGCGGCGAGATCGACTCGCGCCGTGGGATGTTCGCTCATCCAGCCGGCCAGCTCGCGCAGCGGGCGCAGCGTCGCGCTCAGCCCGCCCGCCGCGGCCGCGAGCCGGGCGGCGTTCGTCCCCGGTGCGCCGAGGCGATCGATCGCGGCGGGCAGCTCCGCCAGGCGCACATCGCCGAAATCGGAGGCGAGCAGGGTGTTCAGCGCGGCGGTCGCCGCGTCGTTCGCGGTCGCCGGGTCGGCGGCGCTCGGCTGGGCGAGCAGCCGCCCGAGGGACGCGAGCAGCGGATGGGTCGCCGCGTCGGTCGAGCAGTACCGGTCCTTGGTCGCGCAGATCTGGGCCGTCACGGCCGACACCGCGCAGAAACCACTCGGGCGCGGGCCCGCGATGCCCTGACCGGGGACGGGCGGGCCGACCAGGGTGGCTCCGCCGGTGCCCTGGCGCGGATCGGCGATGAGGCCGACCGCGAGCACCCGGTCCGCGGCGACCGGCGCGCCGGTGCAGCCGATCTCCGCGGCGAGGTCACCCATCGCATCGGCGCCCTGGCTGTAGCCGGCGAGAACGAATTTCGTTGCGGGGCAGTCCCGCCCGAAGTCGGTCACGGCGCGCGAGGCCGCCGCGACGCCGGTCGCCTTGCTGTCGCCGTAGGGCATTCGATCGAACGCCGCTGCCTCGTAGGCCGGGAACCGGAAGGCGAACGAGTCACCGAGACCGGCCGACAGCGCGGTCGCGAGCGGCGCCAGCATCCCCACCGGCGCGGTCTCGTCCGCCCAGGGGTTCGTCTCCCAGGTTCCGGGCAGGAAGACACCGGTGACCGCGGGGCAGCCGGGGTCCGCCGCGGCACGCCCGCCTGGCACGACGCTGGTGACCACCGCGATCACCGCCGCGACCAGCAGCAGCGACACCGCGCGCACCAGGTCCGAGGCCGCGGCGACACGTACGGATCGATTCACTCGAGCACCTCCTGCCGCTCCGGCCCCGGGCCGAGTCCCGAAAATCGCCAACCCATTTCATCAGCGAAGGACGTCACCCCGAGGTGAAATACGATAATTTCACACATTTCCGCGCCGCGACCCCATCCACGCGCCGGAGGACACCGAAGTCCTTTGCGTCCTGTCAGCGAGGGCCATGCTCGGCTCGCACCCCGGAAGCACCCAGCAGCGATGACCATGACGAACCCGCCGGAAAACTCCCAGGCGGACCTGCTCGAGCTGGCCTACCCGTACGCGATGGACGCCGTCACCGAGGCCGAGCGACGACTCATCGAACGGCGACGCGCGGCCGCCGACCGGGTGTGCGCCGCGGAGTTCGACGCGACGGTCGACACCGTGCGAGAGATATTGGCGGCCTTGAGCGTTCTCGACGAACTGGCCCCGCCCGCCGAACTGGAAGACCGGTTGATGCGGGCGCTCGACCAGACCATCGAAGCGGCCCCCGCTCACCGGACCCGCGGACGGTCGCGCTGGGATCGATTCGTCGCGGCGATGGCGCTGTTGATCGCCATCGGCGCCGGCGTCGTCGCCGTCACCCATCGCCGATCGCGCCTACCGGGCGTGACCGGCGCGGTGCCGTGGGAACCCGGCTCGGCAGCGGCCCGCCGCGCCGGACGAGCCGCTCGGCGGGCCGTCGCCGATTCGGGCTTCGAACGACCGATGCCGCCGCCACCGCCGTCGAGCCCGCCGGTGACTCAGCGCGGTCGGCGGCGACACCTGCCTCCGGCCTGACTCGCACCACATCCCCGCGCGAGTTCCCGCGATCGTGGTGGATCGGACGGTGTTCAGCGAGTCCGACTTGCCGCTGGCACCGGTCCAACGCGATGGTCACCGACCGGCACCGGGCAATCAATTCGGCTCGAAGCTGTCGAAAGCACCTTGCCGCGAGGGACATTCGCAGCCGAGAACGGAGAGCGCCCTCGGGCGATGATCAGCCCGCGGAACCCGTAGGCTGCGACCGCGGGTTGTTGTCGACCTCGGCGCTGCGGTGCTCGATCAGCAAATGACGGCGGACGCGACGCCGAGACCTGACGTCAACCTTTGACGCATCAGTGAATCACTCCTATCGAAGGCCCCGACCTGACGGCCAATATACCGACGATCACCGCGTGCGCACCGTGCCCGCTTTCACCAGCGACATTGCGCGGCAAGCGATTCGAGATGCCGCGCGAAACGTCACACGGCCGGAGCCAGCTCGCCGAACCAGGCGAGGATCTGGGGCATCGCGAGGCGAACGGTGGCCGAGTGGTCGACGGGTCCGAGATCGATCACGCTCGCCCGGTCGCCGCCCAGCGCCGCGAGGCACTGTTCGGCGTTCGCCGAGGGCACTGCGCGGTCGGCCGGGGAGACGTAGAGCCGCACCGGGGCGCGGGGCGTCCAGTCGCAGGCGCGGTCGCTGTCGGTCATCGCACGCAGCGCCGCGCCGGTCGGGTCGAGCGCGAGGGCCTGGAAGCGCGGGGTCAGCAGCTCGCCCGGGGTGGCGGGCAGTCCGGTGGAGACCGAGAGCACGTCGTGGCGACCGTCGAAAAGCTGTTCGACATGCTGCGCGTAGGGCTGTTGGAACGCCTCGCCCGGTTCGTCGTAGAGGTGGTAGATCCGGTTCATCGCGGTGAGCCAGTAGGCGATGTAGAGCACCGCGGCGCGCGGGGTGACCCGGCCGTCCAACGCGGCGGGCGTCTGCACCTCGCGGATGGCATATGGACCGCTCACGGCAGCGACACCCGCCAGCGTGTAACCGAGGCCCGGCGCGGCGGCCACTCGCTCGGCCAGCGCCATCGCGGCCTGGCCGCCCTGCGAGAACCCGGTGACCAGCAGCGTGTCGTCGAGTTCGCGCCCCTCCCGCTCGGCCACAGTCCGCGCGGCGCGCAGCAAATCGACGGACGCGCTGGCCTCCGTCGGCGCGTGTGCGTAGGGGTGCGAGCCGGGCCCCTCGCCGAGGCCGAGGTAGTCCGGGGCGACCGCGGCGTAACCAGCCGCCGCGAAGAGGGCGGTGCGGGCCCGGTCCGTCTCGGCGTCCGCGGAGGGCGCTTCGTCTTTGCGCACGATCGTCCCGTGCGCGTAGCTGACGACCGGGAGCCTGCGCGCCTCGGTACGCGGCAGGACCACGAGGCCGCTCGCGGTGGTGTCCGCACCGTCGGGAGCCGAGGTGCGATAGACGACCCGATAGGCGTCGATGCCGTTGCGGACCGGGGTCTGGATCGCCCACTGATTCAGATACGCGGCCGTCCGCTCGGTCGTCGCGCCCAGCACGGGCGTCACCGACACGACCTCGCCGGGCGACCCCGCGATGTCGCCGCCGCGCGCACCGCACGCCACGAATCCGGTCAGCAGCAGCACCAGCGCCGACACGAGCGCCACCGAGGACCGAAGCACCCGCCTCGACGGTGCGTTCCTCCGGTGGAAAGCCGCCTCCGTAGCCATCAGCCCACACTCCCACTACGAGCGGGCAACGCGCCACCGACCGGCGGAATCGGGCGTTCTACCTTTCTCGACGTTCGCAAACCAGGCGCCGTACGGGACCTGCCTCCGAAAAGTTTCGTTCCCCAAATGCTGACGTCCGCTAAAATTGTGGTTACCTGGAATAAGAAGTGGGTCGACATCCTGACCGCGTCATCTCGTTCGGGGCAGGAAGTCCAGAGGGGTTCTCCCGTCGGTCCGGTGCAATGGAGCACACCGCGATGTCTCGCGGCCCGATGTAGGCACCCGGCCCACTCTGCCGAGGAGGCAAGCATGGTCGACAACGCCGCAACCGAGCAGTCCGAACCCGATCCCGCCGTCGTGATCTGGCCCGAACCGAGTCGGCTCGAAGCCTGGTGGCAGCGCGTCATGTTCGGATCGAGCGCTCGGCCGGCCACTCCGCGCGAGTCGAGGTACGGCACCACACGGCAGTAGAGTTCCGCGCGTATTCGACCGCTCCGCGCTCGAAGCGTTGCTCAGCTCGGCTCCGAGACGTCGACGAGCGGTTCCTCGATGTGCGCCGCGTACGCGATCGACTCGTCGAGCACCATCCAGTTCGCCGGGGCGGGACCGAATGCGTTGCGCGCGTTGCAGATCACCGTCCCGGCCAGCACCCGGTTGCCGGTCGCGCCGATGATCGCACCGAGACCAGCCGGGATCACCCGTCCGAACACGAGAACGCTGCGTTTGGCGATGGCCTGGACGACGATCCGCTCGAGCACGCCCTCGTTCAGGCTCGACACCCCGGGAATTCGGCTCACGAGCTCGGCGGCCCAGTTCTTGGCGGCGTTCGCGGTGTTCTTGCCGACGAACTGGACGCCGCCCGGTCCGAACACGATGCCGGAAACCAGCGCGGTCTCCCGCGCGATCTCGTCGGGTTCGACACCGTGGATCGCCGCGACGGTGAGCGCGTAGAGCATCGACGCCTCGACGAAGAAGACGGTCTCGACACCCATCGCCGCCAGACCGGTGAACACGCCGATACCGGGCACCGCCGCGCAAACGCCCACGGTGGCGCCGCTCGCGGTCACCGCGAACAGATAGTGCCGCCGCACGCGTTCGAGCACCTGCTCGGGCGTCTCGTCCGGATACGCACCGCGCAGCCGGTCGCCATACCATTCGACCAGCGGCGTCTGCGCTCTGGCGCCCTTGCCGATCGCCGACAGCACGATCTTGTCCACGCGTTCCCGAATCATCGACCACGACCTTCCTGTGTCCACCCGCAGGCGAAGCGACGAAATACGACCAGTGAGAAATACCTCGAATCCGCGATTACTCACGGCGCAGTGTGCCTTGTCGTAACCGATCAATCCATCTCTTGCCGGTCGTGGCGTCGAACGCGTCGGCCTGTGGCACGACCGTGACCGCTTTGCACGCACCGCGCAACACAGCGTGACCTCGAAAGAATTACGGCCCGCAACGCCTCCCGTCTGCGGAATTTCTGTAACGACACGGAGTCTTTCACCTGAAACGGGCTGGTGCAGCAAATTATTGGCTTACGCTGGAACAGCCTTGGTAGCCCCGAGGTTGCAGGGTGGTCGCATTGCCCCCAAAGCGCCCACCATCGCCGAGCAGGTCAGCTGGGACTCGGGTCCCGGCTTCAGCCCGAATCCCATCTGGCCCGCCGGAATTCCGCTCTCGGTACGGTCGTCCCAAAGCGGAGGCCGGGGAACTCCCATCCGCCGGCGTCGCCTCGGCACGGCGGGACGACCGGATCACCGCACTCGTGCAGACCGGATCGCGCGGCCGGCGACCGGATCGGCCGATACTCCGATTCGACCTGGAGATCATCACTCCGCATCGGCCAGAGTTCTTCGCCGACCGGTGGCCGCACCGTTTCGGCGACGTGCCGCTGACGATGTCCTTCGAGGAAGACCACGAGGCGGCGGACCGCCCGTGGCCCGCTCCCGGAGCGGCTGCCTCCCGAGCTGTGGCGGCGGGTACACGAGACCTTCGGCCGCTTCGATTCCGACGACGCCCGGCGGGCGCTGGATGCACCGGTCGATCTGTTCGCCGATGTCGCGGTCCGGCTATGTTTCCCTGGCGCGGCGAACTCGTCGACGGCTACTCGCCGGGGGCCGGACACACCGCTGAGCTGCTCCGGTGTCTGTGCCGCTCAGTAAGCGCGCGCCCGATCCGCCCACGCCGCAGCGATTTCCGGCGCGAGGCCGCGCGGGAACGAAACACGGCTCGCGTCACCGTCGGACGTGTAGCGCAGGCTCGTGTTCTGGGCGAGGCGGTCCAGCCAGTGCGCCGAATCGAACGGAACCTCCCCGCGCCCAGACCTGATCCGCGGAACACCGGCCGGATCGATCGCACCGTAGGGCGAGGGCGCTGGTTCGGCGCCGACCAGCATGACGGCGGCGAAGGCATAGGGCGTGCCGTCCCATTCGCCCGCGGCGGCGAGCCGCCGGTCGGCGGGAAAGACGCCCAGCGGCAAGGCCATCGTGCGCACCGCAACACCCGGCGCGGCAGCGGCGACGGCGCGCAGGTTCTGCACCAGTTCGCGCTGCACACCGGCCGCGTCCAAGCGGGAAAGGTTGGCGTGCGACGCGGTGTGCGCGCCGAGGTCGTAGCCGTGTGCGGCGAGCCAGGCCAGTGCGCGGGGGTCGCCGCCGAACGCCTCGTTGTTCACGTAGAACGTGGCGGTGGGTGGGAAATCCGGGTGCGCGGAGCCGAATTCCTCGAGTATGCCGACGGCGCTGCCGGGCTCGGGACGGCCGTCGCCGGTCAGGGTGAGCTGGCTGACCGTCGAGTCGTCGAAGGTGAGCACCACCGGGTGCGTGCCCGCCGGGATGTCGATCGCGCCGGAGATGTAGTCCGCCGCCGTGACCGGGCGGTAACCCTCCCGGTGCAGCCGCTCGAGTTCCGCGCGGAATTCCTCGGGCGTCTGGTCGTATTCGCCCGCGGGGTGCGTCGTCACCTGGTGGTACATCAGCACCGGGACGAGACCGAGCTCGTTCGCGCCGACGGCGGCCGGGTCCACCGGCGCAGGCGCGGGCGCGGCCGACTCCGGGCTCGAAACAACGGCGGGGGTGACGGATTCGGTCGCCGCACCGCATCCGAGCAACAGCGCGGAAGCCAGTACCGACAGGGCGCATCGATACGCCAACGCGCCATAGCTCGCCATCGCCTCACCGTACGCGGGCAATATGCCGAATCAGCGAATTATGGGCGAAATGCCCGACATCGGGACGCGTCGCCGTGGATAGTAGGGGCACCCGAGTCGAAAGTTGGTGCGCGCGTTGCTCAGACGTGTTCCGGATACCCGCGCTCGGCGGCTCGCGACGATCGCGGTGGCCGTCGTCGGGTCGATGCTCGCCGTCGCGGTCCTGGTCGCGGCGTTCCGGCCCGCGGCGGAACGGTTCACCGTGACGGGGCTGCCCGCGGGCGTCGTCGGCGCCGCGGCCGCGCCGGAGCTGGCGCTGCGCGTCGACGTGGCGAGCCACGACCCGGACGCGGTCCGCCTCGAGCTCGACGGCGCCCCGGTCAACGGCGTGGTGGAGGGCGACGACGTCGTCTACCGCCCGGGTGTATTGCCCGACGGCGCACACCAATTCACCGCCGAGATCCCCGCGAGCGGCCCGCTCGCGTTCCTGCGCTCCGGACCACGCGCCAGCGAGTCGTTCACGGTGGACTCGACGCCGCCCACGGTACAGCTGGACCGGACCGCGCCCGTGCGTTCCTACCGTGAGCCGGTCACCCTGCGCGGCAAGGCGATCGGCGCGCAACAGGTCTCGGTGGGCGCCCTCTCGGCGGCGACCGGTGAGGACGGCGCCTTCGAGATCACCCTGCCGCGCGCGCCGAGCGGCGCCGAGCTCGTCGCGGTCGACGCGGCGGGCAATACGACGCGGACGCCCCTCTCGGCGGTCGTCGAGCTGCCGAGGATCAGGGCGGTGCACGTCACCGCGCACGCGTGGTCGCACGAAGGACTGCGCGAGGGCGTGCTCGATCTCGCTCGCGCCGGGCGCATCGATACCGTCCAGCTCGACATCAAGGACGAGGACGGTGTCGTCGGCTACGACTCCCAGGTGCCGCTGGCCAGGGAATCCGGCGCCGCCACCGCGATATACGACGCGCGCGCCGCACTGGGCAAGCTACACGAGATGGGCCTGCGGGTGATCGGCCGGATCGTGGCGTTCCGCGACCCGACACTGGCCGGATGGGCCTGGCACGCCGGACGGACCGACTGGGTCGTGCAGAACCCAGGGGGCCGGCCGTATGCCAGCAAGTACGGTGCGATCGCGTTCACCAACTTCGCGCATCCGGAGGTGCGCAAGTACAACATCGATCTCGCGACCGAAGCCGCGGCGCTCGGGTTCGACGAGATCATGTACGACTACATCCGGCGTCCGGACGGCAGCCTGTCGAGTATGGCGTTTCCCGGCGGTACGGCCGACCCGAGCGTCTCGATCGCGGAATTCCTGCGGGAGAGCCTGGATCCGGTGCACGACGCAGGCGCCTTCCAGAGCGCGGCGGTGTTCGGCATCGCCGCCACCCGGCCCGATCAAATCGCCCAGGACATTCCGATGATGGCCGCGCACCTGGACTACGTGGCGCCGATGGTCTATCCCTCGCATTGGAACCCCGGCGAATACGGCGTCGCGAACCCGAACGGCCAGCCCTACGACATCGTGCTGCGCTCGCTGCAGGATTTCCGCAGGATCACCGAAGGCACCGGCGCGAAGGTCGTGCCGTGGTTGCAGGACTTCAGTCTCGGCGTGAGCTACGGCCCCGCCGAGGTCGCGGCGCAGATCGACGCGACCGCGGCCGCCGGGATCGACAGCTTCGTGCTGTGGAGTCCCGTCGTGCGCTACCACCTCTGAGCGCGACCCAAGGATTAGGCGCGACCTGCGCGGAACCATTGTCGCGCCGAGCCAGTCCGGCGATAGTTCATGCACGTCCGATTCGCCGACACACGGGAGGTTCCCCATGGGTGAGGCCGACTCGTCGCGCGCAATGGCCACCTACCCGCCGCTGACGCGCCGCCGCACGGTGGACCTCATGCGCGTTCCGCACGGCGTCTGTCGCCGCTGAACCGTGGCGCTTCGCCGCGCCATCACCCTCGACAAGACAGCCCTCCCACGCTCCCCTGTCGTACCGGCATGCCCAAGTCCGGTCGGTGAGCGTACTCAGCGAAAGAACCGAAAGATGTTGTCCCTGAATCGACGACCGCGGGTGATTCGCGCGCTCGCCGCCGTCTTCGCGATCCCCACCGCCGTGGCGGTGCTGGCCGGGTGCGGCTCGTCCGAACCCGCCACCACCGCCGACGGCAAGACCGTGCTCCGCTACCAGGGGTCCACCGGCCAGGTCTCGGCCTTCGAATTGGCGGCCGATCTCGGCTACTTCTCGGATATCGAGCTGCACTGGGAAGGCGACACCACCAGCGGGCCCGCCAACATCCAGGCCGCGGCCACCAAGCAGATCGAATTCGGCAGCGCCTTCAACGGCGCCGTCGTGAAACTGGTGGCCGGCGGCGCGCCGGTCACCTCCGTACTGAGTTCCTATGGCGCCGACGAACTCTCCTACACCGGCTACTTCGTGCGCGACGATTCCGGCATCGCCTCGGCCCGGGATCTGATCGGCAAGAAGGTCGGTATCAACACCCTCGGCGCGCACCACGAATTCGTCACGCGCGAATGGCTGCACCGCGAGGGGCTGAGCGATCAGGAGATCAAGCAGGTCGAGCTGGTGGTGGTGCCACCGGTGAACACCGAGGAAGCGCTGCGCAACAAGCAGATCGACGTGGCCGCGCTCGGCGGCGTGTTCCGGGAGACCGCCGTCGAACGCGGCGGCATCCACCCGCTCTTCGCCGACAAGGCGATCTTCGGCGAGTTCGACTACGGCACCTACGTTTTCCGCAACGACTACATCCAGCAGCATCCGGCGGCGGTGCGCGACTTCGTGCAGGGCACGGCCCGCGCCACCCGCTGGCTCCAGGTGACACCGCGCGATCAGGTACTCGCCCGCTTCGAACAGATCATCGGCAAGCGCGGGCGCAACGAGAACACGGCACTGCTGAAGTACTGGCGCAGCCCCGGCATTCCGGTGCCCGGCGCGGTGATCGCGGAGAAGGAATTGCAGATCTGGATCGACTGGCTGGTCCGCAACGGCGACTTGGCCCAGGGCAAGCTCTCGGCGAAAGACCTGTTCACCAACAAGGACAATCCGTACGCCAACGGCACCTACGGACCGGCCACGGGCCCGACCGGAGAGGTGGTGGCGGCGAAATGACGAGCACCGCAATCAAACTCCGCCTCAGCGGGGTGAGCAAGCAGTTCGCTGTCCGCGGCTCGCACGAGCAGTTCACCGCGCTGGACGACATCTCGCTCGACCTGCGCGAGGGCGAGTTCCTCGTGCTCGTCGGCCCCAGCGGGTCGGGCAAGTCGACGCTGCTCGATCTGCTCGGCGGGCTGAGCAAGCCCACCGCCGGACAACTCCTGTTGGACGGCAAGCCGATCACCAAACCCGGCCTCGACCGCGGCATCGTGTTCCAGCAGTACGCGCTGCTTCCGTGGCGCACGGCGCGGGCGAACATCGAGTTCGGGCTCGAGGCGAAGGGACTGCGCCGCGCACAGCGCAGGGAGCTGGCCGACCACTACCTGGAACTGGTCGGACTGGCCGGGTTCGGCGACCGCTACCCACACGAGCTGTCCGGCGGCATGAAGCAGCGCGTCGCCATCGCGCGCAGCCTCGCCTTCGACCCCGAGGTGCTGCTGATGGACGAGCCGTTCGCCGCGCTGGACGCGCAGACCCGGGAATCGTTGCAGGACGAGCTGTTACGCATCTGGAAGGCGACCGGGAAGACGATCCTGTTCATCACCCACGGCATCGACGAGGCGGTCTACCTCGGGCAGCGGGTCGCGGTGCTGACCTCGCGGCCGGGGCGGGTCAAGTCGATCCTCGACATCGACATCGACCGCGAATCCGGCGCCGACATCCGCTCCGGCGAGCATTTCCGGGAATACCGGCACGCGATCTGGGAGCAGCTGCAGACCGAAGTGAGTCGCGCGCAGGGAATCGAACGCGCGGAGATCGGCTCCGCGGGCAACGACAGGAGGCACGCCCATGTCTAGCGCAGTGCAGGTCTTGGAGAAGGTCGCCGACCGGACCGAACCGAAGGCGGCCACGCCGGCGCGACCGGCGCGGGTGCGCACGGAGCAGGCTTCCCGTCTGCTCGCCGCCACGCTGCGGCTCGGCTGGCGGGTGCTGAAGCCGACGGTCGTCATCGCGCTGTTCCTCGCGCTGTGGGAGAGCGCGCCGCGGCTCGGGCTCGTCGACGAGGTGTTCCTGCCGCCCTTCTCGGTCGTGGTGCAGGCGTTCGCCGACCTGCTGGCCAGCGGCGAAATGTGGGAGCACGTCTCCACCAGCCTGACCCGCTCGCTCAGCGGTTTCACGCTGGCGCTGCTGGTCGCCATCCCGGTCGGCATCGGCATCGCCTGGTACCGGCAGGTGGCCGAGTTCCTGAACCCGATCCTGGAGCTGTTCCGAAATACCGCCGCGCTGGCGCTGCTTCCGGTCTTCGTCCTGATCCTCGGCATCGGCGAGACGTCGAAGGTCGCGCTGGTGCTCTACGCCAGCTTCTTCCCGATCCTGCTGAACACCATCACCGGTGTGCGCACGGTCGACCCGCTGCTGATCAAGTCGGCGGTCTCGCTGGGCTTCGGCCCGCTGCGACTGTTCCAGAAGGTGGTGCTGCCCGCCGCGGTGCCGTCCATCTTCACCGGTGTACGGATGGCGGCGGCGTCCTCGATCCTGGTGCTCATCGCCGCCGAAATGGTCGGCGCGCGCGCCGGACTCGGCTATCTCATCACCGCGGCGCAGCAGAACTTCCAGATCCCGAACATGTACGCGGGCATCCTCGCCATCTCGCTGCTCGGCCTGGCCTTCAACGGGATCCTCGTCGCACTCGAGCGCCGGTTCTCTCGCTGGCGCAACCACTCCTGATCGTGCTCTACCGAAAGAACGCAGAACCACACCATGTCCGAACCTCGTAAGACCTTCCACCTCAACGCCTTCCTGATGGGCGTCGGCCATCACGAGGCCGCGTGGCGGCACCCGCGCACCGAAGCGCGCCGGGTGCTCGACGTCGCGCACTTCCAGGAGCTCGGGCGCATCGCCGAGCGCGGGAAGCTCGACTCCGTCTTCTTCGCCGACGGACTCGCGGTCGGCCCGCAGATCAAGCGCAACACGCTGGCCGTCTTCGAGCCGGTGACCCTGCTTTCGGCGATCGCCACGGCGACCGAACGGATCGGGCTCATCGCGACCGCGTCGACGACCTACAACGAGCCGTTCAACCTGGCCCGCGTCTTCGCCTCGCTGGATCACCTCAGCGGCGGCCGCGCGGGCTGGAACATCGTCACCTCCGGCAACGAGCAGGAGGCGTTCAACTTCGGGTACGACGCCATCCCCGAGCACGCGCGCCGCTACGAACGTGCCCAGGAGTTCGTCGACGTCGCCGTTCAGCTGTGGGACAGCTGGGAATCGGGGGCGATCGTGCTCGACGAGGAGACCGGTGTGTTCGCCGACCCCGACCGCGTGCACACCATCGATTACGCGGGCGAGCGGTTCCGTGTCCGCGGCCCGCTCAACTCGCCGCGCAGCCCGCAGGGACGTCCGCTGCTGGTGCAGGCCGGTTCGTCGGAGAGCGGCAAGGAATTCGCCGCCCGGTACGCCGAGGCGGTGTTCACCGCGCAGCGCACGCTCGAGGAGGGACAGCGGTTCTATCGTGACCTGAAGTCCCGGCTGCCCAAGTACGGGCGCTCCGCCGACGAGCTGAAGGTGCTGCCAGGTCTGGTGCCGTTCATCGGCGACACCCCCGAGCAGGCGCGCGCACTCGAGCAGGAGTTCACCGATCTCATCTCCCCCGACTACGCGTTGCGCCAGCTGTCCAGCCTGCTCGGCGTCGACCTGACCGCGCACGCGCTGGACGCGCCGCTGCCTCCGCTGCCGGAGGAGAACGAGATCGAAGGCGGCAAGAGCCGATTCACGCTCGTCAAGGAACTCGCCGAACACGAGCGGCTGACGGTGCGACAGCTCATCGGAAAACTCGGCGGCGGGCGCGGGCACCGCACGTTCGCCGGTACACCGGAGCAGATCGCCGACGAGCTACAAACCTGGTTCGAGAACGGCGCCGCCGACGGGTTCAACATCATGCCCCCGTACCTGCCCGGCGGACTCACCGACTTCGTCGACCGGGTGGTGCCGATCCTGCGGGAGCGCGGGCTGTTCCGCACCGAATACACGGCCACCACGCTGCGCGGGCACTACGGACTGGAGCCCGTGGAAAGCCAATTCGCACAGGCCGACGCGCGCGCGACCGCCTGAGATCGCATCGGATCCCAATGCCATGCCGCTGATCCGACGACTCGAGGTCGACTACATGCGGATGGGCAGCAGCAATTGTCGCCGCGACCGCCGCCCACCGCCGATCACCTCCCGAAAGACACGATCATGACCACCGTCAGCGAAGCCCCGACCACCATCCACATCGCCCCCGTCGCCGGGCACATCGGCGCCGAGGTCACCGGCGTCGACCTGCGCGCCGATCTCACCGACCAGCAGGTCGCCGACCTCACCGCCGCGCTGCACACGCACAAGGTGCTGTTCTTCCGCGACCAGCACATCGGTCACGCCGAACACATCGCGTTCTCCCGGCGCTTCGGCGCCGTCACGCCCTCGCACCCGTACGACGACGACGCGCCCACCGAGTTCCCCGAGATCCTCGCCGTGGACAGCCGCCTGTACGAAAAGCGTTTCGGCGTACGCAAGTTCAGCTACACCAACCACTGGCACACCGATGTCTCGCCGCTGATCAACCCGCCCGCCGCCTCGCTGCTACGCGCGGAGATCGCGCCGGAACGCGGCGGCGACACCAGCTGGACCAATCTGGCCGCCGCCTACGCGGGCCTACCCGAGTCGCTGCGTACCTTCGTGGACGGCCTGCGCGCCGAGCACCGGTTCGGCGGCAAGCAGCCCGCCTGGCAGGAGGACAGCGACTACGCGAAGAAGGTGGCCAAGGCGCCGCTGGTGACCGAACACCCGGTGGTGCGGGTGCATCCGGTCACCGGCGAACGGATCCTGTTCGTCAATCCCGGCTTCACCACCCAGATCGTCGGACTCAGCCCGCGCCAGAGCGACGCGGTGCTGAAGGTGCTGTTCGACGAGCTGTCCGACCCCGCCTACACCGTCCGATTCCGTTGGGAGAAGGGCAGCCTCGCGTTCTGGGACAACCGCGCCACCGCCCACCTCGCCCCGAGCGACCTCGCGCACCTCGACGTGACGCGGGTGCTCTACCGCACCACGCTCGAAGGGGACATCCCGGTCGGCGTCGACGGCGCGCCGTCGACGCCGATCGCGGGCGACAAGTTCGTGGGAGCCTGATCCCGAGCCGCGAGGCCCCGCGCACCGGATTCTCGGTGCGCGGGACCTCGGGCTTTTCGCGCGGTCAGAGCAGCCGGCGCAGCCGCAGATCGCGGACGTACTTCTCGATCAGTTGCGGCGACAGGTGCGGGATGTCCGCGGCGCCGGGGAGTTCCAGGGATCGGACCGCTGCGCGGAAATTCCCCGCGGGCAGGGCCGCGCCGTGTAGGGGCGGCGCGGGCCGCCGGTACGCGTGCAGCAGAGGCAGCAGGGTGTTGGCGCGCTGATGCTCGGGAAGGGCGCGCAGGGCGGATTCGAAACGGGTGAGCCAGTCGTCGTAGTCGGCGATGCGGTGGATCGGGTGCCCCGCCTCGATCAGCCAGTCGACGAAGGTATCCAGGGAGATTCCGTCGTGGTGCGGGTTGAGCACGTCGTAGCTGTGGAAGCCGTCGGTGGCTGCGGCGCCGAGCGCGGCGATGGCGGCGGCGGTGAAATCCGCAGGCAGGCCGTCGTAATGGGCGCGCGGCCGCTGCCCGTCGGTCTCGGTCCGGTAGAACGATCGGGGCGCGATGCCGGTGGCGAGCAGGCTGAGCAGCAGCCGGGTGAACATGTCGGGCACGTTGAGCTGACCGGCGTACCGGCTGTGCGCCAGGATCATGTCGGAGCGGAAGACCACGACCGGCAGCCCGAAACGGGCATTGGCTTCGCGCAGTAGCACTTCGCCCGCCCATTTGCTGGTGCCGTAGCCGTTGGCGTAGCTCTCGTCGACGATCCTGACCGGGCTCATCTCGCGAATGTCGCCGTCCTCGGCGAATTTCGACGGATCGATCTGCGCGGCGACCGCCACCGTGGAGAGGTAGTTGACCGGCTTGCGGCGCGTGGTCAGCGCCAGCCGGATCAGTTCGGCCGTGCCGACCACGTTGGGGCCGAACAGCTGCCGATACGGCAGCACGTGATTGACCAGCGCGGCGGGATGCACCACGAGATCGACTTCCGCGGCGAGCCGCCGCCAAGTCGCCTCGTCCACGCCGAGATTCGGTTCGCCGATATCGCCCGCGAGCACCTCGAGGCCGCGCTCGGCCAGCTCGTGGAAGCGATCGAGCAGCTCGGCGTCGCCGGTGTCGAAGACCTCGTCGAGCCGTTTGCGGGCAGCGTACTCGTCGCCGCCGCGCACCAGGCAGATCAGTTTGCCGCCAACGGCATTCAGCCGCTCCAGCCATTGCAGGCAGAGGAAGCGGCCGAGGTAGCCGTTGGCTCCGGTGAGCAGCACCGTCCTGGCCGGACCTGCCGCGAGCGGCAGGTCGGCGGCGGCGGACAGCGTGGCCGGATCGAGGAACGCCTCCAGCGTGAGCTGCGCGGCGGTGACCCGGCCGGTGTCACCATGCACGGCGAGGAAGCTCGGCCGGTGCGCGCCGCCGGATCGGGCGGTGTCGATGTAGTCGGCGAGCCCGCGCAGATCGTTCGCCGGGCTGGTGACCACGCCGACCGGCACCTCGACGCCGAAGACCTCGCCGAGCAGGTTCGACAGCGACAGGGCCGAGAGCGAATCGCCGCCGAGATCGGTGAAGTGCGCGTCCGGACGGATGTCCGCGCCCGCGCAGCCGAGCAGCGCGCGGGTCGCCCGGCCGACGGTCTCCAGCACCGGTCGCGTCGCGGCCTCGTGGCGCAGCGTGAGCAGTTCCTCGTTCTGGGCGGCGGCGAGATCGGCGTACAGCTGCTCCAAGCGCTGGCCGTATCGCTGCCTCAGCTTGGGACGCAACAGCTTTCCGATACCGGAGAGCAGTCCGTTCGCCGTGCTGAACGGTTCGGTCTCGACCAGGAAGTCGCGCGGGATCTCGTAGGAGTTCAGCTCCGCGTCCTTGGCGACCTGCTGCAACGATTCGCTCAGTGCCGCAGCGAGTTCCGCGCCCTCCCAGCGGGCCAGCGCGTCGTCGGTGGGCACGATCACCGCGAGCAGATAGGCGCGTTCGCTGCTGCCGTGCACGAAGATCTGCCGCACCAGCGGGCTGCCCGCGAACACCGCCTCCAGCTTGGCGACCGTCACGAATTCGCCCTGCGACAGTTTCAGCACGTTGTTGCGGCGATCTACGTAGACGAGGCGATCCGGGCCGACCTCGGCGACGATGTCACCGGTGCGGTAGAAGCCCTCGTCGTCGAAGATCTCGGCATCGAGCTCGGGGCGCCGGTAGTATCCGGCGATCATCGCGGTCGTCTTCAGCAGCAGCTCGCCGCGCGGATGCGGCGAATCGGTATGGAAATAGCCGAGTTCCGGCACGTCGACGAGCTTGTAGTCGAGCACGGGGGGTCTGCGCACCAACGTGTCGATCACCAGGCCGCCGCCCGCCTCGGTGGAGCCGTAGCCGTCGTGCAGTTCCAGATCGAGAACGGACTCCACGAATGTCTTCATCTCGGCGGCCAGCGGGGCGCTGCCGCACATCGCGGTCATATAGCGACCGCCGAAGAAGTCTTCCCGCAGTTCGGTTTTCACCGCCTCCTCGAGGTCGGCGGATGCGCCGTCCGATCCCGACCTGCGATCCAACTCGCTCTGGTACCGCTGAAAGACCATGTCGCACACGCGCGGAACGAAGAACAGCTCGGTGGGCCGCACCAGGGCGATGTCCTCGAACAACGTCGACATATCGCTCGCCGCGGCGAAATAGGCCGTGCCGCCGCGAGAGAGTACCCCGTACAGGCTCATCCGGCCCGCCACGTGACTCATCGGCATGTAGTTGAGGTTGATCGACGCGACCAACGGCTGGGCCAGCCACATCGCGGTCACCAAGCCGCCGGTGTACATCGCGCCCTTCGGCGTTCCTGTGCTGCCCGAGGTGTAGATGAGCAGCGCCAGCGCGTCGTCGTCGGGTTCGTGCGGCGGCACGGGCGGGAGTCCGCGGCCGCGGCCGACGACGTCGTCGAGAGTTTCGATCACGATCGAAGCGCCCGCCAGGCGGCGGCGGGCCGATTCCAGCGCCTCCCGGTGATCGTCGTCGCCGGAGTGGTAGTCGAACACGATCAGACGATCCGGCGCATGACCGTCGACCACCGCGTCCACGGCATGGTCGAGCAGGTCGAGGCCGGTGGCGACGACTCGCGGAGCGGTCTCGGCGAGGATGGGGCGCAGCTGCGCGACGGTCGCACCGGATTGCAGCGGAACCGCGACGGCGCCGAGGTGAACGCACGCCAGATCCAGGACGGTGTACTCGGTGCTGGTGAAGCCGAGGATGGCGACGAAATCGCCTGCGCGCACAGGTATTTCGTGGTACCAGTGGGCAGCGACCGCGCCGACGCGCGCCCATACCTCGCCGTAGGTCAGCGTGTCGAAGTCCGGCAGCAGCCGCGTCCTCCGTCGGCCGGTCCGCGGATCGGTGCTCAGCTCCACCGATCGCTGCCCGAGCGCGGGGCGCTCGGCGTAGCCCGTCATCACGGTCTGCACGATCCGCGGCAGCGGTATTCCCGGCAGCCGGATCTCCGCGCTGATCTCGCGGCTCGGCGCCGCGTCCCTGATCTGCCGATGTTCGGCGTACAACCGCGCGATCCGCTCGGTCTGTCGCGCGGTCCGTGCTTGGTCCACCATTGGTCCGCCTCCACGATGAGCCACCGGCCCCCTGACGAACACGTTAGATCAACTAAGGATCTAGGTCACGGGTTTCGCGGAGCCCTGACCTCCCGCCCGGTCAGAGCGGGGTCACCTGGGCAACCGCGCGCGCTTCGCCGCCCGCGGCGAGCCACGCGTCCAGGGTGTCGCCCGCACGACGGCCGACCACCTGGACCTGGTCCCCGGATTCGAGCGGCTTGGAGTACTCGATGATCACCCGGTACGGGGCGGTGAGCAGATCGCTGTGCCTCGCCAGCAGTTCCTCGAGCGCAGCCAGGTAGACCGCGTTGTTGACGTGATCGAGCACGTCGATGTCGGCCACCCGCAGCGGAAACGGCAGCACCTCGACCTCGGCCGCCGCCGTGTCGGGCATGGGCTCGGTGAGGGCGGATTGCCAGCGCAGGCGGTGCTCGGTGGTGCTGGCCAGCATCGGGGCCATGAAGCGGTCGCTCATCCGGGTCGGCACGCCGCTGTCGATGCCGAAGTGGATCAGGAATGCCTCGGTCTCGATGAGGCCGCCCCCGCTGCCGACGATCTGCACGCGCATATTGCACCAGCGGTTGGACAGGGCCGAGCACCAGCGGTGCAGGGTGACCCGCTCGCCCCACGCGACCGGCTTCAGCACGTCGACCACGGTGCGGCGTACCACCCAGCCGCGGTGCGAGTCACCGTCCTCCACCGCGTCGAGATGTTCGAAGCCGATGTCCTGCAGATAGCGGGCCACCGCGTCGAGGCGGAGCCGGTGTTCGCGGTCGGTATCGGCGAGGCGGACCGGCCACCCGGTCCGAAAGGGGGTTCCAATGGACGGACGTTCCGGCAATACGCTGGGAATGACCATGGTCGGATGATGCCAGGGGGAGGCCCCGCCATCCCATTAGGCACTCCGGGTCAGCCCGCTCGAGTCTCGGGAATCGCGCACGCCATGCCCTCGGCCATGCCGGTGGGTCGCACGCCGAGCGCCTGATTGAGGCGGGCGCGCTGGTTCTCCCAGGAGATCGCGGCGGCCAGCTCGGTGAGTTCCGCCTTGCCGAGGTGGGTGAGCAGCTGGGCGCGCAGTTCATCGAGGCCGACGGCCGGTGTCGTCGTGACGGCCTCGGCGTAGGCGATCACGAGTTTCTCCAGCTCGGTGTAGGCGTCGCTGGTGCGATAGTGCGGCAACTCGGTGATCTGACGCTCGGTGATTCCGCTGTACTGCGCGATGGCCGAGCCGATGTCGAGACAGAACTCGCAGTTCACCAGGCTCGCGGTCTTCAGCTCGGCCAGGTCTTTGAGGTGCGGGTCGAGACGGTTGGCGAAGATCGTCATCGTCTCGTAGACCGCCGTGCTCACCAGCAGCTGCGGCCTGCGCCCCAGCCACGCGACCAGATCGGTGCGATTCCGGCGGGCCCGCCGGAACGCCTGTATGTGGCTCCGAATACGCCGAACGGTTCGCATTGTCCGCCTCCCCTTCGCTCGTCGCGGATGTTTCCGGTCGCCGCCATCCTACGCTCGAAACGACAGGCTGTAGTAGAGATTCCGGGCTAGATGCGGGCGGCCTCGCCGCGCCCCGCTTCGAGAATGGCGGCCAGGTCGGCCGGGATCGGCATGGGCGTCATGATGCCGACCGCGGTGCGACCGGTGTTGCCGATCGGCACCCGGCCCAGCGACGAACCGAGCCCCGCGCCCGACAGCCGAACCACCTGACCCAACGCCTCCTTCCGATCGCGGCACCGCAACGCCAGCCGCAGCATGTGCCAGTGCGAGCGGGTATGCGGCCACGGCCACCGCTGCGACAGGATGTGCGCGCGCTCCAACGCACGCCACATATCGCCGAGATCGGTGGCGTCGGTCGCGGCACGCAGTTCTTCTTCGAACGAGGTACGAACGGTGGGCGGCATAGGTGCCATGGTTCCTCCTGCACTCCTGCAACATCTCTACCCTCGAAGCATCGCCGCCCAACCACGCCGCCGCCTTGAACAAACCTGCTGCACCTCCATCCGACCTCGCACACCGTTTCAACGCCTCGCAGACCTTACAAAGTCTGCGAGGCGTGCTGACGGTATGCGAAGACGGACCTCTAGACGGTGGCGTTCCAGTTCAGGTCGTTGAAGTCCGAAGGGGGAGCGCCGAACATGCTGCGGCAGACGCGGGTCAGGTGCGCGCTGTCGGCGAAGCCTGCCTGGTGCGCCACTTCGGTGAGCGAATGTCCGGCCGCGAGCAGTTCCGCGGCGCGCTGCATCCGCAGCCAGCGCAGATACGGGCGGAACGGCAGCCCGAGTTCGGCCGAGAAGACGTGGGCCAGACGGCTTTCCGACAGATGCACGGCACGCGCGAGCTCGGCGAGCCGCACGGGCCCGGCGGAGATTCGCTCCGGCAGCAGTCGCAGCACTTCGGCTACGGCGGGATGGCGTACCGCCTCGCCCGCCATGCCGATCCGCAGCCACACCGCCTCCGATTCCGAACCGAGCGCCGAGCGCACCCAGTCGACGAAGGAGGATGCCTCATCGGTGAGCATGCCGCTGATCGTCAGCTCGGCGGACGCATCTTCGCCCGTACCCAATTCGGCGGACGCCCCTTCGCACACATGCTGCCCGGTGGACGCCTCGCCGAGCACGTGCTGCTCGGCGGTCGCCCGTTCGACCGAGCCCAGCTCGGCGGCCCCGTCGAGCACGCGCTGATCCGCGACCGCTCCGCCATCCACCCGTCGCCCCGCGGATGCGCCAACGCGCTCCTCGTCACGCAACCATTCGCTGAGCGCGTCGAGCTGCAATTCCTTTGCGGAACAGGTCCATCCGCGAGCCGAGTCGCGGGAGTGTACCGCTGCTGCCCACCGTGCGCCCGGCGCCGACTCCGGCTCCAAGTGCGCCACCGCGCCGTGCGAGGCACCGCGTACGACCGCGTGGGCCACATCCGGTGGAACGACGGCCGCGCGGCAGACCACTCGCTCCCCCGCTCGGTCCGCGAGCACCATGTCCTCGGCGGCAACGATGACCTGCACCGTGTGATGGGCGTGCAACGCGGCGGTCCCGATCTGCCCGACGATCACCAGCCGTCCCGGCCGCAGCGCGGCCACACCCCGCCACCGTCTCGTACCGCCACCGTCCGTCATGTTCTCAGTGTCACCCGCACTCCGCGATCGACCGCATCGGGTCGGAACGGACACGGTCCGAGAGTGAACTGGGATTCGCCAACCCGGTCTCGAGGCGGAACGAGAGTGTCGGTATGCGGTGATACAACAACGGCATGTGGAAGTACGAGCACAGCGCCGAGACAACCGTGAGCCCGGAGGCGCTGTGGCGCAGCTGGTCCGATCCGAACCGCTGGCCGGAATGGAATCCGGGCATCCAAACCTTCGAGCTGGACGGTCCTTTCGCGCCGGGCACCACCTTCCGCATGACTTCCCCCGACGGGGATACGGTCGAACTCCGCTTCGTGGAGATCGTGCCGGGCGAACTGTGGAGCGACGTCTTCACCGGTGACGGTTTCGACATCCTCACCGTGCACCGTCTCGAGTCGTTGCCGTCGGGACAGACTCGCGTGATCTACCGGACCGAGATCACCGGCCCCGCTGCGGATACCGCGGGCCCCGAGATCGGCCCGCAGATCACCGCCGACTTCCCCGAGGTCGTGGCGGGGCTCATCGAGCACGCCGAACAGTCGGCCTGACCGCTCCGATCCAGGGGCAGCGCGGGCCCCGGGTGGACGTCGTCCTCCCGGGGCCCGCGACAGCTGCGAACTACTTCTTCCGGTCCCGCTTCTCGCGCACGCGCACCGAGATGCGCACCGGCGATCCGTCGAATCCGAATTCCTCGCGCAGGCGGCGTTCCAGGAAGCGGCGGTAGCCCGCCTCCAGGAATCCGGTGGTGAACAGCACGAAGGTGGGCGGACGGGTGGAGGCCTGCGTCGCGAAGAGGACGCGGGGCAGGCGGCCGCCGCGCATCGGCGGTGGGGTCGCCGCGACGACTTCCTTGAGCCAGGTGTTGAGGCGGCCTGTGGGAATGCGCTTGTCCCAGGATTCGAGCGCGGTCTCCATGGCAGGCACCAGCTTCTGCACGGCGCGGCCGGTGTGGGCGGAGATGTTGACGCGCTGCGCCCACGGCACCCGGACCAGTTCGCGGTCGACCTCCTTCTCCAGCTGGAGGCGGCGGTCCTCGTCGACCAGGTCCCACTTGTTGAAGGCAAGAACCAGCGCCCGGCCGGAGTCGGCGACCAGGCTGATCACCCGCAGGTCTTGCTCGGTGATCGGCTGCGAGGCGTCGATGAGCATGATCGCCACCTCGGAAGCCTCCAGCGCCGACTTGGTGCGCAGCGAAGCGTAGAACTCGGTGCCGCTGGCGTTGGCGACCTTGCGGCGCAGGCCCGCGGTGTCGATGAACTTCCAGATCTTGCCGCCCAAGTCGACGAGCGAGTCGACCGGATCGACGGTGGTGCCCGCGACATCGTGCACCACCGAGCGCTCGTCGCCGGACAGCTTGTTCATCAGGCTGGACTTGCCGACGTTCGGCTTGCCGACCAGCGCGACGCGGCGCGGCCCGGCGCCGCCGGTGCCCTCGCGCGGCGTCTCGGGCAGCACGTCGAGCACGTCGTCGAGCAGGTCGCCGGTGCCGCGGCCGTGCGCGGCGGAGACCATCCGCGGCTCGCCGAGGCCGAGCGACCACAGCGAAGCGGCCTCGGACTCGACGCGCTGATCGTCGACCTTGTTGGCGACCAGGATGACCGGGATCTTCGACCGGCGCAGCTTCTTGACCGCGGCCTCGTCGGTGGCGGTCGCCCCGACGGTCGCGTCGACCACGAGCAGGATCGCGTCGGCGGTCGCCATGGCCACCTCGGCTTGGCGGGCGACATGCTGTTGCAGGCCCTTGGCGTCGGGCTCCCAGCCGCCGGTGTCCTGCACCAGGAACCGCCTCCCGGACCAGCTCGCCTCGTAGGAGATGCGGTCGCGGGTGACGCCGGGGACGTCCTCGACGACGGCCTCGCGGCGGCCGAGGATCCGGTTCACCAGGGTGGACTTGCCGACGTTCGGGCGACCGACCACCGCGAGCGTCGGCATGGCGAGGTGTTCTTCGCCCTCCTGCTCACCTACGAGATCGGCGATCTCCCAGTCGGTTTCGTCGCTCCATACACCGTCGCCTGCCAGGACGTCTTCGGTCACCGATTCCCTCCGATAGTCGAAATCTGCTGCGCGACAACGCGATACAGCTCGTCGATGACCTCGTCCATGCTCAGCTCGCTGGTGTCGACCAGCACCGCGTCCTCGGCGGGACGCAGCGGGGACACCTTGCGGGTGGAGTCGAGGTTGTCGCGACGCTGCACGTCGGCGAGCACGGCCGCGTAATCGTCGCCGCGACCTTCCCTGATGTTCTGCTGGTTGCGCCGTTCGGCGCGCGCCTCCGCGGAGGCGGTCAGATAGATCTTGGCGTCCGCGTCGGGCAGCACCACGGTGCCGATGTCACGGCCTTCCACGACGATGCGCTGGGCCGACGCGGTGATCTCACGCTGCAACGCGACGAGCAGCTCGCGCACCTCGGGCACCGCCGACACGGCCGAAACCGCCTTGGTGACCGCGTCGCCGCGGATCTCGGCGGACACGTCCTCGCCGTCGAGCTCGATCACCTCGTGGCTGGGATCGGTGCCGATCGTCAGCGGCAGCTCCTTGACCGCGGCGCCGATCGCCGCGGTGTCGGTGAGCTCGATGCCCGTCCGCAGCACCCGCAGCGTGGCTACGCGGTACATGGCGCCGGTGTCGAGATAGCGGGCGCCGAGCCGGGTGGCGAGGCGCCGGGAGACGCTGGACTTGCCGGTGCCAGAAGGCCCGTCCATGGCGACCACCAGCGGAACCTGGCCCGCCACCGGGCCGGGAATCTCGACCGGAATCTCCACACCGTTCACAACGACACCGCCTCGTAGAGTTTGCCGATTTCATCGCGACCGAGCACGCGCAGGGTGCCCGGCCGTTGATCGCCCAGCGCCACCGGTCCGATATGGGTGCGCACCAGCCGGGTCACCGGATGGCCGACCGCGTCGAGCAGGCGGCGCACGATGTGCTTGCGCCCCTCGTGCAACACCACTTTCACCAGCGAGCGTCCCTCGCCCAGCTCGAGCACCTGGAAGCGGTCCACCTTGGCGGGACCGTCCTCCAGCTCGACGCCGTCGCGCAGCCGCTTGCCGATGATCTTGTTGTTGACCTCGCCGTTGACGGTCGCCAGGTAGGTCTTGGACACCTCGAACGACGGGTGCATCAGCCGATGCGCGAGATCGCCGTCGTTGGTGAGCAGCAGCAGGCCCTCGGTGTCCGCGTCGAGCCGTCCGACGTGGAACAGCCGCTGGCCTGCCGCGATGCGCTCGGCGACGATGTCACCGACGCAGGGCCTGCCCAGATCGTCGGACATGGTGGACTGCCAGCCCTTGGGCTTGTTGAGCGCGACGTGCACCAACTCGTCGCGAACCACGACGCGGGTTCCGTCGACGCGGACCACGGCCGTCTGCGGGTCGATGCGCAGGCCCTGCTCACGCACGATCGCGCCGTCGACCTCGACTCGGCCCTGGTCGATCATCTCCTCGGCCGCGCGCCGCGAGGCGACACCGGCCTTCGCGAGCACCTTCTGCAACCGCTCGCCCTCGCCCCATGGCAGCTTGACCGGGCCCTCGGTGTGCGCGGGCTCGACGTTCTGGCGGCGGGCGGGTTTGGCGTTGCTCAGCAGCGGCTGCGCGGGGATCTGCCGCTGCGGCTTGGGGTTCTTCGACTTGCGCGCGGCAGGGGCCTTGGCCGGACCCTGGCTCCACGAGGACCGCTGGGCCGGGGCGCCCTGCCCGGAGCCGCCGCGGCCGAAACCGCGCTGACCCGAACCGCCCTGGCTCGATCCCTGCTGAGCCGAGCCACGCTGACCCGACCCGCGCCGGCCGGAACCGTGCTGGCCCGCGCCGCGCTGGGCGGAACCGCCCTGGCTCGCACCT
>NZ_BDCF01000068.1 GCF_001613365.1 Nocardia xishanensis NBRC 101358
GGGTCGCCAGCAGCGCGGGCAGCAGCGTGACGGCCGCGCCGAGCGTGGCGAGCACGGCCGTCACCACGCCGACCGCGACGCCGTCGAGCATCGGAAGGCCGACGACGGCCAGCGAACACAGCGAGATCAGCACGATGAGGCCGGAGGCGAGCACGGTCCGTCCCGTGGTGTCCAGTGCGACCGCGACGGCGGCATGGATCTCCGCGCGCGACGAACGGTCGCGCACACCGCGCCGGGTCAGTTCCTCGTTGAACCGGCTCACGATGAACATGGCGTAGTCGATCGCGGTGCCGGTGGCGATCATGGTGGCGACCGAGAGCACCAGCGAGTCGAAGGTCAGGAAGGTGGTCAGGCCGAACAGCCCGCCGACGGCGGCGGCGATACCCGCGGCGGTCACCGTGATCGGCAGGGTCGCCGCGGCCACCGCGCCCAGCGCGAAGACCAGGACGGCCGCGGCGACCGGCAGGCCGATCGTCTCCGCGCGCTGCATGTCGGCGTTCTGGATCTCCATCAGATCGGCCTGCGCCGCGCCGTATCCGGTGATCGCGACGCGGATGTCGGCGTCGGACACCGCCGTGACGGCCGACTGCAACCGGGCGGCGATGGTGACCCGTTCGGACATGTCGCCCTCGAGGCCGACGATGCCGAACGCGGTGTGCCGGTCGGCGGAGATCTGCGTCGCGGCGTTGCCTTGGAACGGTCCGAGCGCGCCGGTCACGCCCGAGGTCTCGCGTGCGGCGACGAGCGCCCGATCGATGGCGGCGCGGAATTCGGGGGCGTCGGCGGTCAAGCGCGGCGAGTGGAAGACCAGCAGCTCCTGTTCCGCGCCGAACTGCGGGAAGTGTTGCACCGCAAGATGATCCACCTCGCTGGACGCCGAGCCGGGCACGGTGTAGTCGGGTGCGCCGAGCCGGTCGTGCAGCAGGGGATAGGCGGCGGCGCCGAGCATCGCGAGCAGCAGCCAGATGCCGAGCACGAGTCTGCGGTGCCGCGCCATCGTCGCGCCCCAGTGCCCGAGCGCGCGCAGCGGCGGCGGTGCGGCGGGGCGGCTCGGCTCCTCGGTCAGGGTCGGTAGCGTCATGTCGCCTCCGTGGCGTCCGTGACCTGAAAGTCACTATCAAATTTGTGACTTCACACTATGTCGGTGCCGCCAGCTTCTGCAAGTGACTATCAGGTGTGTGACAGGTCACTCCGCAGTCGCCACGCGCATAGGTCTCGCTGGTACTCGGGCTCGGTCGTGCGCGCGTCGGAGGCGCTGTGCACGGCACGCCGACCCGGCTCCGTGCGGGCGAAAGTCGTTGGGGGCGACGGTATTCGCCGGTAGTGTGCCCGGCCATGGGGAGCAATCCGGGCAAGAACACTTATCTCGATCAGGTCGTCGCCCAGTCGGTGGCGTTGGAGGACGATCTGCGCACGCGCAAGCCGGTCGCGCCGGCACCTGGAGCGCCCGGCGGTCCGCCGCAGCCTCGGGGCGCGCTGGCTAAACGGGCGCAGCGGGTCGGTCAGAGCGGGCCGGAGCAGGGGACCGGGCCGGTGGAGGTCCGGGTCACCGGCGTCTGGCGGTGGCGAACGGTTCTGGTGCCGCCCAACGCTTTCGTCGTGCACACCAGGCGCGGACGCGCGGAACCGCTGCACATCGGGCTCGGTGTGTCGTTCCGGTACAATCCGGCCGCCGACTCCTACCTCGTGGTGCCCGGCGCGATGCAGACCATCCTGATCAACGCGTACTGCATCTGCCGGGAATTGCAGGGCGTGCTGGTGCAGGGCTACGTGCAGTGGATCATCGAGGATTTCGGCACCGCGTACCGCAAGCTCGACTTCTCCGACGCCGAAGATCCCATGCGGCTGGTCAATATTCAGCTGCGCGAACAGGCCGAGGCGGCCATCAAGGACAAGGTGTCCACGATGGGCGTACGCGACGTGCTCAGCGACAAGCAGCCGATCATCGAGGAGCTCACCGCCCGGTTGCGCGCGGTCGCCGAAGGCAGCGGCGACGCGCGGGCCGACGGCGGCGACCGCGGTCTCGGCCTGCGCATCGTCACCGTGCAGATCAAGGAGGCGGTGGTCAGCTCGTCGACGCTGTGGGAGAACCTGCAGAAGCCCTACCGCACCGAACAGAACCAAGTCGCCCGGCTCGCGGAACTCACCGCGCAGGAAGCCGTTTCGGCCAGGGAGGCGGCCGCGCAGCGGTCGAGCGAGGAACGTCGCATCGAGAACGAGCGCGAACTGTCGCAGCTGCGCGCCCGGACCGAGGCGGAGCGATTCGACCGCGAGACGGCGGAGAAGATGCGGCGCACCACCCGCGAGCACGACGACCGTCGCGCGGTCGCCGAGCTGGCGCAGCAGACGGCGCTGCACGCGGTGCGCTTGGAGCGCGAACAGCACGCCGAACAGCTCGAGAACCTGCGCCTGCGCCAAGAACTGCGCCGCCAGGAGGTGGACGGCGAACTGGCGCTGGCCACGGCGCGGCAGCGGGCCGAGCACGAGGGTGAGCTGCTGGTCGTGCAGTTGGAGCGGGAGCGGGTCGCCGCCGCCAACGCGCAGAACGACGCGAGTATCCGGGCGAACCTGGTGGCCAGCCTGCCCGAGATCGTCGAGAAGCTGCCCGCGCCCGCCGAGCTGCGGTCCTACCAGCTCGGCGGCGATCTGTCGGGGTTGGCGTCCGTGGTGGCTCAGCTGAACGGTGTGGTCGACGCGTGGACCGCGCGTCGCGCCGCGGGAGAATCGGCCGCGGACTGATCGGTCTTCGTCGTGTCACCCGCGCCCGGCTCGGTGACACGACACGGCCACCTGTCATGCGCCAGTGACATAACGCACGCCCAATTTGATTGGACACAATTCAGTTGCGTTCTACTCTGGATGCGGTATCCCCGTCGAACGAGCAGAGGAGGCATGGTGCGAGCGGTTGTCATCGAAGGATTCGGAGAGCCGAAGGACGTGCTGACCACGGCGGATCGGCCGGTGCCCGAGCCGGGCCCCGGTGAGGTGCGCATTGCCCTCGATCTCGCCCCGATTCACAACCACGATCTCGCGATCATCCGCGGCGTCTACGGCTACCGGCCCTCGCTGCCCGCCATCCCGGGCACCGAGGGGGTCGGGCGGATCGACGCCGTCGGCCCGGGCGTGACCGACCGGACGGTGGGTCAGCGGGTGGCGGTGTCCGGCGCGACCGCGGTGTGGGCCGAGTACTTCGTCGCGAAGGCGGCGCAGGCGCTGCCGGTGCCCGAATCGGTCGACGACGAGACCGCGGCCCAGCTGCTCGCGATGCCGTTCAGCGCCGCGGTGCTGCTGGACGATCTGCGCGTCGCCGCGGGGGATTGGGTGGTGATCAACGCCGCGAACGGTGCGGTGGGACGGCTGATGAACCTGCTGGCCCGGCGGCGCGGCGTGCGGGTGCTGAATCTGGTGCGCGGCCAGGCGTCGGTGCGGGCACTGCGCGAACTCGGCTACGAACCGGTCGTCGACACCGAGGCCGACGACTGGCTCGCCCAGGCCGCTGCGGCCACCTCTGGCGCGCCGATCGTGCGCGCCGTGGATCAGGTCGGTGGACGCGCGGGCGCCGACCTGCTCGAGCTGCTCGCGCCGAACGGCGAGCTGATCTCCTTCGGTGCGCTCTCGGGTCAGCCGTGGACCCTCTCGCCGGGCACTCTCATCTTCAAACAGGTAGTCGTGAAAGGCTTTTGGGGCGCGAAGCGGGCCGAGGAGATCGGCGCCGCCGAGCGCACCAGGGTGCTGCGCGAACTGGTGGAGCTGGCCGCGAGCGGCGAACTGCGGTTGACGGTCGCGGCCGTCCACCCGCTCGACCGTGCGGCCGAGGCCGCGGCCGCCAGCGAACGCCCAGGTCGCAACGCCAAGATCGCCCTGGCGCCCGCGCCGGATCGCGCCGGGTGAATTGCAGGCCACTGAATCGGCTACTACCTTCGAAAAAGAGGTGGTGACCATGACACAGACGAGCGAGCTCCAGCTCGACAACCAGGTGTGCTTCGCGCTGTACGCCGCCTCGCGGGCGCTCACGCGGCTCTATCGGCCGATGCTGGACGACCTCGGGCTGACCTATCCGCAGTATTTGGTGATGCTGGTGCTGTGGGAGCGCGAAACCGTGACGGTGAAAGAGCTGGGCGAGGCGCTCGACCTCGACTCGGGGACGTTGTCGCCGTTGCTGAAACGGCTGGAGACGACGGGATTGCTGAGCCGGGTGCGCTCCGCGGAGGACGAGCGGTCGGTGCTGGTGCGACCGACCGAAGCGGGCGCGGCGCTGCGTGAGCGCGCGCGGGACGTGCCCCGGCGGGTGGCCGACGCCACCGGCCTCGACCGGGAGGGGCTTGCCCGATTCCGTGCCGAGGTACGGGAGTTCACCGCGGTCGTCGAGAGCGCTCGACTCTGAGCCGTGCCAGGCACACGACAGTGGCCCAGCCGAGAGGCTGGGCCACTGTCGTCTGGCAAGCTCAGCTGGCGGTCGCCGGTACCCAGTAGGTCGTGGCCATGGTGGAGCGTTTTCGCATGGCCGCGAAACTGTGCCGGGCGGGACTGATCAGTGCGGTGAACCATGAACGGCGGTGCTCTGCGAGCGCGGCCGCGACAGCGGGGATCTGGGTGCAGTGCATCCTGCCCGCCATGCCCAGACGGTGGCGACCCGCCTGGTTGATTCTGGTGCCCAATGGTTTTCCTTTGCTTGCTGGTATCGGCCTGGATCGCCACGGCGAAGATTAGCGGAACGAAACTGCCGACACAGTATTTTGCGGAAGTAATTGCCTCGGCGTGTCGGAAACTTGCCGAGTCGCTCGGCGGCCGAGGCGAAAATGTTGCGAATTGGTCTCGGCCGCGTCACGGAACGGGCAATTAGCAGGGTCGTGCGTGGAATTCGAGGGGCGACTGGGTAATCGGCGCCATCGCGGACGCGGACGCGGGCGCGGTGCCGGGCGGCAGGGCGGCACGGGGCGGCGGATGCGAAACTGAACGAATGTTGCGGATCGGCCTCACCGGAGGCATGGGAGCTGGCAAGTCGACGGTGGCGCGGATCCTCGCCGAATGCGGCGGGGTGATCGTCGATTCCGACCTGATCGCCAGAGAAGTGGTCGCGCCGGGCACCGAGGGGCTCGCGGCCTTGGTCGAGGCGTTCGGCCCCGGCATACTCGCGGCGGACGGCGGCCTGGACCGCCCCGCGCTCGCGGCCGTCGCGTTCGCCGACGACGCGGCCCGCGCAACCCTGAATTCCATTACCCATCCGCTCGTCGGAAAGCGCACGGCGGAATTGATTTCGGCGGCACCGGCGGACGCCATTGTGGTGCAGGATATTCCGCTGCTGGTGGAAAACGGATTGGCGCCGTTGATGAATCTGGTGGTGATCGTCGACGTCGACGCGGAAACTCGAATTCGCCGTCTCGCGGAATTTCGCGGCGTCTCGGAATCCGATGCGCGGGCGCGAATTTCAGCGCAGGCGACGGACGAACAGCGGCGCGCGGTGGCCGACGTGCTACTGGACAACAGCGGCCCGGCGGGCGCGATCGACACCGCGGTGCACCGGCTGTGGGAGGAGCGCCTCATCCCGTTCGAGCGCAACCTGCGCACCGGGACGCCCGCGGCCGCACACGAAATGCGGCTGGCGCCGCACGATCCGGAATGGGCCGCGCAGGCCCAGCGGCTCATCGCGCGACTGTGGGTGGCTTGCGGCGCAGCGGCTTCCCGTATCGACCACATCGGTTCCACGGCGGTGCCTGGCCTGCCCGCCAAGGACGTGCTGGATCTCCAGATCACCGTCGCCGATCTCGCGGCTGCCGACGGGCTGCGCGATGCGCTGGGCGCGGCCGGGTTCCCCGCGAAAGTCCATGTCGCACATGACAATCCGAAGCCGACCGAGGGTGATCCCGATGGCGCCGACCTGACCCGCTGGGCCAAGCGGCTGCACGGCAACGCCGACCCCGGCCGTCTCGCCAACGTGCACATCCGGGTGGCAGGGTCGCCCGGCCAGCGGTTCGCGCTGGCCTTCCGTGACTGGTTGCGCGGCGACGCGGCGGCGCGCGAGGAGTACCTCGCGGTGAAGCGCGAGGCGGAGGCCAAGGCGGCCGGGCTCACGGGGGAGGGCGCGTCGGAGGCGTACTACGCGGTGAAGGAACCGTGGTTCGACTCGGTGTATCAGCGGGTGCTCGACTGACCGTCCGGTAGGCGCGAGGCGTCTCTTCGGGCGAGAGGTGCGCGGCGCCGGTCGCTCGAATGGTGTGACGACGAACGGTGTCCTGACCATATGGCCGCGCGAACGGGGCTGACCATTTCGGGCGATTTGGCCGGAAAAATTCCGAAATGCCGGAAGGCAACTTTCGGGCGGTGGAAGTGGCGGCCGTCATATCGGCCGACTCATAGGTATCGATGCCGCTGTGCCGTATTCGATTCTGGTTGGCTGAAGCCATTCTGTCCGCCCCCGGCGGTTGTCCATCCCAGCCGACCGAACGGCCGTACCAGAATTTCCGGCATTTCTCCTCGACGTGATGCCGCCACCCCGGCATCACGCCTCGGGCGGCCGATGGGCAAGCGCTTCGCAAACGGCGCAGCCTAGCGGGGACTGGGCCGCGCCGAAGGTGAAACATCTTTATTTCAGAAACGCCGTGCGCGCGGCTCCGCGTGTGTAGCGTTGCGCCTGCCCACCGGGAAGTGGGTTGGGAGCACAGGAAGTTCGATCAGCATGACAGCACCACATCGCCACCTGCGTCGCGCGGGATTCGGCGTCACCGCCTTCGGCGCCATGACCGCGGTCGCGGTCCTCGCCGCGCCGCACGCCTCGGCCTGGGTCGGCGACGTCACCGTGTCGGGGACCAAGCACACCGTCGGCTGCACCTACACGGTGACGGCTCGCGTCGACGTCGACCGGCTGACCGAGGTGAAATTCACCGACAACGGCGAGGCGATTCCGGGCAGTCCGGTCAAGCCTTCGCTGACCAGCAACAAGGTCAGCCTGACGTGGACGCCCGCGACGGCGGGGGCGCACAAACTGGAGGCGCGGCAGCTGCTGATCAGCGACTCGGTGACGGTGAACGTCGTCGAACGCGGCGGCAGCACCGGAAGCGCCGGTGCGTGCGGCGGCGGGCTCGGCGGGCTGCTTCCAGGTCTTTCGGGCTGATCGGCTGCCGCGGCGAGGGGCCGCCGACCGGCATCACACACTGTCGAGGGCGATCGCCCGGCGGGAACGCTCCCGCCGGGCGATCGGTGTACCCGGGTCGGTGCGATCAGAGCCAGGTCAGCTCGATGTCGTGGCCGGCGAGCCAGCGATCCAGCGAGTGGCCGTGCGCGGCGATCCCGTCGATCGCGGCGGTCGCGTGGTGGATGGCGGCCTGGGCCTCGGTCGTGCCGATCAGGCCCGCAGCGTGCGCGGCGAGCAGTTCGTCCACGTCGAGCAGCACGGTCTCGCGCTCGGAGCGCACCACGATGTCGAGGTAGTGGTCGACCGACCGCCACTTCTTCGGTTCGATTCTGGTGAACTCGCCGAGGTCGAGGTAGTAGTCCTGATCGCGGCGGTGCGCCGGGTTGTAGTGGAAAACGGTTGCGCGAAGACCGAGTTCGGGTAGCAGCCAGGACTCCACGTAGTGGAACTGCGGGTGGTCGGCGGTGCGCGCCATGTACAGGCCCCACGGTTCGACGCGATAGCGCTCGACCGGGCGCACGTATCCCTTGGGATCCGTGTTGGTCAGGCTCGCGATGTCGAAGTACTCGACCTTGGGTCGGTGCACGTTCACTGCTGGTGCCTGTGTCATGCAGTCAGAATCTACCGTCGCGGCCGTTCCGTCGAGCGCTGACGACGAGCGCGCTGGTCACATCCAGGTCAACGTGATGTCGTGCGCGGTGAGCCAGCGTTCGACGTCGTGGTCGTGCGCCGCGAGCCCGTCCAGTGCGGCGGTGGCCCGTTCGACGGCGCGGTGCGCCTGGGCGGTGTCCACCAGGCCCGCCGCGTGCGCGGCGAGCAGGTCGCCGACGCCGTGCAAATGGGTCGAACGACGATGGCGCACAACGACGTCCAGATATTGATCGACGGCTTTCCAGCGCCGCGGCGCGATCTTGCCGAACTCACCGACGTCGAGCACGTAGTCGCGGCTGCGGTGCTGCCCGGCCCGCGTGTGGACCACGGTCGCACGGACCGAAAGGCCGGGCAGCAGCCAGGACTGCAGATAACGGGATCCGTCGACCATGCGTGCCATGTACAGCCCCCACGGCTCGACCTGGAAGCGCTCGACCTGCCGGACGAAGCCTTTCGCGTCGGTCACGGTGAGCTCCGCCAGGTTGAAGTACTCCACCAGAGGCCGATGCGGCGGCGTCGCGGGCGGCGGCGCGGCGGTTCCTGCGGACGTCGCGGGTGCGGCGGGGCGCAGATCGCGAGCGAGGTATCCGGCGATTCCCGTGACGGCGGGAGCGGCGACGAACAGCGGCAGCAGAGTGCTCATGGCGACGTCCTTACCTAGTGCAGAACCAGATCAGGGTACACCCGGGTTGCAGGCTCGGCGCGGCACGAAAAGTTGCGGTTCGATGCCCGATTATCCTGCGGGAATGGGCAATTCGGACATTACCGCGCGGTGCGTCCGCCGCGCCCGTGAGCTTCCGCGGAGCCGGGCACGCCAGTGGACGCGGCGCCCGCGGGCGGATAATTGAAAATTCAAATTACATCATTTGCCATGCGATAGCTGCTGTCGATATTCTGGACCGCGGCCCAGGCACGAGTGTTCCGTTCGGTTTCCGCTCCGCCGGGAGTGGGGCCGAGCAGGAGGGGAGTTCGGCCCCACTGACAGGGCAGGGCCGCCTGCCGCGTCACCGGGCCGCGAAATCTGTCGGTGCCTGCGCCTACGCTGATTGTCATGGCTTTCGCTACCGAGATTCCCGCCGAGGGCGAGACGCCCCTCGCGCATTCGGAGTTCCGTCCCGTCGGCGCCATCGAGCGCGCCGACGGGCAGTTCCAGGTGGTCAGCGAGCATCGCCCCGCCGGCGACCAGCCCGCGGCCATCGCGGAACTGGAGCGCCGGATCAAGGCGGGGGAGCGCGACGTCGTACTGCTCGGCGCCACCGGCACCGGCAAGTCGGCCACCACGGCATGGCTCATCGAGAAGTTGCAGCGCCCCACCCTGGTGATGGCGCCGAACAAGACGCTCGCCGCCCAGCTGGCCAACGAACTGCGCGAGATGTTGCCGCACAACGCGGTCGAGTACTTCGTCTCGTACTACGACTACTACCAACCCGAGGCGTACATCGCCCAGACCGACACCTACATCGAGAAGGACAGCTCGATCAACGACGACGTGGAGCGGTTGCGCCACTCGGCGACCTCGAGCTTGCTCTCCCGGCGCGACGTGGTGGTGGTCGCCTCGGTGTCGTGCATCTACGGCCTCGGCACGCCGCAGTCCTACCTGGACCGCTCGGTGCAGCTGGAGGTCGGCACCGAGATCGACCGCGACGCGCTGCTGCGGCTGCTGGTCGACGTGCAGTACACCCGCAACGACATGGCCTTCACTCGCGGCTCTTTCCGGGTACGCGGTGACACCGTCGAGATCATTCCCTCCTACGAGGAGCTCGCGGTGCGCATCGAGTTCTTCGGCGACGAGATCGAGGCGCTCTACTACCTGCACCCGCTGACCGGTGACGTGGTGCGCAAGGTGGACACGGTGCGCATCTTCCCGGCGACCCACTACGTGGCGGGTCCGGAACGCATGGAGCGCGCCACCCGCGACATCGAGCAGGAGCTCGAGGAGCGCCTCGCCGAGCTCGAGCGGCAGGGCAAGCTGCTGGAGGCGCAGCGCCTGCGCATGCGCACCCAGTACGACCTGGAGATGATCCGGCAGGTCGGTTTCTGCTCCGGCATCGAGAACTACTCGCGCCACATCGACGGCCGCCCGGCCGGATCGGCGCCCGCGACGTTGCTCGACTACTTCCCCGAGGACTTCCTGCTCGTCATCGACGAGTCGCACGTCACCGTGCCGCAGATCGGCGGCATGTACGAGGGCGATATGTCACGCAAGCGGAACCTCGTCGAGTACGGCTTCCGGCTGCCGTCCGCGGTCGACAACCGTCCGCTCACCTGGGAGGAATTCGCCGACCGCATCGGGCAGACGGTCTACCTGTCCGCGACGCCGGGCCCGTACGAACTCGGGCAGGCGGGCGGCGAGGTGGTCGAGCAGGTCATCCGCCCGACCGGGCTCGTCGACCCGCAGGTGGTCGTGAAGCCGACCAAGGGCCAGATCGACGACTTGGTGCACGAGATCAGGCAGCGCACCGACCGCGACGAGCGGGTGCTGGTCACCACGCTCACCAAGAAGATGGCCGAGGACCTCACCGACTACCTGCTCGGGCTCGGCGTGCGGGTGCGGTACCTGCACTCGGAGATCGACACGCTGCGCCGCGTCGAGCTGCTGCGCCAGCTGCGTCTCGGCGAGTACGACGTGCTGGTGGGCATCAACCTGCTGCGCGAGGGTCTCGACCTGCCGGAGGTCTCGCTCGTCGCCATCCTGGACGCCGACAAGGAAGGCTTCCTGCGCAGCAGTACCAGCCTCATCCAGACCATCGGCCGCGCGGCCCGCAACGTCTCCGGTGAGGTGCACATGTACGCCGACACCGTCACCGACTCCATGCGCCACGCGATCGAGGAGACCGAGCGGCGCCGGGCCAAGCAGGTCGCCTACAACGAGCAGATGGGCATCGACCCGAAGCCGTTGCGCAAGAAGATCGCCGACATCCTCGACCAGGTATACCGCGAGGCCGACGAGGTCGAGGTCGGCGGCTCCGGGCGCAACGTCAGCCGGGGACGCCGCGCCCAGGGCGAGCCGGGCCGAGCGGTGAGCGCCGGAGTCTACGAGGGCCGCGACATCAAGGCGATGCCGCGCGCCGAACTCGCCGATCTGGTCAAGGAACTCACCGCGCAGATGATGAACGCGGCCCGCGAACTCCAATTCGAGCTCGCGGGCAGGCTGCGCGACGAGATCGCCGACCTGAAGAAGGAACTGCGCGGCATGGACGCCGCCGGACTGAGCTGAGTCGCGGTGGCGTCCGCCCTCGTGTCCTCAGCTCTGCGTCGCCATCCATTCGTCGACCCGGCGCGCGGCCTCCTCGCGCGAGACGTCCTCGACCCGGGTCATCACCGCCCAGCGGTGGCCGAACGGGTCGATCACGACGCCGAAGCGGTCGCCGGTGACGAAGGTCTGCGGTTCCTCGACGCTGCGTGCGCCGTGCTCGACCGCGCGCTGCACGACGGCGTCGACGTCGGGACAGTAGTGCACGACCGAGGTGTGCACCCACTCGCCGTTCGGTGCCTGAACCCCGTTGGCGGGCATGGGCATACCGAGTTGCAGCGTCGAATCGCCGATCTCGAGTTCGGCGTGCGCCGGCTGGCCGTCTGGCAGGTCGTTGCGGCTGACCACCTTCGCGCCGAAGACCGCGGAGTAGAAGTCGATGGCCTTGTTCCCGTCCGCGACCGCGAGGAAACAGGTGATCGAGTGGTAGCCGGAGGGGATGGGATTCACCGATGTCGTCATGACTTGAATCGTGTCAGGGCGGGCGCGCCCGATCTTGTAAGAAAGCGACACCCGTCGAGGAGAAGGCGTGATGGCCACTGAGGGACGGACACCGCCGGACAGCGAGAAGGGAATACTGCATCCGAGGGAGCAATCCCGGCATCGGAGCCTGGCCCGGCTCCCGGCGGGGCCGAGGGTCGGCGAATTCGTGGATTGGTACTGGGCGGTGCGCTGGGATCTGCGCGGCTGTCCTCCGTATGTCGCGGAGGTACTGCCTTTTCCGTGCGTGAACGTCACTTTCGAACGGTCCGAACAGCGCGTCGGCGGCTTCGTCACCGGCGTGTGCACCACCAAGTTCACCCGCGAGCTGACCGGGCTGGGGATGACCTTCGGCGCCCGATTTCACGCGGGCGGGTTCGGCGCTTTCACCGGATTGGACGTCGGCTCTTTGCGCGACCGGTCGTTGCCGCTCGCCGAGGTGTTTCCGGACGCCGCCGACCTCGCCGAACGGGTGCTTGCCGCCGCGTCCGACGAGGACCGCCGCGCGCTGGTCGAGGCGTTCCTCGCGCCGCGCGCGGGCGGTCACGATCCGACGTTCCTGTTGGTGACGCGCATCGTGCACGACATGGAGCACGACCGGTCGCTCACCAGGGTGGATCAGGTCACCGAGCGATTCGGCGTGCCTGTCCGCACCCTGCAGCGGATGTTCCGGCGCTATGTCGGCGCGGGGCCGAAGTGGGTGCTGCGTCGCTATCGGTTGCAGGACGGCGCGGAACTGCTCGCGAACGGGAGGCACGCGGATTTGGCCACGCTGGCCGTCGAACTCGGCTATTTCGATCAGGCGCATTTCTCTCGCGAGTTCACCGCGGAGGTCGGAATGGCGCCGCTGGAGTACGCGCGGCATTCCTCGCGTGCGGCGTCCGATTTGGTCGCGGCATCCCGGCCGGCCGGCTGAATCCGGCCGATAAACGGTCGCTATTCGGAAGCGGCGGGCCGCGGACGGATATCGGTTCCGTGGCGGAAGCAAGCGCGGCAGGCCGCAACGCAACTGGTCAAGGGGCTCTCGAGGGCCGTAGCCGCGTTCGTGCGGCGAACCCGTTCCGCCGCGGCGGCGGCACGGGAACGGTATCTTGTGATGAATATCCCAGGCACAGAAGAACCTTCACCGCGGTTGTGATGTCTCACAGGTTTACCGGTGCGAAATAGAATCCGCGCAGGTCGCTGAGGCCCTGTGGCATTCGATGTGCGAACGCTGGGCGGAAAGCCCGACATCGGCGAGTGTGATGTGTTGCGATTTCTGCTGTTTCCGCCTGGATTGCGGCTATGGTCGAGCGCAGTCGCCGCGCCGGTGCCCGACATGCCGAGACACCGGACGCAGGCACCCGACCCGCATAGTTGGAGGAGAGATGACCGCCTACCGGACCATTGTCGTCGGTACCGATGGATCGGAGTCGTCGTACGTAGCCGTCGAGAAGGCCGCCTCGCTGGCCGCCGACGCCGGCGCCACCCTGATCGTGGCCTGCGCCTACTATCCGACCGACGATCGCGACGTCGCGGCCGCGGCCGACGTCCTCAAGGACGAGGCCTACCAGGTGCGCGGCTCCGCGCCCACCAACGAGATCCTGCGCACCGCCAGGGACAAGGCGGTCGCCGCGGGCGCCAAGGAGATCGTCGAGCGCGCCATCGTCGGCGAGCCGGTGGATTCGCTGCTCGGCCTGATCAAGGAGACCCAGGCGGACCTGCTGGTCGTCGGTAACCGCGGCCTGAACACCCTGGCGGGCCGCCTGCTCGGCTCGGTGCCCTCCGATGTGGCGCGCAAGTCCCGCTCGGACGTGCTGATCGTGCACACCGTCCGATAGGAAACCCCCGCGAAAGCTCCGTATCGCCCGCTCCGTGCGATGCGGAGCTTTCGCGCATTCGATCGGTCCACAGTAGGCACTACGGCCGACCCGGTCGCCGCCCGTTCCGATCGGGCGACGACCCGCGAAAGACGTTCGGGCCGATCAGTTCTGGACCGAACGCTCCAGCGTCGCCAGCACCTCGGGGAGGTCCTCGCTGTGCACCACCGTCAGCCGCTGGGTGGCTCGGGTGAGCGCCACGTACAGGTCGTTCATGCCGCGCGGTGACTCCGCGAGAATCCGCGCAGGTTCCACCAGGATCACCGCGTCGAACTCCAAACCCTTCACGTCGTGCACCGTCAGCACCCGCACCGATTCCCCGGCCAGCTCGGCCAGTTCGGCCACCAGCGGGTGCGGCGCGATCACCGCGGTGGTGCCAGGTCCCTGCTCCGCCGCCACGAAACTCTCCACCGCGCCGGGCAACTCGGCCGCGCCGACTCGCTTGGCCCGCGGCGCGTTCCCGGTCGCGCGCACCGAGCGCGGCGCTTTGGCGTCCGGGTCGATGACGGCGAGCACCTCGGCGGCGACCGCCATGATCTCGGCGGGGGTGCGGTAGTTCACCGTCAGCTCGGTGCGCTTCCAGCGTTGCGCCACATAGGGTTCCAGCATCCGCTGCCAAGACGAGGCGCCCGCCGGGTCGCCGGTCTGGGCCACGTCGCCGACAACGGTGATCCACCGGTTCGGGATGCGCCGCATCACCATGCGCCACGCCATCTCGGAAAGCTCCTGCGCCTCGTCCACGATGACGTGCCCGTAGGTCCAGGTGCGGTCGCCCGCGGCGCGTTCGGCGGTGGTCTGCCTGGCGCGCACGTCCTGGCGCTCGGCCAGCTGGCTCGCGTCGATCAGGTCGTAGGCCATCAGGATCTCGGGGTCGAGCTCGTCCTCGAGATCCTGCGGCGCCGAGCCGGTGAGGATGTCGAGCGCGTCCTGCGCCTCGGCCAGCTGCGTGCGCCAGCGGCGGCGGGCGCGCTCGCGCTCCTCGGTGTCATCGACGCCGAGCAGCTCGGCGAGTTCGTCGAGCAGGGGCGCGTCGGCGGCGCTGAATTCGCCGTCGTCGGCGCGGACCAGCTCCGCGCGGTCCTCGGGAGACAGGCTCGCCGCAACCCGGTCCAGCCGCTGTGGGTCGGCCAGCAGATCGGTCAGCACCTCCTGTGGGGACAGGATCGGCCAGAGCCGCCCGATGGCCGCCTGCACCTCGGGATCGGACTTCATCTCGTCGCGGATCTCGGCGAGATCGGTGCGGCTGAGCAGGCTCGGCCCGCCGGAGAGGTCGGCGCCCATGGTCTGGGCCAGCTGGTCGGTGAGCGCGTCGATCACCGAACTGGCGAAGATCGGCCTGGCCAGGTTGTGCGGGCGACGCGAGGAGCGAGCCCGGCCGCGGGCCTTGGTCGCGATCTTCTTGTCCAGCGTCACCGGATAGCCGTCGAAACTCAGGCGGACCGGTTCGGCGGGCACCTCCTGCCGGTCGCGCACCGCCTGCTTGAGCACGTCCAGAATGCTCAACGCGCCCTTGATCTCACCCGCGCGCAGCGAATCCTCGCGGGTCGCCTTCACGCCGGGGTAGAGGTCGCCGATGGTGGACAGCAGCACGCCCGTCTCGCCGAGCGAGGGCAGCACCTGGCCGATGTAGTCGAGGAAGGTCGCGTTCGGGCCGATGATCAGTACGCCGCTCTTGGCCAGCTGCTGGCGGTAGGTGTAGAGCAGGTAGGCGGCGCGGTGCAACGCCACCGCGGTCTTGCCGGTGCCAGGCCCGCCCTGCACCACCAGCACGCTCTTGTGCTCGGAGCGGATGATCGCGTCCTGCTCGCTCTGGATGGTCTCGACGATGTCGTTCATGTGGCCGGTGCGGGCCGCGTTGAGCGCCGCGAGCAGCGCGCTCTCGCTGCCGACGCCACCGTCGGACTCGACCGTGCCCGCCCGCTCGGCGGCCGACAGGTCAAGGTATTCGTCGTTGACCGCGGTGACCCGCCGGTTACGGGTGCGGATGTGGCGGCGCCGGGTCACGCCGTCCGGCGTGGCGGTGGTGGCCAGGTAGAACGGCCGGGCCAGCGGGGCACGCCAGTCCAGCAGCAGGGTGGCGTAGTCGTCCTTCTCGTCCAGGATGCCGAGGCGGCCGATGTAGCGCGGTTCGTCGCCGTCGAGATCGATGCGGCCGAAGCACAGGCCGTGTTCGGCCGCGTCGTACTTGGCCAGATCCTCGGAGTACAGCTGGCTGAACGACTCGCGTTCGCTGCGCGCCTGCGGGGTGCCTCCAGTCTCCAGCAACACGGTGCGCAACCGGTTCTTGGCGTACGCGCGCATTCCGTCGAGCCGCTCGTAGAGCACCGACAGGTAGGCCTGTTCCTTCTCGATTTCGCGGGTCCGCGCGACCGCGCCGTCGGTGGCGGCACGGTCATGGGCGAGGCGGTCGGGCAAACTGGACTCCTTGTCACCGCGATGGGGCGGACGCGCGCCGATCCCACGCACGTCGGAAAACAGAGTTGTCGAGTCTACTGCGAGTTGGGCACGCCCGCCGTAACCGCAGGTGAGGACAGGGAATCCGGGTCCGTGAGCACCGGTTCGAAGTGCTCGACCACCGGGAACGGTTCGTAGAAGTGATGCAGCAGCGCCTTCCAGCGCTGGTACTCCGGTGAGCGCCGGAACCCGTCGACGTGATCGCTCAACTGTTCCCACTCCACCAGCAGCAGATAGACGCCGGGCGACTCGACGCAGCGCGAGAGCGACAGCGAGCGGAAGCCGGGCATCCCGGCGATGAGCGGCCTCGCCTCGGCGAAGGCGGCCTCGAAGGCGGCGGCGAGTTCGGGGCGGACGGGCAGCAGGGCGTGTTCGACGATCATGCGGTGACTTTCAGGACGCGTGCGAGTTATTGGTTCGGCCCTTGCCGACACCGGTGTCCCGGTGGGGCGGCTTGGCGCGGTACATGGCGACGTCGGCGTCGTGCAGCACGGCCTCGGGCGTGCGGCGGTCGCCTGGGTCGAGTTCGGTGACGCCGATCGAGGCGTCCACCGCGATCCGATGCCCGCGCGCGATGATCGGCTCGGACATGGTGGAGCGCAGCCGACGGACCAGCCCGTCCACGTCGACGTGCCTGCCGTGGCCGGAGAGGAGAACGAGGAACTCGTCGCCGCCGAGCCGTCCGACCAGATCGTCGTGGCGCAGCGCGCGCTGTAGACGCTGCGCCACGATCTGCAGCACGGTGTCGCCGATGGCGTGGCCGAGCGTGTCGTTGATGGACTTGAAGCCGTCGAGGTCGATGAACAGCACCGTCGAGTAGGCCAGGTCAGCACTGGTGGCCAGTGCGGCCGCCAGCTGGGACAGGATGAGCGAGCGGTTGGCCAGCCCGGTCAGCGAGTCGTGCGTCGCCTGGTACTCCAATTGGCGTCGGCTGGCGCGGAATTCGGTGATGTCGGCGAAGGAGGACACCGCGGGGGAGTCCGGGTCGCCTGGATTGAGCAGCCTGCTGCTGCCGGAGAGCCAGCGGCGCTGACCGTCCCTGCGGTCGACGCCGAAGACGTAGCCGGTGACCGTCTCCCCGGTGGCCAGCGTGCGCGCCACCGGATGCCGGTTCGGCGGCAGCGGCTGGGCGTTGGCGTCGAGCAACATCATCGGAAGCTCGTCGACGGTGCTGCCGACGATGTCGTCGTGCCGCTCGCCGGTGCCGAAGATGCGCCGGGCGGCCGGGTTCGCCGACTCGATGCGCCCGCCGCGATCGATGACGACCACGCCCTCCTCCAGCTGGGAGACCACCGTGGTGAAGTGCTGTTCGGCGCGGCGCTGAGCCTCCTCGGCGGCCCGCTGCGCGGTCAGATCGTGGATGACGACCTGATAGGCGAAGTGGTCGTGCCACGGGGTGAGCACCGAGACCGTCTCGACCGGCACCGTCTCGCCGTTCGTGCGCAGCAGCAGCAGCTCGGTCGGCACCGAGGCGGCGCCCTTGCCGGTGAGCAGTTCGATTCGTTCGCGCATCGCCTGGATGGAGTCGGGGTGCACGAAGCGGGTGAGCGGCTCGCCGACGACCTCGTCGGCGCTGCGCGCCGCGAGCAGCCGGACGGTGGCCTGGTTGACGTAGACGATGACGCCGTTCTCGTGCACGCAGATACCGTCCGGCGTGTGCTCGACCAGGGACCGGTAGCGCTGCGCCAGCTGCTCGGCGTCGGCGTCGACGCCCGTCGTATCCTCACCCACTCGCAAACCCCCGATCGTCGACCGACCTATGGCCATTGGAACATGGGATTATTCTGGTGTCGACGCGCGCGAGATCCCAGCGCCGACGCACTTGCTTCGATCACGGTTCGGGCACTCCATCGGGCTCTATCCGGTGATCATGACAGACTCCCGTTCCTCCGGGAACAGGCCGGATCGAGGGTGCGCGGCCCGGAGATCCGGTGAAGGAGCGATGCCGGGTGCCACGCGCAGATCATCGACTGCGCTCACCGCGCCCTAGCCCGGGCGGGGGTGCGCCCGGACGAGATTCCCCTATTTCGACGCGCACGGCGCCGGAACGCGGCAGTGCGAACTGGCCGAGCGCGATCTGGTCGCCCGGGTGCTCGACGGTCGCCCGCACGTGTACGCGCTGAAACCGCTCACCGGGCGCAGTCAGGGCGCCGCCGCCGGCGTCGAGGTGGCCGTCGCGGCGATGGCCTGCCGGCGCGGCGTGCTGCCCGGCCCGCCTGCCGATGGTGGCCCCGGCGCATCCGCGGCTGCTGGACGGACGACGCCGTTCCGGGGCGGCCTGATACTCGAGTCCTCGCTCGGCAGGGGCGGCCACAATTCGATGTCGGTGCTCGGGCCGCCGTCCCGGTGAGGTCGCCGGGCCAGAGGAAGGCCCTGCGCTCGTCAGTCCGTGGGGAGCGGCACCGACCAGCACAGCCGCGTCCCAGGCAGTCCCGCGCTGTCGACGAGTCGGTCCGCGTGACCGATCGAGAAGCTGCCGTCGGCCTTCTCGGCCCGCTGCTCCAGATTCCGCAGCCCGCTGCGGACGACGTGATTCGGCACGCCCCAGCCGTTGTCGGTGACCACGATCGTCAGATCGTCGGCCACGGTGATCTCCACCCCGACGGTGTCGGCGCCGGAATGGCGCACCGCGTTGCTCACCGCCTCGCGCACCACCGCCTCGGCGTGGTCGGCGAGTTCGGCCTCCAGCACCGACAGCGGCCCGCTCACCTGGACGGTGGCCTTCAGCGCGGTCTCGGCGGTCTGCTGGCGCACCGCGTGCTCGATGCGCTGCTGCAAGCCCGCGCTGTGCCCGTCGCCGCCGTGCAGGTCGAAGATGGAGGTCCGAATCTCTTGCACCACTTCCTGCAGCTCGTTGATCGAGGACGACAACCGTTGGCGCACTTCGGGAACCACCGCCTTCGGCAGCGACGCTTGCAGCGTGAGGCCGATGGCGAACAGCCGCTGGATCACGTGATCGTGCAGATCGCGGGCGATGCGGTCGCGGTCGGCGAGGATGTCGAGTTCGCGCATCCGCCGCTGGGCGTCGGCCAGCTGCATGGCGAGCGCGGCCTGGTCGGTGAACGCGGCGGTGAGTTCGACGAGTTCGTCGGCATAGGGCGCGGATCCGATCGGCCGCACCGCGACGAGCACGCCGAGCGTGGCGTCGGCTGTGCACAACGGCAGGATCAGGGCCGGGCCCACATCGGCAAGCGGCACACCGAGATCGATGCGCGCCGCGTCGTCGAAGCGCAGCGGTGTGCGCCGGGTGAACGCCTCGCCGAGCGCGGTGCCCTCGGTCGAGGCCAGCCAGCCCTCGTGCCCGGCGCCGGGACCCGACCACTGGGTGAGCACGAGTTCGCCCATCCCGCCGGGCGATACGGCCTCGTCGAGCCGGGCGAGGAAGCAGCGGTGCGAGCCGGTCAAGGTGCGGGCGTGATCGACCACCTGCGCCAGCACGCACTCGGATTCGGTGCCGGCGAGGAATTCGGTGGCGATGTCGCGGGTGGCCTCGATCCAGGCCTGCCTGGTGCGGGCCGACTCGTACAGGCGCGCGTTGTCGACCGCGATGCCCGCCGCAGCGGCCAGCGCCTGCACCAGCACGTCGTCGTCCTCGGTGAACGGTTGTCCGCCGGCCTTTTCGGTGAGGTACAGGCTGCCGAAGACCTCCTCGCGGATGCGCACCGGCACGCCGAGGAACGTGTGCATGGGCGGATGCCCCGGCGGAAAACCCACGGACTCGGCATGTTCGGTGAGGTCGTCGAGCCGCAGCGGTTTCGGGCGATTGAACACCACGCCGAGCACGCCGTGTCCGGCGGGCAGCCTGCCGATGCGCTGCCGGACCGCCTCGTCCATGCCCTCGTCGATGAACTGGACCACCTGCCGGTCGTGCCCGCGCACCGCGAGCGCGCCGTAGCGGGCGTCGACGAGGCTGGTCGCGGTGCGGACGATGGCGCGTAGCGTGTCGTCCAGATCGAGGCCCGAGGTGACGGTGAGCATCGCCTCGACCAGGCCGTCCATCCGGTCGCGCGAGTCGATGATCAGCTCGACGCGCTCCTTGACCTCGCTGAGCAGTTCGCGCAGGCGCAGTTGCGAGAGCGTGTCGCGCACCGAGTACAGGCCGTTACCGCTTTCTTCGGTCATCTCGGTTCCTGTTCAGGTGGACGCGTGAACAGCGCTTCGGCCAGTCTAATTCGCGGATCGGTGACTTTCGGCCCTGTTCGCGGTGACGTTGCGGCGGTGGGATTACGACACTGGGTGAATTGAGAGTAGAGGTGTCCTATGAATTCGTCGCAATCGTTGTACTCCTCGGAACACTGGTCCAGCGCAGCGGATCCGGACCTGGCGGTGACCACTCGCGGGGCCGTCCCGCCCGCCGACGTGACCAGGGCCGTCCGCGCCATCGGCCGGGTGCTGCGCCGCCACCACTTGGATGTGCCGGCGCGCGTGCGTGTTACGGCCCCGGCCGATGGGGAGGAACCCACGGTGGTGCAGGCCAACGTCCGGCTGCACGACACACCGACCCGGGTGCAGGTCACCGGACCGCGCGGGTTCGCGGTGACCTTCGCCGTCGAGCGGCTGGACCGCCAGCTCAGCAGGTTGGTCGCCAATCAGTCACGGGCATGGCCGGATCCGGCGCGGCCGCCGCTGGCCAAGGTCACCGAACAGCGGCCGATCATCCGCCGCAAGTATTGCGAACTGCTCACCGGAACGCCCGCCGAGGCGACCGCGGTGATGGACGCGATGGACTACGACGCGTACCTGTTCACCGACGCCGAGACCGGTGAGGACGCCATCGTGCAGTGGGCGGACCCGTTCGGCGTGCGACTCGTCCGCCAGCGGACGACGACCGCACCGGCGGAGGGGACGCAGAGGCCGCTCAGCGTGAATTCCCTACCGATGACCGTGCATTCGGAGCCGAGCCCGCTGCTTTGCGAATCCGAGGCCGCGACCGCGCTGTGCCGCGGCGGCCTGCCCTTCCTGTTCTTCACCGATCGCGAGACCGGCAGGGGACAGCTGCTCTACCGTCGCTACGACGGCGACCTGACGATCGTCACCCCTTCCGAAACCGCCTGAGTTCCAGCGTGGTCCCCACGGGAGCAGCGTGGCTCCCCTGGCACGCCGCCCGCCTCGGCGCCGCACAGCCGAGGCCGCCGCACGCCGGTTCACGGCTCGCGCAGGCGGGTCGCCAGCACCGCGGCCTGGGTGCGCCGTTCCATACCCAGCTTGGCCAGCAGCCGCGACACGTAATTCTTGACCGTCTTCTCCGCGAGGAACATCCGCGCCGCGATCTGGCGGTTCGTCAAGCCTTCGCCGAGCAGTGCGAGCAGCTTGCGTTCCTGTTCGGTCAGCCCGGCCAGCGGGCCGTCGGCCTCGACGCTGTTCCGTAGTCGCGCCTTCAACGCGGTCGCCGCCCGGTTGTCCAGCAGCGAGCGGCCGGAGCCGACTGCTTTGATGGCCTCGGCCAGCTCCATGCCCTTGATGTTCTTCACCACGTATCCCGAAGCGCCCGCGAGGATCGCGTCCAGCATGGCGTGCTCGTCGGTGTAGGAGGTCAGGATCAGGCAACGCAGCCCGTCGAATTCGGCGAGCAGATCGCGGCACAGCTCGATGCCGTTGCCGTCGGGCAGCCGCACGTCGAGCACCGCGACATCGGGACGGGCCGCGCGAATGCCCGGCATCGCCTGCGCCACATCGCCCGCCTCGCCGATCACCGCCAGCTCCGGATCGCTCTCCAGCAGATCGGTCAGGCCACGCCGGACGATCTCGTGGTCGTCGACCAGGAACACCTTGATCATCGCGGCCCCTCTTCGCACACCAGGTCCCAGCGCGGGTCCGGCCGCGGAAACTCGCCGCAGCGAATGTGTGGCGAACGGGCTGGCCCGAAAAACGCTGGGCGTATTGATGTTCCGAGTATGCTGGATTTCTCGACCGAACGCGTGAAAGTTGTCGAACGATGACCGATTCAGCGACACCGGGACGACCCGCCGCACGACGAGCCGCCGCACCAGGGCGCGTGACGTAATGGACCCCTGGGGCAGCGGACCTGCGCACCACGGAACGGCAAGCGCTGTGACGCTCGTCGAGGGATCCACGTTCTGCCTCAGCGACTCCGGCGGCGCGATCGAACCGAGCCGGGCGCAGGGGCTGTTCGTCCGCGACACCAGGGTGCTCTCCCGCTGGCGGCTGACCGTCGACGGTCGAGCCCCGCAACCGCTCAGCGTGCAGTACGCCGACCCGTACAGCGTCACGCTGCTCGCGCGCACCGCACCGCCGCCGGATCGCGCCGACAGCACCGCGCTGGTGATCGTCGGACGACACGTCGGCGACGGCATGCGCGAGGACCTGACCGTGCGCAACCTCTCCGGCGAGACGGTCGACTTCGCGATCGCGCTCGAGGTCGACGCGGATTTCGCCGACCTGTTCGAGGTCAAGGACGGCCGGGTCGGCGAAGGCCATGCCACCGAACACCGCGCGACCGACGGCGGACTCGAAATCGCCTCTGCCGCACTCGGGATCGCGGTCGCGGTGCGCGCCGCCGACGCGACCGCCGACGGCCGCCGCCTGCGCTGGCGAGTCCGGCTGCCCGCCCGCGGTTCCTGGTCGACGTGCGTGCAGTACCTCCCGCTGCTCGGCTCGGCCGAGGTCACGCCGCGGCACACCTGCGGCAGCTCGGTCGCGCACAGTGCGCCCGCACGCAGGCTGCGCGACTGGTACGAGAACTCGCCGAGGGTGCGCACCGGCGATCCGACGCTGGCTTCGGCGCTGCGCCGCGCCGTCGCCGATCTCGGCGCGCTGCGCATCTTCGACCCGGCGTGTCCGGGCCGCGCGGTGGTGGCCGCCGGCGCGCCCTGGTTCATGGCGCTGTTCGGCAGGGACTCGCTGCTCACCTCCTGGATGGTGCTTCCGGTGGACCGCAGGCTGGCCATCGGCACCCTGCAAAGCCTGGCCGACCTGCAAGGCGTCCGCGAGCACACCGCCACCGAGGAGCAACCGGGCCGGATACCGCACGAGATCCGGTTCGGCCGCGCCGCGACGCGGCTGCTCGGCGGCGACACCGTGTACTACGGCACCGTCGACGCCACCCCGCTGTTCGTCATGGTGCTCGGCGAGCTGCACCGCTGGGGACTCGACGACGCCACCCGCGACGAACTGCTCCCGCACGCCGACCGCGCCATCGAGTGGATCCAGCGCTACGGCGACGCCGACGGCGACGGGTTCGTCGAGTACCGGCGCCTCGCCGAGCACGGGCTGGACAACCAGGGCTGGAAGGACTCGTGGGACGGGGTGAACTTCGCCGACGGCACCCTCCCCGCCCCGCCCATCGCGCTGGCCGAGGTACAGGGCTACGTCTACGCGGCCTACCTCGCCAGGGCCGAGCTGGCCGCCGACCTCGGCGACCGCGCCACCGCGGACCGGCTGCGCGCCGCGGCCGCCCGGCTCAAGGTCGAGTTCAACGCGAAGTTCTGGCTGCCAGAGCGCGGCTGGTACGCGGTCGGCCTCGATCGCGACAAGCGGCCGATCGACGCGCTCACCTCGAACATCGGCCACTGCCTGTGGACCGGTATCGTGGACGAGGACAAGGCGGCGCTGGTCGCGGACCGGTTGCTCGCTCCCGACATGTTCACCGGCTGGGGCATCAGAACCCTGGCCAGCGGCATGGGCGCCTACAACCCCGTCAGCTACCACAACGGTTCGGTGTGGCCGCACGACAACGCGATCTGCGCGGCCGGACTGATGCGCTACGGACTGACCGAACACGCCACCCGGGTCATCGATGCGGTGCTCGACGCCTCGGTGCGGTTCGGCCACCGGCTGCCCGAACTGTTCTGCGGTTTCGACCGCGCCGAGTTCGACGCGCCGGTGCCGTACCCGACCTCCTGCTCGCCGCAGGCATGGGCCGCCGCGGCCCCGCTGCTGTTCCTGCGCAGCCTGGTCCGGCTGGAGCCGGGCGCGGGCGTCGCCGAGGTGGCGCCCGCCGTGCCCGAGCGCTACCTGCCGCTGCGGATCAGCGGACTGCGGGTCGGGCCCGAGGTGTTGACCGTCACGGTGGACGCGCACGGATGGCAGGTCACCGGGCGGTCGGAGGGCACGCGCCGGGCAGGATGACGGTCGTCGCGGCTGGTCAGCGTGGGTGGGCAGCCGCTCGGACGAAACTTTGTCGGTGCCCGCGCTTAGCATGGCGAGCGGGGGTATGTCTGCACGTCAACACGATCGAGAAGGGACACACCTGGTGGCGGAACGCCTCACCGTGCGCGGAGCTCGGGAGCACAACCTGAAGGGGATCGATCTCGATCTGCCCCGCGACAGCTTGATCGTGTTCACCGGACTGTCCGGCTCGGGCAAATCCAGCCTCGCTTTCGACACCATCTTCGCCGAGGGCCAGCGCAGGTACGTGGAATCGCTGTCGGCCTACGCAAGGCAGTTCCTGGGCCAGATGGACAAGCCCGACGTCGACTTCATCGAGGGCCTCTCGCCCGCGGTGTCCATCGACCAGAAGTCCACCAACCGCAACCCTCGCTCGACCGTGGGCACCATCACCGAGGTCTACGACTACCTGCGTCTGCTCTACGCGCGCGCCGGCACCCCGCACTGCCCGGTCTGCGGCGAGCTGATCGCCAAGCAGACCCCGCAGCAGATCGTCGACCAGGTGCTCGCCATGGAGGAGGGCACCAAGTTCCAGGTGCTCGCGCCGGTGGTGCGCACCCGCAAGGGCGAGTTCGTCGACCTGTTCGACCAGCTCAACACCCAGGGTTACTCCAGGGTGCGGGTCGACGGCGTGGTGTATCCGCTCACCGACCCGCCGAAGCTGAAGAAGCAGGAGAAGCACGACGTAGAGGTGGTCGTCGACCGGCTCGCCGTCAAGCCGACCTCCAAGCAGCGTCTCACCGATTCGATCGAGACCGCGCTTCGCCTGGCCGACGGCATCGTGGTGCTCGACTTCGTCGATCGCGACGAGCACGCCCACGACCGGGAGCGCCGCTTCTCCGAGCGTCTGGCCTGCCCCAACGGGCACCCGCTCGACATCGAGGATCTCGAGCCGAGATCGTTCTCGTTCAACTCGCCCTACGGCGCCTGCCCCGACTGCACCGGCCTCGGCATCCGCAAGGAGGTCGACCCCGACCTCGTGGTCCCCGATCCCGAGCTCAGCCTCGCCGAAGGCGCCATCGCGCCGTGGTCGCGCGGGCAGACCGCGGAGTACTTCACCCGGCTGCTGTCCGGTCTGGCCGAGGCCATCGGCTTCTCCATGGACACACCGTGGCAGGACCTGCCGCTCAAGGCGCGCAAGGCCGTGCTCGAGGGCAGCCCCGACCAGGTGCACGTCTCCTACACCAACCGCTACGGACGCAAGCGCTCCTACTACGCCGACTTCGAGGGCGTGATGCCCTTCCTGCAGCGGCGCATGGAGAACACCGAGTCCGAGCAGATGAAGGAGCACTACGACGGGTACATGCGCGACATCCCGTGCCCGGTGTGCTCGGGCGCGCGGCTGCGCCCGGAGATTCTGGCCGTCACCATCTCGGCGGGCGAGGACAAGAAGTCCATCGCCGACGTCAGCGATCTGTCGATCGGCGACTGCTCGAAGTTCCTCAACTCGCTGACGCTGGGGGAGCGCGAGGCCGCGATCGCCGGGCAGGTGCTCAAAGAGGTGCAGGCGCGGCTCGGGTTCCTGCTCGACGTCGGCCTGGAGTACCTGACCCTCTCGCGTGCGGCCGCGACCCTGTCCGGCGGTGAGGCGCAGCGCATCCGGCTGGCCACCCAGATCGGCTCCGGCCTGGTCGGCGTGCTGTACGTGCTGGACGAGCCGTCCATCGGCCTGCATCAGCGCGACAACCGGCGGCTCATCGAAACACTCACGCGGCTGAAGAATCTCGGCAACACGCTGATCGTGGTCGAGCACGACGAGGACACCATCCGCGCCTCGGACTGGGTGGTGGACATCGGCCCGCTGGCCGGCGAACACGGCGGCCGGGTGGTGCACAGCGGCCCCTACCAGGAGCTGCTCACCGACCCGGATTCGCTGACCGGCGCGTACCTTTCGGGCCGCGAGCGGATCGCGGTGCCGATGGTGCGCCGCCCGGTGGACAAGAAGCGCAAGCTCACCGTCGTCGGCGCGAACGAGCACAACCTCAAGGGCATCGACGTCTCGTTCCCGCTCGGCGTGCTCACCTCGGTGACCGGCGTGTCGGGCTCGGGCAAGTCGACGCTGGTCAACGACATCCTGGCCACCGTGCTGGCGAACAAGCTCAACGGCGCCCGCCAGGTGCCGGGCAGGCACACCAGGGTCAACGGCCTGGATCACCTGGACAAGCTGGTGCAGGTCGACCAGTCGCCGATCGGCCGGACGCCGCGCTCGAACCCGGCCACCTACACCGGCGTGTTCGACAAGATCAGGACGCTGTTCGCGGCGACCACCGAGGCGAAGGTGCGCGGCTACCAGCCGGGCCGGTTCTCGTTCAACGTCAAAGGCGGCCGCTGCGAGGCATGCTCCGGTGACGGCACGCTGAAGATCGAGATGAACTTCCTGCCCGACGTGTACGTGCCGTGCGAGGTCTGCCACGGCGCACGCTACAACCGGGAAACCCTCGAGGTGCACTACAAGGGCAAGACCATCGCCGAGGTGCTCGACATGTCCATCGAGGAGGCCGCGGAGTTCTTCGAACCGGTCACCTCGATCCACCGCTACCTCAAGACGCTGGTCGACGTCGGCCTCGGCTACGTGCGCCTCGGCCAGAGCGCGCCGACGCTGTCCGGCGGCGAGGCGCAGCGCGTGAAGCTGGCGGCGGAACTCCAGAAGCGCTCCACCGGCCGCACCGTCTACATCCTCGACGAGCCGACCACAGGTCTGCACTTCGAGGACATCCGCAAGCTGCTCGGTGTCATCAACGGTCTGGTCGACAAGGGCAACACCGTCGTCGTCATCGAGCACAACCTGGACGTCATCAAGACCTCCGACTGGGTCGTCGACATGGGACCCGAGGGCGGCTCCGGCGGCGGCACCGTGGTGGCCGAGGGCACCCCGGAAGACGTTGCGGCCGTGCCGAACAGCTACACCGGCCAGTTCCTCGCGGAGGTGCTCGCACAGCCCGCGGCGTCGGCTCCGGTGAAGCGGGCGCCGGCGAAGAAGGCGGCCGCCAAGAAGACGGCGGCCAAGACGGCGGCCAAGGCGGCTCCGGCGGAGCCCGCGGCGAAGAAGGCCCCGGCCGACAAGGCGGCGAAGAAGGCCCCGGCGGAGACAGCCGCGGCGAAGCGTCTGGCCAGGAAGGCCGCTGCGCTGCGCTGATCGACGGCAGAAGTCGATCGAAGCAGCGGGGCTGATCTTCGACAACCGAACCGAAACGGCGAGTGGCCGCGTCCTGTGACGCGGCCACTCGCCGTTTCGGCATGCCCGGGTTTTTCGGGTCACGGAAACGCGGCAAAAAGTGAAATAAGCGTGTGTAAGATCTGGCTCACTGTGTCCGGGCGTGGCCGGGACAGTAACGGTGAGTGCACCGGACCGCGGCGCTAGTGCGCCCGAAACCGGTGGGAGAGAAAGGAATACCCCATGGAAGGCGTGGACATCGCCGCGCTGGTCGCGCAGATCCTCACGTTTCTCGGCAGTGGATCGTCCATCAATTACACCCCGGGCGCCTGAGCGCGCCCGACAGCGAAAGGAAACCCCATGGACAGCGGAAGCGCCGGACTGACCAGCCTCTTCCAGGCCATCGCCAACATGATCGCCACCGGCTCGTCGATCTCGGTCACGCCCGGACAGTGATCGCGCCGGGCGGGGCCGGTCGAGCGTCGGCCCGCCCCGTCTCGGCCGCGCCGCGCTCAGTTCGCCGCGGCGCCCGCGATGATCTCCGCCAATTCCGCGGGCTTCGACCACATCGGCCAGTGGCCGGTCGGCAGGTCGATCAGCGTCGCGTCGATGCGGGCGATCTCGCTGAACACCGGCGCCTCGCCGCTCGTGCTCAACTGCCGCACCAGCTCCGCGGTGATGCTGGTGCACACCACCGTCGTCGGCACGGCGAGGCGCGCGGGCGAATCACTCAGGCGCAGCGGCGCACCCGCGATGCTCGCCGGCTCCGACACCGCGCGCTCCCGGAACCGGGCCAGCTGCGCCGGGTCGAGCCCGACCAGGCTGTCGCCCTCCTCCGCCAATTGCTCCCAGCTCGGTAGCGGGTACTCGCGCGCCGCGCCGAGCGAATCGTTGAGCACGAAACCGTCCGGCACCGGCGCGCAGTCGACGTACACCGCGTGCACGAAGCGCTCCGGCGCGACATCGGTGGCCAGGTAGCCCGGCGACGCCGCACCCGAATGAGCCACCAGCACAGCGGATTCCGCGGGATCGATGGCCGCGAGGATGGCGCCGGCCTGCTCCTCGATGGTGGCCGCGAACCGGTCGTCGTCGGCGGGGTCGAGACCGGGCAGCGTCAGCGCGTGCACCTCGAAGCCGCGTCCGCGCAGGTCCTCGGCCACCTCGTCCCACGCCCACGCGCCGAGCCAGAATCCGGGAACAAGCAAGATCGGTGTCGCCATGTGTGCCAGCATGCCGCATCGGGCGGCGGACGCGGCCGATTCTCGCCTGTCGCAGCGTGATCGGCGGGTCAGGCGAGCGGTCGACCGGCAAACGCCACGCCGTATCGAACGGGGTGGCGCAACCGGCTCAGTAGACGGGGCCGGTGTACTTCTCGCCCGGACCCTTGCCCGGCTCGTCCGGGTGGGCGGAGGCTTCGCGGAACGCCCGCTGCAGGGACTGCAAACCCTCGCGGATGGGTCCCGCGTGCGGCCCGAGGTATTCGACCGAGGCCGTGACAAGGCCCGCGAGCGCCGTGATGACGCGGCGTGCCTCGTCGAGGTCGCGGCGCGGGCTGCTGTCCGGGTCATGGTCGGCGAGGCCGAGCTTTTCCGCGGCCGAACTCATCAGCATCACGGCGGCGCGGCTGATCACCTCGACGGCGGGGATGTCGGCCAGGTCACGCACGGTGGAGTCGAGCTCGTCAGTCATGCCCATCAGGCTAGCGAGGCCGCCCGGCGTGGTCGGAGCTGGCCGATCTCCGCGGCGTTCTTCATCGGCTCGGGTTCACCAGGGGCGGCGACATGTGTGACAGTGAGCCTGGCGTCTCGGGCCCACGGGTACGCCGCGGCGCGTCCGGATCGGCGCCGGCGCGCAACGCGCTTTTCGAGCCGATTCGGCGATAGCGGACGGCAATGCTAAACTTTCCGCTGACGACCGCCCCGAACTGTGTCGCCTGGCGTGACACGACCCGGGGCTGATAAGTGGAGCCCGACTCCCACCGTTACCGACGAGCAATCGTACTGGTCAAACGGTCCGGTCGCCCGCCCATTGTGGCGGGTTTCTTGCGCGAGAGCCGTCTCGCGCGCAAGAGTCGATGCCTGGCATCGGTGATCGGTCGACTCGGGCCCCGTTGCGGTGAAATACCGCACCGGGGCTTTTGTGTTGAACAAGGGGTTGCAGTTATTGCCTGCGGTCGTCTGACGACACCGCTTGACCTAGGAGGCCCCATCAGCACTGAGACCCGCATCAACGATCGCATCCGAGTTCCCGAGGTTCGACTCATCGGACCTGGCGGCGAGCAGGTTGGGATCGTGCGTGTTGAAGATGCGCTACGCGTCGCCCTCGAGGCCGATCTCGACCTGGTCGAGGTGGCTCCGGATGCCCGTCCGCCGGTTTGCAAGATCATGGACTACGGCAAGTTCAAGTACGAGACGGCGCAGAAGGCGCGCGAGTCTCGGAAGAACCAGCAGCAGACTGTGATCAAGGAGCAGAAGCTCCGGCCCAAGATCGACGACCACGACTACGAGACCAAGAAGCGGAACGTCGTTCGCTTCCTCGAAGCCGGGTCCAAGGTCAAGGTGACGATCATGTTCCGGGGTCGCGAGCAGTCCCGGCCCGAGCTCGGGTTCCGGTTGCTGCAGCGGCTGGCCTCCGACGTCGCGGACCTGGGTTTCGTGGAGACCTCGGCCAAGCAGGACGGCCGGAACATGACCATGGTCCTCGCGCCCCACAAGGGAGCGAAGACCCGCGTGAAGGCGCAGCAGGAATCGGCCGGACGGCCTGCCGCGAGCGCCGCGCCCGCCGGTGAGACCCCGGCCGCGGAGCAGGCCGAGTAGGCCACGCCCGCAGTTATACGAACAGACACCGGCGGTCGGCGACGACCGCCGGGACGACCAGATAGAGGAATCCATGCCGAAGATGAAGAGCCACAGCGGCGCCTCGAAGCGATTCAAGGTGTCCGGTAAAGGCAAGCTGCTGCGCCAGCAGGCGAACCGTCGCCACCTGTTCGAGCACAAGCCCACCCGCCGGACTCGTCGTCTGGACGGCACGGAGGTCGTCGCGGCTGCCGACGTCCGTCGCGTGAAGAAGCTGCTGGGTATCTGAGTCCCCTAGGGCAGCACCGCGACCGGAGATTCCGGACGCCACCCCCGACCAACCTCCCGGGCGCCGCACGCGCCCCCTATTCGATCAAGGACTGACCAAGTGGCACGCGTCAAGAGGGCCGTCAACGCTCAGAAGAAGCGCCGTTCCATCCTCGAGGCCTCCAAGGGCTACCGGGGCCAGCGCTCGCGGCTGTACCGCAAGGCCAAGGAACAGCAGCTGCACTCGCTCACCTACGCCTACCGGGACCGCCGGGCGCGCAAGGGTGACTTCCGCAAGCTGTGGATCGCCCGCATCAACGCCGCGGCGCGCATCAACGACATCACCTACAACCGCTTCATCCAGGGCCTGAAGGCCGCGGGTGTCGAGGTGGACCGCAAGATCCTGGCCGAGCTCGCCGTCTCCGACGCCGAGGCCTTCGCCGGTCTGGTCGCTGTCGCCAAGGCCGCCCTCCCGCAGGACGTCAACGCCCCGGCCGCCTGATCCGGCCGACCCTGTTGACCAAGGGACATCTTTCGGAACGACCCGCGGACGCGCTCTCCGAGCGCAATCCGCGGGTCGTTTCGGCTGTCAAGCTGCACCGCGCGCCGCAGCGCCGCAAGGCCGGGCTCTTCCTGGCCGAGGGGTCGAATTCGGTCACCGCGGCGCTGGAGACCGGCCGGGTGCGGGAACTGTTCTACTCCGCGGCCGCGGCGACGCGTGAGCACGAACTGATCGCCGGTGCGGCCGCCGCGGGCGTGCGCACCACGATGGTGAGCGACCGGGCCGCCGAGCATCTCGGGGAGACCGTCACCGCGCCGGGCCTGGTCGCGGTGTGCGAGCTGGTCGACGTGCCACTGACCGACATTCTCGGCACGCGCCCGCGGATGCTCGCCGTCCCTGTCGAGATCGCCGAGCCAGGCAACGCGGGCACCCTCATCCGGGTCGCCGACGCGGTGGGCGCCGACGGCGTGGTGCTGGCAGGCGACACCGTCGACCCGCACAACGGCAAGTGCGTGCGTGCCACCGCGGGCAGCCTCTTCCACGTGCCCGTCGCCCGGCACCACGACGTCGCGGAAACCCTGGATTCCCTTGCCGCCGCGGGCATCACGCTGCTGGCCACCACCGCCGCGGGCGAGGTCGACCTGGACGAGGCCGATGAACTCTTCCAGCGTCCGATCGCCTGGTTGTTCGGTAACGAGGCGCACGGCCTCGATCCTGCCGTCGCCGCGCGCGCCGACCACCGCGTCCGCATCCCCATCCACGGCCGCGCCGAGAGCCTCAACCTCGCCGCCGCCGCGGCCATCTGTCTCTATGCCAGTTCTCGTGTGCGACACGCGGGGGCGTTCTAGGGTTCGATCATGAGCGCCGGGGACGAACTACTGCGCCGGATCGAGGGCGATCCCGAGCTGGCCGGGCTGCTCGCCTGGCCGGGTGATTTCGACATCACGCGCCGTGAGCCGGTCGAGGACCTGCGGCTGCCGAGCGGTACGCCGCTCACGCCGATCGCGGGCGACCGGGCGGGCGGCACGTTCTTCCTGTGCGGCGCGCAGGGAACGGAGCGCCCGGTGCTCTACGCCGATTCCGAAGGCGGCGCGGTGCTGCTGGCCGCCGACCTGGTCGAGGCGGTCGCCTTGATCGCGACCTACCCGTACTGGCGCGATCTCGGCACGGGCCGCCCGGTGGCCGAACTCGAGGAGGAGTTCGCCGTCGACCGGCCGGAGTTCCTTGAGGTGCGCGCGGAACTGCTCGACCGGCTCGGCATCGCCGCGCCCGGCGTGGCGGAGGCGGTGCGCAAGATGCGGGCCAGCGCCGCGCGGACGGTCCCGGACTTCCTCCCTGTCGCTCCCGATGTGGAGGGCGACGCGGTGTACGTGCCGCTCTGGTGACCGACCGGGCCAGGCGCGATACCTGCGCGGATGCCCGCTTTCGTGCGCCGAGCGGCGGTGAACACGCGACCTCGGCGCCGACGCGCGGCCCGCACGCGGGTAATCCGCGTGAATCGGTCACGGCCGATCCAATAGGATTCCACCAGCAGCAATGTGGGTAGGCAATAAGCCGGACCCGCGAACCGATCCCCAGGGGAGAGACGAACGATCGTGGCCGACGACAACACCGGAGTCGAGCAGAACGCCGAGACGCAACCCGTCGCGCTGACCGAGGAGGCGCTGGCCGCGGCGGCGGCCGAGGCCGAGAAGGCGTTCGCGGCGGCCGCCGATCTGGACGCTCTCGCGGTGGCCAAGACCGAGCATCTCGGCGGCAAGGCGCCGCTGGCCCTCGCGCAGCGCGCCCTCGGCAGCCTGCCCAAATCGGAGAAGGCAGACGCGGGCAAGCGGGTGAACGTGGCGCGGGCGCGCGTCTCCGAGGCCTTCGAGTCCCGTCGCGCGGTGCTGCTCGCCGAGCGCGACGCGGCCGTGCTGGTGGCCGAGGCGATCGACGTCACGCTGCCCGCCCGCCGCGCACCGGTCGGCGCACGGCACCCGATCACCGTCATCTCCGAGCAGATCGCCGACGTGTTCGTCGCGATGGGCTGGGAGGTGGCCGAGGGTCCCGAGGTGGAGACCGAGCACTTCAACTTCGACGCGCTCAACTTCCTGCCGGACCATCCGGCCCGCACCATGCAGGACACCTTCCACATCGCGCCGGAGGGTTCGCGCCAGGTGCTGCGCACGCACACCTCGCCGGTGCAGGTGCGCTCCATGCTCGAGCGCGACCTGCCGATCTACGTGGTCTGCCCGGGCCGCACCTTCCGCACCGACGAGCTGGACGCCACCCACACGCCGGTGTTCTCCCAGGTGGAGGGCCTCGCGGTGGACAAGGGCCTGACCATGGCGCATCTGCGCGGCACCCTCGACGCGTTCGCGCGCGCGCTGTTCGGCCCCGAGACGCGCACCAGGATGCGCCCGAACTACTTCCCGTTCACCGAGCCTTCCGCCGAGGTGGACGTCTGGTTCCCGGACAAGAAGGGCGGCGCGGGCTGGGTCGAGTGGGGCGGCTGCGGCATGGTCAACCCCAAGGTGCTGATAGCCAGCGGCATCGATCCCGAGGTGTACAGCGGGTTCGCGTTCGGTATGGGCCTGGAGCGCACCCTGCAGTTCCGCAACGGCATCCCGGACATGCGCGACATCGTCGAGGGCGACGTGCGGTTCACGCTGCCCTTCGGCATCCGGTCCTGAACCGGCCCGATTACCCGAACTCCCTTCGATCGAGAGAGCGAAACCTCAAGTGCGAGTAGCGCAGTCCTGGCTGAGCGAGATCATCCAGCGCACCACGCCCGAGTGGTCGGTGACGCCGGAGGAACTGGATGCCGGGTTCGTCCGTGTGGGTCTGGAAGTCGAAGAGGTCGACAAGCTCCAGCGGGTGGCCGGTGACATCGACAAGCCGCTGGTCGTCGGCCGCGTCGCCGAGATCACCGAGCTGACCGAGTTCAAGAAGCCGATCCGCTTCTGCAAGGTCGACGTCGGTAACCCCGAGTTGCAGGAGATCGTCTGCGGCGCACGGAATTTCGCGGTCGGTGACCTGGTCGTCGTCGTGTTGCCCGGCGGTGAGCTGCCCGGCGGTTTCAAGATCGCGTCGCGCAAGACCTACGGTCACGTCTCCAACGGCATGATCTGCTCGGTCGCCGAACTCGGCATCGGCAAGGACCACTCCGGCATCCTGGTGCTCGAGCCCGGCACCGCCGAACCCGGCGCCGACGCCAACGAGCTGCTCGGCCTGAACGACACCGTGATCGAGCTGAACATCACGCCCGACCGCGGCTACTGCTTCTCGGTGCGCGGTCTGGCCCGCGAGCTGGCCTGCGGCTTCGACCTGGAGTACGCCGACCCCGCGGTGCGCACCCTGCCCGACGACGAGGCCGACGCCTGGCCGGTGCAGCTCGAGCCGTCCTCGAAGTGCACGCGGTTCGCGGTGCGGCGGGTCACCGGCATCGACCCGAACGCGGTCAGCCCGTGGTGGCTGCAGCGACGGCTGCTGCTGTCCGGCGTGCGCCCGATCTCGCCCGCGGTCGATGTCACCAACTACGTCATGCTCGAGCTCGGTCAGCCGCTGCACGCGTTCGACGCGGACAAGCTCAGCGGCGGCCTGGTGGTCCGCACCGCGAACAAGGGCGAGACGCTGCGCACCCTGGACGAGGTGGAGCGCGTGCTCGACGCCGAGGACGTGGTGATCGCCGACGATTCCGGCGTGGTCTCGCTGGCTGGCGTGATGGGCGGCGGCAGCACCGAGGTCGGCCCGGAGACCACCGACGTGGTGCTCGAGGCGGCCACCTGGAACCCGCTGCTGGTCTACCGCACCGCGCGCAGGCACAAGCTGGTGTCCGAGGCGGGCAAGCGCTACGAGCGCGTGGTCGATCCCGAGATCAACGTCGTCGCGCTGGACCGGGCGGCCACCCTGCTCGCCGAGATCGCGGGCGGCGTCATCGAGCCCGCGCTCACCGACGTGCGGGTGCCGACGCCGCAGGCCGAGCCGATCCGCATCGACATCGACCTGGCCGATCGCGTCGCGGGCGTCACCTACCCGACCGGCACGTCCGCCCGCAGGCTCGCCCAGATCGGCTGCACCGTCGAGGTGTCGGTGAACGAGGAGACCGGGCACGGTCAGCTGGTGGTCACCCCGCCGAGCTGGCGGCCCGACCTTGCCCAGCCCGCCGACCTGGTGGAGGAGGTGCTCCGGCTCGAGGGTCTGGAGCAGATCCCGTCGGTGCTGCCGACCGCGCCCGCCGGGCGCGGGCTCACCGCCGCGCAGCGCCGCCGCCGCGCGGTCAGCCGGGCGCTGGCCTTCGCCGGTGGTATCGAGGTGCCGCCGCCGATGTTCCTGCCGTCGGGCGTCTTCGACACCTGGGGCCTGGACGCCGACGACCCGCGCCGCGTCACCACCCGGGTGCTGAACCCGCTCGACGTGGAGCGTGCCGAACTGGCCACCACACTGCTGCCCGGCCTGTTCGAGGTGGCCGCGCGCAACATCTCCCGCGGCGCGCGTGACCTGACCGTCTACGGCATCGCCCAAGTGGTGCTGCCAGGGCCGAACACCAGGGCGGTCGAGGCGCTTCCGGTGGACCGCCGCCCGACCGACGAGGAGATCGCCGAGCTGGTCGACTCGCTGCCCGCGCAGCCGGTGCACGTCGCCGTCGTGCTCACGGGCCGCCGCGAGCCGCGCGGACCGTGGGGTCCGGGTCGTCCCGCCGAGGCC
>NZ_BDCF01000069.1 GCF_001613365.1 Nocardia xishanensis NBRC 101358
GGTCGCCGCCGCGCTGCCACCGGTCGAGCGGGCGCCGAGCGCCACCAGCGCCACGCCGAGGACCGCGAGCGCCGCACCGATCGCGGTGCGGACCCGCAACGACTCTCCCGCGGACGCGAATTCCTCCCGCATGGCTTCCACCGGCGGAATCTTCGCCGCCCTGCGGGCGGGAGCGTAGGCGCTGATCACGGTGACGACGAGACCGACGACCAACGCGACCACCGCGGTGCGCGGCAACACCGCCATGGAGCCGGTGGGCAGGCCGAGGTCGAAGGCGTTGAGCACCGCGGAGAGCCCGAACGCGAGGCCGATGCCCGCCGCCAGCCCGATCGCGCTGCCGAGCAGGCCGATGACCAGCGCCTCCGCCACCACCGAGCCGCCGACCTGCCCGCTGCTCGCGCCGACCGCGCGCAGCAGCGCCAGCTCGCGCAGCCGCTGCGCGACGATCATCGAGAAGGTGTTGTAGATGATGAACGTGCCGACGATCAGCGCGATGGCGCCGAACGCGAGCAGGAAGTAGTTGATGAAGTTCAGCGCCTGGGAGACTTGAGCTTTCAGGTCCGCGCGCACCTGTTCGCCGTTCTGCACCTTGAAGCCGGGCAGCGCGGCGGCGATGCGGTCGCGCAGCTCGTCGCCCGAGCCTTCCGCCGCGATGTCGATGAAGGCCACGTGCGAACCGTCGGTGAACAGCTGGCGGGCCTGCGCGTCGGAGAACAGCACGCCGATGAAACCGCCCGTGTCGGAAGGAACCTCGTAGATGCCGGTGACGGTCACGTCGAGCACCGGACGCTGCTGGGTGCTCTGCGACGGAATCAGGACCTTGGTCTTGTCCCCGACCTTCAATCCGGCGCGCTCCGCGCCGCCGCTGTTGAGGGCGACCTCGCCCGCGGCGGCGGGCGGCACGCCCTCGAGGAAGGTCTCCGGCTCGGCGACCGCACGCTCCGGCGGAATATAGGACTGGCCCCAACTCGGCACGCCGCCGGTCTGCACCGGCTTCTTGCCCTCGGGGTCGAGCACCACCAGCGGGCCCTGCACGCTCGGCGCGACCGCGCGCACGCCATCCATCTGCGAGACCATGTCCACCACGCCGAGCGGAACGCCGAAGGACTGCTGTTCCTTCGGGCTCACCCGCACGTCGACGCCCTTGGCCTGGCTGGCGAACAGGCCGTCGAACGTGCGCTGCAATGTGTCGGTGAAGACGAACGATCCGGCGATGAAGGCGGTGCCGAGCACCACCGAGAGCAGGGTCAACGCCAGCCGGACCTTGTGCGCGGCGAGGTTGCGCAGCGCGACCTTCCGCATCGGACTGCCCGACCTCGTACTCACGCCTGCTCCAGCGACTTCATCCGGTCCAGCACCGATTGCGCCGTGGGATCGCGCAGTTCGGAGACGATGCGGCCGTCGGCGAGGAAGATCACCCGGTCGGCGAAGGACGCCGCGTGCGGCTCGTGGGTGACGATGACGACCGTCTGGCCGAATTCGTCCACCGCGGCGCGCAGGATCGACAGCACCTCCTCCGAGGCGCGCGAATCGAGGTTGCCGGTCGGCTCGTCGCCGAAGATGATCTCGGGCTTGCCCGCGAGCGCCCGCGCGCAGGCCACTCGCTGCTGCTGGCCGCCGGACAGTTCGCTCGGCCGGTGGTCGAGCCGGTCGGTGAGGCCGAGTCGCTTGATCACCGTGTCCAGCCACTCCTGGTCGGCTTTGCGGCCCGCGATGTCGAGCGGCAGCGTGATGTTCTCCAGCGCGGTGAGCGTCGGCACCAGGTTGAACGCCTGGAAGACGAAGCCGATGCGGTCGCGGCGCAGGCGAGTCATCTGCTTGTCGCCGAGATCGGTGAGATCGGTCTCACCGATGCGCACCGTGCCCGCGCTGGCGCTGTCGAGGCCGGCGAGGCAGTGCATCAGGGTCGACTTGCCCGAGCCGGACGGTCCCATGATCGCGGTGAACTCCCGCTTCGCAAACTCGACCGTCACCCCGTCCAGCGCCCTGACCTGAGTATCTCCCGAGCCGTACAGCTTGGACAGGTCGACGGCCCTGGCAGCCACCTCGGGCGGGGCCACCGTCTCCGCGGCATCGGTCCCCACAGCTTGCGAAGTCATGTCCTCCAGTCTGTCTGCCAACCCCGCCCCGCGCCATCAGGGATTCCCCCGAGTCCCCTGGTCGCACTCGGGGCCCGCGCGACGGGTCAGCCCAGCGGCGCGGACCGCCACCATTTCTTCAGCTCGTTCCACGGCGGCGGAACCGCCCCGGCATTCCCACGCTCCGGTCCACTTGCCGAACCGCATGCCACCCAGGTCGTACCGTTCGACGTCGTCCGGGCCGCACCGCATGCACTTCGCGCTCTGGTACCCGGTGCGGCTCTCGTCGGGCGGCAGCAGCTGTGGAAACGCGCGGCTCATGGCATCGAACGGCGGATCGACCTCGGATGCTCGCTGAACGACGATGATTCCGGCGACCACGGCGATCACAAGTACGAGCGGCACGGCCGGAGTGGAGGCGGAGGTCCGCCTACTTCAGGATCAGGAGGGCGGATTTCTCTATGCGGTCGGCGATTTCGGAGTACGAGGCGTAGCCCATGCCCGCGCGGACGAGGGCGCCCGCGTAGAGGAGTTCGAGCGATTCGACGACGTCGGGGTCGGCGTCGGGGCCGAGGGCGCGCAGGATGCGTTTGCGGATCTCGGCGCCGATTCGGTCGCGCAGGTGCGCGACGTCGGGGTCGCGGCCGAGCAGTGCGCTGGTGACCGCGCCGGAGAGCTCCTGTTCATCGGCGACGAGCATGGCGATGTTGCGCAGTTCGGCGACGACGCGGGCGTTGGGGTCGTCGGCCTCGCTGGCCGGGGACGGCGAGGCGACCAGGCGGCGCCAGAAGATCTCCGCGACCAGGTGTTCCTTGGAGGAGAAATAGGTGTACGCCGTGGCGGTGCCGACACCGGCGGCCGCGGCGACCAACCGAATGGTCATGCCGCCGAAACCCTCGCGGGCCAGCACCTCCACGGCCGCCTTGGTGAGCTTGTCGACAGTGTCGGCCTGTTTCCCGCTGAGGCGGCGCCGGGTCGCCTCCAGCATGATGGAATCACCTTCGGACATGTGTCCAGACACTATCAGCCCCCGGTCAATTCTTGGCGGCTGCCACCCCGGCGCGGCGGCCGTAGAAGCTGCCGTCGCCGAGCGAGGCCCCGCTGACATATCCGCCCGCGCACAACCCCGAGGTGCAGCGCCCCGCCGCGTACAGACCGGCGATCGGCTCACCGGAGACGTGCAGCACGCGCGAATCCAGGTCGGTGCGCAGCCCGCCGAGGGTGAATCCCGCCGTGAAGTTGCGCATGTCGAATGCCGCCAACGGCGTGCCGATCGGGCGGACCCACTCCGGTTTCTTGCCGAGCAGCGGATCCTTACCCTCGGCCGCGTGCCGGTTGTAGGTCTCGACCGTGGCTTGCAGCGCCGTTTCCGGCAGCCCCATCTCCGCCTCCAGCTCGGCGACCGATTCCGCCGCCCAGGTCGGCGGCTGCCGGAAGAACGGCGTCGAGGTCACCGTTCGCAACGCCTCCTCGTAGGACGCCTCGTCGATCACCAGGTACGCCTGGTTCTCCTGCTGGATCAGCGTGGCCTGCCCGATCCGTCCCGGATAGGTGTCCTCCGGGATGTAGCGCTGGCCGCGCCCGTTCACCAGGATGCCGCGCACCAGCAGCTGCGGGTCACCGAAGAAGGCGACCTCGGTGGCGTCCATGTGGGCCAGGTCCGCGCCGAGCGCCTGCGCCACCCGGATGCCGATGCCGTCGTGCTCCTCGATGGCGGCCGCGGGCCTGCCGATCAGGCGCGGCGCGTACCCCTCCACCATCTGCGCGGCATAGGCGAAGCTGCCGGTGGCGAGCACGACGCCGCGTTCGGCGCGCACCGCGATCTCCTTGCCGAAATGCGCGGCCACCACGCCGACCACCCGATCGTCGTCGTCCACGATCAGTCGCCGGATGCGGGTGTCGTATTCGACTCGCACACCGAGGCTTTCGGCGGTCTCGGCCAGCGGCTTCATGAGCATGTAGCCACCGCTGCGCTGCCCGATCCGCTTGTCGGCGTACTGCGGGACGTGTCCGCGCGGCGCGGGCGCGGCCAGGGCGTTGAACGGCGCGGCGTTCTCACCGCCGGAGTACATCAGGCCCTCGTCGTGCGGCGGCTCCCAGCCGGGTTCGCCCCAGAATGCCTCGCGGAACGGCACGCCGCAGGCGACCAGCCAGTTGTAGTGCTCGACGCTGTTGCGGCAGTAGTCGGCGATCTTGGCCGCGTCGACGCCGGGGCCGAGCGCGGCGAGCAGGAACTTCTCCATGTTCTCGGGGCTGTCCTCGAAGCCGAGGGCCCGTTGCAGCGGTGTGCCGCCGCCGAGGTAGATGAACCCGCCCGCCATCGCCGCCGCGCCGCCCCACCCGCCGGAGCGTTCCAGGATCAACACGTCGGCTCCCGCCCGGGCGCCCTCGATGGCGGCGCACACGCCCGCGATGCCGTATCCCGCGACGACGACATCGGCGACCTGCCCCCATTCGGAGACCTCGCGGGCACGCAGCGGACGGATGGACTTGGCGTCGGTCATGTTTCGCTTCCTCTGGCTTTCAGGCGTTGTCGGACTGGTCGGCGGCGGCGCGCTCGGCTCGGGCGGCCTTCTTCTGCTGTGCCACGATTGTTCCCACCAGCAGGTCGAGCTTGGTGCCGTTCGGCCAACCCACGTAGTGACACAGGAACAGCGCGATCTCGTGTAGCTGCTCCTCGGTGAGCTCCTCGTTGCGCAACGCGGCGCCGATCTGGATGCCGGCGGTGTCCATCGATCCCTGCGCGGTCAGCGCGCCGAGCAGCAGCAGGCGGCGGTCGCGCACGGTGAGACCGGGACGCGACCACACGTTCGCGAACAGATGATCGGCGGTCATCGCGAAGTGGACACCGGGGTACTCCTGGAATTCGGTGCCGTAGACCTCGGCCATCTTGGCCAGCCCGCGCTGCCGGACGGGGTCGGATGCGTTCATGAGTTCTGCCTTTCGAAGGTGTCGTCGCCGACGCCGAGACCGGGACCGAGGCGCTCCAGCGCCAACCGGGCCAGGGGCAAGTCGAGATCCAGCCGGTCGCCGAGCTCGAGCGCCAGACCGAGATCCTTCTCGCCGAGGTCGCGCACGTGGGCCAGGATGGGCAGCCAGAAGTCGTCCGGCTCGATCGGCGCGGTGCGATCGCGCAGCATGATGGCGCCGGGGCCGCCGGTAACCGCGTCGGAGTGCCGGACGATCTTGCCGAGCGTGGTGATGTCGAGTCCCGCGGCCTCGGCCAGCCGTTGCGCCTCGGTCGCCGCGCTGAAGGCGACGAAGTGCAAAAGGTTGCGCGCCAGCTTCATTCGCGTCCCCGCGCCCACCTCTCCCGCGTGCACGACGAGGTCGCCGAAGCAGCCGAAGGGCTCGCGCACCCGCTCGAAGGCCGACGCGCTACCGCCGACCATGACCGCGAGCCTGCCGAGTTTGGCGCCGGGGGCTCCGCCGCTGATGGGCGCGTCGACCAGGTCGATGCCGCGCTCGGCGCAGGTGACCGCCAGTTCCTCGGCGGTCAGGTCGGCGATCGTGGAGTGGACCGCGATCACCGTTCCCGGCGCCGCGACGCCGGACAGCTCGGTGACCACGGCGCGCACCTGCGCGTCGTCGAGCACCGCGACGGAGACGACATCGGCCGTTGCGGCGACATCGGCGACCGAATCCGCCACCGCCGCACCGGCTTCGGCGAACGGCCGGGTCGCCTCTCGCCTGGTGTCGCACACCGTGAGCCCGCCCGGCCATGACACCAGCCGCTGGGCCATCGGCGCGCCCATATTGCCGAGCCCGATGAATCCGACGCGTAGCGGTGCGTTCATGAGCGGAAGATCTGTCCGCCGTCGACATTGAAGATCTGCCCGGTGACCCACGCCGCGTCGTCGGAGAGCAGGTACAGGCAGGCGCCGACGAGATCCTCCGGCGTGCCCATCCGTTTGAGCGGCAGCCGCTTGATCATGTCGTCCACGATGACGCCCGGCGTCACCGTCTTGGTCGCCTCGGTGTCGATGGGGCCGGGCGCGATGGCGTTGATCCGGATCTTCGACGCGCCCAGTTCGAAGGCCAGTTGCTGGGTGAGTCCGTTGACGCCGACCTTCGCCAGGCCGTAGAAGCCGGAGTACAACCAGGCGGCGGTGGACGACTGGTTGACGATCGAGCCGCCGCCCGCGCGCACCAGGTGCCCGAACACCGCCCTGGTCATGTTGAGCGCGCCGTCCATGTTCACCGACATGAACTTCTTGTAGTAGTCCCACGGCACGGTGAGCAGCAGGTCGAGTTTCATCTCGCCGTATATGGCGGCGTTGTTGACCAGGTGGTTGATCGCGCCGAACTCGCCGACGGTGAATTCGGCCAGCGCAGCGGCGGATTCGGGATCGGCGACGTCGACCTCGCCGAACACCGCGGTACCGCCGGCCGCGGCGATCTCGGCGGCGACGGTCTTGCCTCGTTCGACATTACGGTCGGCCACGACGACTTTCGCGCCCTCGTCCGCAAGCGCCTTGGCGTAGACCGCGCCAATGCCCTGCGCGGCGCCGGTGACGATGACGGATCTTCCTGTGAATCGCCCCATTGGGTTCGGCTCCTCCAGTTCTCTGCCGATCGGATTGCGCTCCAGCGGCTTTCAGCCCGCGGCGGCGATCAGCTTGGTTTCCAGGTATTCCTCGAAGCCGGCCACGCCCATCTCGCGGCCGATGCCGGACTGCTTGTACCCGCCGAAGGGCGCGTCCGCGGAGTACCAGATGCCGCCGTTGACGCTGAGCGTGCCGGTGCGCACCCCCTCGGTGACGCGCCGGATCCGCTCGGGGTCGACGCCCCACACCGCACCCGACAACCCGTAAGGGGAATCGTTGGCGATGCGGATGGCGTCCTCGTCGCCGTCGTGCGGGATGATCACCAGCACCGGCCCGAAGATCTCCTCGCGCGCGACGGTCGCGGTGTTGGGCAGGTCGGCGATCAGCGTCGGCTCGACGAACCAGCCGCGCTCCCGGCCCTCCGGCCGACCGCCGCCGACCACGATTCGCCCGCCCTCCGCCCGCGCCGTATCCAGGTAACCGAGCACACGATCGCGTTGGCGACGCGAGATGAGCGGTCCGCAGACGGTGCCGGGTTCGGTGGGATCGCCCGGCTTTATCCGGCCCATGGTGGCCGCGGCCACCCGCACCGCCTCGTCGTAGGACGCGCGCGGCACCAGCAACCGGGTGGTGAGCGCGCATCCCTGCCCCGCGTGGACGCACACCGAAAAGGCGGCGACGCCAACGGCTCCGGCGATATCGGCGTCGTCGAGCACTATGAACGCGGACTTGCCGCCCAGCTCGAGGAAGGTCTTCTTCAGCGTCGGCGCGGCGGCGGCCATCACCAGCCTGCCGGTCTGCGTCGAGCCGGTGAAGCTGATCAGATCGACCCGTGGGTCCACCGAAAGACGCGCGCCGAGAGCGTGTTCGGACGAGGTCACGATGTTGACCACACCGGGCGGGATGTCGGTCTGTTCGGCGATGATCGCGCCCACCGCCGCCGCGCACCACGGCGTGTCGGGAGCGGGCTTGAGCACCACCGTGTTTCCGGCCGCGAGCGCGGGACCCAGTTTGGCGAAACCGATCTGGTGCGGGAAGTTCCACGGAATGATCGCGCCGACGACGCCGACCGGTTCACGGCGCAGCGTCCTGCGCGTCTTGATGCCCATCGGCTCGGCGACGCCGAGATCCGTTTCCCACTCGTAGTTCTCGGCCAGCCCCGCCGCGAACGCCAGATCCGCGATCGGTCCCTCCAGCTGCGGACCCTTTGTGAGCATGACGGGCGCGCCCGCCTCGGCGACGGTGATCTCGCGCAGCGCCTCGACCTCACCCTGCAACGCGACCCGTAGCTGTTCCAGGCAGCGGGCGCGGAAGACGTGATCGCGGGACCACCCGGTGTCGTCGAAGGCGGTGCGCGCCGCGGTGATCGCGGCATCCATATCGGCGGCGTCCGCGTTCGCGGCCAGTCCGACGACCTCCTCGGTCGCCGGATTCACCGTCTCGAACACGCCGTCGCCGCCCTGGCGGAGTTTGCCGTCGATCAACAGGCGCGCACCGTCGGCGGGCAGGAGACTGCTCATGGTTGCTCCGATACTGTCTGGACAGGTGTACGGAATATAGTCCAGCCACCCTCCGTCTTGCAAGAACATGTTTCACTATTGGCGACCGGATCGCCGCGGGAACGGGCCGCGAATACCACCGATTCGTTGTCCCGATTCCCGAGCGCTGGTACTGTCCAGACACATGTCCAGCTATGTGTCTTCGCGGACGGCGCCCGGCGCAGTCCAGCGCGAGAACTCGTTACGGATCAATCGGAGATCACCATGACGGCAGCCTCGCTGGAACCGCTGACCTTCGACCCGTACGACTACCGCTTCCACGACGATCCGTACCCCACCTACCGGCGGCTGCGGGCCGAGGCGCCGCTCTACCACAATCCCGACCTGGATTTCTGGGCGCTCTCCCGGCACGCCGACGTGACCGCCGGGTTCCGTGACGCGACCCGGCTCTCCAGCGCCAACGGCGTCTCGCTCGATCCGGCCGCGTGGGGCCCGCACGCGCACCGGGTGATGTCGTTCCTCGCCATGGACGATCCGCGGCACATGCGGATGCGCAAGCTGGTCTACCGCGGCTTCACGCCGCGCCGGGTCACGGAGATGGAAGACCGCATCCGCGAGATCACCCTCGGCTATCTGGAACCGGCGCTGGCGCGTGAAAGCTTCGACTGGATCGAGGATTTCGCGGGCAAACTGCCGATGGACGTGATCTCGGAGCTGCTGGGCGTCCCGGAGCGGGACCGCGCCGAGATCCGCCGCCTCGCCGATCTCGTCGTCCACCGCGAGGACGGCGTGCTCGACGTACCGCTGGCCGCGGTGGACGCCTCGCTCGAGCTGTTCGGCTACTACACCGACCTGGTCGCCGAGCGCCGCAATGCACCCGGCGACGACCTCGTCTCCGCGCTGCTGGACGCCGACATCGACGGCGATCGGCTCAGCGATCAGGAGATCATCGGCTTCATGTTCCTGATGGTGGTCGCGGGCAACGAGACCACCACCAAACTGCTCGGCAACGCGCTGTACTGGGCGGCGCGCCATCCCGGCGAGTACGCGAAGGTGGCGGCCGACCCGGGCCTCGTGCCGGAGTGGGTGGAGGAGACGCTGCGCTACGACACCTCGAGCCAGATCGTCGCGCGCACCGCTGTCGTCGATCTCGACTACCACGGCGCGACGATCCCGGCGGGCGCGAAGGTGCTGCTGCTGATCGGTTCGGCCAACCGCGATTCCGCCGCCTTCGACGACGCCGACAGCTACCGCATCGACCGGCCGGACAAAGGCAAGCTCGCCAGTTTCGGCGCCGGCGTGCACTTCTGCCTCGGCGCGCACCTGGCGCGCCTGGAAGCCGGTGTGGCGCTTCGCGAATTCGCCGCCAGGGTGCCCGCCTACCGCGTCGTCGACAGCGGCATCGTGCGCGTGCACTCGACCAATGTCCGCGGCTTCGCCGCGCTTCCCCTAATCGTGGAGAAGTAGATGCCCCGTTACGAACCCCATCCCGCCCGCAGGCCATCGCTGATCGCGGGCGCCTCCTCCGGCATCGGCGCCGCGACCGCGCTCGCGCTCGCCGAGCTCGGTCATCCGGTCGCTCTCGGCGCGCGGCGCGTCGACCTCTGCGAGGAATTGGCGGCCAAGATTCGCGCCGACGGCGGCGCGGCCTTCGCGCACCGGCTCGACGTCACCGACGCGGACTCGGTCGACGAGTTCGTCACCGCCGCCGAACGCGAGCTCGGTCCGACCGAGATCCTGGTGTCCGGCGCGGGCGACATCGAATTCTCGCTGGTGCAGGAAATGGATCCGGAACGGTTCCTGCGCCAGGTCGAGGTGCACCTGGTCGGCGCGCAGCGGCTAGTGCACCGCGTGCTGCCCGGCATGCTCGCCAGGCGGCGCGGTGACGTCGTGCTCATCGGGTCCGACTGCGCGCCCGAGCCGCGACCCCGCACCGGCGCCTACAGCGCGGCCAAGGCCGGGCTGGAGGCGATGGCGGTGCAGTTGCGAATGGAGTTGGAGGGCAGTGGTATTCGCGCCTCGGTGGTGCGGCCGGGCCCGACGCTGACCAATATGGGCATGAACTCGACACCGGAGGTCGTCGGACCGCTGCTCGAGGACTGGAAGGCGTGGGGTTTCGCCAGGCACCCGCACATGCTGCGAGCGAGCGACCTCGCCGCGGCGGTGCTCGCCGTCGTGACGGCGCCGCGCGGGGCGCACCTGGTGTTGGTCGAGGTGCAGCCGGAGGCGCCGCTGCGTGGAAAACAAGCGCCGCTGACTGATCACAGAGAACTCTAGGTGCGACAATAAGAACGTGTTCTAATTCCATATCGAGGGACGCGCCAGGCGCACCGCGAGTGCGCGTCGCAATCGCACGCCTTGGAGACACCCATGAGCACAATCCACGCCACGGACGAGACGGTGGCGATCCGGACGGCGACGCTGCCGCCCCGGATCACGGCGGAACTGATCGCCCGCCTGACCGGCATGGTCGCCGCCGGTTCCGGCGCGAACGCCCGCCCGCCGTTCCTGATGACCGAGGTCTACACCGGCGCCCACGTCGGCGACCTGCCGCAATCCCGGCCGGAGGACATCACCGAGGCCTTCGCCGTCGCCCGCGCGGCGCAGCGGGAGTGGGCGAGCTGGCCGCTGCGCCGCAGGCTCGCCGTCTTCGAGCGGGCGCACGAGCTGTTCCTGCGGGAGGGCGAGACGATCGCCGACCTCATCCAGATAGGCGCCGGCAAGACCCGGCGCATGGCGCTGGAGGAATCCTGCGACGTGCCGATGGTCATCAGCCACTACCTGAAGACCGCGCGCCGGGTGCTGCGGCCACGGCGGCACGGCGGCCCGGTGCCGCTGGTCACCACCTCGTTCGAAGAACACCGGCCCAAAGGCGCGGTCGCGGTCATCGCGCCGTGGAATTTCCCCTTCGCCATCGCGATCTCCGATTCGGTGCCCGCGCTCATCGCGGGCAACGCCGTGGTGCTCAAGCCGGACAACAAGACCGCGCTGTGCGCGCTGTTCGGCGTCGAGCTGCTGTATCGGGCGGGCTTGCCGCGCGGGCTGTTCCAGGTCGTCTGCGGCGCCGGTCCCGACGTCGGCCCGACACTGATCGGCGGCTCGGATTTCGTCATGTTCACCGGTTCCACCGCCACCGGACGGGTGGTCGGCGAACAGGCGGGCCGCAACCTCATCGGATGCAGCCTCGAGCTCGGCGGCAAGAATCCGATGATCGTGCTGGACGACGCGAATCTCGACGACGCGATCGCGGGCGCGACGTTCGCGGCGTTCGGCAACTCCGGCCAGGCCTGTATGCACATCGAGCGGATCTACGTGCACGAGCGGATCCACGACGAATTCCTGCGCCGCTTGGTCGCCGCCGCCGAGGAACTCGGTTCGAAGATCGGCGCCGCCTACGACTACGCGCCGGAATTCGGTTCGCTCGTCTCGGCCGACCAGCTGGCCAGGGTGGCCGAGCACGTGGACGACGCGCGCGCGAAGGGCGCCACCGTGCACACCGGCGGCCGGGCGCGGCCCGATATCGGACCCGCCTTCTACGAGCCGACCGTGCTGACCGGGGTCACCCCCGACATGGTCCACGCGAAGGCGGAGACCTTCGGGCCGGTGGTGAGCGTCTATCCGTTCCGCGACGAAGACGAGGCCGTCCGCCTCGCCAACGACACCGACTACGGGCTCAATGCCAGTGTCTGGACGACCGATCTGGCTCGGGGCAGGCGCATCGCGGACCGGCTCGAGTCGGGCAACATCAATATCAACGACGGTTTCGTCGCCACCTACTCCGCCAAGTCCACACCCTCGGGCGGGGTGAAGCAGTCCGGCGTCGGCAACCGGCACGGCGACCAAGGCCTGCTGAAGTACACCGACACGGTCAATATCGGCGTGGTGAGACTCCAGGTCTTGGCGGCCCGCGCCCGGCTGCCCTACGAGATGCAGGTCAAGACCACCCTCGCCACACTGCGGCTGATGCGGCGAACGCGCCTGCGCTGACCTGTCCCGGCCGCGCCGGACGGCCCTGCGCGCGGGGGCCGTCCGCCGCGCCGATCCGGTAGCGTGGCGCTCGGGGTGGACCCACCGAATCACAGAATTGGCAGGTGCGAGACGAGTGAGCATTCGGGATATTCCGCTACAGACCCTGACCGGTGCGCCGACGACGCTGGCCGAACTGGCCGGTGACAAAGCGGTGCTGCTGGTCAACGTGGCGTCCAAATGCGGTCTGACGCCGCAGTATTCGGCGCTGGTCGAGCTGCAGCGGACCTACGGCGAGCGCGGATTCACCGTGATCGGCGTGCCGTGCAACCAGTTCATGGGCCAGGAACCCGGTTCCGCCGAGGAGATCCAGGAGTTCTGCTCCACCACCTACGGCGTCGACTTCCCGCTGCTGGAGAAGACCGAGGTGAACGGCGAGAACCGGCACCCGCTGTACCAGGAGCTGGTCGAGACCGCCGACGCCGAGGGCGCGGCGGGCGACATCCAGTGGAACTTCGAGAAGTTCCTCATCGACCGGGACGGCAAGGTGGCGGCACGGTTCCGTCCGACCGTGAAACCCGAAGACTCGACGGTGGTTTCGGCCATCGAATCGGTGCTCGCGAGCTAGGGGCGAGTCGCCGGCACAGTTCTCAACGCCGCGGTGAACCAGTCGAAGATCCCGGCGAGTTCCTGCGGCGCGGGCCACCCGTTGACGGCGGCGACGAGCCGCCAATACCGCTCCACCCGTGCGTCGCTGGCGATCGTCAGCCGCTCCAGCAGCCAGCGGCGCAGCTCGGCGTCGTCGGCGCGGCCGAAGGTGCGGGCGTAGCGCGCGGTCAGCTCGTCGACCACCTCGGCCGCCTCCGGCGTGTCCGGAGCGGTGCCCGCGGCGAGCGCCGAGCCGACCAGGTCGCGGACGGCCTCGGTCAGTTCGTGGTGCAGTCCGGTGGTGTCGCCGTTCGCGCGCTCGCGCGCCTGGTATTCGGCCATCCGCCGCACGGCCGCGCGGAAATCCGCGTCCTGGGCGAGTTCCGCCAATTCCATCCAGGCTCGGACCTGGTTCGGCGCAGGATCTTCCGGCAGGTCGGGTACCGTCGCGCGAAGCAGTTCGACGAGCTCGGGATTCGCGTCGACACCACCGAAGGCATCGTCGACGAAGTCGTGGATGATCCTGCGGCGCTCGGCGTCGGTGAGCGTGGCCAGTCGGTGCATGGTGTTCATCTCCTCGGTGTCGGTGGCCCGCTGCGCGACCGCGCGCAACACCGCTCGCCGCTGCCGCAGGATCCGGATCTGGAGGTCGAGTGCGTCGGCATGGGCCGCCGCCACCTCGGGCACGGTGCGTTCCCGCGCCAGCACCTGGCGCACGGTGTCCAGGTCGAGGCCGAGGGCGCGCAGGGTGCGGACCAGTTCCAGACGGGCGATGGCGTCGGAGTCGTAGCGGCGGAAGCCGTTCGGGCCGATGGCGGACGGCGCGACGATCCCTCGATCGGCGTAGAAGCGGATAGTCTTGACCGTCAGGCCGGTGCGTCGCGCCACCGCGCCGATCGGGAGAAGCGTGTCGTCGTCCATGTCCGACAGCCTGGCGTCTCCCCTTGATGGAGAGGCAAGTCGGGAATCCGGCGCGTTCAACTCAGGGGCGCGGTGTGCCACCAATCCATGAATTCCTCTTGGGTGGCGATGAACCCGACGCTGTACATCAGGAAGTTCTCCCGCTTCTTGGCGCCGGAGAACACGGTGATCATGCGCGGGCGCTTGGCGGCGGGGTGGCCGTCGAGCAGGTAGTTCGTATAAGTCTCGCCGCCGTGCTTTGCGGTGGAGCGGGTGTTGTCCGGCAACGAGCCGACGGCGGCCTGCACGTCCTCCGGCGAGCGGTAGACGAACAGCTCGTAGCTCGCTTTGTTCGGTCCGCCGAAGCAGTACCAGTACGCGGTCCAGCTGCCGAAATCCGGTGCGCCCGCGTCCATCGCGTTCGCCGATCCCTCCGGCTTGGCGAAGCAGGTGGCTCCGTTGTACCCGGGTCCGGTGTGCACGATGTTGTCCTTGTCCACCTCGGGGGTCATGCCGGGGAACGCCTTGCTGATCGACGCGATGTCGTCCACAAGAGAGTCGGACTCGTCGTGTTTCTTAGTGTTGGTGGGCGCCGCGGTGGTCTTCGCGGGTCGCTGAGTGGACGGCGACGGCTCGACGGTGGTCGTCGGTGCGGCGGTGATGCCCGGCTCGGACCCGCGGTCGACGATCACCGCTGTCACAGCGAGAATCGCGAGCGCGGCGCCCACGGCGACGCCGATCATCGGCGTGCGGCGCGATCGGCGGGAGGCCGCCTGTCCGCGGCGGCGGCCGTGCGGTTGCGCGGCGTGTCCGCCCGCCTGGTTCGAATGTGCCTGTGCCCCAGGCGAACCCGGCGCGTGACCCGTGCCGCTGTGTGCGGATGACGGCTGCCGAGCGCCGGCAGATGCGCCGAACGCGTCCGCTCCGGCTTCACCCGGACCGAACGCCGTGGATCGCGGCGGATACTCCTGCCATGACCCGTGCTCGTCCCGCGCGCGGGACGAGGAATCCTGGCCGTGCGTGCGCGCAGCCGTGCGATACCCGGGACCGGTGGTCGGCGCGGGTCCCGGGGCCACGGACGGAGCCGGGTATCCGGACGTCGTCGGCGGGGTCGGACTCCACTGCGGCGCTGCCGCCTGCGGCCACGCGCCCGCGCCGCTGCCGAACCCGTTGTCCGCCAGCGGAAAAGGACCGGACGCGGGTCCGCCGAACGCCCGTCGCGCCGCCTCGGCGAACTCCGCGCACGAGTCGAAGCGGTCGTCAGGGCGCTTGGCGAGCGCGCGCGACAGCACCGCGTCCAGCGCGAGCGGCAAACCCGGCCGGACGGTGCTCAACCGCGGCGGCGGCTGCTGCATGTGCCCCTGAATGACCGCGACCGGGTTGCTCGCCTCGAACGGCACGGTTCCGGTCAGCGTCCGAAATAGGGTGCACGCCAGCGAATACTGGTCCGAGCGGTGATCGAGCACCGCGCCGGAGAGTTGCTCCGGCGAGGCGAAAGCCAATGTGGCGGTGAAGGTTCCGGTCTGCGTCAGCTTGCCGGTGTCGTCGCGGAAACGGGCGATGCCGAAGTCGGTGAGGAACACCCGTTCCAGCCCGCCCTCGGCCCGCTCCAGCAAGATGTTGGCCGGCTTCACATCCCGGTGCAGCACGCCCTTGCCGTGCGCGAAGTCGAGCGCCTTCGCGGTCTCGGCGACGATCTGCACCGCGCGCTGCGGCGGCAGCGCGCGGGCGTCCAGCGACGCCGCGTCGACGCCGTCGACGTACTGCATGGAGATCCACAGCTGCTCGCCTTCGACACCGCGGTCGAACACGGTGACGATGTTCGGGTGGTCGAGCTGGGCGACGAGATCGGCCTCTCGCTCGAACCTGGCCCGAATCTCGGTGTCGAAGAACAGCTCTCGATTGAGCAGCTTCAACGCCGTCCATCGCGGCAATCGCGGATGCCGCGCCAGGTACACCGAACCCATGCCCCCGCGCCCGAGCAGGCGTTCGACGGTGTACCCGGCGAAAACCGAGCCGTTGTCAAGCATGCGTCAGTTCAGCGGCGCCGAACGCCACCAGCGCAGCACCTCGTCGATGCTGCCGACGATGCCGTCGGTGTACATGAGGAACTGCGCACGATCCGGGTCGCCGGTGAAGACGGTGACCAGCTTCGGGCCGCTGTTGTCGAATCGGTAGTTGGTGTAGGACTTCCCGCCGTTGCTGTCGGTCGACTTGGTGGCGCTCGACGGCAGGTTGTTCAGCGCCGCCTGCACGTCTGCGGCCGACTTGTAGACGTAGATGGTGAAGAACGGATCGTCGTTGCCGCCGCCGCCGAAGCAGTCCCACTGGTAGGCCCATTTGCCGAAATCCGGTGTGCCGCTGGTGGGTACAGACGGCCGGTCCGGTGAGTATGCGCCGCAGGTGGCGCCGTTGTATCCGATGTCTCCGTCCTTGTCGGCCGGAACCATGTGCGGGAACTCGTTGCTGATCGCGTCGGCGTCGGCGGCCACCGGGCGCTTGCCGGGCGAGGTGCTCGTCGGCGCCGCACTGGTGGTGGTGCCGCCGCCACCGGAGGACGAACCACCGCTGACCGCGACGGCGATGCCGACGACCACGGCGATCAACACGACAACGCCGACGGCGAGCGCGGCGATCAGGCCGGTGTTGGACTTGCGCGGCGGCTGGTGGCCGCCCATCGCGTGTGCCCCGCCCATCGGCGGTCCGGGCGGCGACGCGAAGCCGAACTGACTTTGCTGCGGATACTGCGTGGCGGCGCCGGTCTGCTGGTGCGGATACTGCGTGGCAGGGCCGGTCTGCTGGTGCGGACCGGCCGCGGTGGGCATCGCGCCCTGCGGCGTGGTCATCGGCTGACCGGTCAGCGGCTGGGAACCGCTCGTCGTCGGGCCGACCGGGTACTGCCCGCCGGTGACCGGAATCGGCCCGCCGGTGATCGGATGCGGACCCGAGATCGGTTGTGGCGGAGCGGTGACCGGGCGCGGGCCGCCGGCCAGCGGCATCGACGGCACGCTCTGCCCCGACAGCGCGGCCTGCGCCGCCGCCGCGAACTCCGAGCAACTGGCGAAACGATCGTCGGGCCGCTTGGCCATCGCCTTGGCCAGCACGCCGTCCAGTGCGAACGGCAGCCCGGGGCGCACGCTGCTCAACGCGGGCGGCGCCGACTGGAGGTGACCCTGGATGACCTGCGCCGGGTTGGTGGCCGCGAACGGACCGCTGCCGGTGAACAACCAGAACAGCGCGCACGCCAGCGAGTACTGATCGGAACGGTGGTCGAGCGCCGCGCCGGTGAGCTGCTCGGGCGAGGCGTAGGCCAGGGTGGCGGTGAAAGTACCGGTCTGGGTGAGGTGGCCGGTGTCGTCACGGAGCCGGGCGATGCCGAAATCGGTGAGGTACACGCGTTCGCCGCGGCCGCCGGTGGAGCGGGCCAGCAGGATGTTCGCCGGCTTCACGTCGCGGTGCAGTACGCCCATGCCGTGCGCGTAGTCCAGCGCGTCGGCGGTCTCCTTGACGATCTGCACGGCGCGCGCGGGCGGCAGCGTCTTCGGATCCACCGAGGCGGCGTCGATTCCGTCGATGTACTGCATCGAGATCCACAGCTGCTCGTCTTCCAGACCGCGGTCGTAGACCGTGACGATGCCGGGGTGGTCGAGCCGGGCGACCAGATCCGCCTCCCGTTCGAACCGCGCCCGCACCTCCTTGTCGAAGAACAATTCCCGGTTCAACAGCTTCAGCGCTGTCATCCGCGGCAGCCGCGGATGCTTCGCCAGGTACACCGAACCCATGCCACCGCGACCCAATTGCCGTTCGATGACATAGCCGGCGAAAGCCTCACCGCTGGCCAGCATGTCTGCTCCAATTCCCGCCTGCACCGGGACCCACCGGGAACAGGCGTACAGCATAAGAATGCGCGGTCAGCGCTTTACCCGACCACGGAAAACATCGAAACCTTAGCAGCAGTCGCACGGCCCCAGAGCCCCCCGAGGAGTCGGGGTACGCCAGGCGACATCCATAGCGAAAAGCTATGGCGGAGGGCGTGGTTCGGGCGGTTGCGGGCCGTTTCCCGGCCCCTGCCCCGCGGGCGCGATCCTCCCCCGCACCCGGTCCGGCAGCGCGATCGTGATCGGCCGCGGCGTGCGTCGCGTCGGCCTCGGCGGCGCTGGTTCGTTACGTCCCTGCGGCGAACGACCGGTGCCCGTCGAATCCTGCTGCGGCGCGGGCTCGTTCCGCCCGGACGCCGAAGGGCCGGTTTGCGTCGAACCCGGCCGCGGCCGCTGCGGCACAGGCTCGCTTCGTCCAGGCGCCGAATGGCCGGTATCCATCGAACCCTGCTGTGGCCGCCGCGGAAAGGGCTCGTTCTGTCCGGGTGCCGAACGCCCGGTTTCCGCCGAACCCAGCTGTGGCCGTTGCGGCACAGGCCAGCTCGGTCCGGGAGCCGAACGACCTGTGTCGATCGAATCCCGCTGCGGCCGCTGCGCGTCGGAGTCCGAGCGCGGAGAGTGCGGCCGTGCTCTCTCGCCGGTCGGCGACGACGCGTTCGGCGACGAGACATTCGGCGACGACGCCGCGTTCGACGACGCGGCATTCGGTAAGGGGGCCGTCGGGGGCGGAGCGGTCGCACGTCCGGCGTCCGGACGCGGCGGCGGCACATCGGCCGGACGGGAGAAAGCAGTCTGCGGCGCGGCGTGCGAATACCCGGTGTTTCCGTGCGGCATGCCGCCACGAGTCAGATCCACGGCACGGCGCGACGGAGAACCGGGCGGCGCGGCACCGTGAACCGCGCCGTTATGCGGTGTGGCCCCGGTCAGATCCGCGGCTCGGTGCGAGGGAGGCACGGGCAGCGTCCCACCGTGGACCCCGCCGTTGTGCGGGGTGCCCCCGGTCCAATCCACCGCACTGTGCGAGGGATGCGTCGGCCGCGTCCCACCATGCGCGCCGCCGTTGTGCGATGCGCTCCCGGTCTGATTCGCCACCGGCGGCCGAGGCGGAACAGCGGCGCGGCCCGGCACGCCGGTGTGGTTGGGCGCGCCGGTGTGCGGAACCGAATGCGGATTCGGCGCAAAGCTCGTCGGCGGCATCCCGTCGGTACGCGGCACGAACCCGGTGGGCGGCACGAAGCCGGTGTGCGGCGGCACGCCGGGCGTGTGCACACCGGAGTGCGGCGGTCCGCCGGTCTGCGTGGACCGGCCATGCGCAGCCGCACCGGTGTGCGCCGGAGCGCTGACATGCGGTGGGCCACCGATCTGCGGCGCGGCGGTGCTCGGAGCCGGGCCGGTGTGCGCCGGTGATCCGACGGTCGGGCTGCCGGTCTGCGGTCCCGTCGCTTGCGGCGGATGCGCGCCGGGGCCGAAACCAGTGTGAGGCGGCGGTGGAGCGGCCTGCGTGGCGAACCCGGTGTGGGGCGGCGCAGCGGCGTCGACTCGGGTGGCGAACCCGATGTGCGGGGGTACGGAGGCGGTCGGCGAATGCGGAGCGGGTGGGGTGGGGTCGCCGGAGGCGAGGGCCTGGCGGGCGGCGACGGCGAAATCGGTGCAGCTCGGGAAGCGGTCGGCGGGGCGTTTGGCGAGGGCGCGGGCCATCACGGCGTCCAAGGCGGCGGGCAGACCGCGGCGGCTGCGGGACAGTGACGGCACGGGCGCGCCGATGTGGCCGTTCATTACCGCGGCGGGAGTCGCGCCGGGAAAGGGGACGTTGCCCGTTAGCATCCAGAACAGGGTGCAGGCCAGCGAGTACTGGTCGGCGCGGTGGTCGAGCGGCTGGCCGCTGAGCTGTTCTGGCGCGGCGTAGGCCAACGTTGCGGTGATGGTGCCCGCCGAGGTGAGCGTGGTGTCCGCGTTGCGCATGCCCGCGATGCCGAAGTCGGTGAGCAGCACCCGTTCCGGGTGTCCGATGGGCGCCTTGGCCAGCAGGATGTTGGCGGGTTTGACGTCGCGGTGCAGCACCCCGTTGGCGTGCGCGAAATCCAGGGCCGCCGCGGTCTCGGCGATGATCTGCACCGCACGCCAGGCGGCGAGCACGTCCACGTCGGCGCTCGCGGCGTCCGAGCCTGGGACGAACTGCATGGAGATCCACAGCTGCTCGTCCTCTGCCCCGCGGTCGTAGACGGTGACGATATTGGGGTGATCGAGCTGGGCGACCAGATCGGCCTCCCGCTCGAAGCGCCCCCTGATCTCGAGATCGCCGTACAGCTCGCGATCGAGCAGCTTCAGCGCGGTCATTCGCGGCAACCGCGGGTGCTGGGCCAGATACACCGTGCCCATGCCGCCCTGACCCAGCACACGCTTGACCACGTAACCGGCAAAGATTTCGCCAGTACGCAACAAGGTGATTCACCCCCCCTCATCGGGTCGAGCACGTGGATCCTACCGATGTATCTCGCGGACCCGCGTGGACGCAACAGTCCTTCGATTCTCGGCTATTCGCCGGTGGATCGCCGGTTCTCCGCGATGTCGGTGCCGCCCACTACGCTGAGCCCCATGCGCATTGGAGCACACGTCCGGCTCGACAGCGATCCGATCGGCTTCGGTGAGAAACTCGGCGCCGATGTCATTCAGATGTTCGTCGTCGATCCGCAGAGCTGGGACAAGCCGGTTCCGCATCCGCGGACCGATGAGATCCTCGCCAGCCCGATCGATGTGGTGGTGCACTCCTCCTATCAGATCAACGTGGCGAGCCTCAACAACCGGCTGCGGATGCCCTCCCGCAACGCGGTCGCCCAGCAGGCGAAGGCCGCCGCGGAGCTCGGCGCGTTCGGCCTGGTCGTGCACGGCGGGCATGTGCGCTCCGACGCCGAGGTGGACACCGGAATCGACAACTGGCGCAAGCTGTTCGAACGCCAGCAGGACAAGGGCGGCTTCGCGGTGCCGATCCTGATCGAGAACACCGCGGGCGGCAACCACGCCATGGCCAGGCATTTCGACTCCATCGCCCGGCTGTGGGATGCGGTCGGCGATTACGGCGCGGGCTTCTGCCTCGACACCTGCCACGCCTGGGCCGGCGGCGAGGAACTGCTCGGCGTCGTCGACCGGATCAAGGCCATCACCGGCCGCATCGACCTGGTGCACCTGAACTCCTCGCGCGACGAATTCAACTCCGGCGCCGACCGGCACGCCAACTTCGCCGACGGCACCATCGACCCGCAGCTGCTCGCCGAGGTGTGCCGCAGCGCGGGCGCGCCGGTGGTGTTGGAGACCCCGGCCGAGGGCGTCGCGGAGGATCTCGCCTATCTGCGTGAGCACGTCGGCTGATCTGCCTCTGGCAGCGGGCTGCGGGGCACTTCTGGGGCGCGCGGGGCACGTGTTGGGATCATGCCGACGAAAACCCTGGTCGGGGCGGGTTTCCGGGTGATGTGCTCTACCGCGCATCAACCGTCCTCGACAGCGAAGGTGATCACCATGACGATCGCAACCGCCCCCACTGTTTCGGTGACCAAGCTCGGCGCCCGCATCGGCGCTCGGGTCGACAACGTCCGGCTCGGCGGCGACCTGGACGCGGCGTCGGTCGACGTGATCCGCCGCGCTCTGCTCGAACACAAGGTCGTCTTCTTCCGCGGCCAGGACCACCTCACCGAGGACGGGCAGTACGAGTTCGCAGAGCTGCTCGGCACCCCGACCACTCCGCACCCGACGGTCACCTCGCACGGCGAGAAGAGCCTGGCCATCGACTCCGAATACGGCCGCGCCAACAGCTGGCACACCGATGTCACGTTCGTCGACCGCATTCCGGTCGACCGCATTCCGAAGGCCTCGATCCTGCGCGCGGTGACCCTGCCGGCCTATGGCGGCTCCACCACGTGGGCCTCCACGGTGGCCGCCTACGAATCGCTGCCCGAGCCGCTGAAGCTGCTCGCCGAGAACCTGCGCGCGGTGCACACCAACGTGTACGACTACGCCGCGGCGCACGGCGCCAAGGCCCGCCCCAACACCGCCGAGTACCGCGCCGAGTTCGAGTCGACCTACTACGAGACCGAGCACCCTGTGGTGCGCGTACACCCGGAGACCGGGGAGAAGGCGCTGCTGGTCGGCCACTTCGTCAAGCACTTCGCCGGCCTGTCCGGCGCCGAATCCCAGGCCCTGTTCCGCCTGTTCCAGGATCGGGTGACTCGCCTGGAGAACACCGTCCGGTGGAACTGGCAGCTCGGTGACGTGGCGATCTGGGACAACCGCGCCACCCAGCACTACGCCGTCGACGACTACGACGGCCAGCCGCGCAGGCTGACCCGCATCACCCTGGCGGGCGACGTCCCGGTCGGCGTCGACGGCGTCGCGAGCACCGTCATCGCGGGCAATGCCGAGCACTACTCGATCATCGAGGAGGTCTCCCGCGCCGCGTGACCGGCGCCGATGGAGGACCTCCGCCCCGCAGGACCGGCCGGAGATATCCGCCCGATTTCGGCCGAAGCTACGGCGACCCAGCCTGCGACGGACCCGAGGGCTGGAGTCGATTGTCGACGCGGCCCATGAGCTGGTCGGGGTAGCGCAGCCCGGCGGCGGCGCCGGGAGGGAGGGCTGCGTCCAGGGCGGCGAGGTGGCCGGCGTCGAGACGGGCGTCGGCGGGCGAGCGAGGCATCGACGGCCTTTTGGCGTACTGCGGGGTCGAGTCGACGGTGAAGGTGCCCTTGTGCGGGCGGGAGCCGAATTTGGTGGCCACGACGGCTTCCTCCCGCCGTCGGCCGGCCATGGCACGGCCCAGCAGGGTTTCGTTGTGGCCTGCGCCGTAGACGTCGGCAGTGTCCAGAAGGTTCACCCCAGGTCGAGGGCGCGGTGGATGGTGGCGATGGACTGGGCGTCGTTGGTGGCTCCGTAGGACTCGGACATGCCCATCAGGCCGAGTCCGACGGCGGAGACCGACGGTCCGTCGATGCCCAGGGTGCGCTGCTTCATGGGTGGTGCTCCTTGCGTTGCGGATGGAGGTGGATGCGCGGCAGAAGCCGCACCCCCCGCTCGCCGCCCTCGACGAGGACCAGCGCCGCGACCTGCGCAACCTGCTGGCACTGATGACCGAGGAGTAGTCCACACTGGTGGCCATGAGTATTCGGCCGTTGGACGGAGTTCGCGTCCTCGAGCTCGGCAATTACATCGCCGCGCCCACCGCCGGGCGTATCCTCGGCGACTTCGGCGCCGAGGTCATCAAGGTGGAACGGCCGAAGGCCGGCGACGAGTTGCGCAACTGGCGGCTCTACGGCGGCGACACCTCGATGCTGTACCGCACCGTCAACCGGAACAAGAAGTCGATCACCCTGGATCTGCGCACCGACGAGGGGCGCGCGGTGGTGCTCGACCTGGTCAGCCACTGCGATGTGCTGCTGGAGAACTTCCGCCCCGGCATGCTGGAGAAGTGGGGTCTCGGGCCCGACGCGCTGAACGAGGCCAACCCCGATCTGGTGATCACCAGGATCTCCGCCTACGGGCAGACCGGGCCGATGGCCGCGCGGCCCGGTTTCGCCGCCGTCGCCGAGGCCGTGGGCGGACTGCGCGAACTCGTCGGCGACCCGGATCGTCCCCCGGTGCGGGTCGGCGTTTCGATCGGCGACTCCATCGCGGGCATCTACGCCGCCTTCGGCACCGTGATGGCGCTGTTCCAGCGGGAGCGCACGGACGACGCGGTGCCCCTGCGCGAACGCGTGATCGATGTCGCGCTGAACGAGGCCATCCTCTCGGTGATGGAATCGCTGGTCCCCGACTACCTGGCCTACGGCATCAACCGCGAGCGCGTCGGCGGGCGAATGGAGGGCATCGCACCGAGCAACGCCTATCCGTGCCGGGACGGTTTCAGCATCATCATCGGCGGCAACGGCGACGCCATCTTCCAGCGCTACATGCGGGTGATCGGCAGGCCCGATCTGGCGGTCGATCCCGAACTCCAGGACAACGCGGGTCGCTGGCGTAATCGCGAACGGCTGGACGCCTCGATCGGCGAATGGACGATCCGGCACACCAGAGACGAGGCGCTGAAGATCCTGGAGGACGCGGCCATCCCGTGCGGGCCGATCTACACCGCCGCCGATATCGTCGCCGACGACCAATACAAGGCGCGCAACATGATTCAGCCGTTCCCGGTCGACGTGGGCGAACCCGATCCGAAGACCGTCGGCTTCCCCGGCATCGTGCCGGTGATCGGCGAGCAGTCGCTCCCCATCCGCAACGTCGGCCCCGACCTCGGCGAACACACCCGCGAGGTGCTCTCGGGCCTGCTCGGTATGAACGACGCCCAGATCGCCGCCGCGGCCGGATCCGGCGAGGTGAAAGCATGATGCCCAAGACGAGCGTCAGCGAGGCGGCGGCATGAGCAGGAGGCGAGTACGACGCAGGCCCGCGGGACGCCATACCTGGGAGACGCGCGCGCCCGGGCACGCGCGGCCGACGATTCACCCGAATCCGGCGGGCGCGAATCAGAAACCGTGGGCCGGCGTGATGTGCGTGCCGCCGCAGGCGCGGGAGGACAAGCCGTGCTGACCGAACCGAACGGCGTTGTGCTGCGCGACGTGACCCTGCGTGACGGCCTGCAATTGACCGGCAAGACGCTGCCGGTGGAACGCAAGGTCGAGATCGTGCGCCGCTTGCTCGCGCTCGGCGTGCCCGCGCTGGAGATCGGTTCCATGGCGCGCCCCGACTTGGTGCCGCCGATGGCCAACACCATGGACCTGGTCGCTGCACTGACCCCCGAGGAGCTCGAGCGCTGCTGGGTGTGGGTGGCGACCCCGCGCCACGTGGCAAAAGCCGCGGCTGCGGGCGTGCGCAATTTCCAGTACTGCTTCTCGGTCTCGGATTCGCACAATCAGGCCAATATCGGCCGCGCCACCGAGGACAGCATGGCCGTGATGCCGGAGGCGGTGCGGTTGGCGCACGAGGTGGGCGGCGCCATTCAGCTGTGCTTGGCGACCAGCTTCACCTGCCCGTTCGAGGGACCGGTAGATCCGGAGCGGGTGCTCGAGATCGCGAACGATCCGCGCACCGAGGGCGCGACCGACATCGTGCTCGCCGATACCCTCGGCCAGGCTCACCCCGCGCAGGTCGCCGCGCTGATCTCGGCGGTTCGCGACCGGACGCCGCAGCGCCGCATCGTGTTCCACGGCCACGACACCTGGGGCATGGGCGTGGCCAACACTTTGGCCGCGATCGCGGCGGGCGCCGGCATGGTCGACGGATCGCTCGGCGGCTTGGGCGGCTGCCCGTTCGCGCCCGGCGCGAGCGGCAACACCTCCAGCGAGGACATCCTCTTCGCCACTCGCCCCGACTGGTTCGCGCCGCCCACGCTGGCCGCGCTCGTCGAGCTGACCGAGGGGCTGCTCGCCGATCTCGGCGAACCCAACCGTTCCCGCGCCGCCGAGGGGGCGCGGTCGAAAGCCGCGGCCTTCGAATGGGTCATCGGCTGACCGCGGACCGCTCCTCGAACACGTAGTTCACGAAGTCGTCGACCGGCTGGTAGCCGATCGACCGGTAGATCCGGTTCGAGGTGGGATTCGCCAGGTCGGCGAACAGGCAGACGTCGAAACCAGTGCGGCGCAGGGTGCGCGACACCTGTGCGGTGAGGGCCGACGCGTAGCCGTGCCCGCGCTCGGCGGGCGGCGTGTAGACGGGGCCGATGCGCGTCCAGCCGCCCACCGGAATCTGGTGCGCGGCAAGGCTCACCGGACGGCCGCCGTTCTCCCACAACCACCAGCGGCCCGCCACCACCCGCTTGCGGATCATGTCCGGGTCCGGGTACGGCTGCGCCAGACCGATTTCCCGGTGCATGGCCTCGGACCAGGCAACACACAGCGCGACATCGCGTGCGGCGGCACGGCGCGGCGCACCGGCCACCCCGCGCGGCACCCGCAGCTCGCCGAGCCGGAACAGCCTGGTACGGACGTTTTCCCGCAGCCCGACGCCGCGCAGTGCGCACCAATGCTCGGCGAACGCCTCCGCGTCGGCGGCGAGTCCTTCGACCCCCGAGTTGCCTGGCGCCGCGGCGGCGAACGCCTCGGCGACCGACCGCAGGCTCTCGGCGGGCAGCTGCCCGAGGTAGACGTCGCGGCCTCCGGCCCGCATGGCGACGCCGACGACGGCGCCGTCCACCGCGTGCACCGACAGGAAGCGCGACATTCCGTCCGCCGCTCGCTGCCCGTCCACGTGGTTGGCGATGCCCGTGGCGATCACCGTGTGCCGCAGGAAATCACGGCTCACGAAGGACTCTGTCGCGGCGCGATACGCGACAGCATCGCCGGTGATCTCGATCCGCAAAATGCATCCGGCGCGATCCCGCCTCGTTCCGCGCTTCCGCGGAGGTTCGACGGACTCCGTCCGCTGCGCTTGTCAGGCGTCACGATAAGCGTCGAAGACGCCGAGCGCCAATGACTTTCGCAGCGACATCACGGAAAAGAACGGTTGCTCAGTCGGTGCCGCTCCTAGCCCCGCTGTCCGCGCGGATCTTGAGCAGGACGAGTCCCGCGGTGCACGCCAAGATCAGACCCGCAACGGTGATCTCGACGTGCAAGCCCGCGATGCCAAGCACGGCCCCGACGACACCGCCGAGGAAGAACAGCCAGGCCAGCGCTCGCGCCACGATGGTCGGCACGGAACGCGCGGGCGGATTCGACGCTTTCTGCTTCGCCGCTTCCTGATTCGCATCCTCCGTCGTGTCGGAGGTCGAGTCTGCCTGCGGCAGCGGAGAGGTCGAGTATGCTCCCATCATCTTCTCCTCGGTGACGCCGATCAGAGTGTTCGTCGCGCCGCACGACCAGCGCGTCTCTCATTCTGATACAGCGTCTCATGCGTAACTTTGATCACGTACGCTACGGCCCGCACAGGGGCCTCCGCCGCGACACGTGCCCGCGACACGCGGACGAGATCAATTCGATATCTGAATCATTGATGTTTAAAAGTTTCGGTCCGGGGGCGGTGTAGGCGGAGGTACGCCTGGCCCGGGTGACCGACCTGGTTTATGGTGAGCCCACTCGAAACACACGAGGAGTGTCCCCGAATGGAGAGCAGCAGGGCCAAGATCGCGGGACCAGCGATCGCAGCGGGAGCGGTCTCGCTCGGTTTGGTTCTCATCGGCTCCTGCGGGATCGGCGGCGAGGAAACCTACGTCCCGCCACCGCCGCTCAAGGACGGTCCCGCCGCGGCGGCCGTGGTCCGAGACGACGGTTCGACGGGAACGGTGTCGCGCATCGTGATTCCGCCTTCGCCGACCTGGCAGATGGCGCCGGGCGGACCCCCGCGCAGGCCGGCCGGCTACAGCACGATGACCGTTCCGCCGGAAGAGGCATCGGAGTCCAGCACCACCCGGCCCGAGCACACCACGGAGGCGCGTACCACGGCGCCCGAAACCACCAGGGAGACCGAGGAACCGACGACGACCCGGCGGACGCTGTCGGCAACGACACCGCCGCCTGCCGCCGACGAGGAAACGACCACCCGCCGCCCGGCCGCCACCCCGCGGGCGAGCTACCAGGGCGAAGACGAATAGGGCGGCGGCGCGGACGCTTTCGCCCGCACCGCCGCCCTGCCGCCGCGGTCCTACAGCTCCGGCAGGTCGTAGCTGCCGACCCGGGCGCTGAGCACCTTCAGGTGGTCGAGGTCGCCGCCGAGCGTCCGGCCGATCGCGGTGAGCCGCGCGACGTAGTGGCCGACCGGGTACTCCGAGGTGACGCCGATGCCGCCGTGCATCTGGATGGCTTCCTGCCCGACATGCCTTGCCGCGCGTCCGACCTGGAGACGGGCGCGCGAGGCGACCACCGGGTCGTTGGCGCCGTCGGCCAGCGACGCGGTGACGTACAGGCTCATGCTGCGCGCCAGCTCCAGCGAGACGTACATGTTCGCCGCCCGCTGGGTCAGGGTCTGGAACTTCGACAAGGTGACGCCGAACTGCTTGCGGGTCTTGAGGTACTCGGTGGTCAGCCGCAGCGCCTCCTCCATCGCGCCGATGGATTCCGCGCAGAGACCCGCGTGCGCGTGACCGAGCGCGATCTGCACGGCTTCGCTCGCGTCCAGCGCGTCACCGAGCAGTTCGGCGGGCGCCTTGTCGAAGGTGATCTGCGCGCCGCGCAGCCCGTCGACGGTGCGGAATGCCTTGCGTGACACTCCGGCGCCCTCGGCCGCGACCAGGAACAGGCCGACGCCGCCACCCGGCAGCACCGCGCTGACCACCAGCTCGTCGGCGCAATCGCCGTGCGCCACCGGGTTCTTCACGCCGCTCAGCAGGTAGCCGTCGCCTTCGGCCGTCGCGCTCGTCGCGAGCTCGGTGGACGGCCACCGCACACCGGGTTCGGCGTGCGCGAAGGCGAGCAGCTTCTCGCCCGCCGACACGGCGGGCAGGATCCGCTGCCGCTGTTCGGCGCTGCCGACCTGCGCGATCACCGCGCCGGGCACCAGGACCGCGTCCAGCAGCGGCTCCGGCGCGAGCCTGCGGCCGATCTCCTCGAGCACGACCATGGTCTCCACCGGACCGGCGTCGACGCCGCCGTCCTCCTCGCTGAAAGCGAGGCCGAGCACGCCGAGTTCGGCGAGCTGGCGCCACACGTCGCGGCTCCAGCCGAGCTCGGTGTCGGTCACCTTCAGCCGGGACTCCGGGTCGTAATTGCCGGCCAGCACGTCGCGCACGGTGTCGCGCAGCATGACCTGTTCATCGGTGAGTTCGAATTCCATGGCCAAGCCTCACAATCCGAGGATCGTGGAGGCGATGATGGTGCGCTGCACCTCGCTCGAACCTCCGTAGATGGTTGTCTTGCGGTAATTGAGGTAGCTGGGGCCGCTGCGTTGCGCCCAGCCGGGGGAGGCGATCTCGTCCGCGTCGACCGGAAGCGCGTCCGGGCCCGCGATGTCGAGCAGCAGCTCGGTGGCGGCCTGCTGGAGCTCCGAGCCGCGCAGCTTGAGCACCGAGGAGGCCGGGTTCGGCTTACCCTCGGTGCTATTCGAGACCACGCGCAGCTGGGTGAGCTCGAGCGCGAGCAGCTCGTTCTCCAGTTCGGCCACCCGGGCGGCGAACATCGGGTCCTCGAGCAGCGTCCCCGAACCCGACTTGATCTGGCGCGCGTAGTCCTTCGCGACACCCAGCTTCACCTTGGTGCGGCCGACACCGGTGATGCCGGTGCGCTCGTTGCCGAGCAGGAACTTGGCGTAGGTCCAGCCCATGTTCTCCTCGCCGACCAGCTGATCGGCGGGCACCCGCACGTTCTCGAAGAAGACCTCGTTCACCTCGTAGCCGCCGTCGATCAGCTTGATCGGGCGGATGGTGACGCCGGGGCTCTTCACGTCGAACAGCAGGAAGGAGATGCCCGACTGCTTCTTCGGCGCGTTCGGATCGGTGCGCACGAGGCAGAAGATCCAGTCGGCGTACTGGGCCAGCGTGGTCCAGATCTTCTGGCCGTTGACGATGTAGGAGTCGCCGTCGCGCACCGCGGTGGTGCGCAGCGACGCCAGGTCGGAACCGGCGTCCGGCTCCGAGAAGCCCTGGCACCACCAGATGTCGAGGGCCGCGGTGGCGGGCAGGAAGCGCTCCTTGAGCTCCTGCGAGCCGAAGTGCGCGATGACCGGACCGACCATCTGGGCGTTGAACGTCAGCGGCTCGGGCACCGAGGCCAGCTGCATCTCGTCCTGCCAGATGTGGCGCTGCATCGGGGTCCAGTCTTTGCCGCCCCACTCCACCGGCCAGTTCGGCACGGCGAGGCCGTTGTCGTTGAGGATCTTGTGCGTCGTGACGACGTCCTCACGGGAGAGCTCGTGGCCGTACTTCACGCGGTCACGGATCTCCGCCGGAATCTGAGTGCGGTAGAACTGCCGCAATTCGTCCCGGAAGGCCGCCTCATCGGGGGACAAGGATATTTTCATACGCAACTCCCGTTGTGTCTCGTAATGCAGGGTCCAACCTACCCCGCGGTAATCCGGCCTTGTCGAGGGGATCACAATCGCGATCCAGTAGGCATGACACCGCGCCGACCGCCTCCGCGCAACCCCGCGGCGACCGGCGGAAACCCGTTCGGCCGACTCGGCGGCGGACGCGGCGAACTGGTACGTTGCAGCCCAGGGCCGGGGAAGCCCGTGGTTCGTATTCGAGGAGAACTTGGTGAACGGCAGAACCATCGCACGCGTGGCCGCGACTGTGACTTCCCTCGTCGGCGCGGTTCTGCCCCTCACCGGACCCGCCGCCGCCGCGCCGGACGCGACGATCGATCAGGCCGTCACCCAGCTCACCGAACGCGCCGGAACGGACCCCGCCGCCCGTGCGGGCGTCGACGCGCTCGGCTCGTACGTCAAGCTCGTCGACGTCGCCGAGCTGCGCGACATCGCGGGCGCCTGGGCGCCCTTCGCCTACGCCGCCCCCACCTTCGGCTGCGGCAGCAACGGCCCCATCACCACGATCATCGCGGCGGGCACCACCCAGGGCAGCAACCCCGACCACGGCGCGAGCCCGGAGCCGGGAACCCTGCGCTTCAGCGCCACCCCGTCGCACTCGGGCGCCCCGCTCAACTCCGGCCTCGTGGTGGCGTGGCTCAACGTCAACAACGGACTCAGCGGCATCGACGCGCTCGACGACATGACCGAGTTCAACCTGCCCACCCTGTCCAAGACCGTGCACACCGGCCCCGGCACCGTGATCGCGTCGATGTGGGGCGTCATCGGCTACCCCGGGGCGCACTGCGTGATGACGCCGACCGTCGGCACGTTCGTCGTTCCGGAGGCACCGGTCGCCGCGCCCGCACCCGCCGCACCCGCGCCCGTCGCGCCGGAGACCGCCCCTGCCGCACCGCAGCCCGCGCCGGGTGTCGCTCCCACGCCGCAGCCCGCGCCAGGCATCGTTCCCGGCAGTTAGTCGTCGGCGGATCCGTGACGGCCGCGGTGAACCCGCAGCGCCCGCACACCGCAGCTCCGGCACGCCTCGCCCCTTGGTAACCAGCAGCCGAGCCCACACCAACATCGCATTCCGCGCCAGCAAGCAAGCGATGCTCCTCGCATACCGCCCACACGCCTCGCAGCGATCACAACACCTGCGAGGCGTGTGCGGGGTCTGCGAGGACAGCGGGTGACGGTCAGGGGGCGAGTTGGATGCGGAGGATCGCGCCGCGTTCGGTGCCCGCGAGTAGTTCGCCGGGGCGGTCGGGAACGGCGACGGCGGAGGTCATCGGTTCGCTCGCGAGGACGCGGCAGGACTGGCCGTTCCGGTCGATCCGGACGAGCTGGCCGGACAGCGTCGTCACGTAGACCGCACCCGTCTCGTCCACGAGCAAATCGTCGGCGAAATCGGGAACGCCGGGCAGGGCGGACGACAAATCGGTGAGGACGGTGCGGCTTTCCGGATCGGTGACCGGGAAGCGCAGGACCCGGCCCAGCGGGCCGCCGTTGGAGGTGAGATACACCGTGCCGTCGTTTATCGCGATGCCGTTCGCGTTCAGCTTCGCCCGCTCGCTCCAGCCCGTGTCCACGACGCCGTCGCGGCCGATGCGGATCACCCCGGTCGCCGAGGCGACGTAGAGCGCGCCGTCGGCGTCGAAGGCGGCGCCGTTGGGCATGGTGAACCCGGAGGCGAAGATCTCGGGGCGAGGGTCGGCGGCGGCCGGGTCGAATCGGACCACACCACCTGGGCGCACCACGCTGGTCGGCGCGTCGCCGTAGACCGCGTACATGAGACCGTCCGGTCCGAGCCGGACCGCGCCGGGGTATTCCACCGGCACCCGTGCGGTCAACTGTCCGGCCCCGTCGTAGCGCTGCACCTCATTGCGGTACAGCCGGGACACCCACAGATTGCCCTGCCGGTCGTAGCCGAGATTCTCCGACCAGTCCAGCGCAGGAACGGCGGCGGGCACCGCCGTCGTCGCGGTCGCGGGCGCGCATCCTGGACCCGGCTCGGCGGTCGCGCCAGGGGCGGCGATTCCGACGCAGGCGAGGGCGACGGCGAGCGCGGGTAGGCCTCGTGCGGCGAGCAGCTCGACGATGGACACCTGGGACCTCCTGATCGGCACCGCGAACGGGCGCATTGTAGCGACGATTTCACCGGAGTGGTGAAGTCCCCTGAGGGGCAGAAGTTTTGGCACTATCAGTGCATGCTCTTCTTCGACGGCTCACGCGGCAGACTGCACTATCGGCGGTGGCCGGTCGACGGTCACGCGGCCGTGGCGGTGTTACTCCCCGGTATCGGACAGCACACCGGCCACTATCACCGGTTCTCCCGTATCCTGCGCTCGGTCGACATCGAACTATGGGGACTGGACACCGCGGGCCACGGCCTGAGCGAGGGCGATCCCGAGCACCCTGGCACCCTCGCCGAGCTGGTCGCGGACGCGACCACGCTGGTCGATCTGGTGCGCGCAGAACTACCGGAATCGCCACTGCTGCTGATGGGGCACTCGCTCGGCGCGGTCACCGCGCTCGGCATGCTCGGCGCCGCGATCCCGGACGCGAGCACCGCCACCGACTTGAACGCCGTCGAGGCGAACTTCCCGCTCGTGCCGAGTCTCGCGCCTGGCACGCTGACCGGTCTCGTGCTCTCGGGCGTCCCGCGGCGCGCGCTCGGCAGCGGCACCCCGGGTGCGCCGGGAACGCCGCTGCCGTCCCACCTTCCTGTGCTCGCGGTGCACGGCGTGGAGGACCGACGCGCCCCGGTCGACGCGATGCGGGTCTGGACTGAACGCCACGAATGGGTAGATTTACGCGAGTACGCCGACGCCGGGCACGATCTGCTGCACGAGCCGGTGCACGCGCGGGTCGGCGCGGACATCGCGGACTGGATGCAGGGCGTCGTCGTGGGGTTGGCACGACACGCGTGAACCGAATACGGCCGCACAGCGCGGCACGATGAGGAGACAAGGGGGACGGGGCGGTGCAATCACAAGAAAGCGCGGAGCCATCACCGGGCGGCGCGGTGCGACCACAACTCACGGCGCTGAATCAAGCGGTCGACGAAGGCAGGCTCTGGATCGACGGCGTATTGGTCGCCGAGGGCGCGCACGAGCGCTGCGCCCGGCGCTACGAGCAGCTCGCCGACGAGGTGGAGGCGCAGATCCAGCTGCTGAGCGCGGCCGTCTCGCTCCCCGGGTTCGGCGGTTTCGCCTCCGGTGACGCGCTGCGCCGCGGTTTCGAGAACAAGGCAGAGGGCGCGATCGCGCGGCTGCGCGACTACGCCGACTCGGCGCGGGCGCTCGCCCAGACATTCCGCGCGGCGGCCACGGCCTACACCGAGGCCGACACCGAGCTCGCGGCCGCGGTCGGCAGGCTGGACGCGACGGGAGCGGCGCATGCGTGAGATTCCGTATCAGACCGAACGCGCACCGCACACCCGCGTCGACCCGGCCTACGCGCCGAGCGTCGAGGTCTTCGACAACCTCAGCCATCAGGAGATCCACGGCAAGGTGCAGCTGCTCGACCCGGCGGCGATCGACGTGGGCAGGCAGGCGTGGCAGAGCTCGGCGTCCGGGCTCACCGACTCGGTCGCGCAGGCGCACAACGAGATTCGCTCGACCATCGCCGACGGCTGGCGCGGCGGCGCCGCGCAGACCGCCGCCGACGCGGTGCGCGATTTCGAACAGCGCGGGCAGCAGCTCGCCGATGTGATGGCGACGGTGGCGCAGCGGCTCGGGCAGGCCGGTGACGCCGCCGAGACACTGCGTTCGGCGGTCGGTTCGCCGTCCGGCGCCGAGCCGGATCTGGCTGCCGCGCTGCTCGATCCGAACCAGGCGACCGGAAACGTCGTCACGCAGAAGGCCACCGAGCACGACCGGCAGGACGTCGTGCAGGCCATGGACAGCATCTACGCCAACGCGTTCCTCCAGAGCGGCTCCGACGTCCCCGCCTTCCCGGACGACGCGCCGATCGTCCCCGCGGGCGTCGCCACCGGCGGCACCGGGCCGGGGGCCGCGCCCGCCCTACCGGTGGTTGACACCGCGCAAACCCTTGGCGCACAGCCTGTTTCGGCCCCGACCGCGACGCCCGTGGCCACGGTCGAAACGACACGGGAGACGGAACCCCAACCGCAGCGGCCGGCGGCCACCGCCACGACCCCGGCGACGGTGACCCCCGCCGCCGCACCGGTCGCGACGCCCTCCGGC
>NZ_BDCF01000070.1 GCF_001613365.1 Nocardia xishanensis NBRC 101358
GGCGGCGCGGAGGACGTCGCGCCCGCGGATCGCGGCAGCACGCCGGAGGACACACGAGCGCACCGAGCCGGGACAGCGGACGCCACACGGGCGGATCGCGGCGCGGCGGGCATCGCACGGGCGGCCGGACGGGTCGCGGCGCCGGATGGAGTCACGCGCGGGACCGCCGCGCATCGGGCGATCAACAACCGCTGGCGGCGCGAAGCTTATGTGTTGCAGGCCCGGCGGCTCGCGGTGCACGTTCCGGAGACGCCGAGCGGTCCGCTCGCGCAGATCGCAGCGGAACTCCGCACGCCGTGGCGGCCGTATCTCCGGCGGCTGTGGGTTCGATTGCACGGCCGTGACGTTCGGGCGGCGCCGGTGTCCGAACCCGAGGAGCTGTGGGACCTGCTCGACGGCGTCGCCCGCTCGGTCATCCTCGATCACCGCACCAAGGTGAAGAACGCGCTCAGCGCTGACGCCGTTGCCGGAGAGGGCGATTCGATGGAATCGAGGGCGAGCTGATGAGCACGGTGCTACTGCGCGAAGACGACGGACTCTGGACCATCGGGCCCACGGGCACACCGGCCTTTCCGGCGGCCGCGCCTCCGCTGGACACCATGGTGTTGGAAGTGGTGGGCGGCCACCTCGGATGGAATCTGCTTGCCGGAGACGAGGTTCCGGCCGCCGTGCTGCACGACCTCGACGAGGCGCAGGAATGGTTGTGGGCCGTGTACGGCGAGCGCGTCGCGCTGGCCGTCGCCGACCGGCAGGCCGTTGAGCTGCCCGCCGAACCCGCGCTGCCCGCCCTGGTCGCCCAGGCCAGGCGGCTTGCCTACGCGCACTGGGCGGCGCGCTGGTGGCCCGCCTCCACCATCGACGGCATCCCGGCGCTGGACCAGCGCCTGCTCGACACCGAGATCGCCACGCTCACCGAAGCGTGCGAGTCGATCGTGGACGGCGCCGACGCCGACCTCGAGCCAGTGCAGGCCGCACCCGTCACGCTGGGACGGGCCGGGGATTACGCGCTGGCCGCCGGTTCCGGTGGGCGGCACGGCGAGCTGGTGTTCGGGCGCGGCAGCGGCGGCTGGGACTGGCGGCGCTGTCCGCCCGGTCTGGTCGACGCATCGGAACACGCCGTGTCCTGGGAGCTGACCAGGGCCGAAGGGACGACGCTCGTGCGGGTTCTGGCGGTGGCCGCTCCGCGACTCGGCGCCCCGCCCGCGCATCTGCGCCCGCGCGCGCTGCTCGACACCAGCGTCGGCGCGATCGACACGGAACTTCACCTGGTCGGCGACACCTGGCAGGGGTCGGCGTCGACCTCTGCGGAAACCGTTGCCGGAGTGCACGTTTACGTGCCCGGCGTGGGACCGGATACGCCTTCCCCCGCCGGCCACGACGAGCGGGAGCGGATTCGGGATCTGGTGGCGGCCCGGCTGCGCCGCGCCACGACGGACGACTTGCTGCTTGCCGAAATCGCCGCCGCCGCATCGGATTCGGACTTCTGATGACGCAGGACGAAGCGGCGCCGCCCGGCCTGGAGCTGCTCTACGAGGGCGCCGCGGCGTATCAGCGCGGCGAGGTCACGGAGGCGCTGCGCATCTTCGAACACGCGGTTCTCACCACCTCCGGCGGTGTGCGCGTCAGCGCGCTGGTGAACGCCGCGAGCATGTGCGACGAACTCGGCGACCACGCGGGCGCGGCCGTGCGATTTCGGTCGGCGCTGGCGGAGATCCCCGGCGACGCCGTCGAGAAGCGCGCGTCCACGCTGGTCAACTACTCGCAGGCGCTGCAGCATCTCGGCGACCTCGACGCGGCGCGGGACGCGCTCGAGGAGGCCAGGACGCTGCTCGCGGACCATCCGGAATTCGCCGCGCTGCGCGTGCCCTGCCTGCTCTCGCTGACGGCGGTGGCGTTCCACCGCGCCCAGTGGGTGCGAGTGGTCGAGCTGGCCACCGAAACATTGGATGTCGCACAGCGTTTCGCACCGCATCTGACCGGACATCCGCTGATGAACCTGGCGGGCGCGTACTTCGAGACCGGACGCAGGGAACTCGGCATCGACTTCGCCGAACAAGCGCTGGCCGCCTTCGAGGCGGCGGGCGACCGCAACGCGGTGGCCGAGACCCAGCAGAATCTCGCCACGCTGTACACCAGAGTGGACCGGTTCGACGACGCGGAAGAGCCGCTGCGGGCGAGTCAGCGGTACTTCGAACAGGCCGGACTCGAGTACCGCGCCGGGGTCGGGCTCAGGATCATGGGATTCGTCGCCGAACAGCGCGACTACGAGCAGGCCGAGGCGCTGTACCGGCGTAGCTTGGCCTGTTTCGAGGCGTCCGGCGCGGCGCTGGACGTGGCGGCCGTCCAGACCCGTCTGGCCACGGTGGCTTTCAAGGGTTTCCGGGTCGACGAAGGACAGGAGTTGCTCGCGGCCGCGTTCGAGGCGTACGCGTCGCGTGGTCTCGGATTGCATTGCGCGCAGGTCGATTTCTGGCACGCGGTGCTGCTGGAGGCGGTGATCGACAGCATCGACGCGCCGACTCCCGAGCTGCTCGCGCTGGCTCGGGACGTGGCCGTACCCGCGGCCATCGCGATCGATGCCGTCCGATACACCTTGCCGAACGGCAATCAGCGCGCCCAGTGGAATCGCGAGATCGCCGACCCCGCGATGCGCCTGGCGTTCCGGTTCGCGTATCTCTGCGGGGACGGACCCCTCGTCGCGGACCTCATCGAAACGCAATGCGCTGGTACCACGTTGGACGTTGCCGCGACAGACAGCCCGCCCAGCCCGCAGCTCCCGCTGGAGCCGCTCGCGCCGATCGAAGCGCCCGCTCAGGCCGAGGGCTCCGCGCTGCACCTCGGTTCGGCGTTGGCCAGGGTCGCCGCGGCCGCCGGTCTGCGGGTGGCCCCGCCGCCGCGACTGGCGGTGGCACCGGACGGGCACATCGCGCTCGCCGGGTACATCGCCGCCGCCGAGCGGCGCTACGGGCGCGCGGTGCGGGAGGAACGGGTGCTGACGGTATGAGTGCGCCTCCGGACGCGTCCGGGATACCCACGGAAAACCAGTCGGCCGAGAGTGATAGCGGCGCACCGAGCCCGCGGGGGGCGACCGGCAATGACACCGCGGCGCGGGCATCGGATAAGACCGGGCCATCGAGTGCGCGGCCGGATGTCGAGGCAGCCGAGATCGCGACCGTGCATTCTGGACCGGGTATGGGTACGCCGCAACCGACGGTGATCGTGCGGATGGCCGACGCCGGCGACGTCTACATGTCCTGGCGGTGGGACGGCGATATCGCGCCGCGCGGGGCCGCGATGCTGCCGGGTGATCCGATCGCCGAAGCCGTGTCGGCGCTTGCCGATGCGCTGCCGAAGCCCGACGCGCCCGGCGGGCTCGAGCGCGCGCTGACTACCGGGGCGTTCGCGTCGCCGGACGCGGAATACGAACTGGCACAGTCGCTTTCCCGTGCGCTCCTGCCGTACGGGCTGGCTGTGCAACTGCACGAGCTCTACACGCGGGGCGTTCGGCCGCACATCCGGCTGCAACCCTCGCCGCGGGTGGCGCAGGTGCCGTGGGAGATCATCGCGCCGGATCCGGCCCTGCGGCTCATCGACATCGCCGACGTCAGCCTGCTCGCTCCGGCGGGCGTCGTGCACGCGCCGGGTCGCAGTGCGCGCAGCTGGTCGGCCGATCGCGAGCTGCCGGTGGTCGGCGTCTTCGATCCGCGGGTGCCGGGATTTCGCGCCGACTCCGCCCTCGGCTCGGTGCTGGGACGGATGAACGGTGCGGGCGCTCTCGCCGAACGCGTCGCCGAACACCTGGCGCGGCAACGCCTTCGACCCGATCCGCCAGAACCCGTCGAGGTATTTCGCCGCACCGACCTGGATCGGAGGTGGCTCTCCGAGACGCTTCGCGCGGGGGCGTCGCGGCTGATCTACGTCGGCCACGTCACGGCTGCCGCACCGGAGTCCGGTCAGAGCGAAAGCGCCGAACTCCATCTGGCCTGCGCGGCCGATGCCACCGGTTTCGCCGAACCGCTCCGCGCGCACCGTCCGCTCTCGGCCAAGGACCTCCTGCTCGGCACCCACACCCTGCACCCCGAACCCGTTGCGGGCCCCGATCTTTGGCCGATCCCGAGCCGCGTCGCCCTGATCGCCTGCGAAAGCGGCGGCGACCTCCGCTTCACCGAGGCGCTCGGCCTGGTCGCCGCCATGATCAACGGCGGCGCCGAACTCGTCACCGCCACCCGCTGGCCCCTACCCACCGACCTGGCCTTCCAACGCCTCGCGGGCGCCACCGCAACCCCCGTGCAGGACCTCATCTGCGCCATCGACGCAGCCCACGACCACCCCGACCCCCTATACCCCCTCACGACCTGGCACCGCACCCGCCTCACCACTTGGCGCGAAACCGGCGCCATCGAACACTCCCCCCTCCTCTGGTCCGCCATCGCCACCTTCCATACCTGACAGGCCCTTGACCAATCAGCGATTGTGCGGACCAGTTCCTCGATTTCGATATAACGTTTATGTTATTAACCGAGTAGAGGTGGGGCTGGAACCGGAAGTAGTCCGATGGTTCAGATCACTGAGCCACGACGATCAGGAGACCGCGGCGTTCTACGTCGATCCGCCGGCGCAGCGCGGCGCTCTGCTCTGTGAGCCGTATACGCGGCAGTTGGACGGCAAGCTACGTGAGCTCCGGTTCCATCTTTACCAGGACGCCGTGCGGATTACCTACTGGATAGCGTCCGGCAGGCGCATCATCCTGCTGACGGTATTCCGCAAGCAGCAGATGCGCGAGACCGCTGAGATCGAGCGGGCCGTGCGGGCGATGTCGCGATGTATCGCGGAAGCTCACACGGCGGAGGAGGACTGATTCCCTTGGGTGAACGGAAGAGCTGGGCCGAAATACGTTCCGAGGCCATGGATCGCCCGGGTGCCGGAGCAGCCTACGAGGCTGCACGTATCCGGTTCGAGCTGGGAGCCGCGGTCCGCACGCGGCGGGAGGCGCTCGGGATAACACAGGCCGAGTTGGCCGAGCGGGCAGGGTTGAAGCAGCCCGCAGTGGCGCGGTTCGAGGCGGGCGGCACCATGCCGACGATCCCTATGCTCGAGCGGTACGCGGAGGCGTTGGGGCTGCGGCTGGAAGTGCGGTTGCGAGAGGCGGGCTAAGGGTCAGGCGCGCTGAGACGCGCGCCTGGGGTCAGTGTTCGTCGTAGTGGCCGTCGTGGGGGGCGTGGCGGTGGCCGTCGTGGATGTAGTCGACGTGGTCGCCGTGCGGGACGGCGACGTGGCCGCAGCCTTCACCGTGCACGTGGTCGTGGGCGGTGGCCTCGGTGTGGCCGGAGGGCTCGCATTCGTCGAAGTGGCCGTCGTGGACACGGTGCAGGTGGCCGTCGTGGACGTAGTCGACGTGGTCACCGTGCGGCACGGCGACATGGCCGCAGCCTTCACCGTGAGTGTGCACGTGATCGGTGTGCTGGGAATGTGCCGCAGTCATCAGAAAGCCTTCTTCCATCGCGATGGACAGGTGCATCTGTGAACAAGAAAACATTAGCACGTGTGCATGAATCGAGATTGCCAGCTGTGCGCTGCGACCCTCAGAGCACCTGCGAGAGGAACTTGCGCAACCGCGGCGTCTCGGCGGCGTCGAACAGCGCGTCCGGCGTCCCGGTCTCCACCACCTGGCCCTGATCCATGAAAACCACGGTGTCGGAGACGCTGCGAGCGAACCCCATCTCGTGCGTCACCACGATCATCGACATACCGCCGGACGCCAGATCGCTCATCAGCGCGAGCACGCCCTTCACGAGCTCCGGGTCCAGCGCCGAGGTGGCCTCGTCGAAGAACATGATCTCCGGCCGCATGGCAAGCGCGCGGGCGATCGCGACCCGCTGCTGCTGGCCGCCGGAAAGGTTCGCCGGACGCGCGTCGGCCTTGTCCGCCAGCCCCACGATCTCCAGCTGCTCGATGGCCAGCGCACGCGCCGCGTCCTTCGACAGGCCACGCAGCTTGCGCGGACCGAGCGCGATGTTGTCCGCCACGGTCTTGTGCGGGAACAGGTTGAAATGCTGGAACACCATGCCGATGCGCTGGCGCAGCCGGTCCGGGTCCTCGCGCAACACCGACTCGCCGTCCAGCAGCACGTCGCCGCGATCAGGCTCGTGCAGGCGGTTGAGCACCCGCAGCAGGGTCGACTTGCCGGAGCCGGAGGGTCCGATGACGGTGGTGGTCGTGCCCGCGTCGACGTGGATGTCGATACCCCGCAGCACATGGTTGCGGCCGAGGGTCAGATGCAGGCCGGTTCCGGTGAGAGATACACTCATGGTTCAGCGCCCTTCGGTGATGGTGGCCTGCTCGAGTTCGTCGATCGGCTGATCCGGCCTGCCGGTGCGCATCCTGTGGTCGATGTAGTTGACCAAGTGGGTGAGCGGGATCGTCAGCACCAGGTACATCAGGCCCGCGGCGACCAGCGGCGAGAGATTTCCGGTCTGCGCGTTGAGATCTCGGCCCACCGCGAACAATTCGCGCTGACTGGCGAGCAGACCGAGGAAGTAGATCAGCGAGGAATCCTTGATGAGCGCGATGAATTGGTTCATCAGCGCGGGCAGCACCCGGCGCACGCCCTGCGGGATCACCACAAGCGTCATGGCCTGCCGGTAGCCGAAGCCGATGGCGCGCGCCGCTTCGAGCTGGCCGGCCTCGACGGATTGGATTCCAGAGCGGAAGATTTCGCCGATGTAGGCCGAAGCCAGCAACGCCAACGCGACCGCGCCGAGCCAGTACGGATTGTTGCCGGTGATGTTTCGCGCCACGGGGCCGATGCCGAGACCGATGAGCAGGATGATCACGACGGCGGGCAGGCCGCGGAAGATATCGGTGTAAACCCTTGCGGGCCAGCGCAACCAGCGGGTGCGCGAGATTCCCGCGACCGCGAGCAGCATGCCGATCGCTGTGCCGAGCGCGCCCGAAACCAGAGCGAGGATCAGGGTGTTCGGCAGACCCGTCTCGAGCAGATCGGGAAAAGCCTTGCGGTACAGGGACCAATCGAAGAATGTGTCACCCAGCTGTTCCAGGGTCGACTTCGGCGCGTTCTGCTCCTGCTCTTCGTCCGTCCGATTCTCGGCGGCGATCGCGGCGAAGTCGGGCAGCTGCGGCGTCGGCGCGGCCTTGGAACCCGGCTTCCAGCCCGGCGGCAACTGCCGCGGCACCCAATCGCTGTAGAGGCGGGCGTAGGTGCCGTCCGCGATCACCGCGTCCAGGCCGCTGTTGAGCGCGTCGGTGAGCGGCTTGTTGTTCTTGTTCACCGCCCAGGCGGCGAAGTTGTCCAGGCTGAAAGCGTTCTGGACCACCGAGGTGCCGTCGCCGGGCTTGATCGCCCCTTCGGCCTGCGCCGAGGGAGCCACCCACGCGTCGACCTGGCCGGTCTTCAGATTGGCGTAGGCGGTGTTGTAGTCCGGGAACTTCACCGGGTCCAGGTGCAGGGTGTTCACCACGTAGTCGTCCTGCACCGTGCCCTGCACGACCGCGATCCGAGTACCGGGACCGAGATCGGCGAAGCTTCGGATCGGACTCCCGTTGGCCACCACGAGGGCGAAGTAGCCGAAGTCGTAGCCGTTGGTGAAACCGACCAGCTCACGGCGGGCGTCGGTGGTGGTGATGTTGGAGGAGCCGACGTCGAAGCGCGCGCCCGCCACCTGCGCGAGCAGGCCCGAGAACTCGGTGCCCGAGAACTGCGCCCGAAGGCCGAGTTTCGCGGCCACCGCCCGCAAGAGCTCGTTGTCGAAGCCGGTGAAGGTCCCAGCGGAGTTCACGCAGATGCTCGGTGGCGCGTCGGAGAGTGTGCCGACGCTGAGCGTGCCGGGGGTGATCAGCCCGAGCTTGTTCACGTCGATCGATTCGAGCGGGGCCGTGTTCGCGGTGGTGTAGCGGTCCGGTCCCGCGGTGGCGGAGGAAGCCAGATTCGTCGGCGCCGCGGACGCCGCGCTCAACCCTGGGGGCGCGCAGAGATCCGTGATCTCGGAAGATTCGTCGCCGATACCACAGCCCGCCGCCATCACTCCGACGGCGACCAGTATCGAGGTGATCAGGGCACGACGCCACGCAGCGGGCAGACCAGCCATGGACGAGAACCATAGTGCGGATGCACCGCAAATCCACAGTTACATGCGGCTGACGCGACGAGGGTCACTCTCCGTCCCCACGCCGCGCCTACGCGAGAATCTCCCGGAAATTTGCCCCGGATACGCGGACATGCTGTCACCGGCACCGCACGACCGGTCGGCGCGGCGTCCGCGGTTCTCGCTCGCGAGCTCAGGCCAAGCCGGTGACCTGTTCCGGGTTCACCTCGTCGCGCCACCGGATGGCCTGCTCGAGCTGGCCGAAGTCGTAGTCGGGGCCGCTCACGCCGACGGTGAACAGGCCGACCCCTTGTTCGATGAACGCGGGTGCCTGCTCCGCGCCCGGCCACGGCACCGAGCGCTCGATGCGGGACGGGTCGGAGCCGACGGCGGCGGCGTGCTCGGCCAGCACCTGATTCTTGTGCCGCAGCGAGCCGAGGTCGGCGAAGCTGTGCCAGATGTCGGCGTATTCGGCGACCAGGCGCAGCGTCTTGCGCTCGCCACCGCCGCCGATCAGGATCGGAATCTCGCGGGTCGGCTGCGGATTCAGCTTCTTCAGCCGCGCGGTCAGCCGCGGCAGGCTCTCTTTGAGCAGCTTCAATCGGCTTCCCGCCGTACCGAATTCGTAGCCGTACTCTTCGTAGTCCTTCCGGAACCAGCCCGCGCCGATGCCGAGGATCAATCTGCCGTCACTGATGTGGTCGACGGTGCGGGCCATATCGGCGAGCAGTTCCGGATTGCGGTACCCACCGCCGGTGACCAACGCGCCGATCTCCACCCGCTCGGTCTGCTCGGCGAACGCGGCGAGCATGGTCCAGCACTCGAAGTGCGCACCCACCGGGTCGCCGCTGAGCGGATAGAAATGGTCCCAGTTGAACACGATGTCGACACCGGCGTCCTCGGCCCGCCGCACGGCATCCCGAATCAAGCCGTACTTGGGGGCGTGCTGCGGCTGCAGCTGAACTCCGATCCGAATCGGCCGACTCATCTCATGCCCTCCTCGTTCCTCGCTGATCCCCGCGATCGAGGCTACCGGCGCGAGGCCGCATCATCACGAGATCGACCACCTCCGGCCGGACCCTGCACAACAATCGGCGCGGACCTGCCAGGCGCTGCTCGAAGCGACCTGCGAGGTGCCGGTCGACGTCGGCTACGAGTCGCTCACGCAAGCGGGTGCCACTGTGCTGGCCATAGGTCGGCTGCGGCAGAACCCACCCACGGCTGCCTGAACTGATACTCCAGCACGACTTCGTGATCGGTGCTGGTTGTTGAGGTCATGTGGTGGGTCGGCCGCAGCATTTCTTGTATTCGATGGTGGATCCGCACCAGCACGGTGCGTTTCGCGGGGGCGGCCAGCTGATGGCGTGGCCTTCGGCGATGATCTCGTTGATGCAGGCCAGGCGGGTGTCGGAGTCAGTGGGGTCGCCGCCGGTACGGGTGGTGTAGTCGAGGAGTTCGGCGACGGTGAGAGGCATTATGGTGATGCGGGGGATACCGGAGTCGGCCAGATCACTGTTGGCCTTCTCCCGCTCGGCGATGGTGGCGTCGGCGTCGGTGGTTTCGACCAGTCGCGGTCAGGTTCCATGCGCGCCAGGAATTTCCGGGCGGGGCCAGAACAGCACTCGCATTTCACGCGGCGGGTTGGGTGTGGTTGCCGCACGGGTGAATTCGTCGGCGGCCCCGGCCAGGGCCCGGACCGAGTCGTCGAGGTCGTCGGGGGGAGTTCCAGCGCTCGGCGGACGCGGCGGCGGCCGGCGATGACGTGGTTGGCGTAGCACAAGAAGCCCAGTTCGATGTCGCGTTCGGCCATCTCACTGTCGGACAGCCGCGACACGGCCATGTCGAACCAGGTCAGTGCCTGCTGCAGCGTGCCACCATTCAGCGGCGCCCTATCGGCCTGGAGCGAGGACCTCCAGGGCCTGACGGATCTTTTCGGCCAAGGCGTGCAGCCGTTGGGTGGGCAGGTAGGTGCCCCGGTAGGCGGTGGAGTCCAGCTCGGAGGCCACCTGATCCAGTGCGAGGCGAGCATCGGCGGGTGTCGGCTTAGACATGATCGATGCTTACCAGTAGCCACCGACAGAATTGCGGTGACACGGCGAGCCGTTCTGGATATGCAGGTCGGTAGCAACTCCTAAGGATCACCTGGTGATAGCGCTTCTGCCAGCGCCGACGATGAAGACGATACGCAGAATCCCGGGGGCTCGCCGTGATTGCACAGTGGTTGCGCCGATCGCCGATCGCCGAAGATCCGACGGTTCGGTGGCAGTTCGAACCAGCGGTGGACGACTATATCGACCGCGGCTGGGAGGGGCGTGGAAGCAGGTCCGCCGGGAACCCGCCGAACGCCGTCGCGAGCAGATGGCGGCACCGATCTACGATCCCGGCACCTCCACCGGCCGCGGGCACGGTTTGTAAAGAGGCTGCCGTGTCCTCCCCTCAGCGGAGAGGACTTGCCACACAACCCCCGTCGTCGCTCAGTGTTCTACCCGACCCCCCGACACCCTTCGACGGCAAGCAAGGAACGCAGAGTGAGGGTGGTCGTGAAATCGGCGCCCGCGACGAAGGGGGACGGTTCAGGAGCCGACTGGCGCCGCTGACCGCCAGCCACGCTATATCCGTTGTTTTTCGGCGTTACTACCGGAACCACGTGGTCAGGAATTTCACCCCATCGAGGTCAGAGTGAGCGGCCGGAAACGATAACCGACGTCGAATCCGGATGATTGTTCGCCGCGGCGACGGGCGGTCTCATACGTGACTGACGGGCCGCGTCCTGATTTTCGCGGGTGAGGGTGAAGGCGTGTGCGGCCCGGACGGCTGCTGCGAGGGCGACGATCGGTGGAATCCAGTCGCGGGTGCCGTCGCGGATCCGCCATCGCCGCGGCCCGGCGGGGGGAATGTCGATGCTGTGGGTGCCGGTACGGATGCGTGCGCCGGCTGTTTCGAGGTAGTCAGCGGCCAGCCGGGTGCGGTCGAGACCGGTCACCAGGTACAGGCGGCGGGTGCCGCTGCCGCCGATCACGACGGTGGAGCCATCGAGGCGGTTGGCTTGCAGGAATGCGTCGACTGCCGCAGCGAGCGGGCCGGTCATTTCGATGGTGGCTGTGCCCGGTGGTGTCGAGATGATCAGGGTGTCACCGAAATCGGTGAACTGCCATGTCTGCTCGCGAGGGCCAGTGTGGGGGTGTGCAGCCGATCTCGATCTCACCAAGAGAGCCCCTTCTGCGCCAGGGGTGTTTCGGCGTCGAGCCCGAATGCGGTAGCCCGAGTGCGGTAGAGGAACGAGGATGGGGGCGCCGGTGGTTGCGGCTCACACGGCGCCACCCACCCTTTTATCGAACGGCGAAGATGCGAGGTCTACCCGAATTCTATTTCGAATCCGGCGGCGACCTGTCGCAATCACCGTCCGCACCCGATATGAAAAGGGGATCCCGATAATTCACCCCGCCGGGCAACTGAATTCACACCGGTGATAGGGGCCCGGGAAATATTCAGTCGCATCGACAACGGTACGCAGTGCAGATAAACCGCCGGATTCGATCAATGCACTGCGTTCCGGTGTAATGATCATTCACGTGATCCAGAGGTGTGATCGGCCTCTGGTGTGGTTTCCCACGACACTGCACCCCACCAGAAGAAATGGGGTATGACCAGCGCCTTATGGTGATCGGAGAGAAGACCGGCCGTGTTCCCCTGGGGCGGAGTCGGCCGGTTTCGCAATCACAGCCCGACGATGCCGAGCAGCGAGTGCAGCAGGTTCACGACGAAAGTGAGAATCACGGGTGATCACCTCCTTTTGCGGATTGTTGCCTTTCCGAGCGGAGCTCCTGCCTTGAGCTCGAGCCGGAACATTACACACAGCGTCAACGAAAGCAAAACCGCTCTAGAATCCGAAACAATGATGGGCTGACATGTATCTCGCGCGGATTCTGGACCTGTTTCACGGTTCGGGAAGGCGGCGATGAACCTGCGCTCCTATGGGGATCACCGGTTTTCGGATTCGGTGTCGAAACCGTCTGGGGAAATTGTGTTCGAAGTTTTTTGTTTCCCGCCTGGGCTGGACTGGCACTGGGGGTATTGGGGGTGTTCGCGGACCTGCGGTCGGTTCTGGTCCCCTACCTGTGGCCGGCATGCATCCGTGCGCGTGGCAGCGGCGAACAAACGGATCTGGGTGCCGTCGACCTTCAGTTGCTCGGCCAGCCGCGCCACCGCAACCGGCGGGCGGTCACCACACGATCGGGCAGGAACCCCAGCCACGGCAACGTGCGCAGCGCGATCGCGATACCGAGCTGGTGGCCGGCCCGCGGCCGCGCCCAGGATCGACGAACGCGACGTCGGCCGGAGTCGGAGTGAAGAACCGGAACAACTCCTCGCGGCTGATCTCCGGGACCTCCCGCAGCCGCGCCAACTCCTCATTCGCGAACACCCGCGTCGCCACGAACCTGCCCTCCAACACCAACCAATAGCGTTGGCAGCCAAGCCAACCAGCAACCAGCCATCACCGCAGACCGAACCCGCGATTCACCCGGAGTCTGCCCCGGATACGCCATATCCGCCGGTTTTCGGCGGCTACTACCGGAACCCCTGCTCACCCTCGGCGATCTGGGCGAAGTCGATGAACTGCTGCCGCTGCTCGGCATCCCGGATCTGGACACCCACCAACCGCTGCGCCGCGTGCTGTGCAAGGGCGGCGCGGTGGACGTGGTGGCTTGGTGGACTTACACCCCGCCCGACTTGCTCGATGGCCAGCAGCAGCCACGCAACCTCGCGGCAGGACGGCGCCAGCCGATCTTGTCGGCCTGGTCGTGATGAAGACCCGCTGGCGGCATCGGTAGACAGCCCGTCTGGATCACTGGCACCATGCGCACGGAAACGAGGAGAGTATGGAGAGCTCGAGATCGATGGTCGCGGTACCCTCTGTCGTCATGACCACGCAGATGTTGCGAAATCACACCACCTCGCGTGTTCCTACCGGTGAAGGGATGTGATCTGCCGTGGCAACGGTGACCTTCGAGCGCGCGACGCGCCTGTATCCCGGCGCGACCAAACCCGCCGTCGACGAGCTGGAGCTGGAGATCGCCGACGGTGAGTTCCTGGTTCTGGTCGGCCCGTCCGGCTGCGGGAAGTCCACCTCGCTGCGGATGCTGGCCGGGTTGGAGGAAGTGAACGGTGGACGCATCCTGATCGGCGCGAACGACGTCACCCACGCGGAGCCGAAGGAACGCGACATCGCGATGGTGTTCCAGAACTACGCGCTCTACCCGCACATGACGGTGGCCGAGAACATGGGCTTCGCGCTCAAGCTGGCCAAGGTCGCCAAGGCGGAGAAGGACCAGCGCGTGCGGGAAGCCGCCAAGCTGCTGGACCTGGAGCCGTTCCTCGACCGCAAGCCGAAGGCGCTGTCCGGCGGTCAGCGTCAGCGCGTGGCGATGGGCCGGGCGATCGTGCGTCAGCCGCAGGTGTTCCTGATGGACGAACCGCTGTCGAACCTGGACGCGAAGCTGCGCGTGCAGACCCGCACCCAGATCGCCCAGCTGCAGCGCAGGCTCGGCACCACGACGGTGTACGTCACCCACGACCAGGTCGAAGCCATGACCATGGGTGACCGCGTCGCGGTGCTCAAGGACGGGCTGCTCCAGCAGTGCGCGACCCCGCGCGACCTGTACCGCGACCCGGCCAACGCGTTCGTCGCCGGTTTCATGGGCTCGCCCGCCATGAACATGTTCACGCTGCCGGTGTCCGACGGCGCGGTAGCGCTCGGCGGGCACACGCTGCCGGTGCCGCGCTCGGTGTCCGACGCCGCCGAGGGCAAGGTCGTGGTCGGCATCCGTCCCGAACACTTCGAGCTCGGCGACGGACATGGCATCGAGATGGAAGTGGACGTGGTGGAGGAACTCGGCTCCGACGCTTACATCTACGGCCGCACCGTCGCCGATGGACAGGTCAACGGCGCGGGGGAATCCATTGTGGCGCGGGCCGATTGGCGCAACCCGCCCGCGAAGGGCACCCGCCTGAAGCTGTCGACCACCCCGGAGCACACGTACTTCTTCTCGGCCTCTGATGGCCGTCGCCTGAACTGAGCTCAGCACTCTCGCGCAAACAATCGCTAGCGATACCTCGCAAGCCGTTCATACGCCTCGCAGCCGGTCCAACCGCTGCGAGGCGTATGAAAGAAAACTCTGCGAGGTCCGAACCAATCAATTGGCAGTCCGTTCGAGGGGGTCGTTCCTACCTGCGCTTAGTCCGAGCGCTCCCGCCTCTTTCGGAGGTAATCCTCGTTCACTCGGATTCCGAGTTCTTCCAGCTCGATCTCTTTGCCCGTCGCACTGCGCACCTCCACCCGCACCGGTGCCCCCGTCGCCTCCTCGACCAGTTGCAATGGGGCTGGGCCCGGCTGTAGGTACGCATCCCCCCACTGCATCAAAGCCAGCACGACCGGTAGCAAATCGCGGCCCATCTGTGTCAGGGCGTATTCGTGCCGGGTTCGTTTGCCTTCTTCTCGATACGGCCGCTTTTCCAGCAGGCCGGCCTCGGTCAGTTTGCGGAGTTGGGCGGCCGCGGCCGCATCCGTAATGCCGACCCGGCTGGCGAAACCGTCGAAGCGACGGGTGCCGTAGTAGGCCTCGCGCAGGATGAGGACGGCCGAGCGCGTGCCGATGAGATCCATCGCTTTGGCGATCGAGCAGTCGACGGCCTTCCACGAACTGAGATCGGCCAACGGTCCTTCCATCACGGCTGCCATGACGCACATCATATCCGCGACTGACTTGAGTCAACTATACCCAGGCGTTAACCTGACTATAAGCTAATAGAGCCAGGGCGTAGATGCCCCGGTCAGAGGAAGGATTCGCCATGAGAGACGCGGTCATCGTCGAAGCGGTGCGCACGCCGATCGGCAAAGGCAAGGCGAACGGAGCGCTGCACAACGTGCACGCGGTGGACCTGCTGGCGCACAGTCTGCGCGCGGTGGTCGAGCGCAGCGGCATCGACCCGGCGCTGATCGACGACGTGATCGGCGGCGTGGTCACGCAGGTCGGCGAGCAGGGCGCCAATGTGACGCGGCGGGCGGCGCTGGCCGCGGGCTATCCCGAATCGGTGCCCGCGACCACGGTGGACCGGCAGTGCGGCAGCAGCCAGCAGGCCATCCATTTCGCCGCCCAGGGCGTGATCGCGGGCGCGTACGACGTCGTGGTCGCCGCGGGCGTCGAGTCGATGGGCCGAATTCCGATGGGCGCCAACCTCATCGGCTCCGAAGATCTCTCGGGTCTCGCGTTCGCCGAACGGTATCCGGAGGGTCTTGTACCGCAGGGCATCAGCGCCGAACTGATCGCCGCGAAGTGGGGCCTGACCCGCACCCAGCTCGACGAATTCGCCCTGACCAGCCACGAAAGGGCCGCGCAGGCAACGAAGAACGGCCTCTTCGCCGCCGAACTCGCCCCGATCAACGGACTTTCCACCGACGAGGGCATCCGCGTCGGCAGCACCCTGGAGGCGCTTGCCGGACTGCGGCCCGCCTACTACGACCCGGCCATGGCCGAGCGCTTCCCGCAGATCGGCTGGGAGATCACCGCCGCGAGCGCCAGCCAGGTCAGCGACGGCAGCGCCGCGGTGCTGATCATGACCAGCGAACGCGCCGCACAGCTCGGCCTGCGTCCGCTCGCCCGCCTGCACAGCTTCGCCGTGGCGGGCGACGATCCGCTGATGATGCTCACCGCGGTGATTCCGGCGACCCGGAAGGTGTTGCAGCGGGCCGGTCTTCAGCTCTCCGACATCGACCTCGTCGAGATCAACGAGGCGTTCTCGCCGGTGGTGCTCGCCTGGGCTCAGGACACCGGCGCCGATATGTCGAAGGTGAATGTCAACGGTGGGGCGATCGCCATCGGCCACCCGCTCGGCGCCTCCGGCGCCCGTCTGATGACGACCCTGGTGCACGCCATGCGGGACCGCGGCGCCCGCTACGGCCTGCAAACCATGTGTGAGGCAGGCGGTCTCGCCAACGCCACCGTCCTCGAGCGGTTGTGAATCATCGGGCGCCCGGTACATGCCGGGCGCCGGTTCCGCTCGGATCGAGTTGCCAGCACACATCGAAACTCGGCTGCACAACCTCGCGTACCGCCCGGCGCCACCTCAAAGAGAACCCAGCACCAGCGCGACGAGGCAGCCCAGCAACCATGATTCGATGATCAACGGAACCGCCACCAGTGGCGTCCACCCGATCGCGTTGCGCGTCCGCAATTTCGAGATCACCAGCACCGCTGCGGCCACACCCGCACCGGCGATCCCCGTCCACGCGAGGCCGTAGGCGATCGGCAGATACCTGCTGCCGCGTTGTCCCTCGCCTGCGAGAAATTCGTACAGCGGAACGAGAATCGCTGCGGTCCAAGCACATCCGAGGGCGAGGAAAGTTGCGAGGGCGGCTCGCGTCAAGTCCGCCAGTCGCCTCGATATCGCCGACCCCATACATCCAGGGTGCCCGGCTGTCGACGGAACAACCACGCAACGCAAGCCGCCGGACTGCCGAATCCGCTCAGGTGCGGCACCCCGGCCGCTGCGACCATGTCGGTATACGCATCTCCTCGGCTCGACGCCCGCCCCGTAGGCTGGCCACCGATGACCGCCGACACCTTTCCCGAGCCTGTCGTCTACGCGATTCCGCTGCGCACGCGGTTTCGCGGGATCACCGTGCGGGAGGGGATGTTGATTCCGGGGCCGCTTGGGTGGGGTGAGTTCTGCCCGTTCCCCGAGTACGACGATCGGGAGGCGGCGGGATGGCTGGCGACGGCGGTCGAGCAGGTGACGACCGGCTGGCCGGAGCCGGTGCGGGAACGGATTCCGATCAATTGCACGGTGCCCGCGGTGGATCCGGAGCGGGCGCACCGAATCGTCAGCTCCTCGGGTTGCCACACGGCGAAGGTGAAGGTCGCCGACCACCCCGATTCCCTCGGCGAGGACCTGGCGCGAGTCGAGGCGGTCCGCGACGCGCTCGGCCCTGACGGCGGAATCCGGGTGGACGCCAACGCTGCATGGGACGTGGACACCGCGATCGCGCATATCGTCCGGATCGACCGGGCGGCAGGCGGTTTGGAGTACGTCGAACAACCCTGCCGGACCATCGAGGAACTCGCCGAGGTGCGCAAGAAGGTCGACGTGCGCATCGCCGCCGACGAATCCATCCGGCGCGCCGAGGACCCGCTGCGCGTTGCCGTGGCGGGGGCCGCCGATGTCGCCGTGCTCAAATGCACTCCCCTGGGCGGAGTCCGGCGCGCGCTGGAGGTCGCGGCGGCCGCCGGACTGCCCTGCGTGGTCTCCTCCGCACTGGAGACCAGCGTCGGCCTCGGCGCGCAGTTGGCGCTGGCCGGCGCGCTCCCGGAACTCGATTTCGCCTGCGGGCTCGGAACGATCTCTCTGTTCGAAGGGGATGTGGTGGACGAATCCCTACGCCCAGTGGACGGTTTCCTCCGCGTACCGCGCACACCCCTGACGCCCGCCCCGGCACTCGTCGACCGCTACCGCCACCGCGACCCCGACCGCGTCGCCTGGTGGCACGCTCGCTACGAACGCGTGCGCGCCCTGCTCTCCTAGCGACACATCTTCCGTACGCCTCACCTAGGCACCGGAGACGTACGAGAGATTTGTGACGATTCCTAGCCGATGCGAACGCCGCAGCTGAGCATGGTGGTTCGCAGCACGAGGGCGGCTTCGGGGCCGATGACTCCGTCGACCAGCTCGAGATAGCGGGTACAGAATTCGGGCCCGTGGGGGGCGACTTCGCCGGGTGCGGGTTCCAAGTGGTGGGCCAGTTCGTGCAAGACGACCAATTCGCGCAGAGCCCACGCGGTGCCGCCGGTGTGCAGCGGCACCGCGAGGACCGCGTCGGCCGCTTCGTAGTGAGCGGCGGTCGCTCCGGCACGCGACCGCACTCGAACCGGCGCCTCGGCTCGATCCCATTGGGCCCGAACCCAATTGAGGGCGAGCACCTTCTCAGCATAGGTCTGGACGGACGCCACCGAGGCGAAACGGCGTTCGACGGGCAAGGTGAGATGCGACCCGTACAGTTCGACGGTGCGGTTGCCGTACTCGTCGGCGCGATCGAACATGCCGCGGACCAGCTGTTCGGCGTCATATACATTGGCGCGCTGGGTATCTCGCACACTCATCGCGGACTGCTCCCGATCGCCGTCCAGCGACGCGGCGATTTCCGCCGACCTGAAATCGCCTGGGGAAATCGCTGCCTCATCCGCCCGCGCCCGCGACGAGCCCCGGGCAAGCGCTAGGACACCCTGCCGCACGCCGCGCCAGCATCCGTCGATTCACCCGCCCGCACCGGAGGTCAGTTGACCTCGCGCGCCGTCCAGTTCCGGCGACGTGCCCAACCGCGCCGCCCGACCCGCGCGGTCGCCCGCGTGACGGGCAGCGGCCGAGTGCCCTGCGGAGGCTTGGGGTCCGCGCCAGGTTCCTCGGGCCTCCGAGATGCGGCCATAGAAGTCGGTGAGTTCCAGTTCCTTGTCGCGCAGCGCGAGCGCGGTTCCCGTCGCCGTCTCCGGCGCCACCGCCTCGGCTTCGACCTCCGACTTCACCTCGGCGAGCCGTCGCCCGATGCGCGCGGCGAAGGCCATCTGGAAGTTCAGCCGCGCCGTCACCGGGGCGGCGGGCGCCTCCACCCGGCGCCGCACGGTGCGTCCCCAGCGCTTCTCGCTGACTATCTTCTCGACGGTCGCCGTGCGGTACTGGCCCGATTTGATGTAGTGATCGGACGCCCGAACCATCTGCACGAGCAGGCTGGCGTAGAGCGCCTCGCAGGTGTCGATATCGGTGTCGAAGCCGTACGCGTAGACCTGGGTCGAGGTGCGGGCAACATCGCAGCGCACGTCGTTGGCGTGCGCGATCGCGACGAACAGCTGCACGTAGGTGCGCAGTCCCTTCTTGCCGGGCTCGCCGATCGGAATGACCCGCTGCACCGGCGTCGGCCTGCGTTCCCGCCCCGCGACGTGCGCCCGCGCCACCGCGAGATCGATCGAGGACCGGGTCGCCAACCGCTGCGCCGCGGCGAGGAACGCCTCCGCTTCGTGCTCGTTGTCGGTCGCTTCTGCCTTGCGCAGCAGACCGCCGATGCGTGTGAGCATCCGATCGGGAACCGCGTTCGGCGAAGTCATCGGCAGCCAGGGTAACGGCACGCGACGACACAGGTCGTCGTGAGCTCGGGGCGGGCGGCGGGCCGATCGGCGGCGAACGATCCGCCCAACGCGCCCAGCGACCGGCGACATCCACCCGACCTGGCCTTCTGTACCGCTCTTCGGGCGTGGCGGATGAACACCATGTATCTTCCGTTGTGCAACCGGCAGGGTGTGCTGCTGCTCACGTCGTACCCATGGAGTGTTCGCGATGGCTTTGAAGAAGGTGTCGTCCCTACGTTCGTCGCTCGTACCGCGGGCCGCGTTGGCGGCCGCCGCGGTCGCGCTGCTGACGGCGACCTTCACCAGCGCGTGCTCCAGCGACAACGGCGGCAGCCCGACCAGCCAGAACCTCACCGGTCGCGGCCCGATCACCTACGTCGAGGGCAAGGACACCACCGAGACCGGTGTGGTCAAGCAGCTCATCGAGCGCTGGAACGCCTCGCACCCGGACGAGCAGGTGACGTTCAAGGAGCAGTCGAACGACGCCTCGCAGCAGTACGACGACCTGGTCGAGCACATGCGCTCCAAGCAGTCCACCTACGACGTGGTCGCCCTCGACGTGCCGTGGACCGCCGAGTTCGCCGCCAAGGGCTGGATCCAGCCGCTGAAGGACTCCTTCGCCATCGACACCTCGACGCTGCTCTCGCCGCCGGTCGCCAGCGCCACCTACAACAACACGCTCTACGCCGCGCCGCGCAACACCAACGGCGGCCTGCTGTTCTACCGCAAGGACCTGGTCCCGAATCCGCCGAAGACGTGGGGCGAGATGCTCGGCCAGTGCCAGGTCGCGCGGGACAACAACATCGGCTGCTACGCAGGGCAGTTCGCGCCCTACGAAGGTCTGACGGTGAACACCTCCGAGGTCATCAACGGATTCGGCGGCACCTTCGTCGGCGCCGACGGGAAGACCCCGACCGTGGACAGCCCGCAGGCGCGCGCCGGCCTGAACACCCTGGTCACCGCGTACAACAACGGCGACATCCCCAAAGAGGCGATCACCTTCAAGGAGCCGGAATCGGCGAACGCCTTCACCCAGGGCAAGCTGATGTTCCTGCGCGCCTGGCCGTCGACCTTCGGTGACGCCGGCGCCGAATCCTCGCAGGTCAAGGACAAGTTCGCGGTCGCGCCGCTGCCCGGCGAGAACGGCGTCGGCGCCTCCACGCTCGGCGGCTACAACGCGGCCATCAGCGCGTTCTCCAAGAACAAGGCCACCGCACTCGACTTCCTGCGCTTCCTGATCAGCGAGGATGCCCAGCACATCATCGCCTCGGGAGCGCTGCCCTCGGTGCGCGCCTCGCTGTACGACGACCCGGCGCTGATCGCCAAGATGCCGTACCTGCCCGCACTCAAGGAATCGATCGCCAGCGCCGTGCCGCGCCCGGTGACCCCCTTCTACCCGGCGGTGTCCAAGGCAATCCAGGACAACGCCTATGCTGCCCTGACCGGAAACAAGTCCGTCGACGACGCGATCGTCGGGATGCAGAAAGGCATCGAGACCGCGGGTTCGTGAACGAGCGCAGCGGACCCGACCAACCCGTAGGAGAGAGATAACGGTGTCGGATCCTTCGGGAGCGGCCACGCGCGTGCCGAGCGACGAATTCCTTCCGCGTAAACGCGGTTTCGGTGCGAGCCTGGCCTGGGAGCTGCGCCGCTCCGGCAAGGCCTGGGTCTTCGTGGCGCCGGTGCTGATCGCGCTGGCGGTCGTCATCGGCTACCCGGTGATCCGCGCGCTGTACATGTCCTTCCAGAAGGACCCCGGGCTCGACCCGAGCACGGGCATGTTCGTGGAGGGCGGCAGCGCCGGGTTCTCGAACTACACGCACTGGCTGCTGCAACAGTGCAGTCTGCCGACCGGCGAGACCATCGCCTGCCCCACCGGCAATCTCGGCTCGCAGTTCTGGATGTCCATCGGCATCACGCTGTTCTTCACCGTGATCACGGTGGCGCTGGAGGCGACCATCGGTCTCGCCATGGCGATCGTCATGGGCAAGAGCTTCAAGGGCAGGGCGCTGCTGCGCGCGGCGGTGCTCATTCCGTGGGCCATCCCGACCGCGGTCACGGCGCGGTTGTGGGAGTTCATGTTCCAGTACGACGGCGTGGTGAACCGAGTGCTCGGCACGCACATCCTGTGGACATCGGACCCGTGGGCCGCGCGGTTCGCGGTGATCGCCGCCGACGTGTGGAAGACGACGCCGTTCATGGCGCTGCTGCTGCTCGCGGGCTTGCAGGTGATCCCCAACGACGTGTATGAGGCCGCCAAGGTCGACGGCGCGTCGGCATGGCAGCGGTTCACCCAGATCACCCTGCCGCTGCTCAAACCCGCGCTCCTGGTGGCGATCCTGTTCCGCACCATGGACGCGCTGCGCATGTACGACCTGCCCGCCATCATGACGCTGAACAACCCGTCGACCCGCACGGTGTCGATCCTGGTGGTCGACCAGGTGCGCCAGGGACCGAACAGCGCCGCCGCCCTGTCCACCATCACCTTCCTGCTGATCTTCGCCGTGGCGTTCGTGCTGGTGAAGATCCTCGGCGCCAACGCCGTCCGCACTCAGGAAGCGCAGCGCGAAGGGACGGTGCGAGCATGACGACGAGCGACCGGGTGCGCACCGAGCAAGACAGTGGAGGCGCGCTGATGGCGACGAAGGAACCTGCCCCCGCCCGGACGGTGCCGTGGACCAAGCGGTTCGCATCCGTGCGCATGTACCTCGGCGTGCTCATCGTGCTGGTGTGGGGTCTCGGTCCGTTCTACTGGATGGCCGTCACCGCGTTCCGCGATCCGGACTACACCTTCGACAACACGCCGTGGCCGACGCACGTCACGCTGGAGAACTTCCGCGACGCGTTCGACACCAGCCGCGGCAACGACTTCGGCAAGGCGCTGGTGAACAGCGTGATCATCGGCGCGTGCACCACGGTGCTCGCGCTGCTCATCGGTATCTTCGCCGCGTACGCGCTGGCCAGGCTGACCTTCCGGGGCAAGTACGTGGTGGCCGGACTGATCCTGAGCGCGTCGATGTTCCCGGTGGTCGTGCTGGTGACGCCGCTGTTCCAGCTGTTCACCAACCTCGGCTGGATCGGTCAGTACCAGGCGATGATCATCCCGAACATCTCGTTCGTGCTGCCGATGACCGTCTACATCCTGGCCTCGTTCTTCACCGAACTGCCGTGGGAGCTGGAAGAGGCGGCCCGCATCGACGGCGCGAGCAAAATGCAGGCGTTCCGGCTGGTGATGCTGCCGCTGGCCGCGCCGGCGGTGTTCACCACCGCCATCCTGGCCTTCATCGCCGCGGTGAACGAATACCTGCTCGCCCGCCTGCTCTCCAGCGACGCGACCGAACCGGTCACCGTCGCGATCGCCCGGTTCTCCGGCAACAACCCGCTCGTACAGCCGTACGCCGCGATCATGGCGGCGGGCACGATCGTCACGATCCCGCTGGTGATCATGGTGCTGCTGTTCCAGCGCCGCATCATCTCCGGTCTGACCGCGGGCGGCGTCAAGAGCTGAATCTTTGGCGCGCTGGCGCGCGCGGGTTCGCGGCCCCTGTTGTCTCGATTCCCAGCGGCCGAGACTCGCGACTGCGTCGCATGCGCTTCGGCCACTGGGAATCGAGACGGCCGCGAACGGTCGCTCGTCGGGCTCGCTCCGTTTGTGGGTGGGTGAGCGGGGAACGTTCCGTGTCGACTTACAGGTTCGGGCAGATGACCTGGTTTCGGCTCTGGTTGGGCCTGGGGAATGCTCGGGTTACTTTGCCTAAGAAGCGGAATGGTGTGGACTGTGTGCCGCCTCGGCCGGGCCGGGCGGAGTAGAGTCCGGTCGTAGCTCGTTTCGGCGATCGTTGTCAGTGCAGGTGGGGTTCGACCGACAACTCCGGGAGGAGATGATCGTGAGCTCGTTCGGCAAGCGAGGCGGGAAACGCGATGCCGGGGGCAAGCAATCGTCACCGCCGCACGCCTCCATCGCGGGCTTCCGTGAACGGAACACACCGCATGCGCGGGAACGGAAAGCGCAGGCGCTCAGGCGATCCCGGCCCGGCGACACCGCGACGCCGACGGATACCGAGCGGCCGCCGCGCAGTCGCGCCGAACGGCTGCGTCGGCTCGCGCTCGCGCTGTTCATCCTGTTCGTCGCGACGCCCTCGCTGCTGTTCGTGCTGGTCTACTGGAGCGCCGAGGTTCCCGATCCGGCTGCGGTGCAGACGAATCAGGTCGCCACCATCCTCGCTGCGGACGGCAGCACGGTGATAGCGAAGGTGATTCCGCCGGACGGCAACCGGATCCCGGTGCCGCTTTCCGAGGTGCCCGAACCGGTGCGCAACGCGGTGCTCTCCGCCGAAGACCGCGATTTCTACACCAACCCTGGCTATTCCACGTCCGGCTTCCTGCGCGCGGGCCGGGACAACCTGCTCGGCAAGGACAACGCGGGCGGCGGCTCGACCATCACCCAGCAGTACGTGAAGAACGCCTTCCTCGGCTCGGAACGCACCTTGACCCGCAAGATGCGCGAGCTGATCATCGCGGCCAAGATGGCCAGGCAGTGGAGCAAGGACGACATCCTCGCCGCCTACCTCAACACCATCTACTACGGGCGCGGCTCCTACGGCATCGCCGCGGCGTCGAAGGCGTACTTCGACAAGCCGCCCGCACAGCTGACGCTCGCCGAGGGCGCGGTGCTCGCGGCCCTCATCCGCACGCCATCGGTCCTCGACCCGGAAACACACCTGCCGGAACTGAAGGAGCGCTGGCGATATGTGCTCGAGGGCATGGTCGAGATGGACGTGCTGGCGCCGGGCGACCGGGACGCCACCGTTTTCCCGCGGATAGTGCCGATCACCGACATTCCCGACCACGACGCCGCCCGCGGCCCGGAGGGCTTGATCCGCACCCAGGTCCTGCGCGAGCTGCGCGCCTCCGGCATCAGCGAACGCGAAATCAACACGGGCGCACTGCAAATCACCACCACCATCGACGCGAAGGCGCAGCAGGCTGCGCTCACCGCCGTGCACGACCGGCTCGGCGGGCAGCCGCCGTACCTGCGCGCCGCGGTGGTCTCGATCGATCCGCGCTCCGGCGCGGTGCGCGCCTACTACGGCGGCGAGGACGGCATCGGCTACGACTTCGCGCAGGCGCCGTTGCAGACCGGGTCGGCGTTCAAGGTGTTCGCAGTGATCGCCGCACAGCAGCAGAGCATCCCGCTGACGCGCGTGCTGGACAGTTCGCCGGTCACCGATCGCGGCGCCAGGATCACCAACGTGGACGGCGAATCCTGCGGCAAGTGCAGCATGGCCGAATCGCTGAAGCGCTCGCTGAACACCAGCTTCTACCGGCTGACGATGTCGATGTTCGAGGGACCGCAGGCGATCGCGGACGCCGCGCACCAGGCGGGCGTCCCGGAGGAGATCCCCGGCGTCGCGGGCAAGACGCTCACCGAGGAGGGCGGCCCGCCGCTCAACGGCATCGTGCTCGGCCAATATCTGGTGCGCCCGATCGACATGGCCTCGGCATACGGCACCATCGCGGCTTCGGGCATGTACCACCGGCCGTATTTCGTGCAGCGCGTGGTGACCGGCGACGGACGGGTACTGCTCGATCGGGGCACGCCCGAACAGCAGGTCGGCGACCAGCTGCCGCCCGGCGAGCAGCGCATCAAGCCCGCTTTCGCGGAGAACACCATCGCCGCGATGATGCCGATCGCCGCCTATTCCAACGGGCACGCGCTGGCAGGCAACCGGCCGTCGGCGGCCAAGACCGGCACGACCCAGCTCGGCGATTCCGACGACAACAAGGACGCCTGGATGATCGGCTTCACGCCGTCGCTGTCCACCGCGGTGTGGATCGGCAGTGAGCGTTCGCAGCCGATTCGCACCGCGGGCGGCGCGGACATCTACGGTTCGGGCCTGCCCGCCGACATCTGGAAGCAGATGATGGACGGCGCACTGGAGGGCACACCCATCGAGCAGTTCCCCACCGCGCCCGCGAGCGGCCCCGCGGTCGGCGGCCCCAACCCGCCGAAGCCATCGAACAATCCCTACGACATATTGAACCCGAACCCGAATCCATCTCGGGCACCAGAGCAACAACCGCAGCCATCGATCGTCATTCCGCCCGCGCCGCCGCAGCCGACGCAGGTCGAAATCTTCCCTGGACTGAGCGTTCCGGTGCCGGGCTGACGTGCGCACCGTCAGATAACTGTGCCGCACACCATCTTGAATCGATCTTGTGACCTAGCGTGCCTCCGGGGAACGCATGACATGGCAGCATCGTTTTGCCAGAGTGAGAGCGCGGCCCGTCGGCGCCGAGGTGAACGAGGGGCGACGCCCGTCCCACGGTGACGATGCGGAAGGATAAGCGCTTTAGCGACGACGGCAGCGGCGCGAGCGACCGGCCGACAGGCGGTAGCGTGCGGACACAGAGGGCCCGGAAGCGCCGCCAATTGAAAACAGACTAGACATAGGGGCTACGCCGGTGGATTTCAATGTCGTTGACCGTCCCGAGGTGCTGGTGGCGGGCACGGTGCTTCGCAGCCCAGCGCTAGCGGTCGAAGGGCCGCGCCGCGCGAAGGTGGAGGAAGCGTGGAAGCGCATTCTCTCGCGCCGCCTACCCGGCCCGCCGACCACCGCCTATGTCGATCACGCGCCGGAGATCAACTCCTATCTGACCCACATCGTCGGCTACCGCTGCCGCAGCATCGACGACCTGCTGCCCGGCGACGTGCTGGCCAGGGTGCCCGGTGGCCGCTTCGCCCGATTCATCGCCAGCGGCGACGATCTCGGCGATACGATCGTCAGCATTTGGCGGGCGGTGTGGGATGCCGAGGCGGGAGGCCGGTTCGTGCGCTCCTATACCGGCGACTGGGAGCACTATCCCGACGACCGCACCGCCGAGGTCTTCGTGGCGCTGGCCGACGAACCGAGCGACGGGTAGGACACAGCAGTGGATTTCGAGATCGTCACCCTGGACGAAAGCCTGGTCGCCGGATTGACCATTCCGCTGGCAGGCCGCGAAGTGGCCGCACGCGACCTCGATCTGGTGAATTTCACCTGGGATCGCTACCTCGCCAGGGAGAAGAGCGTGCCGCGCGTCGCGGCGTACATCGGCCAGAACGACCACGCCGTCGCCGTCCTCGGCTACGAGGTGGGTTCGCTGGACGACCTGGACCAGGGCGACGTGGTGACCCGCATCCCGCACGGCCGCTACGCGAAGTTCGTCGTCTCCGACAAGCCCTACGACCTGCTGCGCACCGCGTGGGCGCAGGTCGCAAAGGCCGAGAGCGCGGGCATCATCACCCGCTCGCACACCGCGGAGATCGAGCGCTACACCGGCCCGACCTCCGTCGAGGTCTACGTCTCGCTGGACTGAACCGGCTTCGAGTTCGAACGGGCTTCGAACCGAACGGCTTCGAATTGAACGAGCTCAGCGCCGACGCGGCGTGTCCGTAGCCCATCGATCGGGGCCGCGGACACGCCGCTCGCGAATCCGGCCGATCCCGCTCACCGTGGCGGCCGCAGCGGGCGGGATTTCCCGTCGTCACCAGCGCATCCCGTCTTGTAATCGAACGTACGACCCATCGTATGTTTAAACGGAAGATGGCAAGATGGAGACGGTGAGCGAACTCGAGCAGCGGCACAGTGCACGCGGGGACATGCTTTCGGCCGACCGGCCCGAACCGGTGATCACCGATCAACGCCTCCTGCGCGGCGCGCAGACCAGGCGCACCATCGCTCGCCACGCCGTCGACGTCGCCTCGGTGGAAGGACTCAACGGACTCAGCCTCGGCAGGCTGGCCACCGACCTCGGGCTCAGCAAAAGCGGCGTTCAGACGCTGTTCGGAACGAAGGAGAACTTGCAACTCGCCGCGATCGACTGCGCGCGAGAAGAGTTCGTCGCAGCGGTCGTGCGACCCGTCCGCAGCACGCCACACGGTGCGGCGCGGCTGCGCGCGCTGATCGAACACTGGATCGCCTATGCCGAGCGGCCGCTGTTCCCCGGGGGTTGTTTTCGTGCCGCGAACATCGCCGACTTCGACAGCAGGCCGGGCCCGGTCCGTGACGCGCTGGTCCGCGATCAGACGGCATGGGTGGACCTGCTCGCGGCCGAACTACGCGCCGCGGCGGACGCGGGCGAGATCGCCGAACTCGATGTCGATTTCGCCGCATTCCAGATCGACGCGGTGCTGTGCGCCGCGAACACGGCGCTGCGCCTCGGCGACGAAGACGCACCGGACAAGGTGCGCAAGGTCGTCGAAGGATTCCTCGCGCCTCCACGCTGAACCGCATCGAGTTCGCCTGCGGCACACCGGTTCCGGTCCGAAACCCACAAAGCCGGTCGGAGAGCGACTCTCCGACCGGCTTCCCTCATCTACGAGTGACGGATCTACTCCGCGCCGATGATGAACGCTTCCAGCTGGGCGCGCGCGATGTCGTCCGCGAGCTGCTTCGGCGGGGACTTCATCAGGTAGGCCGAGGCCGGGATGACGGGTCCGCCGATGCCGCGGTCCTTGGCGATCTTGGCCGCGCGCACCGCGTCGATGATGATGCCCGCCGAGTTGGGCGAGTCCCACACCTCGAGCTTGTACTCCAGGTTCAGCGGCACGTCGCCGAAGGCGCGGCCCTCGAGGCGCACGTAGGCCCACTTGCGGTCGTCGAGCCAGCCGACGTGGTCGGACGGGCCGATGTGCACGTCGTTGGCGCCCAGTTCCTTCTTCAGGTTGCTGGTGACGGCCTGGGTCTTGGAGATCTTCTTGGACTCCAGGCGCTCGCGCTCGAGCATGTTCTTGAAGTCCATGTTGCCGCCGACGTTGAGCTGCATGGTGCGGTCGAGCTGCACGCCGCGGTCCTCGAACAGCTTGGCCATCACGCGGTGGGTGATGGTCGCGCCGACCTGGCTCTTGATGTCGTCGCCGACGATCGGGACGCCCGCGTCAACGAACTTCTGCGCCCACACCGGGTCGGAGGCGATGAACACCGGCAGCGCGTTGACGAAGGCGACACCCGCGTCGATGGCGCACTGGGCGTAGAACTTGTCCGCCTCTTCCGAACCCACCGGCAGGTAGGACACCAGGACGTCGACCTTCGCGTCCTTCAGCGCCTTCACCACGTCGACCGGCTCGGCCTCGGAGAGCTCGATGGTTTCCGCGTAGTACTTGCCGATGCCGTCGAGCGTCGGTCCGCGCTGCACGACCACGTCGGTCGGGGGCACGTCGGAAATCTTGATGGTGTTGTTCTCGCTGGCGAAGATCGCCTCGGCCAGGTCGAAACCGACCTTCTTGGCGTCCACGTCGAACGCGGCGACGAACTTGACGTCGCGGACGTGGTACGGGCCGAACTTGACGTGCATCAGACCGGGCACGGTCGAGGTCTCGTCCGCGTCCTTGTAGTACTGCACGCCCTGGACCAAGGAGGAGGCGCAGTTGCCCACGCCAACGATGGCCACGCGAACTTCGGTGGCGTTCTCAGCCGTATTGATGTCACTCATGGCCGATGGTTCCCTCTTTCTGTGGTGCCGCCTTCGTTGATTGCTCCGCCGCAATCAACTCGTTGAGCCAGCGCACTTCGCGCTCGCTTGATTCCAGACCGAGTTGGTGGAGCTGTCGGGTGTAGCGATCCAACGACCCGCTGGCCCGTTTGATCGCTTCCCGCAATCCCTCTCGGCGCTCCTCGACCTGCCGGCGCCTGCCCTCCAGGATCCGCATCCGCGCCTCCGCGGGAGTGCGGCTGAAGAACGCCAGGTGGACGCCGAAGCCGTCGTCGGTGTAGTTCTGCGGGCCGGTGTCCGCGAGGAGCTCCGTGAAACGCTCCCGCCCCGCCGGTGTCAGTTGATAGACCCGCCGCGCGCGGCGCATGGTGACGCCCGCGAGGTTCTCCTCCGCGATCAGTCCATCCGCCTGCATGCGCCGCAGCGTCGGATAGAGCGACCCGTAGGAGAAGGCCCGAAACGGCCCGAGCAGGCCCGTCAGCCGCTTGCGCAGCTCGTAACCGTGCATCGGCGCTTCGAGGAGCAGCCCGAGGATTGCCAGCTCGAGCATCGGGCGTCACCCCCTGACTGTTGTGCAGACCTAACCGATGGATGCGACTTCCGAGTATATCGCGCCGATATAACCGGGCACAGCGATGGGCGATATATGGAGCGGTCTCCCGGCTCGGATCAGCGGTTGGGCGGGCGGACGTTCAGCGGTTCGCCGTCGAAGAGGACGGTCATGAAGCCGCTCTCGCTGTTCTCGTTCTGCACGTAGATCTGCAGGTAGGGCTGCGCGTTCTTCTTGGCCTCACGCTCGATGCTCACGTGCGAGATCGGGCTGCCTGGCAGCAGCAGCGACTGCGGGGCTCCCGCGAGCAGGCGCGCGAGCACGGGCAGGTCGATGGCGCCCATGTCGACGGTCGGAGTGTCGGGTTTGCGCGAGGACGGGTTGCCGAACAGCGAGAAATCGCCGTCGAAGTGGTAGTAGACGGACTTGCCGTTCTCGTTGCGATAGAAGAGCGCGTAGCCCGGATACACGGTGACGTCGTCGGCGATCGTCTCGCCGAACTCGGCGCGGTACCGGTCGATGAAATAGGCCAGGCCCGCACCCGTGGTCAGGTCGGGCAGCGGGTCGGCGGCGGCCCGGTCGACCGTGCTGTGCGCTACGCAGCCGACCAGCCCGCCCGCGACGAGGGCAGCGGTCAGGATCGCCGCGGGAATCCAGCGCGTCCGGCCGCGGCCGCCGCGCACCACGGGCGCGTCGACCATTTCGCCGGGGATCTGCAGGTCGTCGATCAGCTTGTCGAGTTCGCCGAAAGACTTGGCGCGCATCGCTGTTGCGGTGCGGGCGGCGTGCTCGGACGCGGTCAGCTGGCCGTCGGCGAGCGCGGCGTCCAGCAGTCCGCAGACGTCGGCGCGATCGCTGTCGCCTGCCCGCAGCCGGTCGTGGTTCGACGCCATCATCCGACCTCCCTGACCTTCAGCACCTCGCCGGACGGCGAGATCAGGACGCTGCCGTGCTGGCTGCGATCGTTGCGAACGCGAATCTCGACGAGGGGCCTTCCGTTGCCCGCGGTGGAAGAGTCGGCGGAGACCTCGATGGAGTCGACGACACCGCCCGGCACTTTGGTCATCGCTGGCGCCGTGGCGAGCACCGCGCCGATGGCCTCGACGTTCAGCGTGGCCAGGTCCACCGACCGCGTGTCCGGCCTGCGCGTGGTGATCAGATTGTCGTGCTGGGTGAATCCACCCCAGTAGTCCCAGTCGACCGACCACTGCGACCCCTCCGGCGCGATGCGCTGCACCGTCGCGAAATCCTTGTGCAGCCACAGCTCGTCGACGAGGGTGTCGCCGAACTTCTCCCGGTACTTGTCGCGGTAGAGCGTCATCCCCGCGACGGTGTACAGCTCGGGCCTCGGCAGCACCAGCGGCTGCACCGTGCCCAGCTCGACCGGGACGGCCCGCGCGGGGACCGCACGATCGTCGCGCCCCGCGGCGAAATACCCTGCGCAGACACCGAGCACGGCCACCGCGGCCACCGCGACACGGAACCACAGGTTCCGGCGCGAACGCGGCGGGCTCGGCGGCGCCGCCGCGGCGACGCGTTGCACGTCGGCCACCAGTTCACCCAGCTCACCCAGGGTTGTGGCCTCGGAAGCCAGCTCGGTGAGCGCCTCGTGCTCGTCCGCGTCGAGCTGCCCTTCGCCGTGCGCGTCGTCGAGCACCCGAATCGTGTTGGCGCGATCGGCATTCCGCGCCCTGGTGTGGTCCGGATAACTCGCACGGCTCCGGGTCCGCCGCAAAGGTTTCCGCGACTTCTCCGACCCGCCCGGCATCAGATCGCGCGCGGCGGCCGGAACCTGTAGATCGCTCGTCAACCGCGCCAGCTCCCCAACGGTCTTGGCGCTCCCCGCTTTCGCCGTCCGCTCGCGATACTCGTCTGCCCCGAGCTGGCCCTCCGCGTAGGCCGCATCCAGCAGACCGCATGCATTCACGCGGTCCAGATCACGCGCTCGCATGCGCCCGTTGCTACCGGTGGACACACACGAATCGTAAACAGAACATGCCCACGGAGAACGGTTCCCGCGAAACCGAGCGAATCGGAGACGCGCACGTCATCGATACGTGCACGTCGCCTCGGAAATACGGAGCGCCCCTGTCACGAACCGAGGGCGTCTCGGGCCTCGGCAAGACCCCTGGACAACATCGAAACGGATCGCCTTGTCCTGAACCACTGCACGAACAACACATGCCGAGCGAAGCGAAGCGACTTGTGCAATAAATGTCACGGATCTGCGCCACGCACGGACTGGACAAGTCGAGCGGAGCAAGGCGTCGCCGCTCGGCGACGTGTTGATAGGTGCAGGTCGACCCGGGAAGCGGAGCGCCCCGAGTCGCGAACCGGCGCCTGGTGCGGGCGAGGTAAGCCGAGCGGAGCGAGGCGTCCTCGCCCCCCGAAACTTTGAAAGGTGCAGGTCGACCCGGGAAGCGGAGCGCCCCGGGTCGCGAACCGACGCTTGGTGCGGGCGAGGTAAGCCGAGCGGAGCGAGGCGTCCTCGCCCGCACCCCGCTACTCTGGTTGGCGTGCGAATTCAGCGGCAGGTAGTCGACTACGCGCTCCGGCGCCGGTCGCTGCTGGCTGACGTCTATGCGGGCCGGGTCGATGTCGCCGAGGTATGTGATGCAAATCCCTATCTGCTGCGTGCGGCGAAGTTCCACGGTCGGGGGAGCGAGGTCACGTGCCCTATCTGCCGGAAAGAACAGCTCACCCTCGTATCCTGGGTCTACGGCGACGGCCTCGGGCCGGTGGCTGGATCGGCTCGCACACCCGAGGAGCTGATGCGCCTCGCCGAGACTCGCGAGGAGTTCTCGGTGCATGTCGTCGAGGTATGCCGGACCTGCAGCTGGAATCATCTGGTGCAGTCCTATGTGCTCGGCAATGCCCCGGCTCCCACGCGTCGCCGCACGGGTACGCGAGCGAACCGACGTACCGCCGCCGAGTGATGTGCCTGGTCATCTGCCTGTCGGGTGACTCGCGGAGCCTGCACGTGTCCGCCGCGGTGCCCGTGACCGCACCGAGCCAGCCTGACCGATACGAGTTATGGAGATCTTGTCAGTGAATTCGCCCTACGAGACTTCCCCCTACGGCGATGAACCGCACGGCGGCCGTACTCAGCGAAGTTCACAACCATCTCCGAACCCGGCTCCAGGCCAGCGCCAAGCGCCCCCACCCGGTTTCCGTCCGCTACCGCCGCCGGGCGGTCCGCGCCCTGGTGGCCCGCAGGGCGGCCCGCGTCCCGGTGGCCCCCAGGGCGGACCCAACGGTGATCCGCGCGGTCAGCAGCCGCCGCATCGTCCCGGACCGCCGCAGGGGCGTCCCCCGCAGGGACGCCCCCCGCAAGGACGTCCGCCGCAAGGTCGCCC
>NZ_BDCF01000071.1 GCF_001613365.1 Nocardia xishanensis NBRC 101358
GGACGACCCGCGCCGCAGGCCAGCGTGCCGCCCGGCCAAGACAGGCCGATCCCGCGCCCCCCGGCGCCGCCGCAGCGCTTCGCTCCGCCGCCCAAGTACGCCCCGCAACAGCCCAACCCGGCCCCGTTGCGGTCACGTCCCGGACCCCCGGCGCGCAACACGGCCCAAGCCGACCGTCCGCCGACGCACGAGTGGGCGGTCACCGAGGCCGAGCCGGAGGCGCCCGAGAGCAAAGAAAGCAAGGAGAGCACGAACGCTCGGCTGCTCAGGGACTCCGGTTCGATCGCGATCGCGACGCTGATCAGCCGCGTCACCGGTTTCGGCAAGCAGCTGCTGCTCGCCGCGGTGCTCGGTCCGGCGATCGCGAGTGCGTTCACCTCGGCGAGCCTGATCCCGAACATGATCACAGAGCTGGTGCTCGGCGCCGTGCTGACCGCGATGGTGGTGCCGACGCTGGTGCGCGCCGAGAAGGAGGACCCCGACGGCGGCACGGCCTTTGTCCGCCGCCTGGTCACGGCGGCTTTCGTGGTGCTGATGGGCGCGACGCTGCTGGCGACGGCCTCGGCGCCGTTGCTGGCGACGCACGTCTTCGTCTCCGCCGACGGCAAGGTCAACACCCAGTTGACCACCGCGCTGACCTTCTTGTTGCTGCCCGCGATCCTCTTCTACGGCATGTCGGCGCTGTTCACGGCGATATTGAACACCCGCCAGGTGTTCAAACCCGGCGCGTGGGCGCCCGTGCTGAACAACATCGTCGTGCTCGTCGTGCTCGGCCTCTACGCGGTGACGCCCGGTGAGATCACGCTCGATCCGGTGAGCATGAGCGATCCGAAACTTCTTGTTCTCGGTATCGGCGTCACGCTCGGCGTGTTCACCCAAGCGGCGACCCTGCTGCCCGCGATCCGCCGCGAGGGGATCGACCTGCGGCCGCTCTGGGGCGTCGACACCCGGCTCAAGCAGTTCGGCATGATGGGCGCGGCCATCATCCTGTACGTGCTGATCAGCCAGGTCGGCCTGGTCTTCGCCAACCACATCGCCTCGACGGCGGACGAGGCGGGCCCGGCCATCTACTCGCTGGCCTGGCTGCTGCTCCAGCTGCCCTACGGCGTCCTCGGCGTCACGGTGCTCACCGCGATCATGCCGCGGCTGAGCCGCAACGCGGCCGAGGGCGATACACCCGCCGTCGTCGACGACCTGTCCGTCGCGACCCGCCTCACCATGATCGCCCTTGTTCCCGTTGTCACCTTCCTGACGCTCGCGGGACCGCAGCTCGGCGAGGCGCTGTTCGGGTACGCGCGGTTCAGCGGCGACGCCGAACGCCTCGGCTACGCGGTGAGCTGGTCGGCCTTCGCGTTGATTCCCTATGCCCTCGTGCTGATCCATTTGCGGGTGTTCTACGCCCGCGAGCAAGCGTGGACGCCGACCTGGATCATCCTCGGCATCACCGCCGTCAAGATCGCCTTCTCGGCGCTCGCGCCGCTCATCGCGGACAACAGCGATCAGGTCGTCATCGTGCTCGGCGTCGCCACCGGCCTCGGATTCACCGCGGGCGCGATCATCGGCGGCTACCTGCTGCACCGCAGTCTCGGCGATCTGCGGATGGCGAACGTCGGCCGCACCGTCACCCGGGTCGTGCTCGCGTCGATCGCGGGCGGCGCGGTGATGTTGATCGTGGACAAGGTGCTCGGCCTGGAACGGCTATCGGAATCCATGGGCGGTCCCGGCTCGCTGATCCGCGTGACGATCACGGCGATCGTCATGTTCGCGACGGCGTTCGGACTCATGCGCCTGGCCGGTATTCCGGAGATCGTCGCCATTACCGTGGCCATCTCCCGGCGCCTCGGCATCACGCCGCCCGCACCGGATCTCGACCTCGAGGGACCGGTCGAGGACGAGTTCGCCACGCAGGTCTTCCGCAGGCCCGATCCGTACATGTACTCCGGCTTCGATCCATACCTGGATTCCCAGGCCACGATGGTCTTGCCCGTGATCAGACCGGATGCTGTTGACCGCACCGGGCGGGGTGAGTTCCCGTACCCTGTTCGGCAGAGAAGCACAAGTGGCGAATTCGCCGTAACTTCGACATACCAGGGCGAAGGAGGAACCAGGGTGAGCGACGACGCGGCGGTGGGCGGCGTCCCAGCCGCCGATCCTTCTGCGACCAAGGCCGGCGGCCTGTCCACCGACCAACCGCCCGCCGCGGAGAACCCGTCGGATTCCGAGCATACGAACGAGGAAGCGATCGGCACTCCCCCCACCGACGGGCAGCGCGGTCCGCACGATTCGTCGCACCAGGCGCCGCCGCGCGACCCGATGTACGACACCGGAATGATTCCGATTCCGCAGCTGCCGCCCACCGCGCCGGAAGCGACGGGTGCACGTCGAATTCCGCGCGGCCCCAAGCTGATTCCGGGCGCTTCGGTCGCCGGTGGTCGCTACCGTCTGCTCGCCAGCCACGGCGGCGCGCGCGGACTCAAGTTCTGGCAGGCGCTCGACATCAAACTCGACCGCGAGGTCGCGCTCACCTTCGTCGACGCCGACCAGAAGGCCACCGACAACTCCGGCCACGACGGTCCTCAGGCCATCCTGTCCCGCACGCTGCGGCTCGGCCGGATCAATTCGCCCGGCCTGGCCCGCGTTCTCGATGTGGTGCGCGGCAGCTCCGGCGGCATCGTGGTCGCCGAGTGGACCCCGGGTCGCTCGCTACGCGAGATGGCCGAGACGGTGCCGTCGCCGATCGGCGCGGCGCGCGCGATCCGCGCGCTCGCCTCGGCGGCCGAATTGGCCCACCGCGGTGGCGGTTCGCTCTCCATCGACCACCCGGACCGGGTGCGCATCAGCGCGACCGGTGACGCGGTGCTCGCCTTCCCCGGCACGCTGTCCGATTCCGACGCGCAATCCGACGTGCGCGGTCTCGGCGCCATGCTCTACGCGCTCATCACCGCGCGCTGGCCGATCCGCTCCGGCGGCATGACCGGCACCGCGGCCACTGTCGGCGGCCTGCGCCTCGCCGACTTCGGCCCGGACGGAACGCCGGTGGAGCCGAGACAGATTCGGCCCGAGGTGCCCTTCGAGATCTCCGCGGTCGCGGTGCGCTCGCTGGAGTCGAACAAGGGCGTGCGGACCGCGGCCACCGTCCAGCACGTGCTGGAGCAGGCGTCGGTCGTCGACCAGAAGACGGATTTCATTCCGGTGCTCCGGCTCGGGCAGCGGGCGCAGCCGGTCAACGCGGACGATTCGCTGGCCGATCCGGAACTGCTCGCCGCCGAACGCGAGCGGTCGCAGCGCATGATGTGGATCATGGTCGGCCTCGGCATTCTGGCCGCGCTGGTTGTCGGCATCGTGATCTGGTGGATGGTCAGCGTTTTCGCGCCAGGCGCGTCCGACGCACCGATCGACGAATCGCGCAATATCGGTCTGACCACCGACAGTTCACCCTCGCCGACCACGCCGCCGGGAGCGATCCCCGGCAACCAGGCGTCCGGTGGCGGCGTCCCGGTCCCGGTGACCGGCGCGACGGTGTTCTCCCCGGAAGGCACGCCGGACAACGTCAGCGGCGTCGGCGCGGTGCTGGACAACGACCCGGCCACCGTCTGGCGCTCCGATCAGTACTTCCAGCAGTTCCCCGCGCTCAAGAAGGGTGTGGGGCTGCTGGCCACGCTGCCGAGCCCGGCGAAGCTGACGAACGTCTCGATCACCTCGCCGAGCCCAGGTACGTCCGTGGAAATCCGTACCTCGCCGACGAATTCGCCGACGCTGGATCAGACCCAGCTGATCGGCGCCGCCCAGCTGACCGACGGGACCACCCAAATCCCGGTCAGCGCAGACCAGTCCGCTCGCTACGTGCTCGTCTGGATCACCGGTCTCGGCAACTCGGGAAGCCAGTTCCAGACGACGATCGCCGATCTGCGGTTCGACGCCGCGCCCTGATTCCATTCGGCCCTCGGGCCGAATTCTCGCCTGTCCCGGCGTATCCCATCCCGAGCGGTCTTGTTGCTGCCACTTCGGAATGCCCGATATGATCGGCTCGCGCTCTCAGTAGGGGAGCTTCCCGGGACCTGGTTTTTTCGATCCCGGATGCTGCGAAATTTTTTTCGGCGACGACCGCTCGGTGCTGTCGTCGGTTGAGCGCACGTCCGAGGGGTTGGTCTTGTCGTCCGAATTGAACGAGGATTCCCACGCGGGAAGTTCGCGGGTCGCGTCCCGCGAGCGCTCGTTCGCGCTCGGCGAGCGCACCGACAAGGAGTTGCTCGACGCCCACGCGCGCGGCGAGCGCCACGCCTTCGCCGAACTGCTGCGCAGGCACAACGACCATCTCTGGCAGACCGCGCTGCGCACCTCCTACACCCGCGAGGACGCCGCCGATTCGCTTCAGGACGCACTGCTTTCCGCACACCGCACCGCGGGGTCTTTCCGCGCCGAGGCCGAGGTGCGCAGCTGGCTGCACACGATCGTGGTGAACGCCTGCCTGGATCGGATCCGGCGCAACAAGACTCGGCGGGCGATCCCGCTGTCACCGGAGACGCTGCCGGAGCCGCGCGACGAACGCGACGAGTTCGCCGAAGTGGAGATGTCGATCGTCGTGGATCGCGCGCTGTTCTCGCTGCCGCCCGATCAGCGCACCGCTCTGGTCGCGATCGACCTGGAGGGGTATAGCGTGTCGGAGGCGGCCGCCATGCTGGGGGTTCCCGAGGGCACCATCAAGAGTCGCTGTGCCCGCGGCAGGCAACGCCTGCAAGAACGGTTGGATTTTCTCCGTGATCCGGGGAACCGGAAGTAGTGGCGATGCGTCATTAATAGTGACGAACACCTGAGCGATGTAGATGTGGTGCCCGCTAGTTCGCGCGGCCCGACCGCGGCAGACAAGACAGTTACGTCGGATGAGAACACTGGAGGTGCGATGGCGACCCGGTCCGTACCGCAGCCTCCATTTTCGCCGGAACTGCTGGCCGACCTGCACGCCGACAACGTCGATCCCGAACTCGGCGCACGACTGTGGCCCGCCGTCCGCGCCGATTCGGACGCCGTGCGCTACCTGCGCTCACTGGACGAGGTGACGACCCGGATTCGCGCCTTGCGCGCCGACGAGCACGTTCTCCATCCGATGCCCGACGACGTCTCCGAACGCCTCGCGGCCTTCGTCACCGAACTCGAGCTGGGCGAGGAGCCGACCGAGCGGGTCGCCACCATTCATCGGCTCGGCGCCGCGGCCTCCGGGAACGGCGCCGCACCCGGACACGACGCGGCCGCCGAGAACCACACCCAAGCACTCAGCGCGCCAACGCCTTCCGAGGAGCCGACGGAGCGGCTCGCGACACCCGTATCGCTCGACGAACGTCGCGGAAGACGGTTGCGCTGGTTCGCGGCCGCGGCGGCCGTCCTCGCGGTGATCGCCGGAACCGGCCTCGGCGTCCAGCTGTTCCGCGGCGGCGAAGTGACGCCCACCGCCCAACCCACGCCTAGCAATGATTCTCTCGGCGAGGATCTGACTCCCACGGCCGCGCTCGCCGCCCTCGGCCGCAACGACGTCACCGGACCGCTCGGCAACCGAGTCGCACTCGAACGCTGTGTCGCCGCCGCCGGCCTCGATCGTGGCGTCCTCGGGTCGATGAACATGAAGTATCAGGGTAGGGACGCGGTGCTCATCCTGCTCACCGGTCCCGCGCAGAACAAGGTCACGGCACTCGTGGTCGGCCCAGGCTGCACCGCGGGCGACCCGCAGGTGAAGAACGTCACCGACATCGGCTGACCGCGTACGGCCGGACCGGCTCGGGAACAACAACGTTTACGCTGTTGTTGACCGTCACGTTCCCCCCAGATCTTCTCGGAAGGGCCCCATGAGCACGCCAGTTCGCGACCTGATCATCGTCGGCTCCGGCCCCGCGGGCTACACCGCGGCCGTCTACGCCGCCCGCGCCGAACTCGAGCCGTTGCTCTTCGAGGGCACCCAGTTCGGCGGCGCGCTGATGACCACGACCGAGGTCGAGAACTTCCCCGGCTTCCGCGCCGGCATCATGGGCCCCGACCTGATGGACGAGATGCGCGAGCAGGCCAAGCGTTTCGGCGCGGACATCCGCACCGAGGACGTGGACGCCATCGACCTGAGCGGGCCGGTCAAGACGGTCACGGTGGGCGATCAGACCTACCAGGCGTACGCGGTCATCCTGGCCATGGGCTCGGCCGCGCGCTACCTGAACGTCCCCGGTGAGCAGCGACTGCTCGGCCGCGGCGTGAGCGCCTGCGCCACCTGTGACGGCTTCTTCTTCAAGGGCCAGGACATCGTGGTGGTGGGCGGCGGCGACTCGGCCATGGAGGAGGCGACCTTCCTCACCAAGTTCGCGTCGAGCGTCACCATCGTGCACCGCCGCGAGGAGTTCCGCGCGTCGCGGATCATGCTCGAGCGCGCCAAGGCCAACGAGAAGATCAAGTTCGTGCTGAACGCCGAGGTGGCCGAGGTGCACGGCGAGAACGCGGTGACCAGTCTCACGCTGCGCGACACCCGCACCGGCGAGACCTCCGAGCTGGCCGCCACCGGCCTGTTCGTGGCGATCGGCCACGACCCGCGCAGCGAACTGGTGCGCGGCCAGGTGGAGCTGGACGACGAAGGCTACGTGCAGGTCGAGCACCCGACGACGGCCACCAAGGTTCCGGGTGTGTTCGCCGCGGGCGACCTCGTCGACCACACCTACCGGCAGGCCATCACCGCCGCAGGTACCGGCTGCCGCGCCGCGATCGACGCCGAGCGTTGGCTGGCCGAGCAGGGTGACATCACCGCCAACACCCTGGACGCCGCGGGCCAGCCGGTCGCCGTGCCGTCCAACTGATCTTCGCTGTCACCGATTCACCAAGGAGAAAACCCATGTCCGAGAACACGGTCACCGTGACCGACAAGTCCTTCGCCGACGAGGTGCTGCTCAGTGAGAAGCCCGTGCTCGTCGACTTCTGGGCGGATTGGTGCGGTCCGTGCAAGATGGTGGCCCCCGTGCTCGAGGAGATCGCGAGCGCGAACTCGGACAAGCTGACCGTCGCCAAGCTGGACGTGGACGCCAACCCGGAGACGGCCCGCGAATACCAGATCCTTTCGCTGCCCACTATGATGCTTTTCCGCGGCGGTAAGCCGGTCAAGCAGATCGTCGGCGCCAAGGGCAAAGCGGCCCTGCTCCGCGAACTGGAAGGCGTGATCTGACGGCGCGATTCCACGACGCGCCGTAGGATGCCTGGCACCCCCGTAATTGTCGGATTCCGGGGCAGGTCTGAGACAATCGACCGACGCTCCGGTCGTGCGAGGGTGTATGCCGTCGCATGAGTGGGTACCCGGGTTGACGGAAGGAAAGGGCTCTCACGCATGCACCGACTTCGTCACGGTGATACCGGTCCAGCCGTCGCTGAGGTTCGGAGCACCCTGGCAAGTCTCGGCTTCCTGCACACACACGCTATCGGCGCCGATCAAGGCGACGCACGCGAGTACTGGAAGGACACCGAAGCCTCCTTCGATCATCACCTCGACTCCGCGGTCCGCGCGTTCCAGCAACATCGCGGACTGCTCGTCGACGGTGTGGTGGGTCCGGCCACTTACCGGGCCCTGAAGGAGGCGTCCTACCGGCTCGGCGCGCGCACCCTGATCTATCAGCTGTCCGCGCCGCTGTACGGCGACGACGTCGCCACGTTGCAGCGCAAACTGCAGGACCTCGGCTTCTATGTTCATCGGGTGGACGGGTACTTCGGCCCGCACACTCATGAGGCGCTCAGCGCGTTCCAGCGCGAGATCGGCCTGTCCGCCGACGGCATCTGCGGTCCGGACACGCTGCGTTCGCTGGAGTTGCTCGGCGCCCGCGTCACCGGCGGCAATCCGCACCGCATCGCCGAAGAAGAGGTGGTGCATCGGGCGGGGCCGCAGCTCACCGGCAAGCGGATCGTCATCGATCCCGGCCTCGGTGGTCCCGACAAGGGATACGCGGTGCCGACCGAATTCGGCGACGTCTACGAGTCGGAGATCCTGTGGGATCTGGCCAGTCGGCTGGAGGGCCGGATGGCCGCCACGGGCATGGAAACCTTCCTTTCGCGGCCGTGGGGCGCCAATCCCACCGACGCCGAGCGGGCGGAGACCTCCAACGCCTTCGACGCCGATCTGATGATCTCGCTGCGCTGTGCCACCAACCCGAGCCCCTCGGCGAACGGTGTGGCCAGCTTCCACTTCGGCAACTCGCACGGCTCCGTCTCGATGATCGGGCAGGTGCTGGCCGGGTTCATCCAGCGCGAAGTGGTGGCTCGCACGTCGTTGCAGGACTGCCGGACGCACTCGCGCACCTGGGATCTGTTGCGGCTCACCAAAATGCCCACCGTCCAGGTCGACATCGGTTACCTCACCAACGAATACGACGCCTCGGTGCTCACCAATCCGCGGATGCGCGACGTCATCGCGGAAGCCATCCTCATCTCGGTGAAGCGCCTGTACCTCTTGGGCCAGGACGATCAGCCCACCGGCACGTATACCTTCGCCGAGCTGTTGGCCGAAGAACTGGCCGCCGCCGACCGGTCCTGAGTTCCATCCAGCGAGACGAATGCCCCTGCCGACTCCGGTCGACAGGGGCGTTCTCGGCTCAGCGGGCGCCCGCTCTGGTGGGAACCGTCATGGACGCGGCGGCGAGCAGCTGGTCGAGCGCGCGCTCCACGTCTTCCTTCCAGCCGTGATCGGAATTCAGCTCCAAGCGCAGCCGCGGGAAGCGATGGTGCGGCGCGACCACTTCGAACCCGAACTCCTCCAGCAGGTCCGCTTCGATCATGCAGGTCTGCGGTGAGCATTCGGTGGGGGAGGCCGCGGCGGAACCGCGGACCGGCGCGCCGATCCGTTCCATGAGCGTCATCGAACCGACTAAACGGTCCGAAAGACGGGTGGCCGGCGGCTCGGAGCGAATGCCGAACGCTTCCAAGGCCCGGACACCGCGGCGCACCAGATCCGACACCACGGCCTGCACCAGGCGGTGCGCGATGTCTTCGTCCCGGTGCGGGAATTCGGTCCGCAGTGTCGTCAGGAGGATGGCGTCCGGGCTGACAGGGGAGGTCGGAAACAGCGACGCGCGCGGCACGGCACTCGGCGGCGAATAGAGCGCACAGCCCGCCACGTTGCCGTCCACGTGCGCCACCTGGCCGCACGAGCCCCACTCCAACATGACCGTCGACAGCCAGGCTTCCTTTTCGAAGACCGGATCACTGAACGACCGTGAGTCCTCCGCGACGGCGGGATCGATCTCCCAGAAGACACAGCGACGAGCATGCGCGGGCAGCTTGTCCAGTCCGCCGAGAGTAAGTGCTGTGACGCTGGTCGACACCGCTCTGCTCAGCCTCCAGCTGTCCGATTCATCCACGCTCACGCCGCATCAACGTTTTCTCGCCAGCAAGAATAAGCGATCAACCGAACCCGCCTCATTCCACGTCGCTGTGCTGTTGGTCCGAGTTTTCGTGCCGGGCCGCTGGCGCGCGCAATGCCGGTGCGGCACCGCGGTTTTCGACGCCGTCACAGTGACGTTTCGACGTCGGGCCCGTACTTACGGTGAACACGGGGTTATTTTGCCTTTTCTGTCACTGACCGAGCTGCTGTTGCTCCATCAGACCGACGATGCGTTCCAGATCTTCCACCGACCCGAACTCGACGACGATCTTGCCCTTGCGCTTGCCGAGGCTCACGGTGACTCGGGTGTCGAACGAATTCGACAGGCGCTCGGCCACGTCCTGCAAGCCGGGCATGTGGATCGGCTTACGCCGGGGAGCCGGGGGAGTGGCCGCATCCGGGTCGCGGTTGGCCAGCGTGACGGCTTCTTCGGTGGCCCGCACGGAGAGCCCCTCCGCGACGATGCGAGCGGCCAGCACCTCCTGTGCGTCGGCGCCCGCTTCCAGTCCGAGCAGGGCGCGCGCGTGGCCGGCGGACAGCACGCCCGCCGCGACCCGCCGCTGAACCGGGATCGGCAGCTTCAGCAGACGGATCATGTTCGTGACGACCGGACGGGATCGACCGATCCGGGTGGCCAGTTCTTCGTGGGTGACGTCGAATTCCTCGAGCAGCTGCTGGTACGCGGCCGCCTCTTCCAACGGATTCAGCTGCACCCGGTGGATGTTCTCCAGGAGGGCGTCGCGCAGCATCGACTCGTCGGCGGTCTCCCGGACGATCGCCGGGATCGCCTCCAGACCGGCCTCCTGGGAGGCCCGCCAGCGCCGCTCGCCCATGATCAACTGGAAGCGGTCGACGCCCGGCTCGACGCGGCGCACCACGATCGGCTGCATGAGGCCGAACTCGCGGATGGAGTGCACCAGCTCGGCGAGCGCCTCTTCCTCGAAGACCTGGCGCGGCTGCTTCGGGTTCGGCTCGATCTGGTCCGGCGGAATCTCGCGATAGAGCGCGCCGCCGGGGGAGGCGAGCTCGGCCTGGTCGGAGGCTTCGGCGGGATCGGGGACGCGATGCAGGTACGCCGAAGCGGGCTGCGGACCGACGGGGTCGAGACCGATCACGACGTTGGCCGCGGCGCTGCCGAGACCCTGCGTGGCCGCGGGCCCCGTCGGGATCAGCGCGGCCAGACCACGCCCTAGCCCACCCTTCTTCGCCTGAGTCATCGGCCCACCGATCCCTTCCCTCGTTCGCCACCGATCCGGGTCACGCCGACCCGGGTCACCAGTACCCGAATCACTCCGCGCCGTTCGCGGCCTGCCGGGCCATCGCCCGCTGGGCCATTTCACGTCCGGCGTCGAGGTAGCTCATCGCACCCCGGGAGCCTGGATCATAATCGAGCACGGTCATGCCGTAGCCCGGAGCCTCCGAGACTTTCACGCTGCGCGGAATCACCGAGCGCAGCACCACATCGCCGAAGTGGCCGCGCACCTCCTCCGCGACCTGGTCGGCGAGCTTGGTGCGACCGTCGTACATCGTGAGGATCACCGTCGACACGTGCAGCTCGGGGTTCAGGTGGGCCTGCACCAGGCCGATATTGCGGAGCAGCTGACCGACGCCCTCCAGCGCGTAGTACTCGCACTGGATCGGGATCAGCACCTCCTTGGCGGCGACGAGCGCGTTGACCGTCAGCAGGCCGAGGGAAGGCGGGCAGTCGATCATCACGTAATCGATGTCGTAGCCCGCGATATTGGCCTCTTGGATAGCCCCCTTGAGGCGGCCTTCCCTGGCGACCATCGAGACGAGTTCGATCTCCGCACCCGCGAGATCGATCGTCGCCGGGATGCACAGCAGCCGCTCGTTGTGCGGACTCTGCTGGATGGCGTCCTTGACGGAGACCTCGCCGATGAGCAGTTCATAGCTGGAAGGGACACCCGAGTGATGCTCGATGCCGAGCGCAGTGCTGGCATTGCCCTGCGGATCGAGATCGATCACGAGCACCTTCATCCCCTGATGCGCCAGGGCCGCGGCAAGATTCACCGCCGTGGTCGTCTTGCCGACCCCGCCCTTCTGATTCGCGATGGTGATGATCCGTTGCTCGCGAGGTTTAGGCACTGTCACCTTTCCTGGATGCAATATCTGACTTGCGCGCTGAGCTTCGGCCGCGATCGGGGTCTCGCTGGGGGAGATGTGCCCGAACGGCGTGCTTCCGAAGGCATCCGCGTCGAAGTTGCTGGAGTCCAGCATCCCCGGCACGCGCGACATGGTTTCCCGTGAAACATTCGCCGGACCGCTCGACATAGACAGCTCCTAACCCGAGAACTACAGACCACGTGCTCTCGGCCTATGCCGACGCCGTGTCTTAAACAGCCTGTGTCGGATCGAACATGATGATGCTCCGCCAGGACGGCGCCCGATCAACCGAGCGGAGCTGTCCCGCACACCCACATCCCACCGTGGCACCAACGCTCACGCCCGACGCACACTAGCTTGCCAGCACTGAGCGCTAGAAGAAAGTTGAATCGCGGCGACACGCAGATAGCGGCGAATCAACGTTGCGCACCGCAGGAATTCCGGCGGGGAGGGGTGGTTTTCGCTGGGGGATTGGGGTTCGGGAACGGTGGGTTTGGGTTCCGGGTGGGTCGAGGGTCGTGGGCTGGTGCGGTTTCGTTAGCGCAGGCGGTCGTTTTGTTCGATTCGAGGCTCGTTGCGGCGTTGTGGGATGCGGATCGGTGTGTCCGTTAGGGCAACGGGCGGGCGATGTTTCACGTGAAGCAATGCGTCTCGATGCGGGACCGGGTCATCGGCATCGGCATCGGCATCGGCATCGGCATCGGCATCGGCATCGGAGGGTGAGTTATCAATAGAGGCAAGGGAGCCCCGGAGTCGAATCTCTGATGCGCGATCGACGGCGCACCGCTGCACTCGCCGCGCGGCCGCCCTGACTTAGCCGACACGGAAGATCTCTCCCTCGACGGGAAGACTTTCTCCGAGTCATCCCGGCACGACCGTTCTGCCGCAGCCGATCCGGCGCACCCACTCTCAGCGCCGCTGACTCGACACAGCTGACTCGGTCGACGCGACCACAGAATCACGACGGCGCCGCCGCCAGGAGCCAACCGACGCGGCTGGACCGTTCGGAACTCGACGGCGAAAGCAACCGAACCGTAATACCCGTCAACGAGCGCCGAGCGAGTCGACTTCGATGGAAGTCTGAGGCACCCCACGCGTATCGACTCTCACCAGTTCGACTGCCAACGCTTGGCATCGATGCTTCACGTGAAACATCGATCGAACGCTCCCGTCTCTCCCAAGGGGGAAGCCTCGGCTCAGGCCGGGATCACGCCGCAAAGCTTGTTCTCCCCATCCTCATCCACCCATCCCCTCGCCGCGACGGTGTGAATCGCGTTGCTGCCGGGCCGCATACGCAGCCACACGCCAACGCTCGACTTCCCCAGCCACGTATGACGGGATAAACGCCAGCGCGTCCTTCCAAGAGCGCCAAGGCAGTCCTCGTCAGTTCGCTCGCACAAGCCTGCCCGCATCGCAGCCCTGCCTCGTCTGAATGATCTACAGCTCAACTCCGATCCCACCCTTGCCCGAGCGCCGCACCGCTTTGAGTCCAGCCAGGCTTCACCTCCCCGGTGGTGCCAGGCTCCAACTCCAACTCCCACTGCGGCTCCGGCCTGCGCTAGGGCACCAACATGCCCGGACGATCAGAGCCGATGTTTCACGTGAAGCATTGGCAGTGCCCGAGCAGCCGCCGCGCCCACATCGCGGCACGACCCCCGATCGCGCTCGGTCGAATCGATCGGTCGCGTGCGGCTATCGGGGACGGGAGCAGGTGGCGCACTGCGAGTGCCGACTCCCTATTCACAGCGATGGATCTCAAGTGAGCGCCGGACCGACGGCTGGTTGTGCCGACCCGCGAATGCTCCGCGTCGGCGCGATGCCACGTACGCCGGGATGGTCGGCCTCGGCGATGACGGCAAAGCGCCGGTGCTGGTGACCGTCTCGCTGGGAGAGTCGGGCATCGCAGCCCGCTCGTCGGGGACCGACTTTCCTGCCGCCCGGGTGCGGCGGGGAGCCCGGGTGCGGCGGAGAGCCCGGGTGCGGCGGAGAGCCCGGGTGCGGCGGAGAGCCCGGGTGCGGCGGAGAGCCCGGGTGCGGCGGAGAGCCCGGGTGCGGCGGAGAGCCCGGGTGCGGCGGAGAGCCCGGGTGCGGCGGAGAGCCCGGGTGCGGCGGAGAGCCCGGGTGCGGCGGAGAGCCCGGGTGCGCTCGCATTCGCTCGCGCAGCTCCACGCACCGGGCGAACCGAGGCTGATGTTTCACGTGAAGCATTGGCGTGGGACGCATCTGCTGTCTCGTCCGCAAAGTGGCGCGGTCGCTCGATCACGGTCTCTCGAATCGATCAGTCGCGTGCGGCGGTTATCGGGGGAGGGGAGCGGATGGCGCGTTGCGGGGTTCGCCTCCCTCTCTTCACGGGAATGGATCTGCCAGAACGCGGGGACCCAGGGTTTCCTTCAGGAGCCGCGATTCCGTCGCCTCGGCGCGAATGCCGCGCCGGGGATAACGGCCTCGGCGGGGGCTGGTGTCGCGGCCCGGCGGCCGTCTCGCTGGGTAAGGCACGCGCCTCGCTCCCTCGCGGAGCGGCTTAGGCGTTCGCGCCTCATCCGCGACGGGGCCCAGAGCAGCCCTCACAAAGGCTCGACTCTGCCGGGTTTAGGCGGACCGACGGCTTCTTCGGCGGACCCGCAATTGCCCCCGTCGGCGCGAAGGCCCACACGCCGGGGGTGCCAGGCATAAGCGGCGGCGCTGGTGACCCTCTAGCTGAGACGGGGGCCGCGGCTCGCTCCGCGAGGAACGTCATCTGCTTTCACGCCCTCCTGCGGCAACGGGCGCACGGCAGACCCGGCCCCAACCCCCGACCTCCTGTCGGCGTCATCCACTCCTTGCCAGACAGTTACAGCGAGATCGACAGGCACTCACAACGAGACGCCATCCAGACCTTGCCGGCCTGTCGGCATGACTCGCTCTGCCGTGGCGACTAGGCAGCCTGTTTCATGTGAAACATCGGACGTGCCCGCGCGCACGAGTCCACGGAATGCACCACCAGCCGAACCACTCGGGTCGAGCTCCAACCTTGAACGCTCCAGCTTCCACCTGGCCCCTGTCCGTCCGCCGCTGCTTCCGTCGACAACGGTTCGTGGGAGGCCACCACCAGTGCGATGCACACGGCACGTGAGAGCTTCGGCCCCCGTCGCGAGGCGGCGAGAGGAGCCGTCCCGCCGAGACGGCCCTGGACCCCTATCTCGGCGACTGGACCGCACGCGTCCGCCGCACCTCCATGCGCACCGAGACATGGCGGCACCTCAGTCCGTTGACCCCCCGCACAGCAACCGCCAGATGCCTCGTGAGCGACCATTCAGGCTTCGGGGGCAGGATTCATACACCGCATGGCAATGGTCCACACAGGACGCCACAGGGCACCCATACGCCCCTACAGCGGGTGAATAGTCCCGCGCTCAAATAGGGGCGCGGCCTCTCGACGACCGGCGAGCGCCCACTCATCGGAGCGCGGGCGCATCCATCACCCTGGGACGAAATCGACCAACCGGCCAGCCGGACCGAATCCCTGCGCGGCACTGAAGCAAACGAGTCGACGGCCGGAAGCAGGCGTCCCCATGGCCCAGTCGGTCCGAACTCGAAGACCGGTCAGGCCCCGCGATCAAGGCAACCGGTCACCCGGTCGGCCTCCGACGGATCGAGCCTCACACGAACGAGAAAGACTCCGCCTACTTCCCACCCGCTCGCCGCCGCTCGACCCCGCGGCGCAGCACCCCTCCCTCGGATCGACCGCCCCGGCGCGACCCTTCCTTCTCCGCACGACGTCGGGGCGCGCGTTCCGCCCGTGGCAAGCGTTCCGCGCGGATCACCACCGTCGGCGTTTCCAGCACACCGACTCCGCATTCGAGGACTTCGAACTTCCCCGCGCCCGCTTGGGCGAGCGACTCTCCGTCGCGCTCCAGTTCTTCGGCTGCGCTCACCCCCTTCAGGGCGAGCATGTGGCCGTGGTCGCGGAGGAGGGGGAGAGACCACTGGGCGAGTTTGGCGAGCGGTGCCACGGCGCGAGAGGTGACGATGTCGGCGCCGCCGGCTTCTTTCATCACGCCGGATTGTTCGGCGCGGCCGCGGACGACGGTGATGTCCAGTCCGGCCGCTTCGATGAACTCGCTCAGGAAGACGGTGCGGCGCAGCAACGGCTCGACCAAGGTGATGCGTAGGTCCGGGCGGGCGATGGCCAACGGGATTCCGGGTAGGCCCGCACCGCTGCCGATATCGACGACGGTCGCCCCTTCTGGCATGAGCTCGGCGACGACCGCGCAATTGAGGATGTGCCGATCCCAGAGCCGGGGCACCTCGCGGGGGCCGATGAGACCGCGCTCGACACCGGCGGTCGCGAGGGCGGCGCAGTACCGGCGCGCGATATCAAGCCGATCGCCGAAGACCGTGGCGGCCGCCGCGGGCGGCTCCAGCTCGGTCGGCAGCGCGGCGCTTCCACCGATTTCTCGTTCCACGTGAAACATCCTTCCGAGCTCGAGGTCGAACACATTGCACAAGGGGGAGGAGGGGGTTGCACGCCTCGACCGAAAGGCCGCAGCGTCCCCGGCATGGAGAAGGCCCCCGGTCCGAAGACCAGAGGCCAATCCAATCATCAATCGTCAGCGTGACGAAACGCGCCGTCCACTGGGTAGCCCCGGCGATCAGCCCGGAACGACCACCACGAAACGGTTGGGCTCCACGCCCTCGCTCTCGCTGCTGACTCCGTCGATCGCCGCGACGGCGTCGTGCACGATCTTGCGCTCGAACGGCGTCATCGGCGTGAGCGATTCCGGCTCACCGGATTCCAGCACCCGCTTGGCGGCGGCGGTGCCGAGTGCGCTGAGTTCGGAGCGGCGCTTGGCACGCCAGCCCGCGACGTCCAGCATCAGGCGGCTGCGCACACCGGTGGCCTGCTGCACCGCGAGCCGGGTGAGCTCCTGCAGCGCGTCGAGCACCTCACCGTTGCGGCCGACCAGCTTCGACAGGTCGCGTCCGCCGTCGATGCTCACCACGGCCCGGTCGCCCTCGACGTCCAGGTCGATGTCACCGTCGAAGTCGAGCACGTCGAGCAGCTGCTCCAGGTAGTCGCCGGCGATCTCGCCCTCTTCGATCAGGGCTTCCTCGGCATCGCTCGCCACATCGCCGGTATCCGCTCCGGCGTTCACCATCGTCGTCGCCACGGTGGCGTCCCCTCCGTCGGTTTCAACAGTCATTTGGATTCCTTCATCTGTCCATCGCGCGCGCCGGGCGCTCGGCGTCGGGCGGTAGCGCGATCCAAGGGTGGCTCGGCGGTCAGCGGCGACGCTTCTGGTTGGCCCGGCCCCTGCTGCCGGAGCGCTTCTGCCCACCGGGCCTGCGCTGTCCGGAGGCCTTGCTCGCCGCGGACTTCGGGGTGCCGTTCGTCGACGGTTCCGCATCGGACGTCTCGGCATCGACGGCGGTCTCGGCCGCCGCCGGCTTCTTCTTCGTACTCACCGGCTTGACGCCGGGCTTGGGCGCGTTCTGCGCGCGCTGCTCGAGCTTGGCCTGCTTCTTGGCCTCTTCTTCTTTCGCCATGCGGCCAAAGACGAGGTGCTGCTGGCCGTAGGTCCAGATGTTGTTGGAGACCCAGTAGATCAGGATGGCGATCGGCAGGAACGGACCACCGACGAGCACGCCGAGCGGGAAGACCCAGAGCGCCAGCTTGTTCATCATCGCCGCCTGCGGGTTCGCGGCGGCTTCCGGGGTCTGCCGCGCGACCGAGGCGCGAGCGTTGAAGTGGGTCGCCAGACCGGCGATCACCATCAGCGGGATGGCGACGAGGGCGATGCTCAGCCGGCTCGGAACGCCGCCGTAGTCGGCGAAGGCGAGCAGTTCGTTGGCCGGGGTGGTGATGAACGCGGAGATCGGCGCGCCGAAGATGCGCGCGCTCAGGAAGGACTGAACGTCGGCCGCGTTGAAGACGTAGTTCGCGGTGTTCGCGTTCTCCTCGGGCGTCATGCCGAGCTGGCCGAACCCGTGGCCGGTGCGGTTGAACGAACGCAGCACGTGGAACAGACCCAGGAAGACCGGCACCTGCGCCAGGACCGGCAGGCAGCCCATCAGCGGGTTGAAACCGTGCTCCTTCTGGAGCTTCTGCATCTCCACCGCCATCTTCTGGCGGTCGTTCTTGTATTTCTTCTGCAACTCCTTGATCTGGGGCTGCAACTCCTGCATCTGCTTGGTCGTCCGCACCTGCTTCACGAACGGCTTGTAGAGCACGATGCGCAGCGTGAAGACCAGGAACACCACCCCCAGCGCCCATGCCAGGCCGCTGTCCTTGCCCAGGCCAGGAATGGCCGCGAAAGCACGGTGCCAGAACCACAAGATCCAGGACACCGGGTAGTAGATGAAGTCGAGCACGGCTCTATGCACTCCCGTCGTTCGTGTCGCCGATCGCCGCGGGCGGCGATCCTTTACAAGCGTGTGGCGCCGACGTCGGGGCGTCGGCCGCAGCCTCGTTCCGTCCGCGCTGCTTGCGCTCGGGAACGGGATCCCACCCACCAGGGTGCCAGGGCGCGCATTTGGCCAATCGCACGACCGTCAGTCCGAGGCCGATGAACAGCCCTCGGGTTCGCAGCGCGGTCACCGCGTATTCGCTACACGTGGGGGTGAAGCGGCACACCGGCATCCGGGTGGGGGAGACATAAGTCCGGTAGAGCTCGATCAGGAAGATCAGCGTACGAGCGGGCAGCCGGGCCAGGGGGGCGGCGAACTTCACGACGAGACGTCCGCGTCAGCGGGCACGACGGCGACGGGTCGGCCCCGTCCGTCGGTCCGGCCGGGAGCCTGCGCGACACCGAGTTTGCGCAATCCGCTGCGCAACTGCCGCAGCAGTTCGTCGGATTCCGCGTTCGCGGCGCCGGGCAAGGCCCGGATCACGATGTCGGCGTCCGCGGGCAGTTCGCTGATCACCTTGGCGCACATATGACGCAGGCGGCGGGCCACCCGGTGTCGAACCACCGCGGAGCCCACCGCCTTGCTGACAATCAATCCGAACCTCGGCCCGCCGACGCGAACGATCGCTCCGGTTGCTACCGGAGCACCGTGTCGTTCGTCAGCGCCCACAACTCCGTCATACCCGTGCACGAGCGCGTGTACGACCAGATCTCGCCTCCCGATTCGCTGGCCACGGCGCACCGTCCGGGAGAAGTCGGCACGATGATGCAACCGATACGGCTCAGGCAACACCCGAGCGTCCGAAAGCGAGGATCAGGCAGTGAGGGAAGCGCGGCCCTTGCGGCGACGCGCCGAGACGATGGCGCGACCCGCACGGGTGCGCATCCGGAGGCGGAAGCCGTGAACCCGCGCCCGACGACGGTTGTTCGGCTGGAACGTCCGCTTGCCCTTGGCCACGGTCAACACTCCTCGAGTTGGTGGGCACCGTTCGGCGCCCGAAGCTTGTCGGTGATACGTATGTGCGCGATGAATCGCGATGTCATCATCGGCGCGCGTCGGTCCTGGCGCACACGGTCGTCAACGACCTCACACGGTCAGCACAGGACCGCCACCGCACCAAGGGGTGACTGTACGAGGGTACTGATCGGCTGCTGACGGGTCAAACTCGGCCCCCGAGGCCGAATCGATGGCCCCGGCGGGCGACGCGCCCGGGCGTGTTCGTGACTTCGTCCACACCCCTAGGCGTCCACGAGGCCGCTCCGAGCGATGCGTTGCCAGATGGTTGCTGAAGAACCCCAGGTCGGGGCACGATCCCCGCGAACTCCGAGCCCGAGTCACATTTCCCCAGGGTTTTCCACATCTGTGGATAATTGTGTGGAAAGACCCCTGGAGTGGCATATTCGTAGGCCGACGGCGCCAACGCCGCTGCCTTGGTACGGGGGAATCCGAGCAGCGTCCACACGGCTACGGACGTACGCGGGATCACAGGATAGCCCATTCTCGAGCCTGCTCGCGTACCCCGGCCGTCTGCTCCTATCGACCTACGTCCGGGGAGGAAACTGCATGGACGACGAGCAGAACGTGTTGGCCACCGTGTGGCCCGAGGTAATCGCCGAGCTCACCACCGGTTCCGACGACGGCTCCATCGCGGCGGTGACCCGAGCACAGCAGGCCTGGCTGAAACTCGTCAAGCCGATCACCGTGGCCCAGGGCTTCGCCCTGCTCTCGGTGCCCTCGTCGCTGGCCCAGGAGGCCATCGAACGCGATCTGCGCGAACCCATCCTGCGCTCGCTCGCCCGCCGGCTCGGTCCCCAGGTCGAGGGCCTCGGCGTGCGGATCGCGGCGCCCGCCACACCGAGCGCCGATCGTTCCACCGCCAATCCACGCCACGCGAGGATGACGAGCCGCCCCGAGCGAAGCAGGGAGACGGCACAGCGAAACCGAGAAGCGCAGCGCGGCAGGGAGACGCAGCGCGGCCCGATCGGCTTCCCGTCCGATCCGCCGAGCCGCACCGACTATCCGGCCCCGAGGTACGCGCAGCAGTCGGACTTCGCGCCTGCGCCGGACTACGCGTCCGACTATCCCCAGGCTTCGGACTACGCGCCCGCCGCCGAGTACTCACACGCACCCGAGTACACCGCGGACTACACCCCGGCGCCGGACTACCCGAGCACGGACTACCCGAACGACGACTATCCGACCGCGTCCTACCGCGCGCCAGTCGTCGGCGACTACCCGGGCTCGGCCGAACCCGGCGCGCAGATCCCTGACGTGTCGATCGCGCCGCGGCGCGATCAGGGGTTGGGTTCGCGACGCGATTCGACTCCGCCGGGCCAGGAGTCGCTGTTCACCCCGGAGCCAGCCGCACCGATGCGCGGGCCCGCCCGGATGCCGTTGCGCGAAGCCGCGCCCGCCGCGGCACACGAATCGGTCCGCGAACCCGGCGAAGCGCTGCGCGGCGAGCAGCCCGACGACGAACCGGTCGTCAACGTCCGCAACAACTGGCCGACCTACTTCAACAAGAGCCAGGAGACCCCCGCGCCCGCGAACTCCTCGGCCAGCCTGAACGCGAAGTACACCTTCGAGACGTTCGTCATCGGCGCATCGAATCGCTTCGCGCACGCCGCGGCGGTGGCCATCGCCGAGGCGCCCGCCCGTGCCTACAACCCGCTGTTCGTGTGGGGCGCCTCCGGTCTCGGCAAGACGCACCTGCTGCACGCGGCGGGTCATTACGCCCAGCGGCTGTTCCCCGGCATGCGGGTGAAGTACGTGTCTACCGAAGAGTTCACCAACGACTTCATCAACAGCCTGCGCGACGACCGCAAGGTGGCATTCAAGCGGCGCTACCGCGAGACCGACATCCTGCTCGTCGACGACATCCAGTTCATCGAGGGCAAGGAAGGCATCCAGGAGGAGTTCTTCCACACCTTCAACACGCTGCACAACGCGAACAAGCAGATCGTCGTGTCCTCCGACCGTCCACCCAAGCAGCTGGCCACCCTGGAGGAGCGGCTGCGGACGCGGTTCGAGTGGGGCCTGATCACCGACGTGCAGCCGCCGGAACTGGAGACCCGCATCGCCATCCTGCGCAAGAAGGCGCGGATGGATCGGCTCGACGTGCCGCACGACGTACTCGAACTGATCGCCAGCCGGGTGGAACGCAACATCCGCGAGCTCGAGGGCGCTCTCATCCGGGTCACCGCGTTCGCCTCGCTCAACGGCCAGCCGCTGGATCTGCCGCTGGCCGAAGTGGTGCTGCGGGATCTGATGCCCGACACGGCCGCTCTGGAGATCAACGCGGCCACGATCATGGCCGTGACCGCGGAGTACTTCAACACCACGCTGGAGGAGCTGACCGGGCCGGGCAAGGCGAGGCCGCTGGCGCAGGCCAGGCAGATCGCCATGTACCTGTGCCGCGAGCTCACCGACCTATCGCTACCGAAGATCGGCCAGGCATTCGGCCGCGACCACACCACGGTCATGTACGCGGAGAAGAAGGTCCGCAAGGAGATGACCGAACGGCGCCGCGTCTACGACCAGGTCCAAGAACTCACAGCCCGAATCAAACAGCGCTCGCGCTGAGCGCTCTCCACAACCCGGCACCGCCTCTGACCAGGGGCGGTGCCTTTTTATGCGCTGTGGATTCCTCGAGGAATCCTTGTGGAGTCCTCGAGGAATCCCACGGTTTGTCCACCGATTGGTGCACAGGACTGGGGATGGACTTGCGGGCCGTCACTCACAGCCGGATATCAACATCATCCCATCGATGTCTGCCCACAGGCTCTGACCTGCCTCGTCTCGGTCAGGCGCTTGTGGAATCCTCGAGGAGTCCGTGTGGAGTCCTCGAGGATTCCTCGAGTTGTCCACCGAACGGTGCACACGTGTGAACAACAGGGTGAATCCAGTGGAACAACTCGAGGACGGCTCGAGGATGAACATGGGACAGTTTTCGGACCTCCACAGACGCCTCCAATTCATCCTCGAGTCACCCGACGGCCATCCCCACGGCACCACACCCCCGGACCAGCGCAAACGGGCTCAGTCCACAGATTCCACAGTGCCTACTACTACTTCAGTTCTTCTTCATATAGATCTCTCTTCAAAACAGGGTGTGTGGAAAGTCGGTCGAGCGACGTCTCGTCCGGAGCCACTCGTCTGCACAGGCAAGGAGAAGAGCGGGATGGGTATGTCCGCACACGGAGTCGTCCGCTTCGGACACGCGAGCGCGAATCGAGGGTCGGGCTAGGTAGCCGCGCCAGACGCGGGTACGTTTTATGTCGGTCGCCTGTGCCAGACTGCTGGCGCGGCCGATCCAGCACCCCCTGACGAGAACCACACGCTGTCGAGCCAACAAGCTGTCGAGCCACAGTGCTCGGACGGAAGCCACACACGGATCACGGAACCGGGAGAGGACAGATCGGGCGATGGAGCTTTCGAGCATGAAGTTTCGGGTCGCCCGAGAGGATTTCGCGGAATCCGTCGCCTGGGTCGCGCGCAGCCTGCCGTCCCGGCCTCCTGTCCCGGTGCTGGGTGGTGTGCTGCTGGTCGCGAGCGAGGACGGACTGACCGTCTCGGGATTCGACTACGAGGTCTCCGCGCAGATGCGCGTAGCGGCCGAGGTCGCCGGTCCCGGTGAGGTGCTGGTGTCCGGCCGCCTGCTCGCCGACATCACCAAGGCGCTGTCCAACAAGCCGGTGGACGTATCGGTCGACGGCACCCGCGTGCTGATCTCCTGCGGCAGCGCCAAGTTCTCGCTGCCGACCATGCCGGTCGAGGACTATCCCCAGCTGCCCGAAGTCCCGCAGCAGACCGGTGCATTGAGCGTCGACGTCTTCTCCGAAGCCGTCGGACAGGTCGCCGTAGCGGCGGGCCGTGACGACACCCTGCCGATGCTGACCGGTATCCGCGTCGAGATCGAGGGCCCACAGGTCGTTCTCGCGGCCACCGACCGCTTCCGGCTCGCCGTGCGCCACATCGAATGGCAGCCCTCCCGCACCGATATCGAGACTTCGGTGCTCATTCCGGCCCGCACGCTGTCCGAGGCCGCCAAGACGCTCGGCCCCTCCGATGCCCCCGTGCAGCTTTCGCTCGGCACCGGCGCGGGCTCGGACGGTCTGCTCGGCATCGTCAACGCGGGCCGCCGCACCACAACCCGCCTGCTCGACGCGGAATTCCCCAAGTTCCGTCAGTTGCTCCCCAAGGAGCACACCTCCATCGCCACGCTGGAAGTCGCGGCGCTGACCGAGGCCATCAAGCGCGTCGCCCTGGTCGCCGAGCGCGGTGCACAGGTCCGCCTGGAGTTCTCCAGCGAGGGTCTGCTGCTGTCGGCAGGCGGCGACGACGCGGGTCGCGCCGAGGAGTGGCTGCCCGCCGATTTTCGCGGCGAAGCGCTGACCATCGCCTTCAACCCGGGTTACCTGGTCGACGGCCTGTCCGCGCTGCACTCCGACCGGGTCACCTTCGGGTTCACCACCCCCAGCCGTCCCGCGGTGCTGCTTCCCGCGAGCGAGGAGGAGCCCGAGGTGCTCGACTCCGGCTCCTTCGCCGCGCTGGCCAGCTCCTACATCTACCTGCTGATGCCGGTCCGGCTCCCGGGCTGAGCATCTGTGCGTGAACCGGTGCCGTCGCCCGTGGTGACCGGGGCGGTGTAGCGAATGTTCATCCGAGCGCTGTCGCTGCGCGACTTCCGCTCCTGGGAGCACGCGGAACTCGAATTATCCCCAGGCCGAACGGTTTTCTTGGGATCGAACGGCAACGGCAAGACCAATCTGCTGGAGGCGATCGGCTATCTGGCCACCCTCGGCTCGCACCGGGTGGCCGCCGACGCGCCACTGATCCGGATGGGCGCGCAGCGCGCGCGGATCGGCGCCACCGTGGTCAACACCGGTCGTGAGTTGCGCGTCGACATCGAACTCAACCAGGGCGCGGCCAATCGCGCGCAGATCAACCGGTCGCCGGTGCGCAGACCGAGGGAGATACTCGGCATTCTGCAAACCGTGTTGTTCGCGCCGGAGGATCTCGCGCTGGTGCGTGGCGACCCAGGGGAGCGGCGCAGATTCCTCGACGAGTTGTGCACAGCCCGGCTCCCCAGGTTGGCCGGTGTGCGCTCGGACTACGACCGGGTGCTGCGCCAGCGCTCGGCCCTGTTGAAAACCGCTGGGCGGCAAGCGAGATCGCGGGCCGACCTGAGCACCCTCGACGTGTGGGACGGCCACCTGGCCGAGCATGCGTCGGTGCTGCTTGCCGAGCGGCTGCGGCTGGTGCACGACCTGTATCCCCATCTGGCCCAGTCCTATCGGTCGATCGCGCCCGAATCCCGTCCCGCCGCAATCGCTTACCGAAGCGCCTATCTGCCGCCGGAGTTCCTGGATCCCGCGCGGGAGCCGCAATCCGATGACACGGCGGCGCTGGAGGAGATTATGCTGCGGGAGCTCGCGGCGGCGCGGACCAAGGAACTGGAGCGCGGTGTCTGCCTGGTCGGCCCGCATCGCGACGATCTCGACTTGGTTCTCGGAGACGCTCCGGCCAAAGGCTTCGCCAGCCACGGCGAGTCCTGGTCCTTCGCCCTCGCCCTTCGCCTCGGCGCGTTCGACCTGCTCCGCTCGACCGGAGCCGAACCGGTGCTGTTGCTCGACGACGTCTTCGCCGAACTCGACCGGCGGCGCCGCACCGCGCTCGCCGAGGTCGCGGCCGGCGCCGAACAGGTACTCATCACCGCCGCCGTGCCGGAGGACGTGCCCGCCGAGCTGGCCGCGGCGCCGTTGCGGGTGGAGACCACCGGGGAATCGACGCACCGCACCTCGCGCATCGTCGAGCACGCACCCGGATTCGCCTGAACCTGTCCACAGGTAGCCACACCGGTTGTGCACAGATGGGAAACACCGGCGTGGGACGAGCGGCGACGCGTGCGACGGTTCGTCGGCGGGCTCCCGTACAGTTGCCGTGCACCGGGGCCCGGACGGATCCACCGATTCATCCCCAATACCTGTGGAGAACTGCGCCGGAACCCGACCGGCCTGCGGTTGGGGAGAACAGAGCAAGAGCTGGGGACAAAACCCGGTGGTCGAACGGAGCGGGACGATGACCGATCAGCGCGAGCAGGGCGCTCAGCAGCCTGGCGGCGAGCCGCAGTTGCGCGGCATCGACCTGGCCAGGCGCGCGCTCGAAGAGGCCCGCGCCGCGGCGAAGGCAAGCGGGAAGTCGGTCGGGCAGGGTCGCGCCTCGCCGGTGCGGAAGCTCCGCACCGGAGCTCGCAGGCGCACCGGATGGTCCGGCGCCCGCCCCGACGACCGCGATCCCCAGCTGTTGTCCCAGCTCGCCACCCGGATCGCCAAGAGTCGCGGCTGGGACGGCAAGGTCGCCGAGGGCACGGTTCTCGGACGTTGGGCGGGCGTCGTCGGCGAGGACATCGCCTCGCACGCCACCCCGATCGCCCTCAAAGACGGCGTGCTGAGCATCGCCGCCGAGTCCACCGCGTGGGCCACGCAGCTGCGCATGCTCCAGAGTCAGATCCTGGCGAAGATCAACGCCGCGGTCGGAGACGGCGTGGTGACGCAGCTGAAGATCTCCGGCCCGGCAGCGCCGAGCTGGCGCAAGGGTGAACGGCACATCAAGGGACGCGGTCCGCGCGACACCTACGGCTGACGCACCCTGGCAAATATACGATACTCGGTGTTACGTTTATCTCTCCATCCACAGGATTTCCCCAGATCCTCACCGGATCTGCGGTTCGACGTGGAACGCCTCGACCGATGCCGAGCGGCTCGCATCGGCTCGACAACGCGCACAGGAGAGACGATCGATGACGATCAGCACCGCGGGCCCGTTCCCCGCCACGGCCACCACCACCGTTCGCCGCGGCGACGTCGAGCTCGCGGTGTTCGAGTGCGGTGATCCCGGCGGGACGCCGATCCTGCTCGTGCACGGCTGGCCGGATACTCACATCCTGTGGAATCGCGTCGCCGCCCTCCTGGCCGATCGCTACCGGGTGATCGCCTTCGACAATCGCGGCGCGGGAGACAGCACGGTGCCCGCCGAGGTCTCGGCCTATCGCATCGAGGAGCTCGCCGCTGACGTCCGCGCGGTCGTCGACGCCGTGGCGCCGGGGCAGCGCGTGCACGTGCTCGGGCACGACTGGGGTTCGGTCATCGGCTGGGAGCTCGTCAGCGATCCAGCGGCCGGGGATCGGATCGCGTCGTTCAGCTCGGTCTCCGGTCCCAACCTCGACTTTCTCGGCGCGTACTTGCGCGGGCCGCTCTCGGCGGCGCGGCTGCGCGGGTCGCTCGCGCAGGGCATCGCGTCGGCCTACACCGTCGCCTTCCAGATCCCCGGTCTGCCCAATCCGGTGCTGCGCGCGCTGTCCGATCGCTGGCCGCGCTTCCTCGCCTTCTTCGACGGCCTCGACCCCGCGCTGGTGCGGACCGCGCCGACGCTGCGCGCCGACATGATCAACAACCTCAAGCTCTATCGCGCGAATATCCGTGCGCACCTGCGCAATCCGCGCCCGCGCCCGGTCTCGGTTCCGGTGCAGCTGATCGTGTCGACCGGCGACAGGGCGGTGCGCCCTGTGGTGCACGCCGAGGCCGATCGATGGGTTGCGGACCTCACCCGCAGCGAGATCGCGGCGCGGCACTGGTCGCCGATCTCGCACCCCGAGGCCCTCGCCGCGCGCACCGCCGAGTTCGTCGATCGGGTCGCGGTCTCCCGGTGATCGCGGCGAGTATTCGGCACTGCGTGCTGAGTACATCTGAGAGTCGTTGAAACGGTCGAGAGGAAGACCCGACTCGTCGCCGGTCGATTTCTCGCAGCCATGAAGCCGTCAGGGGTGTCGTAGGTGCATTGTGGCGCGGGTCTACCAGTAGGATGGTGGCGTAACTAGCGGCGAACCTTCGGCGCGTTCCGCGCAGCCCCCGCGTGGGCCCGTGAATCTCGACTTGTCAAGACCCGGGCCCCGCTTGCGCTGTGGTGATCGTTGCGCCGAGGTCAGCAAGTAAGGAGAGCTACCGACCAGTGGCTGCCAAGGACTCCAACGATTCGACCAAGGCGACATCGGGCAAGCAGGATTACGGTGCCTCCTCCATCACCGTCCTCGAGGGACTCGAGGCGGTACGCAAACGCCCTGGAATGTACATCGGCTCGACCGGTGAGCGCGGCCTGCACCACCTGATCTGGGAGGTCGTGGACAACTCCGTCGACGAGGCGATGGCGGGCTACGCGACCAGGGTCGACGTCACGCTGCTGGCCGACGGTGGCGTCGAGGTGGTCGACGACGGCCGCGGCATCCCGACCGGCATGCACGCGCAGGGTATCCCCACCATCGAGGTGGTCATGACCCAGCTGCACGCGGGCGGCAAGTTCGACTCCGACGCCTACGCGGTGTCCGGTGGTCTGCACGGCGTCGGCATCTCGGTGGTGAACGCGCTGTCCAGCAGGCTCGAGGCCGAGGTCGACCACGACGGTTACCACTGGACCCAGGAGTACAAGGACTCCAAGCCCGGCAAACTGATGCAGGGTGAGGCGACCAAGCGCACCGGAACCACCATCCGGTTCTGGCCGGACGCGGAGATCTTCGAGACCACGACCTTCAACTTCGAGACGGTCGCGCGGCGTCTGCAGGAGATGGCGTTCCTGAACAAGGGCCTCACCATCACCCTCACCGACGAGCGGGTCTCCGGGAGCGAGGTCACCGACGAGGTCGTCAGCGACACCGCCGAGGCGCCCAAGCACCTCGACGAGAACGCGCCCGCCGCCGAGGAGCCGAAGGTCAAGGTCCGCACCTACCACTACCCCGGTGGACTCGAGGACTTCGTCAAGCACATCAACCGGACCAAGCAGCCGATCCACAACTCGGTCGTCGGCTTCACCGGCAAGGGCACCGGGCACGAGCTCGAGGTCGCGATGCAGTGGAATTCCGGCTATTCGGAATCCGTCCACACCTTCGCCAACACCATCAACACCCACGAGGGCGGCACCCACGAAGAGGGCTTCCGCGCCGCGCTCACCACGGTGGTGAACAAGTACGCGAAGGACAAGAAGCTGCTCAAGGAGAAGGACGGCAACCTCACCGGCGACGATATCCGCGAGGGTCTCGCCGCGATCGTGAGCGTGAAGATCTCCGACCCGCAGTTCGAGGGCCAGACCAAGACCAAGCTCGGCAACACCGAGGTCAAGTCGTTCGTGCAGCGCACCTGCAACGAGCACCTCGCGCACTGGTTCGAGGCCAACCCGGCCGACGCGAAGACCATCGTGCAGAAAGCCGTCTCCTCGGCGCAGGCCCGCGTCGCGGCGCGCAAGGCGCGCGAGCTGGTGCGCCGCAAGTCCGCCACCGATCTGGGCGGTCTGCCAGGCAAGCTGGCCGACTGCCGCTCCAAGGACCCGAGCAAGTCCGAGATCTACATCGTCGAGGGCGACTCCGCCGGCGGCTCGGCCAAGTCCGGCCGCGACTCGATGTACCAGGCGATCCTTCCGTTGCGCGGCAAGATCATCAATGTCGAGAAGGCGCGCATCGACCGAGTCCTCAAGAACAACGAGGTCCAGTCGATCATCACCGCGTTCGGCACCGGTATCCACGACGAGTTCGACATCAGCAAGCTGCGCTATCACAAGATCGTGCTGATGGCCGACGCCGACGTGGACGGCCAGCACATCTCGACCCTGCTGCTGACGCTGCTGTTCCGCTTCATGCGGCCGCTGGTCGAGCACGGGCACGTCTACCTTGCCCAGCCGCCGCTGTACAAGCTCAAGTGGCAGCGCAGCGATCCCGAGTTCGCCTATTCCGACCGGGAGCGCGACGGCCTGCTCGAGGCGGGCCTCGCGGCGGGCAAGAAGATCAACAAGGACGACGGCGTCCAGCGCTACAAGGGTCTCGGCGAGATGAACGCCAAGGAACTGTGGGAGACCACGATGGACCCCGCGGTGCGGGTGCTTCGTCAAGTGACGCTCGACGACGCGGCCGCGGCCGACGAGCTGTTCTCCGTCCTGATGGGCGAGGACGTCGAGGCGCGTCGCAGCTTCATCACCCGCAATGCCAAGGACGTTCGCTTCCTCGACGTATAGCCGGCGTGAAACCCACCGCAAGCAGACTTTTCACGCCCCGCTAAGGAGACCGCATGACTGAGACAACGCTGCCCCCGAGCGGCGGTGCAGGCGACCGGATCGAGCCGGTCGACATCCAGAACGAAATGCAGAGCAGCTACATCGATTACGCGATGAGCGTGATCGTCGGCCGTGCGCTGCCCGATGTGCGCGACGGCCTCAAGCCGGTGCACCGGCGCGTGCTCTACGCGATGTACGACAACGGCTACCGTCCCGACCGCGGCTACGTGAAGTCCGCGCGCCCGGTCGCCGAGACCATGGGTAACTACCACCCGCACGGTGACGCCTCGATCTACGACACCCTGGTCCGCATGGCCCAGCCGTGGTCGCTGCGCTACCCGCTGGTCGACGGCCAGGGCAACTTCGGTTCCCGCGGCAACGACGGCGCGGCCGCCATGCGGTACACCGAGTGCCGCCTGACGCCGCTCGCGATGGAGCTGCTGCGTGAAATCGACCACGAGACGGTCGATTTCACGCCGAACTACGACGGTCGTTCCCAGGAGCCGGTGGTTCTCCCCAGCCGGGTGCCGAACCTGTTGATGAACGGCTCCAATGGCATCGCGGTCGGCATGGCGACCAACATTCCGCCGCACAACCTCAACGAGCTCGCCGAGGCGATCTACTGGGCGCTGGAGAACTACGACGCCGACGAGGAGAGCACCCTCGCCGCGTGCATGGAGCGGGTCAAGGGCCCGGACTTCCCGACGCACGGCCTGATCGTCGGCAACCAGGGCATCAACGACGCCTACACCACCGGTCGCGGCTCGATCCGCATGCGCGGTGTGGTCGAGATCGAAGAGGACAACCGCGGTCGCACCACGATCGTCATCACCGAGCTGCCCTACCAGGTCAACACCGACAACTTCATCAACTCGATCGCCGAGCAGGTGAAGGACGGCAAGATCGCGGGTATCTCGGATATCCACGACGAGTCCTCCGACCGCGCGGGCATGCGAATCGTGGTGACGGTCAAGCGCGATGCCGTCGCCAAGGTGGTGCTGAACAACCTCTACAAGCACACCCAGCTGCAGACCAGCTTCGGCGCCAACATGCTGTCCATCGTCGACGGCGTGCCGCGCACGCTGCGCCTGGACCAGATGATCCGGCTCTACGTCGATCACCAGTTGGAAGTCATCGTCCGGCGCACCCGCTACCTGCTGCGCAAGGCCGAGGAGCGGGCCCACATCCTGCGCGGCCTGGTCAAGGCGCTCGACGCGCTCGACGAGGTCATCGCGCTGATCCGGCGTTCGGCCAACACCGACACCGCGCGCACCGGCCTGATGCAGCTGCTCGAGATCGACGAGATCCAGGCCACCGCCATCCTCGACATGCAGCTGCGGCGCCTCTCCGCACTGGAGCGGCAGAAGATCGTCGACGATCTGGCCAAGATCGAAAGCGAAATCGCCGACTACAAGGACATTCTCGACAAGCCGGAGCGCCAGCGCGCGATCGTGCGCGACGAGCTGGCCGAAATCGTCGACAAGTACGGCGACGAGCGGCGCACCCGGATCATCGCGGCCGACGGCGACGTGGCCGACGAGGACCTGATCGCCCGCGAGGACGTGGTCGTCACCATCACCGAGACCGGCTACGCCAAGCGCACCAAGACCGACCTCTACCGCTCGCAGAAGCGCGGCGGCAAGGGCGTGCAGGGCGCCGGCCTCAAGCAGGACGACATCGTCAAGCACTTCTTCGTCACCTCGACGCACGACTGGTTGCTGTTCTTCACGAACAAGGGCCGGGTCTACCGCGCCAAGGCGTACGAGCTGCCCGAGGCCAACCGCACCGCGCGCGGCCAGCACGTCGCCAACCTGCTGGCCTTCCAGCCGGACGAGAAGATCGCCCAGATCATTCAGATCAAGTCCTACGAAGACGCCCCGTATCTGGTGCTTGCCACCAAGAATGGTCTGGTGAAGAAATCGAAGCTGTCCGACTTCGATTCCAACCGCAGCGGCGGCATCGTCGCGGTGAACCTGCGCGACGAGGACGAGCTGGTCGGCGCGGTGCTCTGCTCGGCCGACGACGACCTGCTGCTCGTCTCGGCGCACGGCCAGTCGATCCGCTTCTCGGCCACCGACGAGGCGCTGCGCCCGATGGGTCGCGCCACCTCCGGCGTGCAGGGCATGCGGTTCAACGCCGATGACGAACTGTTGTCGCTCAACGTCGTTCGGCCCGAGACGTATCTGCTGGTGGCGACCTCGGGCGGCTACGCGAAGCGCACCGCCATCGAGGAGTACACCGCACAGGGACGCGGCGGTAAAGGTGTATTGACTATCCAGTTCGACGCCCGGCGTGGCACTCTGGTCGGTGCGCTCATCGTCGACGACGAAGATGAGCTCTACGCGATCACGTCCGGCGGTGGAGTCATCCGGACGGCGGCAAAGCAGGTTCGTAAGGCTGGGCGACAGACCAAGGGCGTGCGATTGATGAACCTGGCCGAGGGCGATACGTTGCTTGCTATCGCGCGCAACGCCGACGAACCCGATCAGGTCGACGGTGGCGACGACTCCGGTTCCTCTCAGCAGTAACCCCCTCCAAGCGGCGGCAACGAACGGATCTAAGGATTCCCATTGACCACTCCGAATCAGCCGAATGACGGGCACCCCACGAACGGCGTGACCGAGCGGATCGCACCGTCCCCGATTCCGCCGCGGCCGATCCCCAGGCCCGGCGCGCCCGAATCCGGACAGCAGGCCGGTGGCCAGCAGGGTGGCCAGCCGCAGCAGAACGCGGGCAAGCAAGGCGATTTCGCGCCGAAGCAGGGTGCACCGGAGTCCGGCGGCGCGAAGGAAGGGTTCGACCAGGAGACCGTGCGGATGGGTCCGTCCGCCGAACCAGGCGGCGGTCCCGACGGCGCGAAGAAGCAGGGGCAGGACGGCGGTCAGTCGCAGTACAAGGACGGCTGGTCGCAGCTGCCCCAGCGCGAGCCGCAGTCCAACCTGTACCGGCCCGGTCAGGCGCCGGTCGCGGGCAGGCCGCCCGCGGGCGGTGGCGGCGGGATCGGCAACCCGGCGGCCGGAGGCGGCGGCGCCGCGGTCGGCCTGAACGGCGGC
>NZ_BDCF01000072.1 GCF_001613365.1 Nocardia xishanensis NBRC 101358
GGCCTCGGCGCGTACGGCTTGCAGGCGGCGATCGCCGAATGCCACGCCGTCGCGGCGTCGGTCGAGGAGACGAACTGGGAGCGTGTCGTGCTGCTCTACGAGGCGCTCGGCAGGCTCGCGCCCTCCCCGGTGGTCGGCCTCAACCGTGCGGTCGCGGTCGCCATGGCGCACGGTCCCGCGGCGGCGCTGCCGATCGTGGACGAGCTGGCGGCCGCCGGCGCGCTGGCGAATTCGCACCTGCTGCCGAGCGTGCGCGGCGAGCTGCTCACCCGGCTCGGCCGCGCGGACGAGGCGCGCACCGAACTGGAGAACGCCGTGCGGCTGTGCGCCAACGAACGCGAAAGATCGGTGCTGACAGGAAAACTCGCCGCCCTCGGCTGACGGGCGTCGCTGCGGAGGACAATCATTCCGGCAGCGGCGGCAGCTCCAGGTTGGCGCGGAAGGTGTCGCCGACGTAGTCGGCGCCGACGATGCCGCGGCGGCGCAGTTCGGGGAGCAGTCCGTTGCGGAGGAAGTCGCTGGTGCGCGGGTTGTCCAAGCCGCCGAGGGCGATGACGTCCAGTACGCCCGCGTCGTAGCGTTCCTCGATGGCGTCGGCGAGCTGTTCCGGCGTGCCCGCCGCGGCCCAATGGCCGGTGTCCTTCGCTGCGATGATCAACTCCCGCAGCGTCTTTCCCGACCTGGCGAAGTTGCTGAAGATCTCGACCCGGCCGCGGCGGCGACGCACCGCGTGTACGTCGGGCAGCAGGTGCTCGGGGATCGGCTTGTCCAGCGGCAGCTCGGACAGGTCTACGCCGCCGCCGAGCATGTCGGCCAGCGCGACGCGTCCGGCCTCGAAGTCGGTGGCCTGCTCCCGTTCCCGCACCGCGGCGCGCACCTCGGCCTCGGTGGCGCCGTAGGTGGCGTGGAAGGAGCTCATGATGAAAGGAAGTCCTTCGGCGCGGCCGAGTTCGGTGGCGCGGGTCCGGATACGTTTGGTGTAGGTGATGGCGTCGGCCAAGGTGGGCAGCGAGGTGAACACCACCTCGGCGAAGCGGGCGCCCAGCTCGATGCCGCCCTCGGACTGCCCGGCCTGGAACTGCACCGGCCGCCGCTGCGGCAGCGGCGGAATGTTCAACGGGCCGCGCACCGTGAAGTACGGTCCGGCGTGGTCGATCGGCCGCACCAGCTCCGGACGCAGCACGGCCCCGCCGCGACCGTCGGGGGTCAGCGCGCCCGGCGCCCAGCTGTCGAACAGCGCGTTGACCACCGTCAGCGATTCGGCCGCTCGCGCGTACCGCTCCTCGGGGCTCGGCAGCTCCTGATCGCCGTAGTTCTCCTCGCCGACCGACGACGTCACCGCGTTCCAGGCGGCGCGGCCGTTGCTCACGTGATCGAGGGTGCCGAACAGGCGGGCCAGGTTGTACGGGTGGTGGAAGGTGGTCGTCACCGTCGCGATGAGCCCGACGTGCGAAGTCACCGCGGCCAGCGCGGACACGAAGATCAGCGGCTCCTGCGCGCCGATCGCGCCTTGCGCGCCGAAGCTCAGCAGGTCCGCCGCGAACAATGCGTCGAACTTCTCGGCCTCCGCGATCTTCGCGATCTCCACCGCGGACGCCAGCGTCGACCGTCGCGAATCCACCGCCGCCCCATACACGTCCGGCGAGCCGCTGACCCCCGTGACGATCTTCAACGGCCGCCGTCGCCCACCCACGCTCATGCTGCCAACGCTAGTGCGGCGCACCGCGGCGGGCACCGGTTCCGATCACCGAGAGCCGAACCGCCGCGATCGTCGGGAGCGCCGCCGATCTCACCCGCAACGGGTGAGGCGCCGTCGGCGCGGCGGTTCTAGCGTCGGCATACCCGTGCGAGTCGAGCAGTGAAGGAGCACGCCATGGCCGCGATCCTCGGGGCGAACACCGCGTTCGCCCTCTTGCGCCCAGCCTGCGCGGACTGACCGGTCGGGGGCGAAGAGCGATGCGAGCGCAGCGGCCACGGCCGACAGGTGCGCCCGCCCCACGGCCGCCGGCCGCCACCGCGGGGACCTGGGCCATTCCGCGTGGTCTCGTGGTGCTGCTCGCCGCGGCGAGCGCCGTGGTCGCGGCCGGCGGGATCAAGGCTTTCGCGGGCATCTTGGGGCCGGTGTTCCTCGCCCTGATGCTGACCATGGCCGTCCAGCCCCTCCAGACCTGGGCGCAACGGCGCGGGCTGCGGCCGTGGGTCGGCATGATCGTCGCCCTGGTCGCGGTGGTGTCGATCGTGACCGTGCTGGTCGGCGCGATGGTGGTGTCGGCCGCGCAGCTGGCCACCGAGTTGCCCAACTACAGCGACCGGGCCGACGAACTGCTGGACGGTCTGCGCGACGCGCTCGCCGATGCCGGGGTCGGCGCCGACCAGATTCAGAACATGCTGAATTCGCTCGACATCGGCAAAGTCGTCAACCTGCTGGAATCGGCGCTGCGCGGGCTGCTCGGCGTCTTCTCGAATCTGTTCTTCGTGTTCGCGCTGCTGCTGTTCATGGCGTTCGACGGCATGGTGATGGACAAGAAGATGGCGTTCGTCGAGCGCACCAGGCCCGAAATCGCCTACGCCCTTTCCGCTTTCGCGCGCGGCACGCGCAAGTACCTGATCGTGTCGACGGTGTTCGGCCTCATCGTCGCGGTGCTCGACGGCGCCGCGCTGTGGTTGCTCGGCGTGCCACTGCCGCTGTTGTGGGCGCTGCTGTCGTTCATCACGAACTACATCCCGAACATCGGATTCGTCATCGGGTTGGTGCCGCCGGCGCTGCTCGCCCTGCTCGACGGCGGAGTCGGACTGATGATCTGGGTCATCGCGGTCTACTGCGTCATCAATTTCGTCATCCAGTCGGTGATCCAGCCGAAGTTCGTCGGCGACGCCGTGGGCTTGAGCGTGACGGTGACATTCTTGTCGCTGACGTTCTGGTCCTGGGCGCTGGGCCCGCTCGGCGCGCTGCTGGCCATTCCGCTCTCGTTGCTTGTCAAGGGCGCTCTGTTCGACATCGATCCCACCGCGCGCTGGGCCAACGTGCTGATCGCCGAAAGAGCGCCGGACGTAGAGGATTCGAAGGGCACAGAAACCCCGTCGACTCGAGCCGCCATCCCACCCGAAACGTAGTTCGCCCGCCGACGCCCAGCCGGAAGCCGACGTGCGTCGAACCGCGGCGATCGAGTGGCAGAACTCCTCGAACGTGGCTCCAGGACGCGTCGGCGCGGGCAGTGGTCAGCGGTCCTTCGCGACCCGGAATCCGAGATTGCCTGTCGAAGAGACGGGTTCGCTGCCCTGCCGTGCGGAGACGCGATACCGGCGGCAATAGGAGTGGTGGCAGAGATAGGAACCGCCGCGCATGACCCGGCCGGCTCCTGTCGCGGGGCCGGTGGGATTCCGCTCAGGGCTGTGCCGGTAGTAGTCGCGGGCATACCAGTCGGCGCACCACTCCCACACATTGCCGGTGACATTGTGCAGGCCGAAATCGTTGGGCGCGAAGGCGTCGACCGCGAGCGTGCCTAGATGCGCGCCGGGGTCGGTGCGCGGGAACCGGCCGCGGAAGACGTTCATCCGTGGCTCGTCGTCCGGTTCGAGGTCGGGCCCCCAGGGAAAGGGGTCGGCCGATCCGGCCCGCGCGGCGTACTCCCACTCGGCTTCGGTCGGCAGCCGCGTGCCCGACCAGGCGCAGTAGGCCTTGGCGTCGTTCCAGGAGACGTGCACCACCGGATGGTCGAGGACGTCATCGATGCGCGAACCCGGTCCCGAGGGGTGGCGCCATTCGGCGCCTTCCACCTGCCGCCACCACGATGCGCCCACCACGCTCCTGGTCGGCGGCGCGTCCTCGGGGAGCAGACCGGCGAAGACGAACGACCAGCCGTACCGCTCGGCGTCGGTGCGATGGCCCGTCGCGTCGACGAAGGCGGCGAAGGCGGCGTTGCTGACGGTGTACCTGTCGATGGCGAAGGAGTCGACGGTCACCCGGTGGCGCGGACCTTCTCCGTCGCCCGGATAGGCCCACGCGCTCTCGTCGCCCATGAGGAATGTCCCGCCGGGCAAGGGGATCAGCGTGGCGGGAGCGTCGCTGCGGGTCTGGGTCCCGGTCGGCGCGCCGGAAAGGATCGTCCGTTCGGTGTGCGGCGTGCAGCATCCCCCTGGCTCGCCGTCGGAGCGGTGTTCCATGGCCGTCCAATCCGGTCGAAACAGCAACGACCCCAGAATGGTAGCCCTCGGTGTGCTGAATGGTCTGAAATACGTCGTGTTCTGGCTGCGAGTGGTTTGCCATCCCGGCGGGATCTCACCCGCGACGGATGAGGCGATCGGCCAGGCGGGAGTGATCGAATCGCGAGGGCGGCAGCGGTCCCGCGGCGTCGACGAGCATTACGACAGGGGTTTTCTCATGAGCGACAACCAGTTCGACGGTGTTATCGAGCTCGACGTCCCGGAGTCGGCGCCCGACTGGAACGCCGGTGGGAAAGCCGCGCCGCACCGCAGCGGGACGGGCTCGTTACGCGTCGTCTGGAACGGCGAAGAGCCTCCGTCGCGGGGACGACGGAGGCTCTCCGAATCGAGCGGGGTCAGACGGCGGCGAAGCCGGTGCGCAGGTCGGCGAGGATGTCGTCGATGCCCTCGATGCCGACGGCGAGCCGGACCAGACCAGGGGTGACGCCTGCGGCGAGCTGCTCCTCCGGGGTGAGCTGGGAGTGCGTCGTCGAGGCCGGGTGGATCACCAGCGAGCGCACGTCGCCGATGTTGGCGACGTGGCTGTGCAGGGTGAGGGCCTCGACGAAACGCTTGCCCGCGTCCACCCCGCCCGCCAGCTCGAAGCCGATCACCGCGCCGGCGCCCTTGGGGGCGAGCGCCCGGCCGCGCTCGTACCACGGCGATGAGGGCAGTCCCGCGTACGACACGGAAGTGACCTCGGGACGCGCCACCAGGAATTCCGCGACCGCCTTGGCGTTGGCGACGTGCCGCTCGACCCGCAGGCTCAGCGTCTCGAGGCCCTGGCTGATGAGGAAGGCGTTGAACGGCGAGATGGCAGCGCCGAGATCGCGCAGCAGCTGCACCCTGGCCTTGAGCGCGTAAGCGGGCGCGCCGAGATCGGCGTACCGGACGCCGTGGTAGCTGGGGTCGGGTTCGGTGAAGCCGGGGAACCGCCCGCCGGTCCAGTCGAACGTGCCACCGTCCACGATGACGCCGCCGATGGCCGTGCCGTGCCCGCCGAGGTACTTGGTGGCCGAATGCACCACGATGTCGGCGCCGTGTGCGAGCGGCTGGATCAGGTAAGGGGTCGCGACCGTGTTGTCGACGATCAACGGAACGCCCGCGCTGTGCGCGACCACCGCGATTCCCGGGATGTCGAGAATGTGGTTCTGCGGGTTGGAGATCGTTTCGCCGTAGAGCGCCTTGGTGTTCGGGCGGATCGCCGCGCGCCACTGGTCGAGGTCGTCCGGGTCGTCCACGAACGACACCTCGATGCCGAGCTTCGGCAACGAGTAGCGGAACAGGTTGTAGGTGCCGCCGTAGAGCCGCGGGCTGGACACGATGTGATCGCCCGCGCCCGCGATATTGAGAATCGCGAAGGTCTCCGCGGCCTGGCCGGAGGCCAGCAGCAGCGCGGCGACGCCGCCTTCCAGCGCCGCGATGCGCTGCTCCACCGCGTCCTGCGTGGGATTCATGATGCGGGTGTAGATGTTGCCCGGCTCGGCGAGCCCGAACAGCGCGGCCGCGTGGCTGGTGTCGCGGAAGGTGTACGAGGTGGTCTGGTAGATCGGCAGCGCTCGCGCGTTGGTGGTGCCGTCGGGCACCTGACCCACGTGGATCTGCTTGGTTTCGAAACTCCACGCGAGGGTAGGGTCGGTGGGCTGCGAGGATTCGGTCATCGTGTGCTCCAGAGCGAAAGGCCCGTGGGCGGGCAAGGGGAAGGTCAGGCGGTGACGAGCGTGGTCTCGACGGGCGTCGTCGCGGTCGAGAGATCGAGCACCGGGCAGTGCGCGTCCACGGTCCGCTGCAGTTCGGCGTAGCGTTCGGCGGTCTCCGGCCCGGTGATGCGGACCGTGACGCGCACTGCCTGGAAGCCGGGACGGACGGTGTCGTCAAGGCCGAAGAACCCTCGGACGTCGAGATCACCTTCGGCCGCCACCGCGATGTCGTCGACGGTGATGTCGAGCCGCTGCGCCCAGAATCGATAGGTGACCACCTGGCAGGCGATCAGGGACGCCAGATAGACCTCCACCGGGTTGGGCGCGGCGCCCGCGCCGCCGAGCGCGGGCGGCTCGTCCACCCGAATCGTGTACTGGCCCAGCGCGATCGCGCTGCCCACCGTGCCCTCCGGCACCCCCGACGCGCGGAAGACCACCTGCGCGGCGGCGGGATTCTCCGCGACCGCCCGCGCGGTGGCCTCCGTGATGTCGTTCAACGACGTGCTCACATTCGCTGTCACGGCTACCGACCGTAGGAATCGGGCCGTTCCGTGGCGATAGTTACATTCCCCGTGAGCTGAAAGGTAGCCCGGTCAGTTCTGTAACACCCGCACTTTGTCGTCGTTGCGGCCGTCCATCGATTCGCCGACCGGGGGAGTGTCCTCGGCCTGCGCCCGCATCGGATCCAGCTTCGGATCGATGTCGATCGTGTTCCGCAGCGGGCGATTCGGCAGCAGCGCGGTAGCGAACAGCGCGACGACCGTGGCCAGCGCGGCGATGAGGAAGATGCGGCCGGTCGCGTCGCCGTAAGCGGTGCGCACGATCGTCGCGACGGGTCCGGGGAGCGCGTCCAGGTTCAGGTTGCCGCTGCCGGAGGAGCGGGTCCGAATGCCGAGCTTGGCGAACCCTTCGGTGGACAGCTCGCTCACCCGGGTGGCCAGGACCGAGCCGAGCACCGATACGCCGATCGCGCCGCCGAACGTGCGGAAGAAGGCGACGCTGCTGGAGGCGGCGCCGATATTGTGCACGCTCACGGTGTTCTGCACGGCGAGAACGAGATTCTGCATCATCATGCCGACACCGAGGCCGACGACGACGGTGTAGAAGCCGACCAGCCACAGGTTCGTCGCGTGATCGATGGTCGACAGCAACGCGAACCCGATCACCAGCAGAGCGCCGCCCGCGACCACGAACCGCTTCCACTTGCCGAAGCGGGTGATCAGCTGCCCGGAGCCGACCGAGGCGACGAGCATGCCGAAGACCAGCGGGATGCTCAGCACACCCGCGGCGGTCGGCGAATAGCCGCGCGCGGTCTGGAAGTACTGGCCGAGGAACGTGGTGGCGCCGAACATGCCGACACCGACCGCGATCGAGGCGATGATCGCCAGCCCGGTGGTGCGTTCGGTGACGATCGGCAGCGGGATGATCGGCGACTTGGCGCGGGACTCCACCCACACGGTCGCGATCAGCAGCAGCACGCCGCCGCCGACGTACAGAGCCGATTCCCGCGAGATCCACTCGTAGTAGCCCGCTTTCCCGGCGAACGAGACCCAGATCAGCAGCACCGAGACGCCCGCGGTGAGCAGCGCGGCGCCGAGCCAGTCGATCGAAACGCCCGGCTTCCGTTCGGTAGGCAGCCGCAGCGTCCTGTGCAGCAGCACGAGCGCGATCACGGCCAGTGGCACGCAGACGAAGAAGCACCAGCGCCAGCCGAGGGGGCTGTCGACGATGACGCCGCCGAGGATCGGGCCGCCCGACATCGACACCGCCATCACCGCGCCCATGTAGCCGGAGTACCGGCCGCGTTCGCGCGGCGCGACGATGCTGCCGATGATCGCGACCGTCAGCGCGGTCAGCCCGCCCATGCCGACGCCCTGGATCACCCTGGCGACCAGCAGCAGCGGCACCGTGTGCGCGAATCCGGCGATGATCGAGCCGATCACGAAGATGACGATCGCCGACTGGACCAGCAGCTTCTTGTTGAACAGGTCGGCGAACTTTCCCCAGATCGGGGTGGACGCGGCGTTGGCGAGCAAGGCCGTCGTGATGACCCACGCGTACGCCGTCTGTGATCCCTCGAGATCGCCGATGATCGTTGGCAGCGCGGTCGCGACGATGGTGGTGCTCAGCAGGGCGGTGAACAGCGCGGCCAGCAGGCCGGTCATCGCCTCGAGGACTTCGCGATGGCTCATCGCGGTCGGGTCGCGCCGCACGGGCGTCTCGACTGAACTAGACATCTACTCCCTGACTCTCTGTCGAAACCGGCTGGGGTTCCGTCGTTGCCGCGCGCTGCGCGTGCGCGGCGAGCGAATTCCTGAGTTTGCGAACCGACTCGCAGGCGAGCTCGGCGTCGTCTTCGCTCCAGTCGGCGAGGACGGTCTGCAGGCCGCGCGCCCGCGACGTCCGGACGCGGCCGAGCAGATCCCGGCCCGCGTCGGTGACCTGGATGAGGGTGGCCCTGCCGTCGCTCGGGTCGGCGTGGCGGCTGATGTAGCCCGCGCCGACCAGTTCGGTGACGTGCCTGCTCAGCGCCGAGGCGCTGATGCACAGATCCACCGCCAGGTCGACCTGGCGGCAGGGGCCCCTGGTTTCCAAGGTTCCCAGCACGCCGACGCCGCCGGGCAGTAGCTGGCCTTCTTCCGGATGAAGGAGGGTGATCCGGATCGCCCTGCCGATCAGATAGAGCTCCTTGATCAGGCTTTGCGCCGTATCGGGTGATACCGCCATGTCCGCTCCCCGCAGGAAATCATTTGCTTGCAGTCAGCAACTATATTTCAATTGCTTGAGCTAAGCAACTAAGTTCTGTGGATGGACGACTTCTGGCCGATGGGGGCGGCGGGCTACGGTGGGGTTTCTGCACCGGTTCATACAGGGGAGACGTCTTGCGCACCATCGCCCGCGTACTGCTCGTTCTACTGGCACTCGTATGCGGTATGGCTCCGGCAGTGGGTGCGCCGCACGCCGCGAGCTTCGACGACGTCACCGCGCGGAAGATCGATGAGCTGCTGGCCCTGCGTGCCACCGCGCCCGCCGCGGGCAAGGGGGAGCTGCTCGCGCTCTTGTCGAGCCGGTTCCTCGGCACGCCGTACGGGGCGAACATGCTGGTCGGCTCCGTGACCCAACCGGAGCAATTGGTCGTCGACCTGCGTCGGGTGGATTGCTTCACCTTCCTCGACTACGTCGAAGCGCTGAGCAGGTCCGCCGACCGCGACCAGTTCGTGTCGAACCTGATCGAGACGCGCTACGCGGGCGGACGCGTCGACTTCCTGCAGCGCAAACACTTCTTCAGCGACTGGTCGCACACGCCGCGCATCGCCGCGACCGATATCACCGCGACGCTGAGCCCCGCCGCGGTGACGGTGGGCAAGCGGCTCAATGCGAAAGCCGATGGGGGAACATATCTCCCCGGGTTGCCGGTGGTCGCCCGCGACATCACCTACATTCCCAGCGGCGCGGTGGACCGAAACGTCATCGGGCAGCTCCGCACCGGCGACTACATCGGCGCCTACTCCGACCAGCCCGGCCTCGACGTCACCCACGTCGGCATCTTCGTGATGACGCCGGACGGACCGGTCTTCCGCAACGCGTCCTCCCTCGCGGCGAACAATCAGGTCATCGATTCACCGTTGGCCGACTACGTGCGATCGACACCCGGGGTCGTCGTGCTGCGGCCGCAGTAGCGCGCCGCCTTACCGGGGAAGCCCGGGTCGGCGTGTGCCGGAGGCCTGAGATTGCCTGTTCGTGTCACCGGCTCGTTCATGGCGGCGCGGGCGTCGCGCATGTAGTGCTGTCGGCCCGGCGGCACACCTTCGCTCGGTGAAATGTGCTCTCCCAAGAGATCTTCGAGCCAGGTCGCGCCGGTCAGTCCTGGCGGGTCCGATGGAGGCGGTGGAGTTCGCGGATCGCGCCTGCCAGTTGGGGAGCGGGGCCCGTGGTGGGGATGCCGGGCGCGACGTCGTTGATCGATAGGGCCCGGACGGGGGCGCGCGGAATGCCCATGTGATCGAGCCATTCGGTCAGCTGCGCCGCCGAGCTGGCGTAGACGATGCGACCCAGCCCAGCCCAGGCGTGCGCGGCCGAACACATCGGGCAGTGCTCGCCGGAGGTGTAGACGGTCGTGGCCGTGCGTTCGGCGGGGGTGAGGTGGGCGATGGCCCAGTGCACCAGGTCGAGTTCCGGATGTCGCGTCGGGTCGCCGCCGCCTTCGCCGTTCTTCGCCTCGACGAGCACCTCACCGTCGCTGACGAGGAGTGAGCCGAACGGGGCGTTGCAGTCGTCGAGCGCCTGTCGGGCCAGGTCCACGCAACGCCGCAGGTGCACCAGATCAGCATCATCGACCATGCACCGAGCGTATGCCCCGGCGGCTCTGCGAGCGCGAATGTCGGCGTTTCGGCAGCGTGGGCGTGTGTGCGAGGGGGCATGATCGCTTCCCGACGCGCGGAACAGCTCGAGCGTTGCCGCGTTCTCCACGGTGATCGGCGATCCCTCGGGTCGTCGAGGAACTTGTTGGTGGAGAGGCACTATTGAGACCTGGGACTATCGGCTCGGTTGTCGGTGGTCTTGCGCCGAGGTGCTGGCGGACAAAGGCTGGACGTCGACCTGTCGTGATCGGCGGGTCCCGGCGGTTCGGTCAGGATCGGGGCGGGCATGGTGGCGGCGAGAGGGAACATGGCCGCTTGCGTTGGCTGGGTCCAGTACAACGGACTCTCAATCGAACAAATGTTCCCATCCCGGCTAAGCTTCGTAAGTGACCAACGAGAACCCCGCCGAGCGCGCCATCCACCGCTACTTCGATGCACTCCAGACCGGGTCCCCGATGCTCCTGAAGGAGTGCTTCACCGATGACGCGCGATGGTTCGCACCAGGCCGTCTGCCCAACTCCGGAGTCTGGCACGGGCCGAACGCCATCGTTGAGGAGTTCTTTCCGATCGCGATGGCTCGGATGCGGCCGGGGTCGCTCACCACTGAACTGCTCAGCCTGACCATCGGCGACTCGAACGCCGTAGTCGAGTGGCGATCGAGGGCGACCACGATATCGGGCCACGAGTACGACAACGCCTACATCGCGAACTTCGTCGTCACGGACGGCAGAATCTCCGAGGTGCGCGAGTACTTCGACACCCACCGCGGCGAGATGCTGTACCAATAGGACGGCTTCAGTGGCGATGTACCGGGCGAAGCGGCAAGACGGCTCCTGAGCCCGTTCGCCCTCACGAGGCGTGGCGCCGGTCGGAGCAGCTCGCGTAGCCGTCGAGATGCGCGATGGTGTTCCACTCGTGGTAGATCATCTACGTGACCTAGAAGCTGTCCCAGTATTACGGAGCTGGCGGTCGAGCCTCGCGTCGACGACATCGGCTCGGGCGGCTGCTGTGGGGCCGTAAGCGTCGGCGAGGCTCCTTACCTGGGCGGCTTGGGCGGGGGCGGGGAATGCGCTTCGCTCGCATTCGGTAGCCGCGGAACTGGCCGGAGTGTGTCTCCGAGAGGGATTGCACTATTGAGATATGCGCATTCGGCCGTGTCTCTCGACCGGTCCGCTGCTCCAGGGCAGCGTCAAACCCGCAGTGACAGCGTCGAAGTCGCGGCCCAGGCCGCGGCCATCAGCCGCTACCGAGACCAACTCCTGCCCACCTCCCGCGCACCCGACGTCGTCTGAGTCCGCGAATACTCCGTGCTCGCTTGCGCGCCGTCGTCCTCAAATCTCGAGACCCGGCCATCCTCGGCCGGGGGATAGCCTCCGTAGACGGCCGCGACGTGGGCGGCCTGTTTTGCTTCGCTGGAACGAGATTCGTCGCTGTACGCACAGGTGCGAGCCCAACTCGCCGTACTGGACCGGGATCTGACCGGTCGATGAGGAAGGGGCCGCGGTCGATGATCGTCGAGTCGCCCCTGGAATCGGCGGGTGTTGCCAAGCTGCGTGCGCTGATAGAACGGTGTGAGATCCCGCAACGGAAGGAACCCAATGGGGCGAACAATTCCCGCGACTGCCGCGCCGGTACGCCGCACCCTGGTTGTAGCGTTGATTGCCGCGGCGATCGGGGCGCCGAGCGCGGTGACGGCGACTGCCGAGGCGCCGCCGACTCGGGATGACGGCTTTTGCATCGATGAGAAGACGCGCGTGCGCAACGGGTTGCGCGTCAGTGACCCCAGTTGCATTCATGACCACAGCCGCTTCCACAATCACGAGCGCTTCCATATTCCGCCGACTCATTCTTAGCGCGCCGCCCGGTGCGCCCGCCCTACCGCTCCGCTCCCGGGCGGGCACCCCGGCGCAGAACCAGGGTGGGACCGAACCAAACCCAAACTCAACCAGACACCGCATTTCCCGTCTCTGCTCGCACCACTCGCCTACGAATGGCAGCAACTTGCCAATCCATTTAGGCTGCAAGGCAAATCCTTTGCCAGTGGAGAGGGTGAGACACGATGACGAACCTAGTCCTGGTGCTGGCGGTCCTGGACGCTGCATTGATGGCGCTATTGATCATCGTCTACCGCATCCCTCCGTTATCGCGCAGGTTGCAGACCATGCCTGTGGTGCAACGCTATTGGCGTCCGAACTGGCCAGAGATCAGAAGAATGATCCCGCTGCTGCTCCTCGTCCTGACGGGTGTGCTGTGGGGGCTCGTAATCCTGCTTTGATCTCGTCGCCGGTCCAGTCTCATCGTTGCCTCCGCCTCGAAACGCTGCCGCACCCCTACGCGGCTTTGCCATCCAATCACGCTGGCCACGTCCGGAATCCAGGCCAGCGGTCAAGGAGTGTGTAACCGAGATGTGACCCCGGCGAGCGGGGCCGACTCTGCACTCCCACGGCCCGGAGCAGCCCGCGGGATCAGCGGCATTTCCGGATGTATCCCGAATCCGGATTTATCCCGAAAGATCGGTGATGCTCCGATACGGTCGGCGAACAGTAATGTCGGTTAGAGGCGTGTCGCGGTGTGGACGAGATCGGCGACGGCTTTGGATCTGCTGTGTGGTGGCCAAGCGATGACGGTCGTGACGGCCGGTGCGTCCGGCACGGGCACGACGGCATGATCGTCGCGTAGCTGGGTTCGCAGCGACTCGGGCACGATCGCGCAGGCCAGTCCGAGCGCGATCAGTTGGAATAGTTGCGTGTGGTCGCGCACCTGCGGACCGGGGCCTTCCGGATAGCTGCCATCCCGTCCCGGCCAGCGCGGCAGGGGCAGATTCGTCAGGGTGTCGACCTCGGCCAACCGCACATGCGCCCGGTCGGCGAGGGGATGTCCCGCAGGCAGGACCACGACCTGCTGTTCGGTGTGCAGATCCTCGGTGTCGAATCCGGCTGTCGTGTCGAAAGGCCGGTGGAGCAGAGCAACGTCGGCACGCCCGTTGCGCAGCAGACTTTCCGGCTGGCCTGGCCCGCACAGCATCACCTCGACCGCCACGGCGCCCGGTTCGGCGGCATAGGCGTGCAGCAGCTTCGACAGCAGTTCGCTGGACGCTCCGGCCTTGGTGGCCAGCACTACACCGGGCTGGTCGGCCGCGGCACGGCGGGTTCGCCGCTCGGCGGCTTCGACCGCGTCGAGCGCGATCCGGGCCTCCCGCAGCAGCACCGACCCGGCCTCGGTCAAGGTGATGGCGCGAGCGGTGCGGTGCAGCAGGACGACTCCGAGCCGCCGTTCGAGCTGCTGGATGGCTCGCGACAGTGGTGGTTGCGCGATCGCGAGTCGTTGTGCCGCCCGCCCGAAGTGCAACTCCTCGGCGACGGCGACGAAGTATCGCATCTCCCGCGTCTCCACCGGGTCATGGTATCCGGCGATGACCACGACCGATACCCGTGCGGTATCGCCGCCCACCCGATCGGTCTTGGACGCCGCACCCGCAGCCACAGCAGGATCGGCGGTGTGAGTGAACAGACGATCGCGCTGGTGACCGGCGCGAACAAGGGAATCGGATACGAGATCGCCGCTGGCCTGGGCGCGCTCGGCTGGCGAATCGGTGTGGGCGCGCGCGATCGGCAACGCCGCGAAACCGCGGTGGAGAAGCTGCGCGCGGCCGGGGCCGACGCGTTCGGTGTGCCGCTCGACGTGACCGACGACGAGAGTGTGGCCGCGGCGGCCGAATTGATCGCCGACCATGCCGGAGGGCTCGACGTCCTGGTCAACAACGCCGCGATCACCGGCGGTATGCCGCAGACACCGACCACGGTCGATCCCGCGACCGTGCGAGCTGCCGTGGAAACCAACGTGATCGGGGTCATCCGGGTCACCAACGCGATGCTGCCGATGCTGCGCGCCTCGGCCGCACCGCGAATCGTCAACATGTCCAGCAGCGTCGGCTCGCTCACCCTGCAAACCACACCCGGCACCGAGACGGGCCCGATTTCCGCTGCGTACTCGGTGTCGAAGACCTTCCTCAACGCCCTCACTATCCAATACGTCAAGGAACTGAGCGATACCAACATCCTGATCAACTCCGGCTGCCCCGGCTTCACCGCCACCGACCTCAACGGCTTCCGCGGCGTCCGCACCCCACAACAGGGCGCGGCCATCGCGATTCACCTCGCGACACTGCCCGACGACGGACCGACCGGCGGATTCTTCGACGACGCCGGAACGGTGCCCTGGTGACGGGCACACCGGTGCCCACCATTCCCGTTCTCGAGGTCAGCCGCGCATCATGCATCGGAGGAGAAGCAAGACCATGGTGAAGGCAGTCAGATACGACGAGTTCGGCGGAATCGAGGTCTTGCGGGTCGACGATGTCGACCGCCCCGTGCCCGACGAGGGGCAGGTCCTGGTTCGGGTGAAGGCGGCAGGCATCAACCCCGGTGAGGCGGCCATACGCATCGGCGCGATGGCGGACATCTTTCCCTCGACCTTCCCGTCCGGGCAGGGCAGCGATCTCGCCGGGGTTGTCGCCGAGGTCGGCGTCGGAGTCGACCGATTCTCGGTCGGCGACGAGGTGATCGGGTTCTCCGAGAAGCGGGCCGCCCAGGCCGAGTTGGTCCTCGTCGACGTCGACAACCTCACACCCAAACCGAACCGCGTCCCTTGGCAGGTGGCCGGCGGCCTGTACGTCGCCGGGGTGACCGCCTGGGGGGCAGTACATTCCGTGCAACTCGACAAGGGCGACACCGTTGTCGTCTCCGCAGCAGCCGGAGGAGTCGGCTCGCTCGCCGTTCAGCTCGCTCGCCGTGCCGGAGCCACGGTCATCGGCCTGGCGAGCCAGCACAACCACGATTGGCTGCGAAGCCACGGCGTGATCCCGGTCGAATACGGTGACCGCGCCATCGACCGGATCGACGCCGCCGCACCGGGCGGCATCGATGCCTTCATCGACACCCACGGCGGCGGGTACGTCGAACTGGCACTTGCCCTCGGCGTCGCGGTCGAGCGGATCGACACCATCGCCGATTTCGCAGCGGCCGCGAAGTACGGAGTCAAGACCGAACCCGGAACCAACGCCAGGCCGGGCGCCGAGGTGCTCGCCGAATTGGCCAGCCTGATCGCCGAAGGACACCTCGAAGTCCCGATCGCGAACGTCTACCCGTTGACACAGGTCCGCCAGGCCTACACCGAACTCGAACGCCGACACACCCACGGCAAAATCGTGCTCGAGCCCCAACCTGTACCGACACAACGCAGCCCGCTCCGAGAGACAATGCTCAACCGCAGGATGAATCCCGTCGGAACTGCCCAGTCGGCCACCCTGGGGACCGCCACAACCCGACGACACATCCGATATTCGGCATGCGCGTGCGTTGTCGGCATGCCTCTATGAGCGGTTGTCGAAGTGCTCGCCGCCGGTACACGCCAATGGGATATCGAAGGTGACTGCCCGGAGTGCGGGTGTCACTGGAACGAACGGGGTTACCGCAGCACCGCTGCGTCACCGGCGCGAGCAGCGGCATCGGCCGTGCCATCGCCCGGCGGCCCGGCGCCGACGGCATGCGCGTCGTCGCGGCCGCGCGGCGCGTCGTCGATCGGTGCGCACGCCGTCAGCCCGACGGCGGCCGTGTACTGCGAAACCAAGTACGCGGCGTGGGCCATCACGGGTGATGCGCCGCTACACCGCCCCTCGGCTGTTCGCGGCTCCCGCGCGAGCGCCGGTCTTTTCGGGGCGTAGGTTCGTTCCCGTGTACGTGAAGATCTGCGGACTGACCTCCGTCGCTGCGGTGGACGCGGCGATCGCGGCGGGCGCCGACGCAATCGGTGTCGTCATGAACCGGACCAGTCCCCGGCGACTGGAGTTCGGTGCGGCTGCCGAGATCGTCGCGGCGGCAGGCGACCGGGTCGACACGGTTCTCGTCGTCAACGACATGGCTGCCGTCGATGCCGCGGAAATCGCCGCGGAGCTCGGCGTGGCGGTGCTGCAGTTGCACGGTCCGTACACGCGCGACGACTTCACGAACGCGTTGGCGATCGTGCCGAGAGTATGGCGGGCTACGTCGCTGAAGAGCGACCCCGTTCTCACCATCGGCGCATTCGGCGAGGAGGCGCTTCTTCTCGATGCACCGAAGCCGGGATCTGGTGAACGATGGGACCTCTCGAAGCTCGGTGCCCGCAAACCCGAGGGCAAGTGGATGCTCGCGGGCGGACTGAGCCCTGACAACGTCATCGAGGCGATTCGCGCTGTTCGGCCGTGGGGCGTCGATGTGTCCAGCGGCGTTGAGGCGAGTCCGGGCGTCAAGGACCTGCAAAAGGTTCGTGACTTCATCGCCGCGGCACGCAGCATCCGCGGGGCTTGACCGCGACCGGCTTGTCAGCAGGCATGGGCGTCGCACTCCGAGCGACATCGGACACGGTCCCCGTCATCGAAGCGGTGGCGACCGGTGCGCCGAGCCTGGTCCTCGACCAATCCGCGGCAGCGGACTGGATGGCCGATCGGTTCACCGACCCGGAGCAGCAGAACCGGATCAGACGCATCTTCCGCAAACCATGATCAACACCCGGCGATTCGCGGTCGACCCGCTCGATCCTCGACTGCACGCGCCCGGCGGCACATCGGCGACGATCCAGGAGCGCATGCGCCGGTTCTACCGCCACGCCGTTCCGCTGGCGGTCGATGTGGCGCGGCGCGCGCTCGCCGGTGTCGACCCTTCCGACCTCGGACTTCTCGTGTTCGCCACGAGCACCGGCGTTATCGCGCCGGGTGTCGATGTCGCGGTCGTCGAAGCTCTCGGACTGCCGCGGTCGGTCGCTCGCCTGGTGGTCAACTTCATGGGCCGCGCGGCAGCGATGAACGGAATTCGCACCGCGTCGGACTTTGTCCGGGCAAACCCGGGCAAGAAGGCGATGGTCGTGTGCATCGAGCTCAACTCGGTGCATGCCGTCCCCGTCGAAGAAGTCAACGACGCGGTGACCCACAGCCTGTTCGGAGACGGCTGCGGCGCGGTCGTCATCGGGGCTCACCGAGGGGCGGAACAGGCCGAGGCCGGGACGATCGTCGTCCGGGACAAGTTCACCCACCTGTTCGAGGCCACCGAAGACGGCATCGCGGTCGGCGTCAACCACGACGGCATCACCTGCGAGCTGTCCGAAAACGTACCCGAGTACATCTACGACGGCGTTGCTCCCGTCGTCGCGGATGTGCTGCGCCGCAACGGATTGCGCCAGCCGGAGATCGATGTGTGGGCGATCCACCCTGGCGGGCCGAAGATCTTGCTCGAATCCGCGCGATCGCTGGGTCTCCCGCCGGAAGCCGCATCGACGAGCTGGCAGGTTCTCGGTGAATACGGGAACATGTCGAGCGGCTCACTGATTTCGTGCTCGAACGGATCGCCGGTCAGGCCAAGCCGAGCAAACCGATCTCGACGGGCATCGCGTTCTCGTTCGCGCCGGGAGTCACGATCGAGGGGATCCTCTTCGACGTCGTGCACCGGTAAATCGTGCTCGTCGGTAACGACCTTGGCGCCCAACCCGATTCGACCGGTAGAGCATCGGCGCGCGGAGGGGACGAGCATGATGATCCGACCCGCAAACCGGTGGAGCCGCACCCGCGTGTGGCTCCGCCTTTGCGATCGGCCACCTGCTCTTCCGGCGGTATGCCGTTCACCGCGGGTCATCGTCGTCGGGCGGGGATAGTTCACGACCGGCCGGGGTCGACGCCGCACTCCAAGCCCTGTCCGCCCTACCAGCCCTCTCCGCGCTCATCGCGTTGGCCGAAGCGTCGGCGGTGTGACGTGGTCGGTGGCGGCGGTCGCGGTGGTCGTGCTCGCGCTCGGCCGGTGGCGTCGCCCGCGGAACTCGGATCGCGGCCCCGGGCGTCGGATCGGCTGCGTGCGCGAGGGTGACGCGCGGCGGGTTCCGCAGCGTGCCGGCTCGCTCGGGGAGTCGGCGCTCGGATCGCGTGCGGCGGGGGCTACCTCCCAGGCGTGACATGGGGAAGGCTGGGTACGGGTACGGCATACCGATCGGACCGCTCGGGAGTCGGGGCGTGCCGAACGGTAGTTCGAATCAGATGACGTACGCATGGTGGAGGGCCATTTGCTCTGCGCCCGACCGTGTGGTCCGCCCGGGCCGCGGTGGTTCGGCGAGAGGGGAGAAGATGCGCGGGTTCACGGTGGCGGCGATGCTGGTCGCGGCGATGCTGTGTCCGGTGTCGGGTTCGGTGGGCGCGGACCCGGGCATCGCGCGGCCGCACTGGCAATCCGATCTCGATCGCCTCGTGGTCGTATCGGGTGTGCCGGGCGCTCAGCTGGTGGTCAGCGGCGATTTCGGCGAGATCCAGCTCAACAGCGGATCCGGTGATCTCGGCACCGGGGCGCCCTTCCCCGACGACGCGCAGGTGCGGATCGCGAGCAATACCAAGGCGTTCGTGGCCGCCGTCGCCCTGCAGTTGGTCGCCGAGCAGCGCGTCGACCTGGATTCGCCGATCGATCGCTACCTGCCTGGTGTCGTCACGGGTCCGGGCGGGGACGGGCAACTGATCACGGTGCGTAATCTGCTACAGCACACCAGTGGCATCCCCGACTACCTCGATCAGGTGGATCTCGACAGCGTCGCGGGCATGCGGAACTACCGCCCCGCGTCCGAGCTGATCCGCGCCGCGCTCGACCGGCCCGCGGAGTTCCAGCCCGGGGCACGATGGGGCTACTCCAACACCAACTATTTGATCATCGGCTCGATGATCGAGCGGGTGACCGGCCTCCCGGTGGGCGTGGAGGTCACGCGGCGGATCATCCTGCCGCTCGGACTGCAGAACACCTACTGGCCGCTGTATCCGCTCGAGCAGGTGGTGCGCGGACCGCATCCCCGGAACTACCTCGTCAACGGCACTCAGCGCGTCGACGTCACCGACATCGATCCGAACTGGGGGCTCGCCGACGGCGCGATGGTCGCCACCGAGCGGGACTTGAATCGCTACTTCATGGCGTTGGTATCGGGCCGGGTGGTCCCGCCCGCGCAACTGGAGCAGATGCGCACCACGATTCCCAGCGGCGTGCCCTTGATCGATCAGGAGATCGGTCTCGGGCTGTTCCGGCGGGTGAACAGATGCGGTATGGAGACCTGGGGTCACGGAGGCACGGTCACCGGCAGCAACGTGGTCGGCGCGGCCACCGATCGTTTCGCGGTCACCATCGCGATGAATCAGCTGCCCACCCTCGCGGCCTCCCTCGCCCCGCGAGGGGGGATTCAGGACATGCTCGACACGGTCATGTGCGATCTCGCGGGCTGAGTGCCGGTAACTGGATCAACCAGCGGCCAGAGGCTCCCGCGCACGCTGGTCGGCGAGAGTGCGCAGGTAGTCCGCGGTCGCCGCGTCGGCCGGAAGATACGTCTCGATCGCGATCTCGTCCAGGGTGATGTCGAAGGCCGCGCCGAAGGTCATGATCGTGCTGTACAGGCACATTCGCGCGCCGCCGTGGGCCAAGTGGATGGGCAGCGCGACGTCGGCCGGATCGACCGGGTCCGGTGGCTCCCCGGCGTAGCCGGACAATTCCTCGTGCAGTGCGGCGAGTTCCGGGTCGCCGGTGTGGAAAGCCTGCCGGGCCAGCCGGGGGAGCAGGAAGCCGCGCACCTGGGCCAGATTGCGCACCCGGGGTGCGAAGCCGCGCGGATGCAGCCCGAGCCGCATCATGTTGATCGGCGGGGCGAGCAGTTCGGGCGCGACGCCGTCGAGGAAGATCCGCGCGGAAGCATTGCCGTACAACAGATTCCAGCGGCGGTCCACCGCCAGCGCGGGATACGGCTCGTGTGCGGTGAGCACGCGCCGCACCGCCTCCATCGCCTCGGCCAGCTCGGGGTCGTCCATCGGTCGCTGCCGGTAGCGGGGTGCGTGACCGGCGGCGATCAGCAGCCGATTCCGTTCCCGCAGTGGGATATCGAGGTGCTCCGCGAACCGGTCGAGCATGTCCGGGCTCGGCAGCGTGCGCCCCGTTTCGACGAAACTGATGTGCCGGGTGGATATCCCCGACCGCACCGAAAGCGCGAGCTGGCTCAGCCCTCGGCGCACCCGCCACTCGCGCAGCAACGCGCCGACCGGACGATCGTGATCCATGCGGCCAGTATCGACGGCGTTCCCGTCGCGACGCCATGACATGTCTGGTAATCGACGGCGCGGCTCTCGCGCCGCCATGGTTGTCCCATGACGAACGACGATCTCGCCGCCAAGAACAAAGACCTCGTGCTGCACGGCCTCGCCGAATTCACCGGCGGCAATATCGAAGTGCTGCGCGACCTGTTGCACGAGGACTTCCTGGAACACAGTCCCGGCAACCCATCGGGCCGCGACGCCTTCCTCGACTTCCTCGCCACGGCGCCGGTGACCGGCGCCCGGCTCGACATCAAACGGGTCGTCACCGACGACGAATACGCCGTGGTGCACTACCACATGATCGAGCCGGGCGCGGAGCGCGGCAGCGCGGTGGTCGACATCTGGCGGCTCGAGGACGGGAAGATCGTCGAGCACTGGGATGTGGTGCAGCCAGTGCCCGACGACGCGCAGATCCCGCACGGAATGTTCTGACGGCAGGGGTGCTCAGCCCAGGCTGAACGGCGCGCCCCACACGGTGAGGTGGGAGGCCACGGTCGCGGTTTCGATCTCGACGCGGATGAAGGCCCGTGCCTGCGCATAGCCCGCGCAGCCGGACAGCGCGATCGTGGAGTCGGCCCAGGTGACCGACCCGGTGTTGCCGCGGAAACGGTTGACGGGCTTGTGATCTTCGTTGCCGAAGTCGTCGGGAACCTCGACGTCCATGAGGTAGAAGGACCGGGTCTGACCCGGGCCGAGCGAGAGCGCGCCGCCGCTCTCGGCGCCGACGTTCGGACGCACATTCTGCCCGTTGCTCCAGTTGAGCCCGCCTTCCACCCCGCCCTCAACGCCGCCGCCGGAGATGTCCACCTGACAGCCCACGGTGTAGCCGGGGATGAGCTTGCCGCCCGGCCGATCGCCCGCGCCGGCCACCTCGACCTGCGCGCTGCCCGACACCCAGGCGTTGCGGTGCAGCGGAGTACCGCCGAGCGAGGGGCTGATGGTCACCGATTCGCCGACGAGCCGGACGGTGACCACCGTGCCGTCCGACAGCGTCTGCACCTTCTCGGCGCCGGGTAGCGGTACCACCACGTCGGCGCCCGCGGTGCCGCACGCGAGCGCGGCGGCGCCCGCCGCCGCGACCGTCACGGCCCTTCCGATGTGCTTGCGACAGTTCATGTCTCTCCTTCGAATGGCGCCCGCCGGTCAGGCCGGGGCGGGTGCGTCGTCGTGTTCGGGTGCGGCCGGATCCTGGACGAAATCCTGGCGGCGGATCAGCACGAGCGCCGCCGCGCCGACGATCACGCTGGCCAAACCGCCGATGGTCGCCACGGCGTGCAGGCCGGAGACGAACGCCGCGTGCGCGGCGCTGGTCAGTTCGGCGGCGTGCGCGGGGGAGGTTTCGGCCGTGAGCCGATCGATCGAGCCCGCGGCGATCGCATCGACGGCCGCGACCGGCACCGGTTGCCCGGACAAGCTGTCGGCGATCCTGGCGTGCGCGACCGCGCCGAGCACCGCGACGCCCAGCGCCGAACCCACCTGCTGGAAGGTCTCGTTGACGCCGGAGCCCATGCCGGAGTCCTCCGGCGCGACGATGGCGACCGAGGCGTTGGCCCGCGGTGGATTGAACAGGCCCATGCCGATGCCCGCGACGAGGAACGGCAGCAGGGCCGCGGTCCAGTCATCCTCCGGTCCGATGGCGTTGAGCAGCAGGAAGCCGACGCCGGTGAGGATCAGCGCCGCGCCGATCAGCCGGTTGGTCGCCACCCGCACGCTCAATATGCCGCCGAATATGCCCGCCACCAGCAGCATTCCGGTGAGCGGCAGGAAGCGCAGCCCGGTCTCGATCGCGGAGTGGCCGAGCACCCCCTGCATCCACAGCACCCCGAACAGGATGACCGGGATGACCGCGAAATTCAGCACGAAGGTCGCGGCCGAGAGCGCGTCGAAGGTGCGGTTGGCGAACAGCCCCAGATCCAGCATGGGATGCCTGCCCCGGTGCTGCACCAGCACGAACGCCGCGACGAGCACGACGCACCCGGTGAAGCACAGGATGGTCGAGCCCGCCGTCCAGCCCGCCACCGGGCCGCGAATGATCCCGTACACCAACAGGAACAGCGCCGACGAGAACAGCACGAGCCCCGCCCGGTCCACCGGCCTGCCGCCGCGCCGGGCGCTTTCCGGAACCTTCGCCAGCACCACGAGCAGCGCCAGCAGTCCCGTCGGCACGTTCAGGTAGAACACCCAGCGCCAATCGATTTCAGTGAGCGCGCCGCCGACCAGCGGACCCGCGGCGACCGAGATTCCGGTCGTCATGCCGAACAGGCCGAACGCGGTGCCGCGCTCCTTGCCGTGGAAGGCGGCCGCGAGCATGGCGGGGCCGACGGCGTAGAGGATCGCCGCGCCGACGCCTTGCACGCCGCGAGAAATGTTCAGCAGCAGTGGGTTACCCGCGACGCCGCAGGCCACCGACGCCGCGGTGAACACCACGAGCCCGGCCGCGAACAGGCTGCGCCTGCCCACCCGGTCGGCGAGCGAACCGCTGGTGAGCAGGAACGCGGCCATGCCGAGGGCGTAGGCGTCCACCACCCATTGCAGCGCGCCGAAGCTCGCCGACAGGTCGGCCTGGATGGCGGGCAGCGAGACGTTCACCACCGTGATATCGAGGGTGAGCATGAAGGTGGACACGCACACCGTGGCGAGCACCCACCACCGGCTCGGATCCGTGACCGGTTCGCGCGCCGTCGAATTCGGCGCTGTCGCGGGACGTGTCGTTGTCATGCGGTCTTGCTCCAGCCGTGCAATACGAAGACGGGATGTTTGTGCGCCTCGGCGGCGAACTCGCTCGGCGCCGAGCGAGGCGAGGCGTCGAAGTAGGGGATGGTCACCGGTGCTTTCCTGATGTACTGGTGCAGGACGGCGGCCGCGCGATCGCCGGGCACCGCCTCCGCCCGCACCCGCTGTTCGTCGCGGCCGCGGCGTAGGCGGACGAGATCGCTCGCGCGCACGTTGTGCACCCAGCCCACCTCGCCATAGGGGGAGACGAGCCACCGCTGTCCGTCGAATTCGATGATGCGTACCGGGTTTCGCCGCATCAGACCGCTGCGGCGCCCCGTGGTCTCCAGGATGTACATGCCGTCCGGGCCCGCGCCGCGCGCCGCCAACGCCATCACGGCGCGGTTGAGGACCTTGCGGACCGGACCGGCTCGATACTGCGCTGCCATGCTCTATGTCCTTCCGGTACGGCGGGCCCGGCAAGAGGAGGATGCCGGGCCCGCCGCGATACCGACGATCACCGCGACAGCGCTGTCGAGGTCGCCGCCGTCGTGCCGAGCGCGTTTGCCGGTTCGGCGCTCGGCCGGCCAGCACCGCCGGTCTCCGGAGCCGCGTCGGCTCCAGGTTCGGGAATTCCGTACTTGTCCCACCACCTCGCCAGCGGCGCGGGGGCCCACCACGCCATGTTGCCGAGCAGCCGCATCGTGGCGGGCACCAGCAGACCGCGCACGATGGTGGCGTCCAGGAAGATGGCCACCACCAGGCCGACGCCGATCATCTTGACGATCGTGATGCCGGAGAAGACGAAGGCGCCGAGCACGACGGCGAGCAGCAGCGCGGCGCTGGTGATCAGCCGCGCGGTGTGGCGGACGCCGAAGGCCACCGACTCCACCGGATCGCCGCTGCGCAGATAGTGCTCGCGGATGCGCGCCAGCAGGAACACTTCGTAGTCCATGGCCAGGCCGAAGGCGATCGCCATGATCATCATCGGCATGTTCGCGTCCATGTAACCCGCGGGCACGAAATTCAGTGGGCCGGAGAGAAAACCGTACTGGAAGATGAGCGCCACGATGCCGAAGGCGGCGAACAGCGACAGCAGGTTCATCAGCACCGACTTCAGCGGCAGCAGCACCGAGCCGAAGGCCAGGAACAGCACCGCGAACGACACCAACGTCACGATCAGCAGCATCCACGGCAGCCGCTCGGTGAGCATGTCCAGCAGGTCGGCCACCGCCGCGGGGCGGTTGGTGAACGACGCGGTGGCGCCCGCGGGCGGTTCGACGGCCCGCAGTTCGCGCACCACCTCGCGGATCGGCGCGTCCATCGAATCCAGCGAGTAACCGAGCGTGACGCGGGCCAGCTCGCCCGCCGTTCCGGTAACGGTGGCGCTGTCGACGCCATCGACCGCGCGCAAGCGGTCGAGGTAGGCCGAAAGCGCCTGCTGGGATTGCGGACTCGCGGCGTCGCTCGGCATGTCGACCACCGCGGTGATCACTTTGGTCGGATCGAGCGGGAAGTCCCGATCGAGCTCCGCCGAGACGACCCGGCTGTCGGTGCCCGCGGGCAGCGCCCAGTCGGCGGGCCGCGTCCAGGTCGCGCCGAGCAGCGGCAAGCCGAGCAACACCAGTGCGAGCCCGATGCTCGACGCGGCGAGCACTGGGCGACGCATCACCGCGTGCGCGACCTTGTACCAGCGCGCGCCCGGCTCGCCGCCCTTGCCGAACGACGGCAGCGGGATACGCAGCGAATTGATGCGCAGGCCGGCGAAACGCAGCAGGGCAGGCATCACGATCAGCGCGCCCAGCACCGCGAACAGCACCACGCTGACGCCCGAGTAGCCGAGCGAGGTGAGGAACCGCGACGGGAAGATCACCAGGCCGCCGAGGGTGACCGCGACGGTGATGCCGGAGACGGCGACGGTGCGGCCCGCGGTGGACATGGTGATGCCGATAGCGTCGTCGACCGAGCGGCCGACGGCCAACTCGTCACGGAACCGGTTGACTATGAGCAGCGCGTAGTCGATGGCCAGACCGAGGCCGAGCAGGACGACCAGGTTGATGGAGAAGGTGGAAAGGTCGGTGAAGTTGCCGACCACGCGCAGCACCGCGAGCGAGCCGACCGAGACGACGACGCCGACCGCGAGCGGCAGCGCCGCGGCGATGGCGCTGCGGAAGATGACGATGAGCAGGATCAGCAGCAGCGGGAAGGAGATCAGCTCGGCGCGCCCGAGATCTTCCTCGGTGATCTCGTTGAACTGGTCGTTCACCGCGACCAGGCCGCCGAAGCGGACCTCGAGGCCGGGCTGCTCGAACAAGTTCTCGATCTCGCGCCACACCACCACCCGCTTTTCCTCGATCTGGCCGGGCAGCTGCATGGCGATGTAGGTCTTGTGCCGGTCGGCCGAGACGAAATCGGGGGAGCCCGTGCTCCAGAACGTCTCCAGCCAGGTGTAGGAGTCGCGCGGCACCTTGGCGACCGCGTTCTCGACCCGCTCGCGGTAGCGCGGATCGTCGACGGTCATGTCCGCGCTCTCGTACATGACCACCACGTCGGCGACGTGCCTGCCGAGGGTGGTCTCCAGGATCTCGTCCGCATGCGACGACTCGCTGGTCGGATCGTCGAGCCCGGCGCCGCCGCCGAGCAGATTGCCCGCGCCCGAACCCCACAGGCCGCCGAGCAGGATGAACAGAACGGTGCCGACCACCACCCATCGGCGATGGGTGGCGGACCACCTCCCGAGTTTTTCGAACACGATTCCTCCACCTATATAGAGTCGAACTATCCACTACGGATAGTGCTGCTATCTATCTGGAATGCTACGGCGGGTTGCCAAGAGCGGCAACAGCAATCGGACGAATCAGACGAATGCCAGCGCCCGCACCGGCGCGCCGAAGCCGCCGCGCAACTTCGCGGCGCCGACCACGAGCGTCGCGCCGCGTTCCGGCACGGTGTCCAGCGCGGCCAGGTTCTCGATGCCGTACCGTCCTGAGCGCAGCAGCATCCGGTGCACCATCGGCTCGAATCGGGTGCCGACGTCCAGGCTGCTGCTGTCGGTGCCGAAGCCGACGATGGAGCGTTCGGTGAGCAGGAATTCGGCGGCGTCCGGGCCGATACCCGGGATCAGCAGGGCCAGCCGCAGCGGGTCGAAGGGCAGATAGGCGGCCGGATCGTGGACCCGGTGGTACCAGCCGGTGTCCATCGCGACGAACGCGCCGTCCGGGATGCGGCCGTTGCGGCGCTCCCAGTCGAGCAGGTCCTCCACGTGCAGCTCGGTGGTGTTGTCCTGGGCCGCCCGCTCCGCGATGCGGACGACGCACAGCGGGGCAACCAGGTTCTCCACCGGAATCGCGTCGGCGTGCGCGAGACCGCGCTGCGAGTGCGCGGGCACGTCGATGTGCGTGCCGGTGTGTTCGTTCATGGTCCACTCGGCGGTGTTGAAGCCGATGATCTCCTCGAACATCACCTGGCGTTGCACCGGCTGGCGCACGTACAGGTTGAACACCGGGAATTCCGGCCCCACGGCGTGGGTCAGGTCGCGCACGCTGAAACCGCTCGGATTCAGTGGCTGGGCCTCGGCGCGCGGCGCGCCGATCGCCCCGGCGGCGGCCGAGGCGCCCGCGATGCCGAGCGCGGCGCCA
>NZ_BDCF01000073.1 GCF_001613365.1 Nocardia xishanensis NBRC 101358
CGAGGAGCAGGAAGGCCGGGTCGGTGCGCAGCCGAGCGGCCGCGGCCGCGGCGGGCGCGGGCAGCAGGGCGGGATCGAAGGCTCGGCGTGCGGTGCCGAGCAGCGCGGTCGAGATCAGGTCGTCGGTCTCGCCGCTCGGCGCGGGGGCTTCTTGGTACGGCGCGGGCTCGCTCTCGACGTCGATCATCTCGCCCACCGCGAACGCCGAGATCGGGACGAGTCCGTCCGCCGTCCACTCGCCGAGTACGGTGACGGGATGCCCGCCGGAAATCGCGAGCAGCGTCCACGGTTGTTCCGCCGGGGCGAGCGGCAGTGCCGCGCCCTGCGCGTCGACCACCTGCCAGCCCGCCTCCGCGACCAGCGGAACCACATCGCGCAGCAGCACCGGCCATGACCGCACCCACGGGTCGGCGCCGAGCGCCGCCGCATGCGCGTCGAGTGCCTCGCGGACGGCCCCGCTCGTCGCTCCGGGATGGCCGGGCATCGTTTCGCCGCCCTTCTTCCCGATCGCTGCGGCATGCGCGGGGAAGTCTGGTTCGCCGATGCGAGCGGCGGCGAGGGAGGCGGTGGTCTCTTTCGCCGCGGGAGCCGCACTGCTCGGGGATGCGGTGGTCTCTTTCGCCGCGGGAGCCGCACTGCTCGGGGATGCGGCCGTCTCTTCCGCTGCGGGAGCCGCGGCAGTCGGGGTCGAGGATGCGGCCGTCTCTTTCACTGGGGGAGCCACGGTGCTCGGAGTAAGGGATATGGCCGTCTCTTTCGCCGGGGGAGCGGGGGAAGTGGGAGCCGCGGGCAGCGTGGTGAAGGGTTCGTCGATACCGTGGCGCCCGCCCCAGAGCGCGCGCAGGGGAGCCGCGCCCGGGTAGTAGTGCAGGTCCGCTTCGGTCATGCTCCCGAGGACGGGCGCGGTCGCCGGAAAGGCGGGCGCGCCGAAGGCGTGGTCGACGAGCAGCGCCCAGCGGTGCGTCCGCCGACCGTAGAGCCAGGTGCGGCGGGTGTAGAGCCGGTCGTCCTCGGTGCTGCGCACGCCGAGCGTCATCCACTGATCGCGGACGACCGGTTCCGCGCGCACCGACTCGGCCGGGTTGGGATAGCCGATGTGGGTGCGGACGCTGGCGCGCAGCGCGGGCGGCAAATCCTCCAGGCGCCGGTGCGCCACGACCAACAGGTGCAGCCTGGCGTATTCGCGCAGCACCGGTTCGGGCCAGTCGGCGCGGGTCGCCATGATCAGCGGCAGCCTGCGCAGCGCGCCGGCGACGCCGGGAGCCTGCGCGTCAACCATGCGCGCGGCGATCGACTCGAACGCGCTGTAGGAACGATCGGCCTGGGCGAGGCCGGTGCGCACCTGGTCGCCGAGCCAGATGTCGAGTTCCTCCAGTCCGGCCGTGACGCGCACCCGCCGCTGTTCCGCGGTGGCCGGGTTGACGGTGCGCGCCGTCGCGGGCGTCGCGGAGCGGGCAGCGCGGGCGGCCAGCCATTCCGCCGCGAATTCGGCGACCTCGGGAGACGGCGCGACCGCGCCCCGCGACCAGACCAGCAGCAGCGAGAGCGCGTGTTTGCACGGTGACTTGCGGCTCGGGCAGCTGCACGCGTACGCGGGGCCGGAGAGGTCGATGATGGTCGCGTACGGCTCAGGACCGCTGCCCCGGCACCGGCCCCACACGGCGTCGTCGCGGCACCCGGTGTCGCGCCAGCGGTCCGCGAGGCCGCGCGCCGCCGCTAGCGAGCTCCCGTCCGGCGCGAGCTCGCCGACCCGTTCCTCGGGCCACGGTGCGTTCATCGGGCGGCGTCCGAACGTCCGTGCGTCATCCTCGTCTCCCCATTTCCTCTTGTTCGGATTTCTACTCCAGTCCACCGACAGCTCCGCAGGTACCCACGGCTTTCGCCCGGAAGACGCTGCGCGGGCGACGGATTCACTCGGCGCTTTGCCTTGCGCCGAATTCCGTTGTCTGGCATCCTGTTCTGTTCGGCTCCGACCGGGCCACCCACACCGGGTGACACACCATCGAGCTGCCCGCCGGGGTTGGGCCGAGGGGTGGACATCGAGTCGCGGCCCAGCCGGCTCGATGGCCATATCCATCCCCGCGGGCAGGTTCGCATCTCCTTCCTCTCGTCCACCGCCGGTGGGCGGATGCGGCTCGATCGGGTAGCGTTTCGCTCAGCTTTCGACGGTGACACCGCGCGCGAATGCGGGAGGGGCGCGCCGCGGTGCGGTGTGTAGGGGGTTTCAACGTGTGCCCGGAGCCCGCGGTCGACACGACGGCTGAGACCGTACCGCGCCTGACCGACGTGGTCGCGCGACGGTTGAACGAGGACCCCGCGGTCACTCCCGACGTGGCGCATGCCGTGCTGCGTGCGCTGGATGCCGTCGATTCCCGCCTTCGGGCAACCGAATTCGACGACTCCGGCATCTTTCTGCGCGCGATCCGGGTACGCGGCTTCCGCGGCATCGGCGCCGAGGCGACGCTGCGCGTGCCGCCGGGCCCCGGCCTGACCCTGGTGGTCGGTCGCAACGGCAGCGGCAAGTCGAGCTTCGCCGAGGCCGCCGAACTCGCGCTGACCGGAGGCAACCGCCGCTGGGAGGGCCGCTCGGCCGCGTGGCGGGAGGGCTGGCGCAATCTGCACGACGGCGACGTCGCCCGCATCGAACTGGAATTGCTCACCGGAGGAGCCGATCCGGAGCTGACCATCGCCAAAGAGTGGTCGCCGAAGGACGAACTCACCGACGCGCGCTGGACCGAGCGGCGCAAGGGCGGCGCACCTGCGGATTTCGACGCGGCACGGTGGGCGTCGGTGCTCGAGCTGTACCGCCCTTTCCTGTCCTACAGCGAGCTCGGCGCCCTCGTCGACGGCAAGCCGAGCGACCTGTTCGACGCGCTGCACCAGCTGCTCGGTCTCGACGAACTCACCTTGGCACAGGAGCGGATTCGCGCGCGCAGGCTCGAATGGGAGCGTGCCGCACGGGATTCCCGGCAGGAGCGGATCGACCTGCTCGCGGCCGTGGAGACGGTGGCCGACGATCGCGCGGTGCGCATGGCCACGCTGCTGCGCCCGGCGCAACCCGATCTCACCGCGGTCGGCCGCGACATGCTCGGTGGCGTCGCGGGCGGCGACGGCCCGGCCGGGCTGCGCGCCATCGTCCGGCTCGCGCTGCCCACCGAGGCCGAAGTGGACGCGGTCGCCACCCGGCTGGAGACCTGCGCGGCCGCGCTGGCGCGGGATTCCACCGCCGACGCCGAAGCCGATCTGCGGGTGCTCGAACTGCTGCGTCGCGCAAGGGAACACGCTGCGGCGAGCGGAGATTGCGCCTGCCCGGTCTGCGGACAGGGCAGGCTGGACGCGGAGTGGTCGCGCGGCGCGGACGTCTCGATCGCGCGGCTCAGCGCGCGAGTCGACGCGCTCACCACCGCCCGCGACGAGCTGCGCACCGCGGTGCGCGCCGCGCGGGCGCTGCCCGACCACGTACCGCCCGAACTGGACTTCGATCCGCGCAATCCGCCGACCGTCGACACCACGGCGGTGCGCGCGGCCTGGATGGAGTGGGCCGCGTTGAGCCGCGCGGAGTACTCGGCGGACCTGCCGGATCGGTTGCGCTTGGCGCACACCCGGCTCGTCGACGAGCTCGAGCTGGTTCAGCAGGGTACCCGCAAGGAACTCGACCGGCTGGACGAGGTGTGGGCGCCGCTGGTGCCGCGGATCGCCGCCTGGTTGGACGGTGCGCGCGAAGTGGCCATGCGTGCGGGCGAATTGCGCACGCTGAAACGGGCCGAGGACTGGCTGAAATCGGCGACTGCGGGTCTGCGCGACGAGCGCATGGCCCCGCTGGAGACCACCGCGCGCTGGATCTGGCGCACCCTGCGCCAGCAGAGCAATGTGGAACTCGGTGGGATTCGCTTGCAGGGCAACGCGGGCACCGCGCGCCGGGTGCTGCTCGACGTCACCGTCGACGAGGTGGACGGCGCGGCGCTCGGCGTGATGAGCCAGGGCGAGCTGCACGCGCTCGGCCTCTCGCTGTTCCTGCCGCGGGCGACCGTGGAGGAGAGCCCGTTTCGCTTCGTGATGATCGACGACCCGGTGCAAGCCATGGACCCGGCGAAGGTGGATGGGCTGGCCAGGGTGCTCGCGTTCGTCGCGTGGACGCGGCAGGTCGTGGTGTTCACCCACGACGAGCGGTTGGCCGAGGCGGTGCGCCGGATGCAGCTGGACGCCTGCGTGCTGGAAGTGCAGCGGCGCGAACGGTCCGTCATCGAGGTGCGCACGTCGAGCGATCCGGTGCGGCGCTACCTGGACGACGCGCGGTCGCTGGTGCGCACCCCGCAGCTGCCGGAGGCGATCGCCGACGAGCTCGTCGCGACCTGCTGCCGATCCGCGGTGGAGGCGGCCAGCTTGGCAAGGGCGCGGCGCGAGCTGCTGGCGCGCGGCATGAACCACCGCGAGGTGGAGCAGCACATCGAGGGCGCGCAGACCACAAGGGCCATGGTGGCGCTGGCCGTGATGGGCGTGCAGTACAACGTCGACAACCTCAACAAACACCTTGCGCGAGAAGGCAAATGGCTGGTCGGCGCGTTGCGCGACGTGACGGCGGGCGCGCATGTGCCCATCGATCGCCCGATGCGGGAGCTGATCGCGAACACCGAGCGGTTCATCGCCTGGATGGGCCGGTGACCGGGTCGCGCGGACCGCGGCGTCGTCCACACCGCAGGCCGAACCGGGCCAAGCGGATGCCGCCGCGCCCTACGGTGGCCGAGCGCCTCGACGCGGTGGACCGGCTGCTGGACGGCCAGGTGACCGCGGCGGGCGGTGTGTGGTCGCGGGCGACGGCCTGGATTCTGCGGCTGGCACTCGAACAGGCGGTGGACGAGTTGTGGGCGCGCCTCGCGCCGGAGCTGGCGCGCTGCCCGATGCGCGCCCAGCTGCTCGCGCTGCGCGTGTACACCGGTCCGGAGACGAGCGCGCAGGTGGCCGCGGTGTGGGCGGCACTGTCCAGGGCGGCCCACCATCACGATTACGAACTCGCGCCGAGTGTCACCGAGCTGCGGCGCTGGCGCGAGCAGACCGCCGCCATCTCCGGCCTGCTGGACAGGGTCGGCCGCGGGAATTCGGCCTGGGTGCGCACCGAGATCGTCCCGGAGTGACGGGCGGGGGAGAATCCGGGCATGGATGAGTCGCAGCCGTGTCCGTGCCGTCGCGGGGAGTCGTTCGGTGAGTGTTGTGGTCCGGCGCTGTCGGGCGCGCGGCCCGCGGCGACGGCGGAGGCGCTCATGCGTTCGCGCTACACCGCGTTCGCCGTGGGTGACGTCGATTACCTGCGGCGGTCCTGGCATTCGCGGACCAGGCCGCGGCGGCTGGAGCTGGATCCGGATCAACGGTGGCTGTTCCTGGAGATCGTGCGCACCGAGCGCGGCGGGCCGTTCGACGACACGGGGACCGTCGAGTTCGTCGCGCACTACCGCGCCGAGGGCGGCCGCGGTTCGTTGCACGAGGTCAGCCGATTCGTGCGGGAGGACGGCGGGTGGGTCTACCTCGACGGTGTCGTGGAGTCGTGAGCACACAGCGCGACCCAGCACACAGCGCGACCCCGGCCGCGCTTCGGTAGCGTCCAGTCGTATGCCACGTGTCGCGATCGAGTACTGCACCCAATGCCGCTGGTTGTTGCGGGCGAGCTGGATGGCGCAGGAACTGCTGAGCACCTTCGCCACCGAACTGGGTGAGGTCGCGCTCATTCCGGGCACGGGCGGGGTGTTCCGAATCACCGTCGACGGCGAACAAGTGTGGGAGCGCAAGGCCGACGGCGGGTTTCCCGACATCGCCGTACTCAAGCAGCGCGTGCGCGACCGGGTCGCGCCGGACCGTGATCTGGGTCACGCCGATCGGCGCGAGGCCGAGCCCACCGACTGAGCGGCGACCGCGTCAGCCGCAGCAACCGCCGCCGCAGCAGCCGCCGCTCGGCGGGGGCGTCGGAGCCTGCGGTGCGCCGCCGCCATCCCGTCCGACGGTGGCGAACGTGGTCAGCAATTTCACCGTGTCGTCGTGGCCCCGCGGGCAGGCGGCCGGGTCCGACGACTGGGCCATGGGGCGATTCACCTCGAAGGTGTCACCGCAGCTGCGGCAGCGAAAGCTGTAATTCGGCACCGGCCAAGGGTAGCGCTCTGATCGCGGTCGACGCGTGCTCGGCGGTGGCGCCCGCGAAATCGCACGTACCCTCGAAGAGAGTCCCGAGGTGAAGACCCGGGGTGTGGCAAACCCTCAGCGCACCGGCGGGTCGTTGGCAGGAGGTGCGCGGCGATGAGCACTCGGTTCGAGATCGAACGCGGCTGGGATGCGGACGGCGCAGGGCCCATAGTCCAGACCACCTCCGGCCGGGTGCGCGGTTTCCTGGACGGACCGATCGCCACTTGGCGCGGTATCCCGTACGGCGCGCCGGTCACGGGCACGCGGCGGTTCCGGCCGCCGACACCGCCGGAGTCGTGGGACGGCGTACGGGACTGCCTGAGGTTCGGCGCCATCTCCCCGCAGACCATGGGCGCCATGGTGCCGGTCGATTCGGACCTGCGAATGGGGGAGGACTGTCTCTGGCTGAACGTGTGGGCGCCCAGCGGTAGTTCGGACGAGCCGCGGCCGGTCATGGTCTGGTTGCACGGCGGCGCTTACTGCCTCGGCACGGCGGCTCAGGCAATCTACGACGGCCGCAAGCTCGCCGAGACCGGCGACGTCGTCGTGGTCGGCGTCAATTACCGGCTCGGCGCGCTGGGTTTTCTCGACCTGTCCTCGCTGTTCCACGGTTTCACGCCGAATCTCGGATTGCGCGATCAGCTCGCGGCGCTCGAATGGGTGCGCGACAACATCGCCGGGTTCGGCGGCGACCCGGACAACGTGACGCTGTTCGGCCAGTCCTCCGGCGCCGGATGCGTGACGGCGCTGCTCACCGCGCCACGCGCGGCGGGCCTCTTCCACCGAGCCATCGCCCAGAGCCCTCCCGCCACAACGGTTTTCGGACAGCAGCGCGCCGCGATCGTGGCGCGGCGCTATCTGGAACTGCTGGACATGTCCCCGACGCAGGCCCTCGACCTGATCGACCTGCCCATCGAGCGGGTGGTGCGGGCGGCCGGGGTGCTCTTCGACGAGATTCCGCTCGAGGAGCCGGGTCGCCTGGCCGCGGCGCCGGTGGTGGACGGCGACCTGCTACCGGGTTATCCGATCGACCTGTTCCAGCGGGGCCGTTCGCATCGCGTGCCGCTCATCATCGGCACCAACAAGGACGAGGCCTCGCTGTTTCGGCTGTTCCGTTCGCCGATCATGCCGGTGACGCCGGACGCGGTGAACATCATGCTGCGCGACGCCGCGGGCAATCATCCGGATCTGTCCGCCGAGCGGATCGCCGAGATCACCTCGGCCTACCCCGATCTGGGCAAGGCCCGCGGCGCGCTGGCCATGTCCACCGACGCGGCGTTCCGGATGCCCGCGCACTGGGTGGCCGACGCGCACGCGAGCCACTCGATGACCTGGGCTTACCGCTTCGACCACGCCACCCCGATGCTGCGCGCGGCCCGCGTCGGCGCCGGGCACGCCACCGAATTGCCTTATACGTTCGGCAATTTCGGCACCCTGAACCACGACCCCACGTTCTGGCTCGGCGGTCGCAAACAGGCGACGGAGGTGTCGGGGCGGATGATGCGCCGCTGGTTGGCCTTCGCGACGCACGGGGTGCCCGCCGCGCTGGACGGTTCCAAACACTGGCCGCCCTATCGGCCGTCCAAGTGCACCACCTTGGTCATGGACACGGTCGACCGCGTCGTCGACAACCCCGACCACGACGTGCACACCGCGTGGGGCGATCAGGCCGTCGGCTTCAGCTGAGCCGGATTCAGACCGAGCTGGGTTCGGGCGTCTCGGCCTCCGCGCGGCGGCCGAGACGCACGGGCATCCGCTCGTATCCGTGCAGCGTGAACAGCTTCCTGCGCTGCGGAGGGCCGTCGAGCCGCAGGTCGGGGAACCGCTCGAACAGCGCGCGCAGCGCGTGAACGCCTTCCATGCGGGCCAGGCTCGCGCCGAGGCACACGTGGATGCCGTTGCTGAAGGAGAGGTGATCCTTGGCGTTCGGACGGGCCACATCGAAGCGGTTCGGTTCGGGGAAGATCTTCGGGTCGCGGTTGGCGCCGGCCAGCGACAGCACCACGGTGTGGCCCTCGCGCACCTGCGCCCCGTCGAGTTCCACGTCGGTCAGCGCGGTGCGTGCGGTGGTCTGCACCGGGGAGTCGAAACGAAGCACTTCCTCGATCGCGTTCGGCCACAGCTCCGGTTCGGCGCGCAGCCGGTCCAGCTGGTCGGGGTGGGCGAGCAGTTGCACGACGCCGTTGCCGATGAGATTGACCGTCGTCTCGAAACCCGCGCCCATCAGCAGGCTCGCGGTGGCCTTCAGCGCGTAGTCGTCCAGGTCGCCCGCGGTGACCAGGGTGCTGAGGATGTCGTCGCCGGGTTCGCGGCGCAGCCGGGCGATGTGACCGTCGAAGTAGTCGTTCATCACCTCCATGGCCTTCATGGCGCGGTGGTGCGCGTGCCACGGGATGCCGACATCGAGCAGCGGGGTCAGCTGGTCGCCCCAGGCGAGGAAGCGGGCGCGATCGGAATCGGGGAAGCCCAGCATTTCGGAGATGATCGCGATCGGCACCTGGGAGGCGAACGAGGCGATGAGGTCGGCGGACCCGCCGGACGGCAGCGCGTCCAGCAGTTCCTCGGTGACCGTCTCGACCCGCTCGCGCAGCTTGGCGATGGCGCGCGGGGTGAACGCCGAAGCCACCGGCTTGCGCATGGCCGTGTGCTCGGGCGGATCGATCACCAGCATGGAGGGCGGCTCGACCGGATTCGGCGGCATCGGCGAGTGGTCCGCGAGCAGTTGCAAGGGTTTGGGGATGTCGAAGCTCTCGTTGTTGCGCACACCGAAGCGCGTATCCCGCAGGACGCTTCGGCACAGCTCGTGGTCGAAGGAGGCCCAGGACAGCGACGTGCGCATGATCCTTCCGCGCCCGCGCATCTCCTCGATCAGCGGATACGGATCGGCGATACCGTCCGGCCCGCCCATCAGCCGCGCGAACGGCTCACCGCGGCGCGCCTGCGTACGCAAGACCAGCCTCGGCAAGCCTTGCTGCGACAACCATCGAACCCAATACTGCGCCTTCATATCCCACCAACCCCATCGTTGTGCGATACGTCCACCGTACGGCTCCGGGCGCAATTCTGGAACGTCCTCCGGTCGGACGCGTTCTCCTACCGGGGTAGGAGGACGCGTGAGGCGGAACGACGCCTCGCGGCGTCAGCCGACGTGGGCGGTGACGCGTTCGGAATCGATGCGGCGCTGGCGCTGATCGGGGTCGGGGTTGACGACCTGGACGAGGGACGCGCCCGCGGTGAGCACGGCGACGAAACCGTTGATCAGTTCGTCGGCGGTGTCCCACGGCGCGCTCGACAGCACCCGGTCGCCCTCCGAGAAACCTTGGCGCATGGCCGATTTCCGCGCGACGGCGAGCACCTCGGCGACCGGCATGCCGTCCAGCGCGACGCCCGCGCCGCGCGGGAAGAACTGGTCGCCGTGCACGCGCACCGCGGTGGCGAAATCGGTGATGCCGACCGGCAGGTCCCTGATCGGAGCGCCGAGCGGATCGAGCGACAGCGCGGCGACCTCGGCCACGCCGTCGGCGTCATCGATACGGTCGGCCGTCACCAGCGCCAGGTCGGCGTCGGGGTCGGGATTCAGCACCACCTCGGTGCCTGCCCACCAGCAACCGAGCAGCACGGCGGCGGTCTGCCAGTGCGCGGGTAGCAGCACCGCGACCCGCGCGCCCGGGCTCAGGCCGAATTCGTCGCGGATCAGGTTGGCCGTCTTGGCGGCCCAGTTCGCCAGCGTCAGCCCGGACAGCTCGATTCGGGCGCCGGTGGCGTCGTCGTAGTACGTGACGCGGGGGCCCGCGGGTTCGCGGGCGAGGATCGGGTCGAGCACCGCCTCGGTGAGGGTCAGTGCCTGGTTCTTGTCACGCATCGGTGGCTTCGCGATTCAGTTCACGCATTTCGGTCCATTCTGGCCTGCGTCGATCGGTGGGGCGGGCGGAACCGGCGTCGCCGGCGTCGACGTTCCGGAGAAGTCGAACATGGAGCTCGCGGCCGAGCCCGGCCCAGAATAGTCGCTCGCCAGGACGACGCTCACCGAGTCCGGCGACACCGACGGGTCCACGACCACCGTGAGCTTGCCGAGGGCTTCGGCGACCGCCTTGGCTTTCGGATCCGCGCTGTCCGCCGCGAGCACCCTGCTGCCGGTGACACTTCCACCGGAATAGTTGCCCACTCGGCCGGACTGGAAACCCTTGGCCGTCAAGGCTTGCGACACCTGACCCGCCAGCCCGGCGACGCCGCCCGCGTTGAGGACGTTCACCGTGACCGTCGCCGGGTCCACCGCGGGCGCCGAGACCGCCTCGGCCTGCTCGCCGACCAGCGCGGCCACATAGGACTTGACCGTCTTGGGATCCACCCGAACCACCGACTCGCCGTCGCTGGTCATGCCGTTGAGATCGGTCACCGGGATGGTCTCGAACTGCACCTGACCGCCGGAAAGATCCTGGAGCTGCTGGAGGAAGGCCACCACGTCCCAGTCCTCGTCGAGCACCACGGTGCGTCCGACCGCCTCGCTGAGGTGCCTCAGCCGTGCCGGATTGGCGAGCGTCTTCGTGCTGAGCACCTGACCGACCAGCTGGGCCATGAACACCTGCTGGCGCACGATCCGATCCAGGTCGCCGCGTTGCAGGTCGTGGCGCTGGCGCACGAAACTCAGCGCCCGCGGCCCGTCGAGCCGCTGCCGGCCCGCCGGGAATTCCGCGCCCGACATCCACTCGTCGACCGGGTTGTTCAGGCACACCTCGACGCCGCCGACCGCGTCGGTGAGCAGCACGAAACCGAGCAGGCTCACCTCGGCGTAGTGGTCGACGGTGATGCCAGTGAGGTTGGCGACGGTCTTGATCAGCGCCTGGCGCCCCGCCTTGGTCGACTGCCGCTCGGCCTCGGCCTCCGAGACGCCCTGCCCGATCAGCTTCGCCCGCTCGGTCTCCTTTGTCGCGCCGTAGGCCGAATTGATCTTGCCCCTGCCGATGCCGGGGATGTCGACGTAGGAATCGCGGGGCAGCGAGATGGCGGTCGCGGACCGGCCGTCATTGGGCACCCGGACCAGCACGATGGTGTCGGTGTTGGTGCCGACCTCGTCGCCCGCGTGCAGCATGGCCCGTTCGGCGGTGGTGAGCGGATTGCCGTGCGCGTCGGTCCGGCTGTCGACCCCGACCATCAGGATGTCGACCGCGCCGTCGCGGCCGCCGCCGAGACCGAGATCGCCGATGCGCTCGATGTTGGCGATCAGTGAATCGACGCTGTGCCAGGCGAAGCCGGTGACGACCAGCACCACGGCCGCCGCGGCGGCGATGAAGGCATGCGCAGGGCCCCACGCGGCGCCGGTGTCCGCGCCGGCGAGTCGCGACGGCACCGGTGTCTTCCTCCGCTGCAACTGCGCATCCTCTCGACAAGCCCCTGTATGCACCCCGACCGCCCCCACGTCCGCCGCCCCCGGTAGACGTGGCTCAAGGCTAACCAACGGTTACCCCGCGCGGCCGTACCCGCAGGTGTCACGGCGTGCCAGACTTGCGCCCGTGACCGCCGCCGTACCGCCCGCCGCCACCGCACGTCTCGTCGTCATCGGGGCCGCGGGCCAAGTCGGCAGGGAGCTGTTGCGCCTGGCCCCGAACGCCCGCGGTTACCGTCGCGCCGACCTCGACATCACCGACGCCGACGCGGTGCGCGCCGTGATCGCCCCTGGTGACGTCGTGCTCAACTGCGCCGCCTACACCGCGGTGGACAAAGCCGAGTCGGACCCCGATGCCGCGTTCGCGGGCAACGAGACCGGCCCGGCCGTGCTCGCCGCCGCCTGCGCGCGCGCCGATGCCCGGCTCATCCATCTCTCCACCGACTATGTGTTCCCGGGTACCCAGAGCGCGCCGTATGACACGGACGACTCGACCGGTCCTGCCACCGTGTACGGGCGATCCAAGCTGGCAGGCGAACGGGCCGTGCTGGATTCGGCTCCGCGCGCACACGTGGTGCGGACGGCCTGGGTGTATACGGGGCGCGACAACGACTTCGTGGCGACGATGCTGCGCCTGGAACGCGAGCGCGAAACCGTCGACGTGGTGAACGATCAGGTCGGGTCGCCGACCTACGCCGCCGATCTGGCCGCGGGCCTGCTCGAGCTCGTCGCGCGGCCGGGAGCGCCGCGGCTGCTGCACGCCACCAACTCGGGCGTGGCGAGCTGGTTCGATCTGGCGAGGGCGGTGTTCGAGGAGGTCGGCGCCGATCCGGAGCGGGTGCGGCCGTGCGATTCCACGGCGTTCCCGAGACCGGCTCGGCGCCCGGCCTATTCGGTGCTGTCCGACCGGTCCTGGGTGACGGCAGGCCTTGCGCCGCTGCGGGACTGGCGCAGCGCGCTGCACGACGCGCTGCGTGCCGCGCGAGGGTGAATCCGTGAGAAACGGTCGGCCCGTGGCCTTTTCGATCGACGCGGCAAGCAGTCGGCGAGAACGGCGGAAGACCGATCGGTCCGGCGGCGGGTTCGCACCGGAGGACGCGCGGTCACGCGGTTCCGACTAGGCTGGCTGCTCGTGAGTGAGCGTAAGCGAGTGAACCATCGACACAGCGCGCCTGCGCGCACGACGCAGCCGAGCGTCAGCGAGGCGGAGTCGTGAGCGCTTCCGATTCCGCGGCCCCCGGTCGCCTTACCGTCGTCACGGTGACTTATTCACCGGGCGAGCACCTCGAGCACTTCATCACAACCCTCGCCCACGCCACCACCGAGAAACCGCAGGTGATCCTGGCCGACAACGGGTCGGTCGACGGCGTGCCCGAGCTGGTGGCCGAGGCCAACTCGCACGTGCGGCTGCTGCGCACCGGCGGCAACATCGGATACGGCGGCGCGATCAACCGCGCCGTGGCCGAGATCGACCCTGGCATCGAATTCGTCGTCATCGCCAATCCCGACGTCCGCTGGGGCTCCGACTCCATCGACAAGCTGCTCGAGGCCGCCGAGCGCTGGCCGAGGGCGGGCGCGCTCGGGCCCATGGTGCTCGAGCCGGACGGCAGCGTGTACCCGTCGGCGCGTTCGGTGCCCGGTCTGCTGGACGGGGCGGGCCACGCCATCCTCGGCACCGTATGGCCGGGCAACCCGTGGACCCGCCGCTACCGGCAGGAGAACGAGGAGATCTCCGAGCGCAGCGTCGGCTGGCTGTCCGGCTCGTGCTTGCTGGTGCGCCGCGCCGCCTTCGACTCGATCGACGGCTTCGATTCCCGCTACTTCATGTACATGGAGGACGTCGACTTCGGCGACCGCATGGGCAAGGCGGGCTGGCACAATGTGTTCGTGCCCACAGCCGAGGTCACCCACGCCAAGGGCCACGCCGCTGGGCGCCACCCCGAGGTGATGCTGCCCGCGCATCACGCCAGCGCGTACCGCTTCCAGGCCGACCGGCATCCGCACTGGTGGCAGGCGCCGCTGCGGCTCGCGTTGCGCGCCGGACTTGCGATTCGCTCCCGGATTGCGGTTCGATCTGCGCTGCGTGAGTTGGCCCGGGAGCGCGGCCAACAGGCGTAGGAGCACGGCCGACGAGCGCGGACCGCGGCCACCGGGCGTAATGCGCCCCGGTGACGGCCGCGGGAAAGCGGTCGCCTCGGGCCGGTGCCCGGCTCGGAACGATCCACTGTGAACAGGGGAACTTTGATGGCAGGACATCCAGGCACCGACGCCGTGATTCTGGTCGGCGGCCAGGGCACGCGGTTGCGCCCGCTGACCCTCTCGGCACCCAAGCCGATGCTGCCGACGGCGGGCCTGCCGTTTCTCACCCACCTGCTCGCGCGCATCGCCGAGGCCGGGATCACCCACGTCGTGCTCGGCACCTCGTTCAAGGCGGAGGTGTTCGAGGAGCACTTCGGCGACGGCGCCGAGCTCGGCCTCGAGCTCGAGTACGTCACCGAGACCGAACCGCTCGGCACCGGCGGCGGCATCCGCAACGTGCTGCCCAAGCTGCGCGCCGACAACGTGATGGTCTTCAACGGTGACGTGCTCGGCGGCACCGATCTCGGCGCGATCCTGGACACCCACGAGTCGACCAACGCCGACGTGACGCTGCATCTGGTGCGCGTCTCCGATCCGCGCGCGTTCGGCTGTGTGCCCACCGACGAGAACGGCCGGGTCACCGCGTTCCTGGAGAAGACCCAGGATCCGCCGACCGATCAGATCAACGCCGGCTGTTACGTCTTCCGCCGCGAATACATCGAGAAGATCCCCTCCGGGCGTCCGGTGTCGGTGGAACGCGAGGTCTTCCCCGCGCTGCTCGCCGAGGGCGCGCGGGTGCAGGGCCACGTCGACACGTCGTACTGGCGTGACATGGGCACCCCGGAGGACTTCGTGCGCGGCTCGGCCGACCTGGTCCGCGGTATCGCCCCCTCGCCGGCGCTGCCAGGCCAGCGCGGCGAATCCCTGGTCCACCCCGGCGCGGGCGTCGCGCCCGGCGCGCTGCTTATCGGCGGCACCGTCGTCGGCCGCGGCGCGGAGATCGGCGCGGGAGCCCGGCTCGACGGCGCGGTGATCTTCGACGGCGCGATCATCGAAGCGGGCGCGACCGTCGAACGCTCCATCATCGGCTTCGGCGCCCGCATCGGCCCCCGCGCCCTGGTCCGCGACGGCGTCATCGGCGACGGCGCGAACGTGGGCGCCCGCTGCGAACTCCTACGCGGCGCCCGCGTCTGGCCCGGCGTCGAGATCCCGGACGGCGGCATCCGCTTCTCCACCGACGTCTGACAGAACTCCATCCCCACACCCTCGGCAAGCGTGCCCGCCGCGTGCGACGGCCCACTGCGCAGATCGCCCACACGCCTCGCAGCGCAGAGCACCCATGCGAGGCGTGTGCATCGGGTGCGAGGTTGCGGTCGGCTCGGTCAGTCGGGGCGTTTCCAGACGTAGCGGGTTTTGGGGCGGCCGGCGCGGCCGTAGTCCGAGCGGCGGACGACGAGGCCGTCGTCGGCGAGCTTCTCCAGGTAGCGCCATGCGGTGATGCGAGAGACGCCGATGCTGGTCGCGGTGTCGGCGGCGGTGATGCCGTCCTCGGCGGTGCGCACGATCCGGGAGATCTCCTCGAGCGTTTGCGGGGCAACGCCTTTCGGGGTGTTGGCTCGTTGGTCAGGGGTGCGTAGGGCGCTCAGGGCGCGATCGATGTCGAGCTGGGTCAGCGCGGACTCGCCCGCGGGTAGCGCGGTGCGGAATTCTCGGTAGCGCTCCAATTTGTCGGAGAACGCGGCGAAGGTGAACGGCTTCAACAGGTAGAGGACCACGCCGCTGGCGACGGCGGTGCGCACCATGGCCAGGTCGCGGGCCGAGGTGATGGCGATGACGTCCGGGCTCGGCGCGAGGCCGCTGAGCGCGGCGGCGACGTCGAGCCCGCTGGCGTCGGGCAGGCCGATGTCCATCAGCACCAGGTCGACGGGTGCGCCCTCGGCGGCGGCCGCCGCGGTCGCCCGCATCGCCTCGCGTCCGGTGTGCGCGATGCCGATCGGGGTGAAGCCGGGGATGCGTTCGACGTAGGCGCGATGGGCCTCGGCGATCAGCGGCTCGTCCTCGACGATCAACACTCGGATCACGATGCGTCCTTTCCCGACCGGCGCGGAATGGTCACCGTCACCGCGCTTTCCGGCTCGCGGCGGGCGTCGATCGTCCCGCCGTGCCTGGCGACGACCCGGTGCACCAGCGCGAGGCCGAGCCCTTGGTGGTCGTCCTTGGTGGTGTACCCACGCTCGGCCGCACGGGCGAACGCCTCCGCCGACATGCCGGGCCCGCTGTCGGCGATGCGCAAGAAGAGATCCGAATCTTCCTGGCGCACAGTGACTTCCACCCACGCGCCCGCGCTGGCCGCGGCGGCGTCGATGGCGTTGTCGATCAGGTTGCCGACCAGCGTGACCGCCTCGCGTGCCGAGAGCGGCGCGGTGGCGTCGAGCTCCGCCGAGATCGTCAGCTCCACATTACGTTCGGCGGCCTGATCGACTTTACCGAGCAGCAGCGCGGCCAGTGCCGGATCGCCGACCGCGCCCATCATCCGGTCGATGAGCGACTGGGAGAGCCGAAGTTCGGCGGTCGCGAATTCGACCGCCTCGCGATACCGGCCGAGCTCCACCATGGTGATCACCGTATGCAATCGGTTGGCCGACTCGTGCGCCTGGGCGCGCAGTGATTCGGCGAAACCGCGCACCGAATCGAGTTCGCCCAGCACACTGCGCAGTTCGGTGTGATCGCGGATGGTCATGACGGTGCCGAGCGCGTGGCCCTGCGAGGCGACGACGTCCTGGTTGACCAGCAGGATCCGGTCGTTGGTCACGTGCATCTCGTCGCGGACCGCGCCCCAGCTCATCCTTCGCATCGAGACCGGCAGATCGCCGCGCAGCACGACCCCCTCCGGCAGGTCGAGCAGTCGCCGCGCCTCGTCGTTGACGACCTCGGCCTCCTCGCCCGCACCGAAGACCACCAGCCCCTCGTGGATCGAGTGCAGCACCGCGTCGTGATGTTCGTACATGACGCGCAGTTCGTCGGGCGCGAGGCCGAGGGTCTGGCGGCGCAGCCGGCGGCTCAGCAGGAACGAACCGAGCGCGGCGGCCACCAGGCCCGCGGCGGCGACGCCCATGATCTTCGGCAGCTGCGTCGCGACCTGATCGCCGATGCGCGCCCGCGTGACGCCCGCGGACACCAGCGCAACGATCCGGTCGCCGTCGTACACCGGTGTCACGGCGCGAATGGACGGGCCGAGCGTGCCCGTGAACGTCTCGGTGAACGTCTCCCCGGCCAGCGCCCTGTCGATGGTTCCGCTGAACGGCTGACCGATGCGTTCGGGATTGGTGTGGGTGAACCGCGTCCGGTCCGGCGCCATCACCACGATGAAGTCCATGCCGGTCTGCACCCGGATTCGCTCGGTCACCGGTTGCAGCTGCGCGGTCGGGTTGTCGGAGAGCACCGCCGCGCGGGTGGACGGGGCCTGCGCCAGGCTCACCGCCACGTCGGTGACCTCGTGTTCGGTGGTCACGTCGTTGGTGTACCGCGCGTCGATCACCGCGAGCACCGCCGCGATGGCGATCATCATCGCGAGCACCACGAGTTGCAGGACGAAGGCTTGGCCCGCGAGCGAGAGCCGCGGGCCGTGTGGCCGCCCCTCGCGGCGACCGATCGGGTTGGACCCGGCGGCGTCTGTGAAGCGACGACGTCGCACGAGCTGACCTCCACTGAACGTTATGCACCAAACAGTGACCCGCGTCACGCGGCTCGTCATTATTTTGCACACGCGGTCGGTAAGGCCCGCATTCCGGTACCACTCGGAGGACATGATTCGCCATGAGCGACACACCTCGCGCGTCACGGCGCGACCGCACCCACTGGCTGTATCTGGCGGTCATCGCCGCTGTCGGCGCGGGCATTCTCGTCGGCTGGCTCGCGCCCGGCGTCGGCGTCTCGCTGGCCCCGCTGGGCACCATGTTCGTCGACCTGATCAAGATGATGATCGCGCCGGTCATCTTCTGCACGATCGTGCTCGGTATCGGTTCGGTGCGCGCCGCGGCCACCGTCGGCAAGGTCGGCGGGCTGGCGCTCGGCTACTTCCTGGTCATGTCGACCATCGCGCTCGGCATCGGCCTGCTGGTCGGCAACCTGCTGGAACCGGGCAGTGGAATGAACATCGCCAAGACCGCGGGCGCGGGCGCGAAGTACGCCGACCAGGCGCACAGTGCGGGCGGCACCTGGGAGTTCATCAACGGCATCATTCCGACCACGTTGGTTTCCTCGCTCACCGAGGGCAGCGTGCTGCAGGCCCTGTTCGTCGCGCTGCTGGTCGGCTTCGCGGTGCAGGCCATGGGCAGCGTGGGCGAGCCGATTCTGCGCGCGGTGACGCTGGCGCAGAAGCTTGTCTTCCGCGTTCTCTCGATGATTCTGTGGCTGGCCCCGATCGGCGCGTTCGGCGCGATCGCGAACGTCGTCGGCAAGACCGGCCTCGACGCGGTGGTCCAGCTCGCCACCTTGATGATCGCCTTCTACCTGACCTGCCTGGTGTTCGTCTTCGGTGTGCTCGGCGTGCTGGTGCGCGTGGTGTCCGGTGTGTCGATCCTGAAACTGGTCCGGTACCTGGCGCGGGAGTACCTGCTCATCGTCGGCACCTCGTCCTCGGAATCCGCGCTGCCGCGGTTGATCGCGAAGATGGAGCACCTCGGCGTCGAGCGGACCACGGTAGGCGTCGTCGTGCCGACCGGATATTCGTTCAACTTGGACGGCACCGCCATCTACCTGACCATGGCCTCGATCTTCATCGCCGACGCGATGGGCAAGCCGCTCAGCCTTCCCGAACAGCTCGGCCTGCTGCTGTTCATGATCGTCGCCTCCAAGGGGGCGGCGGGTGTCACCGGCGCTGGTCTCGCGACCCTCGCCGGCGGTCTGCAGAGCCATCGTCCGGAGCTGCTCGACGGCGTCGGCTTGATCGTCGGCATCGACCGCTTCATGTCGGAGGCCCGCGCACTGACGAACTTCTCCGGCAACGCCGTCGCGACCGTGCTGATCGGCACCTGGACCAAGACCATCGACGTGGACCAGGTCCGGCTGGTGCTCGACCGCAAGTTGCCCTTCGACGAGCGCACGATGATCGACGAGCACGCCGCGCCGGAGGCGGTGGAACCCGCCGACAAGAGCCTGGTCCCGGCCTGACCCACGACGTCCCCGGTCAACGCCGGGGTCGCGGGCGGCATCGCACCACCCACTGCCTCCGCAGGCCGGTGCCGCCCTGGCGATCGACGAAGGGCCCGCGTATCCCGCGGGCCCTTCGTTCGTCGCTGCTCCGTGGTTGCTCAGACCGCCCATTTGCCCGGGTTGAGGTGGTACTGGACGAGTGCGGTGGCGTGGCCGTGGCCCATGCCGTGCTCGGCCTTCAGCCACTCGACCTGCGGCTTGTGCCCCTCGATGCCGCAGTCGCGGAGCAGGGCGAACCATTCGTCGACAGCGCGGCCGTACTTGGCCTCGATGGTGGGGAAGTAGGACGCGGGGCCGTGCGGCTTGGTAGCCATGGTTCGTTCTCCTGTGCTCACGATGTGTTCAGTGAAGAGGACGGCGCTCGGTCGCGGAAGTCATCGCGTGCACCGGGTGTATGTCGGGGATCACACCGCGGCGGCCTTCGCGACCGACCGTTCCCGGAGCAGCAGCGCGCCGGTGAGCGCGACGAGCGCGGCGGTGAGTCCGTGGATGCCGAACGCCGCGCCCGCCGAACCGTCCCAGCGCAGGACGGTGAGCATGTTGCCGAACGGCACCAACGCGATCACCAGTGTGGCGATGCCGAGCGCGTACCGCTGCTTCGCGGCGAGCAGGGCCAGGATGACCAGCCCGAGCACGATGTCGCAGACGCCCTTGAGGTTCATGAAGGCGGCGGCCTCGCCTTCCGGCCAGGCGGGCAGGCCGAAGCCGGGAGCGACGGATTCGGGGGCGATCACGTAGTTGAGGCCGACGTACACGATGAAGGCCGCGCCGATCAGGGACAGGACGGTGGCGATGCGGGAGACGATCACGGGTTGCTCCTGGGTTGTGCTACTAATTCTAGCGGCGCTAGATCTGAGGCAACGATAAACGAGCCTCGATAGATTGTCTAGCGGTGCTAGAATTTTCCCATGAGCACCCAGACTCGTAAGGAACGCGAACGGGCCGAACGTCATCGGCGCATCATCGACACCGCCCGCGAGCTCGCCGAGTCCCAAGGCTGGGAAGCGGTGACGGTGCGCAAGCTCGCCGACCGCATCGAATACAGCCAGCCCGTGCTCTACAGCCACTTCGCGGGCAAGTCCGCCATCGTCACGGCGGTCGCCGAACAGGGCTTCGCCGAACTCGCCGCCGCGTTGCGCGCGGCGCACGCCGGCGCGGAGACCCCCGCCGGTGCGCTGGAATCGGTGGCCAGGGCCTATCTCGACTTCGCGGACGCCAACCCCGCGCTCTACGACGCGATGTTCCTGATGAAGACCGAGCTGGTCTTCGGGCCGGAGGCGCCGCAAGCGCTGCGTGACGGTTTCGGCGAGCTGGAACGCCTGTTCCGCCCGTTCGTCGACGAACCCGATCTCGGCGCGCGTACCGAAGTGGCCTGGAGTTCGATCCACGGCATGGCCACTCTCGCGCGCGGCGGCAGGCTGATGCCGCAGTTGCGGGAGGCGCGCCTGCGGATCTTGGTCGACGAATGGCTGGCCGGAGTGGGGGCCGCAGAGCGCGGGTAGCGTGGGGCCATGGCTGATGTCGTGGTTGTCGGCTCGGGGCCCAACGGCTTGGCCGCGGCGGTCGTCCTCGCCTCGGCGGGACTGTCCGTCGAGGTGTACGAGGCCGAGACCACCGCGGGCGGCGGCGCTCGTACCGCTGAGCTGACGTTGCCAGGATTCCACCACGACGTGTGCTCCGGCGCGCACCCGATGGCGTTGGCGTCGCCCTTCTTTCGCGCCTTCGATCTGAGTGAGCGCGGGGTCGACCTGCTCGTCCCCGAGGTGTCCTACGCGCATCCGCTGGACGGCGGCCGGGCCGGGCTGGCCTGGCTGGATCTCGACCGCACCGCTGCCGACCTCGGCCGCGACGGTGCCGCCTGGCGCAGGTTGTTCGAACCGCTGGTGCGGAATTGGCAGGGCGTGGTCGACCTGACCATGGCCGACTTGCGCCGCCTGCCGGACGATCTGCCCACCGCGGTGCGTTTCGGCCTGCGGCTCGCCGAACAGGGGTCGCCGCTGTGGAACGCGCGGTTCCACGAGGACATCGCGCCCGCGCTGCTCACCGGCGTGGCGACCCATGCGATCACCTCTCCCCGCGCACTGCCCGCTGCGGGCGCGGGCCTGTTGCTGGCCACGCTCGGCCACGCGGGCGGCTGGGTGATTCCGCGCGGCGGTAGCCAGGCCATCCCCGACGCGCTCATCGCCGAACTCGAAGAACTCGGCGGGCGGCTGCACGTCGGCCACCGGGTGGAATCGCTGGACGAGTTCGCCGGTGCGCGCGCCGTGCTGCTCGATCTCGCGCCCCAGGGCCTGCTCCGCCTCGCGGCCGGTCGACTGCCCAAGCGATATGTCAAGAGGCTGCTTCGATTCCGCTACGGCGGCGCGGCGTGCAAGGTCGATTTCGCGCTCTCCGGTCCGGTGCCGTGGCGGGCCGAGGGGTGCGAGCGCGCGGGCACCCTGCATCTGGTCGGCAGCCGGGCCGAGGCGATGGCCGCCGAGGGCGCGGTCGCCGCGGGCCGCCACGCCGAGCGTCCCTATGTGCTCGCCATCCAGCCCGGCGTCGTCGATCCCGGCCGCGCGCCCGGTGACTCGCAGACCTTCTACACTTACGCCCACGTGCCGAACGGATCCGATCGCGACATCAGCGACGCGGTCATCGCCCAGGTGGAGCGTTTCGCGCCCGGCTTCCGCGATCTGATCCTCGCCGAGAACGTGATCACCGCCGCCGAAATGCCGAAGCACAACGCCAACTACGTGGGCGGCGACATCTCCGCGGGCGCGATGACTTTGCGCCAGACCGCGTTTCGCCCCGCACCGCGCTGGAACCCCTACGCCACCCCGCTACCCGGCGTCTACCTTTGTTCCTCGGCCACCCCGCCCGGCCCCGGCGTGCACGGTATGAACGGCATGCATGCCGCCCGCCACGTGCTGCGCGACGAATTCGACATCCGCACCGAACCCCTCGACCTGCTACACAACCGCCAGCCTCAGCACCGCTGACCCAGACTCGAAGCCGCGCTCGACGGAATGAGCCGTCCGCTGCGATCAGACCGAGTCCCCCTTCGGCGAGGCGACCTTTCGCCTCCACGATCCACGATCAGCACGATCGCGATGGCGCCGAGCAGCCCGCCGATCGCCACGGTGCCGACGCCGTCCCAGATCGGGTCGCCGGTCAGCATCGTCAGCCCGACACCCGCGAAGGCGAACAGCAGGCCGATCAGCGCGCCGCTGTCCTCGAGCAGCACCACCGGCAGCTCCGGATTGCGGGAGTTGCGGATGAACGTCCACCAGCTGGATTCGCCCTCGAGCGGGCGTGATTCGCGCCGCGCGGTGGCGAGCTGAAGGCCACCAGCGAACCGAGCGAGAACAGCGCCAGTGCGACGACGAACGCGTAGAAGTAGCGGTTTCGCCCGTACCCGAAGGGATGCAGCCTATCCGGGCGCTGCGTCACGCGGCGCTGACCGATCAGCAGCAAGAATTGGTTGGTGGCGTCGGCGATCGAGTGGATCGCCTCGGCGAGCATCGACGAGGAACCCGTGATCGCCTACCCGATGAATTCGGCGAGGGCGATCCCGGCGTACGCGCCCAGCGCCGCGAAGATCGCTGCCCTGCCGTCTCTGGCCGACATACGCCCTGCGTACCTGGATTTCACCGGGCGAACCGCCGCCGACACACGGCCCGGACATGCGTGAGCACCGTCGCCTGGGGGCAAACGGTGCTCACGAAGGACGAACGATTACGACACGGGTTGCGTGCGATACAGGTCGGGCTCCACGTAGATGATGCGCGCGGCGGGCACGGCCCGGCGCACCCGCGCCTCGGCGGCGTCGATGGCCGCGGCGATGGTCGCGATGTCCAGACCCGGCGTGATCGCCACCTTGGCCGCCACCAAAATCTCCTCCGGACCGAGGTACTGGGTCTTGAGGTGGATGACGCGGTCGATGCGCTCGCCGTCGACCAGGCTCTCCCTGATCGCCCTGTCCTCTTCAGGGGTCGCGCCCTCACCGATCAGCAGGCTCTGCATCTCGATGATCAGGATGATCGCGATGACACCGAGCAGCGCGCCGATGCACAGGGTGCCGATGCCGTCCCAGACCGCGTTGCCGGTGAGCATGGTGAGGCCGACGCCGAGGAAGGCGAGGAGCAGACCGATCAGCGCGCCGGTGTCCTCCAGCAGCACGACGGGCAGTTCGGGGCTGCGTGAGTTGCGGATGAACCGCCACCAGCTGGCGCCGCCCTTGAGCGGGCGCGATTCGCGCATGGCGGTGACGAAGCTGAAGGTCTCCAGCCCGATGGCGATCAACAGGATGACGATCGCGACGAGCGGCGAGCTGAGTTCCTCGGGATGCTGGATCTTGTGGATGCCCTCGTAGATGGCGTAGACCGAGCCGAGCGTGAAGAGCACGAGCGCCACGATGAACGAGTAGAAGTAGCGGTTGCGCCCGTATCCGAACGGATGCAGTTCGTCGGCTTCCTGCTCGGCGCGACGCTGGCCGAACAGCAGCAGGCCCTGGTTGGAGGTGTCGGCCACCGAGTGCACCGCCTCGGCCAGCATCGAGGCCGAGCCGGTGATCGCCGCGCCGACGAACTTCGCCACCGCGATACCGGCGTTCGCCGATAACGCGGCCAGAATCGCCTTCTTGCCACCGCCAGCAGACATGTCGTGAAGGTCCTCTCTCGTTTCGCCGATCCCGGCTAACTTATCGTGTTCGCCGATCGTCGGCCGAGCGCCTGCCGCGTCGCTCAGTTGCCCGCGCCGAGGCAGGCGCAGAAGACCTGGGCGGGTCCGTCCACCGCTTGGGCGCGAATATCGCTGTCGGCGGCGGAGATCCAGGCCGCGGCGCCGCGCCCGACGAGCAGTTCGGTGCCGTCCTGGAGCAGCCGCACGGTGCCGGCCGTGCACAGTACGATGCCGGGCCCCGCCGACGTGAGCGGCACCTGTCCCGAGCCTTCGATGAGATCGAAGCGGCGCAGCGCGAATTCCGGCGCGGGCGTGCGGTATCGGACCGAGCCGTCGCCGGCCGGTTCCGGCAGCACGATCGGCAGGTCGATCGGCTCGAAATCCAGCACACGCAGCAATTCCGGCACGTCCACGTGCTTGGGGGTGAGTCCGCCACGCAGCACGTTGTCGGAGTTGGCCATGATCTCCACGCCGAGCCCGCGCAGGTAGGCGTGCAGGTTCCCGGCGTCGAGGAACAGCCCCTGGCCCGGCTCCAGCGTGACCCGGTTCAGCAGCAGCGCGGCGAGCACACCCGCGTCGCCGGGATAGGCTTCCGCGAGTTCGAGCGCCGTGCGCGCCTCGAGGGTGAAGGCGCGCTTGCCCTTTCCGGACAGGTAGCGCACGCAGCCGTCGAGCACCGCGGGCAGCAGCGTGGCGAGCACCGGCTGGGGCAGCGTGATCCAGGTGGTGAACAGCGTCCGCAGACCCGCCGAATCCGGTTGAGAGGCAAGCATCTCCGTGTACGACGCGAGTTCGGGCACCTCCAGCGCGCGGAACAGCTCGACGGTGCGGTGCGGCTCGCGGAACCCGGCCAGCGCCTCGAAGCGATCCAGCGCGACCACCAGTTCCGGCTTGTGGTTCTCGTCGCGGTAGTTGCGCATCGGCGAATCCAGCGGCACCCGCGCGCGGTTCTCCCGCTCGAACCCGGCGCGCGCCTGCGTCGCCGAGGGGTGTGCCTGCAACGACAGCGGCTCCTCTGCCGCCAGGATCTTCAGCAGGAACGGCAGCTTGCCGCCGAATTCGGGCGCGGCGGAGCCCAGTTCGCGATGCGGGTTGGCGGCGACGAACTCCAGCAGCGACGTGGTGCCGATCGCCGTCTTCACGTGCGCGGGATCGGCGGGATGCGCGCCGAACCAGAGTTCGGCCTCCGGGTGTGCCGAGGGGACCGGTCGGCCGCACAGCCTAGCGAGCGCGGTGCGCGAACCCCATGCGTAGGAACGCAGTGCACCAACGAGTTCGTGCACTAGTAGCGTCCCCCGTCGTACTGTTGGCCCGCGAAGCCGCCGGAGGGCTCGGCGGCCGCGCCGCGCGAGCCGATCAGCCGCAGGTAGGCCGCGGCCATCTCCAGGCGCAGCGCGAGGATCGCCAGCTGTTCGAGTTCGGTAGCGCGCCCGGACGCGCCGGACGCCTCGTTCCGTGCCGGCGCGGCCGGATCGGTCAGGCTGTTCTGCAACAGATCGACCTCGGCGTTCACCAGGTCCGCGTCGACGAGACCGGAACCGCCGCCGCCGAACACCGCGACCCGGCGCCGCGCGGCGGCCTGATCGGGATCGGCGCTCAGCACGAACACCCGGATCCGCTCCACCGGCGCGGGCCCGTCGAGTTCCTCGTCGTGGAACAGCGGATCGAAGTCCGGCGCGGATTCGCCCGCCGCCTCGACCATGCGCGGATTGGCGGCCACCGCCTCGGCGAGATCGGCCGCGGTGGCCACCCGGCCCGCGGCTTGGAGCAGCACCTCGGCGCCGTGCTCGGCGAGTTCCGCCGCGGCGGGGGAGTCGCCGGCCAGCACGATGCCGCGCTGCTGCATGCGCGCGGCCAGCGTCTTGGCCGGGTTGTGGAAGACTTCGTTGTGCGGCCCGTCGCGCAGCGCCTCGGCGTCGAGCACGTCGGCGAGTTCGGTCAGGTCGGGCACGGCCGTGCCAGCGCGCGCGGGGTCGACGATGCGCAGCACGGCGATTCCGGCCGCGAGGAAGCGCAGCAGGCGGTTGTGGTCGAGTACGGGAACCCGCGGCTCGAGCAGCGCGGCACGGCCGGCGGCCGCGGCGCGCAGCGGTCCTTCGTGCGGTGCGGCGACGAC
>NZ_BDCF01000074.1 GCF_001613365.1 Nocardia xishanensis NBRC 101358
TGTTCGGGTGCGCGGCGGCGTGCTGCGGCGGCGGCAGCGGGCGTGCGTGCCGTTCGGTCGGTTGGTAGGTGGGCTGTGGCACCGGGTTGCGCAGCGCGCGCGTCGCCGCGTCCGAGGCGGACTGGCGCGCGAAAGCCTCACTGGCCGGGACGAATCCGGCGGGCACCGCGGCGGAGTCGGCGAAGGCGGCCAGAGTGTCGCGCGCGACGCGCATGCTCGGCCGTTCCTCGGGATTCGGGTTCAGCAGCGCGAGCAGGAAGTCGGTGGCCTGCCCAGCGTTTCGGGGCTCGCTGACCTGACCGTTGGCCGCGGCGTAGAGCACCGCGAGCGGATTCGCGCTCGCGCCGTAGGGCGGTTCGCCCTCCAGCGCGTGAAAGAGCGTGGCGCCCAAAGAGAACACGTCGGCGGCCGGGGTCGGGTCAGCGCCGCGGGCCACCTCGGGCGCGAGGTAGGCGGCGGTGCCGCAGATCAGGCCGGTCTCGGTGAGCGTGACATCGCCCGCGGCGCGGGAGATGCCGAAGTCGGTGATCTTGACCGTGCCGTGGTCGTCGAGCAATATGTTGCCCGGCTTCACGTCGCGGTGCACGATGCTCGCCTGGTGCGCGGCGATCAGCGCCGAGGCGACCTGCTCGCCGATCCGCGCGACCTGGGTCAACGGCAACGTGCCCTGCGCGGACAGCACCGCGGCGAGGCTGCGCGACTTCAGGTACTCCATCACCAGGCACGGGTCGCCCTCGTGCTCGGTGATGTCGAACACCACGATCGCGTTCGGGTGCTGGAACCGCGCCGCGTTGCGGGCCTCGCGGATCGCGCGCTGGCGCGTGACTTCGCGTTCGGCCTCCGGCAGGCTGGCTTTAATGTGGATCTGCTTGATCGCCACGGAACGCCGGAGTCGCTCGTCGGTGGCACGCCAGACGACACCTGTGCCGCCGCTACCAATCCGCTCGACCAGGCGGTAATGCTCCGCGATCAACTGACCGGTATCGATGGCGCCTACTCCGAACCTTCTCGAAATCGTGACATCCCGCATATTGACCGCTTACGGCGGTCCGCCGACGAGTGTAGCGGGCGCACGAAGCGCGGTCCGCGCCAGCCGGGATATATCCGCCGCCCAAATCACCGGAACCGGTCGACGGGGCGAATGCCGCGCGAACGGCGCGGCGGCGGAGGGGCGTGTGTGGTGCGAGAACGCCGAAAATCACCGTGCCGCGCGCAACATCCGGCCCGCGGCGTCCACCGCGGGAGCCGAGCTGCCCGCGTCGCTGACGAACACCGCGAACGCCAGATCGCCATCGATTCCTACGAACCAGCCGTGCGCGTGGGTGTCGTCGATGTACTCCGCGGTGCCTGTCTTGCCGAGCAGCCCGGAAATGTCGCGCAACTGGGTTGCAGTGCCGCCGGTGACGGTCTCGCGCATCATTCCTTCGAGCTGGTCGTCGACCGCACCGGGCAGCGGCTCCGGCTGCCGGTCGGCCACTCCGGGACTGCCGTGCACGATGACGGGCGCGGGCGCCGAACCGCGCGCGATGGAGGCGGCCACCAACGCCATCCCGAACGGCGATGCCGTCACCTGCCCTTGACCGATGCTCGACTCGACGCGCTCGGCGGGGGTGTCGGCGGTCGGCACCTTGCCGGTGACCGTGGTGAGACCGGGCGTGACGTAATCGATCCCGAGGCCGAGTTGCGCGGCCGCCTTCGTCAGCCCGTCCGGCGGCAGCTTCACGCCCAGCATGGCCATGGTGGTGTTGCAGGAGCGGGCGAAGGCGGTATGCAGCGGCACCTGCCCGAGGTCGAACTTGTCGTCGTTGGGGATTCGCCTGCCCTCGATGTCCGCGGTGCCCGGACACGGGAGCACGCTGTCCGGCGTCGCGTCGCCTGCCTGGAGCGCGGCCGAGACGGTCACCGTCTTGAAAGTCGAACCCGGCGGGTAGAGGCCGGTCAGCGCGATCGGCCCCTGCGCGTCGGCGGCGGCGTTCTGCGCCACGGCCAGCACGTTGCCGGTGGACGGTTGCAGCGCGACGATCGCGGCGGGCTCCCCGATCGGGGCGAGGGCGTCCTCGGCGGCGCGCTGTAATCCGACGTCGAGCGTGGTGGCGATGTCGGTGGTCTGGCGCGGGTCCTGGCCCGCGATCCGTTCGGTGCCGGTGGGCGTCTTGGCCCGCACGGCCCAGCCCGCCGCCGCGTCGGCGTTCTGCTGCCACAGATCGGCGAGGCCGGAAAGGGTCGGCGATGACAGTGCCTTGTCGGTGGTCAGCAGCCGGGTCTGCGGGGCGAGCGTGACGCCGGGCAGCGCGGCCAGCGCGTCGTTGATCGGGGCGATGTCGGCGGCGCGCAGCGTGATCGCGGTGACCGGTTCGCCCTGCGCGGCAGCGAGTTCCGACTGCAAGGACTGCGCGGTGACGCCCGGCGCGAGCGGGGCGACCAACGCCGCGACGGCCGCCGTGTCCGCGCCGGGCGCGAGATTCACCAGCGTGACGATCTGCTGGGTCATCAGGTCGCCGCCCGCGCCGTCGAGGACGCGCGCGGGTTTGGCATAGGCGGGTCCATAGGTCAGCGGGCCCGCGGCGAGACCGGGCGCCACGGTGGCCGGATCCCAGCGGATCTTCCAGTCGCCGTTCCCGGTCGCCTCGCCGACGCTGGTGTAGCTCCACTCGTCCTTGCCGTCCTTGCCGAGCCGCCAGGTGGCAGCCAGCGTGAACTTGTTCCCGTCGGTCGAGCGGACCTCGAAGGCGACGTTCTTGCCGAGGCCGTCGTAGAGCTGGTTCAGCGTGTCGGCGGCCTTGCCGGGATCGTCGGTCAGCGCGGCGGCCGCGGCGACGTCGTCGCTGTTCAGCGCGGCGGCGAACTGCCCGGCCACGGTGTCCGGCTGTTCCGGCCCCGAACCGCACGCGGCCAGGGCGAGCAGCGGTGCCGCGGACAGAACCAGGAGCTTCCGGTGAGTGCGCACCCCGCCGACGGTACCGAAATCGTCCGTCGGCGCGGCGTATCAGCGAGCCGGTGTCGCGCTCAGCGGTCGAGCCAGGGCGCGGAGCTCACCGCGGTGGCGTCGGCCTCGTCGAGTTCGATGTCGAAGACCTCGGACAGGATCTTGGGCAGTTCGCTCGGCTCCAGTTCGCGGGTCTCGCTCGATCCGTCGGGACGTTCGGTGATCAGCTTCAGGCCGTCGAGAACGTGGTGCACGTCGGGCTGGAAACGCTGGACGAACGGGCGAGCGGTGAACGGCGAACGCGGCGAGGTGGACACGAAGTGGTTGCCCACCTCGAAATCGATCCGGTACTGCGGTTCGGTCGTGAAGGTGTAGCGGTCGATCCAGCCGTCGCGCGCGAACTGGTGCAGCACCCACAGGTCGGTGTCCAGCTCCCCCGCCCTGCGTTCCAGCCGGAATCGCCACTGGCCCAGGGAGAATTCGCCCTCCCGCTCGACGAGTTCGTAGGGCTCGAGCGGACCGGAGCCGAATCCGACGTCGCAGATCCAAACGCGCTCGTCGTCCGCCGTGGTCACGCGCAGCAGGGCGTGCGTCGCGGGGCGTAATCCGCCGGACCCCATGGTCACCCGGGCGCTGAGCCCGGTCACGCCGAATCCGAGCCTTTCCAGCGCGGCGGCGAACAGTCCGACGTTCTCGTAGCAGTAGCCGCCGCGGCGACCGCGCACCAGCTTGTCCTGCAGGGTGACCAGATCGAGCGGGATCGGGCGGCCGAGCACCGGCTCCAGATTCTCGAACGGAATGGAAGTGGTGTGCAGACGGACGAGTTCGCGCAGGGTCGCGAGGGTGGGGGCGCGTTCACCGTCGAAGCCGATCCGCGCCAGGTAGGCGTCCAGATCCAGGTCCGCTCCGTTCCAGTGGTAAGCCGGGTCAGCTGGCTTGCTCATCTCACGCCTCTCTCGTCGGTGTCTCGTCCGAACAACTGGATCGAGGCGAAAACTGTTCCGGGGTCCGGGCGGCGCGGAGTCTGCTACGGTGCCGATCGTTCCAGTCGGAGTTCGGCGTCGCGCGGGTCCGCGGCGGCCGGGCCCTCTTTTCGGGAGTTCGCCCATGTCCTTCATCAACAAGCTGATCTCCAACGCGCACACCGTCAATCGGCTGATGGACCTGGTGGACAAGGCGCCGCAGTGGCGAAAGCAGTTGCTGGCCAAGAAGAACGAGCTGCGCGGCGGCTCGTTCCGCGACGCGGCGATGGGCATGTGCGCGCTGGTCGCGACCGCCGACGGGACCATCGATCCGGACGAGCGGATGCGGGTGGCTGGGCTTATCTGCGCCGATCCCGTGTTGAACAACTTCCCCGCCGACGAGCTGCGCGCGCTCTTCGACGACAACTGCCACCGGATCACCACCGACCCGGCCTTCGGCCGCGCCCACGTCGTGCAACAGATCGCCAAGGCGGCGGGCAAGCAAACCGAGGCCGAGGCCGTGGTGCAGATCGGCATCATGATCGGCAATGCCGACGGGTCCTTCGACCAGGCCGAGGTCGCGGCGGTACGGGATGCCTGCCAGACGCTGCGGGTGGATCCGAGCCGTTTCGGGCTCTGACGCGCCATCCCCGCCGGATCGCGGATCGGCACCCCTAGCGCGAGGGTCGAAGCAGCCTGTGCGCGGTCGGAATCGGCGTTGAGCCGCGCGACGCTGTCACCGATCGAGCCCGCTGTCTCGATTGTCGTCGCGGCTCCGGGTGTCGGAGGCGGCGGCTAGTATTCGCCTATGCGTTCGATCGATGCCGCCGAGCGGCGCGCGCGACTGGGGGTGCGGCACCGGCTCGCGGGCGCGCACCGCACCGACGATGTCACGGATATCACCAGGTCACTGGTTGTTTTGCACGCCACGGATCCGGCGACGGTTTTCCTCTCCCTCGGCGCGCGCAGCCACCGCGCGACACCCGCCGACGTAGAGCGGGAACTGTACGAGCACCGGACGCTGCTGCGCATGCTGGCGATGCGCCGGACGATGTTCGTCGCGCCCGTCGAGCTGGTTCCGGTGCTCCAGGCGTCGTGCGCGAACGCGTTGGCGGACAAGCAGCGCCGCACCTATGGACGCTTCCTCGAGCAGGCAGGCCTCGGTGACGGCGACGTCGCGGGCTGGTGGGCCGAGGTCGAAGAGGAGACCCATCGGGCGCTGCTGGCCCGCGGCGCGGCCACCGGCGCGCAACTCGGCAAGGACGTGCCTCGGCTGCGAACCCAGGTGAATCCCGCACCGGACAAGGCGTATTCGAAGCCGATCAACATCACCACCTGGGTGCTGGTCACCCTGGGCTGCGAAGGCCGCATCGTGCGCGGGCGACCCAACGGCAGCTGGGGCAGCAGCCAGTATCTGTGGTCGCCGGTGGAATCCTGGCTGCCCGACGGCGTCGTGGAACTGCCCGCCGACGAGGCGCGCGCCGAACTGGTGCGCCAGTGGCTGGCCGCCTTCGGCCCTGCCCCGCTCACCGACCTCAAATGGTGGACCGGCTGGACTCTCGCCGAGGTCCGCAAGGCGCTGGCTCGCCTCGACGTCGCCGAGGTCGACCTGGACGGCTCACCCGGCCTCGTCCTCGCCGACGACCTCGAACCCGTTGCCGCGCCCGAGGATTGGGCCGCCTTCCTGCCCGCCCTCGACCCGACCCCGATGGGCTGGCAGTCCCGCGACTGGTACCTCGGTCCGCACGCCCCGGCCCTGTTCGACCGCAACGGCAACATCGGCCCCACCATCTGGTGGAACGGCCGCATCGTCGGCGGCTGGGCCCAGCGCAAAGACGGCGAGATCGTCTGGCGACTCCTGGAAGACATCGGTTCGGAAGCCGAATCCCGCATCGAAGCCGAAGCCGCCCGCACCACCACTTGGTTCGCCGACGTCCGCACCATCCCCCGCTTCCGCACGCCCCTGGAACGCGAACTCACCACCTGACACGGCATTACGCGCGCCCTCCACACGCCTCGCACAGGCTGCACCAAACGCTGCTGTGCCGACTCAGCGGATACCAGATCAGCCCCGGAACGACCACGCACGCCTTTCATACGCCTCGCACAGCGTCTATGCCCTGCGAGGCGTGCAAAAACTCCGCGACGATGCCTGGTACCAGGCATGCTTGGCGGGCGGACGCGCACCTGCCCGCGGACGCTGGTCTCCCCGGCAGACCCAGGTCGAGAACACCCGCGCCGGTGCGGCTGCTCGACCCCCGCTCAGATCGCGGCTTCCTCGGTGCTGCTCTTTCCGCTCTTCGAGAAGTGCGCCTTCTCCGCCTGCTCCATCAAACGCAGGAACTGATCCGTGCGCAGGTGGACCAGCGCCTCGTGATCGCCCGCCTCGAAGTAGACGTCGGGCACCGTGGTGAGGCTTTCGTCCATCAGCGTCCGCACGCCGTACGCGGTGCAGACGGCCGGGATCGCACCGACCTCGCAGTCCTTGAAGACGTCGCGGAGCTCGGACTCCTTGGCCAGCACCAGATGCCGTCCGGTCTGTGACCAGAGTTTCGACAGGCGCAGGTGATGGGTGGATGGCAGCACCGCGCCGACGTAGCCCTGCTCGTCCTCGAGCACGATCGTCTTGGCGAGACGATCACCGGGGATGTTGGCCACCGACGCGGTATGGGCGCTGGTGTAGCTGTGCGGATGACGCACGACTTCGAATTCGACGCCTGCTTCGCGCAGGCATGCTTCCACCGTCGATGACATGGACATTGCGGACCTCCACTCGTTAGCCGGCGCGCCACCGTGTCCCGGTGACGATGGACAGTCGGATGACAGCGTCAAGCCGTCCTACGAAACAGTCTGCGCTTTTTGCCGACAAATGCCGACCCCTCATCTCGATCGGATCACCGCCGAGAACCAGGCCGGACGCGCCTTGATGGCCCCCGCCGACCGAGGCGTCATCGCCTCGGCCGCGATGCTCACATGTCCAGCCCCAGATCCAGCACCCGCACCGAATGGGTCAGCGCGCCGACGGCGAGATAGTCCACGCCGGTACGCGCGTAATCCGCCGCCATCTCCAGGCTGAGCCCGCCGGAGGACTCGAGCTTGGTCTCCGGCGCGACGGCATTGCGCCGCTGCACGGCGGCCTGGGTCTGCCAGAGCGGAAAGTTGTCCAGCAGGACCAGTTCCACGTTCTCGGCGAGCACGGCGTCGAGCTGTTCCAGGCTGTCGACCTCCACCTCGCACGGCACGTCGGGAGCAAGTTCGCGCACCGCGCGCAGCGCGTCGACCACCGAACCCGCCGCGACGACGTGGTTGTCCTTGATCAGCGCCGCGTCGCCGAGACCCATCCGGTGGTTCACGCCGCCGCCGACCCGGACCGCGTACTTCTGCAGGCCGCGCAGGCCGGGCAGCGTCTTGCGGCTGTCCCTGATCCGGCAACCGGTGCCATCGACCTCGTCGACCCAGGCCGCGGTGGCGGTCGCGATGCCGGACAGGTGGCACAGCAGGTTCAGCATGGTGCGCTCGGCGGTCAGCAGCCCACGGGTCGGCGCGACCACGCCGAGCACGACGTCGCCCGCGTGCACCCGGGTCCCGTCGGCCACCCGCTCGGTGACCTCGTAGGCGTCCGGTCCGATCACCTCGTCGAGCACGAGCAGCCCCACGTCGATGCCGGCTACGGTGCCCGGCTGCCGGGACACCACCGACGCCTTCACCGCCGCCTCGGCGGGCACCGTCGCCATCGTGGTGACGTCGGGTCCGTAGCGCAGGTCTTCGTCCAGCGCGGTGCGAATGAGCGCGAGCACCTCGTCGCGCTCGAGTGCGGCGTCCAGCGCCATCAGCGCACTCCTCCTCTGTCGGCCCGCGGCGAACGCGAGCGGAAGTCGATATCGGGCATCACGGCACCGCCACGCTCAGCGCCGGGGCCTCGGGATCGTCGGCGAGGCGGGAGGCCAGCGGCTCCCCCTCTGGCGAACCGCCCACCAGGAACACATCCGGGCGCCCGTCGGCGTCCAAGCGGATCGGAATGCTATGCCGCAGAGCCTCGTCCGGCTCGGGGTGATCGGATCGCGTATGGCACCCGCGGCTTTCGGTGCGGGCCGCCGCGGCGAGCAGCAGCACCCGGGCGGTGAGCGTCAGCGCGCCGTCCTCCAGTTCCGCGATCCGGCGGGCGGCCAGATCGTCGGGCGCGGGCGGCACGACGGTCCCGGCATCGGCGAACCGGCTCGACATGCCGCGCAGGACCGCGCGTTCCAGCGTCGCCGCCGCACCCGCGAGCCCGTCCCTGTCCCGCACCACCGCGGCATGCGCGGTCATGACCTGTTGCAGCGCGGCGCGCGGAGCCCGCGGCATGGTTCGCGGTCGCACGTCGGTGACCTCCGCGGGCGCGCCGAGGCGCTCCACGGCCGCCGCGCCCGCCCGCTCGCCGACGACGAGGCCTTCGAGCAAGCTGTTGGACGCCAACCGATTCGCGCCGTGCAACCCGGTCCGCGCCACCTCGCCCGCGGCGTACAGCCCCGGCACGCCGGTGCGGCCGTGCGGATCGGTGACCACGCCGCCGCACTGGTAGTGCGCCGCGGGCGCGACGGGAATCAGGCTTGTCTGCGGATCGATGCCCGCAGCGAGGCAGGACGCGGTGATCGTCGGAAAGCGCTGGGCGAAACCGGCGATCGCGCGGGCGTCGAGGAAGACGTGATCGGTGCCGAGCTCGCGCATCCGCGCGGCGATGGCGCGGGAGACGACGTCGCGCGGCGCGAGATCGCCGCGCGGATGCACGCCCGCTGTCACCGAATTGCCCTCTGCGTCCACCAGAGTCGCGCCCTCGCCGCGCACCGCCTCGCTGATCAGCGGCCGTCGGCCGAGCCCGCCCGGTGTGTACAGCACCGTCGGATGGAACTGCACGAATTCCAAGTCGGCGACGGCCGCGCCCGCCCACAGCGCAAGCGCGATGCCGTCGGCGGTCGCGCCAGGCGGGTTGGTGCTCAGCGCGTAGAGCTGGCCGAGCCCGCCGGTGGCGAGCAGCATGGCCGGGGTGTGCACCACGCCGAAACCCTTGTCCGACACCGCGATCACGCCCTGCACCCCGCTCGGCCCGGTGACCACCTCGCAGGCCGCCGCACCGAAGATCACCGGAAGACCCGCCGCGTTGAGCGCGCGCTGCACCTCGGCGCCGGTCGCGTCGCCGCCCGCGTGGATGATGCGGCGCGTGCTGTGTCCGCCCTCCCTGGTGCGCGAGATCTGACCGTCACGGCCCAGATCGAACACCGCGCCGAGGTCGGTGAGCGCCGCGACCGCCGCCTGCCCGCCCTCGACGATCGCGCGCACCGCGGTCGTCTCGCACAGTCCGGCGCCCGCCTCCATCGTGTCCCGCACGTGCGACTCGATCGAATCACCGTGCGGCGCGACGACCGCGATGCCGCCCTGCGCGTACTGGGTGGAGGTGTCGATCGGCCCGCCCTTGCTGAGCGTGAGCACCCGCAACCCGCGCAGTGACGCGGTGCGCGCCGCCGTCAGTCCGGCGACGCCGCCGCCGACCACCACCAGGTCGGCCGAGGCCTCCCACTCGATTACCGGAGCATTCATCTCCGCCAGCCTCTCGTTCCGAGCCCGGGCGCGGAGACCACCGCGCCCGCCGAAGTCACGCGACGGCGCTACGCGGCCGCCGCATGCCGACGGCGTCGGCTCATTCGCCGCCGCCCGGGTTGCCGATCGCGATCATTCGCTGCACCGAATTGCGGCCGAGCGCAGCGGTTTCCGGATCCACGTGCACCTCGTCGGCGCCCTCGACCAGGCAGCGCAGCAGCGCGGCGGGGGTGATCATCTTCATGTACTTGCAGGAGGCGCGGTCGTTGACGGCCTGGAAGTCGATGCCGGGGGCGGCCTTGCGCAGCTGGTGCAGCATGCCGACCTCCGTGGCGACCAGGACCTGGCTCGACTTGGCGGCCTTGGCGGCGTCGATCATGCCGCCGGTGGACAGGATGTGCACCCGGTCGGCCGGGAACGCGCCCTCGCCCGCGAGGTAGAGCGCCGAGGTGGCGCAACCGCACTCGGGGTGCACGAACAGCTCGGCGTCCGGGTGGCTGCGCGCCTGCTCGGTGAGCTCGTCGCCGTTGATGCCCGCGTGCACGTGGCATTCGCCCGCCCAGATGTGCATGTTCTCGCGGCCGGTGACCCGCTTGACGTGCGCGCCGAGGAACTGGTCCGGCAGGAACAGCACCTCGCGGTCGGCGTCGATGGAGGCGACCACGTCGACGGCGTTGGACGAGGTGCAGCAGATGTCGGTGAGCGCCTTCACCTCGGCGGTGGTGTTCACGTAGGACACCACGACCGCGTTCGGGTGCTCGGCCTTCCACGCGCGCAGCTCGGCGGCGCTGATCGAGTCCGCCAGCGAGCAGCCGGCGCGCTGGTCCGGGATCAGCACGGTCTTCTCCGGGCTGAGGATCTTCGCGGTCTCGGCCATGAAGTGGACGCCGCAGAACACGATGGTGTCCTCGGGGGCCTCGGCCGCGATCCGCGAGAGCGCCAGCGAGTCGCCGACGTGATCGGCCACGTCCTGAATCTCGGGCAGCTGGTAGTTGTGCGCGAGAATGGTCGCGTTGCGTTCCCTCGCCAGACGCTTGACCTCCTGAGCCCACTCGGGCGTCGCCGCGACACCCGCGTAGCCGGACGGTCCGTCGAATACCTGCCCCATCAGCGGAGGCGCCAGCTTCGCACCCGTCGTCGCCATGATGGCTCCCTTCCTCGTGCGTCCGGCAACACCGCCGATTCACACCAAACCAGGTTTTCGTCTTACAATCGAAAACGTGCACCATAGTAGCACCATCCACGAATCGCTCACCGCGGTGTTCCAGGTTCGCCGCTTCCCCACCGGTAAAACGGCTGGCCAGGGCGTCGCGAGCGGCGTATCGGGCCCGTGCCCGCCCGACCGGCGCACCGAGCTGGCCGTGTTGCTGTGGGAGCGTGCGCTCGACCCGCAGAAGGGCACTTGGTCGCTGCCCGGCGGACGGCTGGGCGACGACGAGGACCTGGACGCCTCCGCGCGCAGACAGCTCGCCGAGAAGGTCGACGTGCGGGAGCTGACCCACCTCGAGCAGCTCTCGGTCTTCAGCGACCCCGTCCGCGTGCCCGGTCCGCGCCGGATCGCTTCGGCGTACCTCGGGCTGGTCCCGCTGACCGCCGAGCCGGAACTGCCCGGCGACACCGCATGGCATCCGGTCTCCGCGCTGCCCGCCATGTCCTTCGACCACGGCACGGTCGTCGAGCACGCGCGCACCCGGCTGGCCGCCAAACTCTCCTACACCAACATCGCCTTCGCGCTCGCCCCATCGACCTTCACCATGTCGACACTGCGCGAAATCTACTGCGCGGCACTGGGTTACGACGTGGACACCACAAACCTCCAGCGCGTACTCGCGCGGCGCAAGGTGATCACGCCCACCGGCGCCACCGCCGCCCCCGGCCGCGCCGGCGGCCGCCCCGCCGCCGTCTACCGCTTCACCGACTCCGGCCTCCGCGTCACCGACGAATTCGCCGCCCTCCGCCCCCGCGCCGAATGAACACCCTCGCCGGACGTCACTCGCCGCGCCGGAAACCGACGCCCGCACCCTGTCTTCGCTTCGAGGATTAGTGCCGCACGACTCGGCCGACAGCGCCCTGGCGACGTGTGGTTTGTCCTGCTCGGCCGCGGGTATCCGCAGCGGACCAACTTCGGTACATCCTTAGGAGGCTGTAATGAAGTACGTGGTTTCCTGGACCTACCGCTGGAATAGCTCCGCGACCGAGAACGAGGCGAGCATGCGGCGCGCGTTGGAAGTGTTCGCGAATTGGAAGCCGTCCGCCGGCATGACATACCACCAATTCGTCGGCCGGCTCGATGGCAGGGGCGGATTCGCGGTAGTCGAGACCGACGATCCGATGGAGCTGGCCGACGGTCCGAGCAAGTTCGGCTTCGTCGCGGATTACGAGATCTATCCTGTCGTCGAGATCGCCTCGGCCGCACAAGCTTTCCAGGAGGGGGCGGACTTCAGGGCGTCCATCGGCTGAACCCGGCAATCGGCCCCGAGTTCGGCGGCGGCGGTCACACGACCGCCGCCGCAGTACGAATTGTGGTCGCGCCGCGGCAGCGTGCCGGTATCGCATCGGTTCAGAACACCCCGATTCCCCCGCGGGACGAAGTCCGAGCCTCGTTCGAAAGCCGATTCACGCGTCGTGGGAACGGTTTCGGTGTTTCGGGGTGCGGCGGTAGCGCTGTTTGCCCGGAATGGGTTGGGCCGCGTTGGAGCGGCGGAGTTCGTGGCGGCGGCGCCAAGCGGTGAGATCCGGGCGTTCCGAAGGTGTTCGGGACGGGTCGGATTGCGTCGTGGTGTGCGGATGGGCGTGCATGGACGTTCACCTCCTCCCCTTGGTTCGCCCGTTTGCTTGCCGGGCCACGGTAGCGGCCGGGAGCGGACCGCTCCACCGATTTTCCGGCACGACGGCGGGCGGCTCGAAGTCCCTTCAGGCCGTTTTCATCTGGGGTGTCGGGGGCGGTACGGCGATGTGGGCGACGAGGCGGCCCGCGACCCAGAACGCCAGCTCCACCAACCAGAAGAACCACAGGGACAGCGTCACCACGACGACCGGTATCGCGAGGAAGAGCACCGAGGGCACCGCGACGAGCAGGAACAAGGCGAACTCGCGCGCGTTCGCGCCCGCCAGCCGGTTCGCCAAGCGCACCGCGGCCCACATCATCCAGCAGCGCGGCACCGAGACGCCGAATTCCCGCAGGCAGCGCCGGAACAGGCCGTCGGCGTCGGCGGTGCTCACCTCGTGCGAGTGCAGCAAATAGTCGTGCAGGATGGCGGCGCGGGTGTAGGCGCCGTAGCGGGGAATAAGCCAGACCAGGGCGCGCGGCACCGACGCGAAATCAGTGCGGAAGCCGGCAGGCACGGTGAACTCCTGCACGTCACCCTGATAAACGAGCGGCTCCGACAACCGCCAGAACTTCGCGTCGATCTCCTCGACGACCGGACCACCACCGATGAACGCCACGCCCCGTTCCTCTCCGAACGCAACGGTTTTCCACCATTTTACGTGGTAGAGGCACGAAAACAGGTCCGCGAAGGCAACGGTTGGGCGACGGGTCAGCGAGCCGGACGCGACACGGATCCCGACCCGTCCCCGGTCGCCGGATCGTAACCGCCGTAGACACTTCCGTACGGCGCGCGCGGCACGGCGGCGTCGAACCCGATCGGCTCGAACTCCGCCGGCCGCCGGTAACGACCGAATGCGCTGCCGTAGCCGGTGCCGAGATCCTCGGACGGATTGAGCGCCGCGAGGAACAACAGCACCAGCGAGGCGACAAGCGGCTGCACGATGAACGCGAGCGCGGTGCCGACTTGCGTTGGCAGCTCGACGATCTGGCCCACCGGCGGGTCATCCGGGCGCGGATGCAGCGACTCGGCGACCGACTCCCCCACCCACGCCATCGAATACGCGCCGATCAGCGAGCCGGACAGCAGCCCGACCTGGAGCAGCGGACCGCGCATGGTGCGCAGCCGCCAGGCCGCCACGGCGGTGAGCAAGCCGGTCACCGCGCCCGCGCAGACGAACAGCGCGACCGCGTCGAACTGGTGCGTGCTCTCACCGGTCAGCGGCGCGCCGCGTCCGGGCTCGGTGACCAGTAGTTGCTCGGTCGGCGCCAGCCAACCCCACAGCACGCCGACGAGCGCGCTGCACACCGCCACCGCCGCCAGGACGAGCAGCGCCGCTCCCGCCTCGCTCCGGACGCCGTCCGCCCGCACCGCCGCCACTAGCGGTGTTCCAGACTCTTCGAGTCGATCACGCCGTGCCGCGAGCACTTGGCCCACCAGCCGTCGGGACTCACCTGCACGATCATGCGGCGCCCGCACTGCTCGCAGAATCGCGGCGGCTCGAGGCCCAACGCGGCTGCCGTCGGCACCGCGTCGTCGAGACCCGGCACGATCCGTTTGCCGGTGAACGGGTTGTAGCGCTCGTCCATATCCATGACAGTACTCATGGCCGGGCCCTACAGCGTTTCGTTGAGCGCCTTGATCGGCATCTTCAGTTCGCCGAGCAGATCGAGGTCCGCCTCGGCGGGACGGCCGAGCGTGGTCAGGTAGTTGCCGACGATGACGGCGTTGATGCCGCCGAGGATGCCCTGCTTGGCACCGAGATCGCCGAGGGTGATCTCACGGCCGCCCGCGAAGCGGAGGATGGTGCGCGGCAGCGCGAGCCGGAACGCGGCGACGGCGCGCAGCGCGTCGGCGGCGGGCAGCACCTCGAGGTCGCCGAACGGGGTGCCGGGACGCGGGTTCAGGAAGTTCAGCGGAACCTCGTCGGGCTCCAATTCGGCCAGCTGCGCGGCGAATTCGGCGCGCTGCTCCAGAGTCTCGCCCATGCCGAGGATGCCGCCGCAGCACACCTCCATGCCCGCCTCGCGCACCATGCGCAGCGTGTCCCAGCGCTCCTCCCAGGTGTGCGTGGTGACGACCTGCGGGAAGTGCGACTTCGCGGTCTCCAGGTTGTGGTTGTAGCGGTGCACGCCCATCGCGGCCAGCTGGTCGACCTGTTCCTGGGTCAGCATGCCCAGCGAGCAGGCGACCTGGATGTCGACCTCGTTGCGGATGGCCTCGACGCCGGCGGCGACCTGAGCCATCAGCCGCTCGTCCGGTCCGCGCACCGCGGCGACGATGCAGAACTCGGTGGCGCCGGTCTTCGCGGTCTGCTTGGCGGCCTCGACCAGGCTCGGGATGTCGAGCCACGCGGCGCGCACGGGCGACTGGAAAAGGCCGGACTGCGAGCAGAAGTGGCAGTCCTCGGGGCAGCCGCCGGTCTTGAGGCTGATGATGCCCTCGACCTCGACCTCGGGGCCGCACCACTTCATGCGCACCTCGTGAGCCAGGGCGAGGAGCTCCTCCAGCCGGTCGTCGCCGAGCCGCAGCACCTCGAGGGTCTGCTCCTGGGTCAGACCCTCGCCGCGCTCGAGCACCTGCTCGCGGGCGATCGCCAAAACATCGGTGTCAACGGGTGCCTGGGTCACTGCACGAATCCCTTCGGCTGGTCTGCCTGTCGGCGACGGCACCTCGCGTTCGAGGTGGCCGTGCAACTTGAACGGTGTTCAGGCTAGGGTAGCGGTAGGAGTGAGTCAAAACACGAACGGGGAAGGAATTCGGGTGCAGCTGCACAGGGCGGACGTGGTCGACGGCGCCATCGCGATTCTCGACCAGTACGGCCTCGCCGACCTGACCATGCGCAGGCTGGCGAGCTCGCTTCAGGTGCAGCCCGGCGCGCTGTACTGGCATTTCCCCAACAAGCAGGCGCTGCTCGGCGCCGTCGCCGACCGCATTCTGGCGCCGATGGAGGATCCGGTGGCCGCCGAGGAGTGGTCGGGCCAGATCACCGAACTCGCGCACCGGCTGCGCGACTGCCTGCTGGCCTACCGCGACGGCGCCGAGCTGGTGTCATCGACCTACGCCTCCCGCCTCACCACGAGCAAGGGCCGCGAACGCCTCGCGAGCGCGGCCATCCGCGCCGGAATGCCGCGCCACGAGGCGGAACTGGCCGCGTTCACCCTGCTGTACTACGTGCTCGGCCAGACCGTCGACGAACAGTCCCGGATGCAGATGGATTCGGCGGGCGCGCTGGCCGACGAGACTCCGATCGACGAGACCCCGGACGCGACAGCCCGATTCGACTTCGGCCTGCAACTGTTCGTCGCGGGCGTGCGCCACCTCCTCGGCAGCCGCGTCCGCTGAACCCGTCCCTCCGGCCGGTCGACGCCAGGACCTTTCCCGGCGAAGTTCGCGGACGCGAGCGATCACCACGATGCCGTATCCGAGGCCGCCGAGCATCTCCCCACAGCGGCCCGGTGACGATGCCGCCTGCCATCGTGGCGTCAGAAGCGATCTGAGAGCGCGCCGAGCTCAGAGCCATTCGCGGTCGCCGGTTCAGGCGGCGGCCGGACCTGTCTCCGGTGGAACCGCACTCGCACGATCGAGGTGACTGTCCGCGCCGATCACCCCTGGGAACCAGCGATACATCGCGACCGCACCCGCCACGGCGGACACCGCGAGAGCGAAGGCCGCCGCGCCGAGCACCGCGACCGAGCTGATCATGCCCACCGCGATGGGCCCGGCGAACATGCCGACATCGTGGGTGAGCCGCCACGCGCCGAGGAATTCGGCGCGCCGGTCCTCCGGCGCGACGTCGGCGCCCACGGTCATGATCAGCCCGTTGCTGATCCCGTTGGCCAGTCCGAGCAGCACCGCCGCGAGGCCCATGGTGAGCGCGGTGCCCGTCCATGGCAGCACGGCGTAGCCGACGGCGAAGCAGATCATCGAGGGCACGCCGGTCGCCCTGCGGCCCCGCCGGTCCAGCCAGACGCCCGCCGGGTACGACATGAGCACGTCCACCGCGCCGGAGACGCCGAAGATGAGACTGGTCGCCGTCGGACTCAGGCCGATGTGCGCGGCCCACAGCGGCAGCAGCGCCTGCCTGGACGCCCGCGCCGCGCCCGTGAGCAACGCCGCGGATCCCAAAGTGCCTAGCAGCCTGCGATTTTCGACGACCACCGAACGCAGCGTGTGCTCGCCGGACGCGGCGTCGTCGACGTCGCGGATCGCGACCATCGCGAACCCCGCGAGCACCGTCGTCGCGCACTGCAACCACAGCGCGCCGTTCGGCCCCATGCTGTGCACCAGACCGGCGCCGAGGAACGGACCGCAAAAGAACCCGAGCCGGTGCGCACCGGCCAGCGTCGACAGCGCCCGGCCGCGGTCGGCGGGCGGCATCACCGCGACGATGTACGTCTGGCGCGCGAGCCCCCACACCGCGCCCGCCGCGCCGTTGAGCAGCATTCCCGCCGACAGCACACCGAGATTCGGCGCGAGGATGGCGGCGAGGATGCCGACCAGTCCGAGCAGCGAACCCAGACCGATCGCACCGCGCTCCCCGATCCGCGCCACGATGCGGCCCGCGGGCAGATCGGTGAGCACCATGCCGAGCCCGCCGAGCGCGACGATCACACCGGCCGAGCCGACCGACGCCCCGAGGTCGAGTGCGCGCAGCGCGTACATGGGCGCGGCCGCACCGGCCCCGGTGCCGTACAACCCCATCGGCACGAACACCGACCACGTGAGGCTGCGCAGGCGCACCGGAGTGTCTGCGAGCGGGGCGTTCTCGATCGCGTTCGCGCTCACCTCCTCGACCGCCGAGGGAACGGCCTTGCGGCAAGACGGTTCTGGATCAGCGGGAGACGAGTCGTCCGCCGCGCGGCGAGGAACGGAACCAGTCGCGAACAGTGACCGTTCGCGCCGCTCACCGGGCCGGCGCCGGGAGTCGGGCGAACTGACTCTCCGGCCGCGCGAGACCGAAGTGGTCGCGCAACGTAGTCCCGGTGTATTCGGCGCGGAACAGGCCGCGCTCCTGCAGAATCGGCACGACGGTCGAGGCGAAGACCTCCAGCCCGCCCGGGTAGTACGGCGGCATCACATTGAAACCGTCCGCGGCGCCGGTGCGGAACCATTCCTCGATGGTGTCGGCGACCTGTTCGGGAGTGCCCGCGAAGACCCGATGTCCGCGCGCGCCCGCCAACCGGTGCAGCAGCCCGCGCAGCGTCGGACGGTCGCGCTGCACGATGCCCGCGACCACCTGCAGCCGGGAACGCTCGTTGTCGGTGACGTCGCCCGCGCCGTCGAACTCCTCGGCCGGAACGAGATCGTCCAGCGATAGGTGCCGCAGGCTCTTGCCCACGATGCTCTCCAGCTGGGCCAGACCGTATTCCGGCACGGTGAGCTCGTTGAACTCACGCTCCAGCCGCTTGGCCTCGGCCTCGGTGTCGCCGATGAAAGGGCTGATGCCGGGCAGGATCTTGACCTGATCGGCGTCGCGGCCGAATTCCTTCGCCTTGGCCTTGATGTCGGTGTAGAAGGCCTGTGCGTCGGTCAGCCGCTGATGCGCGGTGAAGATGGCCTCGGCGTAGCGGCCCGCGAAGGACCGGCCCTCGTTGGACGCGCCCGCCTGCACCAGCACCGGGTACCCCTGCGGCGTGCGCGCCGAGTTGAACGGCCCACGCACTTTGAGGTATTCGCCCTCGAAGTCGATGCGATGGATCTTGTCCGGATCGGCGTAGCGGCCCTCGACCTGGTCGAGCAGGATCGCGTCGTCCTCCCAGCTGTCCCACAGCGCGACCACGGCGTCGACGAATTCCCGTGCGCGGGCATAGCGTTCGGCGTGGTCGGGGTGCCGGTCGAGGCCGAAGTTGGCCGCCGCCACGTCGGTTCCGGTGGTGACGATGTTCCAGCCGGCACGCCCGCCCGAGATGTGGTCGAGGCTGGAGAACAGCCTGGCCAGGTTGTACGGCTCGTAGTACGTGGTGGACGCGGTCGCGATCAGGCCGAGATGCGTTGTGGCCGCGGCGATCGCGGTGAGCAGCGTGATCGGTTCCAGACCGGGCGCCGCGTTGTGCGCGACGTTGGTGCGCAGCGCGGGCCCGTCCGCGAAGAAGACCGCGTCGAGTTTCGCGGCCTCGGCGGTGCGGCCGATCTCCTGGTAGTAGGTGACGTCGTAGATGCGGTCGGGACGGCTCTGGGGGTGCCGCCAGGCCGCCTCGTGGTGACCGGACGGATAGATGAACGCGTTGAGGCTCAGCTGCCTCGGTCGCTCGGTCATGAGGCTCGCTTCTCTTCCTCGCGAAGATGGCGTGCGGCCGCGTCACCGGCCGCGCTGACAAGGGGATCGACGCCGAGTCCGGCCAGCAGCCGCTCGCGCGCCGTGCTGAACTCCGGATCGCTGTGGCGGCGCGGACGTTCCAGATCGATGCGCAGATCGATGGCGATGCGGCCCTCGTCGAGGACGAGCACCCGGTCGGCGAGCAACACGGCCTCGTCGACATCGTGGGTGACCAGCAGCACCGCCGGCTTGTGCTTGGCGCACAGTTCCTGCAGCAGCGCGTGCATCCGAATCCTGGTCAGCGCGTCCAGCGCGCCGAACGGTTCGTCCGCGAGCAGCAGCTCGGGTTCGCGCACCAACGAGCGGGCCAGTGCCACCCGCTGCTGTTCACCGCCGGAAAGCTCCTTGGGCCAGGCCTTTTCCCGACCGGCGAGACCGACCTCGGCGAGCGCCGCGCGGCCGCGCTCGGCCGATCCCGCGCCGCTCAGGCCGAGCGTCACGTTGTCGAGCACCCGCACCCACGGCAGCAAGCGCGAATCCTGGAACACCACGGCGCGTTCCGATGGCACGGAGAGATCGCCGGAACCCGGTACATCGTTGTCCAATTCGGCCAGCGCGCGCAGCAGGGTGCTCTTGCCCGAGCCGCTGCGGCCGAGCAGCGCGACGAACTCGCCGCGTGCGATGTCGAGGTCGATGCCGCGCAGCACCACTCGGTCGCCGAAGCCGCGGCTCAGACCGCGGGCGCGGACCACGTTCAGTCCGCGAGTGTCTGACGCCATGCCAGCGCCCTCCTTTCCAGCGCGCGCACGGCGATGTCGCCGAACAGTCCGAGCAGGCCGTAGATCACCAGACCGACCACGATGACGTCGATCTGGCCGTAGGTGCGCGCCTGCGTCATCAGGTAGCCGATGCCGCTGGTGGCGTTGACCTGCTCGACCACGACCAGCGCGAGCCACGAGATCGTCACGGCCAGACGCAATCCGATGAAGAAGCCGGGCAGCGAACCGGGCAATGCGATGCGGCGGATGAAGCCCACGCGCGAAAGCTGCACCGTCTCTGCGAGTTCCACATAGCGAGCGTCCACACTGCGCAGGTGGGCGTGCGTGTTGATGTACACCGGGACGAGCACGCTGGTGGTGATGACGATGAGCTTCATCTCCTCGCCGATGCCGAACCAGACGATGAACAGCGGGATCAGCGCCAGCGTCGGAATCGCGCGCTTGATCTGAACCGGTCCGTCCAGCAACGCTTCTCCGACGCGGCTCAACCCGGCGGCCAGCGCGAGCAGCACGCCGATGACCACGCCGAGACCGAGGCCGATGGCCGCGCGCTGCACCGAGGTCAGCAGGTTGGACTGCAAGCGTCCGTCGGCGATCAGGTCACCCGCGGACCGCGCGACCGTCCACGGTGCGGGCAGTGTCTCCGGATCGATGGCGCCGGCGGCGGATCCGATCACCCACGCCGCCACCAGTAACGTCGGTCCGAGGGCGATGCCGAACGGAATCGGCTTGCCGGGTCCGAGCCTGCGGCGCGTCACCTTGCCCCTGGCCTGAAGTTCGGCGGGCGCGGCGCCCGTCCTGCCGAATCGGCCGAGAACGCCGGCGTCCAGGGTCGCCATCACCGCTCCTTCGGTTCGTGCGAGGCGCCGGATTCGGTGACCGCGCGCGTCGCGACGGCGTCGTAGCGCAGGTCGAAACCGTTCGCGGCGCTGACTTTCTTGGGCAGTTCGCCCGCGGCGGCGATGGCGTCGATCGTGGACTGCTGCCGAGCGACGAGCTGTTGGTCGAGGTGCGGGAAGGTGTAGGTGCCGAGCGATTCCACGATGCGCCGTGCGTCGTCCGGGCTGACCTTCTGGTTCTCCACGTAGTACTTCTGGGCCCACTCCTCGCGATGGGTGTTCACCCACTGGTAGGCGCGGATGTAGGCCCCGACGAGCGCACCGACCGCCGCCGACTTGGCCGGATCCTGCGTCACCGCGCGCCGCGCGTACAGGTAGGCCAGGCCGCCGTAGATGCCCGCGGTCTGCGAGTCCGGGATCAGCGAGGTGCCCGGCGTGCGCAGCAGCCGGGTGACGTTCGGCTCGATAAGCGGGGCGATGTCGACCTGGCCGGTGCGCACCGCGTCCAGGAACTCGGCCAGCTGCAACCGGACCAGCTGCACGTCGCCGGTCTTCAGCCCCGCCTTGTCCAGCGCGCGCAACACCGCGGCCTGCTGCGCGGTGCCCTCGGCGTAGGCGATCTTCTTACCCTTCAGATCCGCCAGCGTGGTGACGGTGCGGCCGGGCGCGACCCCCAATTTCAATGCGGCGGGACTTGTTTGCTGCGCGCCGACGATCGGCACGTCCTGGCCGGCGGCCAGCGCGTGGATCGGCGGCACGTCGCCGACCGGCGCCACATCGGCGGCGCCGGCGCGGAACGCCTCCAGAATGGCCGGCCCGCCGACGAAATTGGCGAACTCCACCTGGAACGGCAGCTTGGCCAGTTCACCGGACGCGCGCAGCACGCTCTGCAGGCGCTCCTGCTGATCGGCGACAACCAGCTTGGTGCCCGCGGGCACCTCGGTCGCCAGCGGCGTGTTCGCGGTGTCGACGACCGGTGTGTCGTCCTTCGCGCAACCGGTCAGCCCGAAGGTCGCAGCGGTCGCCAAGACGAGCAAAGCGGCGGTGGTGCGGCCATGGAGGCCGGGCAGGAACGTACTCGGTCGAAACATACCGGGTAGTCAAGCAGGACGAAACGAGCCCGAAAACGGTTAACGGCAGCGTGATTCGAACCGGTGTCAACGCGGCGCCGCGGCGCTGCGCACCCCGCGCACCTGATCCAGATACCGCTGCACGAACGGCAGCACCTGCTGGTCGATCACCTTGTTGTACTCCTCGGGCGCCTGTCGCGGGTTGGCGTGGCCGGCGCCGCGCGGCAGCACCACCAGCAGGCTGCCGTCCACTCCGCCCACCCGTTCGATCAGCACCTGGTGCGAGTACTCGACATCGACGACGCGGTCCCGTTCGGCGTCGCGCGGCCGGATGTAGACGATGGCCGGGCGCGGCTTGCCGTTCACCGGGCGGGAGAGGGCGCGCAGATTGTCGACGGCGCCGCCGCCGACGATGGCAAGGAACTGGGATTCGATCAGACCGTTGCTCGCCGCATTGCGCGACATCACCTTCTCGGTCGCTACTTCCGTGACCACGTCCCTCAGTTCGCCGAACCGGATCGTGGGCACAGGATCGGCGGCGTGATCGACGAACCGGTCCCGCCGCGCGTAGGTCTCCACGGCCATCCGCAGCGCGCGGCTCTCGCGCGCTCCCGGCAGCCATCCCATCCAGCGCAGCATGTCCTCGCCGCGTCCACGGCTCTCCGGGCGCACCGCGTTCAAATCGACGGGCGTGCAGTCGAGTAGTACGCCGGCCAGCCGCCGATCGCTGTCCACGTGGATGTGCTCGCCGACCTCGAGCGCGATCACTCCGCCCATACTGTGCCCGACCAGCACGATGTTCCGCACGCCAGACATCTGGGCGGCGCGGACCACCAGATCGGCGATCACCTTGCTGTCGATGCCCTGATTGTCGTATTTGATGGCCCAGACCACGCCCATCCGCCGCAGCGCGGGCAGCGCGGACGCCGTGTCGGAGGCGTTCAATCCGCCGAGACCGACCAGGTCGACGACCGCGGTGTCCCAGTTCTCCTCTCGCGCGGGAGTCGCCACGGGCAGCAGCGCGGGCTCGGTCAGCGCGAGTCTGGCGCGCTCAGGGGCGACATCGTGCACCCAGTACTGGGTGAACACGATGAGTACGAGTATCAGCAGTGCGGCGACCCGCAGAAGTGCCAACCTGGTGCGGCGCAACGTCGTCCACCGGTGCCCGAGGCGGGTCTCCCGGAGTCGAGCCTTACGTCGCGCATCATCCCAGTCGGTGACGGTGGACGGGTGCCGATCGTCCAACGGCGACATTCCTTCACGGTAACGACGGATGTGGACGGCTGCCACGTGGTCGCCGTGTTGGCGGACGGCCCTGGCCGACCTCTCGGCCGCTTCGCGAGCAGTCGCAGCGATGGAACATGCTGCGGCGCTGTCGAATCGAGCTCCCGATGAGTGAGCCCCTGTGCGAACCACGTACAGCGCCCGACCCGCGCGCCAGAATGTCGAGCCGGGCGTGTCGGTCTCCGTCCGCTCAGTCGAGCCTGCCGGTCTCCGCGAGCGTGGCGAGTTTGGCGAGCGCGAGGCGCCAGCCGAGTTCGTTGTCTTCCGGTTTCACCGCGCTCGGCACGCCCTCGTGGATCGCCACGAGATCGGTTCCGCCGTCCTCCGCGTCGGAAAGTGTGATGGCGACGGTCATCTCGCCGCGGGCGGCCGGATCGTCGGTCTCGAATTCGAGCATTTCCACGACCTGTTCGCCCGGAATCAAGGTGACGAAGCGCCCCTGATAGGTGTCGGACTGCGCGGTGGTCTTGCCGGTGTCGGTCGGATCGTCGTAGGCGAGGGTGATGCGGAAACAACCGCCCTCGCGCGGCTCGAATGCGTGGACGTGGCTGGTCATCCCGGTGGGCACCCGCCATTTCGCGACCGCTTCGGCATCCAGCAGCAGCCCGTAGACGGTCGTCCGTGGCGCGCGAATGTGTTTGCCGATCCTGGTGCTGGACATGGCACCACGGTAGCCCGATCCGCCCACACTGGAGCTACGTAAA
>NZ_BDCF01000075.1 GCF_001613365.1 Nocardia xishanensis NBRC 101358
GGCTGCGGCGCGGCGGCCGCGGGCGCCACATGCGGGGCGGGGGCGCTCGCGGCGGACGTCGAGAGGCCGCTCGCGGTACCCGTGCCGCCCACGTTCTGGCCGTGCGGCTCTGCGGCGCCGCGTGCGGAGCCGTTCTCCGGCCGCGAGCCCTCGAGCCAGTCCGAGAAGTCGTCGAGCTGGTCACCGATGTTGGTGCCCGCGGCCGTCTTCACGGTCAGGCCCGCGGACGTTTCGACCCGCAGATCGGTGGTCAGGTACGCGCCGTCGGGCCCGATGCCGAAATCGACGTCCAGGTGAGTCCAGACCTCGGCGCTCGCGTCGACGCCGAGGTACACGCCGAAGTCGCCCGGCGTCCCGACTCCGTCGAACATGTCGCCGGCGCGCAGCGAATTGTCAAGGGGCTGCAGGCTTTCGGCGGCCGACTCGCCGTCGCCCGCCATTGTGCCCGCGGGCACCTTCGGCGCGAACGGATTGGAGCCAGGCGCGAGGAAGCCCTCGTTGCCGGGCAGACCGAAACCGTGTCCGGCCTGGCCGAGCCCATGGCCGGGCAGGCCGAAACCGTGTTGCTGCTCCTCCCACCATCCGTACGGGGAACCGGCGCCCGGCGCGGGCGCGGCGGGCGCCGGCTGGGTCTGCTCCCACGGCCCGTCGTCCGGCGTCGGCGTGAAACCGGGAGTCTGCGCGAAGCCAGGCGTCTGGGCGAAGCCGGGCGTGGAGGCGCCTTGACTGTCCCACCAGTCGTAGGGCGACTCGCCCTCGGTCTCGCCGGGCCGGTTGGCGGTCCAGTACTCCGACGGCGCGGGCGCGGGTTCGAGGTGGAACTCGGGCACGGGCTGCGGCGCGGCGACAGTGTGCGTCGGCCCCGCGCTGTGCGTCGGCGCGAGCGGCAGCGAATCGGGCTCGGGATCCGGGAAGGTGACCACCGGGCTCGGCACGTCGGGATCCGGATCGGTGTTGTGCGCCCAGCCCGCGTTCCAGCTGTCCAGTCGCTGGCCGCCGGGAGCCGGGACGCCGCCGCCATTGGAGGCGATCAGCGCGCCACCGGTCACATACGCTCCGGCCCTCGCGACCCGGGCGACACCGGTCGCCACACGGTACGCGGTATCGCCCGCGGGCTCGTCGAGCTCGGTGTCGTCGTCGAAAGGCAGGTCACGCGTCATGCAAGCTCCACATCTCGGGAATCCGAAGATCCTCATCTCGCCGGGAAGACCGAGTGAAGATCATCTAACGATATCCGGAAAACCCAGCTGTCACATTCTCCATGACACCGGAGAGCATGACGGTAACAAAGCACAACAACCTTGCCATCCTGCTAACCGGAACGGAAGCCCCCGTTTCGCGGGCTATTTCGGACTAAGACGCCTCGATCGGACGCGAGGAACGAGGCGCTACTTCTTCTCCTTCGGCTTGTCGGCCTGCGCGTCGGAGGACAGCGCGGCGACGAAGGCTTCCTGCGGCACGTCCACGCGACCGATGGTCTTCATGCGCTTCTTGCCCTCCTTCTGCTTCTCGAGCAGCTTGCGCTTACGGCTGATGTCACCGCCGTAGCACTTGGCGAGCACGTCCTTGCGGATGGCGCGAATGTTCTCGCGGGCAATGATCTTCGACCCGATCGCGGCCTGGATGGGCACCTCGAACTGCTGGCGCGGGATCAGCTCGCGCAGCTTGGTGGTCATCTTGTGGCCGTAGGCCTGGGCCGCGTCCTTGTGCACGATCGCCGAGAACGCGTCGACCGCCTCGCCCTGCAACAGGATGTCCACCTTGACCAGCTGCGATTCCTGCTCGCCCGACTCTTCGTAGTCCAGCGAGGCGTAACCGCGGGTGCGCGACTTCAGCGAGTCGAAGAAGTCGAAGATGATCTCGGCCATCGGCAGGGTGTAGCGCAGCTCGACGCGAGTCTCGGACAGATAGTCCATGCCGCCGAGCTCGCCGCGCCGGGACTGGCACAGCTCCATGATCGAGCCGATGAACTCGCTGGGCGAGATGATCGTGCACTTCACGATGGGCTCGAATACCGTGCGCACCTTGCCTTCCGGCCAGTACGAGGGGTTCGTCACGATGTGCTCCGCGCCGTCCTCCATCTCCACCCGGTACACCACGTTGGGCGCGGTGGAGATGAGGTCGAGGTCGAATTCGCGCTGGAGCCGCTCCCTGGTGATCTCCATGTGCAGCAGACCGAGGAAGCCGCAGCGGAAGCCGAAGCCGAGCGCCACCGAGGTCTCCGGCGTGTAGCTGAGCGCGGCGTCGTTGAGTTGGAGCTTCTCCAGCGCGTCGCGCAGGTCCGGGTAGTCCGAGCCGTCCACCGGATAGAGGCCGGAGTAGACCATGGGCCGCGGTTCGCGGTAACCGGTGAGCGGTTCGGTCGCGCCGTTGCGCGCGGCGGTGACGGTGTCGCCGACCTTCGACTGGCGGACGTCCTTCACACCGGTGATCAGATAGCCCACCTCGCCGACGCCGAGCCCGTCGGTCGGCTTCGGCTCCGGCGAGACGATGCCGATCTCCAGCAGCTCGTGGGTCGCGCCGGTGGACATCATCTTGATCTTCTCGCGCGGGGTGAGCTTGCCGTCCACCACGCGCACGTAGGTGACCACGCCGCGGTAGGTGTCGTAGACCGAGTCGAAGATCATCGCGCGGGCGGGCGCGTCGGCGTCGCCGACCGGCGGCGGCACCTGCTTGATCACCTCGTTCAGCAGCTCGGGCACACCGACGCCGGTCTTGCCCGACACGCGCAGCACGTCCGAGGGCTCGCAGCCGACGATGTGCGCCAGCTCGGCGGCGTAGCGGTCCGGGTCGGCGGCGGGCAGGTCGATCTTGTTGAGCACCGGGATGATGGTGAGGTCTTTGTCGAGTGCCAGATACAGATTGGCCAGGGTCTGCGCCTCGATGCCCTGGGCGGCGTCCACCAGCAGGATCGCGCCCTCACACGCCTCCAGCGCACGGGAGACCTCGTAGGTGAAGTCGACGTGGCCGGGGGTGTCGATGAGGTGCATCACATAGTCGGTGCCGTCCACCTGCCACGGCAACCGGACGTTCTGCGCCTTGATCGTGATGCCGCGCTCGCGCTCGATGTCCATCCGGTCGAGGTACTGGGCGCGCATCGCCCGCTCCTCGACCACACCGGTGAGCTGCAGCATCCGGTCGGCCAGCGTCGACTTGCCGTGGTCGATGTGCGCGATGATGCAGAAGTTCCGGATCCGGGATGGATCGGTGAACGTCTTGTCGGCGAAGCTGGCGGGCACTCCACTCCTCAGCTGGGTATCGGCAAACTGCCCTCTATCGTCCCACGAGCAGGGACGGGGGCCGTCCACTGGTCCGATGAGAAGTCGTCACCGCACCGTTATCCTCCAGTGATGGCCCGAAGTTGGAACTCTCTCGGCAAGCAGTTGAGCCTGATCGCGAAGGAGCAGGGTCCCAAGATCGTCCGGCAGCGGGGACCTCGGCTGGTGGAGCGGCTGGTCGGCTCGCTCGCGCAGCGTCGCAACGGCAGCGTGTCCGTGCGTCCCGCCGCGTCGACGCCGGTCCCCACGGCGCAGCGAGCCAGGCAGATCGTCTACTGCCCGCATCTGGACGGACGCGCGGATCCCGGCGAGATCGTCTGGACCTGGGTGCCGTACGAGGAGGATCCGAGCAACGGCAAGGACCGCCCGGTGCTCGTCGTCGGCCGCGATCGCCGCACGCTGCTCGGGCTGATGCTCTCGTCGAATCCCGAACGGGCGCACGACCGCAACTGGCTCGGCATCGGCAGCGGCAGCTGGGACCACGACGGCAGGCCGAGCTGGGTGCGCCTGGACCGGGTGCTCGACGTTCCCGAGGCGGGCATCCGCCGGGAGGGCGCGATTCTGGCCCGCAAGACCTTCGACCTGGTCGCCCACCGGCTGGTCGCCGAGTACCACTGGAGCTGAACGCGACGGCCCGGTTCCGGCGACACCGGAACCGGGCCGTCGCGCGAACCGCTCTCAGCTGACCATTTCCCGGCTCCGGCCGTACAGCAGGCCGTAGACCAGCGCGCCGAGCACGCCGCCGATCAGCGGGAAGACCACGAACGCCCACACCTGCCCGGCCGCGCCCTCCTGATAGAACGCGACGCCGAGGCTGCGCGCGGGGTTCACCGAGGTGTTGTCCACGGGGATGGAGATGAGGTGGATCGCCGCGAGCGTGACGCCGATGGACAGACCGGCCAGTGGCACATCGGAGATCTGGTCGGTGGAGGCGAGCACCACGAAGACCAGCAGCGCCGTCAACATCACCTCGATGATGATCATCGCGGCCATGCCGTAACCGTTCTGAATGACGACCTCGCCGAGCGGCCCGGTCTTGGCCGACGGGCTGTGCTTGCCCCAGCCGTTGGCGCCGAGGCCGTCGACCCTGCGGTCGTAGGACGGCAGGTTCTTCGCGATCGCGAACAGCACGAGCCCGGCCAGGAACGCGCCGATCAACTGCGCGATCGCATAACCCCCCGCGCTGATCGGAGTCAGCCTGCCCATGATGAGCTGCCCGAGCGTGACCGCCGGGTTGACGTGGCAGCCCGAGATCGGCCCGATCGCGTACATCAGGAACATCAGCGTGAGGCCGAAGGCGAGCGCTATCCCGAGCGCACCGACCCGCTCACCCGCCAGCACCGCGGTGCCGACACCACCCATCACCAGCACGAACGTGCCGAGCGCCTCGGCCGCCCATTTCTTCAAGTCGGGAATCGGCTTGTCCTCGGCCAGTTCCTCGACAACTTCCTGCGCCGTGGGAGACATACAGACACACCTTCCGCCATCTCGAACCCGGTAGACGAGGTATTGCTGCCAAACGAGACGATTCAAGATCAAACGGTGCTGCATTGGGGACGCTACGCCGCCGCCGTCTCGGACGCGGCGATTTCGTGTGCCGCGCGGCGGCTGGTACCCTCGATCTTCGGCGTTGCGATACCCGTTCACCTCGGGCGTGTCGCACGCGCAAGACTTCTCAGTACATACCACTCAGCGACAGGAACACGAGGAAACAGGCGTGGCCAACATCAAGTCCCAGATGAAGCGGATCCGTACCAACGAGGAGGCGCGCAAGCGCAACCAGTCGGTCAAGTCCGCGCTGCGCACCGCGATCCGCAACTTCCGGGAAGCCGCTGCCGCCGGCGACAAGGAGCAGGCCGGCGAGCGTCTGCAGTTCGCCAGCCGCAAGCTGGACAAGGCCGCCTCGAAGGGCGTCATCCACGCCAACCAGGCCGCCAACAAGAAGTCGGCGCTCGCGCTGGCTTACAACAAGCTCGGCTGATTCGCCGGTCTCGGTCTCCGGGATCCATTCTTCTGACGCCAGCCGCCGCGGCCTCGACGACCACGGCGGCTTTTGTCGTGTCCGACTCGAATCCGAGCCTCGTCGACGAGTTCACCGGACCGTAGCCGAGATGTCGGTGCCGCGGGCTACGATTCCGCGCATGGTAACCGTGTACGCGAATCAGACCGTGGTCAGAGGCGAGGACCTGCCGGAGGTCATCCGCGCCGCCGAGGTGCTCGGGCTCGGCCTGAAGATCGAGAACGTCATGGTCCCCGACGACGATGGTGGCTACTCGCTGGAGTGGATCGTGACGCGGGAAGACGAAGTGCCCGTGTACGACGAATGGGAAGGCCGGTTCGAGGAATCGGACGAGGACGACGACGAGCTGCTGCTCAGCTCGGCGGACTGAGCGTTCAGCTCGATGGATCGAGCGTTCGGCTCCACCGACGCGGCCGCACGGCGCGCGATTCCGGCCGACAGGCGGTTCAGCGCCGCCTGTGAGCCGGGGTCCGCGGCTCGATAGATGATGATCCGCTGGTCGGGATCCTGCACGGGCATCAGCACCTCGTAGGTCACGACCAGCGGACCGACCTCCGAATGACACAGCGGCTTGTTCCCGCGACCCTGCACCTTCACGTCGTGCCGGTCCCAGGCGCGCGCGAACTCCTCGCTGCACGCCTTGAACTCACCGATGAGATCGGCGAGCCGCTGATCGTCCGGATGCGCCGCCCAGGCCGCGCGCAGGTCCGCGACGCCCTCGCGGATGACGCGCTCGCGCTCGACGTAGAAGTCGCGCAGCGCCGGATCGAGCAGGCACAACCACATGGAGTTGCGCCGCTGTGCCGGTAGCGTGTCGAAATCCGTGATCAGACTCGCCATTTCAGCATTCCAGGCGAGGATGTCGTACCGGTGGTTGACCAGCATCGCGGGCAGCGGGGACAGCTGCTCGACCAGCATGGCCAGTGCGGGCGCGGGCGCGGTGGCCGGCGCGCCGCCGCCGGGCATCCGCTGCCTGGCCAGGTCGAACAGGTAGGCGCGTTCGTCGGCGCTCAAGCGCAGCGCCCGGGACAACGCCTCGAGCACGTCGGCCGACGGGCGCAAACCGCGCCCCTGTTCCAACCGGACGACATAGTCGGTGCTGACCCCGGCCAGTTCCGCCACCTCCTCGCGCCGCAGCCCCGGCGTGCGGCGCGCCTGCCGACGGGCGGGCAGGCCGACGTCGTCGGGATGCAGCCGCGCGCGGCGGGCACGCAGGAAAGCCGCCAATTCCTGAGTCGCGTTCACGGTGCCGGTCATCGTCCTCGATCCTACGGCCAGGGTAGGACTGGCCTTCCCAGGAAGTTCCTTCCCTTACGGACGTATTCGCCCCGCTCCAGACTGTGTTTCGACGACAACGAAGCATCACGACAGGAGTGGACATGTCCGGATCACGGACCCTCGACACCTACCGCCTGCTCGGCCGCTCGGGCCTGCGGGTGTCCCCGCTCTCGCTCGGCACCATGACCTTCGGCGCCGACTGGGGCTGGGGCGCGGACCGGGACGAGGCGCGCAAGATCTTCGACACCTACGTCGACCGCGGCGGCAACTTCATCGACACCGCGAGCCAGTACACCGACGGCACCTCCGAACAGCTGCTCGGCGAGTTCACCGCGGACAACCGCGAGAGCCTGGTGCTCGCCACGAAATACACCATGCTGCGCAGGCCCGGCGATCCCAATTCCGGCGGCAACCACCGAAAGAGCATGTTCGCCTCGGTGGAGGCCAGCCTGCGGCGGCTGAACACCGACTACATCGACCTGCTCTACCTGCACGCCTGGGATTTCCTGACCCCGGTGGAAGAGATCCTGCGCGGCATGGACGACCTGGTCCGCTCCGGCAAGGTCCTCTACGTCGGTATTTCCGACGCGCCCGCCTGGCAGGTCTCCCGCATGCAGACCATCGCCGACCTGCGCGGCTGGTCGCCGTTGATCGCGTTGCAGATCGAGTACAGCCTCCTCGAGCGCACCGCGGAGCGCGATCTCGTCCCGATGGCACGCGAGCTCGGCCTCGGCGTGATCCCGTGGTCGCCGCTCGGCAGCGGGGTGCTCACCGGAAAGTACGGGCGCGCGGATCTCGCGCAGCGGATCGAGGCGTCCGCCGCGGGCACCCGCAAGAACGTGGCCGCCGCCAACGGCTCGCTCACCGAACGCGGCCTCGCCATCGCCGACGTCGTGCGGGAGGTCGCGGCGCAGCTCGGCAAGACGCCGTCCCAGGTCGCCATCGCGTGGACACTGCGCAACCCCGGCGTCACCTCGCCGATCATCGGCGCCCGCACGGCCGCGCAACTGGAGGACAACCTCGGCGCGCTCGACGTCGAATTCGACGCGGACCAACTCGACCGGCTGGAAAACGCCACCGCGATCGATCTCGGCTTCCCGCACGAATTCCTGTCCCGCCCGATGACCAGAAGCGTCACCTTCGGCGACCTGAAAATCGAACAGCGCCCCTAGCCGATCGCCGGTCCTCGCATTCCTTTCACACGCCTCGCAGCACCTACAGCCCCTGCGAGGCGTGGAAACGGTCTGTGAGGACCTTCAGTTCACGCAGGGGGTTTGGCCGCCGGAAATGGTGGTGTCCAGGGGTTTGCCGACGTCGGGCGTTGGCAGGGGGGTCGGCGCGTAGGTGGTGGCCGATGCGCCGGCTAGGGCCGTGGGCATGGTGAAGTCCGAACCGATGACGACCTTGATGCGGCCGGTGGGCACTGTCGCGGAACGAATGACCGACAGGCCGCCGAGGGTCTGGGCCAGGCGGGCGGCGTCGGCGTCGTTGCCAGGGCCGTAGTACACGGCCGAGGTGGCGCCTTCCGAGGATGTCGCGTAGCCGACCGTGCCGGTCTGGTAGCCGCGCGCGGCGAGGGCCGCGGAAACCCTTGCGGCGTAACCGTCTTCACCGTCGGCGTTGAGTACGTCGACGGTGCTCGACAGCGGCGCCGTCCGCGTCGGCGGTGTGGTCGGCGCGGTCACGCCGAACGCGGCGCCCACCTCGCGGCGGATGGCGGCCGGGTCGACGATGTTCACGTCCTGGCCGTCGATCACGTCGTAGCGCAGCACGGGCAGGGTACGGAACTCCACGGTGGGGCTGTCCGCGGAACCGACGGTGCGCAGGAAGTCGGTGACGTTCCAGCCGTCGGAGAGCACGATATTGCGGTGCGCGACGTCCATCAGCGCGGAGAGCTTGCCGACGTCGGTGAACGTGCCCGCGTTGCGCAGCTCTTTGGCAACCGAGGTGAGGAAGGCCTGCTGGCGGTGGGTGCGGTCCAGGTCGCCGTTCTCCAGTCCGTGGCGCTGGCGGACGAAGGCCAGTGCCTGGGCCGGATCGAGGCGCTGGCGACCGGCCGGGAAATCGGCGCCGGAGTAGTCGAGATCGCGCACCGGCTTGCGCAGGCACACCTCGACGCCGTTGAGCGCCTTGGCCAGATCGTAGAAACCGGCGAGGGTGATCTCGGCGAACCGGTCGATCGGGACGCCCGTCAGATTGCGCACCGCCTGCACGATGGAGGCGCGGCCCGCCTCCCGCCCCGCGCGCTCCAGCTTGGTGCGGTCGGTCTCGCCCCGCGCCTCCAGTTGTTCCTGCACCAACGCCTTCTTCAGGCCGTAGGCCTCCTTGATCTTCATGTGGGTGTAGCCCGGGATGCCGGAGACGGCGACGTAGTCGTCGCGCGGGATGGAGACCGCGGTGATCTTCTTCATGTCGGCGGGGATGTGCACCAGGATCAGCGTGTTGGCGTTGTAACCGCCCTGGTCGCTGTCGCCCGCGTGCAGCTGATCGAGGATCTCCTGGGGAAGGTCCTTGCCGTTCTGGTCTTTTCGGGTATCGAGGCCGATCAACAGGATGTTCATCGCGCCGCCCAGTGATCGCGGCGCGTCGTCGTCGAGCGCGCGGGAACGGCCGAAGCCGTCGTCGAAGCCGTTCTCGGTGGCCCAGCCCACCCCGGCGCCGACCAGTACGAGCGCAGACAAGCCGCCCGCCACCACCTTCGCCACCGTGCGGCCGAAGCCTGGCCGGAGTGCTGGCAGCCGATACACGCCGCGAGACGCCCGACGCCGCCAGTCGCGGTCGGAAGCATCGGTGCGGAGAGCCCGCGCTCGTCGCTCGTTCATCCCAATCCAGTTTGACACGAATTAGGGGTAACCGAGCGTTTGCCACTACCGGTAGTCTTTGGCGTTCATCCCGCGCCGTACAGGTCGAGAATGCTCGTCAGAGCATGCTCCAGGGCGTAACTGGAGTCCGCCGCGCCGCCCTTCACGTCGGCGTTCAAGGTCGCGACCACTTGCATGGCGGTGCCGATCGTGGCCGGGGTCCAGCCGCGCGCCTGGGCCTGAGCCTTCTTGACCTTCCACGGCGGCATTCCCAGCTGCTGGGCCAGTTTGAACGGGTCGCCGCGACCCGCCGAACCAACCCTGGCGATGGTGTGCACCGAATCGGCGAGCGCGTCGGCCAGCAGCACATGTGGGACGCCGCGATCGTTGGCCCACCGCAGCGCCTCCATCGCGCCGGGCCGGTCGCCGGCGACTGCTAGCTCCGCCACGTCGAACCCGGACACCTCCGCCTTCCCGGAGTAGTACTGCCGCACCGCGGCGACATCGATCTTGCCGCCCGTATCGGCCGCCAATTGCGAACAGGCTGCGGCCAATTCACGCAGATCCGAACCGACCGCCTCCAGCACCACCTGCACGACCTCCGCCGCCACGCGCACTCCCGCGGCCCGGAATTCGCCGCGCACGAACTCCGTCCGCTCGGCCGCCTTGGTCAGCTTCGCGCAGTTGTGCACCTCCGCTCCGGCCTTCTGTAGCGCGGGCGCGAGCGCCTTGGCCCGTCCGCCGCCGGAATGCAGCACCACCAGCACCACGCCGTCGGGCGGATCCCCCGCGGCCTCGGTGATCACCGCGACGGCTTCCTTCCCCGCCTCGGCCGCCGACTCCAGGACGATCACTCGATCCTCCGCGAACAGCGACGGACTCAACAGCTCCGCCAACTCCGCGGTACTCGCGTCCCCCGCCCGCAGACGGTCCACCGGCACCGCGTCCCCATCCGGCGCCCCCGCCCTGACCTGCGCGGTGATTCCCGCCACCGCACGCTCGATCAACAGCTCTTCCTCGCCGAGGACCAGATGCACCGCCGCAGACCGTTCGCTCACCCGCCCGATCCTACGGTTACCCGCCGACAGGGTTGCTCGCCCGCACCGCCGCCCCGGGTGATCGTGGGCGGACGACATGTGGGTCGACATCTGCGCAGTCGGAGTCGCGCGCACGACGATTGCTCCTGGATTGCGTCACCTCCAGCCGACCGTATCGACCCGGACGTCGGTCGAACACGTGCGAGTCGACCGGGTGCAGGCAAACCCCGCCCAGGCCGAAGGGACGCAGACCATCCGGAGCAAGTCGACCGACAAGCCCAACCGACGCAGGCCAACCCGTCCAAGCCACCCGGGCGCAAGCCCCGACCCCAGAGCCGACCTGGCGCGACCAACCACGCTTGGGCCGACCGGGGATGGACCATGTGCGCGCCGACCCGCACGACCCAATCAGGCGCACGTCTGCCCGGCGCGACCCACCCGCACGAGCCAAGGAGGCGCGGGTCGACCGGCACGCCGCTCGTGGTGTCGCTGCTCGCTCCCGCGGACGCTTATGCCGCGACCTTGGTCGTCTTGGTGAACAACGAGATGTCGGCGCCATGTCCGCGTCGACGATCCGTGACGATCGCCAAGTCGTCCATTGGTCCGCCTTCACCGCGGCCCCGGACATGCCCTCATCGCTTGGCCTACTCCTTTCGGATTCCGAGACCGATCGACCTCGGCCTCTCACGTGTTCGGCCCGGATCGCGTGGTGACGACGCGCAGGTCGGACGGACCTCCGGCGATCAGTACATCCCCGTGCTGATCGGTACGAGCGATCATGGTGCCGAGGCTGTGCAACTCGGTGAGGATCTTGGGGTGCGGGTGGCCGAAAGTGTTGTCCGCGCCTGAGCTGATGACGGCCAGTCGAGGGCGCACTGCGGCGAGGAATTCGCTTGTCGTGGTGCGTGATCCGTGGTGTGGGACTTTCAAGATGTCGGCCCGCAGGCTCGCCGGGTCGCGGAGCAAGCGCGACTGGGCCGCGGACTCGATGTCACCGGTGAGCAGGATTCGACCAGCCGGGGTGGCGGCGGCGATGACGAGGGAGCGGTCGTTCGGTTCGTCGGCGAGGTGCGGACCGCCCGGACCAGGTGCGGCAGGCGCGAGCACGGTCAATTCCACTGCGCCGAACCGAAGTACATGCCCTACCGCGAGTTCGATCAGCGGAATTCCGTTGCGTGCTGCTATCCCCGCCACCTGAGCCGCGCCAGTGAGCGGCGCGCGCTCATCGGTGGCGCGTCGCCGCGCAGGCGAGACAATCTCACTGATCGGACGCCCCAAAGACATTGCGTCGCCGCCTCCGACCGGGGCAGTCGAACCCCCCGCCCGTATCGCTTCGCCAGCTCCACCCGACGCAGCACAACGCCCCGAAAGCATCGGTCCGTCGCGTTCGCCCGACGCAGCACAAGGACCCGACGGCACTGCTCCAACGGCTCCTCCTCGTGTGACAACTCCGGTCGCAGGGACTCCCGCTGTCCTTGATGTCGAGTACGCGGCATTTGCGGTCGACTTCGGACGGACCATCCCCGGGACACACTCACCTGTCGACCCGACTTCGCCGGTACCGGTGCAACCTATCTCGGACGGGACGGCGGAAAGTTCCGTAGGCACTGCTTCGCCGACTCCACCCAGCGCAGCATGAGGCCCCGAACGCATCACTTCGTCGACTCCGCCCAGCGCAGCACGGAGCCCCGAAGGCATCACTTCGCCGAGTTCTCCCGGGACGGCGGGAAGCCTCGAAGGCATCGCTTCGCCAAGTTGTTCTGGCGCAGTGGAATCGCTGAGAGACGTTGCGTCGGCGAGTTCCCCTGGAGCGGTGGCGATGGCGGCGACTGCGCGGCCGTGGAGTGCGCCGGTCAGGCCGCCGATGTGGTCGGCGTGGGGGTGGGTAAGGGCGAGGAGGGCGATGTGGCGGATGCGGAGGCGGTCCAGGCAGGCGCGCATGGTGCGCGGATCGGGGCCGACGTCGATGACGACGGCGGTTCCGGGGCCCGTGGCGAGTGCCAGGCCGTCGCCTTGGCCGATATCGCATGCCGCGAGAACCCAATCGGACGGCGGCCAGCCGGGATGCCAGAGCCGGGCGGGCAGCAGGACGGCGGCCACGGCCAGCACCACGACGGTCGCCAGCCGGCGCACCGGGGCGGAACGCAGCGCGCACACCGCCACGATGACGAGGGCGGCAGCGGTCAGGCCGCCGGTCGAACCCGCGGGCACGGTGATCGTCGCGCCGGGAAGCGCGGCGGTGCGTTCGGCGACTTCGAGCAACCACCACAACGGCGGGCCTGCGCAGCGCAGGACCGGCTCCGCGAGCGGTGACCACACCGATGCGCAGGCGGCGCCGAGTGCGCCGACAACAGTGATCGGCGCGATCACCGGTGCGACGAGCACGTTCGCCAGAATGGCGACGACGCTGACCCGCCCGGTCAGGGCGACCATGATCGGCACGGTGACCGTGAAGGCCGCGGCGGACACCGCGACCACCTCGGCGGGCAGCCGCCACCAGCCGCGGGCCCGCAGCCAATCGGCCCAGCCGGGCGCGAGCAGGATCAGCCCCGCGGTCGCCAGCACCGACAGCGCGAATCCGGCGTTCACCGCGAGCTCCGGCCACACCAGCAACAAGCCGATCACCGCCGCGCACAACGCGGGCAGCGCCTGTTTACGGCGACCGGTGACCAGCGCGAGCAGCGTGACCGCACCCATCGCGGCGGCCCGCAGGACGCTCGGGTCCGGCCGGGCGACCACCACGAACATGAGCAGCGCCGCCGCGGCGGCCGTCGCGGCCACCCGGGGACCCACCGAGAGCGAGCGCACGACGAACAACACGACCGACAGCAGGATCGTGAAGTTCGCGCCGCTCACAACGCAAAGATGTTGCAAGCCCGCGGTTTCGAAGTCCTTGCGGACGGGTTCTGGCAGGCCCGAAGTGTCACCCAGCACCAACGCCGGGAGCAGTCCCGCGGCATCCGAGGACAACGCGGCGGTCGCCGCAGCCGAGAAGTCCCCGCGCACCGACGCGGCTGCCCGCTGCCACCACGGCGGTGCCGCAACGGGTTTCGGCGGCCCCATGGCGTGCAGCGCGGCGACAGTCAGATCATGGTGCTTGGGCGGCTGCGGTTGCGCCCGGAATTCGATCGGCTGCCCGGGTAGCAGCTCACCCCACTCCGGGCCAGACGCGAGGATCACCACCCGGCCGCCGGACCGCACCGCCGCATCGGCGCCGCGATACTCGCGAAGCGCGGCCCGGACGATCCACCGCGGTTCGCCGCCGAAACCGCTGGACCGCATCGGTTTCGGGTCGTCGGTAGGAGTAGCGACAACCCGCGTCGAAAGCCCGTACGCCTCACGCATCGGATGGGTCGCAACACGATGCTCCCGCCACGCCGCCGCCATCGCGAAACCCGCCCCGAGCAGCACGGCGGCCAGCAACGTCCACGCCACTGCCCGCCGCCCCTCGGAAACATCCCCGTTCCCTCGTGCCGCCGACACGACTGGCGCCGTTGCGGAAACGACCCCCGCGGCCCGCCGCACGAAAGGCTTTGTGCACCTAGCCGACACCGATCCGAGCGCCACCGCCGCGACGACCCCCACAGCCACCACCCCGGACCCGACTCCAACGACGACGGCTACTCCGCCCCCGATTACCACCGCAGCCACAAGCGCGCACGCCATTGCCCGCCGCACGAGACGCTGCGTGCGCACGGCCGATATCGATCCGCAAGCCATCGCCACCGCCAATGCCATGACCACGGCAACGCCAGCACCGGGGCCAGTGCCCGAAAGCCCCACCGCCATGGCGACACCCGCGCCGAGAAGTAGAGCCAAGGCCGCGACCGGCCGCTGCGGCAGCCGCTCCCGCTGCACCATCGCCGCCAATCCGGCTGCGGTCCCCAGCAACCCGAGTGCCACCGCGATCCCGACCGGCCAACCGCAGATCAGCACGGCAATCGTCACCCCCCAGCAGCACAGGGCGGCGGGGAGCAGCCGTGCGTCCACGACCTGCATGGCCTCGACCGGCTCCGGTTCCCGCACAACGAGGGGCGACGTCATATCGTCACCAGGTCACGCAGCCGGGCCAGCCGGGCGGGGCCGATGCCGTCCACTTCACCGAGTTGATCGAGGGCGGTGAAGCGGCCGTTCGCCGTGCGCCACGCGACGATCGCGCCCGCGGTGACCGGACCGACGCCGGGCAAGGCATCCAACTCCGCCTCGGTGGCCCTGTTGATATCCACCTTGCCGGACGGCCCCGAGCTGGGGCGGGAGGTCGCACTCGGACCGGTCGCGGTGATCGTGGTGCTGCCCACTTGGGTCGGCCCGAGCTCCTGAATAGCGGGTCCGACCAGGATCTGATCGCCATCCTGCACGCGCTGGGCGAGGTTGATGCCGGTCAGATCGGCCCCGTCGCGGGCGCCGCCCGCCGCCGCGAGCGCATCCGCCACCCGAGCGCCCTCGGGCAGGCGCACTAGTCCGCCGCGGTGAACCAGTCCGACGACACTGACGACCAGCTCGGCGGACGCCGCTGCGGGCACCGCCCCCGTCGTGGCTGGAACCGGCTGTGCCGGAACAGGCTTCGGATACGACCCGAGCGGAGTCGCGCTGGTACGCACCGCGGGCAACGGCGGCACCGCGTGCGCAACCGGGCGCTCACGGAAGACCACCACCGTCGCCACGATCAGGGCTGCCAGCCCGACCATCGCCAACGTCAGCACACCCCGACGGCCTGGATCGATCCGCGCACCGTGAAAGCGCTCGGGAACGAAGCGCTCCCACCAGCCCGAACCGCGCGGTGGTTCGTCCAGCCAACGCGGCGCACTGACCTGACCGACGATCGTTTCGTCCTCCCCGGCCTCGCGGGAATCCACGCCCTGGCCTGACTCCGCGGAACGATCGTCGGGCGCCGCCGACTGCAACGTCGACCGCGCGCGGAAGCGCCCGGGTGCCGCACCTCGACTTTCCGTACGAGCCGGTGCGCCCTCAGCTCGCGATGTCACTTCGCCGGGTCGAGGATGATCAGCCGCCATCGATTCCCCGAACCCGTCCGCTTCCATCGGCGGCAGCCGCTCCAAATGCCAACGCCCCGAACTCTTCTCAGACCAACCTCGAACCCGCCGCTCCTCCTCCAGATGTGACTGAACAAGAGGAGCATCCCCGCCTATCGACAACCGCTCGCTGGCAGCGGAGCCCACAGGAGAACCCCCGTCCGACACACGCTGCCAGCCGCCTACGACGGCGGACGGTGACACCCTGCCGTGCACCGAACCGGCGCTCGACATCGGAACGCCGACAGCCTCATCCTCGCCGATCGACGACCGCGCGCTGCCGTAGCTCACCGGCGCGTCCCCGTCTGACGCACCGCGCGAGTCCGACCCTGCGACGGCGGACGGACCGACACTCGACAGCCGACCACCGGCATCCGTCGACCGGGCGCGACCGCCGGAGGGCCCGGCCGGGGCCCCAGCGTCCCGGCTCGCGCCCACCCGGACAGTCAGCGCGCCGAGCCGCCGTCGAATCCGCTCGCGTTCGTCATGTCGTCGCATGCCCAGGACGGTAGGCAGTCGACCGCACCGAACAGCCTGCGCGACGAGGCATTTCAGTAGACCTGTTGATAACCGCGGCCCTGTGGACAACCCGGCGCGCGAAACCCATCGCGGCGATCAGCGACGTCGCCGCAGGCGGGTGGGAATCACTTCAATTGCTTGGCAAAGCAATTCGACAGTGGAAGAACCTCGTAGGGCGGGAAGATCGGGATGCGGTGGTACCCACTGCGGACGTAGAATCGCACGGCTTCCGGCTGGAGGTGGCCGGTCTGCAGGATCAGCCGGGGCTGACCCTCGGCGCGGGCGGCGTCTTCGGCGGCCAGCAGCAGTGCGTCGGCGACGCCCGAACCGCGGTGGGCGGGGCGGACGAACATCCGCTTCAGCTCGAGTTCGCCCGCGTTCCAACGCATCGCGGCGTGACCGGCGGCGCCGCCCGAGTAGGCGACGAAGGTGCGATACACGGTGGACTCGTCGACCGTGTTCGGATTGCCGCGCACGGTGCGGGCCAGGTCGGCGTACCGTGGGCCGACCTCGGCGGCCATCTCCTCGCGCAGGGTCACCGCGTCGGGATGCGCCCAATCGACCGTGACCACGGTCAGCGGCGGACGTGTCGGCGGCGTCGAACTCGTCATCGTCCCGACGCTATCCGGCGCCGCGCGCGACCGAACCGGTTGCGCTCATCGTGATTGCTCGACCTCACGCGCAGCCACCCGGCACCACCAGCACGCCGACCGCGCCCAGACCCAGGTGCACGCCGAGCACCGGCCCGAACTCCGCGACGATGAGTTCGCGGATCCCCGGAATCAGTTCGCGCAGTTGCTTGGCCACGGTGTCGGCCGCCTCGGGCGCCTCCAGGTGCTGCACCGCCACCGCCGCGCCGTCATCTCCGGCGGCATCCACCGCGGCGGCCACGAGCTTGGCGAACGCCTTGGACCGCGTGCGGGCCTTCTCGCGCAATTCGAGACGGCCATCCACGATCTGGAGCAGCGGCTTGGTGACCAGCTCGCTGCCGAAAAACGCCGCAGCACTGCTCAGCCGACCGCCCCTGCGCAGCTGCTCGGTCCGGTTGACCAGGAAGAAAGTGCGGGCCCGGCTGGCGGTCGCGACAGCGGTGTCGTAGACGATGTCCAGTGGCGCACCGGCCTGCGCCCGCCGCGCGGCCGCAAGGGTCGGGAGCCCGGTGGCCAGACCCGCGCCGAGCGAATCGACGAGCCGCACCCGGTCGGCGGCGTCCATATCGCGCACCGCCTGCCTGCCCGCTTCCCAGGTGCCGGACAGTTGACGCGAAAGATGCACCGCGACAACGCCGTCGCCCCCGCTGCGCGCCAGCGCCCGCTCGTAGACCTCGCGCAGCTCGCCCGGCGAGGCCGCCGAGGTGGTCACGGTGTCGGCGGCGTAGTCGATGTCGACCGGTTCCACGCCCTCGCGGATGGCGTGGTCGCCGACCAGGACGTGCAGCGGTACGACGGCGATATCCAGCTCGGCGACGTGTTCGGCAGGGAGGCTTGCGGACGAATCGGTGACGACCACGACGGCCAACTACCGAACCTCCTGCAAGGTCTTGACCATCGCGTTGGCGACCGCGGTGTGCCCGGCCCAACCCCAGTGAATGCCATCCGGATTGGCGTCGCCGGAGAAGATGTTCTCCCGCACCGCTTCACCGAGATCCACCAGCGGTACCTTGCTGCGCTGCGACCATGCCTGCAATGCTCTCACCGCGCGCGGCCGCCCGGAGTGCACCCGACCGTACGCCTCGCAGTTGTGCACCGACGGCAACACCGCGACGAACGGCAGATCAGGGCGCAGCTGTCCCAGCGCCTCGCGGGACTGCTCCAGGTAGTCGACGCTCACCTTCGGCGGCAGCGCCACAGGACGGCCCAGCTTCGACAGCTTCGGCTGGAGCCAGTTGTAGGTCGAACGGACGATCCTGCGCAGGCCCGGCGGACGCACATAGCGGATCAGTTCGCGCAGCGCGGTCGGCAGCGGCGACGGCAGGGTATCCATGCCGCCGACGGCGAAGACCACCGCGCCCGCCTTCGGCACGGCGGCCCACACCCGAGGATCGCCGATCAGCGCCCAGTACGCGTCGCGGCAGGTCCAGCCGATCCGGCCGACCAGTTCCACATCCCAATCGAGTTCGGCGCCCACGAGATTCGGCCAGATCCGCGGATCGTCGGCGGGCAGACCGCCCTTCGGACCGAAGTAGGCGAGCGAGTCGGCGACCACCAAGAGGACCGGACGCTGGGCCGGGGCCTCCTCGGGCGCGGGCACCACCTCGCCGACGGTCGCCCGAGCGCCCGTGTGCTCGGCGACAAGCTCTTCGCTCGAATTCTCGGCGAGAACCTCGGGCGCGGACGAAAGCGGTGCTGCGGAAGGCATCAGCGCCGAAACGGAGGCAGACGCAACCACCGAATCCGACGCCGAAGCGGAGCCGGCCGATGCGGCCGTCACCCCGGGAACCGACGCAGGGTCCACCTGCTCGGATTCACCAGCCGCTACGGAGGCCGCACCGTCGCCACCCGCTGGTGTGGAGAGCGATGGATCAACGTCTCCGGCAGTCTTTTCCGCCGAAGGTTCGATCGATTCGGGCGTGGCACCGTTCGAGCCGTCCTCGGTCCCATCGAACCGTGACTCACCGGCGACAGCCTCGCCCCCGCGCACGGCTCCGGCTCCGGCTCCGGCTCCGGCTCCGGCTCCGGCTCCGGAATCACTATCCGGAACCGACGCTTCGATTACGTCACCCGCATCTGCGGGGCTCGCCGAATCGACACCGTCGCCCGACGAGGCCACATCTTGTCCATCGGCGCCACTGATTTGGGAGGCCGTCTCGATCTCCGCCTGCCCGTGCGAGGCCGAATCTTCGGACTCCGCGTCGACCGCCCGGCCCGCCAGCGCGCTATCCGTGGAACTGCTGCTTCCGGCGGCACCCGGCTCGCCATCAGCCGCCGCAACACCATCAGCCACCGCGCCACCGTCGGCCGCCGAAGCACGGTCGACCGCCGAAGCACCATCGGCCACCACAACACCATCGGCCCCGGGAGCACCATCAGTCACCACAGCACCATCGGCCACCAAAGCGGCATCAACCGCCCCATCGGCATCGGCTGCGGCCCTCACATCGCCGTCGACGCGCACCACAGCCCCATCGGCTATGACACTCGCGTCACCATCCGCACGCACCCCACCGGCATCCGACTCGTCCGCGACCTCACGACCCGACGCACCAGACCAGTCACCGACGCCCCCACCGGACGCGGAACCCGCACCCGGCTCCCCCGCCGAATCGACGTCCCGCTTCGGCGGCGGTCCGCCGAACAGCGCGTCCGGCAGATGTCGTTCCGGCTTGGCCGTCACCTGCTTGAACAATTCGTCCGGCACCGTCCGGAGCGGTTCTTCGCCCTTCGCGGCCTTCTTCCCCGACGGCGCGGGTTCGGCGACGGGGCCGCCGAACAACGCATCGGGAAGCTGGCGTTCCGGCCGGGCGGTCACCTGCTGGAACAGTTCGTCCGGCACCGATCTGATCGGCTCTTCAGAGGACATCGGGAGCTACCTTTGCCGCTGCGTTCCACACATCGAGGCGCCACCCGGGCTGTTCGATGCCTGGACCGTGGCTGCTCAGTTGCACCCAGCTGGTATTGGCCAGTCCACCGAGGATCGGCCAGTTCTGTGGCGGCAGGTCGAGCAGCGCGGCCGTCAGGGCGGCGATCAGCCCGCCGTGCGCCACCAGGATGATAGTCCGGCCGGGCCAATCCTGTCGCTCGCTGAAAAGTTCCTGCACGACTGGAAGAGCGCGGGCGCCGACTTCGAGTTTGCTTTCGCCGTTGGGCGGCCGATACGTCGCGTCCAGTCGCCAGGCGACGCGCGCGCCGGGATAGTCGGCGTCCACCTCGAGGTGGGTCAGCCCCTCCCAGTCACCGAGGTGGGTCTCCCGCAGGCGCGGGTCGCGTACGACGGGCACGGTGGTGTGGTCCCCCAGCGCGAGCGCGGTGTCGTAGGCGCGCTTCAGATCGGAGGAGACGATCGCGATGGCGTTGCGTGAGACCAGCTCGCGCGCCGCCTCTTTGGCTTGTCTGCGGCCGAGATCGGTAAGATCGGTATCGATCTGGCCCTGCATCCGATCCGAGGCATTCCATTCGGTCTGTCCGTGCCGCAACAGAATCAGGGTGCGCACACCGGCATACTTGCTCACTCGGCGCCGTTCTCCTCGTCGCCCTCCGCGGCGCGCGGATCTCCGATGCCCGACACCGGAACCACCGGGCAGTCCTTCCACAGCCGTTCCAGCGCATAGAAATTGCGCTCGTCGTTGTGCTGGATGTGCACGACGACGTCGACGTAGTCCAGCAGCGCCCAGCGGCCCTCGCGGGTGCCCTCCCTGCGGACCGGCTTGTGACCGGCCTGCCGCAGCCGTTCCTCAACGTTGTCGACGATCGCGTTCACCTGGCGCTCGTTCGGCGCGGACGCGATCACGAAGCAGTCGGTGATCACCAGTTGTTCGGAAACGTCGAGGACGACCACGTCGGAAGCCAGCTTCTCGTCTGCCGCCCGCGCGGCGACCTGCGCCATCTCGACCGACTCGACAGATGCGCTCATGCCTGCCTGCTACCTTCCGCTGGTTCGGGCACGTAGAGGTGCCGCTTCGATATGTACTGCACCACGCCGTCGGGGACGAGGTACCACACCGGCCGATTCTCGGCGGCGCGTCGCCTGCACTCGCTGGACGAGATGGCCAGGGCCGGGATCTCGATCATGGTCACCGCATCGGCCGGAAGATCACGCAGATGTTCCTGGAGATGATCGGCGTTCAGCTCGTAGCCCGGTCGGCTCACCCCGACGAACTTCGCCAGTTCGAACAGTTCCGCCCAATCCTGCCACGACAGGATGTTGGCCAGTGCGTCCGCTCCCGTGATGAAGTACAGCTCGGCGTCCGGATACTGCGCGTGCATCTCGCGCAGGGTGTCCACGGTGTAGGTGACCTTGCCCCGGTCGATGTCGGCCCTGCTGACCGAGAACCGCGGGTTGGACGCCGTCGCGATGACGGTCATCAGGTACCTGTCCTCGGCCGGACTGACCTTCTTGTGTGCTTTCTGCCACGGCTGTCCGGTGGGGACGAAGATCACCTCGTCCAGGTCGAAGCGGTTGGCGACTTCGCTGGCGGCGACCAGATGACCGTGGTGGATCGGATCGAAGGTGCCGCCCATCACCCCCAGCTTGCGTCCGGTCCGGCCATTCTCGTGCATGAGTGCCGAGCTTAACGCTCCGCCGGGAACCGCCGCCCGGACGCCCGGCCCTGGGACGAACGTCTGGTTCGGCGGAGCCAGGCTCCCGGAGCGGCAGACCGCCGCCGACCGAGTCGGTCGCCTCAGGTTTCGATATCGCGGGGCGGATCAGGCCCCGTCCGTCGATCCGAAGCGGCGCACGAATTCGCTCGCCAGTCCCCCGCCCGCCGCGGCGACCAGCGCGCCGACGGCCGGATGGACGATCAGCCCGGCCACCGCGCCCGCGAGCTCGGGCAGTCGCCGCGCGAACCAGTTGCGGACGTACTCCATGGTGGACAGGTCCGGCTCGGACGCGGTCACCGCCTCCTCCAGCTCGTCGACGCGCTCGGCCGCCTGCTCGCGCAGCGGGCCTTCGGCGGGCAGCTGCGCGCGCAGCCGCTCGAACTCGGCGCGCAAGGCGGTGAGATCGGCGCCGGCGTTCTGGGTGGCGTCACCGCCCGCCTCCACCCGGCTGACGGTGTTGTGGTGCCCGACGGCGATCTGCCCCGAGACGTCGCCGCCGACGTTCAGGTGGTGGCCGGCTCCAGATGCTTCGGTCACGGTGCTGTCCTCTCAGTTGGTGGGTATGGGCGGGACGGGGAGCGAGCTGGACGACGGCGGAAGTGACACCGTCGGCGGTGGCGGGAGAGTCACCGTCGGCGACGGTGGGATCGTCACCGTCGGCGACGGCGGGACGGTGGTCGTCGAGCCGGTCGGCGAAGTGCTCCCGGTCGGATCGAGCACCGCCGTGCCGCGCAGTTCGAACGTGATGGCCGAACCGCCCGAATCGGACGGGATGACCAGCTTGGCGGCGTAGTCACCGGGTTCGGTGGGGCGGAAGGTGAAGTCGTACACGCACTCCCCGTCCTGGCCGGGCGGACAGGGGTTGGGCATCGCCTGGAACACCTTGTCACCGGAGAGCGCGGCGGCTCCCTCGTTGTCGCAGGACAACCAGTGAAAACTTCCCGACCGCGTCACCGGCGCACCGCCCACCACCGCCTCGAAGGTGACCAGATACGTCGCCGGACTGCAGTTGGTGGCGCCCGGCCCCGGATCCGTCCGCTTCGTCGCGGGCGGCGAGGGCGGGACTTGCGCCGGACTGCTCGTGTCCTCGGTAGTGGTGGCCGGAAGCAATGTGGTCGTCGCGGCGGGCAGCACCGTCGTGACCGGCCCCTGACCGACCGCGGGCGGAGCGTCGCCGGAGGTGAGGCGGATCCCGGTGACCGTCGCGGCCGCCAGCGCCACGACCACGGCGCCGGTCGCCAGAGGATGACCGAGCGCGACCGAACGCAGCGCGCTCTGCAGCGTCTGCGATCCGGCTTGCCGCGCCGCGACGATCGTGGCGCCCGCCCCGACACCGACGGTCATCCCAACCGCCAGTCCGAGCGCCTGCTCGCGTACCCGGATCTCCCTGGTGAAGTACGCGAGATCGGCGGCGTGGCCGACCTGGGTCGCCGCCTGCAGGCCGACCGCGAGCACCTCCTTCCAGCATCCCCAGCGCAGGGACCTGCCGAGGACCGGCGCGACGGCCCTGGCGAGTTCGCGCACCGAATCGTGTCGTCCGCGGACCATGCCCGCCCGCAAAACCAGGACGACCACGACGTCGAGCTCGGCTATCTCGGCGGCCGTGGCTCTTTGGACGGCCCAATCGCGCAGCGGGGCAACGAAATCAGCGGGGTCGGGCAGTGGGCCTTGCCAGTCGGCGGTGAGCGCGGTCGGGCTGCCGGTCAGGCGATAACCCGCCGCGGTCGGCTCCGCGAGGTGGATACGTTCCAGCGCCGCCAGTGCGCTCGCCGCGTCCGGCCTGCGCAGCAGAACGCCGAGCAGCGCGGGCCGCACCGGCGCACCGGCCAGCGCGCACAGCACGCCGAGCGCGTCGCGCACGTGCCCCGCGAGTCCGGCGATCATGGCGCGTTGCAGCAGACCTGGGTCGGCGAAGAGTTCCCCCTCGCCCGAGTGCGCGACCCACGCGGCGG
>NZ_BDCF01000076.1 GCF_001613365.1 Nocardia xishanensis NBRC 101358
CACGGCCGCGTCGATCGCGGCGTCGACCGAGGCTCCGTCGCCGAGCGCGCCCGAGACCAGTCCGCCGAGATCGCCGCCGCGCACGCTGGCGCCTTCGCGGGTGCCGAGCGAGACCTCGGCGGTGACGTGGCTGGCCCAGCCGTCGCCGAGCTCCCAGACCTTCTTGACGCGCTCGGCGATCGCGGCGGGCCGCTTGCCGGATGGACCGAACACCTTGCGCAGGTGGTCGTTGATCGAGTCGGAGAGCACCGAGCCGAACGGCTTGTAGGTGCGCGCCAGCCGCTCCACGGTGGCCGACAGCGCGCCCATGTCGGCGTCGGCCGCGCCGTCGATGGCGCCGAGCGAGAGCTCGGAGCCGAGGTCGACGAGCAGCTGATTGCGCCGCGAGGAGACGCCGTCGCAGAGGCCTTCGATCGTGTCGACCGGGCCGATCTGGTCCAGCCGCAGCTTGGTCCACAGGGCGATGAGCACCTTGGTGGCGTCGGCGGCGGTGAACAGGATGTCGTCGGGGCGAGGTCCGCCGGAGCTCGCGGCCGTGGCCGGGGCGGCCACGGCGGCGGGCGCGGCGGCGGCCGGAACCGCGGTCTCGACCGGGGTCTCGTCGGGCTCGTCGACCGGCGCGGGATCGGTGTCGGTCGCGTAGACGACCGCGGCCTCGCGCTCGATGTTGAGCACCTCGACGGTGGCGGTGCCGAAGCTCGGCAGCTTCAGGGTCTGGCTCGCCAGGTTCGCCACGGTCGGCGTCGCGCCGAGACCGATCTCGACGAACCGCTCGACACCGAGACCGCCGTTCGCGGTGTCGGTGAACAGCAGGTCCTGGGTCTCGATCCAGCGCACCGGGCTGGCGAACTGCCAGGCGAGCAACTCGATCAGCACCACCCGGCACAGCTCGGTCGGCCGGGCCACCCAGCTGTCGAAGTCGGCGAGCACCGCGGCCAGCGGTTCCGACGGCACCAGATCCGCGATCTCCTGCACGAACGCGCGCTCCAGCGAGAACGGCCGCGGCACCAGGTTCGGGATGTAGCGGCCGACGAGCACCTCGGGGTACAGGTCCTCGGGCAGCAGCTGCTCGAGCTTCTGCCGGAACTCGGGCACGCCCTTGCGCAGCACGGTGGAGTGGAACGGCACGTCGATGCCGGGCACCAGGATGAAGGCCCGCTTGCCGCCGAATTCGGCGCGGCGGCGGTCGATTTCGACCTCCAGCGCCTCCAGGCCCGCCACCGTGCCCGCGATCGCGTACTGCGAGCCGCGCAGGTTCAGGTTGACGACCTCGAGGAACTCGCCGGTCTGCTCCGAGACGCCGCCGACGAAGGCGATCACGTCCTCGTCGGCCAGGCCGATCTGCGAGGGCCGGATCGCGGCCATCCGATAGTCGCTGCGGCCGTTGGCGTCCCGCGGCACCAGCTCGTGCATCGCCGAACCGCGCTGGAACACCACCTCGAGCACCGCTTCCAGCGGCAGCACGCCCGCGACGGCGGCCAGCGCGTTGTACTCGCCGACCGAGTGGCCCGCGAGCATGGCGCCCTCGACGAACGCGCCCGCTTCGCGGAGCTCGGCGACCTGAGCGACACCGAGGGTCGCCATCGCGACCTGGGTGAACTGCGTCAGGTGCAGCACGCCGTCCGGGTGCCGGTGCTCGACGCCGCGCGCCTTGAGGTAGGTCGGGTTGTCGCGCACCACGGCCAGGATGGAGAAGCCCAGCGCCTCGCGGGTGTGCTTGTCCGCGCGCTCCCAGATCTCCTTGGCCGCTTTGGACCGCGACCGGGCGTCCAGACCCATCCCCTTGCGCTGGATGCCCTGCCCCGGGAAGGCGTACACGGTCTTCGGCGCCTTCGTGCGGCCGGTCGCGGTCATCACGAGATCGCCACCGGTGCGGCAGGAGACCTCGACGATCTCGCTGCCCGCGTCTACGGCGATCCGCTCGACTCGCACGTCGATCTCCGCGCCGGGACGCACCATGCCGAGGAAGCGGGTGGTCCACGCGGTGAGTGTGCGTGCGGGAATCGAGCTTTCGGGATCCACGGCGGACACCGCGTGCTGCGCGGCGGCCGACAGCCACATGCCGTGCACGATCGGGCTGCCCAGCCCGGCGAGCTTGGCGGCGTTGTCGCTGGTGTGGATCGGGTTGTGGTCGCCGGACACCGTCGCGAAGGCGTGCATGGCGCGCGGCGCGACGATGGTGACGTCGCGGCGACGGCGGCGCGGCGTGTCGGCGGCCTGCGCGGCGGTGCCAGCGGCCCGCGGCGGATCGGCGAGTTCGCCCGCGCCGTTGCGGCCGCGGATGGCGAACCGCTCGTTGAGCCTGGCCAGCGGCACCACGTCGAGGCCCTGATCGCGCATCTCGCCGACGGTGACCTCGACCTCGACCACGCGGCCCATGTCGGTGTCGAGCACCGACTTCGACTCGGCGCGGACCACGAGAATGCTCGTGGCGTCGGGCAGTTCGCGCAGCAACTCGATCTGGTGATCGAGGTGCACCAGGTCGAGCATGCCCTCGATGACCGAACGCGCGTCGCTCGTGCGGGTGGCGCCGAGCACCGCGAACACCGCAGGCCAGCACGCGCCGACCAGCACGTCGGGCACGGTGCGGCCGAGCGTGCTCAGCGAGGCGGGCAGCCCGGAGCCGGTGACGCCCGCGTGGTCGGCGATGAGGTCCGGGGTCCAGGCCAGGTTGACGTGCGCCGTCGTGCCCTTGACCTCCGGCAACGACTGACCTGCGGCGACCGCGAGCAGCGCCGCCATCGCGGTCTCGGCGTCGTCCTCGGTGATCACGGGCGCGCCGCCGTTGTAGATGGAGACGGGAACGGTGATCCTGATCCGCACCGCGTCGCTGCGCAGCAGCGGGACGGTCAGCTCGACGTAGGAGTCGTCGGTCTCGGGGCCGGTGGTCTCGACCAGGGTGGCTCCGGTACGCGGATGCAGCGCGCCCTTGCCGTCCACGATCCACTCGGCGACGTCGCCGAGCCGGTGCACCGGGTTCACGGTGGTGCGGCCGGACCACTGCACGTCCGGGGCGGCCAGCACCGCGTCGATCGGTCCGCTGGTCACGCCCGCGGCGCGGCGCGCGTCGACGGGGGTGGGCACCGCGCCCGCGCGCACCAGCGAGTAGGCGGTGTCCTGTTCGAACCGGTCGAGCAGCTCACCGACCGGCTCGTCCACCCGGGTGATGCCCGCGACGGCGACGGTGCCGGGGATGATGCACACCTGATCGGCCGAGTAGCGCGGATCGTGCGCCTGCCACAGGGAATCCGAGCGCCACCAGCGCCGCACGTCGGCGTCGACGACCGGCACGAAGTTGACCGGCTTGCCGGGGATCTTGCACAGCGCGATGAAGAACGGCACGTCGGCGGGGTGCAGCAGGGTCTGCGCGGCGGCCGGGTACTGCCGCTTCAGGGTGCACAGCGCGTCGACAGGGTGCTCGAACGCCGCGTCGTCGGCGAACAGCGTCGGGATCTCGCCGCGGTCGGCCGGGTGCAGCCGGGACTCGGTGCGCCGCACCATCTCCGCGAAGCGGTCCCGCCAGGTGATGTCGAGCCACACCGAACGGGTGGCGTCGAGGATGGCGTCGCCGAGATCGCTGCCGCAGTCGAAGTCCTTGCGGCGGTCGAGGCCGACGGCCAGCTCGACGTAGCGCTCCAGCCACTCCAAATAGGTCATGGTGCCGAGATCGCCGAAGTACGGCTTGGCGGTGCCGTTCAGCGCCTCGATGATCTCGTCACGCCGGGCGGCGACCGCGTCGGCGTCGCCCGCGACCTCGTCGAGCAGGCGGCCGGTGCGCGAGGCGGCGTTGTCGATCTCGTGGATGTCGGCGCCCAATTGGCTACGGCCAGAAGCCATCCCGCCGGACGCGGTGCCCGCACCGACCCAGTCGGGGGTGCCGGGGGTGTCGACGAGCAGCTGCTTCACCTCGGGCGCGGTGGTGGCCTCGAGCGTCGCCATCGCCGCGGTGCCGACCAGCACGCCGTCCAGCGGCATCACCGGGTAGCCGTGCGCGGCCGACCACGCGCCGGTGAGGTATTCGGTGGCGCGTTCGGGAGTGCCGATGCCGCCGCCGACGCAGATCACCACGTTGGCGCGGTTGCGCAGTTCGGCGTAGGTCTCCAGCAGCAGGTCGTCCAGGTCCTCCCAGGAGTGGTGACCGCCCGCCTTGCCGCCCTCGATGTGCATGATCACCGGGTAGTCGGGGACCTCGTCGGCGATCCGCAGCACCGCGCGGATCTGCGCGACGGTGCCCGGCTTGAACGCCACGTGCGAGATGCCGACCTCGGTGAGCTCCTGGATGAGCGCGACGGCCTCGTCGAGCTCGGGGATGCCCGCGGTGACGATCACGCCGTCGAACGGGGCGCCCGCGCTGCGGGCCCGCTGCACAAGGCGCTTGCCGCCCAGCTGCAACTTCCACAGGTAAGGATCGAGGAACAGCGAGTTGAACTGCACCGCGCGGCCCGGGTGCAGCAGCTTCTTCAGCTCGGCCACCCGGTCGGCGAAGATCTGCTCGGTCACCTGGCCGCCGCCCGCGAGCTCGGCCCAGTGGCCCGCGTTCGCCGCGGCCGCGACGATCTTGGCGTCCACGGTCGTCGGCGTCATGCCCGCGAGCAGGATCGGCGAGCGACCGGTCAGCTTGGTGAACGAGGTCTCCACCACGATCCGGCCGTTCGGCAGCCGCACCGGGCGCGGCGCGTAGTCCGACCACGGCTTCGCCTGCTCGGGCGCGGCGCCCGGAGTCAGCAGGCTGCGCTGGCCAGGACGGGTCGCGGCGGCGACGATGCCGACGCCGCTGCCCTTCAGCGATCCGCTGGTGACCCGGCTCAGCAGATCACCCGGGCCCAGATCCAGAATCCACTGCGCGCCCGCGGCGATCACGTCGTCCACCGACTGCACCCAGTCCACCGGATCGACCAGGATGGCCTTGGCGAGCGAACCGGCCAGCTCCTCGTCCAGTCCGCACTGCCCGGCCCAGCCGGACACCATCTCGACCGTGTCGGCCAGCGCGGGGTGGTGGAACGCGACGTCGACGGACACGTCCTCGAAGACGGGCGCGAACACCGCACCGCCGCGCACCTTCGCGTCGCGGGCGCGGGTCTGCTCGTCGGAGATCTGCGCGCAGCGCTGCCGCACCCGCTCCAGCTGCGTCGGGGTGCCCGAGAGCACCGCCCTGCGCCGCCCGTTGCGGATCGCGACCACGGCCGCGGCATCCGGGCTCACACCCTCGGCCACCTCGGCGACCACCGCGCGCAACTGCTCCGGATCCACATTCGACACCGCGACCATCGGCGAGCGCTGGCCCACCGGCATCAGTCCGCGCCGCCGCGCGACCAGGTTGCCCGCCGCGCCGATCAGTTGCGCGATCGCCAGCAGCTCCGCGTCACGCTCACCCCCGGACCGCACCGCGGCGGCGGCCAGCCTGCCCTGCGAATGCCCGACCACGGCGACCGGCTCGTGCTCGGCCGGATCGAGACCCTGCAACCGCAGCGCCCGCAGCGCCGCCAGCTGGGTCAGCAGGACGCCGGGCATCGACACCGCGGCGGACCGCAGCACGTGCTCCGAAGGCGCGGCCGAGGTCTCGCCTCGCTCGGCGTCGACCAGCTCGTCCTCGAGCATCCACGCGACCGGGTCGAATCCGACCGGCCGCACCACAAGCAGTTGTGCCGCAACGGGTTCCAGCAGGGCGGCCGCCTCGTTGACCAGCGCGGTCAGCTCCGGCTCCAGCGCGCTGTCGCGCCCGATCTCCTCCAGCTCGCCCAGCCACTGCGCGCCTTGCCCACCGAAGGCCAGCGCGTACGGCGTCCCGTTCAGCAAACGATCGAGCAAGGGCGATCGCACGCCGGCTGCCTGCCCGGCAGTCCTGACCACCTTCGCGCTCGCTCCGGTCTCGGTCTCGGTGCTCTCGTTGATCGTCAAGACGCTTCGACTTCCTTCTCCTGGCGACATGCCCGTTGTCGACACGCCGCTTCCTCGGGTGCGCGGGTCGTCTTCGACCTCTAGGCCTGATACCGGCGAGGATGGCACAAAATCATGAGGAAATCCTCACGTTTGGCCGCCGGCGAGGCGCGTACGCCCGAGTATTTCTGTACGTTGGTACCAGAATGCCGAAAGACATGACTCGTCCTCATGTTTGAACGCCCTGGTCCATCGGGTTACCAACACGTATGAAACATGAGTGCCCCTCATGTTGAACGTTACCGAATCGTTATAACCCCAGGTGGGGTTACCGGCCAGTACGACACTCCTCACAGAAGCTTCGCGATCCCGGTCAAGCCCGGTAGAGTTTGGACGGTCGTACCATCAAGCGCGAGTGGCGAAATTGGCAGACGCGCCAGATTTAGGTTCTGGTGTCCACGGACGTAGGGGTTCAAGTCCCCTCTCGCGCACAGCTTCACGTCATTCGCGTCACTTTTCGGTATCCGCATGTTCCAGCGTGCTCGCACCCGCGGCAGACGACCTGTGATTTTCTACGCTGACCTGCGAAAAGTTCTGGCGCATACGCGTCCTCGGTGAAATACCAGGGGTTTGCTGGCGGGCGTGCTCAACCGTGACCGAGCCTGTCATTCCGCCGCAATATCCCCTTGTGGGAGCTCATCCACGGGACGCTGCCTGCAGCCCCTATCTTGCGGGTCGCCGACAACACCATCGTCTACGGCACGTGCACCGCGGCGCTGCGGACCGGTCGCTGACACGACCTGCTGACAGCGCTCGGACGGACCAAAGGCACCCGCCTCACGATCTGCTGCTCATCGAGGGCGCACTCCTCGCCCACCCGGCACCCGGCACCCGGCACCCGGCACCCGGCACCCGGCACCCGAAGCGAATGCCTCCGTCACCGCGGATGGGTACTTCCGAATCCGCTGCCGCCGCGCAGACGCGTCCGCCCGTTCGCCCGAAGCACTGCTAATCGGCCACCGATCCCGCAACCGGCGGCTAATCCACCCACCTGATGCGCTCGACGAACCCTTCGCCACCAGCCTGTACCTGCCAAGCGGGCCTCATGACACCGAGCACATAGCCTCTCGCGCGCACGGAGACCCTTGCCGCAGGCGGGACTCCCGCTCTCACAGACGGGCATCTCCCCCGCCGACCTCGTCACCATCGGCACAGCGGGGCCGACGATCGCCGTCGTCGTACCGAAGATTCATGCCCGGCCCTCCTCCGGCACGTTGCCCACCGGCAACACCCACCGGCTCGAGATAGCCGTTGCCCCGGACGGGGACGAAGGTCGCAGCGGCCCTGCAGTCCTCACGGGCGAACGACATCCGTTTGGTTTACTCGTCGTGGCTGAACGACTGTCGGCGAGCCGGAGCATCACACCCGAGCCCGGCGGGCTCGATCTCCGGAAAGAAGGCATTCGGCCAAGTACCTGGCCGCTTCCCGGCAGCCGGCCGGGCCTTGGTATCCAGTTCATCGAACTTCCGCAGTCCAGGACCGCGATCGCCTCGAGGTAGTGGCCCTGATCTACAGCGCCGTCGCTACCGAATACGCCTGCCCCGGCCCGGCGCCTAGACCGGCATCGTCGCCTGCCTGTCCGACTCGGTCGCCAAGTCCAACCTCCGGACCCGGATCGTGATCGCGACCACGATCGCCGATATCACGAAGAACCCGGCACCCCAATAGAACCCGGTGTCGTAGCTGTGGATCGCCGCGCGTGCCATCAGATCCGGGGTCGGCGGGTGGCTGCGCGCGTATCGCTCCGAGACCTGCACCGCGATCGTGGTGAGCAGGGCGGTGCCGATCGAGGCGCCGATCTGCTGCACCGCATTCAACAGACCACTGGCCACACCGGCGTCGCGATCGTCGATCGCGTACAGCGCGGTGGCTTGCATAGCCACGAAGATCTGCGCCATGCCGAGCGCTACGACGATCTCGCCCGGCAGCACGCTGGCCAAGTAGGTGTCACCCACCTGCAACTGCGCCAGATAAATCAACCCACCCGCACCGAGCAGCGCACCGGCCAGCATCAGCATTCGCGGTCCGACCTGGGGCAACAAGCGACTGGCTATACCCGCGGAAACGACGATGCCGAATGGAAAGGGCAGGAAGGCGATTCCGGCCTTCAACGGCGAATAGCCGAGCGTCTCCTGGAAGTAGTAACTGAGGAACAGGAACACCGCGTACATGGCGATCGGAATCAGCAAGGCGACCAGAAACGAGCCACCTCGATTGATCTCGCCCGGAATCCGCAGTGGCAGTAGCGGATTGGCGACCCGCGACTCGACGGCCACGAAGGCGAGCAGCAGGCAGACGCCGATCGCCAGCAGCGTGACCGTACTGACCGCGCCCCATCCCGCCTGCGCCGCACGGTTGAACCCGTAGACGACGCTCGCCAGGCCCGCGGTCACGAGGACGACACCGGGCAGGTCGTAGCCGCCCACCCGCCTGACCGGCACGTCCCGGGCGACGACCGCCAGGGCCGCCACCGCAGTGGCGAGCACGATCGGAGTGTTGATCAGCAAGCACCAGCGCCAGGAGACAAACTGCGTCAACGCTCCACCGCCGATGAGCCCGACCGCGAACCCCGCTCCGGACACGCCCCCGAAGACGGCGAAAGCGCGAGCTCGCTCGTGCGCCTGGGTGAATGTCACCGACACCAGCGAAAGCGCCGATGGCGCCAGCAACGCCGCGAACATACCTTGCAGCGCCCGGCCTGCGAACAGCATGCCACCGCTGACCGCGGCACCGGCCACCACCGAGGCCACCGCGAATCCGACCAACCCGATCAGGAGGATCCGCCGCCGCCCGACATAGTCGGCCAAGCGACCACCCAGCAGTAGCAGTCCACCGAACATCAACGTGTAAGCCGTGAACACCCATTGCCTGTCGGCATCTCTGATGCCGAGGTCGGCCTGCGCATAGGGAAGCGCGATCGTCACGATCGTCGCGTCCAGGACGACGATCAATTGGGTGATCGACAGCACCGACAGCGCCCACCAGCGACGATCGGACGCCACTCGCACTTCGGACATGTATCTCTCCGCATTCTTCTGTGCCGCTACTGACTACTTGATTCTTCTGGTGCGGCAGATGCCCACTGCCGCATCGGGTTTCATCCGGCTGTGCGATTCGAGGTCCGCCCGGGAAGGCGACTCGCCACGAAATCCACCGCAGATCCGAGCACGCCGATGACGAGGATGATGGCAACCACCTGGTTGTAGGCCAGCTGATCGCGGGCATTGAGGATCTGGTAGCCGAGACCCGACCGCACCCCGAGCATCTCCGCGGGAACCAGCACGATCCAGGCGGTACCGAGACCCAGGCGCAAGCCGGTCCGGACGTGATCGCGTACGGCCGGAATTATCACGACCCGCAGTTGCTCTACGCGCGTCGCGTGAAATGACCTCGCCACGTCGAGAAAGCCGCGGTCGACAGCGTGAACCCCGGAGACGGTGTTCAGCAGGATGGGCCACACAGCCGCCGCCGCGACCAGGAAATAGACCGGCTGATTACCGATCCCGAACAGCGCTATCGCGATCGGCGTCCACGACAACGGAGAGATCATGCGCAAAAACTGCACCACGGGCGTTGCTGCTCGTTCGATCCGGGTATTCAGACCGATCAGCAGACCCATCGGCACACCGATCACCATCGCGATGGCCAAGCCGATGACCAGACGCCATAGACTGAGTGCCGCATCGGATACCAGCACGCCACGCTGATACAGATCGATGATCGCTGGTAGCACACGTTGCGGCGCGGTCTGACGCAGCAGCGAATACTCCGGCGACAGCACCGTCGTCGCCAGCCACCAGAGAAAAACCGTGACAACGATGGCCGCCGCCGCTGGCCACGCCTTGGCGACAGCCGACCGGGATGCGGGGAGAAGACCGGGGTTCGATCGAACGAAGGTAGAAGTCACAGTAGTTGCACCTGTTCAGCTCTGACGAGGTCGGCGGGCAGCCCCAAAGCCTGTGTCCCTCCGTGTGCGGCAATCGAATTCAGCACGAAGGTGTCGTCTACCAGCCCGTCGTGCGCCGTACTCGGATCTATGTCGTCCAGAAAGCCGCGATCCCCGTCGACCACCGTGTCATGCATTGCTTCGACAAGCTTCCGAGTGAAACTCGGATAGGGGTACGGCTGGAATCCGACAAGTTGCGGCGACCAATCAGGGTGTCGGAATTGATACGGCGGCGCAGGGTAGGTGAGCGCTGTGCGAACCGCCGGCAGTGGCTGGGGAAGGTAGCTGCCGGACGTCAATGCACCGGCGGCTCTGTTCCGGTCCATGGTGATCTGCAGTTGCGCGGCAACCACCGCATCCGTGACCACCTGCACTGCGGACGGCCGCTCCGCGATCACATCTTCCCTGGTAACCAATACACAACAGGCATGTTCGCGCCACACGTCGCCCAAGAAGGTATGGATTCGCCCGATCTTCTTGATCTGCGCGATGGCATTGAACGGGTCCGCCACTACGTACCCCGCGATCGAACGATTCGCCAGGGCGGGAACCATATCCGACGGACTCATGACAACGAGTTCGACCGTGCGTTTGGACCGCGACGCACTGCGCCGAACCACCGGTGTGATGTCGTGCGCTCGCAAGAGCTGCTGAAGGACGATGTTATGAATCGACCACCAGAACGGGATGGCGACTTGGGTCCCCACCAGCTGTTCCAGATCTGTGATGTCCGGGGCGACGGTGAGTGCTGAGCCGTTGGTGTGATTCCACCCCAGCACTCGCACTCCGGCACCCATCACGCGCTGGAGTTGAAGAGCCATCGGCATCAGCAAATGTGCAACGTCGATCTGACGAGATACGAACGCCTCCGCCAGCCCGGCCCAGCTGCGGAACAACACGGGCTTGCTGCTGCTCACCCCCGATGAGTAGAGGCCCGCCGAATGCGCGATCAACAATGGCGCCGCGTCCGTTATCGGCAGGTAACCGACCCGAAGTGCACTCTCCGGCCGCCGCCCAGCGGTTGACGCGCTGTGGACGAGGTCCGCGGAGCCGAAGAGCCCCGCGGCGACGGTGAGTCCCGTCGCACCTGCCAACAGGTGCCGTCTCGAAATAACTGTCAAGGAACCGCAACCTCGTCCGGGTGGTACTGCTGGAGAATGTCCGCACGGAGCGCCGACGTATCGCCTCCGGTCCGGACATCACGCCATTCACGGCGAATCCTGCCCTGGTCGAGCAGAACTATCCGATCCGACAGCGCGATCGCTTCCTCGACGTCATGCGTGATGAGCACAACCGTTGCCTCGATATCGGCGACGAGCTCAGTGAGCCACTGCTGCAAGTCGATCCGAGTCACCGGGTCCAAGGCACTGAACGGCTCATCGAGCAAGAGGAGCCGTGGCCGTGTCGCAGCCGCCCGCAGCACAGCCACACGCTGCGCCTGGCCGCCCGACAACTCGCTCGGATATCGCTGCGCGAGGCCGTCCAACCCGAAACGCCGCAACAGGGTTACCGGATACTCACGGTCGAACTCGTGACGGTGAGCGGTGAATCGCCTTGCCAGCGAGATGTTCTCGATGACAGTGAGCCAAGGCAGCAGCAAGGATTGCTGAAACACCACCCCGGTGCGCGGGCGGGCGCCGTCGGCGCTCCAGGTCACCGTTCCCGCGGTCAGATTCTCCAGTCCCGCCAACACCCGCAAGAGCGTGGACTTGCCACTGCCACTCGGGCCGAGCACCACGAGAAACTCACCGCGATCGATGGACATGCCCACGTCGTCCAGCACGAGATTATCGCCGAATTTCTTCGTGCCGCCATCGACTGTCAATTCATTTACGCTCAGGTCGACCGCCTCCCAACGCCGCCGGATATTCGGATTCGAACCGCAAACAAGGACACCTTCGTGAGCGGAATCGAGCAAGCGCGCCGTCTGCCGTCGGCGGCGCTTGCTCGATTCCAGGGATTCGCAGACACAGACTCGGAACGAGTCTGCGCCTACCGGACGTAAGGGGACGACTATGCGCCCTTGGCGCCGGTCAGCCGCGTATACATGCCGCCGTGGACGCTGTCGACGACTACGTCGCTCAGCTGTTCACGGAATACCCGTTCGAACGGCTCGAGTTTCTTGTAGTGAGATCCCACGATGAAGGACTTCAGGAAGTTGTACCCGTTGATGGCTGGGTACCCGAATCCGGACGTCCGCGGCAAGGCATCGATGATGCGCACACTGGTACCAGGTTTGAGATTCGCGAGCAGCTCCTCCAATTTATGCGAAGGGTCCGGAACACAACTCATCGCGATGCAACTGAATACCACGTCGACGTCACCGAGCAGAGGTGTCGTCGCGATGTCGTCGACCACGAGCTCGACATTGCTCCATCCGTTCGCCACCACCCGCTTCTCGGCCTTGGCGAGAATCGACGCGTTATTGTCAAGTCCGATCACGCGGCCCGCCGGACCGACCGCATCGATCAGAGCCGGGAAAGCAAGTCCGGTACCACATCCGAGGTCGGCAACCGTCTTACCGGACAGATCCAGTCCGGCGACCAGCGCGGGATGCAACTTGTCGATTCCACCGAGCGACAGGACCCAAGCGGTCCTGTCGTAAATGGGCGCTGCAATGTCATACCGCTCTGCGATTTTCATTCCACACTCTCTCAGGTTCTCGTCGGCCGAAACTTTTATCGTCGAGTCAATCGAACACGGAAGCCACCCTTGATCATCGGAGCCAGACCGGTATCCTCGCGAAGCGTCCAATTCGGCGGCACTTCGACCTTGTACTGTCCCAGAATCAACGCAACGAGGTAGGGCGCGATCAGGTACCCCAATTGCGCGCCGGTGCATCGGTGCGGACCCGCTCCCCACGCCAGGTAGTGCAGAACGCGAGGTTGATCCACCCGCTTGCTCTTGTCGTAGAATCGATTCGGATCGAATTTGTCGGGATCGGTCCACCAGCGCGAATCGCGGTGGATCGTCGAGATGGGAATTCCCAACATTGTGTTCGGCGCGATGTCGAACCCTTGGAAGTTCGCCCCTTTGGAGGTGAATCGCAGAAGGAGCGGAAGCCCTTGCATGCGGATCGATTCTTCGAAGCATGCCTTCACCCAGTGCAGGCTGCGGACCGATTCGATGGTCGGCTGTGCGAGATCGACAGTGCCGCACTCCTCCACCAGGCGATCTGTCGCTTCGGCGTCGAGGAGAGTGCGAACGACCGTTTGGGTGATGGCGCCGGCGGTAGTGCCATACGACGCACTGGTCATGGTCGCTACATCGAAGCAAAGATCCCAAAAGGTCATGGGAGTCTTCAGCTTCTTGTACCCGGCCAGCATGCCGTCCAAGACATCGCCATAGGTTCCCAAGGCCGGTGAGTTCTGCCGCTCGACAACGCGATTCTTGACGATCATCGCCGCGGTATACACCGCCCAGGGCCGGATTTTGTACGGGCCCCACGGGCGTACCAGATTCGGCGGATCAGCGATCTTCAGCGTCGATCCCAGGAACTTGGTGAAGGTCGAAAGACCGTGGTGCAGGTCCTCGATCTCTTTCGGGGTGAAGGGCTCGGTGAATGTCTGCTTCAGGACTCCTCGCAGGAGCGTCTGAAATATCGCTTCTTGCAGATCGGTGACGCCCGCGGCATCGGTCGCGGCTGCAATGTTCGCGTCGAGGCTGTCGAGGTAGGCTTCGACATTGGCATTGAACGTACTCTTCAGTCCGTCTCGCGTGACCAACGGACTGACGATCCGGCGTCTTTCCTTGAAGAGCTCTCCCTCGATGAACGACAGGCCGTTCTGACGCTTTTGCAGGGCAGGATGATAGTTTCCGAACTTGCTGTAGTCGCCGGAGTTGTCTCCCATTGCGGCGTGTGCGTCTTCTGGGTTACCCAGTACGACGAGGTCTCGAAGCGGGAGCCTGATTCGACACACATCTCCGTACTGCTTGACCGCATCCCGCAAGAACTTGTTGCGATCCTTCGAAAACTCCGGGTACGAACCCATAAAGCGATGTCCCGGCGGTCCCGGCAGGTGCTCATTCGAGAAACGACGGCTGGTCAGGCCGGTAACAGAGGGCACCTTCTGCTGTGCCTCGAGGTGCGGACACTGATTAGACATAAAGAATCCTTCTACTTGCGGAAGACGTACGCACGGACCATGCCACCGTGGTACCGCGCCTGGGAGTCCAACGTCAGGCCGACGCTTTCACAGCGGGATATCGTGTAATCCGCGCCGCGGTCCGACTCGATCTCCTCGGTCATGTGAGCGACGGGATCCGAACCGAACATTCTGGCGATACCCCGGATCATCGACAAGCGGAGCTTCAGAACCTTCAGCAATATCGGGTTGTCCGGCAGTGCGAGTTCTATCAGCAGAAACCGTCCGCCGTCGCCGAGTACCCGTGCCGTCTCCGACAGCGCGGCCGCGGGGTCATCCATGTCATCGAGCGCGAAACACATGACGACGGCGTCGAAGCTCGACGACTCGAATGTCAGGTCCTCCGCGCTGCCACGCAGCAGGCTCCATTCACTGCGAGGCCGCTCTTGCCGTAGCCGCGTCAACTTGCGTTCCGCAACTTCGAGCATCTGCTCATTGAGATCGACAGCGAAGTAGGAGATCGGAAAGCGATATTCCGCGACCAGGGCAGACGCGATCGCAGCCGTCCCCGCAGCGAGATCGAGCACTGTGGAATCGACTTCGAGCCGTAGCATGCGAACCGCCCGACGACGGAGCCTCCTGTCGCCGCCGAATGTCATGACCGAATTGACCAGGTCATAGCGCGGAGCAATTTTTGTGAACATCGCCTGCGGCGTGGCTGGGCGTGTCCCGACCATTCGAGGCCCTCCTCTCTCTGTGCCTAGACACTTCATTCGCGTCGCCCTATGCGGCGAATTGTTTGAACGGCCGCGTCGGCGCCGACCGCCTTCACCATCGACCAAGCGCCGGCTCTCGCGGACTTACCGTCACGCAACCAACCCGACAGCAGTCCCACGACCTGACGAACATGGATGCGCCCCGCCAGCGCAGGAGCCTCCACCGCGGGGATACGCGCGTCGATGAGCATCGGACCGTCGTTGCGGAGCGCGGACCGAAACGCGTTCCCGAATTCCTCGGAGGTCCGTGCCGTCACCGCGGGCAGACCGCAATGCCGCGCAAAGCTTGCGAAGTCGACCGGCGCGAATTCCGACGATGTATCCGGCCACCCCATGATCCAGCTCTCGAACTTGATCGCGGCGAGTGCACCATTGTTGAAAACGACAACGACCGTCGTCGATTCAACTTTAGCCGCGTTGCGGAGCTCGGCCAGCGTAATGCCGATCCCGCCGTCCCCCACGATCGCCACAGAGATTTCTTTCGGATTGCGCACGGCGACATCCACTGCCGCCGGCACCGCGAATCCCATGGTGGCGAACGATGCGGTCCACAAATATCTGGACGCGGATCGAACAAACCGGTACGCCCAGAGGGTATTGATACCGACATCCACGCTCAACGTGGATGCTCTATCGGCTTTCGCGAGCTCATGATCGATGATCTGTGCGACCGTCGCGGCCCGCAACTGCCGCGCACTTTCCCGCGGCGCTTTCCGCTGCGGCGCACCGGGCCGGGCAGTACTTGTGACACCGGCAGGGTCATTGGAGCATCCGATCAGTGCCTCCAGCATCTCGCGCGAATCACCGAGCAAGCCGATCGATTCCGGCGGCAGGCGCAGGAATGTCAGTGGATCAGCGTTCACGGAAATCACTGGACTGCTTCCGACGAGCTCGAATGCCGAACCTCGCCATGAGACGCCCACCAATATGACGAGCTGACTCCGACGAATATTCTGCATTGCTTCGTCATGTCCGGATGTCCCGACCAGACCGTCGTAGTGATCCCCGACGACATCCGCGGCCAACGCACCCATGGTGCAGTACAAGGGAGCTCCGATGCGTGACGCCAGCTCGAGGAGTTCCCGTCGGGCGCCCGTCGCGCCCCGGCCGACGATGATCGAGACATTCTCGGCTGCTTCGATGAGTTCCGCGGCCCGCACGATCTCGTCGGGTGCGGCCACCGTGCTGCCGGGAAGTCCGATCAACGATGTCGGAATATTCAGCGAGCGTGAGCTTTCCACGAGCGCCGAACCGTTGCCTGCCGTTATCGCGGAGTTGGTGACGTGGATGTGCGTCACGCCCTTACCGCCGCCGGCAACGGTCAGCAACGCGTCTCGAAGGCGCGTCGAATCCTGGTCGGTGCCGTCGAGCACAACCGATATCGCCGAGATCTCACCCAGCACGTCCACCGGGTCCAGGAACCAGCGGTCGATTTCGAATGAGATCAGCAGCACCGACGCGCTGTCGAACGAGGCGTCGTAGAGCCCGTTCAGCTGCGCGAGCAGCTCCGCGGGAGAGGTCACCACGGCACAGGCCGATCTGCCTGCGGCTTTGAAGGCCGCTGTTGCCCGCATGGCAGCCGCCTGCGTATCTGCGACGACATGCAGGTCGAGGTCGGCCCGTGACGCACTCGCCACGCCCAGCCGCGCGCAACTGGTTCCCGATAGATACACCGAGTCGATTCCACGGCTCGCTATCGCACCGAGCAGATCGTTGGTGAAATCGACGACGGCGGCGGTCGTTTCGTCCGACAGTGCTGTCGCCGCTTCCAACGCGGAGGTCAGAATCACGGCCGGTCCGCGCTCCCGGCCGGCCTGTTCCAACCTCGAACTCAGTTCACTCGGGTTTCCCGCCCAGAAGACCGGAATCTGGAAGGCTTGTGCCAGATCGCGGATCGTCGCGCCGGATTCCGCACAGCAGACCACGGTCACGGGGACCGCGTATCGCGCGGCCGTGGACAGCTCCGCGATGTATTGGTCCAGCGAGGCGAGTTCGGTCAGCGCGTAGCACCGATCGTTTGCCGCCAATGCGAGACCGATCGACATCGGCAGCGCCGAACCCTCGGCCTCCAAGTTCCACGCACTGTGGATATCCGCGTGTTCGCTCAGGAATCTGCGCGATAGTCGCTGGATCGGTCCGGGGTCGACGGCAACCGATGTCCCCGCCAGTCGTTGCGCGAGCACTGCCCATCCGTCGGGCACACTCTGGTTTCGCGGTATTCCGGACGAGTCCCCCGAGGTCGCTGCCGGTATGCCCCGCCGGCTCGACACGGCCGCGGTCAGCGACTCCAGAATCGCCGGGATATCGCCGGCGATTCCCACCCGCCGGCATCCCGTATCGAACCCGGACGTCGCGAGATCGGTGATCTCGATCAGGATCTTCGCCATCGGGAAATGCCGCCGCACGCCGACGGTCGGACGGCCGATCAGAAGAACGCTGTCGTCGGTCACCGACGCGGCTCGGTCCTCGACCGGGGATACCAGCGCCTCTGGGATTCCCGACTCCGGCATGGCCACGAGCCGAGCATCGAGCGCGGCCGCGAGAACGCGAGCGCGCTCAACCGATTCCCCACTGCCGGAACCTAATACGATCACTGTCGGATTCGCGCAAAGGTGGTCCGCGAGGTCGTCGACGCGCTTCTTGTCGACCTTTGTTGCGGTCCGACGGTCCAGCCGATACGGGCTCGCCTGCTCCCTCTCGTCGACCGGTGCGTGCAGCAAGTCCGATGGGATGGCAACGTGCGCTGACGTCTGCTCGAGCCGAACCGCGAGAACTATCTGGTCGAAGACGCCGATCTGGTCCGCTGACATGATGTCCGATGATCGCCACGTACCGTCTCGGAACAGCCTCGAAGAATCGATCTCCTGAAACGAATTCGTCCCGATGCCGGCCAATGGCACCTGTCCGGAGATCGCCAGCACAGGCACGCGGTCGTACAACCCGTCGTAAACGCCGGGCAACAAATGCGTCGCACCCGGGCCGGCCGTACCGAAGCACACACCGACGGTGCCCGAGCCCCGTGCGTAGCCGACGGCCATCCAGGAGGCCGCGCTTTCATGACGTACCGCGATCAGTCCGATCTCATCCCGCCGCCCGACCGCATCGACGAGGCAATTGACCGATTCCGCGGGCATCCCGAAGATGTAACGCACGTCGTTTCGGACCAATCGATCCACCAGTGCATCCGCGAACCGCGGACGCCCCATCAGATCGGCCCCCAGGTGCGGATTCATCTGTGGCATACGCTTGCCTCCATTTGGCTGTATCCATCCGCGAGCACTTCGACGACGCCGGAAAGGTGTTCCAGTGCAGGTACGGTGATCCGAACGCCGATGTCCGGATAACCACGTACGACAATCCCCGACTCGGCGAGATAATCGACCAGCGGAGTCGGGCGATGCATTGGCACCCAGACGAAGTTGCCGTACGAATCGGAAACATCGATTCCCCGCGCGCGAACCGATTCGGTGAACAACGATCGGCAACGAACGACCGCATCCACTTGGCCGACGAGCTCATCGCTCACATGGAGCGACGCAATGGCCGCTGCTACCGCCAACCGATTCACACCGAAGGGCATCGCGATAGTTCGACAGGCGCCGATCAGGTCTCTATGGCCGACGGCATACCCTACGCGCAGGCCCGCCAGACCATAGGCCTTCGAGAACGTCCGCATGACGACCAGATTCGGATGCCTGCGAGTCATGTGGACAATTGCCGAAGCATCGTTGATTCGATCGAACTCGATATAGGCCTCGTCCACCACGACGGCCGTGTGCCGGGGAACTGCCGCGAGGACCATCTCGACCTCGTCAGGACTTACATGCTCGCCCGTAGGGTTGTGCGGCGCACAAATCAGAATCGCGGCCGCGTCCTCTCCCGCCGCTGCCACCATCGAATCCAGCGGCTGCCACCGATTCTCCGTGCCCGGCACCGGAACTGCCGTACCGCCGGCACCCACCACGACTCTTTCGTACGCGTCGAAAGCCGGGACTGCGAAGACGACTCGGCCGCCATCGCATGCAAGCCGTTGCATGAGGTATCCCAGCACACCGACGCTGCCCGGTCCGACGACGACCTGGTCGACGCCGCAGCCGACGAACTCGGCGATAGCCCTCCGCAGCGATACGTACGAGGCAGACGGGTAGTCTGCCGCGCGCTCCACTTCGGCCTCTATTGCTTTGCGAACGCTCGGCAATGGAGCAAAAGGCAAGGCATTGTTCGAAAGATCTATCGCGGCGGCCGAGGAATCACTGTCTTCGCCCGAGCGATACTCATCCAACAAGACTGCTTCACGCACCCCGATCAACCTTTCCGCCGCCTCCATTACCCGATGTCCTCTTTTTTGCGCGTGTCGAGCTTCAGCGCATCCATGAGGAAGATGATCATGAGCGACCCGGCCACGACGCTGATCGACGAAACGGACGGATCCACCAGCAAGATCCAAGTCGACAAGTACCCCGTCGACACGACCATGTCGAAACGAAGCATGTTGTTCGCCGAGCGGCTGTCATCACGAAGGATCATTCGCGCGCACTGAATGCATACGACCGGAAACCAGACAAGCGCTAGCAGATACTTCTCCGCGAATTGACCAGTCGCCACCAGCAATAGTGGGCCCAAGTAGACGGTGGCCGTCGCTACCGACGCCACCACTGCGGCTCGCTGTCGTGTTCCGCTTATTGTCGCTGAGGTCGTCAGACCGGCATTTCGATCGCCGTCATAGTCGGGAAGGTTCTTCACCAAACCCTTGGCCGCGAACCATACAAACAGATACACAGCCATGCTGATGAATTGCCAATTCCCGAGCACCGCGGTTCCGTGCTCCGCCACGGTCGGAGCCATCAGAAATGGAAAGGCGACATCCAGGGCGAAGAGGCTGATCGACAACACCGGTCTTGCCTTCACACGAAACGGCGGCAAGGAATATTGATGCGCGATGACGATACAGATCGCTGTCATCAAGACGAAGCCGCCGCTCACGACGGCCGCCGATGCCAGCATGACTCCACACACCGCATATGCACTCCGCAGCAGCCGCCGCCGGCCGTAGAGACCGAGCAGGTACAGCCGCGCCGGTATGTTCTCATTGTCTTCGGCGATATCCGAGTAGGCGTTGAAGAGGTTCGCAACTGCGCTGTACAGGAATGTGATTGCGAAACCGATCAAAACATCCAGGTCGATCGGCAGTTCGAGCAGCTTGCAGGAAAGATAGAACGCCAACATTCCCGGTAAGCAGGTGCGCGGCCGCGCGAACGAAAGAAACAGGGCAAGTCGGCCCGGAATGCTTGTCGTGCATCCTTCGGACGAATTCACCCAGTCGATTCTCGCCTCTGCCGACTTGTCTAGAAACTCGTCAAGTGTCGGTTTCGAAATTGTTCCAGTCACGATCACAGCTCACTCGTAATGCGCAGTTACAATGTTGCCCGCTCCGGACGTCAGCCCTGCCGTAATTCGATAGCCCCGTTTGTGATACTCGCATTTCCGTTGGCGCCCACCAGGCAGCGCTCGTCCATTGACAGTTTTGTTCATTAGAGCTGGATATAAACCGACGGCTCGCCTAGCTGATTCACGCCGTGTGGCCGCGCTTTTGGGTTCGTTACTCGATGACCCGCGGTCCGCGAGTTATTGTCAAGATTCCTTCGTGCTCACTGAAAGGCGTCACGCATGCCCACGCGCAACGGCCGCATTCGACTCCGAATCAAGAAGGAAGTCCGTCGCGTCTTCGAAGTCCCGGCTCGTGTGAGCATACAATGAAATTCGGTGCAGGCAAGGGTTCGTCGTCGTCCACCGGAGCCGATCGACCGCTTGCGTACACAGCTTCGGCCCGTCATGGTAATCGATGCCTACGAGCCCGGAATTGCACGAAGGGCTTCCCGAAGTGCGGTAATTCGACTTGTCTATGGTTGAGTATCGAGGATTCAGGAGCACTCTTCCGGTAGAGAAATACCGTGAAGGCTGTCCAACCGTTGCTTTCCACCGGTTGCACAGGCTCTGGCCGGCCCCGGACCCGTGGCTATTCACGTGATTCTGCTTGCGCGGGGTATATCAGACGTCGTCTTGTATCGCAGAGAGGGTTCCCATGCTGATCGACTTCGTTCCCGACAAGAGTCTGTACCCATTCGAGTCCCGATGGTTCGACTCGTCCGTCGGCCGAGTTCACTACATCGACGAGGGGTCAGGACCGACGATCCTGTTCTGCCATGGCGTTCCGACGTGGAGTTTCCTCTACCGCCACATCGTGAAGGAACTGCGCGACCGGTACCGCTGTATCGTCATCGACTATCTGGGTTTCGGATTGTCGGAACGGCCTGCGGATTTCGGCTACACGGTCGCCGAGCACACCTCGGTCCTCGGCGAGCTGATCGATCATCTGCAGCTCGACGGCTTCGTCATGATGGGACATGATTGGGGCGGCCCCATCGGTCTGGGCGCGGTCACCGCGCGCGCGGATCGGGTGCGAGGGATCGTGCTGGGCAACACCTTGTTCTGGCCACTCGAAGCGAGGGCGAATCGGGCTTTCAGCATGATCATGCGCACCCCTCCGATGCAGCGGCGGGTAATCGAGCAGAACTTCCTCGTCGAGCGCGTCCTGCTCTCCGAGCTGGGACGCAAGCTCAGCGCGGCCGAGATCGATCACTATCGCATGGTGCAGCCCACCGCGGAAGCCCGGCGGGGACTCGGCGTGATCGCCAGACAAATTCGTGACGCGAGCCCGCTGCTGGACCAACTCTCCCGGGACGTGCCCGCCATACTCGGCGACAAGCCGACCCTGCTGGTGTGGGGAATGCGGGACATGGTGTACCGCCCGAAGGCCCACATCCCGCGAATGCGGGCGACGTTCACCGATGTCGAAGTAGTCGAGCTGCCGCAGGCGCGGCAGTTCATTCAGGAACACGCGCCGGACGCGATCGCGGAGGCGATCGCGAAGCGGTTCCCGTGAAGTCGGTGGACCGCGACACCATGAGATGAATCTTGGCCCTGCTGAGCCCGCTTCGCCCTCAGGAGGCTCTCGAATCAGCAGATAGATAGATCGCTGACGCCGTCATCGGCGGGCTCGTCCCTGGCAGGCAACGCTCTCGGCTCGGGATTGCACCGTGCCCGGCTGAATGCGGCGTAGGCAGCGTTGCGTTGCCGATTTCCGCAGCGGGACAGGCGATGTCGCGTTCGGTTGTGCGAACTGCCGTTCGCGGTTCTGTCCGTCTCATCGGTGAGGTGATCGATTTCGACGGTAGAGCGGCGGCTGGGTTGCTCGATCGGAATGCCCGGCCAGCCGAGCGACGAGACCTTCGAACTGGGGCAGGTGGGCGGCGAAGCGATCGCACGCGCCTGCTCGTTCGAGTACGCGGGTCATCGAGGGGTGCCATGCCGCCAAGAGCACCGACCCTCAGCGGCCGGGGGCGACGGCAGCCAGCACGACGGTTGAGAACGAGTCAGCGGGACGTGGGCGCTCAGCGGAGCGAACGGCCAGCGCCGCACATGTCGGTGACATTCCTCTAAGTGCCCACTCCGAGGGGGTTTGAGTGCCCACCCCGACGGGGTGCGGTCGGAGTGGGCACAGGTGAACCTCCTCGCAAGAACTGCTCAGTTCTTGCGGCCTGGAGCCTTGGCACCCGGCTTGAAGCCCAAGCCGCCAGGTTTCGCAGACGGCGGTTGGACCGTGCCGCGGCTCCCGCTCTTGCCGTTGGTCTCGGCCAGCGCCGATTCCGGCTGAGCCGAGTCGGTCTCTTCCGTCGGCGCGGCGACGGGAGCCTCGGCTGGGTCCAAGCTCTTCGTCGCCTCCCGGCGCTCGGAGCCTTTGGGCCGGGGCACTTGAAGCCGGACTTCATGGCGAGACCCTTGGCCGGGACGGTCGGCTTGGTTTCGGCGGGTGCCGAAACCGAAGCCGGCTCCGTGGCCTGGGCTTCCGCACGGGGGTGGGCCGCGAGGAGCCTCTGTTCGGAAACAGCTCGGCCCGGGTTCCATCGAACCCGGGCCGAGCTTTGTGTTCAGTTGGGGGCCGCGTCAGTTCTTGCGGCCGGGGGCCTTCGCGCCCG
>NZ_BDCF01000077.1 GCF_001613365.1 Nocardia xishanensis NBRC 101358
GGGCTGCTCTGGCGCCGCGGGCGCCGACGGCCCGACCCGTGCCGCCCCTGGCGGGCTGGGCGCTGTTCTTCCTACGATCCGGTGTGCCATCTCGGCGAGCGGGCGTATTCATCTGTCCTTTGTCAATCCTCGGTGCCGAGATCCAAATCGGCCTCGGCGGGTTTCCTCAGCCTGGTGTAACGGGGATCCGTTTCCAGGCTCTCGTTGATCTCATCGATCAGGTCGACGCCCGGGAGCAAGGGCGCCAGCGGTGGCAGATCGGACAGTGAGGCAAGCCCGATCCGTTCCAGGAACAGTTCGGTCGTGCAGTACTGCGTGCCGTTCGTCTCCGGGTCGACCCCGGCCTCGGCGATCAGCCCGCGAGCGAGCAGCGTGCGCATCACACCGTCGACGTTCACGCCGCGGACCGCGCTCACCCTGGTCCTGGTCACCGGTTGGCGGTAGGCCACCACCGCCAGTGTCTCCAACGCCGCCCTCGTCAATTTGGTCCGGGCGCCGTCGAGCAGTACGCGCTCCACATACGGTGCGTACTCGCTGCGAGTATAGAAGCGCCACCCGTCGCCGACGAAACGCAGATCGATGCCGCTGCCGCGCGCGGTCAATTCGGCCGACATCGCGCGCAGCGCCGCCTCCACCCGTTCCGTGGTGTCGTCCAGGGCCGCGGCCAGCTGTTCTACCGGGGCGGGAGCGTCGACGACGAGCAGCATCGCCTCCAGCGCGGAGCGGAATTCGGCGTCGTCGAGCGGCTCGGGGGTGAAACCCGCCACTGCCTCGCGACGGCTCGGCGCCGTGGTGTTCTCCGCCACGTTCGCCGCGGGTTCCTCGGTCGCGGTGTCGCTGGTCCCGTCGGTCACCCGTAGTCCTCCTCGATCGTCACGGTCGGCACAGGCGTTCCGTCCTCTGGCTCACCGATCCAGCTGATCGCGAGCGGGCCGAGCGGATCGGGCTGGTCGAACTCGATGGTCTTGCCCCGGTACAGCTCGAGCAGCGCGAGGAAGCGCGCCACGATCTGCACCGGCATCTCACAGTCGGCGACCAGCTCGGCGAACGTCGTCCACCCGCCCGCACCGCGCGCCTTCAGCCGTTCCAGCACCAGCGCCGCCTGCTCGGCGACCGAGATGGCGTGCGCGTGCAGGTGGTCCAGCCCGACCTTGGGCGTCGGTCGCGGACGGAACGCCGCGGCGGCGATATCGGCGAATCCGGCCGCGTCGACTCCCAGCGTAACCTCGGGCAGCAGGCCGGCGAACCGCTCCTCGAGGCCGACCGAACGCGGATAGCGACGCAGCGCGACCGCCTCCAGTTCCCCGAGCAGCTCGGCGACCTGCTTGAACGCGCGGTACTGGAGCAGGCGGGCGAACAACAGGTCGCGCGCCTCGAGCAGCTCGAGATCCTCCGAGTCGGTGACCTCGCCCGACGGCAGCAACCGCGCGGCCTTCAGATCGAGCAGGGTCGCGGCGACGACCAGGAATTCGGTGGTCTGATCCAGGATCTTGTCCGCGCGCAGCCCGCTCTGTTCGCTCATGCTCGCGGTCATCGCCTTGGTATAGGCGATGAACTCGTCGGTCACCTGATGCAGCGCCACCTCGGTGACATCGAGCTTGCGCGAGCTGATCAGGGTGAGCAGCAGGTCGAACGGACCCTCGAAATTGCTGAGCTTGAGCCGGAATCCGCCTTGCTCGTTCGGCTCGGTACCGCCCGGCGCCACACCATCGCCCGGCGTCACGGAGTTACCCGGCGGCGATACAACGTGCGGGCCGGTCTGCTCCTCGGTTGTCTTCTCTCGCGCTGGGTTCGGCCCCTCGATCACCGGCCGGACCGGTGGATTACTTCCCGTGCCATCGACCGATAGGCTTCGGCGCCACCGGATTTCGGCGCCCACGTGGTGATGGGTTCACCGGCGACGCTGGCGTCGGGGAAACGAACGGTGCGCGCGATGGCGGTGTCGTAGACCAGGTCGCCGAACACCTCGACGACGCGCGCCATCACCTGGCGCGAATGTAGTAGGCGGGCATCGAACATGGTGACCACGATGCCGTACAGGCTCAGTCGTGGGTTCAGCCGGTCGCGCACCTTCTCCACGGTGTCGTTGAGCAGCGCCAACCCGCGCAGCGAAAAGTATTCGCACTCCATCGGAATGATGACGCCGTCGGAGCAGGCCAGCGCGTTCACCGTGAGCAGGCCCAGCGAGGGCTGGCAGTCGATGAGGATGTAGTCGTAGCGGTCGCGCACGGGTTCCAGTGCGCGGCCGAGGGTCTGCTCCCTGCCGACCTCGTTGACCAGCTGGATCTCCGCGGCCGAGAGGTCGATGTTGCTCGGCAGCAGGTCCATGTTCTCGACCTTGGTCCGCATCAGCACGTCATCGATGGAGGTGCGGTTGCCGACCAGCAGGTTGTGCACCGTGAGGTCGAGATCGTGGTGGGCGACACCGAGTCCGGCCGACAGCGCGCCCTGCGGATCCAGGTCGACCAGCAGCACGCGGCGGCCGTATTCGGCCAGTGCCGCGCCGAGATTGATGGTCGAGGTCGTCTTGCCGACCCCGCCCTTCTGGTTGCACATGGCCACGATGAGCGCCTCGCCGTGCCGTGCCACCGGCGGCGGGTCGGGCACCAGGCGTAGCGGGCGTCCCGTCGGTCCCAGTTCCGCACTCTCGGGAACGGGCTCGGCCCCGTCGCCCCACAGCGTTTCCGCCGCGCCATCCGAGTAACCATCCGACCGGGGGCCCGTAAGCGGCTGCGCCCCAGCACCCATCGGCGGCTCCGCCGCTCCGGCTGTCGTCACGATCCGCTGCTCCTTAGACGTTCCTGCCCGTTGCCTCGCCGAGCGTAGCGAGGCCGATCGGGCCCGACCTCGCTTTCGTACGGTCCAGCTCTCCGGTAGACGCTACCGCTTGACCGCGTGAGACCCGCGCTCGGACACGCGACACCCGCATTGCTGTCGCGATGCTTTCCCACCCCCGACTCGCCGCAGGTGTCACGAACGAGCTGCCGGAAGCACTTCGATGTCGGACGATACCCGCTGTCCGGGTCGGCGACGAGCAATCAATGCCGACGCGCGTGCCTCAGCGGGCGCGCGGGTGCGCCGTCGCCCACACTTCGCGCAGGGTGTTCACGGTGACCAGCGTGTAGATCTGGGTGGTCGTCACCGAGGCGTGGCCGAGCAGTTCCTGCACGACACGCACGTCGGCCCCGCCGTCGAGCAGATGCGTGGCGAAGGAGTGCCGCAGCGTGTGCGGTGAGACGGCGGCGCCGATGCCGGCGCGTTCCGCCGCGTCCTGCAAGACCTGCCAAGCACTCTGGCGCGAGAGCCGCCCGCCGCGCGCGTTGAGGAACAGCGCGCCCGCCGCGTTCTTGCCCGCGGCGGCCAGCGCCGGTCGCCCGCGCACCAGATAGGCGTCCACTGCGGCGAGCGCGGGGCGGCCGATCGGCACCATGCGCTGTTTGCCGCCCTTGCCGCGCAGAACGACCGCGCGGTCGTCGCCATCGAGATCGTCGACATCGAGCCCGACCATCTCGGAGATGCGCGCGCCGGTGGAGTAGAGCAGTTCCAGCAGGGCGCGGTCGCGCAGTCCGCGCGGGCCGCCGTCGACCACGTCCTGCTCCGCGCCCGTGCCGCCGCCCGCAGCTTCCAGCAGGCGCAGCACTTTGTCATACGGCAGCGCCTTGGGCAGCCGCCTGCCCGGAGCGGGCGGCTTCACGGCATGCGCGACATCGGTTCTGGTGAGTCCCTCGGCCGCCGCGAAGCGGTGCAGTCCGCGCACCGCGATCAGCGCGCGCGCCACCGAACTCGCGGCCAGCGGCGGATGCTGCTCACCGCCGGCCCGCAGCGCGACGGTGAAATCCGCGACATCGGATTCGGCGACCCGGTCCAATTCGGTGACGCCGCGGCCGATCAGGTAATCGCGGTAGCGATCCAGATCCCGGCGATAGGCGCCGAGGGTGTTGCGCGCGGCTCCACGCTCGACCGCGAGATGGTCGAGGTAGGAGTCGATTTCGCGGGCAAGCACCCCCGCATCCTGTCAGGTTTCCTGCGCCGTCGCCGCTTGACGCCGCAGCAGTGCGGTGGGTTGCCCCGGCCACGGCGCATCGGCGGGTCGTAGCGGCGTGTCACCGGACCGTGCCGCGACGACGGCCAGCACGCCCGCAACCGCGGTGGCATTGGTGATCTCACCGGCCAGCGCGGCGCGCACCGCCTCGGCCACCGGCAGGCGAATCAGCTCCAGGTCGGCCTCTTCGAATTCCGGATCCGGACGCTCGGTCTCGTACAGCCCGCCGGCCAGGTAGACCCGCAGCGCCTCGTCGGTGAAACCCGGTGAGAGCGCCACGTCGACGAGCACCGCCCATTCCCGCGCGGCCAGCCCGGTCTCCTCGGCCAGCTCCCGCTTGGCCGCAGCGAGCGGGTCCTCGCCGGGAATGTCGAGCAGACCCGCCGGCAGCTCGAGCAGACGGGCGCCGAGCGGGTGCCGGTACTGCCGGATCAGCACGATGTTGTCGTCGTTATCGATCGCGGCCACCGCGACGGCGGCGTGGTGCTCGACGACTTCGCGTTCGACCACCTTGCCGCCCGGCATCGCGACCTGATCCTGGCGCAGCGCCAGGATCGCGCCGGTGTACAGCGTCTTGCTCGCGACGGTCTCGAATTCGTGACGGCCCGGCGCGTCTCCCCCTGCGTTGCTCATTACGACCCCTGGTCCGCGCTCGCCAGTTCCTCGCCCGGGATGTCCACCGGAAGACGTTCGGCCAGTTTGTATTTCAGCGCCGCAGCGATGAGCGCCGCGAACAGCGGATGCGGGCGGGTCGGGCGGCTCTTGAGCTCGGGGTGCGCCTGGGTCGCCACGAAGAACGGGTGCACGTCGGCGGGCAGCTCGACGAACTCGACCAGGTGCCCGTCGGGCGAGACGCCGCTGAACCGCAGACCGCTGGAGGCGACCTTGTCGCGGTAGGCGTTGTTCACCTCGTAGCGGTGCCGGTGCCGCTCGGACACCTGCTCGGCGCCGTAGGCCTGCGCGACGACGGAGCCCTTTTGCAGCGTGGCCGGGTACGCGCCGAGGCGCATGGTGCCGCCGAGATCGGCCTCGCCCGCCACGGCCTGCTCCTGGTCGGCCATGGTGGAGATGACCGGATGCGGGGTGTCGGGTTCGAATTCGGCGGAGTTGGCCTCGGTGAGGCCGACCGAGCGGGCCGCCTCGATCACCACGCACTGCAGTCCGAGGCACAGGCCGAGCAGCGGGATCTTCCTGGCCTTCGCGAAGCGGATGGCGCCGACCTTGCCCTCGATGCCACGAATGCCGAAGCCGCCGGGGATCAGCACCGCGTCCACGTCGCGCAGCGCGGCGGCCGCGCCGGACTCGGTCTCGCACTCGTCGGAAGGCACCCAGCGGATCTTCACCTTGGCGCGCGAGGCGAACCCGCCCGCGCGCAGCGCCTCGGTGACCGACAGGTACGCGTCGGGCAGGTCGACGTACTTGCCGACCAGCGCGACCTCGACCTCCTCGCGCGGCGAATGCACGCGGTCGAGCAGATCGCCCCACACGGTCCAGTCCACGTCGCGGAACGGCAGGCCGAGCCTGCGCACCACGTAGGCGTCGAGGCCCTCGCGGTGCAGCACCTTCGGGATGTCGTAGATGGAGGGCGCGTCGGGGGTGGAGATGCAGGCGTCGACCTCGACGTCGCACATGAGCGCGATCTTGCTCTTGAGCGCCTGCGGCACCTCGCGGTCGCAGCGCAGGATCAGCGCGTCGGGCTGGATACCGATGTTGCGTAGCGCGGCCACCGAGTGCTGGGTCGGCTTGGTCTTCAGCTCGCCCGAGGGCGCCAGGTACGGCACCAGCGAGACGTGCAGGAAGAAGACGTTGTCGCGGCCGACGTCGTGGCGGATCTGCCGGGCGGCCTCCAGGAACGGCTGCGACTCGATGTCGCCGACGGTGCCACCGATCTCGGTGATCACCACGTCCGGGGTCTGGCCCTGCAGATCGGGGCCGCTCATCGCGAGGATGCGGCTCTTGATCTCGTCGGTGATGTGCGGGATCACCTGGACCGTGTCGCCGAGGTACTCGCCGCGGCGCTCCTTGGCGATGACCGACGAATAGATTTGCCCAGTGGTCACATTCGCGTCGCGGGACAGGTCCCGGTCGAGGAACCGCTCGTAGTGGCCGACGTCGAGATCGGTCTCGGCGCCGTCTTCCGTCACGAACACCTCTCCGTGCTGGAACGGATTCATGGTGCCCGGATCGACGTTCAGATAAGGGTCGAGTTTCTGCATGGTGACGCGCAGACCGCGCGCCGTCAGCAGCTGACCGAGGCTGGAAGCGGTAAGGCCTTTACCCAATGAGGAGGCAACACCACCGCTGACGAAGATGTGTTTGATAGCGGTTCGCGCCTGAATCCGTGTTTGACCCACGGGTCTTCACGGTAACACGTCGGCACCCGGTAAAACGAACGCCACGCATGTTTGCTGATCGATCGCCGGGGGCCGGTCAGAGCGCCGGTCCCCGGACTGTGAGCGGGATCGCTCGACGGCCGGCGCAGGTGCCCGCGGATCGCCGCGCCGAGCGGGCGGGCCGCCGCGCTCAGCCCGGCAGCGCGGCCAGGGTGAGCGAGGTCGCCTTCGCGCCGGTGCCGTATCGGCCTGCGCCGCCGTTGAGCTGTTCGGTGAGGCCGAGCACGGCGGTGACCCTGCCGATCTCCCGGTCCAGGTTGTCGACGGTGGTCAGCGTGGTGGCCATGGCCGCGTCCGAGCGGACGGACGCGATCGGTCCCGCGCCCTCGGCGGCGCCCGAACGGCCCGCGAGCACGACGCCCGCGCCGCGCCCGCGCAGCCCGCCGGCGAATCGGGCCAGGTTCGAACCCTGGCTGTGTTCAGCGGCTTTCGCACCCTCACCGGTCACCACCACCGCGAGCTGGGCGGGTTGCACCGGGGTGTCGCCGTACGCCAGGAAGCCGCCGCCGCGCAGCGTCTCCAGCACCAAGCCGAGCTCCTGCGGGGTGCTGCGCGGTTGCGCGGTGGCCGGGTCGAGCAGCAGCACCGTGCCGAGCAGGTCGCCCGCCATGCTGCCCTGGTCGACGCCGCCGGTGCGCAGTTGCGCGCCCGCCGGGATGACATTGGTGATCGCGGTGCGCAGCCGGTCGCCTTCGGTCGCGTCGGTGAAGGCGTCGGTGAGCGCGATCCGGCCGACCACCGGCGCGCCCGCCGTCGCCAGGCCCTTCGACACCGCTTCCACGTCGCCGGCGTCCGCGTCCGGCGTGGTGAAGACCACCACCGGGCGACCGTCGAGTGCGCCGCCGAGGATGCGGTTGGCCGAGCCCGCGATGAACCGGTCGGCGGCGTCGAACTCTCCCGTGGAGCGGCGGTGCTGTTCGCCGAGGGTATCGACCTGCGCACGCAGGTCGTTCTTGTCCGCGCGCAGAGCCGAGAGCAGGTCGGCGGCGAGCGTCTGCGAGCCGAGCACCACCCCGAGCGCGAGCGCGAGGAAGATGGCCACCAGGGAAACGGCGTGCTGGCGTAGGGAGATCATGATCGCCCCGGGTTATTTCCCGCGAGCTTCGACCAGGTCCTTGGACCAGTCCGCGAAGCGGTTCCAGGTGTCCGCGGCCCAGTCGAGCATCTCGGTGCCGGAGTGGGAGGCCAGCAGCACCACGATGACCGCGATGAGCGCGGCCAGCACCACCAGCGCGATCGCCACGCCCGACACCCGGTTGCGGTACAGGGTGGCGACCGCCTTGGCGTCCATCAGCTTGGTGCCCAGCTTGAGCCTGGTGAGGAAGGTGGCCGGGTTGCTGTCGCGGCGGCCGCGGTCGAAGAAGTCGTCCAGCGAACCCGCGGCGCCCGCGGTCACGATGAGCGCGGCGCCGTGGTGGTGAGCCAGCAGCAGCGCGAGATCGGACGGCGAGCCGGAGGACGGGAACGTGGTCGCGCCGATACCCAGGTCCTGAATCCGTTCCAGGCCCTTGGCGTGGCCGTCGGTGTCGGCGGGCAGGATGACCTCGGCGCCGCACTTCATGGTCGCGGAGGTGATCTCCTCCGGATCGCCGACGATGAGATCTGGCCGGTAGCCCTGTTTCCGCAGGGTGTCCGCGCCGCGGCCGACGCCGATCATGATCGGCGCGTACTCCTTGATGAACGGCTTGAGCCGCTTGAGATCGTCGGCGTGATCGGGACCGTCGGCCACCACGACCACGTGCCTGCGCTTCATGTCGAGTTCCAGCTCGGGGACGCCGATGCCGTCGATGAGCAGCGCGCTCTCGGTGCGGACGAACTCGATGGTGTTGCCCGCGAACGCCTCCAAGTGGTCGGCCAGGCCGTTGCGAGCCTCGATCATCCGCTCCGCGACGGCGGCCTCGGTGAGCTCGATGCCCTCGACCAGGACCTCGGGCTCCTTCTTGGTCAGCTTGTCCGCGTAAACGACGCCGTCCGCGATCCGGACCTTGGTGCCGTCCTTGATCTTGGTGAAGGCGTCGGAACTGACGGTGTCCAACAGCAGAATGCCGTTGGACACCAACACTTCCGGACCGAGATTCGGATAGCGCCCCGAGATCGAGGGCGAGGTGTTGATCACCGCGACCACACCCGCCTCGACCAGCCGGTCGGCGGTGATCCGGTCCAGGTCCATCTCGTCGAGCACGACGACATCACCGGAACCGACCCGCCGCAGCAGGCGCCGGGTGTTGCGATCCACCCGGGCCATCCCGGTGAGACCAGGCAGCGTTTCGGTGTTCTTCGACAACAACGCCAGCATCCTCATGGCCCGATGATGGGCGCAAACTCTCGACCAATGGTGGAGGCGCGCCGACCCATCAGTCACATTCGTCACAGTGATATAAGCCAGTCCCATTCTCGAACCGACCGGACTGTTGTCTTCGCGCTGACCTCCGCGGTCAGCGTCCCGGACAGTGCCGCCGCTCGAGACCTGATTTTCGGGGTGAGTGCCGAGAAGAAGTCCTCGCGCTGGCAGATCTCGCCGGACTGCGTGCCACTGTTCGCGCCCTCGGGCGCACCCTTCCCAGGGAGAAATAGGCGGTAACGGCGGGCGCCGCCGCACCGGATACATCAGTGTGCGGAGAACAGCGCTGCTCGTCGTATCTGTCATCGGCGTCCTGTTGACCGCCGGATGCGAGGCCGCGACGAACGCCGGCCCTCCCGGCGAGCGCGTGGCCGCGAACATCGTCGAGTTCGATCCGAACGGCCTGTACGGCTCGCCCTTCGCGGCGATCATCGACAGCCCGGAGGCGGCGCGCGCTTTCGCCGATTGGTTCACCGCGCGCGTGCACGCGAATCCTCCTGAGGTCGTGCGTGATCCAGGTCGCCTCACCGGCTTCGAGCGCAGCGCCTATCTCGCCGTCGTCACCCTCACCGGTTGCCGCGCGCCCGTTTCCACCGAATTGCACCGCGTAGGCAACGACTTTCGCCCGGCCATGCTCGGAGGCACCGACCACCCCGAGTGTTACCGCCCCTACACCCCCTACGCCGTGTACGAAATCCCGCGCGAGATGAGCGCCGAAATCGCCACCGTCAATGGCGAATCCCTCACCCGGCTCCCCTGACCTCGGAAACCTCCGAGTGCACCGAAGACGTCGGTCACGCGGTTGCGCTTGGCGCCGATCGAAACCATTCGTCGGCGACATATCTCGTGGTATCGGATGTCGGCGGTGTGGTCGGTGCAGGCATCGCGCCCGACGCGGCAACCCGGTGGTCCCTCGGTCGGTGCTGTGGAGGCCGCACTGTTCGACCACGCAGTAGCCGTCCGGTTTCCCTTTCGACCCGACCGCCTCGAACCGAGCCTGTCGAATTCCTTGGCGGTCAGAGGCTTTCGTGCTGAGCGTCGGTGACATGAGGATGAGCTTCCGTGACATTGGCCGCGGGCTCGCGCGCTCGTAGCGTCACTGATATGACACTGCATCTCGGCGCCATCCTGCCCACCTCCTCCCCCGATCCGGCACGCCCCATCCTCGGCGACATCCGCGCGGCCGCCCGCCTCGCCGAAGAGGCGGGGCTCGAATCGGTATGGTCCACCGACCATTTGGTGGCCAGCTCACCGATCCTGGACAGCACGGTGACGCTCGCCACCGCCGCCGCGGTGACCGATCGCCTCCGCATCGGCTACGGCGTGCTGTTGCTGGCTCTGCGCCCGGCTGCCTGGGCCGCCAAGCAGATCGGCGCCTTGCAGTACGTGTCGGGGAACCGTCTGCTGCTCGGCGTCGGCACCGGCAATCCGGCCCACGGCGATGTCGGCTGGCGAGCGGCGGGAGCCTCCTTCGCCGAACGCGGCGCGCGCACCGACGAGGCGCTGCGGGTACTCCCCGACCTCGTCGCGGGCAAATCGGTGACGCTCGGGGACGGCGCGGAAGTCACCCTCGCACCCGGCGCGGCGGTGCCGCCGATCCTGGTGGCGGGCGACGGTCCGAGGGCCAAGCGCCGCGCCGCCGAATTCGCCGACGGCTGGATCACGATCGCAGCGAGGCCCGCCGACGTGGCCGCATCGGCACGCGAATTGTCCACGCTCGCCGAGACATTCGGCCGCAACGCACCGGCGATCACCGTTGTCGCCCCGCCGCTGGCCGCCGCGCCGCGCCAGGCGGCCGACCAGCTGGCCGAATACGCCGCGTCCGGCGCCGAACGGGCGATCCTCGCGCCATCGCCCGCGGGCTGGGAGGCGAGCTACCAGTTCGCCGCCGAACTTCAGCGGGCGCTGTGAACACCCGAACCTCGGAAATCCGCCCCCGGCACCGGCTACCGTGGTCGTTGGCCTGCGGCGTCCTCCGGGCGCGCCGCCCTCCGCGACGCACACGGTGGTGACCACATGACCGGCACGGTTCGTCCCGATCTCGCCGAGTTCGTCCGCGGCCTGCCCAAGGCCGAGCTGCACCTGCACCTCGAAGGCACCCTGGAACCGGAGCTGAAGTTCCGGCTGGCCGAACGCAACGGCATCCGGCTGCCCGAGCGCACTGTCGACGAGGTCCGCCAGACCTACCGCTTCCACGATCTGACCTCGTTCCTCCAGGTCTACTACCCCGCCATGGAAGTGCTCCAGCAGCCGCGCGACTTTCACGATCTGGCATTCGAATACCTGACCAGGGCGCATGCCGACGGCATCAGGCACGTCGAGATGTTCTTCGATCCGCAGGCGCACACCGGACGCGGCGTCCCGTTCCAGTCGGTCATCAACGGATATCGCACCGCGATCGTGCGGGCCCGGCGCGAACTCGGCATCTCCGCCGAGCTGATCATGTGCTTCCTGCGCGACCACTCGGCGGAGTACGCGATGGCGACGCTGATGGAGGCGCTGCCCTACCGCGACTGGATCATCGGCGTCGGACTCGACTCCGACGAACGCGGCAACCCGCCCCGCAAGTTCGCCGCGGTGTTCGCACGGGCGCGCCGGGAAGGCTTCCTGCTCACCATGCACTGCGACATCGACCAGACCGATTCCAAGGAACACATCCGCCAAGCGCTCGAGGAGATCGGCGTCGACCGGCTCGATCACGGCACCAATATCGTGGAGGACGAGCGGCTGGTGGAGTTGGTGCGCGCCAAGGGCATCGGGCTCACCTGCTGTCCGGTCTCGAATTCCTTCGTCACCGCCCAGATGAAGTCGGACGAGATCGTCGGACTGCTCGATCGCGACCTGCTCGTCACGCTCAACAGCGACGATCCCGCCTACTTCGGCGCCTACGCCGCGGACAACTACCTGGCGCTGCGCGAACAGGCGGGCCTCGAGGTCGACCAGCTGGTGCGCCTGGCCCGCAATTCCTTCCGCGCGTCCTGGCTGACCCCGGCGCGCCTGGACGGCTACCTGCGCGAGATCGACGCCTACGTCGCCGGCGGCTGAGCCGCCGAGCGTGTCATCGCCGCAGGTACCGCGCCTGGGCTACATTCGATGGGTGGCCACCGAATCCCGTTCTTTTCTGGCGCGGGTCTCACCCACGCAGTGGGTCGCGCTACTCCTGACCGTGCTCGCCGTGCTGTTCGTCTTCGACAATCGCGGCAAGGTGACGATCGAATTCCTGCTGATCAGCGTGCAGTCACCGATGTGGCTGATCTTGCTCGTCATGTTCATCCTCGGCTGGATCACCGGGGTGCTGATGATGCGCAAGCGCCGCCACTGACCGGCGATCACGCACTGGGTTCGAGCACGATCTTCACGGCGCCGTCGGATTTCTGCTGGAACATCGCGTAGGCCTCCGGCGCGGCGGAAAGCGGAAGACGATGGGTGGCGAACGATTCCACGCCCAGCGGATCGTCGTCCACGAGCAATGGCATGATGTCGCCCGCCCAGCGGGTGACGTTGGCCTGGCCCATGCGCAGCTGGATCTGCTTGTCGAACAGCACCCGCATCGGTATCGGATCGACCATCCCGCCGTATACGCCGACCAGCGAGATCGTCCCGCCACGGCGCACGATATCGATCGCGGAATGCAGCGCCGCCAGACGATCGATACCCGCGGTGTCCATCAGCTTCTGCGCGACGGCGTCCGGCAGATAGGCCGCGGAGCGCTGCGCGACCATCGCGAACGGCGAGCCGTGCGCCTCCATGCCGACGGCGTCGATCACCGCGTCGGTGCCGCGGCCGTCGGTCATCTCCCTGATCACGTCGCCGAGGCGTTGGTCGAGCGCCTCGAAGTCGAGCACCTCGATGCCGCGGGCCGCGACCCGGGAGAGTCGCTCGGGCACGCGATCGACCCCGATCACGCGATAACCGTGATGCGCGGCGACCCGGCAGGCCATATCGCCGATCGGGCCGAGGCCGAGCACGGTGACCGAACCGCCGTCGGGCACCGCCGCGTATTCGACCGCCTGCCAGGCCGTGGGCAGCACATCCGAAAGGTAGAGGAATCGGTCGTCGTCAGGACCTTCCGGCACCTTGATGTGGGTGTGGTCCGCGTACGGGACACGCAGGTATTCGGCCTGTCCGCCCGGAACGCGGCCGTAGAGCTTGGAGTATCCGAACAGCGCCGCGCCGCTGCCGTAGTCGCGGACCTGGGTGGTCTCGCACTGTGTCGGCAGTCCGCCCGCGCACATCACGCAGCGACCGCAGCTGATCTGGAAGGGCACCACCACCCGGTCGCCCTTCGACAGACCGGTCACCTCCGAGCCGACCTCTTCGACGATGCCCATCGGCTCGTGACCGAGCACATCGCCCTCGCTCATGTACGCACCGAGCACCTCGTACAGGTGCAGATCGGAACCGCAGATACCCGAGGACGTGATCCGCACGATCGCGTCCGTTGGCGCCTCGATGCGCGGATCCGGCACGGAATCCACCGACACCTTGCGCCTGCCCTGCCACGTCACAGCCTTCATACGGGGTCTCCTCGCCGAGTCGGAACTATCGGCCGTCTACCCGGACGGCCGATCACGAAACAGACAGGGGCCGAGGGCTTTCGGCCGTTGGGCGCGCGCTGTCGCAGGCGGCCCGGAGGCCGGACGCCTCGGCGCGGCCGCACGACGACCGCGCCGTCCGCCGGACGATTCGCTCAATCGTCGTCGTCGAGCGAGGTCACGCCCGTGACCACGGTGATCGCGAACGTTTGGTTGTTCAGGCATCCCGCGGTCACCGTGCTGCCCGAGGCGAAGCCACCGCGGCTTTCCCCGGCGCGCGCCATGTCGAAGCGGCTACCCGCCTGCTCCGCCGAGCCGACCAGCACACAGGTCCACTGCTCCCCTGTCGGGTTGCTGCCGACCGCGATGCTGCCTTCCTCGGCGGTGTCGGCGGTGAGCGTCGGCGCCGCCGCGGCGAGCCCGCCGCCGACCACGACCGCCGACGCGGCGGCCGCGCTGATGAACGCCAAACGAACACTCGTTCGGAACATCGTCGTCCTCCTGTCTCGACTGTCGGTGTTCCCGCAGTTGCCCGCCAGCGCGGTCCGAAACCGGATCCGGCGAATCCGCCACGCCCTGTGACCGCGCCGACACAGCGTGCCGCGACGTGACGTGGTACCTATACACTGCCGTCACAGACAGCTCGAAGAGGAGACATGCATGGCCACCAGCACCGTCGACGTCGTCATCGCCGCCCCGCGCGATGCCGTCTACAAGTTCTTCACCGAGCGGGACGGCATCAACGGCCACCTGCCGGGCGTGCAGTTCACCCTGAAAAAGCCGGGTTCCCCGGCTCCATCGGGTGTCGGCGCGCAGTACGTGGTCGGCCGCGGCAGCATCGGCTTCGTCGAGGAGACCACCAAGCTGGTGCCAGGCGAGCGGATGGAATACAAGATCGTCAAGGGCGTCCCCGTGAAGCGGCACGTCGGCATCGTGACCTTCCGCGACGCCGAGGGCGGCACGCTGGTCTCCTACACGATGGAGTCGGAGCCGAGCCTGCCGGTGCCCGCCAAGGCGGTCGAAGCCGGCCTGCGGGTACTGATCAACCAGTTCATCAAGGGTGCGCAGAAGGCGTTCCGCTGATCGACTGAAAAAGGCCCTCGCCCCGAAGTGTTTCGGGGCGAGGGCCTTTCGCGTTGTGAAGAGTCAAGCGGTCGCGCGTTCGGCGCGGGCGGTCTCGAGCAGTTCCTCCGCGTGCGCGCGTCCCGTCTCGGTGTCGTCCAGACCGGCGAGCATACGAGCCAGCTCGATGACGCGCTCGTCCTTGGTGAGCGCTCGGACGCCGCTGTTCACCTTGCCCTTGCCGTCGTCGGACTTGTCCACCACCAAGTGCGTGTCGGCGAACGCCGCTACCTGGGGCAGGTGGGTCACCACGATGACCTGATGGGTGCGCGCCAACCGAGCCAGCCTGCGGCCGATCTCCACCGCGGCACGGCCGCCCACACCGGCGTCGACCTCGTCGAACACCATCGTCGCGCCGTGATCGGAACTGGCGAGCACCACCTCGAGCGCGAGCATCACGCGGGAGAGCTCACCGCCGGAGGCGCTCTTGCTCAACGGCAGTGACTGCGCACCCGAATGCGCGGAGAGCCGGAACTCGACCTCGTCCACGCCGGACGCGCCCGCGTGCAGGTCGACGCCGTCGACGGTCAGCGGCGCGGAATCCTGCGCCCCCGCCGGCACGGGACGCAGCTCGACCTCCAGCCGGGCCTTCCCCATCGCCAGACCGCCGAGCTCCGCGCTGACCGCCGCGGCCAGCTTGCCCGCCGCCTTGCCGCGCGCCGCGGTGAGCTTGCGGGCCGCCGTGCGTACCCGCTCGGCGGCGATGTCCACCTCCGCGGCCAGCTTGGTGAGCGCCTCCTCGGAGACGTCAAGCGAATCCAGTCTGGTGCGCGCCTCGTCGGCCCAGGCGATCACGCCGTCGATGTCGGGTGCGTACTTGCGGGTCAAGCTCTTGAGCTCGGCCTGCCTGGTCAGCAGCGAATCCAGCGCACCGGGATCGGACGGCAGATCGGAAAGATAGCCGCTCAGTTCGGTGGTCAGATCGACCACCACCGCGATGGCCTCGCCGAGCCGGGGCGCGAGCGCCGACAGAGCCGGATCGTCGGCGGATTCCAGCCGCGAGCGCGCCGCGCCGAGCAATTCCAGTGCGCCGGAACCGTCCTCGGGCGCGTCGGCCGGTCCGGCCAGCGCGTCGTGCGCGGTCGCGGCGGCCTCGCGCAGCGAGTCCAGGTCGCTGAGCCTGCGCACCTCGTCGACGATCCGCGCGTCCTCCCCGGGTTCCGGTGCGATGGCGTCGATCTCGGTGAGCGAGTACTTCAGCCGGTCGGCCTCCAGCGCCAATTCCCTGCTGCGGGCGGTGCGTTCGAGCAACTCGGTGCGGGCGTCGAGCCAGGAACGGCGATGCACCTGGTACTTGCGCAGCAGCGGGCCGACCGTCTCGGCGGCGAACTGGTCCAGCGCGTTCAACTGCTGTTCCGGGCGCTGCAAACGCAGCTGGTCGTTCTGGCCGTGCACGGTCAGCAGCGGCGCGGTGAAATCAGCGAGCACCGAGGCGGGCACGCCGCGGCCGCCGAGATGCGCGCGGGAACGTCCATCGCTGCCCACCGTGCGGATCGCGATGACGCTACCGTCGTCGTCGGCCTCGGCCGCCGCCGATTCGAGCACCTGACCGACCTCGGTGCGGGCGGCCTCGTTCACGTCGTCGACGGTGAAGCGGCCCTCCACCACCGCGCGCGCCGCGCCCAGCCGCACCCGACCCGCGTCGGCGCGCGCGCCGCTCAGCAGATGCAGGCTGGTCACCACCATGGTCTTGCCCGCGCCGGTCTCACCGGTCAGGACGGTGAGACCCTCGTGGAACTGCGCGGTGGCCGCGGAAATGACGCCGAGGCTGTCAATCCTGATCTCTGTCAGCACGTGTGCTCTCCGTTCGCCGTCGGCCTCGCCAGCCGGTCACAGGCAACTGGAACTTGCGCACCATCCGGTCCGCGAACGGCGCGGAGTCCAACCGCACCCAGCGCACCGGATCGGCGCCGCGGACCGCCTCCACCCGACTGCCCTTGGGCAACGCCATGGTGCGCCTGCCGTCCAGGAAAACTATCGCATCGTGACCGGTTGCCACGGATTCCACCGCGATCCTGGACTCCGGGCTGGTCACCAGCGGACGCGCGAACAGAGCGTGCGCGTTGCTCGGGATCACCAGCAGCGCCTCCAGTTCCGGCCACACCACCGGCCCGCCCGCCGAGAAGGCGTAGGCCGTGGAGCCGGTCGGGGTGGCGATCAGGATGCCGTCGCAACCGAACGACGAGACGGGACGTCCGTCGACCTCGAGCACGACTTCCAACACGCCCATGCGCGAGGCGTTCTCGATGCTGGCCTCGTTCAACGCCCAGCCGGTGTCCACCACCTCGTCGTCCACGCGGACCGACAGATCGATCGTCATCCGGTGCTCGATGCGATAGTCGCCGCGCACCACTTGGCCCAGCGCCTCGTCCAGGTGTTCGGCCTCGGCCTCGGTGAGAAAACCGATGCGGCCCAGGTTGATTCCCAGCACCGGCACCGACGCGGGACGCGCCAGTTCGGCCGCGCGCAGGAACGTGCCGTCGCCGCCGAGCACGAGCACCATCTCGCACCCGACCGCGGCCTCCGGCCCGTGCTCGACCACCTGCACCGGATAGCCGCCCGGCGCCGCGATGGCCACCGTGTCCGCGCCTGCCTCCACATCGAACCGGGTGCAGTCGGCCTCGTCGTCGAGAACCCGCAGTCCGATTCCCGCCTCGGTGAAGATCTTCGCCACCCGATGGGCGGTCTCGATGATCTCCGCCCGGCCCGGATGCGAGACGAGCAGGATCTCCCGGCCGCCGGATTCCGGCGTCACCGCGTTCACTGTGGACCCTCCTCAACCGCACGCTCGACGAGCGAGGCGACTTCTTGCGCGTCGTATTCGAACTGCCCGTCCTTGCGCAGCCATAGAAAGTATTCGACATTGCCGGAAGGACCGGGCAGCGGGCTGGCCACCGCGCCGACGGTGCGCAGACCGTGCTCAGCGGCCACCGCGGCAACGGTGCGCACCGCCTCCGCCCGCAGCGCGGGATCGCGCACCACACCGCCGGAACCGACCCGCTCCTTGCCCACCTCGAACTGCGGTTTCACCATGGGCAGCAGGTCGGCGCCGTCCGTGGCGCAGGCGGCCAGTGCGGGCAGCACCAGTCCGAGGGAGATGAACGACAGATCGCCCACCACGAGTTCGACCGTGCCCTCGATGAGTTCGGGCGTCAGGTTGCGGACGTTGGTGCGGTCGTGAACGCGCACGCGATCGTCGTTCTGCAACCGCCAGATCAACTGGCCGTACCCGACATCGACCGCGACCACTTCGCGCGCGCCGCGACTGAGCAGCACATCGGTGAACCCGCCGGTCGACGCGCCCGCGTCCAAGCAGCGCTTGCCGGCGACACGCACACCCTCGGGCTCGAATCGCTCCAGCGCGCCGAGGAGTTTGCGCGCACCGCGCGAGGCCCACTGCACCTCGTCGGGTTCCTCCCGCACCAGCAGCGGGGTGCCCGCTTCCACCGCGGTCGCCGGTTTCGTGGCGACCGATCCAGCAATCAGGACCCGACCCGCGCCGATCAGCTCGACCGCGTGCTCCCGCGATCGCGCCAACCCGCGGCGAACGAGTTCGGCGTCCACTCGCGCGCGCCTGGCCACCTCAGATCTTGTCCACCGTAGCCAGGGCCTGGACCAGCACGTCGTGTGCCTGCTCCAGGATGCGCGCGCGCCGGGTGATGTCGGCGCCGGATTCCGCGCTGTCCGCGGCCGCACCGAAGGCGGCGCCGCGGGCAACGAGCTCGGCCAGCAGGCTGTCGATCTCGGTGCGAATCCGGTCCGGATCGGCGGGCTCCGGACGGCCCTGCGCGCCCGGCAGATGCCTGCCGGGCAGCGGGATGCCGGGGCGTGGCGCGTTCGATCCGGGACCGGGCACACCGGGTCCCTGCGGACGGGGCGTCGGAGTAGTCATCGTGCTGCCAACGCTATCGGATTTCCGAATCGGACGCGCGCACCGTTATCGCTCGACCGGGGTTCCGCCGCAGCCGCTCGGACAGGTCGTCGGTCGACTCGTCCTCGACCGGGGGGTGGTTCAGCGCGTCCAGGGAATCCGCCACATAGGTGGGGGTGCGCGTATCGGGCGCGGTACGCAGTTCGTCGAGGGTGCTCACGCCGGTCAGCACCAGCAGCGAGTCGAGGCCGACGAGCTGGGCGCCCTCGATATCGGTGTCCAAGCGGTCGCCGACCACCAGCGCGCTGCGGGTCTGCGCGCGGACCAGCGCATCCTCCAGCAGCGGCGCGTACGGCTTGCCCGCGACGATCGGCTCCCGGTCCGACGCGGCGCGCAATGCGGCGACCATCGCGCCGTTGCCCGGCGCGAGACCGCGCTCGTTCGGCAGCGTCTTGTCCGTGTTGGCGGCCACCCAGAGCGCGTCGGCGCGCAGCGCGTACGCCGCCTCGGCCAGATCCGGCCAGGACGTCTGCGGCGAATGTCCTTGCACCACGGCGGCGGGCACGGTCCCGTCGAACCGGCGGACGGCGCGAAGGCCGACCGCGTCGACTTCCGCTACGAGATCATCGGTTCCGACGACGAGCACCTCGGCGCCGGGCCGCAGGCGTTCGGCCAGCAGTCGCGCGGCCGCTTGGGCGCTGGTCACCACGTCGTCGGTGGTCGCGGGGAAGCCCAGCTCCACCAGATGCTCCGCGACCACATCCGGCCCGCGGCTCGCGTTGTTGGTGACGTACACGAGCCGCTGCTCCGACTCGCCCGCGCCCGCCAACGCTTCCGGCGCACCCTCGATCACCGCGGGACCGCGGTACAGCGTGCCGTCCAGGTCCAGCAGCAGGGCTTCATAGCGATCTCGTAGCCGCTTCACACCACTCTCACTTCGTGTCACCACTCGGCGCGTGCCGAATTCCGTGCGCGCGCAAGGCCGGTCGGCCCCGGCACTGCCACCGTGGCCGAGTCGCCACGCGCAGCCGCCGATCCGAGCCGCCTCGACAACACGCCGAGATCTCGACCCTACGTCAGTCGGCCGATAGATACGGCATCGCGTTGCCGGCCCCACAACTCCATCCGGCCGCCGGACAGCTCGATCGAGAACAGGTTCCGCGGAACGAAACCCGTTCCGCGACGGTGCTTCACATCCGGACAGCCAGCACGCGGAGCCCCGCTGCGGCTGGCGGACCGCACGTGGACCTGTCGCAGGGGCAGATGTCGTCTGGTTGCCGCGTGAAAGGACACTGTCAAGCCAGCTCGACGGCGTGGTCCAGCGCAACGCGCCGAGTCCTCATCGGATCTTCACTGACCATCGGTCGCCTCGACTGAACCTCGACGGAGGCACCGCTTGGCGGTCGCGGTAACCGCCAGGCGCTCTTGGTCCAGACCAGTAGGGGCCGTGCGGCGATCACCGGTTCAGGAGCGGCCAACGACAGACAGCACGTGTGGGCGGAAGCCGGTACCAGACCGGCTCACCGCCGGTGGTCGCCGTGCGGCGATCACCGGTTGAGGTAGCGACCAACGACAGACAGCACGTGTGGGCGGAAGCCGGAACCAGAACGGCTCACCGCCTGTGGTCGCCTTGCGGCAGTTACCGGTCGACGGCTGGTCAGGAACCCGCAGCCGGAGCGTAGATCGCATTAGCCGCTCGCGACACTGCCGGTCAATCGCCTGACAGCGGTCGCTGAGCGAGTCTCACCTCCCAGCGGGCGACTCACGACAAAAACTCCGCGTAATCGGCTGCGGAAATCGCCCGCCGCACGGCTTCTGCCAGGCGATTGCTCAGCACTGCCGATCAGTGATCACCGGTCGCTGTGCACCGCGGCGGGTCGATGACCCGTCGCACGGCTTCTGCCAGGCGGTTGCTCGGCGCCGCCGAGCGATCATCGGTTGCCGAGCGCTCGGCAGTCGGCGGGGAACTACAGGTCGGCGTCGCCGGTGAGTTCTTCCGCGCGTTCTTCGGCGTCGGTTTCGCCGTCGAGGTCGGCAGAGGCCGCGTTGAGGAACCAGGTGAGGCCCTCGTCGGTGCGGCCGGCGGCGACCAGGGCGTCGGCGTAGGCGTAGAAGAGGCGGGCCGCGGCGGAACCGGTGCGCTGCGGATCGAGGTCGGAGGCCTGCAGGGTCACCACGGCCTGGTCGTACTGACCGAGGTCCATTCGGGCGCCGGCCACGACGATGCGGAGCTCGGTGGCCTCGTCGCCGCTGAGCGCGCGGGCCTCCTCGCTGCGGCCGAGTTCGATGGCGCGCTCGGGGCGACCGAGACCACGTTCGCAGTCGGCCATCACGGCGAGCAGACCGGAACCGCCGGACATGCGCCGGGCGGTCCGCAGCTCGGACAGCGCCTCCGCCCACTCTCCCGCGTGGTACGCGACGACGCCCGCGGTCTCGCGCACAACGGCGATACGGCCTGCGCGCTGTCTGGCCGCTCGCGCGTGCGCGAGGGCGAGGCGCGGATCGTCATCGACGAGACGCACGGCCATCACCAGGTGGCGCGCCACTGTCTCGGCGTTGCCCTTGTCCAGGCTCAGCAGATCGCGGCGAATCGCGGTGTCCAAATCGGACGCCTGGACGTCGTCCGGCAGATCCGGTTCCTCGGGCCGCGCGGGACGTCGATCCAGGGAACGACCACCGGTGCGTGCGCCCTCGCCACCGCGACGGCGATCCTGCGACCCGCGGTCGTAATCGCCCGACTCGCCACGGCGCTTGCAGCCACCGCGATCGCCGCTGTCACTACGCTCGGAGCCGCGGTCTTCCGCGTCGCGCCGTCCGCCGGAACCTTCGCCACGCCGACCGAAGTCGGGGCGATCACCGGAACCACGACGCTGGAAACCGCCGCGCTCCCCGGACTCGCGGCGCTCGAAGCCGCCACGCTCCTCCGAGTCACCACGACTCGAGAAACCGCGCCGCTCACCGAAATCGCCGCCGCGATCGCCGCGTGGCTTGAAGCCTCTGTCCTCGGAGTCGCGTCGAGGCTTGAAGCCACCACGCTCGCCGGAATCCCCGCGACGCTCGTAGCCCCCACGATCTCCCGCATCGCCGCGACCGAATCCGCCACGGTCGCCGGCACCGCCCCGATGGAAACCACCGCGCTCGCCGGAACCGCCGCGGTTGAACCCGCCGCGCTCCCCGGAGCTGCCACGGTTGAAATCGCCACGCTCACCGGAACCGCCACGCCGGTCGAAGCCGCCACGTTCACCCGAGTCGCCACGACGCTGGAAGCCGCCACGTTCACCCGAGTCGCCACGACGCTGGAAGCCGCCACGTTCACCCGAGTCGCCACGACGCTGGAAGCCACCGCGCTCGCCGGAGTCGCCGCGACGCTCGTAACCACCGCGCTCGCCCGAATCGCCTCGACGCTGGAAACCACCGCGTTCCTCGGAGGAGCCGCGCGAACCGTAGCCGCCGCGCTCGCCGGAACCTTCACCGCGCTGGAAACCACCACGGCGTTCGCCACCGCGGTCGAAACCGCCGCGACCACCGAAATCCTCGCGGCGCTGAAAACCGCCGCGGCCGCCGGATTCACCGCGTTCGCCCGATCCGCTCCTGCGGTCGAAGCCGCCGCGCCCGGCGTTGCCCTCGCGGTCGCCGCGTGAAGAGCCACCCGTGCCGCGGGACGGCCGGTCAGAACCGGCGTCGCGCTGACCGGAGCCGGAAGCGCTACGTCGGAATGGCTTCCGACCGTCGTTGTGTTCGGACACGGTGATCCCTCTCTAGGTTCCGCTGAGGTCGTTCCAGGGGCCCCACAAATTGAATCACGTGCCGTCGGTGGGGCTCGGACGCGACGGCACCAGGGGTGCAAAAGCGCCCCAAACGACGATAGGGGACCCAGAATTGGGTCCCCTATCGTG
>NZ_BDCF01000078.1 GCF_001613365.1 Nocardia xishanensis NBRC 101358
CGGCGCGGTGCCCGGCGTGCCGGAGGCCGCTACCGCGCTGCGGCGCTGGGCCGCCGACCTGAAGGCGGACACCATCGCCGAACTACAAGACAAGTGCTGGACCATGGCTCCCGGCAATGTCGCCGACATGTACGAGGACAAGCAGACCATCCTCGCCGCCATCGCCCAGCCCGGCACCGCTACCACGAGCACCGTCACCTGGAAGAGCCGCGGCGCGACCGTCACCGTCGAGCGCGACGCGATCGCGACCGGTTACGCCTGTCCGCGCGTGTTCCCCGCCGGTACGGAGGTCGGCTACAACGACGCCGACGCCCGCCACACCGTGCGCCGCTACTTGGCCCGCTTCGTCGGCGAACCGCTCGACCCGGCCGACAAGGAAGGCGACTACCCGCTGATCTGCAAGGCCGGCCCGGCCGAGTGGGACCCGAAGGGCACCGGACGCCCGACCCCGCCGCCGCTCGCCGACAACCCAGGCAAGCTGACCGGCACGACCGACTTCGCGGGTCAGGAGATCAGCTCCGATCGGATCGGCGACGGCTACATCACCGTGGAGGTGCCGGTCACCAACTCCTCCGGCGTCAGTCAGGTCCGCACGTTCACGCTGACCGAGAGCAACGAGGGGTACTGCATCGGCGACGTCTCGCCGTAGCGGGCACCGTGAGCATCGTCATGTGAACGCAGCTACTAACCTGGTTGCCTGATAACGCCCATCCGGCGCGGCGTGGCAGAAGGTGCGCCCGATGGTGCCGCCGGACGAAGTCCGTCCATCGCTCAGCGCACCGCCGGAGCGCAGGCGGAGGTACGCGTAGGAGGAACAGCTCGTGCAGATCACCAGCGTCGGACACGCCGGATTCCACATCCGAACCGCGGCCGGATCGATCCTTTGCGATCCGTGGGTCAACCCCGCGTACTTCGCCTCCTGGGTCCCGTTCCCCGACAACACCCGGCTGGACTGGGACGAGCTGGGCAATTGCGATTTCCTCTACGTCTCGCACCTGCACCGCGACCACTTCGACGCGGAGCACCTGGCGAAGCACGTGAACAAGGACGCCACGGTGCTGCTGCCGGACTACCCGGTGCCGGATCTGCGCCGCGAGCTGGAGAAGCTCGGCTTCCACAAGTTCGTCGAGACCGAGGACTCGGTCAAGCACACCGTGACCGGTCCGGGCGGCGAGCTGGACATCATGATCATCGCCCTGCGCGCGCCCGCCGACGGGCCGATCGGCGACTCGGGCCTGGTGGTATCCGACGGTGAGACCGTCTGTTTCAACATGAACGACGCCCGCCCGGTGGATATGGACGTGCTGCACGAGGCGTTCGGCCACGTGGACATCCATCTGCTCCAGTACTCCGGCGCCATCTGGTACCCGATGGTCTACGACATCCCGGCCCGCACCAAGGCCAACTTCGGCAAGCAGAAGCGTCAGCGGGGCATGGACCGGGCGCGCAGCTACATCGAGCAGGTCGGCGCGACCTGGGTCGTGCCGTCGGCCGGCCCGCCGGTGTTCCTCGACCCCGATCTTCGTTACCTCAACGACGACCGCGGCGACGAGGGCAACATCTTCCCCGACCAGATGGTGTTCCTGGAGCAGATGCGGATTCACGGCAACGAGGGCGGGATCCTGATGATCCCCGGTTCGGTCGCCGACGTGCGCGGCAAGGAACTGTCGCTGACGCACCCGTTCGATCCGGACGAGATCTACGCCGACAAGGCCGGGTACATCGAGCGGATGGCCGAGCGGTTCGCCCCGGTGATCGAGGCCGAGAAAGCCACATGGGCCAAGGGCGACGGCCCGCTGCTCGAGCCGCTGCGCAAGCTGTTCGAGCCGATCATGGCGCAGAGCGATCTGATCTGCGACGGCATCGGCTACCCCGTCGGCCTGGTGCTCGGCGAGGAGACGGTGGTGCTCGACTTCCCGAAGCGGACGGTGCGCGCGCCCATCGAGGGTGAGGGCAAGTACCGCTACGGGTTCCGCATCGCGCCGGAACTCGTGCAGACCGTGCTGCGCGACAACGAGCCCGACTGGGTGAACACCATTTTCCTGTCCACCCGGTTCGAGACCTGGCGAATCGGCGGCTACAACGAATTCCTCTACACGTTCTTCAAGTGCCTCACCGACGAGCGCATCGCCTACGCCGACGGCTGGTTCTCCGAGGCGCACGACGATTCGTCCTCGACCGAGATCGCCGGCTGGGAGGTGCAGCGCAGGTGCCCGCACCTGAAGGCCGATCTCTCCAAGTTCGGCGTGGTGGAGGGCAACACCCTCACCTGCAACCTGCACGGCTGGCAGTGGGACCTGGAGTCGGGCCGGTGCAAGACCTCGAAGGGACACGAGCTGCGGTCGCGTCAGCTCTGACGCTCTCGCTGCCCCTCACTGTCTGAGCAGATTTAATTTATGCCATCCCACCCCAGTAGAGGGCATCCATAATTTATGCTTCTATAAATTATGGATGCCGCGAGGGGAGGGGCCATGACCACAGATTTCGGGCGCGATCAGCTTCGCGACGAGATCGACCGAGTTCTTCGCTGCCTGGAATCGGGCGACCGAGTCGGTGAGACGCAGCAAGTCGACTTCAAGGAAGACGCCGGTCGACGCGACAGACATGGCGGCACTGTCCAAGGGACCGGTGACCAGGAGGCTGCCGCGACCGCCCTTGCCCCTGAGGCCGCGTGTATGGCCAACTCCGACGGGGGCGGCGCACTGATAGTGGGTGTCGCCGATGACGAATCACTCACTGGAACCGACCTCGATTCGCAGTGGCTACGCCACCGGATCTACCAGCTGACCGGCAACCAGCTGACGATCGATGCGCGCCCTGTGCTTGTCCGTGGCGTCCGGCTTCTGGTTCTGGTGATCCCTGAGGCGATCGAGCCCATTCGGTACAAGGGCAAGATCAAGTGGCGGGTAGCCGACAACTGCGTCGAAATCGATCCGACCAGCTGGCACGAGCGACGGCTGCGACGCGTGAACTACGACTGGTCAGGGCAGGCCAGCGATACACTGGGCGCCAAGGTTCGCGAGGCGGCCATCGACATCGCACGTGACTTCCTCCGTGAATCGAATGACCCGTCCGCGCAGGATCTCGCGGCCGCGCCGACACCGGAGCTTCTGCGTCGCCTCAACGCCGTCACCGGCGGAGGTTATCTGACGAACGCCGCGAAACTGCTGTTCATCGGCCGACCGTCCCCCGCACTGGACTACATGCGCCGCATGTCGGCGGGCGGTGACAGCACCGAAAGGGTCCGGCGCGCCGACCGTTCGGTCATCGAGCAGCTCGCCGAGGTGTTCGTCGTCGCCCGGGCCAACAACCCCATCCGGCACATCAGCAAGGGCCTGGCCACCGGGCAGGTCCGCGAGCTGCCGGAACGCGCACTCCGAGAAGCGATAGTGAACGGACTCGCCCACCGTGACTGGAACACCGACGACCCGACGGTGGTCGAGCATATCGGTCGCACGCTGCGAGTAACCAGCCCTGGCGGCTTCTTCGCGGGAGTCAACGAGAGCAACATAATCACGCATCCATCGAAGTCACGGAACACAGCGCTCACAGAGCTGCTCGCGGCGCTGAAGATCGCTGAACGCGAGGGCGTCGGGGTCGATCGGATGGTCGGCGACATGCTGCGACGCGGGCAGCCCGCTCCCGAAATTCGCCAGATCAGCGGCCCTAGCGTGGTTACCAGCCTGGTCGGCAACATCATCGATGAATCGTGGATGACGTGGCTGAACGAGTTCGACAACAGCGCGGTGCGTGATGATCTGCGACTGCTCATGATGATCGATCACATGGTGCGTCACGGGTGGATCGATGACGCCACGGCCGGGCGCGTCATCCAGCTCTCGCCACTGGAAACCAGAGATGCGCTCAACACACTCGCCGATCAGCGGCTGCATGGGAGTGCGGTGATCGCCGACGTCGCGGGCACTCCCGTGGGTGCGGACAGAGCGTATGCACCCAGTTCGCGCGCCCGGGACCTGCTGGCCGAGTGCGACGCTACATATGGGTGGTCTCGGAAGTGGCCTGATCGGCGAGAAATCGCCCTCAGCTACGCATCCGAGCGAGGGCGAATCAGCACGACCGAACTAGCCAGCATGGTCGACGCCCACGCGACCAACGTCGGGTCCGTCCTCAAGAGACTCGAGCAAGAAGGATTGCTTCGCCCATCGCGAGAGAACCGGCGAGGTCCTGGTTTCTATTACGTCTACGCGCCCGGCGACGAGGATGCCTGAGCGTCAGCGTGGTAGTCGCGGGCGACACGAGCTGCGGTCGCGTCAGCTCTGAGCTCGATGGACCCCGGCCGGCGCACCCGGCCGGGGTCTCACGCAGCGGGTCCGCCGATCAGCGGATTTCCCTGGTGAGCTTGGACGACCAAGGACACCAGAAACAACCGGGCAGGAAGGCGCCGCACGCTTCGTCGAGGTGGTCTTCGACGTAGTTGATGGACGAGTCGCAGACCTCGATCGCCATGGTGAAGAAGGTGATCGTGTCGGGATCGAGGTGGAAGCTCCAGCCCGGGTTGTAGTCGACCGGGGTCTTCCTGATCCGGCCCATGACGTGGATCGACATCTGTTCCTCACCGGACAGGATCCGGCGAGCTTCCTCGATGCGCTGCTCGTTGGTCAGCCGGATGATGAATTCCTTGCCGGAGTAATCGGTGAATGCGAAGTCCGCCATGACATCTCCCCTACTGAAGTGGTGGATGGGTCGCGCGCGGTTTCTGCATCGATGCGTCTCGATCCTAGCTATCAGTTAGCAACTGTGTCATGAAATGCTCTGCGCACCAATCGTTTTGAACCACAGGTTGGTTTCTGTCGCAGGAAACCAGGCCGACCGGTCAGCGCGGGCCGTGCGCGGCGGCGTGATGACCGTTGCTTCGAGAGGAAAGCTGAGTCCGGACGGATTTCCTGGCGAGAATCAGCTCGCGGGTCGCGATAGCGCCCCGCGCGACCGGCGCGGCGACCCGACCGTCGGCGTCGATCAGCACGGCCGACGGTGTCCCGCGGACGCGGTAGCGCAGCGCCGCCTCGTTGCCCTGCTGCACCAGCGCGGGGATGTCGTCGCCGAGCCCCTGTTCCACGCCCCACGCGGCCTGTTCCACGGCGTCTCCGTTCCCGACGACCACCATGGTCAAGTCGGTGCGCGTCCGCCATCGTGGCAGCTCGCGGGCCAGCGCGGCGCACAACTCGCAACCCGGATGCACGAACACCAGCAGCACGGCCCGGCCCGCAGCGAGCAGGTCGGCCAGGCTCGTCCGATCGCCCGCTACGTCGAGCAACTCGAACTCCGGCGCCACCGAACCGACCGGCAAGCCCTCGGCGCCGAGTGTCGACAAGGCCTGCTCGTCCAGCCTGCGACGTAGCGCGCCGACCTGACCTGCCAGCCACGTCAGCACACCGCACACCACCGCGAAGAATGCGAGCCCGGTGGCGGTGTCAGCGGGCAATCCGGCGGGAACCAAGGGACGGGCGAACGCACCCCACAGGACCACTGCCGCGAGCAGCATCAGCACGCCGTTGCGCACGATGCTGCGCGCACCGATCGGCGTCGCGGTGGCCGCCCCGAAACACGAGCACGCCGGACGCTTCCCGCTCCGCATCAGCCGGACCATCACCGCGGTGAAGACCGTCAGCAGCAGCAACGCGCCGATCGCCGCGGCCGCCACGGTCCACGGCAACAGCACGCTCACCGCGAGCACCGCCTCGACGACCGGCAGCCCCAACGCCACCGCCGGCACCCACCGCACCGGCACTTCGAAGTCCCCCACCGCCTGCCGCGTCCCCGCGCGATCGGCCAGTTTCCCCCAGGCCGACAACCCGAACACCACGGCGAGCGCCAACCGCGTCACCCACACCCCGTATTCGATCAGCATGGGCCGCACCCTCCCACATCTGCGGTTATTCGAAATCGGAATCGCCGGAAGAGTATTCGAGGTGTTGCGAAGAGCTGGTCGATTCCTGGTGAACGGCGGCGCCCACGCCAAGTCCGAACAGCCCGTCGTCCGGCGGCTGCGCACGCCACTGCACCGGAAGGATCGGGGCCGCGGTGCGCGTCACCGGAATCACCCGAGGTGGAGCGCAAGTGAGACCGGACAACGCGCGCAACAAGCGATCGCGAAAACGCAGTGGTCATCCGTCCGGAGAAGCGCCGGGAGGTGCATCACGCCTGCGCGTCACCGAGAGCACCGAGTGGCGCAGCCAAGGCGCCCTGGGTCACGGCCCGCGCTGGCAGCCCGTGCCGCCGGAGCATACCGGGAAGCCCGGCCCCGGAAGCAGGCCCTGGATAGCGCGCGACCGGTCAACGGTGCCCAGACCGGGAATCGGCTGACGTGGATGTGGTGCCGGAGCGCTGCTTGGCGGCCAGCCCGACTGCCACAAAGGTGAGCAGGCAGCCCAGCACCGACCACGGGGACAGGGCCGGGCCGGTCGGGATGAGCAAGTCCAGGGCGATGGCAGTGGCGAGCTGGCCCGCGACGGAGGTGAGGCCGAGCAGCAGAACTCCGATCCAGCGGACGGTGAGCGCGGCGAGGGCGATGAACGTGACGCCGATCGCGCCGCCGAGATAGAGCCAGGGTTCGGCGGGGAATTCGCCGAGGCCGCCCGAGCTGGTCAGCAGGGCGGCTTCGATCGACACCAGGGCGACGAGTCCGACCGCGAAGTTCACCAGCGCGGCCGAGAACGATCCGCCGACCTCGCCGACACGTCCGTTCACCGCCTGCTGCCAGGCCAGGCCGATGCCCGCCAGCGCGGGCAGCGCGATGAGCAGCGCGGACGGGACCGCGCGCAGCGATTCGGGAAGCGCGAGCGCGCCCGGTGCGGCGCCGGAGCGGCCCGCGACGGCTAGAAAGACCGCGCCGACGGCGAGCGCCGCGCCGCCGACCCGCAGCGCGGTGATCGGAGTCGAGCCGCTCGGTGCCAGCCCGAGCCGGTCGACGACCAGGCTGCTGGACAGCTGACCTGCGACGACGGCGACCGTGAAAGCGGTGACGCCGATCGCCGCGACGGTCAGGCCCTGGCAAGCGACGAAGAACGCGCCGAACAACCCGCCGAGCAGTTGCCACCGATGCAGCGTCCCGTCACCGAGCGCCCGGCGCACCGCGCCGAGTCCGCCGCGCAGTCGCCCGCTGAGCGCGAACGCGATCACGAGCAGGAATAATCCGGTCCCGAAACTCACCGTGGCGGCGGCGATGCCGTCCTGCAACCGGACACCGAGCGCACCGTTGACCCGGGCCTGCACCGCCACACCCGCGCCGATGCAGAACCCGCACAGCAACCCCAGCCTCGTCCGCCCGGTCATTTCCGCACCGTACCCGCGGGTCGATCGGCTGCCGGTGCGGCCCCGAAAGACCGACGAGCGCATGCCTTTCCGCCCCGAACGTCGAACCGCGCCGTTTGCGCGGTCGCGGGGCAGGCGCTCACGCCTGTTCCGCCACCTCCGCCCGTACCAGCCGCGGCGGCAACCACGCCGGGGTCAGCGCGGCGATCGCGAGCATGACCACGCCGAGCAGCGCCAGGGTCGCGGCCATCGAGAGCCAGACCGTCGCCAGCGCGACGAATCCGAAGATCACCAGCGACACCACCTCCGACAGCAGGCCGGACACCGAGGTGACCGTCGCGCGGGCCGGGCCCTCGATCGCGTCTTGCAACCGGGATTCGGCGACCACTTCGGCATTGAGCACGAGACCGTAGCCGATGCCGATCGCCGTGAAACCGACGCCGGTGAGCAGATATACCGCGTCCGGGCGATCGGTGGCCAGACCAGCGATCAGCGCGCCGCCGATGAACAGCACGCCACCAACGGCGACTCCGGCCGCGATAACGCGGGCGGACAGCCGCGCCGTGCGACCCGCGAGCAGCGAACCGGTGAGCGAGCCGACGACGGTGAGACCGACGAGCAGCGGCACCACCACGGTTGGCGCGCCCGCCGACTGCGCGAGCAGCGCGAAGTACTCGTCGTAGGCGGTGATGCCGAAAAGCAGCGCGCCGAGCAGCACGCCGTTGCGCACCCGGCGCACCCGAATCGCCTCGCCGACGCCGGTGCGCAACATCGTCAGGTACCGGGCGAGCACGCCGGATCGGTCGGCCGCCGCCGCCTGAGCCCGTGCGTCGCCGGGCACCACAGGGTGACCCGGCACCGTCGCGACGGCGTCGGGCACGTCGTCGGTCAGGTCGTCGACCGACGCCGCCTTCGGCGCGCTCGGCAGCGACAACGCGACGAGCACGTGCACCGCCGCGATCGCCACGCTGGACCAGCCGACCAGGGCGTACCCGCCCCAGGCGTACAGCGGTGTCGCGGCGAGGATCGCCACGACCACGGCGCCCTCCGCGGCAGCGCGGGCATAGCCCATGATGCGCGGATACACGGCGGGTTCGCCCCTGGCGACCAAGTCGTCGTAGACCAGCGCCTCGAAGGTGCCCGACTCCAGGGCGCTCGACACGCCCCACAGCACGAAGCCGGTCGCGAATCCGAGATAGGACGGCGCGACGGTCCACAGGGTGAAGGCCGCCAACACCAGCGCGCCGCTGAGGACGAGCAGGTTGCGCCGGGACACCGTGTCGGCCCAGGCGCCCGATGGCACCTCGAGCACGAACGCGGTCACCGACCACAGGGCGAGCAGCGAGGAGATCTGCGCGGTGTTCAGGCCGTGTTCGGCGAACAGCAGCGCGTACAGCGCGTAGAGCGGGATGAGATCGCGCGAGCCCCGGAACAGCACCGCGCGCACGGTGAGACCACGGACGCCGTGATCACGACCCCGTCGCGTGGAGGGTGCGCGGGAAGCTCAATAACCGTTGATGATCAAGCGCATGTCCTTCAGCTTCGACGCACGGCCGTGGCCTCGTCAAGCGATTTTCCGCGCCCGCGGGCGACTCAACCGAGCGGCAGCCAGCCGTTGGCCGCGGGCATCGAGTCGTCGTCGATCTCCCGGTCGGACAACCCGGCCCCGATCCGGCCCTGCCCCTCGTTCAGGTCGTTGATCAGGTCCGATACCGGATGCGAATCGCTGTAGTGGTAGCCCTGGGCGAGCGCGAAACCGAGTTCGGTCAGCACCGCAGCCTGGTACTCGGTCTCCACGCCCTCCGCGATGACTTGCAGGTCGAGCGCGCTGCTGAGGGCGGCGATCACGCCCAGCAGCGGCGGCGCGGGCGAGTCCGAACGGATGGCCGCCACGAAGGACTGGTCGACCTTCAAGATGTCGCTCGGCAGGGTGGCCAAGCGGCTGAGCGAGGAGTAGCCGGTGCCGAAGTCGTCGATGGCGATGCGCACGCCACGGTCGCGGAGCGTGTGCAGATTCGCGATGGCGGTCTGCGATTCGGCGGCCAGCTCGCTCTCGGTGACCTCGAGGACCAGCTGGTCGGCGGGCCACCCGGTGCTCGCGAGAATGTCGGAAACCCGGTCGGCGTAACCGGATTCGGCCAGCTCGAGACCGCTGACATTGACGTTGAGCGTCAGGTCGAGCTGCGCGAAGGTCTCCTGCAACCGGGCCGCGTCGGCGCAGGCGCGGCGCAGCACGAGCTCGTCGAGATCGGCGATGAGGTCGTATTCCTCCGCGACCCGGATGAGTCCCTCGGTGGTGACATCCGGCTGCGCGCTCGACGACCAGCGCAGCAGCGCCTCGACGCCGACCGCCTTGCCGCCGCCCTCGCTCAGGCTGACGATCGGCTGATAGTGCACGTCCAGCGCGCCGCTATCGATGGCCTCGCGCAGTTCGACGGCCAACGGCAGCTGCCGGGAGGACTCGAGCACCGTCCGATTGCGGCCCGCCTGCTTCGCGCGATACAGGCCGACATCGGCGCGGCTCACCAGCAGCGAGCCGGACTCGCCGGGCTGCCACGAGGTGACGCCCGCCGAACAACCGGTGGTGACGGCCGCCCGCAGCTGCTCGGTGAGCAGGATCGCGGCCTGTTCGGTGGTGTTCGGCAGCAGCAGGGCGAAGGCGTCGCCGCCGTAGCGGGCCAGCCGCTGCTCGGGGGCGAGCAGCTTGGACCAGGTGTCGGCCACGCGTTGCAGTACCGCGTCGCCGGCGCGGTGGCCGAGGTGATCGTTGATCTTCTGGAAGCGGTCGAGATCGACCAGCACCAGCGATAGTCCATGGCCGTTGCGGGTGGCCTGCGCGATCGCGTTGTTCAGCGCGCGGTCGAAGCCGCGGCGATTCAACAAGCCGGTGAGCACGTCGATATCGGCTTCCGAGGCCATCCTGGTCAGGATGCCGACGACGACGCCGACGCCGAACGTCACGCCCGCCGGGATCAGACCCGACCACCAGGGCAGGTCGCGCGCGGGCAACGCCCACAGGCACAGCGCCATGGCGAAGGCGATGTGCGCCATGGCCTGCGGCCAGCGGAAGAACAGCGCCGCGTCGCAGGCGACGAAGACGTAGAACGAGGCGAGGCTGATACCGCCGACGGTGTTCGGGAACGAGTGCACCGCGATCGTCACCAGCACGGTCGCTATCGCGACATAGCCGTGGTGGATGGAATGCGGCAGTCGCGGACCCCACGCGAGCAGCGTCAGACCCAGCACCAGCGCGATCGCCGCCGCTGTGCCGACCAGTGGTCGATTACCCTCTTCACCCGGCGCGATGGCCGTGATCACCAGGCCGAGCACACCACCCATGACGTAGAACGCCCCGGTGGTCCGAGCCATGACCATTGCCGTCGCCAGCGCCGATGCCGCCCGCACCCGGGTTCGGGTATCGCCGCGCGCCCCGATTCCTCGCACGGGGAACAGCCTAGACACAACAGATCTCACTGGTTGCCACATCCCCGGAATCCGGGCATGGCGAACCAGTGGCTAATGCCGTGGTCAGCCCGCGGGTCGCAGCACCTCGGTGCCGACGAACGGGACCAGCGCCTCGGGCACCCGTACCGAACCGTCGGCCTGCTGATGGTTCTCCAGCAGCGCGACGATCCAGCGAGTGGTCGCGAGCGTGCCGTTCAACGTGGCTGCGATCTGCGGTTTCCCGTTCTCGTCCCGGTAGCGCACGGCGAGGCGGCGGGCCTGGAAGGTGGTGCAGTTGGAGGTCGAGGTGAGTTCACGGTAGGTGCGCTGACTCGGCACCCAGGCCTCGCAGTCGAACTTGCGCGCCGCCGAGCTGCCCAGATCGCCCGCCGCGACGTCGATGATGCGATAAGGCACCTCGATGGCCGCGAGCATCTCCTGCTCCCAGGCGAGCAGGCGCCGGTGCTCGGCGTCGGCCTCCTGCGGCGTGGTGTAGACGAACATCTCGACCTTGTCGAACTGGTGCACCCGGATGATGCCGCGAGTGTCCTTGCCGTAGCTGCCCGCCTCGCGGCGGAAGCACGACGACCAGCCCACGTACCGCTTGGCGCCCTCGCCGAGATCGATGATCTCCCCCGAGTGGTAGCCGGCCAGCGGCACCTCGGAGGTGCCGACCAAGTACAGGTCGTCGTCGGCCAGGTGGTAGACCTCCGCCGAGTGCTGGCCGAGGAAGCCGGTGCCCGCCATGATCTCCGGGCGAACCAGCACCGGCGGAATCATCATGGTGAAGCCGTTGGCCACGGCCTTCTGCGCGGCCAGCTGGAGCAGGCCGAGCTGCAACAGCGCGCCGTAGCCGGTGAGGAAGTAGAACCGCGCGCCCGACACCTTGGCGCCGCGCTCCATATCGAACACGCCGAGCGACTCGCCGAGCTCCACGTGGTCCTTCGGCTCGAAATCGAATTCGCGCGGCGTTCCGATCGTCTCCAGGACGACGTAATCGTCCTCGCCGCCCGCGGGCGCGCCGTCCTGCACGACGTTCGAGATCGCGCGGTGCGCGGCGTCCAGATCGGCGTCGGCGGCGTGCTGGGCCGCCTCGGCCTCCTTGACCTTCACCGACATCTCCTGCGCCTGCGCGAGCAGCGTCGGGCGCTCCTCCTTGGACGCCTTGCCGACCAGCTTGCCCATCGCCTTGTGCTCGGCGCGCAGATTGTCGGCGGTGGCGACCGCGGCGCGGCGCGCGGCGTCCGCCTCGAGGAGGGCGTCGACGAGGGCGGGGTCTTCGCCTCGGGCGCGCTGCGAGGCGCGCACCGCGTCGGGGTCTTCCCGCAGGAGTCGGAGGTCGATCATGGGCTATCAGCCTAGTCGGCGGGCCGTCGGCGTTTCACCCCGATATCGGTCTGCCGCTCCCAGCGGCCGGATCGGGCGCGCGTGCCCGGCCCCGCTGACATGTTTGCGCCGATCTGCCCAGTTCCGGGCCGCGTGGGGTGCGACGCGCGCATAGTTGGTTTGTGGGCACCACTTTCGACGAGACGACCATCGACAACGCCCTTGCCGACCTGTCCGCGGGCGAGAAGACATGGGCCGCGACGCCGCTGCGCAAGCGCAGGGAACTGCTCGACGAGATCCACAAACGCACCGGCCGCTTCGCCGGTGACTGGGTGCGTGCCGCGAGGGCGGTCAAGGACCTCGACGCGGACTCGCCGCTGGTCGGCGAGGAGTGGATGTCAGGCCCGCTGACGCTCTTGCAGGCCACCGCCGCGCTCTCGGCGACCCTCGCGAAGCTGGAGGACGGGCGCAGCCCGCTGGACGGCGTCCGGCTCGGCACCGCGCTCGGCGACCGGGTCACCGTGCCGATCCTGCCTTCGGACGCCTACGACCGGCTGCTGCTGAGCGGTTTCCGGGGCGAGGTCTGGCTGCGGCCGGGCGTCGACGCCGACACCGCCCGCCGCCGCGCCGGACTCGGTCAGCTCGATCCCGCCGCGACGGGCGGCGTCGGCGCGGTGCTCGGCGCGGGCAACATCACCTCGATCCCGCCGCTGGACGCGCTCTACGAGCTGTACGCGCACAACCGCGTCGTCGCGCTCAAGCTCAACCCGATCACCGATCCGCTGTTCACGGTGTTCGAGATGATCTTCGCGCCGCTCATCGAGCTCGGCGTGCTGCGGATCCTGGTCGGCGGCGCCGAGGCGGGCGGCTACCTGGTACGTCATCCCGACGTCGCGCACGTGCACATGACCGGCAGCGCCAACACCCACGACGCGATCGTCTGGGGGCGCGGCGCCGAGGGCCGGGCGAACCGGCGGGCGGGCACGCCGCTGCTGGACAAGCCGATCACCAGCGAGCTCGGCGGCGTCTCCCCGACCATCGTGGTCCCCGGCGACTGGTCCGACGCCGACCTGAGCTTCCAGGCCGAGCACATCGCGACCCAGCGGCTGCACAACGGCGGCTACAACTGCGTAGCCGTGCAGACGGTGGTGCTCGGCGCGGACTGGCCGCAGAAGGACCGCTTCCTCGACGAACTGCGCACCGCGCTCGAGCTGGCGCCGCAACGCGCGGCCTACTACCCGGGCAGCGAAGCCCGCGTCGCCGACGCGCTGGCTTCCTACCCGGACGCGGAACGCCTCGGACAGGGCCGGGTGCTGATCGACGGTCTGCCGCCGGCCGACACGCCGCTGTTGCGCACCGAGTACTTCTCTCCGGTGCTCGGCGTGGTCGAACTGCCCGGTCGCGGCGGCGAATTCCTCCAGGGTGCGGTGGATTTCGCCAACGCCGAACTGGCCGGAACGCTCGGCGCGAACGTGCTCGCCGATCCCAAGACCGTCGCCAGGCTCGGCATCGCCTTCGAAAGCGCCGTCGAGCGCCTGCGCTACGGCACCGTCGCCGTGAACGCGTGGACCGGCCTCGCCTTCCTTTCGCCGCGCGCGTCGTGGGGCGCGTTCCCCGGCCACACCCTCGACGACGTGCAGAGCGGAATCGGCGTGGTGCACAACGCCTTCCTGCTCGACGATGTGGAGCGCACGGTGGTGCGCGGACCGTTCCGTCCCGCGCCGCGCTCGCTGCTCGGCGGCGAGCTCGCGCTCTCTCCCAAGCCGCCGTGGTTCGTCGACAACGAAACCGCCGCCGTGACGGGGCGCAAGCTCACCGAGTTCTACACCGATCGCAATCCGGCCCGGTTGCCCGGACTCTTCCTGTCCGCGTTCCGCGGGTGAACGCGCTTATTCGGCCAGGTCGTGGCACCGAAGCGCAGACACTGCCATGATGGACCGCGATGTCCTCCGATGATGTGTCCCAGACTCCGCACTCCGAGCAGTCGCCGACGGGTGCATCGGCGCGTTCGGGTTCGTTCCCTCGATCGCTGGCGTCCGCGCGCGGCGCGCTCGCCGAGGGCGGCGGGCTACACCTGTCGGCGCCGACGCTGCGCTGGGGTCTGCTCGCCGTCGCCGCTGGCGCCGTCGCCGCGGCCTTGGTCACGCTTTTCGTGACCGGCTTCGACAACGAAGCCGGCCTCGAGGCGCACAACCCTGGCGCGCCCGCGCAGACGGTGCTGGACAAGGAGTTCGGCACCGCGGCCAAGGGCGACTGCCTGAGCTGGAACAAGCCGGACCGCAGCGACCTGGTGAAGGTGTCCTGCGGCAACCGGCACCTGTTCGAGGTCGCCGCCGACATCGACATGAGCAGATACCCGGGCGTGGAATTCGGCCCCGGCTCGCGCTTCCCGGATTCGCTGCGGCTCACCGAGCTCAAGGAAGAGCACTGCGTGCCTTCGGTGCAGCAGTACATGAACGGGAAGTTCGATCCGCGCGGGCGCTACGTCGTCGGCCTGATGTACCCGAGCCCGGAGGGCTGGAAGAACGGCGACCGCACCCTGCGCTGCGGCCTGCAATTCTCGGGCAGCACCGGCACGCCGCTGCCGTCGCAGGGCAGCGCGACCGAACACGACCAATCCAGGGTGTTCCAGTCAGGCACCTGCCTCGGCATCAACCAGAACCTGCCGACCGATCCGGTGGACTGCGCGCAAGCGCACGCGGTGGAGATCGTCGCCACGGTCGATCTCGGCGCCCACTTCAACGGCGGCCCGCCCGCCAAGGAGGAGCAGGACAGGTACGTCGAGGAGGAGTGCGGCAAGGCGGCCGACGACTATCTCGGCTCCCCACAGGCGATCCGCGACAAGACGCTCACGCTGTTCTTCGACTACATCGACGCTCGCAGCTGGCTGGCGGGCAGCCGCAAACTGGACTGCATGATCGGCAAGGGCACCGACCGTGAGGGTTTCGCGCCGATCACCGGTACGGCCAAGGGCGAGATCCTGATCAACGGCCAAGCCCCTGTGCCGCCGCCGAATTCGGGTCGCTCCACGCCCGCGCCGCTGCCGGGCGCTGCTCCGCTGCCGCCGCAGCCGCAACCCAGGTAGGTCGCGCGCGCCCATGACGGTCTCCATGTCCGAGGACCGGTTCGAGGAACTGGTCTCCGACGCGCTCGATCTGATTCCGGCCGAACTAGCGCGCGCCATCGACAATGTCGTCGTGTTGATCGAAGCACGCAATATGGAAGACCCGCATTTGCTCGGGCTCTATCACGGAATCGCGTTGACGGAGCGGGACAGTCAATACGGCGGCGCGCTGCCCGACACGGTGACCATCTATCGCGACGCGATTCTGGAGATCTGCGCCGACGAGGAAGAGGTGGTCGAACAGGTCGCGGTCACCGTGATCCACGAGATCGCACACTATTTCGGCATTGACGAAGACCGGTTGCATCAGCTGGGATGGGGCTAGTCTTTACCAAGTCGCCGGTGCGAGCCGCGTCATCCAGAGGGACACGGTACGCAGGGGAGCGCGGGCGGCTGGCAAGATCGCAAAGAAGTAGGGGATTCGATGGAACCGATCGCGTGGCTGTCGCGTCCTATCACTCGTAGGGGGAATTCTCGTGGTTCCGCCCCATAGCCGCCACTAGAAGGAGTCGAGTAATGGTTGGCCACGTTTCGATCTCGCCCGAGGTCATCCTCGCCGCCGCTGCCGAACTGGACCTGCTGGCCGAGCGACTGGCCGCCGCCGCGGCGGTCACCGGTCCGGCGACGCACGTCCTTCCGTCCGGCGCCGACGAGGTGTCGCTGCTCGCCGCCCACCACTTCAACAAGGCCGCCGCGACGCACGACACGTCCGTCGCCCAGGGCATTCTCGAATTGCACCATGCCGCAGCCGTTTTGCGCATGCAGCTCGCCACCCACGTCGCCGAGGACGTGGTCAAGGCGGGCGTGATGCACGGCGTCGCGGGCACCATCGGCGCCTGATCGCGGGCATCGAGACACAAGGGGAGAAACAAGCATGACCGCAGGAATCACCGGGGTGTTCTGGCTGCCCCGCATGGCCGAAGCGAATTCCGCCGCGCTACACGCGGGCGCGCACGCCATCCCGATCTCGGCCGCCGCCACCGCGTGGGGCGGGCTCACCGCGGCGTGGGTGGACGCGACCGCGACCGTCACCCGGGTGATGGCCGAGCTCGGCGTCGGCATGCAGGGCGTGAACGGCATCGCGGCTCTGTCGCGGCTGGTCGGGTTCACCGGCTGGGCCGAGCAGCAGGGCGTGATGGCCGCCGCCATGGGATCGAAGGCCGCGGCGAACGCCACCGCCTACACCGTCGCCGCGCTGACGATGCCGAGCCCGCCCGAGATCATCGCCACCGTCGGCGCCGTCATGGCCTCGGCGAACCCGCCGGGAGCGGTGTCCGGCGCGCTGGAAGCCGCCGAGGTCGCCAAGCACGCGATGGACATTCGGGCCGCGCTGGTCATGGAGACCTACGAGGCCGCGACATCGGTGACCGTGTCCACCCCCGGCGAGTTCTACAACCCGCCGCCGATCGCCAACGGCGCGGGCAGCGCCGACCCGGCGGCCGCCGAATCCTCGTTCCAGGGTGATCCGGTGCAGTCGGCCATCGCGACCGCCGTCTCGGTGGTGAACAACCCCGCCGTGGCCAGCGTCGCGACCCAGGTCGCCAACGTGGCGGGCACCGTCGCCACCGGCGGCGTCAGCACCGTCGGCAACATCGGCGCCAACGCGATCGCGGCGGTCACCAGCGCGGCCGCGCCGAGCGTCGCACCCGCGGCGCCGGTGACGATGATGGCGGGCGGCATGGCGGGCGTCGGGGCGACCGCCGCGGCCACCCGGTCGGCGACCTTCGGATCCGGCGCCGCCGTCAACCTGAACAACGGGACGCTGAAGCTGCCGGAAGGCTGGGGCTCGGGTCTGCCGACCAACGCGCCCGCCGCAACGCCGGTGGCCGAGGTCATCGCTCGTGTCGATGCCGCGCCGGTCCGTCCGGCCAACGGCAACCCGGCGGGCAGCCCGCTGCTCGGGAACACGCGCGGCGCCGAGGACGACGAGTCGGTGCACAAGGGCGCGGACTACCTGCGTGGCGATCACTTCACCGACGGCCGTTTCTCCGCCGATGGCGTCATCGGCGCCGACCCCGCCGGGACGGCTAAGTGACGATTCTGGGAGCGGGCCGCGGTCCGTCGATGCTCGGGGGCGTCGGGTTGTCGCTCGACGAAATGCAGTTTCTCCTGGAGAAGCTGGAGATCGATGAGCTTCCCGTCGTGCTGCAAGCGATGGGACGCTACGACAACCAGGCCGACCACGACGCCGCGATGGACGTGGCCGCCCAGGCGCTCACCGAGCGGGACTTCCTGATCGACGGCATCGTCCACCAGGAGCTGGAGGATCGGCTGCGGACGCTGTATCGCCCGCACTGGGTCCTCGCGCTGCGGTGGGTCGTCGAGGGACAGATCAGCCGGATGTGTCTCGCGAAGGGTGACGACATGGTGGTCGTCGCCCTCCGCGGGCCGGAGTCCTATGTGATCGACGAGGTCGAAGAGGATCTTCCCGGTCCGATCGTCGCGGCGCTCGGACCGGCGGAGCCGCTCGAGCTGGAGAGCACGAACGCCCAGACCGAGTTGCTCGCACCGATCTTCGGCGAAACCGGCGATGCCGCGGCGACGGCCAACCGGTTGGCGAAGGTGTGCAACCCGAATCGCGACGTGCAGGTGCTGGCCTCGGCACTGGTCGAAATCCATTCGCACGCGCAGATTTCCGGTGTTGTGTACGGCGACGGCACGCGCGACATCTCGGACAACCACATCGCGATCTTCAACACCCGCGGCGGCCGGTTCCTGATCACCGCCAGCGTCGCCGACGACGGCACCAAGTGGTCATCGATCAGCTCCGGCACCACGGCGCGACTGCGCACCGCGCTGCTGGACCTGATCAGCTCCCTGCCGGAACGGCAGGACTTCCCTCGGGCCACGACCAAGCGGTCCTGAGGCTCGCAGTTCGTTCACACGCCTCGCGCAGGCCCTGACCTCTGCCAGGCGTCGAAAACGTGTGCGGCGCTCAACCCATCGGGTCGTCGGCGGTCGGTGAGACCTCGTAGCCGAAGGGTGGGACGAAGCGGCCCCAGCGGATGCAGTCCCAGCCGCCGTCGGGGCGCGGGACCAGCTCGATGGTTTCGGTGTTGTCGAGATGGTTGTTCGTGGTGAATGGTGGTGCGACGCCGCTCAGCGTGCGTGCCACCAGTCGCATCGCGGCGCCGTGGTTCACCAGCAGCACGTCGCCGCCGCCCGCTTCCGGCAGCAGGAAGGACTCGCGCAGCGTCTCGATGACCGGCAGGAATCGGGCCAGAACGTCTTCACCGGATTCGCCGCCCGGCACCCGCGTGGACAGATCACCCTCGTGCCAGGCGCGGTAGATGCGCTGGAAGGTCCGGTGCGCTTCGGGGTCGTTCAACCCTTCCAGTTCACCGACCTGGACCTCGTGCACGTCATCGAGGACGTCGGCGGCGATACCGGTCGCCGCCTCGATGTATCCCGCCGTCTGCCTGGCGCGCAGGGCGGCCGAGCAGAGCAGCGCGCGCGGTGGCGCGAGCAGGTTCGATCCGAACGTCTTCGCTTGGGCCGCACCGCGTTCGGTCAGTGGAAGCCCTGGAACCTTGGTGTCGAGAATCTTGGCGACATTGCCTTCGGTCTCCCCGTGCCGGACCAGGATCAGCTTGCCCGCGATCTCGTTCATATGTCCGCCACCCCCTTTCGTAACTGTGTCAGCCACTCCGCCGCCGCCTCGTCGGACGGCGGCGGCGTGCCGGTCGCCGAGGTCGCGGGCCAGGAACCGAGGAAACGGATCCGGGCCGTGCGGTGCAGCGCCTTGAGCGCCTCGGCGATCGCGGTGTCATCGATATGCCCGACGCAGTCGAGATAGAACCGGTAAGTGCCCATTCCGGTTCGGGTGGGCCGAGATTCGATCCTGGTCAGGTCGATGCCGCGCGTCGCGAATTCGGCGAACGCGCGCATCAGCGAGCCGGGCTCGTTCGCCAGTTCCAACACGATCGAGGTGCGGTCGACGCCGGTCGAAGGCGGCGCGACGCGGGGCCGGGTGACCAGCACGAAGCGGGTGATCGCCTGCTCGTGATCGGCCACCCCGGTGGCAAGGGCGATCAACCCGAGCCGCTCCCCCGCCAGCGCGGTCGAGACGGCGGCATCGGCGCGCCCGGCGGCGACATCCTCGGCGGCGGCGGCGTTCGAGGCCGAGGTGTAGATCTCGGCCTCGGTCATGCGGCGGGCGACCCACATCCGGACCTGCGCCGCGGCCACCGGGTAGGCGGCCAGCGTGCGCACCTCGGCCAGCTCGGTGCCCGGTCGCGCGAGGATGGTGAAAGTGACCTCCAACTCGGTCTCCGCGACGATCTGCAACCGCGGCCCGATGGCCAGCGAATCCAGCGTCGCCGAGATCGAGCCCTCTACCGAACTCTCGATCGGCACGACAGCGCCATCGACGTCACCGGACCGAATCAGGTCCAACGCCGCCCCCTGACTGGGCGCGGCGACCCGTTCGACGGGTCCGTCGAAGACCGCCGAGGATTCGAGCTTGGCGAGGGCCATCTCGGTGAAGGTCCCGGACGGTCCGAAATACGCGATGCGCGGCACCCCTACGACATTACAAGCGCCGCGATGCCAGCAAACTGCTTCGTGCGACGTGCGTCCGCCGCGTGCGAGGGCTGGGCCTGGGTGGGAGCCGAGGTAGGGCTTGAATCGAGCGGGGTGTGCAACCGTTCGGCGTGGTGGACCCTAGCGACCGAGCACCGCGAGAACCTCACCGACGCTCTCCGGAGCGACCGTCTCCACCGCGAGCAGAACACCGCGAACCGCCTCGACCGCAGGCGGTTTCAGACCGACGAGAAATTCGATGTCCGGCCGGGCGAGAGCGGTACGAATGTCCTCGCCGCACAAAGCGGCGGCTGTCGCCGCGACAACGGCGAGCGCCCGTTCCCCGTCGTCCGTACGCGCGACGAAGCCGGTCTCGGAGTGTGCGGCACCGGCGAGAAAGTCGGCAATCTCGGCGTCGGGAGCGTCGGCGTCCAGGGTCGGCGCGTCGGGGACGGACCCGGGCGGGCGGATCAAGCCGTCGACCAGGCTGCGTCGAGCGGGCGCGGACAACGAGACCAACACCGGTTCGCTCGCGCCGTGACCTGCCGTTGGTGTCGCATCTCCCACGAGGATCACCGTAGCGGGCCCAGATTCTGGAATCCGCCGGACGGTAACGCTTGCAGATCGAGGGCGGCTCACTTAGCTTAGGTTTACCTAATTAACGCCGCCGCCATCATCACGGAGGTCCGCATGCCGAATCCGACCGTCGCGCCCACCACCGCCGAGCGGGTACGCAGCGCGTGCGCCCACGCCGAGCAGGCGGTCCTCGCCCTGCCGGGGATCGACCCGACGCCGACCTCGCTGCATCACCTGCGGCAGTGCGGCGACGTGGTGATCGCGGTGCCGACCGGCTCGCCGGCCGAGGTGCTCACCGGCAACTCCGGCCCCGGCGGAACGGCGGCCGTGCTCGAACTCACCGATCATGCGCCGCTGCCGCTGCGCGAGCCGGTCCGCGCCCTCGTCTGGTTGCGCGGCACCGTGCGCGCCGTGCCCGCCCAGGCGCAGCGCCTGCTGGCGGGCGAGGTCGCCAAGGACAACCCGGATCCCGCGCTGCTGGACGTCGGGCACAGCTCGACCCTGCTACGCCTGGTGATCAACAGCGCCGTCATGGCCGATTCCACTGGCGCCGAATCGGTCTGCGTCGAGAAGCTGCGACTGGCCGAGCCGGACCCGTTCTGCGCGCTGGAATCGGCCTGGTTGCAGCACATGGACGCCGACCACGCCGACGTCATCGCCCAGCTCGCGCGCCATCTGCCGCCGCGCCTGCAAACCGGCGCCGTGCACCCGCTCGCCATCGATCGGTACGGTGTCACCCTGCGCGTCGAGGGCCACGACGGCGACCACGACTTCCGCCTCCCCTTCAGCGCACCGGCCGACGACGTCGAATCGCTCAGCCGCGCGGTACGCACCCTGGCGGGCTGCCCCTTCCTCAACGGCCTGCGCCGAATCTGACCGCACCCGGCTCGGGCCCGCGCTGCTGGCTAGATTCGACGGCATGCGTGCTGAGTCGGATGCCCCCGGCGAATCCGAGCTGACGGATCGGGAGCGGCTGGCGATCCGGATCGAGATCGCGGTCGTGTTGACCGTCACCTTCGGGCTGAGCGGGATAAGCGCCGCGCTGTCCCTGCTGGACAGTGCGTTGGGGCCGGGCGGCGTCGGCGGGCGCACTATCGCGCTGAACGCCTCGCGCTCCGAGCAGTCGCTGATCGACCTGCTGTTCCAGTTGCTCGGAGTATTGCGACTGGCCGGATGGGCGGCGCTGGGCCTGTACCTGTTGTGGCGCAGCGGGATCGGCCCGCGCCTGATCGGGCTCGGACGGTTCCGGTCCCGCGCGGACGGGCTACCCGGGCTGGCGCTGGCGGCGATCATCGGCATACCGGGACTCGGGTTGTATCTGGCCGCACACGCCATGGGGTTCAGTGTGACGATCGTGCCGAGTTCGCTGGAGGAGCACTGGTGGCGGCTGCCCGTCCTGATCCTGTCCGCCTGCGCGAACTCGTTCGCCGAGGAGATCCTCGTTGTGGCGTACCTCATCACACGGCTGCGTCAACTGGGCTGGACGGAGAATTCGTCGCTGCTCGCGTCGGCGCTGCTGCGCGGGAGTTACCACCTCTACCAGGGACTCGGCGGCGGTATGGGAAACCTGTTGATGGGCTTGATTTTCGGCCGCTACTGGCAGCGCACCAACCGGCTGTGGCCGTTGATCACGGCGCACGCCACCATCGACGCGGTCGCCTACATCGGCTACACGGCCTTACGTGGACACGTTTCCTGGCTGCCGTAACGGAAACAGGTCGCCGGGTGATTCTCAGAGGAACCCCCTGCCGCCCCCTATCAGTAAAGTCAGTGTGATGAACGGCGACGACCCCCGCAATGCGCGGACGCGCCGGGTGCCGCCGCCGCAGGGCCGACCCGG
>NZ_BDCF01000079.1 GCF_001613365.1 Nocardia xishanensis NBRC 101358
CACCGTGCCCGCCGCGGCCAAGACCGTTCCCGTCGCGGCCGACCTCCCCGCCGCCGGTGCGCCGTCCGCCCCGGATCGCGTACCGCGCCAGGGCGTTTCCGCGCCGGTGGTCACGGCTTCCACCGCGCTTCCCGGCGCGACACTGCCCGGCAGTGGCGCCGGCTCCGCCGACGACGAGCGCAAACGCGAGGAGCGGCGCAAGGACGCCAACGGCGAGGCCGTCACCGGCATGGGCGCGGGCGCCGTCGGCGGGCTGATGGGCGGCGCGATCGCCGCGGCCGACACCACCCGGCACGGTTCCAGCGTCGCGTCCAAGGCCGCGGCGGCTCGCGCCGAGGACGAAGACGACGAATTGCACTGGATCGACGACGATCTCACCTTCCTGGAACCCGCGGACGAGACGGGCGAGCTGATCGGCGAACTCGATCCGACCACACCACCGGTCGTCGGCGAATGGACCGAGCTGGAGTGAACTGGACGCTGACCCCGGACCAGTTCGCCATGGCCTGGGAGCGCACCGACGGTGACCGCATTCCGTATCCGCTGGCCGTCCGGCTCTCGGCGCGCGACTCGATGGAGCGGGCGGCGCAGCTACCCGCCCTGCACGCGTGGTGCGACCGGACGCTGGACGCCGACCTCGCGGCGGCGCTGCGGGTGCTGGCCAGACCGGCCGTCCGGGTCGAGGTGTTCGGGGAACACCGGCCGATCACCCGTGCCGCCACACTCGACGACGAACAGCTTACGGACGCGGCGGAATTCGCGATCGGCGCGACGGTTCCGGGCGGTGCGGGCCATGGCGCGGGCGACAACAGCGCGGCGAACAAGGTGCGCATCCTCGGCGCCGCCTCGGGCAACATCTCGGTCGTCGCCGCGCAACGTCCGGGCCAGGCGCCCGACCGCGGCGGCGACATCCGCTTGTATGTCGGCAGCCCGAAAAACCTTCCCGCCCGGGTGATCTCGGTGCTGCCGGAGAATCCGCCCGGCAGCACGGCGCGGCTCAGTTCGCCGCTGTCGCGGGTCAAGGAGGACAGCCGCGACCTGGTGACCGTTCCGGTCTCGGGCCCCTCCGCGCCCGCGCGGATCCGCCGCCTGCTGGCCCGTCCGCGCGACGGCATCGGCCAGATCGTGGTGTCGGTGCGCCGCGGCGAGGAACTGAAGCCGTTCGGCGTGCTCTGCTGGATCGACGTCGCCGAGGACGGCCGCTACGCGGTGCGCACCGGCGCGGACGTGCACGTCGCACCGGTGACCGCGGAAATCTTTGCCGCGCACCTGCGACCGATGCTCACCGCCGCCGAGAAGACCACCGCCCGCTCCGAACACTGGTAGCGATCCGGCGCTGGTAGACCTGTAGCCGTGCCACTCTACGAATTCGAAGGCAAGCGACCGCAGATCGATCCGACGGCGTTCGTCGCGCCGAACGCGACCCTGATCGGTGACGTGCGGGTCGAGGCGGGCGCCTCGATCTGGTACGGCGCGGTGCTGCGCGCCGACCTCGCGCCGATCACCATCCGCGAACGCGCCAACATCCAGGACAACGCCGTGCTGCACGTGCCGCCGGACGTGCCCATGGAAATCGGTCCCGGCGCGACCATCGCGCACAGCGTCGTGTTCCACGGCGCGTCCGTCGGCGCCGAGTCGATCGTCGGCAACGGCACCACGGTGCTCGACCTCGTAAAAATCGGCGCGGGGAGCATGGTCGCCGCGCATTCGCTGGTGCTCCCCGGCACCGAAATCCCGGACGGCGTCCTAGCGGCAGGCTCCCCCGCCGAGGTGAAGCGTCCGATCGAGGGGACCCAGGCGCAGCTGTGGGTGCAGCTCAATCCGGGCGTCTACGCCGAGCTCGCGCAGCGGCACCGCAAGGGCATCACCGAAGTCGGCTGATCAGACCAGCAGGTCGGTGACCTCGTGGTCGGCGAGCTGATGGAAGTCGCGGTAGGCCACGCCGACGCCGCCGAGGCTGCGCGGCACCAGCGGACACACCACCTCGTCGGCCTCGGTCTGCACCCGGCGGATCGCCTCGCGCGACGACACCGGAACCCCGACAACGATGCGCGCGGGCTGGTGCAGGCGCGCGACCCGGCACGCGACCAGCACGGTGGCCCCCGTTGCCATGCCGTCGTCGACGATCACCACCGTGCGGCCCGCGATCGGCACGGGTTCCGCACCGCCGCGCAGCACCTTCCTGCGCCGCTCGAGCTCGGCGCGCTCGGCCTCCTCGATCGCCGCGAGCCGGTGCTGGGTGACGCCGGTGTGGCCGAGCACGTCCGTGTTCAGTACCCGTACGCCGTCCTCGCCGATCGCACCCATCGCCAGCTCCGGCTGCCACGGAACGCCGAGCTTGCGGACAAGCAGAATGTCCAGATCACCCCCGATGATCTCGCGCACCGCCGCGGCGACCGGTACCCCGCCACGTGGTAGCCCGAGCACCAGCGGCCTCGACGCGCGCAGGTGCTCCAGCTCGGCGCCAAGCGCGCGACCGGCGGCGATCCGATCGGCGTAGACCATCGAATCGAACGCTACTCCGGTGCGCGCTCGGTGATCGCGAATCGGCGCAAGGCCAGGCTCGGGTTGGTGGTGCGCACGGTGGCCAGGTGAGCGAGGTCGATGCTCGCGGTGAGCACGCCGGGTTCGTCGCCGAGCTCGGCGAGCACGCTGCCGGTGGGGTCGACGATCATCGACGCGCCCGCGCCGCGCGGCGCGCACTGGTCGGCGGCGAGCACGTACGCGGTGTTCTCGATGGCCCTCGCCCGCAGCAGCGTGGTCCACTGGTCGACCTTGGCCGGGCCGGGGATCCACTGCGCCGGAAGCACCAGCGCCTGCGCGCCCGCGGCCGCGATGCGCCGGAAGCCCTCGGGGAAGCGCAGATCGAAACAGGTCTGCACGCCGAAGCGCACACCGTCGACCTCGAAGATCGGCGGCGCCTCGATCGCACCGGGCTCGACCACGTCGGATTCCAGGTACCCGAACGCGTCGTAGAGGTGCACCTTCCGGTACCGCGTGACGAGTTCGCCGTCGGGCCCGAACACCAGCAGAGTGTTGCGAATACGGTCGGCGCCGGGCGCCACCTGCTCGACCATGCCCGCCACGAGATACACCGCGAACTCGCCGGCGATCGCACCAAGCGCGGTAGCGAATGGGCCGGTCAGCGGCTCGGCAACGGCCACGACGCGTTCGTCGAGCCTGGCCACGGCAAACATCGAGTATTCGGGGGCGACGACCACCCTGGCGCCCCGGCCCGCGGCGGTCCCGACGTGCTCACGCAGTGCCGCGAGATTGGCCGCCTGATCCTTCCCCGGCGCGAACTGAACGACCGCGACCTCCACCGGAGAGACGGGCTGATCCTGATGTTCGGGCGCGTCATTCAGTTGCATAGGTCTCACCGTATTGGGGCGGTGACCGGGACGGCCACTGCCAGCCGGTAAACTCCTGGTCAATGAACAACTATGAGGTCGACAGCGTTCCTGGCGACAACGACAGGGACCCGGCTGGGAGCGAATCGGCTTCCCCGGCTGCCGGCCCGTCGTTCGCCGATCTGGGTATCGATGACCGCATCCTGCGGGCCATCGCCGACGTGGGCTACGAATCGCCGTCGCCGATCCAGTCGGCGACCATTCCACCCCTGCTGGAGGGCGCCGACGTGGTCGGTCTGGCGCAGACCGGCACCGGCAAAACCGCCGCATTCGCGATCCCGATCCTGATGGGCCTGCAGGCCGTCGGCAAGGAGCCGCGCGCGCTGGTGCTCGCCCCGACCCGCGAGCTGGCCATCCAGGTCGCCGAGGCGTTCGGCCGCTACGCCGCGCACATGCCCGGCCTGCACGTCCTGCCGATCTACGGCGGGCAGAGTTACGGCGTGCAGCTGTCCGGCCTGCGCCGCGGCGCGCACGTCGTGGTCGGCACCCCGGGCCGGGTCATCGACCACCTGGAGAAGGGCACGCTCGACCTGTCCCAGCTCCAGTACCTGGTGCTCGACGAGGCCGACGAGATGCTCAAGATGGGCTTCCAGGAGGACGTCGAGCGGATTCTCGCCGAGACCCCCACCGACAAGCAGGTCGCGCTGTTCTCGGCCACCATGCCCTCGGCGATCCGCAAGATCTCCAAGCAGTACCTGCACGACCCGGTCGAGATCACGGTCAAGGCGAAGACCCAGACCAACACCAACATCACCCAGCGCTGGGTGCAGGTCTCGCACCAGCGCAAGCTGGACGCGCTGACCAGGGTCCTCGAGGTCGAATCCTTCGAGGCGATGATCATCTTCGTGCGCACCAAGCAGGGCACCGAAGAACTCGCCGAGAAGCTGCGCGCCCGGGGCTTCTCCGCCGCGGCGATCAACGGCGACATCGCGCAGAACCAGCGTGAGCGCACCATCGGCCAGCTCAAGTCCGGCGCGCTGGACATCCTGGTCGCCACCGACGTCGCCGCCCGCGGCCTGGACGTCGACCGCATCTCGCACGTGGTCAACTACGACATTCCGCACGACACCGAGTCCTACGTGCACCGCATCGGCCGGACCGGCCGGGCCGGGCGCAGCGGACAGGCGCTGCTGTTCGTCGCGCCGCGGGAGCGGCATCTGCTCAAGGCGATCGAGCGCGCGACCCGCCACCCGCTCGAGGAGATGCAGCTGCCCAGCGTCGAGGACGTGAACGCGCAGCGCGTCGCGAAGTTCGGCGACGCCATCACCGAGAACCTGTCTTCGTCGAACCTGCCGCTGTTCCGCAAGCTGATCGAGGACTACGAGCGCGAGCACAACATCCCGCTCGTCGACATCGCCGCGGCGCTCGCGGTCGGCTCCTACGACGGCGACAACTTCTTCATGGAACCCGAGCCCGAGCCCGAGCGCCGCGAACGGGTGCCGCGGGAACGGCCCGCCCGCCGGTTCGACGAGGAGCGCCCCGCAGCCTCGCACCACCGGGGCACCGGCACCGAGCTGGCCACCTACCGGATCAGCGTCGGCAAGCGGCACCGCGTCGTTCCCGGCGCGATCGTCGGCGCCATCGCCAACGAGGGTGGTTTGCGACGCAGCGACTTCGGGCATATCAGCATTCGGCCGGACCACAGTCTGGTCGAGCTGCCCGCGCAGCTGCCCGCCGAGACGCTGGAAGCCCTGCGGCGCACCAGGATCAGCGGCGTGCTCATCCAGCTGCAACTGGACCAGGGCCCGCCCTCGCACCGCTCGTTCAGCAGGGGTCCGCGCCGCGATCGCGACGCGGGCAAGCGCCCGGAGCGCCGTAAGCCACGCTCCTGAGCCGGGCGGGGTACGCCGAGGTCAGGCGGGCTAGCTAAGGTGTTGCCGACCGGCGCGCACGCCAGCGCGCCTGGTGCGGGTGTCCCGGCGAAGACACAGGAGGGGCGCGTTTGTTCGTGTTCGATGATCGTGTCGTATGCACCGCCGCTGATCTCGTGCGCGCGGCGCGCTGTGAATTCGCGTTGCTCCGTGCCCTCGACACCGAACTGGGCGCGCTCCAGGACGACGAGCCAGGCGACCTGCGATTCGCCGCCGAGCCGCTGCGCCCCGACGACTCCCGCGAACGCAGGCTCGCCCATTTCCGCGACCGCTACGGCGGCAGCATGGTGGAAATCCGTCAGCCGCCGCAGAATCCGGACGACCCGGCGGGCCGGGTGGCCGCGCTGCGCGACGCGCACGAGCAGACGAAGGCCGCGCTGCGCCAAGGCGTGCCGGTGCTGCACAATGCCACCTTCTTCGACGGCGGATTCGCCTGCCGCTGCGACTATCTGGTCCGGGCGGGCCACCGGGTGCGCTACACAGTGCACGGCGCCGCGGCGACGCCCTGGGACCGGGTCGGCACCGCGCTCGAATCCGCCGCTTGCGCAGAAGCTTTGGATGCGGGCGGCGCGCTGGCCGCGCCCCTGGTCCGGCTGCACCTCGGTGCGGAGGGCGAGGACTATCCGCTCACCGATCTGGTTCCCGTGTATCGGGCCCGGCGGCGGCGCGTCGAGCGGATCGTGGAGGAGAAGCTCAGCGAACTGCTCCCGGTCCAGTGGGGCGATCCGCGTTATCTGGCCTGCGGCCGGTGCCCGACCTGCACCGCCGAGCTGACCGCCGCCCGCGATCTTCTCTTGGTGGCAGGCATGACCTCGTCCGCGCGGGCCAGGCTGCGCGAGGCCGGGGTGAGTACCATCGACCGGCTCAGCGGACTCGACAGCGCGGTGCCGGGATTGCCCCCGCGCACCGTGACCACGCTGCGCAGGCAGGCGGAAATCCAACGGCGGCGCGAGGATTCCGGCCGCCCGGCCCACACCCTGATCGACGCGCCCGCGCTGCGTGGCCTGCCGCCGGTCTCGCCGGGCGATCTCGCGCTGGCCATCGACACCGACGAGCGGGGACGACTCGCGGCGATCGAGATCGGCGCGGCGGGCGCGGTGCACCTGTCCTTGCGCGCGCCGTTCGCCGCGGACGCCGAGAACGAGAACGCGGCGTGGCGGGACACGCTGGCCGAGGTGCTCGATCTGCTCGCGCAGCGGCGGCGGACGTTTCCGGATATGCGCGTCTACCACTACACCTCCGAGGTGCGCTCGGCGCTGCTGCGCTGGACCGGGCAGTCGGGCATCGGCGAGGAGATCGCCGACGAGCTGCTGCGCGACGGCGTGCTCGTCGACCTGTACCCGATCGTGCGCAACGCGCTGCTGGTCGGCGAGGATTCGTACCGGCTGGACCGGCTGCGACGCCTGCTGCCGGAGACACAGGGCGAGCCGGAACCGGCGTGCGCCACCGTGCTTCGGTTACGCGATTGGCTGCTGGAGCTGGCCGAGCAGCCCGCCGATCCGCGGCCGGCCGCATTGCGGCGCGCCGACTCGTCGCAGCTCGCGCCCGAAGCGGACCGCCCCCAGCTCGCGCCTGTCTCCGGCCCGTCCTCGGTGGAGGCCGCGCTCGCGGAATACGCTGCGGCACAGCGCGATCCGGACCATCCCGCGGCACTCATGGCGGCGGCGCTCGGCTACCACCGGCGCGAACGTCAGCCGCTGCGGTACGCGCACGCCGACCGCCTCAGCCATCCCGTGCACGAATGGCCCGACGCGTCGGGGGTCCTGATCGCCGACTGGGGCACCGTGGACACCAAGTGGCACCACAGCCCGAATCGTCCCTCCATGCGCAGGTATCTGACGTTGACCGGCCGGATCGGCACCGGCTGCGACGGCGGCGGCGCGGCCGCGTTGACGCCGGGGGCCACCGTCTACACCTACTACGACCACCCGGTGGCCGCGGGCATGGTCACCGCCGCCGGTCGGCGCGCCACCGCGACGGCGACGGTGCTCGGCTGCGCGGTGGACGCCGACTTCGACGACACCGTCCGTCTGGAGGAGTTGCTGCCCGAGGGCTGCGAACCCTACGACGACCTACCCACCGCCATCGCGCCCGGCCTGCCCGCTTGGGACGAGAACGCCGAGGCCGCCATGGAATCGGCCGCGCAGCGGCTGCTGGTGACGCTGCCGGAGATCCCCGACTGCGCCTTGTTCGACATCATGGCCCGGCGCACGCCGCGGTTGCGCGGTGACGGACCGCTGCCCGAGGTGCACGGCGATCACGCCGCCGCCATCACCGCCGCCACTCGCGCACTGGACGAGTCGTACCTGGTGGTGCAGAGTCCGTCCGGGACCGGCAAGAACTCCACCGTCGCGCGCGTGCTGGAGCGGCTGATCATCCGGGACAAGTGGCGCATCGGCGTTGTCGCACAGGCGCATTCGACGGTGGAGAGCCTGCTGGACGCGATCGTCACGGTCGGGGTGCTGCCCGAGCTGGTCGCGAAGAAGGATGCCGCGGCGGTGGCTCCGGAGTGGGCGGTGATCGACGGCGCTCGCTATCCACGGTTCCTGGACAACGCCGTAAACGGGTGCGTGATCGGCGGGCTACCAGCCGATTTCGCCGACGACTCGATGATTCCCGCCGACAGCCTCGACCTGCTGGTGATCGCCGACGCGGGCCGGTTCCCGCTGGCCGAGACGGCGATGGTGGCAGGCAGCGCGCGCAATCTGCTGCTGCTCGGCGACCCGCAGCCCGCCGCGGCGCGCAGCGCCCATCCCGGGCCGGTGGGCGAATCGACGCTGGGCTGGCTGCTCGCGGGCCGCAACACCGTCGGGTCCGAGCGCGGATACTTCCTCGACCGCACCTGGCGGATGCATCCGAGGGTGTGCGATCCGATCTCCCGGCAGTTCTACGACGGCAGGCTGCGCTCGAACGAAACCGTCACGCTGGCAAGGCAATTGGACGGCGTCGAGCCTGGCATCGGCACCGTGCTCGTCGACCACTACGGCAACGCCACCGAATCGGCGGCCGAGGCGCGCGAGGTGGTGCGCCAGGTGCGCGCCCTGCTCGGACTGTCCTGGACCATGGGCGCGACCACCCGGCGGCTGCATCCGCACGACATCTTCGTCGTCGCGCCATACGGCGCCCAGGTCGGCCGGATCCGGACCATGCTGGCGCGCGCCAAGATCGAGGACGTGCTGGTGGGCACCGTCGACCGCTTCCGCGGCAGGGAGGCCGCGGTGGTGCTGCTGTCGATGACCACGTCGAGCCCGGCCGACGCGCCGCACGGCATGTCGTTCCTGTTGTCGCGCGATCTGGTGCGCGCCGCGGTGTCGCGGGCCATGTGGCGGGCGGTGATCATCAGGTCACCACTGCTCACCGAATACCTGCCCGCCGCGCCCGAGGATCTGCCCGACCTGGCCCGTTTCCTGAACCTGAGCTGAGCACCGGCTCAGCCGAAATTCTTGCCTTCGCCGCGATAGGTGGGGACGGTAATGCGGCTGCCGTCCGATTCGACGAGGTGGACCCGGTCGAAACGCTCGCAGAGTTCGCCCGCCTTGGCGTGGCGGAACCACACCCTGTCGCCGATGCGCAGTTCGGCGGCGGCCGAAAGCGGGGTCTGCACCTCGCCGGCGCCTTCGGTGCCGATGAGCCGTAAGCCGCTGGGCCACACGGGTTTCGGCACCCGAGACGGGCCGGTCGGACCGGAGGCGATGTAGCCGCCCGCGAACACCGTCGCGATGGATGGCGTCGGCTTGCGCAGCACGGGGGTGGCGAAGAACAGCGCGGGCCGCGGGGTGAAGGCCCGGTAGTGATCGAACAGGGTCGGCACGTAGAGACCCGAGCCCGCCGTCACCTCGGTGACATCCGGATCGGCGATGCTGACCTCGATCGAACCGCTGCCGCCGCTGTTGACGATCTCCAGCTTGCCCACCACCGAGCGCACCGCGTCCAGCACCCGCGCCCTGCGCTTGGCGATCTCGGCGGCCGATGCGCGCTTGACCAGCCGCACCGCGACATTGCTGTCGGGCAGCCCGGCGATCTGCGCCTCATAGGTCATCACGCCGACCACGTCGAAGCCGCGGTCGAGCGCGGCGCGGGCCAGGTCGGCGGCCTGATCGGGCGTGCGGATCGGCGAGCGGCGCACACCGAGGTGCAGCGGGCCGATCCGCAGCGACGCGTCCACGTCCAGGCAGACGCGCGGCCGGACCAGGTCGGTGCCGACGGCCGCGCGGATCAGGTCGAGCTGGGCGACGTCGTCGATCATCAGGGTGATCGCGCCGAGCAGGGTGTCGTCGGAGGCGAGCTCGGCCAGCGCCGCGCGGTCGACGGTCGGGTAGCCGAGCAGAATGTCGCGGGCGCCGAGACCGGCGAGCCAGAGCGCCTCGCGCAAGGAGTAGGACATGATGCCCGCGAAGCCGTCGGCCGCGGTCAGCTCGCCGCCGAGCACGGCTTCCAGGACGGCACGGCAGCGCACGGACTTGCTGGCCACCCGGATCGGGACGCCGTTCGCGCGGCGCACCAAGTCGGCGGCGTTGGCGCGCAGCGCGGTCAGGTCCAGCGCGGCCAGCGGCGGGTCGAGGTCGGCGGTGGCGGCGTGCAGTCCGGCGATCGGCGATGTCTCGCTCACCCGGACCACTCAACCACCAAACTGGTCAGGCGTCCAGTAGTCGCGGAGTCAGACTTCGGCAGCTCGCGTCGCGAGGCCGCTGACCAGGTCGTCCAGCACTATCAGCGTGGTCTCGTCGTTACTGTCGGCCAGCCAGCGCAGCACGGTCCCCTGCAGGACCGAGACCGTGTAGGCGGCGATGTCGTCCACCGGTTCCAGCCACTGCGCACCGGAGCGATCGGCACAGAGCTGAAGGAAGTTGGCGACCTCGGTGTCCATTTCACGAAACATCTCGGTGGCAGCGGGGTCGGGCGACGACCCGGACCGCAGCTCCCAGCGCTCGCGCAACGTGCGCAAAGTCGCCTCGTAGGCCCGGATATGTTTGGTCGGCGCCGCCTTGACCAGCGGCCAGTACGCGGTGACCCCGGCGTGCAGCAGCACCCGCAGTGCCCGCACTCCGGTGATATCGAGCGAAGCGGCCGCCTTCTCGACAGCCTCGCAGATCGTCGGCCGCAACCGACTCTCCACTGTTTCTCCACGTGCGCTCAACGACGACTCCCTCGGCGAAAGAACTCGCGCACCTCCGATGGCGCGACTCGCTGAACTTTGGCGAGCGACCAGAAATCCCCAGGCTGCCCGGTCCAACGTTCATCAATGGTAGAGGGTTTTCGGGGTTTGAGAACTGGTTCAGCGGGTATTCCATACCGGAAGATTGTTTTGTTATCCAAACGGAATGTCTCTGCAACGCTGCAGTGTCCCGCCGATCGGCGTTCTGGGGTGACTAACGGCCCCTCGCGGCCGCAAGACACACAATGACCCACCTTACGGACCAGTTCGCCCCACCCGAGCACCCTGTGACGAACCGCACAAACTCACGATGCAACCGGTTCACTCCGGAATTCGGTGTTCGATCCGGGACCGACACCACCGCTATTTGGGCGTACCTCCGCCTTCGCTCCGGCCATGCGGGCTGCCGGCGGACTTCGTCCCGCAGCGTCGGTTGGGCGGGCGATAGCCTGGATCGGTGACTCTCCCGCCGCCTGCCGATCAGTTCTTCCTCTCCGGCACGTTCAACTTCCGCGACACCGGCGGTCTGCGCACCGCCGACGGCGCCAAGGTGCGCCCCGGCGTGCTGCTCCGCTCGGCCCAGCTCAGCGGCCTCGACGAACGCGGCCACCACGGTTTGCGGGAACTGGGCGTGGCCGAGGTCTTCGATCTGCGGGGCATCAGGGAGATCGACCACTTGGGCCACGACAACTTGCCCGACGGCGTGCGGCGCAGCGTCACGCCGTTCGACTCGCGCATGGGCGAGGCGCCCCCGCACGAGACGCGCACCGAGTCGGCGTTCGAGCACATGCTCGAGGTCTACCGCGAGTTTCCCGCGCTGCCGGAGGCCAACACCGCGATCACCGCCATCGCGCAATCCATCGTGGACGGTGACGGCGCGGTGCTGGTGCACTGCGCGGCGGGCAAGGACCGCACCGGCTGGGCCGTGGCGACACTGCTGCGAGCGGTGGACGTGGTCGAGGAGGACGTGCTCGCCGACTTCATGATCAGCAACGACGCGATCGAACCGCTGCGCGCCCTGATCGAACCCACCCTGCCACAGGGCGCGCGCTTCTCCGAAGACCTGCTCGGCGTGCGCGAGGAGTATCTGGCGATGGCCCTGGAATCGGTACGGCAGCTGCACGGCGACTTCGACCGCTACCTCGACGTCGTCGGGCTGACGCCGGAGCTGCGGGCGCGACTGCGCGACCGAATGCTGGAATGACCTTTCACCTCAGGCGATTTCGCGTCGGACCAGGCCGTGATCGTCGATCGACACCTGATCGCCGGTGTGGAACCAGCTGCCCGTGAACCGATCCGCGGTGGTCTCCGGGTCGTTCCAGTAGCGACGGGTGACATTTGGTCCGCGACAAAGCAATTCGCCGTGCCCCGCCGCGGCCTTCGGGCCCCACAGCGCCAATTCGGTACCGCCGAAAGCGAATCCGAGCACCCGGCCCGCGTCGGCGGGCGTCTCGGTGTCGTCCACCGCGAGTCCGATGCCGCTGGTCTCGGTGGCACCCCACACCGACCAGTGCCTGGCCGAGGGGAACGCCTCGCGCAGCGCGGCGGCCAGATCGCACGGAGTCCGCTCGGCGTGATGGCCCGCGCTGCTGACCCGGCTGATGCCCTCGGTGGGTACGCCGTCGGCGCGTAAAGCGGCCAGCTGCGGGAGCAGCCCCGCGAAGATGCGCGGCGTGCCCGACACCATGTCGACCCGTTCGGCCACAATGGCTTCCGCGAATCCGCGGCCGTCCGGTGCGAGCACAACGGTGCCGCCGACCGCGAAGGTGGGCAGCAGCTGGTCGACGCACCCGGTGGCGTGCGCCAGCGGCGGCAGCACCAGATTGCGCACGCCGTCGGTGGGCAGATCGAGCGCGGCGACCACCGAACGGACCGCCGAGAGCAGGTTCTCGTTGGTCAGCTCGACGCCCTTGCGGGTGCCGCTGGTGTAACAGAGCAGCGCGAGATCGTTCAGCGCCGCGCCGTCGTCGATGAACGCGGCGCCGTCGGGCAGTTCCACCTCGCCGCCGCCTGCGCCGCGACCGAGCACGAAATCCGCACTGCTGTCGGCGATCACCCGCTCCGCCACTCCCGCGGGCAGCCCGTCGTGCACCAGCACCGGTACCGCGCCGCTGAGCAGGGCGCCGAGGAACGCTTGCACCCAGCGGGCGCCCGCGGGCATGTGGATGGCGACCCGGTCGCCGTACCCGACGCCGTGTTCCTGCAAGCCGCCCGCGATGCGGGAGGCCGAGTGCCACAGCTCGCGGTAGGTGAGCCGGGGCCCACCGAGCTCGACGACCGCCTCGCGCGACGCGAACGCGTGCACCTGTAGATCGAGTAGCTCGGTGAGCGCCGGGGTGAGGTTGCCGTAGCGCAGCACGCCGTCGGCGCCGCGGGCCAGCGGGTTGCTACACGCAGGCGAATGTGTGAGGGGGTATTCGACCAAGAGCTGCGACATGTGTCCTCCGCGCGGTGCCTCTGGCTGCCAGGCACCTGCGACTATATGACGCGGATCACAATCTCGCGGGGATAGTCGATTTACCGTGTCCCCGTCGTCACCGGCCTGTGTAAGTCGCCTTGCCGGGACCGACCTCGAGGAAGCTGCGCACGGCGCCGCGCAGATCGTCGGTGGCGAACAGTTCGCCGGACACCTCGGGAGTCACCGAATCCGCGTGCGCCACACCGCCGGAGCGCCAGGCCCCGATGATCTGCTTGGTCGCCGCGTGCGCCTTGGTCGGCCCCTGCGCCAGCCGGTGCGCGAGTTCCCTCGCGGCCGCGTCGACGTCCTCGTGCACGGCGTTCACCACGCCCCAGTCGGCCATGGTCGCCGCGTCGTAGAGATCGGCGGTCATGACGAACTCGCGCGCCCGGCCCGATCCGGCGCGCTCGGCCAGCCGCTGCGGGCCGCCCATCGACGGGGTCAGCCCGACCACCGTCTCCACCAGACCGAACTTCGCCTTCGGCGCGGCCAGGATGATGTCGCAGGCCAGCGCGATTTCGAAGGCGGCGGTCAGCGTCAGTCCGTGCGCCGCGAACACCACCGGACACGGCAGCGCCTCCAGCGGATGGATGATCTGCGCGAACAGCGAGCGCCACAGCTCGGCGCCCTGCTCGGTGGTCAGTCCGTCGAACACGTGCACGTCGACACCGCCGGACACCACCTTGCCCTCGGCGCGCAGCAACAAGGCGCGCGGCGGGTTCGCGGTCAGCTCGGCGATGTCCTCGACCAACGCGTCGAGCATGGCCTGATCGAAGAGGTTCAGCGGCGGATTGGCCAGCGTCAGGACGGCCACCTCCGCGCCGCCGTCGGTGGTCTCGCGTTCCAGCCGGGTCGCCTTGGTTTCACTGTGTTCGGTCATTGCGTCAGCGTAAGTCCTGAATCTGCAAGACTGGCCAGGTGACCAAGGCGGCATCGGAAAGCGGTTCCTACGTCGAACCCGGCGAGTTCAAGCGGGACACCCGTTACATCACCACCCGCATCACGGCCGACGGACGGGACGGCTATCCGGTGGAGCCGGGCCGGTACCGGCTGGTCGCGGCGCGCGCGTGCCCGTGGGCCAATCGCACCCTCATCGTGCGCAGGCTGCTCGGCCTGGAGGACGCGCTCTCGCTCGGCCTGTGCGGGCCGACCCACGACAAGCTGAGCTGGACTTTCGACCTCGATCCCGGCGGCGTCGACCCGGTGCTCGGCATCCCGCGGCTGCGCGACGCCTACCTGGCCCGCTTCCCCGACTATCCGCGCGGCATCACGGTCCCCGCTGTCGTCGATATTCCGACCGGCCAAGTGGTGACCAACGACTACGCACAGATCACGCTGGACTTCTCCACCGAATGGACCGAGTTCCACCGGGCGGGGGCTCCCGCGTTGTACCCCGAGCCGCTGCGAGCCGAGATCGACGAGATCAACGACGTCGTGTTCCGCGACGTGAACAACGGCGTCTACCGCTGCGGCTTCGCCGGCGCGCAGGACGCCTACGAGGCCGCCTACGACCGGCTCTTCGCACGCCTCGACTGGCTCTCGGATCGGCTTGCCGGACAACGCTTCCTGGTCGGCGACACGATCACCGAGGCCGATGTGCGGCTGTTCACCACGCTGGTCCGCTTCGACGCCGTCTACCACGGTCATTTCAAGTGCAACCGGCAGAAGCTGAGCGAGATGCCGGTGCTGTGGGCCTATGCCCGCGACCTCTACCAGACGCCCGGCTTCGGCGACACCATCGACTTCGCGCAGATCAAGGCCCATTACTACGTGGTGCACACCGACATCAATCCGACCAAGGTGGTGCCGAAGGGCCCCGACCTCGGCAACTGGCTGACCTCGCACGGTCGCGAGGAGCTGGGTGGCAGGCCGTTCGGCGACGGCACCCCGCCGCCACCGCCGCCGCTGTCGGAGCGGGTGCCCGCGCTGCACGGACCGGCATAACCGGTCGTTTCGGCCGGCGGGCCCCGGGAACCCGGGAAACGATCCGGTTCGTTGTCGTGTTGGTCCGACGACGGCTCGGTGCCATAGAGTTCTGCCAGCGAAGGCAGAGGACTTAAGGGGTGTTGCCGATGAGGCACGGCGCGTTCGAGAAGACCGTGATCGCCTTGCTGGAGAACGGGTCGAAGCTGCAGGCGCCTGCGGTCGAGAAGTACATCGATCGAATCCGGCGCGCCCACCCCGACGAAACCCCAGCTCAGATCGTCGACCGGATAGAGCGCCAGTATCTGCTCGCGGTGACCGGCAGCGGCACCGCGGCGGGCGCGACCGCGGCCATGCCCGGCGTCGGCACGGTCGCCTCGCTGGCCACCATCACGGCGGAGACGGCGTTCTTCATGGAGGCGTCGGCGCTGTACACGCTGGCGATCGCCGCCGTGCACGGCATCTCTCCGGAGGCCAAGGAACAGCGAAGGGCGCTGGTGCTCGCGGTGGTGCTCGGCGATACCGGCATGGAGATCGTGGAGCGCTCGGTCGGGAAGTCGGCCAAGAACTGGGGGACGCTGCTCGCCAACCGCGTTCCCGGCCTTGCGGGCATGAACGACTCGCTGATGAAGCGGTTCCTCGTGCGGTTCCTCACCAAGCGCATGGCGTTGATGGCGGGCAAGGTGATCCCGATGGGCATCGGCGCGGTGATCGGCGGCGTCGGTAACCGCGCCCTCGGCAAGACCACGGTCCTCAACGCCCAGAAGGCATTCGGGCCCGCGCCGGTCTTCTGGCCCGCCAACCGGCAGCTGATCGTCGACGCCGATCCGCTGCCCGCGCTCGACGTGACCCCACCGAACTTCCCCACCGGGCCGAAATGACCGCAGCCAAGGCCGCTCTGGTCGTGGCCGACCTGAGCAAGCGGTACGAGCTGGGTCCGGTCGTCGAGAACGTGAACTTCAGCGTCCCCATCGGTGGCACGGCCGCGCTGGTCGGTCCGGCGGGGTCGGGCAAGACCACCATCCTGCGCATCCTGCTCGGCTTGCTCGAACCGTCTTCGGGAAGCGCGAAGATCGAGCTGTCGCCGGTGAGCGGGATGCTCACGCCGCGCGGACTGCACCCGGCGCGCGCCGCCCGCGATCACCTGCTGGTGTACGCGGCCGCGGCCGGTGTGCCGGACGCGCGGGTCGGCGCGGTGCTCGAGTCGGTCGGGCTGGATTCGGCCGCGCGCGTCAAGACGGGCGCGCTCACCGTCGGCCAGCAGACCCGGTTGGCGCTGGCCACCGCCCTGCTCACCGACCCGAGGGTGCTGATCCTCGACGAGCCGACCGAGGGACTCGACGCCGCGGAACGCGGCTGGCTGCACGACTTCCTGCGCAGGCACACACGCCGCGGCGGCACGGTGCTGCTGTCCAGCGCGAGCCTCGCGGCGGTGGTGGCGATGGCCGATCAGTTGATCGTGCTGAGCGAGGGCGCGGTCGTCTACCAGGGCACCCCGGCGAAACTGCGCCGCAATCACCCCGACCGGCTGGTCGTCGCCGCCTCCACCCCGGTGGCGCTGGCCACGATGCTCGCCGCGCGTGGCTACACCGACGCCGTGATCCGCCCCGACGGGCGGCTCGCGGTGGCCGAGGCGAGTGAAGCGGAGATCATCGACGCGGCCAAGGCCTCCGGGGTGCGGCTGGACAACATCACGCCGGATCCGATCCATCCCGACCGCGTACTCGCCTCGCTGACCAAATCGAGCAGGACCGCGGCGCCGATGTTCGGGGCGCCGGGAGCGCACGCACCCCATCCGCAGCCGACGCCCTATGGGATTCCGCGATGATCACTCTGCCCCCGGACCTCGTCCCACCGGTGAACTCCGAGGTGCGCAAGGTCTACACGCTGCGCTGGTGCCTGGCGCTCGGCGTGCTGCTGCCCGCGATCGCGTTGGTCGCCTCCACCGTGACATCGCTGATGGCGGGGCCCGCCGACCCGGATTCCGCGCTGGCCACCGGCGCCGCGACGATCGGGCTGTATCTGGCGCTCACCGCGACGATCCTGGCCGCCGCCGTCTTCGGCGCGGCGGGCGCAGGCGGTGAGTTCCGTTACCGGACGATGCCGGTGACCTCGCTGTTCACCGTCGACCGCGATCGGCTGGCGGCGGCCAAATTGCTGGTCACCGGTGCGTACACGCTCGTGGTCGCGGTGGTGGTCGAGCTCGTCGCGTTCGGCTGTCTGCTCGCGTTCGGCCGCGGCAAGTTCGAGTTCGGCACGCGGCTGCTGACGGTGTTCGGCACCGGGCTGCTCGCGGCGGTCTGCTGGTCGCTGCTCGGCGCGGGCCTCGGGCTGCTGCTGCGCCAGTCGACCGGGGCCGTCGCGCTGATCCTCGGCTGGCTACTGGTCATCGAGCCGCTGATCTGGTTGGTGGCCAACGGAATCGGGCTCGGCGGCGTTGTCACGTTGCTGCCGGGTTCGGCGACCGTCGCCACGGTGGCGGTCGGCTCCTTCCCGGACAGCGACATCCTCGCCCCGGCTCCCGCCGCCTTCGTCGTGCTGCTGCTGTGGACGATCGGGATCGCGGGCGCGGGTTGGTGGCAGCTGCGCAGCCGCGATCTCTGACTCATCGACCGGCATCCGGGAACAAGCGGTGTGTCGCCGCGTGTCGTTACCTTTCGTAGAGGGAGTTCGACGAGCGGACGGTGAGCGGCGCAATTGACTGAGCGGAGTACGACGGGGCGGGGCTGGATACGGCGGCTGTGGGATGAGAGCCGGTCGCATCCCGGCACCATCGCGGGCGTCCTGGCCGCGGTGCTGGCGGGTGCGCTGGTGGAGGTGGCCGCGCCGCTGCTCACCAAGCGCGCCGTCGACGCGGCCGGTGTCGGCGACACCGGAGTGATCGGTGTGATCGCGGCACTGCTCGCGCTGCTCGCCGTAGGCCGGTTCGGCGCGGCGTTCGGCAGGCGGCTGCTCGCCGGCAGGCTCTCGCTCGACGTCCAGCACGGCCTGCGGGTGCGGTTGCTCGGTTCGCTGCAACGACTGGACGGCGCGGGTCAGGACGCGCTGCGCACGGGACAGGTGGTGTCCCGGTCGATCACGGATCTCCAGTTGGTCCAAGGGCTGCTGGCGATGGTGCCGCTCTCCGGGATGGCGCTGTTGCAGTTCCTGCTCGCCGCGGGCGTGATGCTGTGGCTCTCGCCGCCGCTGGCGCTGGTCGCGCTGCTCGTGGTGCCCGGCATCGCCGCGGTGGTGTATCGGATGCGGCCACGGCTGTTCGCGGCGACCTGGTCGGCCCAGCAGCGGGCCGCCGACCTGGCCCAGCACGTCGAGGAGACGGTCACCGGGGTTCGGGTGGTGAAGGGCTTCGGGCAGGAGGCCCGGATGGTCGACGTGCTGGAAGGACACGGCCGCAAGCTCTACGCCGAACGCATGCGAGCCGCGCGGGTGGACGCCCGCTTCGCACCGGTGGTGGCCGCGATTCCGCAAGCCGGGCTGGTCGGGGTGATCGCCTTCGGCGGGTGGCTGGCGCTCGATGGCTCGATCGGGCTCGGCACGTTCCTCGCCTTCGCCGCCTACGTGGCCACCATGACCTCGGCCACCCGCGCCATGTCGTCGGTGGTCATCCTGGCGCAGCTGACCCGCGCCGCAGCCGAACGCGTCTTCCAGGTCATCGACACCGCGCCGGTGATCGCCGACCCGCCCGCGCCCGCGGCGCTGCCGGACGGCCCGCTCGGCATCGAGATCGACTCACTCACCTTCGGATTCGATCCCGGCGTGCCGATCCTGCGTGACCTCGACCTGACCGTGCGCCCCGGCGAGACGGTCGCGATCATCGGCCCAGCCGGTTCTGGCAAGACGACGCTGTCACTGCTGCTGCCGCGCTTCTACGCGCCCGACGCCGGGCACATCCGGCTCTTCGGAGCCGAAGCGGAATCGGTGGACATCGCCGACGTGGCCGCCGCCGACCTGCGCGCCGCCGTCGGCGTGGTGTTCGATGACCCGTTCCTGTTCTCCGACACCATCGCCGCCAACATCGCGCTCGGCCGGCCGGACGCCACCGACGCCGAGATCAGGCAGGCCGCAAAGCTGGCCGCCGCCGACGAGTTCATCGGCGAACTGCCCGACGGATACGACACCGTCGTCGGCGAACGCGGGCTCACCCTCTCCGGCGGCCAGCGCCAGCGCATCGCGCTGGCCAGGGTGCTGCTGGCCCGCCCGCGCATCCTGGTCCTCGACGACGCCACCTCGGCGGTGGACGCGGTCACCGAGGCCGCCATCTTCGACACGCTGCCCGATCGCGGCGGCCGCACCACGATCGTGCTGGCGCACCGCGAATCGACGCTCGCGCACGCCGACCGGGTGATCCGGCTGCCCGCACCGGCCCAGCTGCCCCCGCCCGCGACGGACGAGCCCGACGAATCGGTGCGTAAGCCCCGTGCGGCGGGCCGGATGGGCGGCGGTTTCGGCGCGGCGGCCGACCTGGCCGAGACGCCCGAGCTGCGCCGGACCATCGAGCGGTTGCCGCCCGCTACCGAAGCACCCGGCCTGGACGATCGCGAGCTGCGCGAGCCCGATCCCGGCTTCCGTCTGGCGCGACTGTTGCGCCCGGTGCGCCTGCTCGTGCTGACCGTGGTGAGCCTGCTCGCGCTGGACGCGCTCGTCGGCGTGGCCTTCCCCGCTCTGGTGCGCTACGCCATCGACACGGGTGTGAGCGCCGGGCGGCCCGACGCGCTCCGGCTCGCCGCGGCGCTGGGCGTCGCGCTGGTCGCGGCGGGTTTCGCGGTCGGCGCGACGACCATCGTGCTCACCTCGCGCACCGGCGAGCGCGTCCTCTACGGGCTGCGTGTGCGCAGCTACGCGCATTTGCAGCGGCTCGGCCTCGACTACTACGAGCGGGAACTGTCCGGCCGGATCATGACGAGGATGACGACCGACGTGGACGCGCTGTCGAGCTTCCTGCAGACGGGCGTCGCCACCACCATCATCGGCGCGCTCACCCTACTCGGCATCGTGGCGGCACTGCTGGTCATCGATGTCTCGCTCGCGGTGGTCGCACTGCTGGCGCTGCCGCCGCTGATCGTGGCGACAGTGGTCTTCCGGCGCTTCTCCTCCACCGCGTACACCGTGTCGCGGGAACGTGTCTCGACGGTGAACGCCGACTTCCAGGAGAACGTCACCGGCCTGCGGGCGGTGCAGGCCAACCGGCACGAGCCCCGCGCCGCGCGACGGTTCGCCGAATACTCGGAGCGCTATCGCAACGCCAGGATGCGGGCGCAGCGGGCGATCGCGCTGTACTTCGCCTTCGTCATCGCCTGGGCCGATCTGGCGCTGGCCGCGGTGGTGTTCGTCGGCGCCCGCGAGGTCGCGGTCGGCGCGACGACCGCGGGCACGCTGGTCGCTTTCGTGCTTTACCTGGAGCTGATGTTCGGGCCGATCACGCAGCTGTCCCAGGTCTTCGACGGCTACCAGCAGGCAAGGGTCGGACTACGCCGGATCGGCGAGCTGCTGCGCACCCCGTCGTCGATCGCGGCGGATCCGCCGGACGCCACGGCGATCACCGACGGTCTGCGCGGCGAGGTCGCGCTCGATCACGTGCACTTCCGGTATCCGGGGACCGAGAACCCGGCGCTGCAGGAGGTCGATCTGCGTATCCCGGCCGGGTCCACCCTGGCGCTGGTCGGGCCGACGGGCGCGGGCAAGTCGACGATCGTCAAGCTGCTGGCCCGCCTCTACGACCTGCCGCGCTCGTCTCCCGAAGGGGGCTCGGAACCCGCTGCCGTCGTGGTCACCGATGCCCGGCTCGCCGCGGAGGCGTCAAGGGGGGCGATCGTCGTCGACGGCGTCGACATCCGCGAATATCGCCTCGCCGACTACCGTTCCCGGCTCGGCATCGTCCCCCAAGAAGCTCACCTCTTCACCGGAGACGTCGCCAGCAACATTGCATTCGGACAACCTTCCGCGACAGAGGCGGAGATCCGGGCGGCCGCCGCGTCCGTCGGCGCGACCGACATGATCGCGGCGCTACCCCTCGGACTGCGGCAACCGATCGGCGAACGCGGGCGCGGGCTGTCGGCCGGACAGCGCCAGTTGATCGCCCTCGCCAGGGCCGAACTGGTCGATCCCGACCTGTTGCTGCTCGACGAGGCCACCGCGACGCTCGACCCGGAGACCGAGGCGTCCGTGCTGGTAGCGAGCAGATCGCTGGCCCGGGGACGCACCACGGTCGTCGTCGCGCACCGGCTCGGCACGGCCGCGCGGGCCGATCGGATCGCGGTCGTCGAGCGCGGCCGGATCACGGAATTCGGCACCCATGCCGACCTGCTCTCGGCGGGCGGAACTTATACCCGACTCTGGGCAGCGGCCCGCGAAACCGGAGGAATATTCTCGGATCCGGACGAGTCTGCACAGAAGAGTTTGGGTCTGTCCGGTGGTGGGTAGCTTCGTCGATTTGCTGCTGGGCATATCCTCGACAGAGGGTCCATCGGCGCGCATCCGCTGATCCCCATGCCGGGCACGTCACAAACGTCGCAGCGCGAAGAACGAAATGAGGCGAACACCTGCTGTGAGCAGCTCAACTTCCCAGTTCGGACAGAACCAGTGGCTAGTCGACGAGATGTATCTGAAGTACAAACAGGATCCATCGTCGGTCGATGAGAGTTGGCACGAGTTCCTCGCCGACTACACCCCCGAAGCGAGCGGCGAAGCCACCAACTCGCAGTCCGAAGCGACGGCCACGAACGCCGCCCCGGCTCCGGCGTCCGCGAAGCCGGCCCCGGCCGCGAAGCCGGCC
>NZ_BDCF01000080.1 GCF_001613365.1 Nocardia xishanensis NBRC 101358
GGACCGCCGTCGGCGCAGCGCCGCAGGCGCGGTTCCTATCTGCGACAGAGCAATCCCGATACGGCCGGCCGTCCGCGGCCCCGAGCACCGGGACTGGTCACGGGCTGATCGACGGCCCGCGCGGTGGCGCGGGTGTGGTCGGCCCGCGCCGTGACCATCTCCCGTTCGCGTGCGCGTGCGCGCACGTCTCACCGAACCAGGTGTTCTCCCATGCTCGATGTCGTCTATTACTCTGTCTCCGCCGTGCTCTGGCTCTGGCACACCGCCTTCGCCGCGCTGCTCGGATCCACCAGCGGCCTGGCCTGGGTGCTCGCGGTGGTGTTCCTCGTCGCCACGCTGCGCGCCGCCATGTATCCGCTGTTCCTGAGGCAGGTCCGTAACCAGGCCGTCGCGCGGCGCCTGCGGCCTGAGATCGAGGCGCTGCGCAAGCGCTACTCCGACGACAAGCAACGACAGGCCGTCGAGATCCAGAAACTGAACCGCGAGAACGGTATCGGCGTGGCGGCGGGCTGCCTGCCGATGCTCGGCCAGGGGCTGGTGTTCCTGGCGCTGTTCCACGTACTGCGCTCGTTCGACCGCACCGCAACGCTCGGCCATCTGCCCTTCCAGGCGACCCCGACGCCGCTGACGCCCGAACAGAACGCGCAGACCCCGAACTACATCTTCGGCGCCGCCGACGTGCAGTCCTTCCTGAACGCCAAGCTGTTCGGCGCGCCGCTGTCGGCCACGCTGACCGGCCGGCCGAGCGTGGCGATCGCCGCGGTGGCCGGCACGCTGATGCTGGTGGCGGCCATCGCGACGCACTTCACCGCACGCGCCGCGATCGCCCGCCAAGACCCGGCCGCGGCGCAACTACCGATGCTGAACACGATGACACTGTGGGTGTTTCCGGCGGGCGCCCTCATCGGCGGTGCGCTGCTTCCGGTGGTGATCCTGCTGTACTTCGTGTCGAACAACGCCTGGACACTGGTCCAGCAGCACTTCGTTCACCGCCGCATCGACGCCGAGGTCGGCGCCGCGGCGGTGGCGTCGGCCGCGGCGCGGCAGCACAGCGCGCCGAAGCCGGGGGTGAAGCCAGGGACGACGCGGCGACCGGGCGGGAAATCTCGGCGCGGCCGCGGGTGAGCGCCGGGGAACGCCTCAGGCAGCGAGTGTGGCCCGCAGATAGTGCTTGGCGCCGATCCCCCACAACACCTGGCGGACGCCGAGCGGAGCCCAGCCCGCCGAGCGATCCTCCAGCACCACCGGATCGCGCAGAGTGACGGTGTGGCCCTTGGCGTCCAGCTCGAAAACGCCTGCGGCGAGGACGTTCTTGACCCATTCCGCGTCACGGCCGTAGGTCAGCGCGATGCGGTAGACGCCGTCGTCTTCGAAAACCCACACCGGTGTCCGGTAGGCGCGGCCGGATCGCCGTCCTTTGTGCCGCACCACCGCGAAGGGCGGCACCGTGCCCGCGACCAGTCCCGCCACCGGGTTGGTCACGTGCCGGTTGAACCTCGCCACTATGCGCGGAAGCACCATCGAACGGTCCTCTCTCCAGGTGGAGTGCGCTGCCCAGGTTACCCTCGAGCGGTGCCCGCACAGCCGAACTTCGACAGTCCTTCCGGCGAGATGATCGCGGTGTACGACCGGCAGGGCCGCGAGATCGGCGCGGCCGATCGCGCCGAGGTCTATCGCGAAGGTCTGTGGCACGCCAGTTCCGGCGTTCTGGTGCGTTCGAGGGACGGTGAGCGGGTCTACGTGCACCGCCGCACCGACACGAAGATGGTGTTCGCCGGGATGCACGACTGCCTCGCGGGCGGTGTCGTCGCGCCGGGAGAGGATCCGGCGCGGACCGCGATCCGGGAGCTGGCCGAAGAACTCGGCATCGTGCTCACCGAGGACGCGACGCCGCCGCTGCCGATGGCCAGCGCGTCCTGGGACGGGGAATGGGAGGGCAGGCCGATGCGCTGCCACCTGTTCGCCTACGAGCTGCGGTACGACGGCCCCATCCGTCATCAGCCCGAGGAGATCGCCGACGGCTGGTGGTGGACCGACGCGGAACTGCGCGCCCACCTCGCCGATCCGGATTGGCCGTTCGTCCCCGACACCCGGGTGCTCGTCGGTGATCTCCTGGCCTGAATCGACTACGCCCCGCTGCCGCTGTTGCCGAGGGTCAGCACAGAGGTCAGGATGTTGGCGAAGACTTCGAGCAGCTCCATGTAAGGCAATCCTTCGTGTAGTTCATCAGGGTGGAGGGCCCAGCATCACGGATGTGGGTGTCGGGGAGGTTACCCGAAGATGACGGACTCGGATGGGAGTGCTCGCAGCGCGGTCCTCGCCGCGGTCAGCTCGACGAGGCGCCGGTGCTGGCCCAGGAAAGGAACGCGCCGGGGTTACGGGTCTGCAGCAGCACTCGGCCGGGACCGACGAAGTCGAAGACGAAGCCTTCGCCGGACTTCAGCGACTGGATGGAGCGGCCGGAGACGGCCCGCCGGATGGTGAAGTTCATGGCCAGGTCGTAGGCGACGACATGCCCGGTGTCGACGGTGATCGGTTCGCCGGGTTGCAGGTCGATCACGTCGATCGCGCCGAAGACACCGACCACGATTTCGCCGTCGCCGTGCGCGCGCAGACCGAAGCCGCCCTCGCCGCCGAACAGATTCGCGAAGCCGCCCCACTTGCTCTCCACTTGCACGCCGTGCGAATTGGCGATCCAGCCGCCGCGGCTGATGAAGAACGGCCGGTCCTGGGTGATCCGCAGGTTCAGCATGTCGCCGGGCAGGGCGGGCGCGACGTCGACCCAGCCGCCCTGCGGCGGAGCGGTGAAGGTAGAGACGAAAAACGATTCTCCGGAGAGCACCGAGCGCTTGAGGCCGGCCAGGATGCCGCCCTCGGCCTTGGCCTGCAACGTGACTCCCGCCGAATGGGCGACCATGGCGCCGCTCTCGACCCGCATCGGCTCCCCGCCCGCGAGGAAGCATCGGGCGACGGTGGAGGCGGGATTGTGGCGCAACTGTACCTTCATGCCGCCGACCCTACCGCCTGCGCGCGACGGGCAGTGACGGTCGAATTCCAGGCGGGGAGACCGGGATTCGCGCGATCGTCAGTCGAGCGAGCGCAGCGCGTCCTCGGTGCGCGCGACCACCGCGCCGCCGTCGCCGGTGAGCACGATCGGACGCTGGATGAGCTGCGGGTTCTCCACGAGCGCCGCGATCCATCGGTCGCGGTCGGCAGGCGTACGGCCCCAGTCCGCCATGCCGAGGTCCTTGGCGATCTGCTCGCCGGTGCGGGTGATGTCCCACGGCTGCGCGTCCAGTCGCCGCAGCACCTCGCGCAACTCGCCCGCGGTGGGCGGGTCGTCCAGGTAGCGGCGCACGGTGTAGGTCGCGCCCGCCTCGTCCAGGTGCGCCGTCGCGGCGCGGCTCTTCGAGCACCGCGGGTTGTGCCAGATCTCGGTCTGCCCAGATGTCATGCCTCCAGATAATCACGTCCGGCTACAGATGCATCAAGTCCGGCCAGGTCTCGGCCCACGAATGACGCAGGCCGGTGCACTTCCACACGGTGACGTCCTGGGTGCTTCCGGGAAAGCCGAGCCTGCTGTCCACCTTGGCGACCGGCTCGACGCTGTCGAAATTCCAGCGCAGGAAGCTCTCGGTCACCCCGACGGCGAGCACGGTGCTCGCCTCGTCGAGCGGCCTGCCGAAGTAGCCGTAGCCGCGGCTCGGGCTGTAGATCGGCGGCAGCTGGTCGCGGGCGAACTGATCGAGCGCGGCGGCCTGCCAGTAGGTGTCGGTGACGACGACGGCGTTCGCGCGTTCGGCCGGTGCGAGTTCCGCCGCGGCTCCCGACACCGCGGCGGTCAGCTCGGGCCAGCCGAATTCGCCGTACACGCCGATGGCTATCGCGGCCTCGGCGTCATCGGCGGGCGGCGCGATGTCGTCGGGGTGCTGCCACGGCGTCGACGACAGCACGAGCGCCGCGGAGCAGAGCGCCACCGCCGCCCCGCTCCCGGTGAGCAGCCTGCGCCGGGAGGGACCCAGCCTGCCCGCCAGCTCCACCAGCCCGACGGCGCCAGCGGCGAACACCACGCCGTACATGCCCGCCATGTAGTAGATGCGTCCGCCCGTGACCAGGAAGACGGCGACGAGCAGCAGCAGCGTCGCCCCGAGGAAGCGGTACGGACGCAGCGCCGGAGTGCGCAGCAGCGCCCACACGCCGTACACCAGCACCACCGCGCCCAGAATGCCCGCGGTCAGGATCGCCAGCGGCACGAACATCAACCGACCGCCGAGCACGCCCTGCTCGCCGCTGATCACCTCGCCCATGCGCAGCTGCGGCCAGCCGTTGCCCGCCTGCCAGATCAGCGTCGGCAGCGTCGCGAGCAGGACGATCGCGCCGCCGAGCCACAGCAGCGGCCGCCGGATCAGCTCGCGTGGGCCGAGCGCGAGCGAGGTCAAGGCGACCGCGATCCAGAAGAACGGGATCAGCCATTTCACCTGCATGTCCAGCGCCGTCACCAGCGCCGCGCACAGCAGCAGCGAGTCGCGGCGGGTGCGCACCCAGCGCACGACGAGCCAGGTGATGATCACCCACAGCACGGTGTCGATCGCGTTGGTGGTGAGCATCTTGCCCTGCAACAGCAGAAACGGCGAGGTCGCGTAGGCGGCGGCCGCGAGCAGTTGCGCGCCGCGGCCACCGCCGAACTCCCTGGCCAGCAGCGCGGTGAGCGCGACGGCGAGCGCGGTCAGCGCGACGGCGGGCAGCCGGAGCACGAAGAACGAGCCCGGGGCAATGGTGTCCATGAGCCGGGCCAGCATCGGAAGCACCGGCCCCTGATCGGCGTAACCGAAGGACGGGTGACGACCCGCGGCGAGGAAGTACAGCTCGTCACCGAAATAGTTGTAGCGGCTCGCCGAGAACAGCAGAGCCGCTGAGGCGATGCCCGCGACGACGGCGATACCCGCCGTCGCTGCCGGAGGGCGCTCCTCCCCTGCGATGTCCAGCTCTTGACGCACAACGGTTTCGGTCACGCCGCTCCTCGACGAGTTCGGACTCGGGCCGGTTCGAATCTAGCGAGGAACGGCCGTCCGCCCATCCGCCCACGGGACGAGCCGAGATCAGTATTTCGGCGTAGCCCGAGGACGGTTCACCCATACTCGAAGGATGAGCGAGCCAGCGACCCCCGAAAACCCTTACGGCACACCGACTACCAGCGGTCCGAGCCCGATTCCGCGCCATCAGGCCGCGGTGAACCGCGTGGTGCGTGCGCTGTTGCGCGTCCCCGGGCTCTCCAAGGTGGTCGGCAAACGACTGATGACGCTGCACGTCGTCGGCCGCTCCTCGGGCAAGACCTACATCGTGCCGGTCGCTTACACCCCGCACGACGGCGCGCTGCTGATCGGCACCGTGCTGCGGCCGTGGGTGAAGAACCTGCGCACCGGTACTCCGGTCACGCTGACCCGCGGCGGGGCGCCCGAACGCTTCGATCCCGTGGTGCACACCGGCGAGCAGGAGGTGATGCGGCTGTTCGACATCATCGCGAGGGACAACAAGACCAATGCGTCGTTCAGCGGCATTGGGTTCGACGCCGACGGAGCCCCGCGCAAGGCCGACATCTATCAGACCTGGCGACAGGGCGGTGTCGTCGTGGAGTTGCGGCCGGTCTGATCCCGCCTACGCCGTCGCGGTCGCCGGTTCGGGCTTGCGGCGGCGCGCCAGGAGGTAGGCCGCGGCCGCGGCGGGGATGTTCATCAGCACGCCGTACACCGCGCCGGGAACCGCCATCGTGTCGTTGTGCAGCACGGAGACCGCGACGGCGATGGCGATCGCGCCGTTGTGGATGCCGATCTCCATCGCCGAGGCGACGGCCTGGTCGTCGTCGACTCCGAAGAGCCGCGGCGCGAAATACCCGACGGTCAGGCTCAGCACAGCGAATACCAGGCACAGCGCGGCGAGCTCGCCGAGATGTTCGGTCAGCGTCTCGAAGTTCTTCGCCACCGCCGCCGTGACCACCAGCGCGAGCACCACGATCGACAACACCTTGACCGCGCCGCGCATCCGCAGCGCCCAGTCGGTGAACCGCCGGTGCACCCACATGCCGAGCGCGACGGGCACCAGCACGATCGCGAAGACCTGCGCGAACTTGTCCGGCCGCAACCCGATCGAGCCGTCACCGTCCAGGAACACCGTGTACGACAGCGCGACGACCAGCGGCATGGTGAACACCGCGAGCACCGAATTCACCGCCGTGAGTGTGATGTTCAGCGCGACGTGCCCACCGGCGATGTGGCTGAACAGGTTCGCCGACGGTCCGCCGGGCGCGGCCGCGAGCAGCATCATGCCCACCGCGAGCGCGCCTTCCACCCGGAACAGCAGGATCAGCCCCAGGCACGCGGCGGGCAACAGCACCATCTGGCAGACCAGCGCGATCGCCGCGGCGGCGGGATACCGCAGCACCCTGGCGAAATCGTCGACGGTGAGCGTCAGCCCGAGCCCGAACATCACCAGGGCCAGCGCCAGCGGCAGAAATACGGCGAAAGCCGTTGAACCCATACGGATCTCCTTCCGAACCGACGCACCGTGAGCGGCGCGGCCGGAATCGACCGTATCGACGGAAGACACGCAAGGAAAGCCCGCGCGGCGAATGTCTCACCGTCGCGGTGGTCGCTGCGCCTTCCGGTACTGGATCGCCCACCAAACTTGCAGCGCGGTGTGCGCGACGCGCAGGTCGGCGCCGGTGAGTTCTTCGAAGCGACCGAGGCGGTAGCGAACGGTGTTGGGGTGCACCACGAGTCGCTCGGCGGTGACCTCGACGCGCATGCCGGTGTCGAGATACGCCTCGACGGTGTCGACCACCGTACGGACGGATTCGCCGTCGCCGAGGGACGCCAGGTAGCGCCGGACCAGTTCCGCGCCCAGGTCGGTGTCGGCGGCGATGGCGGGCAGCAGGCCGACGCTGTCCAGGTCGACGGTTCCGGTGCGGCCGAAAAGCTGTGCGGTGGTGAGCATTCGGCCCGCGAGGCGGAACGAGCGAGCCAGTTCCTCCAATCGGGCAGGCGGGCCGAAGCCGACGACACCGCGCTCACCGGGACTTCTGGACTTTTCCACAAAACCGGCGATATCGCCGTCCACCGTGGTCACGAACCCGCTCGGGGCGATGTTCCGGCCCGCGTCGCGGGATTCGCCGGCCCTGGCGCGGTACGCGCGGTACTGGAGTTCCGGGTCGACGCCGAGTTGCTGTGCGCGGATCCGCAGGTCGGCGGGACCGAGGGTGCCGAGCAGCGCAGCCCTGGTGAACTCGGCGCGGAACTGCTCGTCGTGCCGTGCCGCGGCGATCTCGACGTCGCGATGCCCGGCGCTGTACGGTACGACGGCCGCGTCGACGAGGTCGAGCAGCGCGGTGGTCAACCTGAGCAGTGTCCGATCGGCAGCCTGGCTCTCGCCCGCGGCTGCCGAAAGTTCGGCGAGGATCTCGCGGACCGCGATACGCCACCCGTTCTGCACATCGGCGAGCGAAACGCCTTGGCGGGCACGGATTTCGCCGAACTCGCGGAGCGCGGCCAGATCTTCGGTCGCCATCGGGGTGCCGTCGTGCAGCGCGGTGAGCAGCCGGTCGACGATCGAGGCGGTGGACGCGGCGATGGTCGCGGCGGGCAGCGGCGCGTACGCGGACATCTCCGCCCTGGCTCGCGCCACGATGCGGTCGACGAGTTCGGGCGCCCTGCGCCGCACGCGCGCCACCGCTCGACGCTCCGCGGCGGTCGAGAGTCTGCTCATGGCGCTCGACCCTACGGCCGGGCGTTTGGAGAAATCAACAATCCGGCGACTGATAGTTCGACATGCTCTCCATGGCGCAGATCACACCTCTCATCGAATACTCGTCGGGACCAACCACCGCTGTTCGACGAGGAATAGACGATGTATCTGACTCAGGGCCTGCACCGCGCCGCCCAGAACGATCCCGACGGTCTGATGACCATCTGCGGCGAGCGGAAGCGGACCAACCGGGAGGTGCTGGACCGGGTGGCCCGATTGGCGGGCGCGCTGCGCGGCCTCGGCGTCGGTACGGGCGACCGGGTGGCGATGCTGTCGCTGAATTCCGACCGCTACCACGAGTACCTGCTTGCGGTGCCGTGGGCCGACGCCGTACTCAACCCGGTGAACATCCGCTGGAGCCCGGCCGAAATCGCCTATTCCCTGGCCGATTCCGACAGCCGCGTCCTCTTCGTCGACGACGCGTTCGCCCCCATGGTCCCGGCGCTGCGGGCGCAGTATCCCGAGCTTCGCGCCGTCGTCCACTGCGGTGACGGTCCGGTCCCCGAGGGCGCGCTCGACTACGAGCGGCTCGTCGCGGACGCCACGCCCATCCCCGACGCACGCCGCGGCGGCGACGCACCGGCGGGCATTTTCTACACCGGCGGCACAACGGGCTTCCCGAAGGGCGTTGTGCTCAGCCACACCAACCTGCTGACCTCCGCACTGGGCGGCGTCGCCACCGGATACCTGATGACTCCCGGTGCGGTATTCCTGCACGCCGCGCCGATGTTCCACCTCGCCGACCTGGCCGGATGGCAGGGCGTGCTGATGCTGGGCGGCACCCACGTGATGATCCCCGCCTTCGATCCGGTCGCGACGTTGACCGCGATCCAAGAACATCGAGTGAGCTCCTCGGTGCTGGTGCCGGTGATGATCCAGATGCTGGTCGACCATCCGCGCGCGGCCGAGTTCGACCTCTCCAGCATGGAGCACATCATGTACGGCGCGTCGCCGATCTCGCAGGCGGTGCTCGAGCGCGCGATGGCCGCCTTCGGGCGGGCCGGGTTCGCGCAGGCCTACGGCATGACCGAGGTCGCGCCGATCGCCACCCTGCTCGGACCGCAGGACCACCTGGACGGCCGGCTGCGCTCGGCGGGACGGGCCGCCCCGCACAGCGAGGTCAAGATCGTCGATGCCGACGGCGTCGAGGTGCCGCGCGGCACGGTCGGCGAGGTGGTGGTGCGCGGCGGCCATGTGATGCTCGGCTATTGGAACAGGCCCGCCGAGACGGCGGACGCGGTGCGCGACGGCTGGATGCACACCGGCGACGGCGGCTATATGGACGAGGACGGCTACGTCTACATCGTGGACCGGATCAAGGACATGATCGTCTCCGGCGGCGAGAACGTGTATTCCGCCGAGGTGGAGAATGCCGTCGCCGCGCATCCCGCGGTCGCCGCGGTGGCGGTCATCGGCGTGCCGGACGACGAATGGGGCGAGCGGGTGCACGCGGTCATCGTCTGCAAGCCGGGCCGGCGGGTGACGGCGGAGGAGATCCGCGGCCACGCCAAGGAACTGATCGCCGGGTACAAGGCGCCGCGCAGCATCGAGGTCGTGGACGCGCTGCCGGTCTCGGGCGCCGGGAAGATCCTGAAACGCGATCTGCGGCAGAAGTATTGGAACGCCGGGACGCGACAGGTCAACTGATGGCCAGAGCGGACCGCCGCCGAATACGCCGGAACCCATAGCGCGACCGCGACCGCCCGCGCCGAACGAGATCCTCGGAGAGAGCGTTCGATCGGCGCGGGCACAGCGGAAGGGCCGAGCCCCCTCGGGAGGCCCGGCCCTCGATCGGTCGCGCGAGCGCTCAGCTCGCGCTGCCCGACAGCAGCTGCTGGATGGTCTTGATCAGAACTTCGGCCAGGAAATCCGATGCAGATCCGGACATGGGGTGCTCCTCATCTCGATGCGGCGCGCACGGTAGGCGCCGTTAATCTGAAGCATGCATGATTCAGATGTTCGCCGGAGGTGTTTTCGGCCCACCAAAACCGGCGGACCATCGCGCGAGCTTGAGAATCGGGCTTCTAGCTGGTCTTATCTTGTCAGACAAGCGTCCAGTGGGTTGGGTCACATTCCATTCAGTGGGATACCGGCTGCATTCGCCAGACACGACGAAGGCCGCGCCCCCTAAAAGACGCGGCCTTCACCGACACGACACGAGCCGCGCCCCCAACGGAGACGCGGCCCGCAAACAGCACCGAACTACAGGTACTGACCCGTGTTCGACTCGGTATCGATCGCACGGCTGGCGCTGGCGTTCTTGCCCGTCACCAGGGTGCGGATGTACACGATGCGCTCGCCCTTCTTGCCCGAAATGCGGGCCCAGTCATCGGGATTCGTGGTGTTGGGCAGGTCCTCGTTCTCGGAGAACTCGTCCACGATCGAATCGTAGAGATGCTGGATACGCAGGCCGGGGTTGCCGGTGTCGAGCACCGCCTTGATGGCGTACTTCTTGGAGCGGTCCACGATGTTCTGGATCATGGCGCCGGAGTTGAAGTCCTTGAAGTACAGGACTTCCTTGTCACCGTTGGCGTAGGTGACCTCCAGGAAGCGATTGTCCTCGCTCTCGGCGTACATCCGGTCTACGACCCGTTCGATCATCGCGGCGATGCAGGCGGCCTTGTCGCCGCCGAACTCTTCGAGATCGTCGGCGTGCAGCGGCAGGTGCTCGGTCAGGTACTTGGAGAAGATGTCCTGCGCCGATTCGGCGTCCGGCCGCTCGATCTTGATCTTCACGTCGAGGCGGCCGGGCCGCAGGATCGCCGGGTCGATCATGTCCTCGCGGTTGGAGGCGCCGATGACGATGACGTTCTCCAGGCCCTCGACACCGTCGATCTCCGAAAGCAGCTGCGGCACAACGGTTGTCTCCACATCGGAGGAGACGCCCGAGCCGCGGGTGCGGAAGATCGAGTCCATCTCGTCGAAGAACACGATCACCGGGGTGCCCTCGGAGGCCTTTTCGCGCGCCCGCTGGAAGATGATCCTGATGTGGCGCTCGGTCTCGCCCACGAACTTGTTGAGCAGCTCGGGGCCCTTGATGTTGAGGAAGTACGACTTGGCTTCCTTGGCATCCTCACCGCGCGCCTCGGCGATCTTCTTGGCCAGCGAGTTGGCCACCGCCTTGGCGATCAGCGTCTTACCGCAGCCGGGCGGACCGTAGAGCAGCACACCTTTGGGCGGACGCAGCGCGTACTCGCGGAACAGATCCTTGTGCAGGAACGGCAGTTCCACCGCGTCGCGGATCTGCTCGATCTGGCGTCCGAGACCGCCGATGTCGTTGTAATCGACGTCGGGGACTTCCTCCAGCACGAGATCTTCGACCTCGGCCTTGGGGATGCGCTCGAAAGCGAAACCCGCCTTGGTGTCGACCAGCAGCGAATCACCGGGTCGCAGTTTGCGAATGGGCGCATCGGGGTCGTCCAGATCGTCGACTTCGGCGACCTTCGCCAGCGGGCCCGCCAGCCAGACCACGCGCTCCTCGTCGGCATGGCCGACGACCAGCGCGCGGCGCCCGTCATCGAGGATCTCGCGCAGGGTGCCGATCTCGCCGACCGAGTCGAAGGTGTTCGCCTCGACGACCGTCAGCGCCTCGTTGAGGCGCACGGTTTGGCCGTACTCGAGGGTCGCGGTGTCGATGTTCGGTGAACATGTCAACCGCATCTTGCGACCCGAAGTGAACACGTCGACCGTCTGATCGTCGTACACACCGATCAGAATGCCGTATCCGCTCGGCGGCTGACCCAGCCGATCGACTTCCTCGCGCAACGCGACCAGCTGCTGGCGCGCCTCCTTGAGTGTGTCCATCAGCTTCGTGTTGCGAATGGTCAGCGAATCGATGCGGGCTTCCAATTCCCGTGTGCGATCCGGCGAATCGGCGAGTTGCCTTCGGAGTGCAGCCGCCTCGGCGCGTATCGCCTCGAGCTCTCTCCAGGCCGCCGAATCCGAATTCTCGATGGGGCTCATGTGCTGCTCCTCCCAGTCCCGGTCTATCAACGCTACCGGGCGCGAACCGTTCTCGCTTTCCGACATGGTTTCGTCGTGATCACATCTGTGCTGCGATCGGCGGCCGAGTGTCCATGTTAGCCTGCCCTAACCCGACACGGGCGAGGTCCCTCGCCACCCGAGCCGAAAGGTTGCTAGAGAATGCTCCTTCCCGCCAAATCTCTGCACATTTCCGTGGCTACCGCCGCAGCCGCTCTCGCCGTTACGGTCGGGCTGACCGCTTGCGGCTCGGACGACTCCTCCGATACCGCCGCGACCAGCTCCTCGGTGGCGGCCACCACCTCGGCGGCGAGCACCGGCGCGACGGGCGGGCACGACCATGCGGCCGGCGACGCCCCTGAGCCCGAGGAACTGCAAGCCACCCTGGCACTGGTCGCCGATCCCAGCAAGCCTACGTCCGAGAAGACCGCCGTGATCGTGGACGGCCAGAAGCGCGCGGCCAACATCGACCAGATGAACCAGCTGCTCGCGGGCTACGGCCAGCTCACCTTCGCGGTCACCGACGTCAAGACCGAGGGCGAGACCGCCACCGCCCAGGTCGTCATCACCTCCCCGCACGGCTCGTCCCCCGCCATGCCGATGACCTGGCAGCACGTCGACGGCAAGTGGAAGCTCTCGGACGCCACCGCGTGCACGATGCTCGCCTTCGCCCAGGCGCCCTGCACGCCCTGATCGCCGCCCGGTCGTACCAGCGCGCCCGCGCGTGGTTTCCCGGCTCCGGTTCGGCGAAACCGCGCACGGGCGCGTTCCGATGATGCGGCCCTGAGGGGCCTCAGCCCTTCGACGGACGACGTTGCGGCTTGGGGGTGACAACACCCTCGGCGAGCCTGCGCGCGCTCACCAGGAAGGCCGTGTGGCCCTGCATGCGGTGCTCCGGGCGGACGGCGAGGCCGACGACGTGCCAGCCGCGCACCATCGACTCCCACGACCTCGGCTCGGTCCAGCACTCCTGTTCGCGCAGCGCCTCGACCACCTTGGACAGCTGGGTGACGGTCGCGACGTACACGATGAGGACGCCGCCCGGCACCAGCGCCTTGGACACCGCGGGCAGCGCGTCCCACGGCGCCAGCATGTCCAGCACCACCCGGTCGACCGGATCGCCCGCGTAGTCGGCGACGTCGCCGACGGTCAGATTCCAGTTTGCTGGCCGTTCGCCGAAGAAGCGTTCGACATTGCGGACGGCGTGCTCGGCGTGGTCGTCCCGGATCTCGTAGGAGATCACCTCGCCCTCCGGGCCGACAGCCCGCAACAGCGAACAAGTCAGCGCGCCGGAGCCTGCCCCGGCCTCCAGGACGCGCGCGCCGGGGAATACATCGCCCTCGTGCACGATCTGGGCGGCGTCCTTCGGATAGATGACGGCCGCGCCGCGCGGCATGGAGAGCACGTAGTCGACCAGCAGCGGGCGCAGGGCCAGATACGGGGTGCCGTTGGTGGAGTGCACGAGGCTGCCCTCGTCGGCGCCGATCAGATCGTCGTGCTTGATCCCGCCGCGGTGGGTGTGGAACTCCTTGCCCGGCTCCAAGATCACCGTGTAGAGGCGTCCCTTGGCATCGGTCAGCTGCACCCGGTCCCCGGTGGTGAATGGCCCGGTCCGTCTGGCCGTCATGAATCTCCGTTCGCTGCTGGTCTTCGTGCTGTCGTCGCGGTTGGGCACCGGCGTGTCGGTGCCGCCGGATAGCCTGCCAGGTATGCCAGCGCCCGTGTCCACGCCCCCTGCCGACGCCGCCTCCGATCCGGCGCCCGCGCCCGCCGAGACGCGCCGCAAGCCCGCGCTGTCCCCTTCTCGGGCAACGGATTTCAAGCAGTGCCCGCTGAAGTACCGGCTGCGCGCGATCGACCGGATCCCGGAGCCGCCCTCGCGGCACGCGGTGCGCGGCACAGTGGTGCACGCGGTGCTGGAGGACCTGTACGGACTGCCCGCCGCGGACCGCGGACCGGAGCGGGCCGCCGCGCTGGTGGAACCGGCGTGGGCCCGGGTGCTGGCCGCGCAGCCGGAGATCGCGGAGCTGGTCCCGGCCGACGAGCTGACGTCGTTCCTCGGCGAGGCCGGCGCGCTGGTCGAGAGCTACTACCAGCTGGAGGACCCGACCCGGTTCGAGCCGGAGTCCCGCGAGGCGCGAGTGGAGGTCGAGCTGGACGACGGCGTGCTGCTGCGCGGATTCGTCGACCGGATCGACGTCGCGCCGACCGGCGAACTGCGGGTGGTCGACTACAAGACCGGACGCGCGCCCGGTCTCGCGCAGGAGACCAAGGCGCTGTTCCAGCTGAAGTTCTACGCGCTGGTGGTGCTCCGCACCCGCGGCGTGCTGCCCGCCCAGCTGCGCCTGATCTACCTGGCCGACCGGCAGATCCTCACCTACGCCCCGGACGCCGAGGAACTCGGCCGCTTCGAACGCACCCTGTCGGCGCTGTGGTCGGCGGTGCGCGAGGCGGGCCGCACGGGCGAATTCCCGCCGTCGAGGAGCTGGCTGTGCGGCTACTGCGACTACAAGCCGCTGTGCCCGGAGTTCGGCGGCACGCCGCCGCCGTACCCCGGCTGGCCCGAGGGCGGCGAGTCGCCGGACGAGACCTTGGCCGAGGCCATCGCCGACTGATCTCCCGGCCGGATCACACGCTGAGGTCGCGGAACAGCAGCACCGAGAGGCCCAGTCCGACAAGCAGATTCACCGCGACTGCGGAGCCGAAGACGGCGAAAGGTCGCCAGCCTGCCTCGCGCAGTCCGCGCAGCGACAATTCCAGGCCGATCGAGACGAACGCCAGGATCAGGAACCAGGTGCGGAGGCGGCGACCGCGGCCGTGGTGTCGATATTGCCGCCGATCCAGGCGCCCGCCATCGCGTCGGAGAGCCCGAGCCCGCCGACCAGACCGGCCGCGATCTGGGCCGCCGTCAGCGCGGGATCGCTTGCAACGCGGCGGTTTCCGAGCGCACCGGTGGGTCGGCGGGTGGCGCTGAATCGGCCAGTCGCGCTTCGGTGTCCGACATCAGGGCACCAGCCGACCCGGGCGGATACACTCCGGCATCCGCCCGGCGTCCGGCGTGATCAGAAGGCCCGGCAGGACCGGATGTCGGTGGCCAGGATCGCCTTGGCGCCCAGGTCGGCGAGCTCGTCCATGACCGCGTTGCCCCGGTTGCGCGGCACCAGCGCCCGCACCGCGACCCAGCCCGCGTCGGCGAGCGGGGAGACGGTCGGCGATTCCAGGCCCGGCGTGATCCGCACCGCCTGCTCGAGCAGGTCCTTCGGGCAGTCGTAGTCCAGCATCAGGTACTGCTGGGCGAACACCACGCCCTGGACGCGGGCGATGAGCTGGTTGCGGGCTCGGTCGTTCTTATCGGAACCGACCGCCTCGATGAGCACGCCTTCCGAATCGCAGAGGGTCTCGCCGAAGGCGACCAGGTTGTGCTGGCGCAGCGTGCGCCCCGAGCCGACCACGTCGGCGATGGCGTCGGCGACGCCGAGCTGGATGGAGATCTCGACCGCGCCGTCGAGGCGGATCACCTCGGCCTCGATGCCGCGGCGCTTCAGGTCCGCGAGCACCAGGTTCGGGTAGGAGGTCGCGATGCGCTTGTCGTAGAGATCCTCGACCTTCCATTCCTGGCCCGCGGGCGCGGCGTAGCGGAAGGTGGAGCGACCGAAGCCGAGCGCGAGCCGCTCCTGCACCGGCGCGCCGGAGTCCAGCGCCAGATCGCGGCCGGTGATGCCGAGATCGAGTTCACCGGAGCCGACGTAGACGGCGATGTCCTTGGGACGGAGGAAGTAGAACTCGACCTGGTTCGCGGGGTCGAGCACGCTCAGGTCGCGGGAGTCGGTGCGCTTGCGGTAGCCGGCCTCGGCGAGGATCGAGGTCGCGGATTCGGACAGACTGCCTTTGTTGGGGACTGCGACGCGCAGCATGGGGGTGGATGTCCTTTCGGGGAACGAAACTACGGGATGGACGCGACCGTCACAGATGTCGGTAGACGTCCTCGAGCTTCAGTCCCCGGCCCACCATGAGCACCTGGACCCAATAGAGCAGCTGCGAGATCTCCTCGGCCAGCGATTCGTCGCTCTCGTGTTCGGCCGCCAGCCAGACCTCGCCCGCCTCCTCGAGCACCTTCTTGCCCTGGGTATGCACACCGGCGTCCAACGCGGCCACGGTGCCGGAACCCTCGGGGCGGGTGATGGCACGATCCTGCAGCTCGGCGAACAGGGCTTCGAAAGTCTTCACGGCTCGCCATTCTTTCAGACGCGCATTCCCAGCTACCGTCCCGGTCCACCCCCGGACCGGGACGACAGCCGCGGGGTCGCCGCGCGCGCCGACTCGGGCACCTCGTCGAGCGTGCGTCGCTCGTCGAGGTACTCCGGGCAGTCGGCGATCCGGCACGGCCGCACCAAGCCGACCGGCACGCCGTCGGCATATGCGAGGAGGTGTTCGGCCGCCTCCTCGCAGCCGGTCACTCCTCCGGCGACAGCAGGTCCGCCAGTTCGGCGACCGCGACGCGCAGGTGATCGGCGAACTCGTGCATCTGGTCGGCCACCGTCTTGGGGGTCGCCAGGTAGAGGTTCCAGCGGTCGGGCAGCAGCACGTAGGCGACGCCGATGCAGCGCGGGCTGGTGGAGCCGAAGCCGAAGTACTGGATGTTGACCGATGGCGCCGAGCTGGTGCTGAGGTAATCGTCGCGCATGATCACCCAGCCGGGGCTTTCGTAGAGCGAAATCGGTTCGGTGACACCGAGTTCCGCGCCGCGGCGGCGCTGGATCCACTCCAGTTCCCACAGGTGCTGTTCCGGCGCGTCGCCCGCCTGGCACTGCTTGGCCCGCTCGACGTGCTTGTCCGCGGCGGTCCGCGCGGCGGCGAGCCGGGTCGCGGCGTCGGTGGCCGGGTCCTGCATGGCGTCGACGAAGGCGATCATCTCGGGCGTCACCACGCGCATAGCCTCGGTGCGGCCGTTGCGATACTGGCGGGTGGCGATCGATTCGTAGGTGGCGCCCGTGATGCCCTTGCTTCGCCGGTGCGCGAGCTGGTAGCTCAGCTGGGCGAAGGCGTCCGGCGATATGCCGAGCCGCTTGGCCCGCGCCGTGCCGAAGTCCTCGAAAGAGACCGTCTGCGTGGCGTTTTCGGCCGCGTAGCGGGCGAAGGCGGCACCCGCGGAGGCGATGTCGGTGCGCAGCGCGGCGTCGAGGGTGAACTCGATGGGCTCCACCGGCGGCAGCCCCTGCGCCTGCGCGCCGGAACGTTCCGCGTGTTCGGCGGCCGATGCCTCGAGCAGGGTGTCGACGAAGGACAGGATGGTGGTGCCGTCCAGACCGCAGTGCTCCACGTTGATGCCCGCCTGGCCGTCGCCGAAGACGATGAACGAGACCGCCTTGTCGAACCAGCGGTTCGCGCTGTCGCCGTGCAGCAGCTGGTCGCAGGCGTGCAGGGTGTCGCGCGGGGCGAAATCCTCCAGGCACAGACAGAACAGCGCCGTCTCGATGGTGTCGAGTGCCGCGACATTGGCGGGTTCGGCGCGCAGCGCGGCCCGGCTGGCGGCCCATTCGGCGCGCGCCTTGGTGGTGAGGTGACCGACGGCGGTGTCGGTGCGCGCCGAGCGCGATCCGGCCTTGAGCACCGCGCGCAGACCGTCGGCGAGGTCGTCGAGCGAGTACGGCGCGCCGCCCGCGCCGATCACGTCCATCCGGAACATGCTGCCGCGGTAGAACACCACGATGTGCCGCTCGCGCGAGGGGCCGGGCCACTCGGGGCTGTAGGGCACCCGGACCGTGTCCTGCTGTTCGCCGGGAATCCTGGTCTCGGAGAACAGGTACTTGTTCTGCCACATGGACAGCTGCTGCCCCCGCTGAGTGACCGGCGGGATCGCCTCCTCGTCGAGGGCGAGCTTGTAGTCCACGGCGGCCGCGACGATGGCCGCGGCCCGCTCCACCTGATCGGCGGCGGTGGAGGCGGCCAGCGGGGTGTCGTCGCGGAAGAGGAAGAAGAAGTTGGCGTTCAACGCGATCCGGTCGCGCCTGCCGAGGTAGCGCGACGGCCAGAACAGGTCGAGCCAGCTGCCGACGCCTGGCGTGGCGTCGTAGTCCGCCAGTGCCGCGTGCAGCGTCCGGCCCGGGCCGTCCGGGCGGAGCAGGTCGGCGACCGCCGCCTCGGTGGTGGCGAGTTCGTCGTCGGTGAGCAGCGGGCTGCACCACTCCAGGAACCTGGCGCAGCTGTCCTCCAGCGTCGGCAGCGGTACCCGGGGCAGGTGGTCTTCGGCGGCGAAGGTGCGGTCGGTCAAGTCGGGGTCCTCGCGGTTCGGGTGCGGTGGGTGAGACGCGCACGGCCGGACGGCATCCGTGCGCGGGAGTTCGTGGAGTGCGTCGCTCCACTACAGATCCTCGGCGACGAGGCCGAGTTTCGACAAGAGGCTGCCGGTGTTTTCGAGCGAAAGGCTCAGGCTCGGCCCTTCGGTTCGGGACGCGACAGGTAGAGGTGCGCGTACAGCCGGCCGTCGGCTTCCCGGCCGCGCGTGTCGATTCCCTTGTCCGACAGTGTGTTCAGCACGCGCTGCTGTTCGTCGGCGGAGGCGAACCTGCGCTGCGCGTACAGACCGGGCGCCCGCTCGGTGCGATAGCCGAGCGCGGCCAGCTCCTCGGCCATCGGATCGAAATCGAACATGCGCAGCACGAAATGCGCCATCCACGGCCTGCGCCGCGGGTGCGCGGTGGCGATCCGCAGCAGCGTCTTCTCGGTGACATAGCCGATACAGCCGGTCGAGAGGACGATGTCGGCGGCGGCGAGCACCTCGCGCTGCTCGTCGGTGGGGTCGGCCGATTCGAGGTCGGCGTGCACGAAGTCGTGCAGGAACCCCGCGGCGTGCGCGTAGTCCAGCGCGGGGCGGGAGATATCCATGCCGACGAAACGCACGTCGGACTGCTTGTCGCAGCCCGCGAGACGGTCGCGATCGCGCGCCACGAGCTGTTCGCGGTCCGCCTCGGCGGCGGTGCGGTAGTACGCGGCGAGCTCGCCGACGCCGATGTCGAAGCGCAGCAGCGCCGCGTTCACGCCGTAGGAGCAGCCGATGTCGAGCACGGTAGGCGACGCCACGCGCGCGGAGGCGCGGTACTCCCGAATCTGCTGCTCGAAGAAGGGCTTCGCCAGTTCCGGTATGCGGTAGTCCAATTCGGACATCCGTGCGTAGTACTCGCGGGGATCGGGACGGTCGTAGATATCGTCGAAGGAGGCTTTCCCGGTCGTGTGTAACGGTACTGGCACGTGTGTTCGTTCCTCTCGGGTCGAGCTGAGCTCAGTCGAGTAGCCGGTCACCGCGGACCAGGCGGTCCTCGGCGACGTGTTCGGGCAGGACGCGACCGAACAGCTGGCGGGTCCGTTCCACGGTGCCGATGACACCGGGCCGGTCCGTATAGGCGAAGATCGCCGAATGTCGTTGCCTGCCACCGGAAACCGGGGACACGCGATGCAGGGAGAAACGACCTTGGAACAGTTGCAGGTCGCCGGGGCGCAACTCGAGCCTGCGGATCAGGCGCTCGCCGTCACCGGTCAGCACGTCGCGCACGTCGCCGAGGTTCTCGGCGTGCGGCGAGCGGATGTCGGGGCAGTATTCGAAGACACCGCCCGCTTCCGGCAGCTGGGTGAGCATGCTGACGGTGAACTCATTGGTGTCGAAGTGCCACGGATGCGACATGCCCGGCGCGACCACGTTCAGGCACAGTCCCGCCAGCGGATCTGCGTATTCGTGCAATTCGGACAGGCCGAAGCAGTCCGCCACGAAGCGCTGGAACGCGTCGCTGGTGTAGAGCCGGTGGATCAGCGCTTCGGCCGGAATGCGGTCGCGGGGCACGAACGCGTTTCCGCGTTCCATGACGATGCTGCCCGGATGATCCTGGGGCAGTGCGGTGTCCAGCGGAATGTTGTAGGCGTTGACCCGCTCCATCTCGTAGTGCGCGTGCGGCGCCATGTCCTCGCCTTGCGCGCGCAGCGTCTCGATCAGCTCGGGGCGGATGAACTCGCGCAGCACCGTGCAGCCACCGTCGGCCAGGTCGGCCCTGGCCGCGTCGACCGCAGCCCGCCACTGGACCGACCCCGGTGAAGCGAGCGGATACCTTGCGGTATCGACGATTTCGTCCAGCACTCCCGTCGCAGCCATGGCGCCATTTTGGTGCAGCGCTCAGCGACACGCCCGGGTATTCGGAAAAGTTGCCGGTGAGTGCAGTCACACTTACCATCTGCGCGCACTTGCGTTGCAGCACAGTAACTCCCGAGCATTTGCTCGGTACCCGCAGCACGGATTCGACCGACCGGTCCCGTGTTCGCTCGGCGGCGTTCTCTCACGCTCGCGCAACGATTCCCGCGCACCGCCGAAGGCGATCACGGGGACGTTGCCCCAAAGCGCGAGAGAACGTCAGCCGCGGGCGTGCAGGGTGCGTTCCAGGTCGGCGTGGGTGAGGCCGACCAAGGTGTCGCGGAAGACGAGACCGGGAGCCGCGGGGACCAGGATCTCGCAGGGGACGACGAGAACGGCGCAGCCCGCGGCCGCCGCGGCGCTCGCTCCGGTCGGCGAATCCTCGATCGCGACGCAGTGGCGCGGGTCGACGCCGAGCAGCTCGGCGGCGCGCAGATAGACGTCCGGCTCGGGTTTGCCCTCCGCGACCTCGTCACCGCAGACGGAGACGTCGAACCAGTCGCGACCGAGGGTGTCCAGGCCGTACTCGGTCAGCGAGCGTTTGGTGTTGGTGACGAGCGCCGAGGCCAAGCCCGCGTCGCGGACCAGGCCGAGCGCGTCCTTGGCGCCGGGCCGCCACGGGATCGGGCCGGTCATCAGCTCGGTCACCCGCCGCTCCAGGAAGCCCGCCGCCTCGCGCAGCGCCTGCGGCGTCGGGTCGAGGCCCAAGCCGTTGAACAGGATGCGCAGGGCGTTCGGGCCGGACGCGCCGATGAGCGCGTGCCTGATCTCGTCGGTCATCGCGCTGCCGAGCGCCACCGCCAGTTCCCTGACCCCGATGTCCCAGAGTTTCTCCGAGTCCAGCAGCGTCCCGTCCATGTCCCACAGCACCGCGGCGAGTCGCGCTGTCACGTGCGGTCGTTCTCCTCGTGCGCCGATCGAATCGGCGGACCCCGCGCCCGCCGCAAAACGACGTCCAGCGTAATGGCCGCCGCCCGCGCGCCTTCCATCGAGGAGTCGCGCACGGGCGGAGTGTCACACGCCAGAGGCGGTGATGACCATCCGGCCGCCGTCTTGGCGGACCTGGATCCAGCGGTTCTCCCGGTCGACCGCGCCGTTGGTCTTGACGTAGGTCAGCGCGACGGTGGCGCCGTCCTCGCCGCGTGCGGTGATCCCGTTGACCTGAACCGAGCGGATGGTCGACCAGAACGCCGCGTAGGAGTTGTAGCCGCCGGTCTGGGACTGGTAGCCCGGCGCGAGCTGTGACCACGCGCCGGACACGTTGCCGGGCAGCATGCCGTAGTAGCCCTGGATGAACTGGGCGATCCGGTCCGGCGTCGGCGGGCCGAACGGCGTCGTGGTGATCGTGGTCGTCGGCGGACGCGTCGTACTGCTCGGCGCCCCCGACGGACTGGTCGACGGCGTGACGGACGGCGGCGCGCTCGAGGGCGCGGCGGTCGGGGCCCCGGTCGGCTGCCCGGCGGTGGGCACCTGAGCCTGGGGCTCCTCGGTCTGCTGCCC
>NZ_BDCF01000081.1 GCF_001613365.1 Nocardia xishanensis NBRC 101358
GCGCGGCTCCGCGCTCGCCCAGCAGACGCGCGATCTCCAGCGGCCGGCGCGCCTGCCGATCCAGTTCCGCGGCACGCTCGTCGAGCGCGGCCAGCATGTCCAGATCGGCGGCCCGCCCGCGCACCTCGGCGCGCAGTTCGGCCTGCACCTTCGCCAGTTGCCGCGGGGTGAGCCGTTCCTTCTGGTCGATCTTGCCGTCGCGATAGATCTCGTAGACCTTCTCGAAACGCTTGGCCTTGGCCGCCTTCTCCTCATCGGTGTCGGTCGGCTGGATCGGATCGGGCTGATCGACGCCGACGGTCCTGGTGAAGTCCGGGTTCGGTGTCGGCCGCGGATCGGGGGCGGAGTTGTTCGCGCCGAGCATGCCGAATCCGTCGAGCACCCGGGCGCCGCGCAGCGCCTCGGCCAGCGATTCGAGATCGCCGACCATGTCGAGCAGATGCGCGACGGCCTTGTCGTGCACCGGGAATTCGACATCGGCGAGGCGCGGGTCCACCGCGTCCGCGCCGCGCGACACCGGATCGAACGGGTCGAGCCGGTTGACAGTCCGGTAATACTCGGCGAGGGCATCGATCAGGTTCTCGCGCTCCGCGGGCTTGCGCGCGAGCTTGGCGATCGCCTTGTTCAGCCGCTTCGGATCGGTGCCGGTGCGGTCGGGGCGGTACTTCTTCTCGTCGTTCTTGTAGTTGCGCGGGAAGAGGTCCCGGGGGAAGCGGCCGCGCCGCCTGCCCACCCCCAGCCGCTCGGCGAGCCGGTCCCGCGCGGCGTCGACCACATCGGCATCGATGCCGCGCATGAGCTTCGCGTAGGCGACGAGGTCCTCGACGGCCTGATGCCTGCGGGCGGAGCCGATCTTGTCCAGCACGAAGGCCTGGGCGAGACGCTCGGGCGTCAACCGGCCTGGCTCGAGGTTCAGCCGGTCGGCCAGTTGCGCGCGGGCGTCGCCGATGGTGTGGAAGTCATCGATGTCCCATGCGGTGCGGCCGTAGTCGATGAGCGCTTCGATCTGGCTGGCCCTGATCTTGTTCTCCGCGCGGATCTGATCCATCCTGTCGGACAGGGCCTGCGGATTGTCGAGCTCGGACTCCGGAATGCCGAGGCGACGCGCGAGTTCCTGACGCGCGGCCTCGATTTCGCTGCGGGACAACCCTTCCAGATCGGGCTTGGGCCGCGGACTCTCGCCTTCGGTAGGCTGCGCCACTTCGACGACCGGTCGCCACCTGCCGTCCTCGTCGCGCAGGAAGGTCACGGCCAGCCTGCGACCGTCGACAAGTTCATCGACGTGACGCACCCGCATGGGCTCGCTGTCACTGACCCGAATGGTGCCGTCGGGCGCTATCTCGGCCACCCGGAACACCACGTCGACCTGACCGTCGTTCACGACCTCGGCGATGTTCGGGTGCGCGCGCAGCGCCTCGGCGAGCACATGGGCGTGATCGAGGTGACCGTCGACCACCATCAACCGCGGCGGCCCGCCGTCGACGCCGGAGAGCAGCCCGAGGCCGTCGGTATCAGGAACCAGGAAGCCGCCGTCGGAGACGATCGACGAGCGCAGCGCCAGGTCGGTGACGAGGCGGGTGAGTTCGTCGGCATTGCCGTCGGCACGCACGAATTCGTTTGCCAGTTCGGCGAATCGGGCGATGTCGGCGGTGCGCGCGTGCACATTGGCCAGCGCGTCGGCGAGCGCGCCGCGCGGATGCGCGTCGAGATAGTGGAGATCGACCTGCAAAAGCTGGGCCCAGACGGCGCGCTCGTCCTTGATCTGATCGCGGCGCAGCGCGTTCAGGAAGTAGCCCGGCTTGCCCTGGTCGATGCCGGGCTGGTCGGTATAGCCGAGGTCGCCCCAGTCGCGACCGGGTTCGCCGCCGTTGTTGACCCCCTGCCAGTCCAGCAGCGTCGTGGGCCGGTCGTCGGCGTGCACGATCTCGCGCAGGAAGCGCGTCATCGGGTCGTTGTCGAAGAAGCTGACCTCTCGGCTGAACGGGATGTGCCGGTTCTCCGAGTCGTAGCGCACGGCGGACTCCGCGAGTCCGGCCAGCGCACCGATCCGCCTGGCCTGCTGATACTGCAGGACCCGCACCGCGTGCAGGGCCGCTTCGCCGTCCAGGCCTGGATCGAGGCGAAGGCCCATGTCACGGGCGGCGGCGACGAGCCGTTCCGCCAGTTCACGGCGCTGGTCGGCGGCCGCGGCCAGCTCGTTCAACAGATCGGCGAAGGCGCCGGTGGCCCCGGTGTTCGCCGCCGGGATCCCCGGGTCGGGCTGCGGAAGCTCGTTGCGGTTCTCTTGCGACTCCGGCGATTTCGCCCGCTGCGCCGCGTCGTCGCGACGACGCATCTCGTCGATATCGACGCCGTGTTCCTTGCGCACCGCCTCCGGGCTGGCATCGTCGACCCAGGGCCGGTACTCGCTGCCGTCCATATTGTGGATCGGCTGGAATTCGCCGGCGCGGTCGGGAACACGACTGGTCAGGCGGTTCAGTATCGGGATGTACTCGCGGTTCTTCCAGATCGTCGCGCCCTCTTTGAGGATGCGAGCCGGGTTGAACTTGATCTGGAGCACCTCGCCGTGCGCGGTGTCCTTGGTGAGCGGCAATCCGACGGAGTACCCGAGCACCGAGAACCCGGCGCCGTCCAGGCTGGAACCGGAGGGGTACTTCGGGTTGTAGCCCTGGAAGCCGTCGCGGTAGGCGGTGTTCGCGAGGAACTTCGACTTGGGCTTGTCGATGGACCCGGCGGGCTTCTGCGCCGTCTGCGGAGTCTCGACCTCCTTCGGGTTCGTCGCCTTCGGCGCTGTCTCCGATTCCGGCGCGGGTGGATTCGCCGGGCGCAGCACCGGATTCCAGGCTCCGTCGCCATTGTCGGTCAGGTCCAGATGGAAGGTCAGTCCCTCGAACTCGAACAGATGCTCACGGTGGACCGCCGGACGCGGCGCTGGACGCCCCTCTGCCTCGTTCGGCTCCTCGGGCAACGGCGCGGGGGTGGGCGGCTGGTTCGGCGGCTTCCCTTGCCCGCCGTCGGCATTCGGTTCCATCGGGAACTCGGGTGCTTCGTAGCCATCGGGTCCGCGGCGATCCGGCCTGCCGTCGGGTCCGAGACGGATGTCATCGGAGTCGGCGCGAGACTGCTCGGCCCGGTTCATCGCCGATTCGACCTGGGCGCTCGCCCCGCGACCGAACGGCAGCCGGCCCTTCATGCGGGCGAACATGCCCTTCTGCGGCGAAGTCTCGCCGAGAGCGGCGGTTCCATCGGAGAGCTTCTTGGCGATCCTTTCCGCCAGCCGATCCGGATCGGTATCGGTCATGCCCTGGAAGTACTGGGCCAGCACGTCGGAGGCATGGCCGTTCCTGGTCGGCGGCGGCACCCGCCAGCCACCTCCGCCATCGTTCTCCAGGTAGATCTGCACCCGCACGGGGCCGAACGTCAGCTGCTCGCTGCGGAACCGCGGACTCGGCAGCGCGTCGACCGGCTTCAGAGGCGGCTGTGGAATCTGGCGTGTGTGCAAGCGGTAGGCCACCGCGGCGGGTTCGGTCTCGGGAAGGCGCGGATTGGCCCGCGCCTGAAGGAATCCGACTTCGACCAGGTCGTGCCGGAGGCTGGTCGGCGTCCAGACCGTGCGGTTACCCGGCGGGAAGGAGAACCGGGCTTCCGGCCGGCTGTAAAACGCGGGATCGCCCAACCGGAGGAACCAGTCACCGAATCCCTCGTCGACACTGCCGGCGGTCCTGAACCGCAGGTACTCCGAGAGCATCGAGGCGACGGCGTCGTCCAGGGAGGGTCTGCGGAAAGGCCCCTCGACCACGGCGGGGGAAAGCTCGGTCGTCGACGGCTCGCCGTCGGGCCCCTTGACGACCCTCAGGTACCGAACGCGGTGCCCGTCCCACAGGGCGTTCCGCAACGCCGGATCGTTGCGCCCCACCGCGAACAGCGCGTCGAGGTGCCCGTCGTCGTGCGCGATCACCAGCAGCTCGGGCGTACTCGATTCCGGCGCGAACCGCAGCACGTTCGGGCTCAGAGGGTCACCGTCGGGACGCGAACGCAGCTCGTTCTCGATGGCGCGCCGCACCAGATCGTCGGCGTCGGACTGGGTGATCGGGCTCGGCTCCGCATCCGGCTTGGCGTCGGCGGCGGTTTCGGGCCCGGCATTGGGCGATCCCCAATGCAGTCTGCCTCGTTCGCTGGGATCGGCGGAGCGAACGAGGTCGAAGGTGACCTCGGCGTGCTCCGCGCCAACCTCGTCGACGTACTTGCGGACGGCGGCGAGCCCGGCTTCCTCGGCGACCCGCGCCGGCGAGGGCGCCTCGGTGTTGCGCGAATGCCTGCGCTCGGCTTTGCGATACGCCTTGTCGTAGGCGTCGGTGTAGGCGGATTCGGCCGCACTACGCGGAATGTATCGCCGGTCGGCCCGCATCTCGGGGAACCGCCGGATCTCGTCGGCGATGGTGCGGCTGAGCCGGTCTCGCGCCTCAGAGCTGTCTCGATCGGGCGCGGTCACACCTTCGTCGGCGGAGGAGACGTCGGCGCTGAGACCACGGGCGCGATCCCACTCCGCTCCGGCGTACCGGCTCGGAGACAGACCGTCGATGCGGCCGCCCAGCGCATCGAGATTCGCACGGACCGCCCGCAAGCCGGCGCGATACGCGGCCGCCCAGAGCATGTCGTAGGTGATCGCGTCGTTCTTGTAGAGGATCGGCGCGGCGATCTTCGCCGCGGCCGAGTACGCCTCGGCGAACGCCCATTCCAGATCGTCCTCGACCAACCGCCCGCCCTCGGACGGCGGCTTCGTACCCGCACGGTAAGGCCGCACGTGATCGTCGACATCCATGAAGCGGCGATAGTTGTACTCCATCGCGTACGCTTCGGCCAATCGGTCCAAGGTCGCGGCGATGTACTCGTCGCGGTTCATCGTCAGCCGTTGCTGTCGCACGTCGACACCGAGCGCACGCTGTTCGGCCGCGACCGCCGCGCGCACCAGAGCACCGATCTGCGTCTGCGACGAATCGCGGATCTGGATCACCGCGGTGTTGGTGAGCGGCTCGTAGCCGAGTGACAAACGGGCGTCGTCGCCGGCATCGGGACGACGAATCGAAAGAGCCGGATCGTCGGTGAATCGGATGCCGACACCGTGCCGCGCCAGTGTTCGGCGGACCCAAGGCCCGATTCGATCCACTTGGCCGACAAGCTTTTCGACGAGCGAATCATGGCGGTCGCGCGTAAACCGATCGAGGCTGGATTCGGTCGAGTCGCCGGGATCGGATGAGGTCTCGGGCCGGTGCGCGTCGACCGCCGACTCGGGAGAGTCCACGTGCTCGGGCCGCACGAACACCGAACCCGAGTCGTCGACCTGAATGCTCGGGCGGCGCGCCGTCGTGCCGTCGGAGGCCTCCGGCCGCGGCACATCGCGGCCGACCGCGTCGGCGATCTCGCCCGCGACCCGTGCCAGCTCACCGTCCAACCGCGCGTGCCACCGCGATAGTTCGACGAGCACGGCCTCGGCGAATTCTCCGTCGTCGAGACCGGGCCGTCGGCTCGCGAGCCGGCGCAATTCGGCGATGATCGCTTCCGGATCGGACCCGAGATCAACGGCGTCGGAAATCTGCAAACTCCGCCGGAGCCGCGCGGCGGCGCGATCGAAATCGAACCGAACCCGCGCCTGTTCCCGCCGTATGTCCGCGTGCTCGCGGATCAGGCCCTCGACTTGACGCGCCGCGTCCGGAGTGGACGGCAGATATTCGTCCATACCCTCCGGAACCACGGTGCGCTGTGCGGCTTCCCATTCATCGACCGCGCCGTCCCTGATGCTCGTTCCACCAGGGGCGAAGGCCGGCGAGTCGAACAGATCGGTCGCCAACAACGCCGCGATGCCTGCCTCGCGACCGATCTCACGCAGCTGAGCTTCGCTCGGGCTGTCGGCACCACGCCGGGCCGCGTCGACAGCGGCATCGTGCGCGGAAAGATACCGCTGCTCCAGCGCCATCCGATAGTTGCGGTCCAGCAAAGACTCGGACGGATCTGCCTCAGGGGTACCGAAATCCCGATGGAACAGGGCCTGCCTGCCGAGCGCGTCGGCCTCGGCGCGCAACCGAGCCGCGATATGGGCGTCGCGGTCCATCGCCCGGACGAGCGACGGCGTCACCTCGAGCCGCCCGGCGAGCACCGCCTCCGCCAGCGCGGCCGCCCGCACCACCGCGGCCGCCTGCATCTGCTGGCCACGATCACGCGCGCCGACGACGATATCCATCATCGCCCCGTCGAAGCCGTCGGCGCTGCCCGGTCGGCTACCGTCGAAACGGACACCCGCGTGCATCCGCTCGAGCAATTCGATTGCCTGACGGCCGGTTTCGCTCTTCCCGAGCACCTCCCAGACCTCGGCGAACCGACGATCCGGCGAGTCGATGTGCCGGCTGAGCCCCTCGGGTTCGGGTCGCGTGGCGACCGAAACCGAGGGCGAAGCATCGCCCGCACCGCGGGCAGGTCCGGCTTCGGAAGAATCGGCGGAGCCTGCGTTGTCCGGTGCCGGCGCGCTGTCCTCCGCGTCGGGCGACGACGGGTGGCCGGTCGTGATCTGGGGCGACGAGCCGTGGGCGATATCGGCGGTGCCGTTGGTGAGCTTCTCGGTGATCCTTTCCACCAGACGATCAGGGTCGGTATCGCTCATGCCCTGGAAGTGTCTGGCCAGCACGTCGGTCGCATCGCCGTTGCGGGTCGGCGCAGGCACTCGCCAGCCGCCCTTGCCGTCGTTCTCCAGGTAGATGTTCACCCGCACCGGGCCGACCCGCAGCCGCCGGCTTCTGAACTGAGGACCCGGCCTCGGTTCGCGCACCGTCCGGTCCGGCTGCGGAATCTGCCGCGTGTGCAGGCGGTAGGTCACCATGGCCGGATCGGTCTCCGGCAGCCGCGGATTGTTCCGCGCCGCGCTGAATCCGACTTCGACCAGATCGGGCTGGAGATCGATCGGTACCGAGACCCAGCGATTCTCCATCCGGAACGCGAGCCTCGGCTCGTCGCGATGGTAGAACGCCTCCTCGCCCAAACGGACGATCCACTCGCCGAAGCCCTCGGCGACCCTGCCTTCGGCTCGGAAACGCAGGTACTCCGACAGCAGCGAAGCGACAGCCTCGGGCAGGGAGGGGCGGCGGCGCGGTCCCTCGACCGCATCTCGACCGAGTTCGATCGTCGACGCGCCGCCGGACTCCGGCACGACCGCCAGGTATCGAATGTGGTGCCCGTCCCACAGGGCGTCGCGCAGGCCCGAATCGTTGCGGCCGACCTCGTCGAGCGCGTCGAGATGACCGCCCTCCGGCGCGATCACCACCAACTCGGGGCTGCTCGATTCCGGTTTGAACCGAAGCACATTCGCGCTGAGCGCTACACCGTCGGGACGCGCGTTCAATTCGGCGTCGACCGCGCGGCGCACCAGCTCGTCGCCGACCGGTTTCGCGGGCTGCGCGGATTCCGCTTCTGGCACGTCGGCCGTGGACTCGGGGCGCGGCGAACCCCAGTACAAACCGTCCCGTTGCGTCGAGTCGGCCGCACGAACGACGTCGAAGGCGATCTCGGCGCGCTCGGCGCCCACCTTGTCCAGGTACTTCCGAACGGCGGCGAGACCGTCCTCCTCGGCGACCGTCTGCGGCGAAGAAGCCTGGGGGTCGCGGGCGAGGACGCGCTCGGCCTTGCGGTACGCCTCGTCGTAGGCCTCCGTGTACGCCGTCTCGGCGGGACCGTAGGGAATGTAGCCACCCTCGGCCCGCTGGGCGCGGAACTGCCGGATCTCCGCGACGTAGGTGCGGGCCTGCCGGTCGAGCGACTCCTGGCTGTCGTCGGCGACCGGCGAGCGCTCGGCTTCGCCCTCCGGCGCCACATCGGGTCGCAGGCCGTGGGCCCGATCCCATTCCGCCCCGGCGTACTCGGCCGGAGTCATCCCGCCGACGAGCCCGCCCGATGCGTCGAGGTTCGCGCGGACGGCCCGCAGGCCTGCGCGATACGCGGCGGCGCGCGTCATGTCCAGGCTCACCGCGTCGTTCTTGCCGTACACCTGCTCGGTGATCTTCTGCGCGTCGGCGTACGCGTCGAGGAACGCCAGTTCCAGCGGATCATCGACGCGTCTGCCCTTGCCGCGCTTCGGACCGGAGAAGTACTCTCCCACTCCGGAATTGGCGGCGACGATCCGGCGATACTGGAAGTCCATCGCGTACGCTTCGGCCCGGCGGTCGAGCTCGGCGGCGATGTAGTCGTCTCGGTGCAGCGACAAACGGCCGTGCGCCAGATCCGCGCCACGGGCGTGCAACTCGGCAGAGACCGCGGCACGCACCAGCGCCGCGATGTGCGTCACCGAGCCCTCGTAGTACGGGAGGACAACGGTATTCGTCGCCGGGTCGTAGCCCAGCGTCTGCCCGAACCCATCCTGCCGGTCGACCGCGGCGGCCAGATCATCGATGAAACGAATCTGCACGCCGTGCCGCGCCAAGGTGGCCGCCACCCAGTCGCCGGTCAGGAAGGCTTTGTGCGCCATGTCCGAGAACAGCTGTTCGGTGCGGGAGGTCGCGAGGTCCTCCAGCCTGTCCCTTCTGGCGGGGACGGGATCGGGCGACAGGGTCTGCTGTCCGGCGTCGGCGAGCTCCGGCGTGCTCGCGTCCGCCCGGCGCACGAACACCGAGCCCGATTCGTCGAGCTGGACGCCTGGACGTCGAACTCCCATGGCGCCGTTCTCGGTTCGCTGCGGCAGATCGCGACCGACGGTGGCGGCGATCTCACCCTCGACCCGTGTCCGCTCGGCGTCCAATTGCGCATGCCACTGCGACAGCTCGGTGAGGATCGCGTCGACGAGGGAGCCGTTGTCCATGACGCCCCGCTCACGCGCGATGCGCCGCAGCTCGGCGGCGACCGAGGCTCGATCGGATCCGAGGTCGTAGTCGTCGGGAATATCCATTCGCCGCCGACGCTGGTCGACCGTCTGATCGAAGGCGAACCGGACGCGCTCCAGTTCTCGACGGATGTCCGCGTGCTCACGAATCAAGCCCTCGACACGGCGCGCCGCATCCGGGCCGGACGGCACGTACTCGTCCATACCCTCCGGAACCATGGTGCGCTGCACCGCATCCCACTCACGCCCGGCGACATCGGCGATACTCGCGCCGGCGTCCGTGAGATGCGGCGAGTCGAACAGGTCGGTCGCCAACAGCGCCGCGATGCCCGCCTCGCGACCGACCTCACGCAGCTGAGCCTCGGCCAGGCTGTCGCCGCCGCGCCGGGCGGCGTCGACAGCGGCGTCGTGCGCGGAAAGATACTGCTGTTCCAGCTCTGTGCGGTAGGTGCGGTCGACCAGTGATTCGGACGGGCCGACTTCGGGAGTACCGAAATCCCGATGGAAAAGGGCCTGCCTACCGAACGCATCGGCCTCGGCGCGCAACCGAGCCGCGATGAAAGCATCCCGATCCGTCGCCCGGATGCGCGACGGCGTCACCTCCAGCCTGCCCGCACTCACCGCCTCCGCCAACGCCGCCGCACGCACCACCGCGGCCGCCTGCATCTGCTGGCCACGATCACGCGCGCCGACGACGACATCCATCGTCGCCCCGTCGAAGCCGTCGGCACTGCCGGGCAGACCGCCGTCGATACGTACACCCGCACGCGTCCGCTCGAGCAGTTCGATTGCCTCGCGGCCTGTTTCGCTCCCGCCGAGCACCTCCCAGACCTCGGCGAATCGGCGATCCGGCAGCACGGCGTGCCACCATCGCAAACCTTCGGGCTCGGGGCGCGCGGCCACGGAAACCGAAGGGGAAACATCGGCTGATCCGACAGCACCCTCGGGCTCGGGACGCGCGGCCACGGGGACCGACGGCGAAGCGTCGGCAGGGGTGTCTCCCACGGAGTCGGCAGGGCTCGCGATCTCCGGTACGGACACGCTGTCAGCGATCTCGGGCGTGCGGCTCGGGCGCGGGCTTCCCCAGTACGCGCCGTCGGACTCGTCCGCACGCGCGGCCCGCACGACGTCGACGATCAGCTCCGCCCGGTCGATCCCGAGCTTGTCCACTTGGCGGCGAACCGCGAGCTCGGCCGCTTCCCTGGCGACCGATTCCGGTGATTGCGAGGACTTCTGGCGTTCCACTGCCCGCTCCGCCTTGCGGCGCGCGCGGTCGTAGGCATCGGAATACGCCTCTTCCAGCGGGCTGCGCGGTATGCCCGAGCCCTCGTCGTCGGCACGCAGCCGGCGCACCTGCTCGATTTCCGACACCAAGGCACGAATCCGCCGGTCCAGCACAGCGGCTGTGTCCGGATCGGCAAGCCGCACCGCCGCGCCGGTCGCGATTCCGTGCGCGCGATCCCACTGGTCGGCGAAGCGCTGCGTGAAGTTCCGGCCGTCGACTTCGGGCACCATATGGCCCTGATCGAGGTTCGCACGCATCGCCTTGACGGCGGCTCGGTAAGCGGCGGCGGCGAGCAACTCCCGTGTCGCCGCCGGTTCTTTGCGGTACACCCGGGCGAGAGCATCGGCGGCCTGATCGAATGCCAGGCGGTACGCCCGCCCCAGCGAGCCGGCCATGGACCCGATGGCATTCGAGTCCTGGACATCGTCGTTGGCCGCGTAGCCGAGCGCCGTGGCCTCGGCCTGGCGATCCAGCATCAGATCGATGTAATCCGAGCGCGACATGCCGAGCTGCGGTATCCGCTGACGCGGCGAGGCGGCATACAGCTCGGCCAGGCGGGCGGCGCGAACCAGCGCGATCGCGCTCTGACGCGGATTGTCGCCGTCACGCAGAACCACCGTGTTCGTCGCCGGGTCGTAGGATTCGGCGACGCCGACGCCCACATAGTGACTGTTGCTGGGATACGTGCGCGGCTCGGAGGTGTAGAGCACCCGCACGCCCAGCCTGCTCAGCGCTTGGGCCGCCCATCGACCGATGGTGTTGCGGTGATCCCCGAGCACCGCGGTGACGCGATCGGAGGTCGTCGATATCAGGCGGGCCAAATCGGTTCGCGCGGCAGCGCTTTCGGGACGAACCGCAGGCGCGTCGGAATCGGAGACCGGAAGCGGGGTGTCCGCGTCGGTGTGATCACCGCTGTCACGGCCGACGAAGACGACGCCCTCGTCGGACACGTGCAGCCCGATCGGCGAATCGACGCCGAGATCGCGCCGCACCGCCGCGGCGAGGTCGTCGCCGAGCGCGCGGAGCCGCGTGGTCAGTTCGCCATGGCGTGCGGTCAGTTCGGTGAGCACTATCAGGTCGGTGCGATGACCGAACCTGCCAGGCCCATCGGGGCTCAGCAACTCCGCCAGCGCGGCCTGCCGATCGAGCGCGTCCGCGTCGCCGCGCAGCCGCGAGACGTCGGTCATCCGTCCCGCCACGCGATCCCAGTCCGCCTCGATCCCGGCGAGTTCGCGCTCGACGGCCGCGCGCTTCCTGCCGATCTCTTCCAGCGTCCGCGCCGCGTCCCGAGTGGTCGGCGCGTATTCGCTCAGACCGTCCGGGGTGGCGATGCGGTGCTGGGCGTCCCAGTACTCGCCCGCGGCCTGCCGGTGGGCCCGTGCGGGTCCTGAACCGTCCGAAGCGTCGAACTCACCGCCCGCCAGGAGCGCGTCGGCGCCCGCCTGTCGCGCGAGTTCGAGCAGCGTGGACGCATCGATCTCCGAAGCGCCCTGTCGTGCGGCGATTTCGGCGTCGAAGGCGGCCAGGTATGCCGCCTCGAGCCGCTGCCGCGCGGCCGGATCGACGTACGGGTTCGCTGAGGCGTCGATTCCGGCCCGCTCGAGTTCCCGGTGGAACTCGGCCTGCCTGCCCAGCGCCAGCGCCTCGGCGCGGACGCGCGCGGCGATGTAGTCGGCCCGATCCTGGGCGCGAACGCGCGAGGGCGTGACTTCCAGCAGGCCGGTGCGCACGGCGTCGGCGAGCGCAGCGGCGCGCACGATGGCCGAGGCCTGCGCGGGATGGCTGCGCTCCCGTGTCCCGACGGACACGTCCATCGTCCTGCCGTCGAACGCGTCGACGGATCCGTTCGCGTCGAAACGTATGCCTGCGCCGAGCGCGCGCAGCGTCGCCGCGGCATCTCGACCGACGGCGCTGACACCGAGCACCTGCTGTACTTCGTTCTCGGCCGACGCGCTCGGGCGCATCGTCCACGAGTCATTCAGCGCCCGACCAGCATCCGCGTTCTGATCGGCGTCTTGACCGAATTCGGGGCTGCCCCCTCGCGGGGTGCGGGCGGGGTCGTCCGCGTCGGCGGCGAGCTCGCCGTGCGACTCCCGCCACGCCCGGTCGTAGAACTCGGCGTTGGTCAGATCGGATCCCGGCGGTCGGTGCGCCGCGACGTGCGGGCGCAACGCGTCGAAACCGGCCTGGTTCGCGATGCGGTCCAATGCGTCCGCGGGGCCGCCGATCTCGCTCGCAGCCTGCTGGCGCGCCCTGCGGTAGGCGTCGAGGTAGACCTGATCGATGTCGGTGAGTGCCACCGCGCCCCGCAGTTGCACGGCCGCGACGATCTCCCAGATGTGGGCGGAGGTCTCCTCGTCGATCTTGCGGTCGACGTAGTCCTGACGCTCCGAAACCATCCGGTCGCGCGCATCGACGGCAGCGTCCTGTCTGCCCGCGAACTCGGCGTGGATAGCGGCGTTCACGATGGCGCGCGCATGGTCGCCGTCGGTGGCGCCCGCGTCGATGGCAAGCACCCGCCGCGACGGGAAGTACTGCGCCGCACCGCCGGACGTGTGTTCGACGGTGGCGCCGTGGCGGCGCAAAGTGTCCAGCGCCCACTGGCCGACCGGGCTGTTCGACAACGCCGCCGTGATCGGCGCGAGGCGCTGCCTGGTTGCCTCGCCGGCCAGATCCGGTTCCGCGACGACCCGATCGGAGGAACCGAACACCCGCGGATCGATCGAGTCGACCGTGCGCGCTCGCACCCGGCCGAACTCGTCGACGGCGAGCGAGAGGTGCTCGAATTCGACCGGTCCGCCACGCAGGAGCGCGCGCACTCGCGGATCGGCCTCCGCGACATTGCGCAGAGCCTGGTGCTGGAAAGACTCACCGGCGATGACGATCCGGTTCGGCCTGCCGAGAACGTAGACGTAGTGGTCGCCGAGGGGACCCGCGTCCGGGGCGTAGGTAGCGAGCACCTCGCGGGCGGCCAGCGCGGACAGTCGGTCGGCAGCCCGATCGAATGCCGCCTGTGCGTTCTCGCGCCGCGCTGTCAGATCGGTCAGCGAGAGCAGATCGTGCGCGATCCGGCGCAGATCGGCCAATCGCTCGGGTGTGACCGCGGGATCGGCCATTTCGTCCCGGACCGGACCGAGACGATCGGTGATCTCGCGATACAACGACTCGGCGTCCAGGTGCGCGGCGATGCCGTATTCGCCTGCCCTGCTGTTGAGTTCGACGGTGATGTCGGCCAGTTCTCGGCCCGCGCGGCCGCGGTCGACGGCACCGGCGTGCAGGTCCACCGCAGCTTGCGGCGCTGGGTCCGGCGCCACCTGCGCGTCGAAGAACCCGGCGTGATCGGTGCGAGCGCGGTCCCATTCGGCCGCGTAGTACTCGGCATAATTCCTGCCGTTCGGCCAGGCGTGGGTCCCGACCTCGTCGATCAACGCCTCGACAGCCCGCTCGTGCGCTCGGCGCGCACTGTCGGCGTCGACCGATTGTCCTGTGCCGGTCGCGGATTCGAAAGACGCGGCGTATGCGGCGGCGTAGATGTCCTCGAAATAGTGCCGGTCGCCGAAGTACCCGCCGAGTTGGTCGTCGCCGCGGAACTCGCGCGCGAGCTGGATCCAGCGCGCGATCGCGGCCGCCTCCTCGGCGACCATCGTGCGGACGAACGTCGCTCGGTCCATGCCGAGGTGACCGGACTCACCGCGCAGGTACCGCTCGGCGTGCACCGACTCGTGCGCCAACGACAATGCCTGGCGCACTTGGTCATTGGTGCCGGTGTACACCGTGGCCGTCAACGAGTCGGCGGCGAAACCGCCACTGCGCCTGTCCGTGGCCGCCCGCTCGTAGCGAACCCGCACCGACGAATCACCGAGCACCCGTAGTACGTCCGCGCCGGTGCTGGTTCCGAGCAACAGCGCGCGCACCTGATCGGCGTGCGAATCGAGCGAACGGCCGATCCGAACACCCGAGTCCTCAACGGGATGCGCGTCGGAGTCGGAGTCGATGGGATGCACCGGGTTTCCGTGCGGGTCGAGCAGAATCGCGTGCGTACCGCGCAACTGCTGCGACGCGACCGGCGGGAATCGCTTCACATAGTCCGCGCCCGGGTCGCGGACCATGACGACGCCGCCGGGCTCGTGGACCAGAACATAAGCGTGCGCGCCGACGCCGTACTCGTCCACCGGGCCCGCGTACTCGTCGACCACGAATGCCGTCGACCCCTCGGGCAGATCGAGGAGTTGCCGTCGAATGTCGTCATGGTCGACGAACGCACGCAACTGTCCGCCCGTGGCCTCCTGCACCTCGGTCTGCGACATACCGTCCAGCCCCACCGGGCGCGTCGGCAACTCGATCGCCGCACTGCCGGTCAACCGCTTGATCAGCCGCAACGCGAGTTCGGCGCAGCGACCACGGTTCGCCTCGGGCGTATGCCGTGCGACGTCGTCGGAAGGTTCGGCGGACGGAGCGTCGTCGACGTCGTGATGAGCATCGACATCGACCGGATCCGCCCAGTCGTCGTCGAAGTGCTCGACGAACTCCGCGTCATCGACGTTCTGATAGACCTCGGCGTCGGGAAGCCGGTCACCGACGTCGACCGTGCCGTCGGCAACCGCGCCGTTCGCGTCGTTCCAATTCTTGGTGTAGGCGCCCGCATAGTTGGCGACCCCACCACCGGAAGCATCGAGATACGCCCGGATGCCCGCCGCGGCGAAGTCCAGCGCCGGGTCCCGCATCGGATCACCGAGGCGCCGCGGCCGCGACGACTCGGTCATCGGATCCGGAACCCGGCGCGACTCTCCAGCGCGTGCGGCGTCGCCGACGCGCTCCAGATCGCCCACCGGAATGGCGTGGCCGAGGGCACGCAACTGCTTGACGAACTGCGCCTCGAGCGCGTGAGCACGACCCTCCTGCCGCACCATCGCCGTCACATAGTCGTCGCGACCGGTCGACAAGGGATGTGGCGACAGCCCCTCCGTCGCATCGCGAAGATGAGCCGCGGCATGCACCATAGCGAGGGCCTGCTCGACCTCCGAGGTCCCGTAATCGAGCACGAGCGTCCCGCGCTCCGGGTAATAGCGCGGCTCGACACCCGTTTCATACACCACGTGAACGTTGTTGCGCCGCAACATATCGTCGGCCCATACACCGATATCGCTGCTCTCGAGCACACTACGAACCCGCTCGATCCGAGCCACCGACGCCGCGCCCGCGGTGTCACCCGGCATACCCACCGGCACGGCAGGCTCGTCTTCGGAGGTCCAATTCAGTGCGTCCTCGCCGACCCTGGCGGCCGCGCGTGGCCCGAGCAACGTGATCTCGACATCCGCGGCCGGGTCCGGCGCCGCGATCTCGATCAGCCGCAGGTCCAGATCCGGATGCCGCAGCGCGGACTCGAGTTCCGGATGAAGTGCCAGTGCCTCGGCTATCGCCGCGGCGTGCTCGCGCTCGGGCGCGACGACGACCATCCTCGGCGGCTCCCCGCTCACGAGCGCGACATGCGGAGTGATCGCCACCGCCTCGTCGAACCCGGCGTCTTCGAGTTCGGACACGAGCACATCACGGGCGGCCGCGGCATTCGCGGCGGCGTCCGCCCGGCCGACCAGCTCACCCTGCAGGTGGTAGCGGTCGCCGACGTCGGACAGCAGTAGCAGCTTCAACTCCCGCTGGAGCAGCTCGGCACGCCGCTGCTCCACCACCGCGTCGGGCGCCATGTCGCGGCCGACATCGGCCCGTTCGGCACCGAGTTGATCGGCCAGCTCCGCCAATTCCCGTTCGTTCGCCTCGCGCAACCTCGGCAGCGCCTCGGCGCGCAGTTCCGGGTCGATGACATCGATGACGTCGACATCGAGACCGTCCGCGAGATCCGCTATCTGGCGCGCCAGCTCCTTCCGCCGCCTTTCGGCGACGACCCGTCGTGTCGCGTTCTCGGAGACCTCGGCCTCCGCATCGAGCGAGCGCCACACGTGCACCTCGGGCCCGCCGAGCACGACGTTGTCCCAAGCGGCGCTGTAGTACTCGGTGTAGTTTCGGCCATCGGCCCACTCATAGGTGGCGATGTGATCCGCGATGGCCGATGCCGCCGCTTCCCGCGCGCGAACATCGATTTCCGCCTCGGTGAGACCGGTGCCGGCGTGTGACAGCCGCGCCACCCTGGCGTCGTAGACCGCGAGGTATCGCTGTGCGGCATCCGGCAGACTGTCGATCTGGAAGCCGAGTTGAGCCAATTCGCGGGCGAACTCGAACTCTCGGCCCGCGGCGAATGCTTCCTCGCGGACCATCTGCGCGACGAACTCGTCCCGGCCGAGCAAGCGAATCCGGTTCGACCGACTGCTGGTTTCACCGTCCAACGCCATCTGCGCGTGGAGGGCCTCGTGCACCAGCGTCATCGCCTGCTGGATGAGATTCTGTTCACCGGTGCGGACTTCGGCGACGAGCGTGCCGGACTGGTACAGGCCTGCGGAGGTGCCGTCGCTCAGGCTGTGCGCGAAATCGATCTCGACGACACCGTCTCCCAGCGCGGCGAGCGCCTCCCGCCCGACCTTGGTCCGCTCCAGCAGCGAAAGAACCTGCTCGGAAGGCGTATCCAGCGAAAGACCGATACGCATCGCCGGATCCACGGTCGGCGCCCCGTCGAGACCATCCGCGTCGATCGGGTGTATCGGGACACCGTTCTCGTCGAACAGGATCATGTGGGTCGAGGCGACATCGGAAGGCAAGTTCGGTGGGTAGCCCTTGACCGTGCCCGAGCCCGCGTCGTAGACGAAGACCGCGTCCCCCTCGCGCCTGAGCACATAGGCATGTGCGCCGACACCGTGCTCATCGACCGGACGGGAGTACGCGTCGACCACCAAAGCCGAAGAGCCCTCCGGCATATCGAGCAATGTCCGCCTGATCTCGTCGTGATCGGTCACTGGACGCAGCCGCCCGCCCGCCGCGTCCTGCAGCTCGGCCGCGGTCATGCCCTCCAGCCCGACCGCTCCCGAAGGAAGCTGGATCAGCGAGCTGCCGGTCAACGTCTTGATCAACCGCAACGCGAGTTCCGCGCAGCGACCGCGATTGCGCTCGGTCACCGAATTCGACGCCGGCTCCGGCGAGCGCCTGGCATCGGGATCCGTGTCGTCGCGCTGTGGCGGAGCTTCGGCCAGCCGGGCGACGGTGGCGGCGAAGTCACGGGCCTCCGCGCGAAGCCGGATCAGCGTGTTCGCTGTACCGCGGTCGGTGGCGAGATCGGTGGCGGAGACGTCGAGCGCACCGGCCCAGCGGGCGACCTCGGCGGCGCTGAGATCGAGGTCGTCGGTGGTCGGAGACTGGATCGCGGAGGCGAGCGCTTCGATCGCGCCCGCGCGCAACAGTATTCGATACCGCTGCTCGGCGATCGCTTCCTCGAGCCGGGCCTCCAGCTGCGGATCGAGGGGAACGTTCAGCTGCCGAAGTAGCCACGCCTCCGTCAGCTCGGGCGACAGTCGTTGTGGAACAAGGACTTCCGGTGCGATAGCGGAGGGCGCCTGGCGTGCTCCCGAGTCCGTATCGAGCTGCGGCGACGGCATGGCGATCCGCGCGAGATCCGCCAGCGCTCGCAACGGATTCGAGGTACCCGGCAACGCATCGCCCAGTCCGAGACCGCGAGACAGGTCGTCCACGTGCGTGCGCTCGGCGTCGGTCAGCGGGTCGGGATCCTGCTGCTCGGGCGTCCGCGATTCGTCGAGGTAGCGCAGGATCGCGGCCATCGGATCGGCCGGGTCGCTCGTGCCGGCGCGCGGCGGCATTCGCCGGTCGAGATCGTCGTTCCGCGCGCCGCTTCCAGCCGCGAGCCCGTGCCTGCCCTCGTCACCGAGCGGGCGCGTCGCGATGCCGTTCTTGTTGTAGAAGATGCCCCAGGTGGCCTTGGCGTCGGGCACATCGGCCGAGTCGAACTCGAACGGATCCGGACTCCGCACCGGGTCGTACACCATCACCTTGTCGGTGTCGGAGTCGTAGTACATGGTGAACGCGTGCGCGCCCGGTTCGCCGGTGGGGACGCGTCCTCGCTGCTGATCGATGACGATCACCGCGGACTTGCCGCGCATGTACCGCAGGGCGTCGGCGATCATGTGCTGTCCCGAGCGTGTGCGTCCGATCCCCAGCAGGTTCAACGCGGAGAAGCGTCCGCGGCTCCACACCGGAGTCAGCTGGGCACCGGCGTGTCGCTCCATATCACGCCAGTCCATGCCGTCCTGGCCGACGCTGTCCGGCTCGGGAACGGTGATGTCGGGATTGCCGGTGACCGCGGCCGCCTGCCACAGCGCCTGCGGTCCGCAGCCGTTCTCGGCCACCTCCGGACGTGGCGAATTCGGTTGTGACGGACCGGTATCCGGCAGATACGGCGCCGTCCCCGCCCGGTTGGCCTCGATATCGGACACCCGGTACATGGTGTCGACCGGGACCCCGCGCGGCGGCCTCGATCCCTCGGGTTCCGGCGCGTTCCAGTGGTGGTAGAGCCCGTTGGTCTCGTGAGGAACGAAAACCCGCACGTCGTCGCCGAAACGCTTCGACGGCAGAATCGGATCGCCCGGGATACCGGTCAGGACAACCTCGCCGACCAGACCCGACAACCGGCCCTTCTTGCCCGCGGCCGCGGTGACGTCGACGCCGTAGCCGTCGGCGACGATCCTGATGGACGGCTTTTCCCCCGGCGCCGTCCTCGTCGCGCCGAGGATCGCGAGATCGCGCCGCAGCAGTCGCGCCGCTCGATTCGCCTGAAAGGTGACCAGCGCGCCCACGCGGCCCGGCGTCCGGTAACCGATCCAGGCGATGGATGCCAGCGAATCACCCGAACGCAGGCGGCCCGCGGCCGCGGCATGCCGGGCGGCGGTCGCCTGCAAGACCGAACCGATGTCCGCCACGGTGCTGTTGCGGCCCGCCACATGCACGGACACCTGCGTCGCCGTGGCCGGATCACCGAACGCGACCAGTGCCCTGCCCCTACCACCGAATGCGGCCGGATCGTAGGCGAGCACGCGCACCGGCAGGTTCTGGTCGATCGCGGCGGCCCGCAGCTGCGCCTGCCGCAGGCCCGAGACCGTGCGCCTCAGGTCTCGCAGTCGCCGGCGTTCCTGGCTGGTCAGGCTGTCGCGCGAGCCGAGATCCGCGATATCCCTTGCGATCTGCAACCGGTTGGCGGCGTCGGCGGAACGGGCGTCGATGCCGGGCGCCCTGCCGATCACGTCGGGGTGCGCACGGATGACGACCGCCCGCTCGGCGTCCGTCAGCCCCTCCCACCGCTGGGCGTTCTTGCTCGCCAGCGCACTGGCGGCCTCGTCGGTGGCGGGTTGGGAATCGGAATCGCCGAGCAGCAGATCTTCCGCGCGCAGACCGGGTTCTCTCCGGTCGAGGATGGCGGCGGCCTCGTCGATCTCCGCCGTGGTCGCTTCGCTGCTGTCCTCCGGGAGTACGCGGCGGGGGTCGGAGTTCGTGCCGGAGTCCGAGTCGGCGGCGGAATCCGAGTCAGGGGCGGCCGTGTCGGGATCGAGGTCCGGGTCGCGATCGCGATCGGGATCGAGATCGGGGTCGGGGGTGGGGCGCCCGTCCGAGTCTGCGGTCGTGTCGGCGTCCGCCGCATCGTTCGTCGAGTCGCCTTCGGTGGTCGGGCGCGAGGCGCTCGGAGCGGGTGGCGGAGGGGGCAGGACGAGACCGGCAGCTGCGGCGGCCGGATCCACCGAAGGACTATTGTCCTGATCCGCGGACTCGTCCGTATCCTGCTGTCCGGCAGGCTGATTCGCGTCACTATCCGAACCGGAGTCCGGTGAAGTGAGGTCGGCGGGTTGCCCCTGGACCTGCGGCTGATCACCGTCGACGTCCACGTCGGAATCGGCCTGCGGTCGGGCCCGCGGCGCTTCGGAGTCCGCGACCCGCGCCCGCATCGCACCGGGACCGTCCGCGGGTCCGCCCGCGACGGCCCCCGCGCGTGCCGAACCGGTGTTCGTCGCCGAAGAGCGCTCGCCGGTGGTCCGGTCGGCGGGCACCGGGCGGGTAGTGCCGTCCGGCGCGACGGCACTGTTTTGCGCGCCGGGCCGGACGGGGCCGGACGAAGGGGTGGCGCCGGACTGCTGCGCCGGTGCGGCGGATGTGGTGGGCGACGAGGACAGCGGCGACGCCGCGCCGGTGGCCGCGTTCGT
>NZ_BDCF01000082.1 GCF_001613365.1 Nocardia xishanensis NBRC 101358
GGGCGCGTCCAGCTCGGCCTGCGGCGGCAGGACGGTCGCCAGACCGCGCAGCGCGCGACCGAAATCGGGGTCGATCAGATCCGCGGCGGGGTCGTCGAGCGGCGAGACCGAACCGCCGTGCGCGTCGGGCTGGTAACGCCAGTGCGCGGCGATCTCGGAACGTCCGTTCTGCCATTGCAACTGGGCAACCCAGTAACCCTTTTCGTCTTTCCAGGCATCCCACTCGGCATTCTCGAGCGTGTGCCCGCGCTCGGTGAAAGCGGCGGTGACGATATCGATCAGGGTTTCCACGGCGGGGCCGTCGGGGCGCACCGGGTGCGCTTTCTGCGCGAGCTCGGCGGCGCGGGCGCGCTCGAGCAACACCGGATACGCGAAACGCTCGACCCGGCTCGCGGGCATACCGGATTCTTCGGTGACCTGTTCGACGGAGGCCCCGGCACGGATACGGGCCTGGATATCGCGGGGACGCATAGACGCTTCCATTTCGATCTCGATCTGGCCGAATCGGGCAAGGTCTCCGCGCGCGGCGGCTCGTAGCTTGTCGTCTGCGGGCAGCCGGAACTTCTGGCCGGACTCGGTGTCGATACACACGATGTGCGTGGAGTCGGGCGTCACCCCGATCACTCGAAGCTCACGCACCGTTACCTCCTTATCGCGTCGGCTCGCGACACCGCCCACTTTCCGAAACAGTAGTGCACATTCGATGATCTCGAGGCAAGACACGCGGCACCAAAATCTGCCGCGCCCTTGCGGAAACAGCTAATCTGTGACCTTTGGCGCGCTGACGCTGTGTTGTCGGCGCGCTGGCGCGCGCGGGTTCGCGGCCCCTTGTGTCTCGCTTCCGAGCGGCCGATACTCGCGACTTCGTCGCATGCGTCTCGGCCGCTCGGAAGCGAGACGGCCGCGAACGGGCTCGTAAGACTCGCCCTGGTCGGGGCTGGTAGTGCGGGGAATTGCGGTTGTCGAGTGGGGTTTACCGATTTTGGGAGTTTGTGCTCACTCGGGGTGATTCGAGCGCGGTGCCCGTGGTCTTTTCGAAGACCACGGGCACCGGGAAAATCGCTCAGGAGAGCTTTTCGACGACCCAGTCGATGCTGCGGGTGAGCTGGCTCACGTCCTCCGGATCGATGGCCGGGAACATCCCGACGCGCAGCTGGTTGCGGCCGAGCTTGCGGTAGGGCTCGGTGTCGACGATTCCGTTGGCCCGCAGCACCTTCGCGACCTGCGCCGCGTCCACCGAGTCGGCGAAGTCGATGGTGCCGACGACCTGCGAGCGGTGCGCCGGGTCGGTGACGTACGGGGTCGCGTATTCGCTCGACTCGGCCCACGAGTACAGCCGCGAGGAGGAATCCAGCGTCCGCTTGACCGCCCAGTCCAAACCGCCGTTGGCGTTCAGCCACTCGATCTGGTTGGCGAACAGCAGCAGGGTGCCGAGCGCCGGGGTGTTGTAGGTCTGGTCCTTGGTGCTGTTGTCGATCGCGACAGGCAGCGAGAGGAACTCGGGGGTCCAGCGGCCGCTGCCCTTGATCTCCTCGACCCTGGCCAGCGCGGCGGGGCTCATCAGCGCGACCCAGAGGCCGCCGTCGGCGGCGAAGCACTTCTGCGGCGCGAAGTAGTAGACGTCGGCGTCGGCGATGGTCACCGGCAGGCCGCCCGCGCCGGAGGTGGCGTCGATGGCGATCAGCGCGTGCTCCGAGCCGGCCGGACGCTGCACCGGAATGGCCACGCCCGTCGAGGTCTCGTTGTGCGCCCAGCCGATCAGGTCGGCCGACGGGTCGGCCACCGGCTCGGGGGCGCTGCCCGGCTCGGACGAGACGACGATCGGGTCGCCGATGAACGGGTTGCCCTTGGCAACGGCGGCGAACTTGCTGGAGAACTCACCGTTGGTCAGGTGCAGCGAGCGCTCGCGGATCAGACCGAACGCGGCGGCGTCCCAGAACGCGGTGGTACCGCCGTTGCCCAGCACGACCTCGTAGCCGTCCGGCAGGGCGAAGAGCTCGCGCAGGCCGCTGCGCACCCGCGCGACCACGTCCTTCACCGGCTTCTGCCGGTGAGAGGTTCCGAACACCGAGGCGCCCACCTTGACGAGGGACTCCAGCTGTTCCGGGCGCACCTTGGAGGGGCCACAGCCGAACCGTCCGTCGGCGGGCTTGAGGTCGTCGGGAATGGTCGGGAACGCAGAGGTCATGGCCAATAGGGTAAAGCGTGTCCGACCTGGTCGGTTCGTGCGGGTGGGTACCTGTGCGGCGTGACGTCTCGGAAACCAGCGAAGGTGTGATCAATTACTCATAGAACCGACGTATTGCTGTGGCGTACGCCACAGTGCGGCTACTCTTTTCGCCCATGGGCATGGCGTCGGCTGATTCCGGGTGGCGGATTCGCGCCCGGCGACCACGGAACTTCGGTCTGCGGGCGGGCGCGCTGTCCGGCGCCGCGCGGCGCGAATTGCTGATCCGGGGCACCGCGGGATCGGCGACCATCCTCGGCGTGCGTAAGAGCTCGGCGCCGTCGTTCCCGCTGCCCTTCGTTGTGGGGCCGGGGCCGCAGCCGCGGCGAGGCGAGCCCGGCCACGTGTTCTGGGTTCGCGTGCAGATCGAGGGGGAGCGCCCGTACGAGACGAGGGTGCGGCAGCGGGTGCGCGAGGAAGACCTGGAGTGGATGCAGCCCGCCGACGTGGTCGCCTGCCGGGTCGATCCCGGGGACATGGACCGGCTGGTGCTCTACCTCCCAGACGCCGACGAGGCGGTCAGGGTGAGCATCGCCAAGATCCTCGCCGACGGTCGCAGGGCCGACGCCACCGTGCTCGCGGCCTCGCCGGTGGCGGCCGACTACTCCGGCCTGGACGATCCGGTGCTCCGCCTCGATCTCGAGCTGCGCGCCTGGGACGAAACGCTGCCGTGGCGGGTCCGCCTGATCCAACCGGTGCCGCTGGCCGCGATCGGCCTCGTCGACCTCGGCCAGCACCTCGAGGTGGCGTTCTTCACTGTGGATCGCGGTGAATCCGTCGCGGTGGACTGGGCGGCCTCGCTCGGCGACGAATAGGGGTTCGGGCCACCCGGTGTACGGGGTGGGTCGAGGCGGCTCGCACTAGGGTCCTCGGATGTGAGTGCGGTGCGGTCGAGACACAGTTACGCCGGGCAGTCGGTCGCGGAGCGGCAGGTCGAGCGGCGCGCGCTGTTCGTCGAGGCCGCGCTCACGGTGTTCGCAGACAAGACGTACGCACACAGCTCCATCACCGATATCTGCGCGGCGGCGGGGTTGTCCCGCAGGCAGTTCTACGAGCAGTACGGGAGCCGCGAGGAGTTGCTCGTCGAGGTCTACGACCGGATTCAGGAGCAGGCCCGCGACGCCGTCGCGCGGGCGCTCGCCGCGGCGGACACCGTCGAGCCGCGCGTCCTGGTAGACGTGGCCATCCGCGCTTACACAGGGGCCATCGTCGGCGACATCCGCAAGGCGAAGGTCGCGTTCGTCGAGATCGTCGGGGTCAGCGAGGCGATGGAGCGGCATCGCGCCGAGGTCAGGGACCGGTGGGGCGCGGTCGTCGAGGCGGCCGCTGGAGCGTTGCCGGGCGTGCGCACCCCGCCTGGTGGCTGGCGAGTGGCCATGGCGGCGTTCATCGGCGCGGTCAACGGCCTCGTGCACCAGTGGAGCCTCGACGATCCGCGTCCGCCCGTCGAGGTGCTCGTCGACGTGCTGACCACACTGCTCACCGCGCTGGCATTGCCGGACGACACCTCGAACTGATTGCGTCCCAGACACATCCGTGCCATAGTTTGCCCCACATTGAGACGCTGGCGTCTCAATCGCGAATGGTGAGGATGTGGGTCGATGAGGACCAGTACGAGGTCCGGCCGGATGCGCCGGTTCTACATGGTGTCGATGAGCGCGGCGGTCGCCGTGTCGCTCGCGGGGGTCGGAGCGCGGGCGGGAGCGGAGCCGGACGCGCCGGTCGGTCCACCCGTCGAAGCCGCTCGGGTGCTTCCGCTGCCGCCCGAACTCGACCAGGCCTTCTATCGGCAGCCGGCGGAGGTGCTCGCCGCCGCCGCGCCGGGCGAGGTGATCGCGGTGCGCCAGGTCGACCTCGCGAACTTCGGTCTCATTCCGCTCAACGTGGACGCCTGGCAGGTCTCCTACCGCTCCAACGACAGCAGGGACCAGCCGATCTCGGCCGTCGCCACGCTGATCAAGCCGCGCGGCGTCGCGCCGGAGCCGCGCAAATTGCTGTCGTTGCAGATCGCCGAGGACTCCACCGCCGGCTACTGCACGCCCTCCTACGCGCTCCAGCACCTCTCGGTCGCGCCGCTGCTCGGGCAGATCGTGGCGCCGGGCGAATTCGTGTTCGCCCAAGCCGCCTTGCAGCAAGGCTGGGCCGTGGTCGTTCCCGACCACCAGGGCCCGAATTCCGCGTACGCGGCCGGACCGCTCGGCGGTCGCATCACCCTGGACGGAATCCGCGCCGCGACCTCGTTCGCGCCGCTGGAGGTCGGCCCGGGCGCGCCGGTCGGGCTCTACGGCTACTCGGGCGGATCCATGCCGACCGGCCACGCCGCCGAGCTACGGGCGAGCTACGCGCCGGAGCTGAACATTGTCGGCGCGGCCCAGGGCGGTGTCGGCGCCGATCTCGGCGCGACGCTGAACATGGCGAACAACCAGGCCACGGCCGGACTGGTGTTCGCCGCGGTGATGGGTCTGGCGCGCGAATATCCCGACTTCGCGGCGTTCCTGGACAGCAAAGTGAATCCGCTCGGCAAGGCGCTGATGACGCTCAAAGCGCCGCTGTGCGTGCAGTACCAGTCAGCACTGTTTCCGTTCCTGAACCTGAAGGGACTCATGCAGACCGAGGGCGATCCGCTGCACGACCCGGTGGTCGCCGCGATGCTGGAAGACACCAAGCTCGGCAAGACGGTGCCCGACATGCCGATGTTCATCTGGCATTCGGCCTGGGACGAGATCCTGCCGCTCGGCTCGACCAACGACCTGGTGAACACCTACTGCCAGAATCCGGACGCGCAGGTGCAGTTCACCCGCGATCACGCCAGCGAGCACATCGTCGCAGAGATCACCGGCGGCCCCGCGGCCCTGCTGTGGCTGCGCGACCGGCTCGACGGCGTGCCAGCCCAGGCGGGGTGCAGCACGAGCGACATGCCGACGATGCTCGCCACGCCGGGCGAGCTGCCGTTCCTGGCCTCGGTGTTCGGTGAGACCGTCGCCTCGTTCTTCGGAAAGCCGATCGGCGCACGGTAATTCGAACATTCGGAAGATGAAGCACCGCCCCTGGACGTGCATGGCACGTTCAGGGGCGGCGTGGTTTCGGGCGATCGTCTATGCGGTTGCCGGCTCAGAGGTGGGCGATGGCCGCCCAGCCCTCGACCTCTTCCGGCCTGCGCGCCGCGGGACCGGTGTAGATCGCGGCCGGGCGCACCAGCTTGCCCAGCTGCTTCTGCTCCAGGATGTGCGCGCACCAGCCCGCGGTACGGCCACAGGTGAACATGGCGGGCATCATGTGCGCGGGCACCTCGGCGAAGTCGAGGATCACCGCGGCCCAGAACTCCACATTGGTCTCGATGGCCCGGTCGGGACGACGCTCGCGCAGCTCGGCGAGCGCGGCCTGCTCCAGCGCGGCCGCCACCTCGTAGCGCGGGGCCTGCAAACGCTTGGCGGTGGCGCGCAGCACGCGGGCGCGCGGATCCTCGGCCCGGTACACCCGGTGGCCGAAGCCCATCAGCTTCTCCTTGCGGTCCAGGATGCCCTTGACCAGCGCGCGGGCGTCGCCGGTCTTCTCGACCTCTTCGATCATGGGCAGCACGCGGGCCGGGGCTCCGCCGTGCAGCGGGCCGGACATCGCGCCGATCGCGCCGGAGAGCGAGGCCGCCACATCGGCGCCGGTGGAGGCGATGACGCGGGCGGTGAAGGTGGAGGCGTTCATGCCGTGCTCGGCCGCGGAGACCCAGTAGGCGTCGATGGCCTCGGTGTGTCGCGGGTCGGGGTCGCCCTTCCATCGGGTCATGAAGCGCTCGGTGACCGTGGTGCACTCGTCGATCTTCTTCTGCGGCACCGCGGGCTGGTAGATGCCGCGCGCCGACTGCGCCACGTAGGACAGCGCCATCACCGAGGCGCGGGCCAGGTTCTCGCGGGCTTCCTGGTCGTCGATGTCGAGCAGCGGCTGGTAGCCCCAGATCGGCGCGAGCATGGCCAGACCGGCCTGCACGTCGACGCGCACGTCGCCGGTGTGCACCGGGAGCGGGAAGGGCTCGGCGGGCGGCAGGCCGCGGCCGAACTCACCGTCGACAAGCAGCGCCCACACGTCGCCGAAGGTCACCCGGCTGCCGACCAGGTCCTCGATGTCGACGCCGCGGTAGCGCAGCGCGCCGCCGTCCTTGTCCGGTTCGGCGATATCGGTGGTGAAAGCCACCACGCCCTCGAGGCCGCTGACGAAATCGCTGGGCACGGTGGCCTGGCCACCGGGAACCGCGGGGCTGGTAGTCATGTTGTGACTCTCCTTGCACTTCGGGTCGCATGAGTTCTCGTCGATGAGGGTGCCGCTCGCCGAGCACATGCCGATCACCAAAACCTTAGCTCCCTGCTACCGCAGAGTAACGTCTGGCCCATGCGTGACCTGGACAATTCAGCGTCGGATCCCGTCCTGCTCCCGCCGGACGCCGGCCGCAACGCGATCGAGCTCCCGGCCGACACCGATCTGTCCGCGATGCGGGTCGAGTACGGCGGCGCGCCCTTCGGCTCCGGCGAGGACATCGACCTCGACGAAACGTGGCTGGGCGGGGGCTGGGAGCCGCTGTTGCGCCACTGGATCGAGCAGGCCACCGCCGTCGGCATCGCCGAGCCCAACGCGATGGTCCTGGCCACGGTCTCGCTGGCCGACGGCGTGCCGCGACCGGTCGCTAGAACCGTGCTCTGCAAAGGACTCTCACCCGAAGGTGTGACTTTTTACACGAATTACGACTCAGCCAAGGGCGCCCAACTGGCCGCCGTCCCGTTCGCCGCGGCGACGTTCCTGTGGCCCGCGCTCGGCAGGCAGGTGCACGTGCGCGGGCCGGTCGAGAAATCCTCCGCCGACCAGACCTCGGTGTACTGGCGCTCGCGTCCGCGCGACTCCCAACTCGGAGCGTGGGCCTCGCAGCAGTCCCGCCCGATCGGGTCGCGGGCCGAACTGGATCGCGCGCTTGCCGAGACCACCGCGCGCTTCGCCGACGTCGACGAGATCCCGGTGCCGCCGCACTGGGGCGGCTATCTGCTGCGCCCCGACGAGGTGGAGTTCTGGCAGGGCCGACGCGGCAGGCTGCACAACAGGATCCGGGTGCGGATCGCCGAGGGCCTGATGGCGGTCGATCGCTTGCAGCCCTGACAAGAGATGATTCATGTGATGAATATCGCGTCGTCTCGCAGGTCGGGAACTCGCTAATCTCCGGCCGGTGAAGCTGCTCGCCGACACCACCCCGCTGCGCAATCCCGACTATCGCAGGCTGTGGACGACCAACATCGTCACCGTCGTCGGGGCCCAGCTGTCGGTGGTCGCGGTACCGCAGCAGATCTTCCAGATCACCGGCAGTTCCGGATATGTCGGGCTTTCCGGACTTTTCGGACTCGTGCCGCTGATCCTGTTCGGGCTGTGGGGCGGTGCGCTCGCCGACGTCATGGACCGGCGCAAGCTGATGGTCGTCACCACCGCGGGCACCGGCGTCACCGCGGTGCTGTTCTGGGCGCAGGCGGCGGCAGGCCTCGACAACGTCTGGGTGGTGCTTGTCCTATTCGCCGTGCAGCAGGCGTTCTTCGCGGTGAACCAGCCGACCCGAAGCGCGGCCATATCCCGCATCCTGCCGCCGGAACAACTCGCCGCCGCCAGTTCGCTGAGCATGACCGTGCAGCAGGTCGGCGCCATCGCGGGGCCGGTGCTCGCGGGCGCGCTCATCCCGTTGATCGGCCTGTCGACGCTCTACCTCGTCGACGCCGTCGCCCTGCTCGTGACGCTGTGGGCGGTGTGGCGGCTGCCCGCGTTCCCGCCGACCGGCGACGCGCGCAGGGCCGGATTCCGCACGGTCCTTGACGGATTCGCGTACCTGGCCACCCAGCGCATCCTGCTCGCTTCGTTCCTCGTCGACGTCATCGCGATGGTGTTCGGCATGCCGCGCGCGCTGTTCCCGCAGATCGCCCACGAGACCTTCGGCGATCCGGCCAGCGGCGGCGTCGCGCTCGGCCTGCTGTTCGCGGCCATGTCGGCGGGCGCGGTGCTCGGCGGCGTGTTCTCCGGGTGGATTCCGCGCATTCGCCGCCAGGGTCTGGCCGTGATCGTCTGCATCGCGCTGTGGGGCGTCGCGATGGTCGGCTTCGGGCTCGCGGTCGGCCTGGCCGGGCAACTGTTCGGGCTCGGCGTCTGGCTGTGGATCGCGGTGGCGTTCCTCGCTTTCGGCGGCGCGGTCGACATGGTGTCCGCCGCGCTGCGCACCACCATGTTGCTGACCGTCGCCACCGACGAGATGCGCGGTCGCCTGCAAGGCGTGTTCATCGTGGTAGTCGCGGGCGGCCCGCGGATCGGTGATGTTGCCCACGGTTTTGCCGCGGCGAGCCTGGGTACCGCGGTCGCCGCTGCCGGCGGCGGAGTGCTGGTGGTGATCGGTGTCGTGCTGGCCGCGTTGGCCTTCCCGGCATTCGTTCGCTACCGAGTCTCCCGCGCGCACACCGAATCGCTGCCCGCATGACCGGCGAAACCTCACCTGACGACGCGGCGTTTGTGAGGTCGCTCGGTGGGCACCCTCGTGGCTGGGCCGCGTGGACAGCGACTAGCGTCTAGGTAATCGCACCGCCGTGCCGACCGCACTTCGATGCCGACGGTCCTAGCCTGAGAGGGATCCTTCCGTGCCCGAGAACGACATCAACGACGCCAAACCGGTGCTGAGCTACCCGGGTGGCGAATACGCCATGACGATCACCGAAGCCTCAGAAGGCAACGACGGTGTCGACCTCGGCAAATTGCTGGCCAGCACCGGGTATGTCACGTACGACCCCGGATTCATGAACACCGCCCCGACCAAGTCGGCGATCACCTACATCGACGGCGAAGCGGGCATCCTGCGCTACCGCGGTTACCCGATCGATCAGCTGGCGGCGTCCTCGACCTTCATCGAGGTCAGCTACCTGCTCATCTACGGCGAGCTGCCGAGTCAGGCTCAGCTCGACGAGTTCACCGACCGGATCCGCCGCCACACGCTGCTGCACGAAGACCTCAAGCGGTTCTTCGACGGCTTCCCGCGCAACGCGCACCCCATGCCGGTGCTCTCCTCCGCGGTCAACGCGCTTTCGGCGTACTACCAGGACTCGCTCGACCCGCGCGACCCCGAGCAGGTCGAGCTGTCCACCATCCGCCTGCTCGCCAAGCTGCCGACCATCGCGGCCTACTCGTACAAGAAGTCCGTCGGCCAGCCGTTCCTCTACCCGGACAACTCGCTGAGCCTGGTGGAGAACTTCCTGCGGATGACCTTCGGCTTCCCGGCCGAGCCCTACGAGGTCGACCCCGAAGTCGCGGCCGCGCTGGACATGCTGCTGATCCTGCACGCCGACCACGAGCAGAACTGTTCCACCTCGACCGTGCGCCTGGTCGGCTCCTCGGACGCCAACCTGTTCACCTCGGTGTCCGGCGGCATCAACGCGCTGTGGGGCCCGCTGCACGGTGGCGCCAACCAGGCCGTGCTCGAGATGCTCGACGACATCAAGGCCCAGGGCGGCGACGTCAAGGAGTTCATCCGCAAGGTCAAGAACAAGGAAGACGGCGTGAAGCTCATGGGCTTCGGGCACCGCGTCTACCGCAACTACGACCCGCGCGCCTCCATCGCCAAGAAGCACGCCGACGCCATCCTGCGCAAGCTCGGCGGCGACGACGAACTGTTCGACATCGCCCAGGCGCTCGAAGAGGCCGCGCTCACCGACGACTACTTCGTCTCGCGCCAGCTGTACCCGAACGTCGACTTCTACACCGGCGTCATCTACAAGGCCATGGGCTTCCCGACCCGCATGTTCACCGTGCTGTTCGCGATGGGCCGGCTGCCCGGCTGGATCGCGCACTGGCGCGAAATGCACAGCGAGCCGCTGAAGATCGGCCGCCCGCGCCAGATCTACACCGGTTACGGCGCGCGGGACTACCGCGAGATCACCAACCGCTGACAATCAACCCACCTATCGAAGGGGATAGCCGAATGACCAAGCCGGTTGTCGAATTCCAAGAGGGCCCCGCGCCCACCGAGCTCGTGATCAAGGACCTTGTCGTGGGCGAGGGCAAGGAAGCCGTGCCCGGCGGCACCGTCGAGGTGCACTACGTCGGTGTCGAATTCGACAGCGGCGAGGAATTCGATTCGTCGTGGAAGCGTGGCGAATCCATCACCTTCCCGCTGCGCGGCCTGATCCAGGGCTGGCAGGACGGCATCCCCGGCATGAAGGTCGGCGGCCGCCGTCAGCTCACCATCCCGCCGGAGCTCGCCTACGGTGCGGCCGGTTCGGGCCACCACCTTTCCGGCAAGACCCTGGTCTTCGTGATCGACCTGCTGAACGCGGGCTGATCGGCCGACGAATCCCCGTGGCCCGCACTCTCCGGAGTGCGGGCCACGGTCGTATCCGGGGTGCTTCGAGGGAACCGGAGCGGTTTCCGTTGCGCCGCAGCGGCGCTCACTCGCGGACGATCTCGACCGGGTCGGTGAGGGCGAGGGCGATGGCGGACTGCTGAGTGGTGCTGCGCATCGGGAGGGCGTCCATGGCCTTGCCGGTCTGCGTGCTGAGGTTGGTCACGATCTGCTGAAGCTGAGTGACCCCGCCGGTGAGCTGGCCGATGGCGTCGACCAGTTGCGCGCCGCCCTGTTCGGCGAGCTGGGGGAGACCCTCTGCGAGCTTGGCGCCCTCGTTGAGCTGGGCGCTGGCGGACTGGAGGCGTCCGACGACGGTCCGCAGCAGCGCGCCCAGGTCGGTGTTCGGGTCGACGGCGCCGCCGACGAGTAGATCGAGGCCGTCGAGCTGGGAGCCCGCCTGACCCGAAACAGCGCGTAGCGCATCGAGTTTGCCGATGATGTCGGCCAGCGAGGGATCGTTGGCGAAGGGCAGCGCGCGCAGCAGCGGCAGGATCTGGTCCAGCCCCGCGCTGACGGTGCCCGCGGTCTGCTGCACCTGTGCGATCGTGATCCCGGTCGAATCCAATGCTTCGGCAAGCTGATTCGCCTGCATGGCCGCGCCGTCGACGGTGTCGTTGAGCATGGCGATCGCCGAAGTCAGCTGCGCGGAGCCCTCTTTCGCGAATTCCAGGAAGCCGAGGAGCTGATCGGCGCCTGCGCTGAATTGATCGGCGCCAGAGGCCGCGGCGTTCACCCCGGCGCTGAGCAGCTGGGCGGTGAACTGCACGCCGGTGAGCTGGCTGCGGGCCTGGGCAACGGCGGCCAGCGCGGCGTCGACGCCGGTCGCGCCGATGCGGTGGGTCACCGCCTGGACAGCCCCGTTCACCAGGTCGCCGTCGGCGTTGTCGTGCGCGGCGACGGTGACGATGGCGCGCTGCGGTTGCGGGCTTGCCAGCGTGCCCATGGCTTGGGTGAGATCGGCGGGCAGCGTGATCACGGCCGCGTAGTCGTCGGCGTCGGCCTCACCCGGTTTCACCATGGTCCATTCGTAGCCGGCGCCGTCCTGCTCCAGTGCCTGCACGATGCGCGCGCCCGTCGGCCCGGTGTCGGCATTGATCAGAGCTATCTTCGACGGCGCCGAACCCGGGCCCGAGCAGGCGGTGAGTGCACCTCCGATCGCTCCTGCGGTGACGATCCCAACGGCGAGCAGGGCCCAGCGGGCGCGATGTCCGATCACGAGAGCTGACCCTAGGGACCGCTGCTAACGCTCCCGTTGGCGTTTCTCTGAGAGTTCGGTAAGGGCGCAAAGGTTTTCGTTGCGTCCGGTCGCGCTCTCGCGATGCGCGTCACACCCGGACGCGGCGCGCTTCGGGACGATCCTCAGCGGTTTCGGTAACCGGCCCCGTTCGACGGCAACTGATCGCCGACGCGATGCCGCTCCGGCAGGTCGAGCACCAGCCGCGCGCCGCCGAGGGGACTGTCCTCGAAGTACGCCCGACCGCCGTGCAACTGGGCCTGCTGGGCGACCAGCGCCAGGCCGAGCCCGGAGCCGCCCTTGCTGGCCTGGCTGCCGCGATAGAACCGGTCGAAGACGGCGTCGCGCTCCTCGACCGGAATGCCGCGCCCGTTGTCGTCGACGGCGATCACGATGTGGCCCCACGGCGTTCGGTGCGCAGAGACCACCGCCTCGGTGGCCCTGCCGTGCTTCACCGAGTTGGCGAGGGCGTTGTCCACCGCGAGGCGAAGGCCTGCGGGCAGGCCGCGGGTCACCAGTTCGGCGTCGGTCTCGATGCGCACGGTCAGGCCGGGGAAGTGCCGCATGGCGTCGTGCGCTGCCTGGTCGCACAGGTCGCCGACATCGGTGTCCACGTGATCGCGTTCGTTGGTGAGATCGCCGGTGGCCAAACGTTCCAGCGCGGCCAGCGTGGTCTCCACCCGGCCCTGGCTGCGTTGCAGGTCGGCGAGGATCTCCGCGCGCTGCGTCTCGTCCAGGTCGAGGGTGCGCAGCACCTCCAGGTCGGTGCGCATCGCGGTGAGCGGGGTGCGCAGTTCGTGGGCGGAGACGGCGGCGAAATCGCGCGCGGTCTCCAGCGCGGCCGCGGTCTCCTCCTGCGCCTGGTCCACTCGTTGCAGCATGCGGTTCACCGCGTCGGCCAGCTCCTCGGCCTCGCGCATGCCCTTGCCGTCCACCGGGGGCTGCGGATTGTCGCGATCGGGAAAGGCGCTGCGGGCACCGACCTGACTGGTGAGGTCGACGATCGGCCGCACCGCGCGGCCGGCGAGCAACCAGCCGAGCGCGCCGGCGGCCGCCACCGCGAGCAGCGCGCCGCCCATCACCCAGCGCTGCTGCTCCGCCGTGGCGCGAGCCGCCTCGTCGGCCGGAATGCCAAGGGAGACAGTGCGATCCGGCGGTTGGTTCTCGGTCGTGGTGAGCACGCGGTACGGGACGCCGCCCACCGTGACGGTGCGCGAACCGGTGGGCAGGTCGGGGAGCTGGACCGGGCTGCTCGCCACCACGGAACCCTTGTCGCGCACCGTAATAGCCATGTCGTCGTTGAGCCCGGTCAATCCCAGCACGCCGACCGCGATCACCGGGTCGAGCAGGACGAGGCGGGACGCGACCGCGAGCTGCTGGTCGCTCTGCTGCAGATTGGTGCGCTCGATCGCCTGCACGGTGATCGCGCTCAACGCGGTCACGATGATGACGGCGCCGGCGGCCGCCGCGCCCGCGACCCGGGTGCGCAACGAAAAGGTTTTGCGCCCACGCGTATTCACGGCACGGCCGGATTCATTTCGGCGCTCGCAGGACGAATCCGACGCCGCGGATGGTGTGCAGCAGACGCGGGGTGTCGCCGATCTCCAGCTTGCGGCGCAGATAGCCGACGAAGACGTCGACCACATTGGTGTCGGCGGCGAAGTCGTAGCCCCACACCAGTTCCAGCAGACGCTCCCGGCTCAGCACCACGCCCACGTTGCGGGCCAATGTGGACAGCAGCTCGAATTCCCTTTTGGTCAGTTCGATTTCGGTGCCGTGCAGCAGTGCGCGATAACCCGCGACGTCTATTTCGAGCGGACCGACGGTGATCGCGCCGGGAGTCGCAGGGGCGGGCGTGTCGGTGCGGCGGCGCAGCAGCGCGCGGATCCGCGCGACGAGCTCGGCGAGCACGAACGGTTTCACCAGGTAGTCGTCGGCGCCTGATTCCAGCCCGGAGATTCGGTCGTCCACCGAGGCGCGGGCGCTGAGCACGCAGATCGGCACTTCGTTGCCCATGGCGCGCAGCGCGGTCACCACCCCGGCGCCGTCGAGCACCGGCATGTTCATGTCCAGCACGATGGCGTCGGGAGCGTGCTCGCTCACGCTGCGCAGCGCCGCGGCGCCGTCTCGGGCGACCAGCACCCGGAAACCGGACAGCCGCAGGCCGCGCTCGACGGAGGCGAGCACGTCCTCGTCGTCATCGACAACGAGGACGGTCGGCGTCGAGGGGGTCACGTCGTTCATTCTGCCGGTCCCGGGTGCGGTCGTCGGTCAGGCTGCGATCAGTAGTTGTGGCAGGCCGCCGCGACGGCCTGGATCGTCTCGCGCAGTCCCGCGGCGCGCGGATCGTTCTCCGCCTCGCGCGCGGCCCCCGGGTTCTCGTCGACCAGGCGCTGGAACTCGGCGCGGCGTTGTTCCACCGGCTGGTCGAAGCGGCGCTGCAACTCCGCCTTCCTGGACGGGTTCGCGTCCAGCATCGCGGCCAGCTGCGGCGCCTTGTCGTGCAGCGCTGCGTCGACCTGGGCGAACGAGCAATCCGAGGCGAGCAGCGGCGCGGCCAGCTCCGCCGGGTCGGCGGACGCGAGCGCCGGGGAAAGCAGTATCGCCACCGTGGCCATGCCGCCAGCGGCCAGCGCGGCACGACCGGTGCGACGACGGAAAGAGTTCATCGAGAATGCCTCCAGTTCTTCGAGGGATCGAGCGAAAGCGCATCCGACGCTATTGCGAAGCGCTGGCACGCGGGTGAGCGATCCCTGAGAAAGCTCTGAGGGCACGATCGCCGCCGGAGCGGAATCAGGACGGCGCAACAGGATCCGAGTCGGGCAGGGTCGCCTCGCCGTTGTCCGACGCGGCGTTCGCCTCCTCGTCGGCCCTGGTGGTGATGATCTGATCCTCCAGCGCGGCGAGCACGGCGGGGTCTTCGATGGTGGATGGCATGTCGTAGGGGTCGCCCGCGGTGATCTGCCGGATCGTCTTGCGCAGGATCTTGCCCGATCTGGTCTTCGGCAGCCCGGCGACGACGACCGCGTCGTGCAGCGCGGCGATCGCGCCGATTTTCTCGCGCACCAGGGCGATCAGTTCGTCGCGCAACTGCGCCGTGTCGACCTCGACGCCTTCCTTGAGCACCACGTAGGCGATCGGGCGCTGGCCCTTGAGCTCGTCGGGCAGACCGATCACCGCGCACTCGGCCACCGCCTCGTGGCCCGCGATGGCGGCCTCGATGCTGCCCGCGGACAGGCGGTGGCCCGCCATGTTGATCACGTCGTCGCTGCGGCCGAGGACGTAGAGGTAGCCGTCCTCGTCGAAGTAGCCCGAGTCGCCGGTCAGGTAGTGCCCGGGGAAGGCCGACATGTAGGAACGGCTGAACCGGCGCTCGTCCTGCCATAGCCCGGTCAGGGTGCCGGGCGGCATGGGTAGCCCGATGACGATGTTGCCCTCGGTGCCCGCCGGGACGGGGTTGCCTTCGGCGTCGAGCACCCGCAGCCGATAGCCGGGCACCGGCACCGAGGCCGAACCCGGCTTGATCGGCAGCTCCTGGAGGCCGAGCAGGTTGGCGCAGATCGGCCAGCCGGTCTCGGTCTGCCACCAGTGGTCGACGACCGGGCAGTCGGGCCGGTCGGCCAGCAAGGTGCCGGTCGCCCACTCGTAGGTGGCCGGGTCGAGCCGCTCGCCCGCGCAGAAGAGCGCGCGCAGCGAGGACAGGTCGTAGTTGCGGGCCAGCTTGGCCTCGGCGTCCGCCTTGCGGATGGCGCGCAGCGCGGTCGGCGCGGTGAACAGCACGCGCACCCCGTATTCGGCGACCACCCGCCAGAAGGCGCCCGAGTCGGGAGTGCCTACCGGCTTGCCCTCATAGAGCAGCGTGGTCGCGCCGACCAGCAGCGGCGCGTAGACGATGTAGGAGTGGCCGACCACCCAGCCGACGTCGGAGGCGGCCCACATCACCTGGCCCGGCCCGACGTCGTAGATGTTGCGCATCGACCAGGCCAGCGCGACGGCGTGGCCGCCGTTGTCGCGGACGACGCCCTTCGGCTTCCCCGTGGTGCCCGAGGTGTACAGGATGTAGAGCGGATCGGTGGCCGCGACCGGCACCGGATCGGCGGGCTCCGCGTCGCGTACCGCGTCCTCCCAGTCCAGCCACTGCGCCGCGACGGTGTCTTCGGAGCTGGGCAGCGTCTCGGTGGCCGCCTGTGGCGCGGCGAAGGTGATCGGCGTGAACTGGTCGGGGCGCTGCTTGACGATCACGTGCCGCGGCGCGGTGGTCTGCGCGAGGTCGAGCGCCTGCAACACGATCGGCGGGTATTCGATCTTGCGGCCCGGCTCGATGCCGCCGGAGGCGGTGACGATCAGCACAGGCTGGGCGTCATCGATGCGGGCGGCCAGTTCAGGGGCGGCGAAGCCGCCGAACACCACCGAGTGCACCGCGCCGATTCGCGCGCAAGCGAGCATCGCGATCACGGCTTCGGGGATCATCGGCAGATAGATGACCACCCGATCGCCCTTGCGGACACCGAGCCGGGCCATCGCGCCCGCGAAAGTGGCCACCGCGTCGAGCAGTTCGGCGTAACTGAAAACGACCTTTGCGCCGGTCATAGCGGAGTCGTATATTAGGGCGGCCCGATCGGCCAGGCCCCCCTCGGCGGCAGTGCCGGTGCGCACGTGACGGTCGAGGGCATTGAAGGAGGTATTGAGGCTGGCATCCGGAAACCACCTGGCCACGGGCCTGGCGGTGGGGTCGACGATCTGGCCGGGGGGCACCTCCCAGTCGATCGCTTCGGCCGCGCTGGTCCAGAATTCGGCGGGATCGACCAGGCTGGTCTGATAGACCGGTCGGTAGTCGTGCTTCGCGCGCCCACCTGTCGACCGGCCACCGCCCCCCACCGAATCAGCCTGTGATGCTGTGCTCAAACCTGTGACTCCCTAGCTTCGCCTCGACGCCCGCCTCGATAGATCTGCATGATTGTGGCAGACTTCACGCGACGCCCGGGTGGGTGCCGCGACCTTTGGTTTTGCCTGGAACGGGCAGGTCAAAGCCCGTAGCTATACTCGATGTCACCCAAGCTGTTATTGATCCGTTAGAATCTGATGTCACTTATTTCGGCCGTCGTAGACGCAATTTCTCGGCCAGCCGCAGTTCTCGGCCAGCTCCACCCGTCGAGCCAGCATGCGATTGTGGAGGTTCGCTGATGGCGCGCGTGGATGGGGCCAGTTTGGAAAGTGAGTGGGAGATGCGTGACGCCGCAAGGTCCGGCAAGAAGCGCTGGGCGCTCGGCAATTGGGACCTGCGCTGGAAGGTTACGGCGGTTCTTGCCGTGCCGCTGGCGGTCGCGGTGGGGCTCGGCGTGTCGAGGATTACCTCGGAGTTCACCGAAGCGAACCGCTTGGAAGGGGTCGCAGGGAACATCGAGGCGATCCCGGCCGTCACCGGCCTGAGTGCGTCCGCGGCGACGGTCGCGGGCTCGCAGATGGTCTCGCTGTTGCCGGGTCAGAGCGTGGTGACCGACCAGGACCTCAGTGACCTGGACAAGGCGATATCCACGGCGCAGAGCGCCGTGAGCAAACTCGCCGGGCAGCCGAAGGCCGAGTCCGCGCTGCAGAACATGGTCACCGAGGCCAAGGCGATTCTGTCCAGAGGCAAGGCCGCCGCCGACCCGGCGGAGGCGCTGGGCGGGATCGACAGGATCCGCAACGACAGCGTGCGGATCGTGGAGAGCACCGTCTCGCAGGTCTCCGACCCCGCGCTGGACGCCGCGAAGCTGCGCCTCGTCGACTCGTTGAACACTCGTGCCACCCTGGTCGGTGAGCTCGCCGCGTTCAACGACGTGCTGCACAGCACCCAGGCCGGCATCGCGTCCTTCTTGACGGCCGCGAACACCGAGCGGCAGCTGCTGAACGTGCTCGCGCACCGCTTCCCCGACGGCGACGCCTCGATCGCGGACATGCGCGCGGGCGTCGACAACCGCGTCTCGCTGCTGGGCAGCCCGGAGGCGGCGGCGGGCAAGATTCCGCTCGGCGAGTTGAAGAACTCGCTGACCGGCAGCGTCGACGTCTACGAGCGAGTGGTCGCCAAGGCCACCAAGGACATCGACACCGCGATGGACACGCTGGCCGCCACGGCCAACCGCGACGCGTGGACCTATACCGCGGTCGTCATCGCGACCATCCTCGCCGCGCTGCTGCTCGCGGTGTTCGTCGCGCGCTCGATGATCGTGCCGCTGCACCAGCTGCGTCTCGCCGCGCTGCGCGTGGCCGAGAGCGATCTGCCGCACGAGGTCGCCCAGCTGCGGCAAGGCGCCCGCCCAGAGGACGTGCCGCTGGAGCCGATGCCGGTGCGCAGCACCGAGGAAATCGGTCAGCTGGCGCGCGCCGTCGACGACATCCACGGCCAGGCGCTTCGCCTCGCGAGTGACCAGGCGCAGATGCGCCGCCAGGTGAACGACATGTTCGAGACCCTGGCCAGACGATCCAAGTCGCTGGTCGACCACCAGCTGACCCTCATCGAGGCGATGGAGTACGACGAGAAGGACCCCCGCCTGTTGGAGAACCTCTTCCGGCTGGACCATCTCGCCGCCCGTATGCGTCGTAACGGCGACAACCTGCTGATTCTGGCGGGTACCAAACAGCGCCGCGGTAAGTCGGCGCCGGTCGAGATCGCCGACGTGCTGCGCGCCGCGATCTCCGAGGTCGAGGACTACGAGCGCGTCAAGCTCGGCGCGACGCCACGCGGTTCGCTGAAGGAACCGGCCGCCTCCGACCTCGCGCACCTGTTCGCCGAGCTGCTGGACAACGCGCTGCGTGCCTCCCCGCCGGAGACCGACGTGAAGTTCACCTTCGCGCAGGCGCACGACCAGGGCATGCTCATCGAGGTCGCCGACCGCGGCATCGGTATGCCGCCCACGGAAATGGCCGAGATCAACAGGAAGCTCGAGCAGACCGCGGAACCGGGGCCCGACACCGCCCGGCACATGGGTCTGTTCGTGGTCGGCCGCCTGGCCGAGCGCCACGGCCTCACCGTGCGGCTGCGCCCGACCTTCGACACCGCGCGCGATCCCGGTGTGACCGTGACGGTGCACGTGCCGATCGGACTGATCGTCGCCGGGCAGCCGATCTCGGGCCCGCAGCCCGTGACGCCGACGCCGTCGCCCGCCGCACCGCAGCGCCAGTCGACGTCGTCGTCCATGCAGATGCGCTCGATCACCCGCACGCCGGGTGGCAACATGATGGTCACCGTCGACCCAGGGGTGAGCGGACCGATTCCGGTCAGCAAGCCCGCCGAGGCCGGCGACTCCGATGGACTCCCCCAGCGTCAGCCGGGCAACACGATGGCGACTGGACTGCGCCAGGACACGGCCCAGTCGAGCCCGACCCTGCGTCCGCAGCCCGGCCAGACCTCCAACGGTCCGCAGCGCGGCAAGCTCGCCGCGGCGAGCCTGCCCAAGCGCAACCTATCCCCGGGCGGTCCGCAGCGGCCGCCGACGCCGCCGACGGTCAGCGGCGCGAAGCCGGGCGGTATCGGTGCGCCGCCGCCGCAGCGTGAGACCCCGAAGTCCGGCGATCTCCCGCAGCGTCAGCCAGGCGCCAACGGCGTACCGAATCCGACCGCTGGCGGCGGCCTGCCGCAACGTCAGCCCGGTACGAACGGCGCGCCCGCGCGGGACGCGGCCTCGGGTCTGTCTCCGCGCGATTCGGCAGCCACTGGTTTGCCGCAGCGTGATTCCGCCCCCGGTAATTTGCCGCAGCGTGATCCCGCCCCCGGTGGTTTGCCGCAGCGTGATTCCGCGTCCGGTGGTTTGCCGCAGCGCGGCCCCGCGTCCGGTGGTTTGCCGCAGCGCGGCCCCGCGGCGGGCGGTCTGCCGCAGCGTCAGCCGGGCGCCAACGGAATGCCGCCGCGTAAGCCGTCTTCCGGCCTGCCGCCGCGTGATTCCGCCGCGAACGGTCTGACGCAGCGTGACGCGGCGCCGAACGGTCTGACGCAACGTGACGCGGCGCCCGGCGGTCTGCCGCAGCGGGAGCCCGGCGCGAACGGTGCGCCCGCGCGCGACGCCTCGGGTCTGCCGCAGCGTGACCCGTCCTCTGGTGGTCTGCCGCAGCGTGACCCGT
>NZ_BDCF01000083.1 GCF_001613365.1 Nocardia xishanensis NBRC 101358
GGTCGGCCTGAACGGCGGCTCCGGCAACGCCCGCACCACGGCCGACCTCGCGGCCAAGGCGGCGCGCAAGGAAGCCGCGATGGTGAAGTCGGTCGGCATCGACGGACCCACCCGCAGCATCGCGCGGCCGGAACTCATCAAGGACATGCCCGACCTGTCCGAAATCCGGCACCCACTACCGCACCCGGAGCCGGCGGGCGGGCACCAGCAGGGGTATGTGTCGCCCGCGGCGCCGGTCGCGGTCGCCGCGGCGGCGGCCTCCGGTGAGCCGCTGCGCGCCACCGTGCAGATCCGCCGCATCGACCCCTGGTCGACGCTGAAGATCTCGCTGGTGATCAGCGTGGCGCTGTTCTTCGTGTGGATGCTGGCCGTCGGCCTGCTCTACATCGTGCTCGAGGGCATGGGCGTGTGGGAGCGGCTGAACAACACCTTCACCGACATGGTGTCCCAGGACAGCGGTTCGGTGGGCCTGATCGATGCGGGCACGGTGTTCGGCTACGCCGGTGTCATCGGGCTGATCAACGTGGTGCTGTTCACGGCGCTCGGCACGGTCGGCACGTTCATCTACAACCAGTGCTGCGATCTGGTCGGCGGCATCCAGGTCACCCTGGCTGACCCGGACTAGTCGGGTAGCCGGGCGAGTTCCGTCGACGGCTCCGTGCGCGGAGCGAATGCGGACCACGCCCGGGACGCGGTTTTCTCGGCGACGGCCGGTATCGACCCTTCGGGGTGGATACCGGCCGTCGCCGTTTGCGAGGATTCGGTCGCACGAGTCGGCCGCGGTGCTGCCGGAGACGGCTGGAAATCGCCCGCTCCAGCCCCGCTACCAGCCGTTTTGGTCGAAGCCGGTAGCGTCGGGTAACCTTTCTCCTCGGCGGGTTCAGGTCGGTATGTTCCAGTACACGACACTGAACCGATGTCACACGGGCCTATAGCTCAGGCGGTTAGAGCGCTTCGCTGATAACGAAGAGGTCGGAGGTTCAAGTCCTCCTAGGCCCACTCCCGATTTGCGGTCTACGACCATTCTGGCGGCCCGACGCCGTTCCGTAGGCAAGGGGCCTTAGCTCAATTGGCAGAGCACTGCCTTTGCAAGGCAGGGGTTAGGGGTTCGATTCCCCTAGGCTCCACAACACTTTCCATTCGGCCGCCGTTGTCACGGATCGGCTTCCTCGCTGGACGTTGCCCACACGAACTTCCTTGCGGCCGAACGAAAACAGCCGATCCCTCGGCGGGGCGTCCCATGGCTCGACGGCGAAGACTTCTGTGCACACAGGTGCTCCCGCGTCGTCCGTGACGCGCCCGCGCGGCATCCGGTTCCGGCCGCGCGCCGAGTAGGGTGGGAACCATGAAACTTCTTCTCACGGTCGGTGTCGTGGTCGCGGTTCTTTTCGGAATCACCAAGCTGCGCAAGCGGGACGAATCGGACCTGTGGCACGAGGTCACCACTCGCTGAAATCCATTCCAGCTCCGGGGCTCGAGCCATTCCAGCCCCGTGGCGCGGGGCCTTAGCTCAATTGGCAGAGCACTGCCTTTGCAAGGCAGGGGTTAGGGGTTCGATTCCCCTAGGCTCCACGTATATCGGCGCGCGCTCCTCGTAAGCACGCGCCGATTCCCGTTTTCGGCTAGAGGTCGACCGCGAGGGCGCGCAGGCGCGCCAGGGTGGGGGCGTCGGGCCAGTTTCTGGCCAGGTAGCGGGGCGGGTTGAAGGTGGGCACCCGGGTGAGTTGCGTGACGGACGCGAGGGTGGCGAAAGGGATGGCGAGGGTTTCGACGATCTCGTCGTTCTCGTCGGTCAGACAGAGGTCGATGTAGTCGGCTTCGGGGAGCAGCATCTCGACCTCGGCCGCCCACGGGGCGATGGTGTAGGAGCCGTCGTCGCCCGCCGAGAAGTTGACGCCCGAGGGGTAGGCAGGGTCGATGCCGTACGGCGCGAAGCCGTCTTCCTTGTCCAGCGCCTCGATGAGCTCTTCCTGCTGAGCGTGGTACTCGGTGCTGGCCAGGCCGCAGCGCGCCCGTTGGGCGGCGGGCAGCTGCGGGTGCGGACCCGCCAGGTCGAACGGGACGACCGCGCCGCTCTCGACGGTGGTGTACGCCTGGGGTGAGAGGCGTCGCACCGCGTCGACGTACTGCTCCTCGGCGGCGTCGAAGAGATGCCCGAGGAGGTCGGGTTCGTCCAGCGCGAGGATGAGGCATTCGTCCTCGGGGACGAAGGCGACGGCGCGGCGCCCCTCGGCGCTCAGCGAGGCCAGCCAGCCGGGAAGCAGCAACCAGGAGGTCGCATAGAGGTCGCCGGTGTCGACTATGCGTGAGTAGCCGCCCTCCTCCAGTTCCAAGACGGGTGCTTTCTCCGCGAGGTTTTCGCGCGCGACGTCGAACACCTCGTACGGGGTGATGCCCCAGCCCGCCAGGTGATCGTTCGTGACGAAGACGCGCCTCTCGGGCAGGTCGATCACGATCAGTTCGTCGACGAAGGGAAAGGCGGGCCGCGAGAGCGGCCGGAAATCGAGCCCGCCGTAGGTGGACGGGCGCAACGCGGGAAAGAGCATGGAGCGCACGGATTCCCAATCGGCGGGCACGTCGTCGTCGGCGTTCAGCGCCGTGAGGAATCGCGTGATGCGCTCGGACCGGCCCTCGGGCGTCTCCTCGGCGGTGTCGCGAAAGATGTTGTGCAGATTGATGACCAGGCCGTCGGGCAGTTCGAAGCAGAACTCACCGGGTTGGTACTTCGCGCCTTCGATGCCGAGGTCGTCGAGGTGTCGGCGCACGAGCGCGGCGAACTCGCCCCGCGTCAGCTGTCGTGAATTGTCCACTCGGCCAACGTAATCACCGATACCGACAGCCGCGGTACCGGCGTACTCACCGAACCTCACATGCCGACGCAGTCGATGATCGGTGCGGGATAGTCGGTGTCCGCGCGCCACGGCGTGTGGATCAGCGGGCCATCGAGGTGCGCGAGTTCCGGGATCCAACGCCGGACGTAATCGCCTTCGGGGTCGAAGCGTTTGGCTTGGCGCAGCGGGTTGAGCACTCGGTTCGGCCTGGTGTCGGTGCCGGTGCCTGCCACCCACTGCCAGTTCAGCTGGTTGTTGGCGAGGTCGGCGTCGACGAGCCAGCGCAGAAAATGGTCGGCGCCGATGCGCCAGTGCACCCGAAGGGATTTGGTGAGGAAGCTGGCCGTGATCAATCGTGCGCGGCCCGGCATCCAGCCTTCGGCGCGCAGCTGGCGCATCCCGGCGTCGACGATCGGGTAGCCGGTGCGTCCGTCTCGCCACGCGTTCACCGCCTGCGGATCGTCGCGCCAGCGGATCGGCCGCGCGCGATAGTCGTGCCAGGCGGCGTCGGGCCGGGCGGTGAGAAGCTGGTGGTGAAAATCGCGCCAGGCCAGTTGCCGCGCGAAGGCATGCCCGCCCTCGGCCGACATGTCGACGCGGTGCACCACTTCGGTGGGGGACAGGCAGCCGAAGTGCAGGTAGGGCGAGAGCCGGGAGGTGGCATCGGCGGCCAGATCGTCGCTGTGGCTTGCGTACCCGTCGAGCGGGCCGGACAGCCAGTCGCGGAGGAGCTTTCGGCCTGTGGTCTCGCCGCCAACGGCCAGTTGGGGTGATGGTTCGCCCGAGGTGAGGTCGCCGGAACCGGGCAGGGCGTCGCCGGATATGCGCGGCAGGGTGAGGTCGCGCGGTTTCCCGAGCGGCTTGCGTCGGTGCGCTTCCATCCAGCGCCGGAAGTAGGGGGTGAAGACCGCGAAGTGATCTCGGCCGGTCGATGGCGTCAGCGATTCCGGGTCGGCCGCGGTGATCGTGGCGGCGTGTGAGTGGACGCGACAGTCGCGGCGCCGCAGGCGTTCTCGCAACGCTCGTTCGCGCGCTCGGCTGTACCGGCTCACGTCCTCGGCGAGATGCACACTCGCCGCGCCGGTTTCGGCGACCAGGCGATCGACCTCGTCCACCACGTCGCCGCGGCGCAGCACCAGCCGTCCGCCGATGGCGCGGAGTTCGTCGTCGAGTTCGGCCAGGGCGGCGGCGAGGAAGTGGGCGCGGTTGGGCGGGCAGCGATCCGGCACCAGATCGCGGTCGACGACGAACAGCGGAACCACCGCGTCGCCCTCCCGGTGCGCCGCGGCGAGCACCGGATTGTCGTGCACCCTGAGGTCACGGGTGAACAGCGCCACCGTGGTGGTCATCGGTCGGCTCCGCACGGCGGGCCCCACGAGGGACGCGCCGTGCCGGGGCGGGCGGCTCTGCCACACCGGCTCGAACGCGTCCCTCGCGGGGCCCGCGCCGGCTCGAACCTCATGTCGCGCACAGTGGTTGAATCGCGGACAACCCGCCGGTGGTGGGCGAGGTGAGGTAGGTACACGGGTCCTGACCCGCCGCGACGATAGCTCCGCGCACGTTCGTCCACCCCTGCGGGTCGAGCGCGGGATCGCGGGCGAGCACGAATCCCGAAGTGCGGCTCGGGTCGGTGACGAGGGCCCACGAGTACTCGGGACCGAGCGCGGTGACGATGTAGTTCGTCGGCCCGTTCGGCTGGTCCTGGGTCGGCACGCCGGGGAAGCTCACGTGCAGCTGCGCGTTCGTGGTCCGGTCGTTGATCGTCGCGGTGCCGTAGATCTCGTTGACCGAACCCGTCCACGTGATGCACCGATTGTGCACGGCGATATCACCGCGCGGATCGAGCGAGTAGTCGGCCGTGGTGTCGCGGGCGCAGACCAGGTTGAAGTACTGAGGGATCGCGGCGAGCTGACGCCACTGTCCGAGATAGCGGTCCACTTCCAGACTGGGCACCGGGGCAGGCGATTCGGCCGCCGCCGTCCCCACGGCCGCTCCGGCCGCCATGAGGACGCAAGCGAGACGCACACACCACCGCGCTGTACGGCGAGAGTCCATGGCAGCTCCTCGGGTCGACGATAATGGCCCATGCTATCAGGTAACGATGCAAAAATGATGCAACAAGTTTGTCAAGAAGGGCGCGGATCCGGGCCTCCGTGCCGACCGAGACGGCACCGACCGGGCAGAATGAAACGATGCCCGCCGGTTCCGTTCCCACCTCCGACGCGGCCGGATACACGGTGCGCGCGGTGGCCGAGCGTCTCGGTGTTCCGACGGCGACGCTGCGCAGCTGGAACCGGCGCTACGAGATCGGGCCCGCGCAGGACCGGCCCGGCCGCCACCGTCTCTACTCCGAGACCGACATCGCGGTGCTGGAGCGCATGCTCACGCTGATCCGTGGTGGCGCGAGCCCGGCCGGCGCCGCCGCTGCCGCGCGCGGGCCCGCGCTCGCGCTGGGTGATCGAGACGCGTTGCTCGCCGCGGCATTCGCTTTGGAGACGAGTACGGTCAGCGCCCTGGTGGAATCGCACGTTCGCGCTTACGGCGTCGTCGATACTTGGGAACGGTTGTGCCGTCCCGCTTTCGCCGAGATCGTCACGCGGCAGGGCGGCGGCGAGGGCTGCGTGGATGTCGAACATCTTCTGTCCTGGTGCATCGCGGCCGCCATGCAGCGCACGAATCCGCCGGTCGGTTCCGCGAGCGCCGTACTCGCCTGTACCAGTGGCGAAACGCACGCGTTGCCGCTCGACGTACTGCGGGCCGCGCTGGCCGAACGTGGCGTCGGCGCGCGGATGCTCGGCCCCGATGTGCCGACCGCGGCGCTGGTCGACGCCCTCGCCAGGCATGCGAAACCGGCCGCGGTGCTGCTCTGGTCGCAGCGCGAGTCGACGGCGCTGACCTCTGCGGTGCGCGCTTGCCTCGCGGCGGGGGCTCAGGTGTTCGCGGGAGGTCCCGGCTGGGACGACGTGATACTGCCGGATGGTGCCGAGCGGGTGGAAAGCTTGGAAGAGGCGGTGGATCGGCTGCGTTGAGGCGATCGGCGGCGAGTCGGCCTCAGCGGATTCACCGCGTGGTTCGGCCGAGCAGGTGCCGCAGGGTCGAATCGAGGTCGGGCGTCCGGAACGTGTGGCCCGCGGCGACCAGCCGGGTAGGCAGCACTCGCTGGTTGGCGGCGGCGAGTTCGCGCGCGCCCTGTCGGCCGAGCAGCAGGGCCGGGCCGAAGTCGGGCACCGGCAGTAGCGCGGGGCGGTGCAACACGCGCGCCAGCACCTCGGTGTATTCGCTGTTGCGGACCGGCTGCGGCGCAACGGCATTGATCGCGCCCGCCAGGGATTCGTCCCAGAGTGCGCGGTGGTAGACGTCGACCAGGTCGTCCAGCCCGATCCAGGACAACCATTGGCGGCCGTCGCCGATCCGGCCGCCGAGGCCAGCGCTGAACAACGGACGCAACAGTCGCAGAGTGCCGCCGCGCGGAGATTGCACGATGCCGGTGCGGACGAGGACGGTCCGGATGCCCGCGTCCGCGGCGGGGCCGGTGGCCGCCTCCCAGTCCGCGACGACGTCGGCGAGGAAACCGTCGCCGCGTCCCGCCTCCTCGGTGAGCGTCTCGTCGCCGCGGTCGTAGCCGTACAAGCCGATGGCGGAGGCGCTGACGAACGTCGGAACAGTGGATCGCGCGACGAGTTCGGCGAGCTTGCGTGTCGGGTCGATCCTGCTCTCGCGGATGGCCCGCTTGTGGTCGTCGGTGAATCGTCCCGCGATCGACGCGCCCGCCAGATGCACCACGGCGTTCACTCCGTCGAACAGTGCGGGATCCGGATCGGCCGGGTCCCATCGGCGTTCGTCCGGGGTGCGCGCCGGATGACGCACCAAGCGCAGCACGCGGTGACCGCCGGTGCCGAGGAAGGCGCACAGCGCGCTGCCGATCAGGCCGGACGCGCCGGTCACCGCGATGGTCGCCGGGCCGAAGCCGTGTTCGGTGGCGCGGCGGTGCGCGAGCAGGTCGTCGGCCAGCTGGCGGTAGCGGTAGTCGAAAAGCGGCCGCAGGACGAATTCGGGAATCGGTGTGTCCACCCGATCGATTACGCGGGTGTGCCGTGCGTCGACCTCCTCGAATTCGTGCACGTGCCGCCAGCGCAACAGCCGGGCCGCGGGCTCTGAAGCGAGTCCGTCCGCGGCGATGGCGTCGACGAACCGCGACGGCGGCCGGTAACCGTCGGGGTCGTGCCTGGCCACCCACCGCAGCCCGCCGGGCAGGCCTAGCACCGCGCGGCCGTCGGCCAGGGAGTCGGACTCGGCGATCAGGGAGACGGGCTGCCACGGCGGCGCGAGTCTGGTGAAGGCGCCAGGGCGGGCGAACCAGGCGAAGACCTCGGACCGGGGCGCGGCGACAACGCTCGAGCAGGCGATGGCCATGTCTCGACTGTAGCCGCGAAGCACCCGAATGAAACGTTTATGCGTCGTTCGACTCGCGCCGGTCCTCGATCGGCAGCGGGCCGTGCTTGTCCAGATGCAGGTAGGTGTAGCCGGTGACTATGGTGCACACCACCGTCGCGGTGATCAGCATCGCCCAGCCCGCGACCATCAGGCTCAGCAGACCACCGAGCAGGGCGCCGAACCCGAAGGACAGATACAGCAGGAAGTAGCCGAGCCAGTCGGCGTAATCGCCGCCGCTGAGGTGGCGTTCGATGCCCTGGCCCATTTTCACCAGCGTCCCGGTGACGTAGCTGAGCGGCACCGAGACCTCGCCGTCCTTGACGAACGAGGTGTTCAGCGCGCCGACGCCGAAGGCGACGAACAGGATCGGGACGAAGTCGATCCTGGTCGCATCCGTCACCGCGTAGAGCACCAGGTCGATCGCGGTGGCCAATGCCAGGCACACGGTGGTTAGCAGGGTGGGCCCGTGCGGATGACCCGACCAGTAGCGCCTGCGGCACCACGAGGCGACGACCACTCCCGATAGGAACGAACCGAGCAGCAGCGCGGCCGCGATAGCCACGTCGCCTTCCTCGTGGAAGTAGCCGAGAACGGCGCGCTCGGTATTGCCCGTCATGAACGTGACGAAGTAACCGGCGGTGTGCATGAAGGCCGCAGCGCCGATCAGACCGGCCAGCCCCGCGAGCACCCAGGAGATGCGCGCCTCGGCGTCGAAGAGTTCCCTTCTGCGGTCCTCGTCCGGCTGTTTCACAGGTCAGACACCTCCCGAGGCGGATAAGACCCCTCAGTGATACCCGCGCCCCCTGAGAATCCGCTGACCGAATCCTGGGTGTGTCCGAATGTTTGCTCGAGCTCACACCGCTGCGACGACGGCCGAGTCGTAGGCGGAGGCGGGCTAGCGTGCAGGAGTGGACTCTGTGCTCGACTATCTGCTGACCGAACCGCCAGGCGATCCGATCGACTCCGTGATGGCCGCCTGGGCTCGGCATCGCGCCGTCGCGGCCCGTTTCGCCGCGTCCGTCGACGCCGCCGTCGCGGGTGGCTTCGCGGCCGACCGGCTCGGCTTCGCTTTCCTCTCCGGCTATCAGGAGGCGCTGCGCGCGCTGCTGCCCGAGCTTCCCGCCGAGGACGCCGTCGCCGTCTCGGCGACCGAGGCGGGCGGCGCGCACCCCGCGTCCATCCGCACCGGGCTGACCGAGCGCGACGGCGCGGTGACCGTCAGCGGCACCAAGACCTTCACCACGCTGGGCAGTCTGGCGCGCACGCTCGTGGTCATCGCCAGCGGGGGCATCGCGGCAGACGGACGCAACATGCTGCGGGCCGCGCTCGTGGAGACCTCGGCGCGCGGGGTCACGGTGACGGATCTGCCCGCCCCGCCGTTCGCGCCGGAGATTCCGCACGCGACCGTCACCTTCACCGACGCTCCTGCGATCGTGCTGCCCGGTGACGGATACACGGATTTCCTCAAGCCGTTCCGCACCATCGAGGACGTGCACGTGCTCGCCGCCGCGCTCGGCTGGCTGGTGCGGGTGGCGCGGGAGTCGTCCTGGCCGCGCTCGGTCTTGGAGCGACTGCTCGCGTCGGTGGCCGCGGTGCGCGGACTGGATCTCGACCGGCCCGCGTCGCCCGGTGCGCACATCGCGCTCGGCGGCGTCTTCGCGGAATTCGGGCGAGTGATGGACGAACTCGCGCCGCTCTGGGAAGCCGCCGATCCGGTTGCCCGGGAACGCTGGGAACGCGATCGCCCGCTGCTCGGCACCGCGGGACGGGTGCGGGCGCAGCGGCTGGCAACCGCCTGGCGTGCGGTCGGTTACGACACGGAAACCGCCGTCTGAAGGAGAAGATCGGACCCGCGAAAAAGGTCCGGAAATAGGGAGCGGGCCTCGGCGAAGGGGGGGAGTTAGCCGAGGCCCGCGTAAGGTCGGCCCGGGGGGGAGGGGCCGACGTGAACGATCCTACGCGAAGATTTGTGATTGTGTGCGCATGGGGGTGGCCACTTTCCAAGATTTTCGGTTCGGCGACACGCGCTGTGGTTGCTCGTTCGCGGCGGCGGACCGAAGGCCGCGGCGGTCGTGCGGCGTGGCGATGACCTGGTGTTTGTCAAAGATGTTGCGGTGCAGCCCATTCCAATCGGCGTCGAGCGCGGTGAGCCGAAAAGCGATTCCGGTCGGAAACGTTCCACATGGTCGCTATGTGGCGTGAATCCCTTCCTGACGGCGCGAGCGGGCTTGATTCTGCCGGGTTTGTCGCGTGTCGCAGTGGTCTGGGCATGTCGGGCGACGCCCGGAACGTGTCGGACCCCGGTGCGAGTATGTGCCGGTGATCACCGGGGCCGGTTCGAACAGCGGCACCGCGCGTCGCGCGGGCCTGCGTGAGTACCGCCTGCGCCGGAAACGGGTAGTCGGCTACCCGCGACCCGAGTGGCAGTTGCGCGGGACCATCGAACCGGTCGCATTCCGTTCCGGTACCCCCGAGCACCGCCTGGAACGGGATGCGACCTTTTGCTGCCCATCTCGGGACAAACGGGGTGCGCTCGACGGACGTCGGGACGATACTGGCCCCCATATCGGTCGCCCGTCCGACCCAGCGAGAACGCCGCGGCACCGAGACGAGAGCGCCCGAGGCAATTCGACATCGAGAATTCACGAAAATCAGGAGAGTCATGCCCGACGCAATAGTCGCCGAGGGTCTGGTCAAACGCTACGGCAGGCTGATCGCCCTCGACGGACTCGATCTGACGGTGCCCGAAGGCACCGTCACAGCGCTGCTCGGCCCCAACGGCGCAGGCAAGACCACCGCGGTCCGGGTGTTCACCACCCTGCTGGTCCCCGACGAGGGAAGGGCCACCGTCGCGGGCATCGATGTCCTGCGTGACCCGCAGTTCCTGCGGTCGAAGATCGGCGCTTCGGGCCAGTACGCCGCCGTCGACGAATACCTCACCGGTTTCGAGAACCTCGAAATGGTCGGCAGGCTCTATCACATGGGCGTGCAGCGCAGTAAGAAGCGCGCCCGCGAACTGCTGGAACGCTTCCGGCTCAGCGACGCGGCGGACCGGCCGGTGCGCGGCTACTCCGGCGGCATGCGCCGCAGGCTCGACCTGGCCGGAGCGCTGGTGGCCAACCCGCCGGTCCTGTTCCTGGACGAACCGACCACCGGCCTCGACCCGAGGGCGCGGCTCGACCTCTGGGACGTCATCGAGGAGCTGGTCGCGGGCGGCACCACGCTGCTGCTCACCACGCAGTACATGGAGGAGGCCGACCGGCTCGCCGACGCCATCGCGGTGATCGACCACGGCAAGGTCATCGCGCGCGGCACCGCCGACGAACTGAAGACCATGGTCGGCGGCGATCGCATCGAGCTCACCGTCGACCATGTCGACAAGCTCGCCGTCGCGCGACAGGCGTTGCAGGGCCTCGCCGACGGCGAGATCCACCTCGAACCCGGCCTGCGCAGGATCACGGTGCCGGTCAGCAACGGCTCACAGGCGCTGGCCGACGCGATCGGCCTGCTCTCCGCAAGCGATGTGCAGGTCCACGACGTCGGTCTGCGCAGGCCATCGATGGACGATGTGTTCCTGACACTCACCGGGCACGAGGCCGAGGAGCGTGTCGGCGGCGATGCGCCGGACAAGCGCGCAGGGAGCGCCGAGGTGAACGGCTCCGGCGGCGCGAAAGCCGCCGAAAGACTGGAGAAGACGGAAGGAAAGGTCCGATGACCGCGGCGACGACGACACTGGTGGCCCCGCAGCGTATGGGGCTCGGCGAACGCCTCTCCATCGTGGCCAGCGACAGCGTGACGATCGCCAAGCGCAACATCATCAAGATCAAGCGCGTGCCCGACGTGCTCATCTTCTCGACGCTGTCGCCGATCATGTTCGTGCTGCTCTTCGCATACGTCTTCGGCAGCGCGATCCAGGTGCCCGGCATGGAAGGCGGCTACCGCGAGTTCCTGATCGGGGGCATCTTCGCCCAGACCGTGGTGTTCGGCTCCTCGTTCACCGGCGCCGGGCTCGCCGAGGACATGCAGAAGGGCATCATCGACCGGTTCCGCTCGCTGCCGATGGCGCCTTCGGCGGTGCTGGTCGGCCGGACCGTCAGCGACGTCATGATCAACGTGGTCAGCCTGGTGGTGATGTCGCTGACCGGTCTGCTCGTCGGCTGGCGAATCCGCGGCTCCTTCCTCGACGCGATGCTCGCCTACGTCCTGTTGCTGCTGTTCGCCTACGCGGTGTCCTGGATCATGGCTTTCGTCGGTCTGGCGGTCCGCGCGCCCGAGGTGTTCAACAACGCCAGCTTCATGGTCATGTTCCCGTTGACCTTCCTGGCCAACACTTTCGTGCCGATGAACAACCTGCCGGCCGTGCTGAGGATGTTCGCCGAATGGAACCCGGTCTCCGCGCTGACGCAGGCGACCCGCGAATTGTTCGGCAACACCAGCCCGATGGTGCCGGTCTCGGACGCCTGGTCGATGCAACACCCGATCGTGACCACCCTGATCTGGGTGGTCGTGATCCTGCTGGTGTTCGTGCCGATGGCGCTGCGCCAGTACAAGCGCACCGTCAGCCGCTGATCGAAGCTCCGATCAGCGGTCGAGTTCCGCGCCCGCCACGGGGGCCGGCGCGGAACCGTTCCTGGAGTAGCCGATGCGCGGCGGCTCCGGCGCGGGCTCCGGCGGCAGCGGTCGCTTGCTGCGCACCAGCCAGGCCACGCCGCCCGCCAGCGCGGCGAGGGCACCGGCAATCAATCGGTTACGAGAACGTGCGGATACATGCAAACGCCCCAAGCTCATTCGACCACTCTGGCACAGCTATGTGAACCGTGCAGTAACTACCGACCGGTCTCGACGCGCCGCAGGTCCGGCGGGCAGTGCGCCGGATCGGGACCGGGCGATCGCTAGCATGGCGGGCGTGACCTCTCCGATTCAGACCGCCGGGGTGACGCTCTACACCACCCACGGCGATATCAAGCTCGCGCTCTTCGGCTATCACGCGCCGAAGACGGTGCGGAACTTCCTCGGGCTGATCGACGGCTCGGCGGCGTACACCACCGAGAACGCGAGTGGGGGCACTTCCGGCCCGTTCTACGACGGCACCGCCTTCCACCGCGTGATCGACGGCTTCATGATCCAGGGCGGCGATCCCGGCGACACCGGACGGGGCGGGCCCGGCTACGACATCTCCGCCGAATTCCACCCCGAGCTGCGCTTCGACCGTGGCTACCTGCTGGCCATGGCGAACGTCGGAGCGCGCACCAGCGGCTCGCAGTTCTTCATCACGGTGAGCCCGCAGCCGCACCTGAACCGCAAGTACACGATCTTCGGCGAGGTCGTCGACCCGGATTCGCGCAAGGTCGTCGACGCCATCGCGGCGACGCCGACCGACCGCAACGACCGCCCCAAAGATCCCATCCGCATCTCCGCGATCACGATCGATTGAACCGATGAACGCCCAGCCACCCGCGACGACGTGCGTCCGTCATCCGAACCGGCCGACCGGCCTGGCGTGCACTCGCTGCGGGCGGCCTGCCTGCCCGGAGTGCCTGCGGCCCGCCGCGGTCGGACAGCATTGCGTCGATTGTGTCCGGGAGGCGCGCAGCCAGGTGCGGCCGATCCGCACCGTGGCGGGAGCCCCGGCCGCCACTTCGGCGACTCCCATCGTGACCTACGGGCTGATCGCGTCGAACGTGCTGGTCTACGGAATCACCGCGGCACAGGCGGGTAGCCTCGCCGACAACTTCCGGTCCGAACTGTTCCTGCGCTGGGCGATGATCCCGCGGCTCGTGGCCGACGGTGACTGGTTCCGGGTGATCGGCTCCGGGTTCCTGCACTGGGGCCCGTTGCACCTGGCGCTCAATATGTTCGCGCTCTATTTCGTCGGATTTCAGCTGGAGCCGTACCTCGGGCGCACCAAGATGCTCGCCATATACCTGGTCGCGCTGATCGGCGGTTCGGCGGGCGCCATGCTGCTCGAGCCTGCGAACACCATCGGGGCGGGCGCCTCGGGCGCGGTGTACGGCATGTTCGGTGCGATCGCGGTGCTGCTCATCCGGCTGCGCATCAACGCGACGCAGATCCTGGTGATCATCGCGATCAACGTGCTGCTCAGCCTCTCGCTGAGCGGGGTCTCGCTATGGGTACACCTGGGTGGACTCGTCGCGGGCACGATCGCGACCATCGGGGTGCTGTTCCTGCCGGAGTGGGTGCACGCGGAAAGGCCGGAGACGGATCGCATCATCGGCTGGGTCGCCATCGCGGGCGTCGGCGCGGTCTCTATCGGGCTCGTCGGCCTCGGCGCGGCGCTGCTGTCCTGAACCGCTTTTCGGTTCGCTTCACGTGAAACATGCCGACCCACAACGGGGTCGCCGCTAGCGCAGGTACGCGATCCGGTGGGCGACGAGCGCTTCGAAGACGTTCTCCGGTGACGTGCCGAGATCCCAGCGGCCGAAGATCAACAGCCGCTCCTCGCCCTCGTGCCGAACGTCGATCTCGAGCATCGGCGACTTGCGGCCGAGGCGGCGGTAGCTCACCACCCGCGCCTTGATGATCTGGTCGGGGCGATACTCGGCCGGGCCCAGCAGACCGCGCACCACGAGGCGAGGTTCGTCGCCGGTCCGGATCGACAGCCGCGGTCGCTGCCGGAAACCCAGGCCGGCCAGGGCGAGCAGGCCCGCCGCGGCCAAGCCGATGAGCAGGCGGCTCGCGGCATCCGTGGCGGCGATCGCCGCGCCGGCCATGATCACGCCGCCGACCGCGACCGCGACGAGCGCGGGGGTCGGCGTGGTCCAGGCGAGACGCGGCTCCACGGAGGGGGATTCAGGGTTCACGCGGGACTCTCCCCAATCGGTCCTCGAGTTGTCCACAGGGTCATCCACAGGTGTGCATGAATGACACGTCTGTAATCCCGAAGGAGTCGGATCAGCGCCACCGCATGGTCATGATCAGGCCGACGACCATGAGCCCGAAGCCGATCAGGAAGTTCCAGGCGTTGAGGTCGTTCATCCAGCTGATCTGATCGGCGGCCAAGTAGTAGACCAGCAGCCAGACCAGTCCGGCCAGCATGAAGCCGAGCATGATCGCGACGTACCAGACCGGCGAGGGCCCCGCCTTCACCTTCACCGGGATCCGGCTGGCGGGGTTGATCGTGTAGTCGGTCTTCTTACGGACCTTCGACTTGGGCATGACGTCCTCGTATTCGGCGTGGTCGGTACCGGGGGCTGATTCAGTTCTCTGTGCGTTCAGTCGACCGCACCGAGCTCGGTCGCCACGGCCGCCGTCCCGCGCAGCGCGGATGGCCCGGGCGAGGCTCGGGCGCCCTCCGGTGTTCCTCCTAGGCTATCCCAACTGGTAATGGATGCGACGGCCTGCCGTGTCGCCACGTAATCTCGAACCATGCGTGTTCTGGTCGTCGACAACTACGACAGCTTCGTGTTCAACCTGGTGCAGTACCTGGGCCAGCTGGGAGCCGACGCGGTCGTGTGGCGCAACGACGATCCGCAGCTGTCCGATGTGGACGCCGCGATCGCCGGATACGACGGCATCCTCATCAGCCCCGGCCCAGGCACCCCCGATCGGGCGGGCGCCAGCATCGATCTGGTGCACGCCTGCGCGCGCAGCAACACTCCGCTGCTCGGCGTCTGCCTCGGCCATCAGGCGATCGGCGAGGCGTTCGGCGCGACCGTGACTCGTGCGCCGGAACTGCTGCACGGCAAGACCAGTTCGGTGTTCCACATCGGCGCAGGCGTGCTCGCCGGACTGCCCGATCCGTTCACCGCGACCAGGTACCACTCGCTCACCGTCCTCGAGGACACGCTGCCCGAGGACATCGAGGTGCTCGGGCGCACCGAATCCGGGATCGTGATGGCCATGCGGCACCGCACCCTGCCGATCCACGGCGTGCAGTTCCACCCCGAATCGGTGCTCACCCAGGGCGGCCATCGGATGCTGGCGAACTGGCTCGAGGTCTGCGGCGAGCGGCCCGCCGAGGGTCTGGTCGAGCTGCTCGAGGCGGAGGTCGCGGCACTGGTGCTGCAGTGACCAGGCCGTATGTGCTGCTGTCGGTGGCAGTCAGCCTGGACGGCTACATCGATGACGCCGGTCCCGATCGGCTGCTGCTCTCGGACGCCGCGGATTTCGATCGGGTCGACCGCGTGCGCGCCGAATCCGACGCGATCCTGGTCGGCGCCGAGACTCTGCGCCGCGACAATCCCCGGCTGCTGGTGAACAGCGCCGAGCGCCGCGCCGCGCGGACGGCCCAGGGCAAACCCGAGTTCCCGCTCAAGGTCACCGTCACCGCGAGCGGCGATCTGGACCGGGAGCTGAACTTCTGGCACCACGGCGGGGCGAAGCTCGTCTACACCACCGATTACGGCGCGGCCAGGCTGGCCGACCGGCTCGCGGGCATCGCCGAGGTGGTTAGGCTCGGCCCGGAACTCGACTTCGGTGCGCTGCTGGACGATCTCGGCGGTCGCGGCATCGGACGTTTGATGGTCGAGGGCGGCACCGGAATGCATACGGCGTTCCTGGCGGCCGATCTGGCAGATGAACTGCACTTGGCCGTCGCGCCGATCGTTGTTGGCGATCCGGCCGCGCCGCGGTTCCTCGCCGACGCTCGATTCCCCGGCGGATCGGCCCGCCGCAGGACGCTCGCCGAGGTCGAGCGCGTCGGCGACATGGCCGTGCTGCGCTATCTCCTCCGCCCCGAGGCCGTGGACTCGTGAGCCGAACCCCTACGCGATGGTGGAGGCGTGATGCCCACTGAACATTTGGCCGAGGCAGCGGCCGACGAGCATTTCATGCGCAGGGCCATCGAACTCGCGCGGCAGTGCCCACCGAGCGACACCGCGTTCTCGGTCGGCGCGGTCATCGTGGCCGACGGCGCCGAGATCGCCACCGGATACTCCCGCGAGACCGATGAGAAGGTGCACGCCGAGGAATCCGCGCTGAACAAACTGCCCGCGGACGATCCGCGACTGGCGAGGGCGACGATCTACAGCACCCTCGAACCCTGTTCCCAACGCGCGACGGCGACCAGACCGCCGTGCACCGAGCGCATTCTTCAGGCCCGGATCCCGCGCGTGGTGATCGCTTGGCGCGAGCCGACGACCTTCGTGGTGAACTGCGTGGGTGTGGAGAAACTGCGGCAGCACGGCGTCGAGGTGATCGAACTGTCCGACCTCGCGGACCAGGCCATGTCGATGAACCGGCACCTGGACCTGTCGTAGCAGCGTGCCACCGCGCCGTCGGCGGAACGATTCCGCGGGGCGGCCTTGGATGGATGAAGGTGACCGGCCTTTCCCGGTCCGCCCCGTCGCCCGGGAGTCTGCGGCTCCGGACGACGGGTCGTTACTCGATCACGGCCTGCCGTAGACCGCGGTCACGAACTCGCTGAGCTGGTTGTCGTCGAGGTGCCTCGCCAGATCGGCCTCGCTGATCATGCCGACCAGCCGCTTGTTCTCGATCACCGGCATGCGCTTGATGCGATGGCTCTCCATCTCCTGGAGCACTTCCTCGACGTCGGCGTCCGCCGAGACCCAGCGCGGGGTGGCCTCACACAGTTCGGCCGCGCGGGTGTTGGTCGGTGCGCGGCCCTGGGCCACGCATTTCACCACGATGTCGCGGTCGGTGATGATGCCGCACATCCGCTCGTTATCATCCGCGATGACGAGGGATCCGACGCCGAGCTCGGCCATGATGCGCGCCGCCTTGCCGACCGTCTCGTCCCTGGATATCCACTGAGCGCCGGGCTTCATGATGTCCCTGGCAGTGGTCATGGGGCTGCCTCCTGTTCCATGCTGATTGCTGGTTCGGATGGAGCAGCCCCATTCTCGCGCCGATCACACCGACCGGTCGCGACTTTCCGATAACGATCAGGCCGGGAGAATCCGAATCACGGCGGACCCTCGGCGAAGCCGGATCACGGCGGACCCAGCACCCCGGTGGTGATGGTGATCGTGCTGGTCTTCGAGATCGACGAACCCGGCGACGGCTGCTGGCTGACGATCCGCCCGACGCTGCCCGCGTCGAAGGTGCCGGTGGTGTTCTGGCTGATCTGGCTAGTGCTGCCGGTCCAGCCGCTCTGGCGCAGCTTCTCCACCGCCTGCGACGGCGTGAGACCGACCAGTGACGGCATGGCGATCTGATCGCCGCTGGACACCTGGACGGTCACCGTCGAACCCTTGTCGGCGTTCGTGCCGCCCGCCGGGCTGGTCGCGATGACCTCGCCCTTCGGCTTCGAGGACTGCACCTCTTCGATGACGATCTTGAAACCGGCGCTGTCCACCAGATTCGGCTGAGCGACGCTGATGTCCTGCCCGACCAGGCTCGGCACCCTGACCTTCACCGGTCCCTTGCCGAGCCAGACCACGATCGCCTGGTCGACGTCGACCCGTGCGCCCGCGGAGGGCTCGGTGCCGATCACCTTGTCCAGGTCCTGTGCGCTCGACTCCTTGCGCACCACGCTCGGGTCCATGCGCAGGCCGACGGAGTTGAGCTCCTGCTCGGCCTGCTGCACCGTCAGCCCGTCCAGCCGAGGCACCTGCACCTGTTTGGGTCCGCTGGAGACCTGCACGGTCACCGTGCTGCCCTCGTCGATGCGGGAACCGCCGAGCGGCTGGGTCGAGATGACGTTGCCGTTGGCGACCTTGCTGTCCGGCTTCTGCTGGATGGCCACCGTGAAGCCGAGTTTCTGCAACGCGTCCTGCGCCTGCGCCAGCGATTTGTTCGACAGGTCGGGCACGGCAACCTGATCCGGCTTGCTTCCCGGACCGATCAGCACCCAGAATAGCGCGAACACCACGGCGATCGCGGCGGCCGCGCCGAGCGCGATATAGGCGGTGCGCCGCGGGCTGCCCGGTTCGGCGGGCTCCTGCTCCGCGGTGTCGTCGTTACGTTCGACGGTGCGGAAGCTGCGCGGCGGCGGCTCGTTGTTGCCGAGGATGGTGGTGCGGTCCTCGTCGGTCATCACCATCGGCGCGCTCGGCTTCTGGCCGCCGAGCACCCGGATCAGGTCCGCGCGCATCTCGGCGGCGGTCTGGTACCGGTTGGCCGGGTTCTTGCTCATCGCCTTGAGCACCACGGAATCCAGCTCGCGCGGCACGCCCGAGTACACGTGCGAGGGCAGTCGCGGGTCCTCCCGCACGTGCTGATAGGCCACCGCGACCGGCGAGTCGCCGGTGAAAGGCGGCTCGCCGGTGAGGATCTCGAAGAGCACGCAGCCGACCGAGTACACGTCCGAGCGTGCGTCGACGGTCTCGCCGCGCGCCTGCTCCGGCGAAAGGTATTGCGCGGTGCCGATGACGGCCGCGGTCTGGGTCATCGGGTTGGAGCTGTCGGCCAGCGCGCGGGCGATGCCGAAGTCCATCACCTTCACCGCGCCTGCGCGGTTGATCATGATGTTGGCCGGCTTCATGTCGCGGTGCACGATCCCGGCCTTGTGGCTGAAATCCAATGCGGCGCAGACGTCGGCGACGATCTCCATGGCACGTCGAGGCGGCAGCGGACCCTTGCCGCGCACGATATCGCGCAACGTATCGCCGTCGACGTACTCCATCACGATGTACGGCAGCGGACCGCCGTCGACCTCGGCCTCTCCGGTGTCGTAGACCGCGACGATGGCCGGGTGGTTCAGCGCCGCGGCGTTCTGCGCCTCGCGCTTGAAGCGCAGGTAGAACGTGGGGTCGCGGGCCAGATCAGCGCGCAGCACCTTGATCGCCACATCCCGGCTCAACCGCAGGTCGCGCGCCTTGTGCACCTCGGACATGCCGCCGAAGCCGATGATCTCGCCCAGCTCGTAGCGGGAAGAGAGATTCTTCGGGGTCGTCATCGTTGTCCTTGTGAAGGAGTAGCGGGCGCGCTGCGAGTGGGGCCGGGGCCCTGGGCACCGGGACTATCCGGAAATGGTAAGTCGAAAGTCGGGAACCAGGTGCGGGTCGTGCTCGGACTCGTCGTCTTGGTCGTCTTCGTCGTGCTCGGCGCGGTCGTGCTCGGCGGCGCCGTCGTAGTGGTCGGCTCCGGAGTCGTCGTCGGCGGCTCGGTGGTGGTCGGCGCCGGCTCCTCGGTCGTGGTCACCGGTGGCGGCACGTACCTGGTGGTGGTCGGCGGCGCGGTCGTCGTGGTCGGGATCGGCGGCGGAGCCACCGACGAGCTGACCGGATCGCGCACCGGGTCCGGGTTGGTGTCGCCGCCGAAGAGCAACCAGATCACCGCGCCGCCCAGCAGCACCGCGCCGACGCCGAGACCGGCGAGCGCCTTCTGCGTGGTGGTCCATGGCGTCTTGCCCGGCGGCCGGCCGTTCGACGCGCCCGTGTTCATCATGGTCGCCGGCGCGCTGCCCGCCGCGGCCCCGGCGATGGCGGCGGCAGCGGGAGCGCTGTAGCGCACGGTCGCGCCAT
>NZ_BDCF01000084.1 GCF_001613365.1 Nocardia xishanensis NBRC 101358
GGCGCCCGCCGTCGCAGGGGCGGGCGTGCAGCGTGCCGTCCGTGAGTCGCACGCGGCGGACCGGGACGAGATGGTCGTCGCGGCGCGCAAGTTCGCGGAACGCGCGCTGCGCATGACCTTGGAGGTGCTCGATCAGCGCAGGCCGATCGGGCAGCTGGCGTCCGTCGCCGACGGTGCGGTGGTGTCGGCGGTGCGCACCCTGATCGCCGGGGAACTGGCGCCGGGCCGCGCTTTGGGCGTCGCCGTGCTGGCGCGCGTCGCGGTGACGCCAGTCGACGCGCGCACCGCCGAGGTCTTCGCCGGGTACGACCGGGGCCGACGACGATTCGCGCTCGCGGGGCGCATCGTGCACAGCCGCGCCTCGGGGTGGCGGCTGACCGCGCTGCGCATCCGATGAACCGGTCCGCACGCTCAGCGGGGACCGTTGGTGTTCAGGAACAGCACCGGGCCCGCGCCGAAACCGCCGTCGGCGTTGCGGGCCAGCAGCGCGGCGAGCGCCTTCGCGGTGTACACCGGCTCGAGATCGAGTCCTTCGTCGTCGTGGGCGGTCGCAGCGGCCTCGGCGGCCGCGGGAATCGGATGGCCGTAGCCGGGGCCGAGCCAGTCCCGGGTGAGCTCGAGATGGTCCGCCGAGATCACAGGCGCGTCGAATCGGGCGCCGCGTTCGCGCAGCAGGGCGGTGGTGCGTTCGACCAGGCCGAGCAGCGCGGGTACGTCGAGGCGCAGTGTGTCGTTGACGACGACGCCGAACACACGAGTGCGCAGCCCCGCCAGCCGCAGGCCGAGAATCAGCCCGGCCGCCGTGCCGCCCGAGCCGATCGCGGTGACGACGTGCGAAGGTTCCGGCAGGACGCCCGCGCGGACTTGGGCCGCGATCTCCAATCCCGCCTCGACGTAACCGAGTACGCCGAGCGGCGCGGAGCCGCCAGCGGGCAGGTAGTACGGGGTCGCGCCAGGACGCCAGTGCTTGGCGTACAGCAGCGGAGCTGTGAGGACGGTGCGCAGTTTCGTGTGGGTGCGGTGGATTTCCGCGCCGGAGGCTTGCAGCCGCGCGAGCTGGGCCCGCACGTGCTCGTCGACGGGCTGGTCGATGAGCGCGAGCACTGTGTGCAGCCCGAGGTCACGTCCGTACAGCGTCGCGGCCAGGCCCCAGTTGGTGCCGATGCCACCCACCGTGAACAAGGTGCGGCGCCCGGTGCGAATGGCTTCGGGTAGCAGCCATTCCAGCTTGCGGACCTTGTTGCCGCCCCAGCCGCCGTCGCCGTAGCCGCTCTCGTCCTTGAGCCAGACCGGCGCGGCGCCGGTCGTCAGCCCGGGCAGTGGCCGGACCGGTGTCGGGGCGGCGCCGAGCCGGTGGAAAGGCAGGTTGCCCGCGACCTCGGGAAGGTGCGCGTGTAGCAGCGACGAGGTTGGTCGATTGTCCAGTTCCATGGCGCCTTCACCCTACGACGCCGTGGCCGCCGGTGTCGGTCGAGTCGCGCCGCCGGTCCACCTGGTGACACGCATATGCCGGTAATCGACCGGTGGCACGGTTACTGAACTACCTTTGACCTGGTGCGACACTGCACGGATGCGGTCGAGCTGATCACGGCGTTCGTCGCCGCCGTGGTGGGTGGACTCGCGCTCACCACACCGATCTCGCTGGCCTGGGCCCGCGGGACCGCGACGCTGGAGATGGAGCTGCTCGCGCACAACATGCCGAGGGCGACCGCGATCGGCTTCATCGTCGCGGTGATGGCCGCGGTCTTCACCTGCACCGCCGACTCCGCCGTAGTGGCGTGGCTGGTGGCGCTGTTCGGTACGGTCGTGCTTCTGATCAACCACGTGTTGGGCCGCAGCTTCTCCACGTTGGCCCCGCTGACCACGCTCAACGACATCGATTCGCTGGCGGGCGGGATGCTCCTCGGCGGGCTGATGACGGCGGCCGGGCGGCATATGGTGTACGCGGGTGCGGCCACCCTCGGCGCGCTCACCAGCATCGTCGTCGGCGATCTGAGCGTGCCCGGCATCGGCCATCCGATCGCGCCGGATTTGCCCACGGACATCGTGACGGACTCGCCTCCGCTGTGGCTGCTCTGGCCGACCGCGGGGCTGGTGCTGGTGTGCTCGCTGTTGAACCGGCATCGGCGCCGCGAATCGGTGATCGCGGTCGAGCTGCCGCTGCGGCCGATCATCGCCGCGTTGCTGATCATGCTGATCACCCTCGGCAGTTCGGAATGGCTCGTACGCCGCGGCTCGACGCTGCTGGAGGTGCTGCTCGTCGCCGCCATCACGGTGGTCACCGTGTTTGTCGCGGGGCTGCTGCTGCCCGGCCGCGACGGGGTGATCGTCGCCCTCAGCACGGCCATCGCGGCTGTGGGCGGCGCCATCGTGGTAACCGCGCTGTCGGGATGGGCGGTGCCGCTGCTGATCGGCGCCACGGTGGGCGGCATGATGCTCGGCTTGTACCGCCCGATGCCGCTGGCCGGTCTGGCGGCCACGGCGGTCCTCGGCGCGTTCGCCGTGGCGACGGCGCGGCCGGAAGGCCTGACGCCGGCGGCGACCATCACAGGCTCGCTGGCGCTCGCGTTGGTCACCGGCTATTGCTTCGGTACGGCGCAGCCGATCCAGAGTCCGAGCAAGGTGCTCGCCCTCTCGCTGTTGTTCGTGCCCGGCGTGGTCGTCGCGCTCAGGGGCCGCATCTTCGGCGGTGAGCTGGACATCCCGCGTCGCTACCGCGATCCCGACCGGCTGCTTTCCATGGTGCCGGGCCTGACCGCGATCTTGATCACCGGTGGGTGCGCGCTCGTCGTGGTGCTGCTGCACCGGCTGCGCACCGAGAAGTCCGAGACGGAGTCCGCCGACGCCGCCCGCCCCGCCGCGCGCTAACGTCGCCGGCATGCGGCTTCACGTGGGATGTGCAATGTGGACGCACGTGGCATGGCAGGACCGGCAGCTCGGGTCCGCAGAGCGGTTGCGCTGGTACGCCGATCGCTGTACCGCGGTCGAGGGCAACACCACGTTCTACGCGACTCCGGCGCGCAACACCGTCGAATCGTGGGCCGAGCAGACCGGGCCCGACTTTCGTTTCGTACTGAAGCTGCCCAAGCCGATCACGCACGAGCGCAGACTCGCCGGCGCCGATCCGGAACTGCGCGCCTTCCTCGGCGCGATGGAGCCGCTCGGGCCGCGCCTGCACACGCTGTGGGTGCAGCTGCCCGGCTCGTTCGGTCCGACCGATCTCGGCGCTCTCGCCGCCTTCCTGCGCGAGCTGCCCGCGGCGTACCGGTGCGGCGTCGAGGTCAGGCACCCGGCGTTCTTCGAGGACCATCGCGCGGGCCAGGCGCTCGAGCGCGTGCTCGGCCGGATCGGCGCGGAATGGATAACCTTCGACACCACAGTTCTTTTCGACGGTGTCGCGGCGGGCCCGGCGGAGCGGGAGGCGCGGTCGAAGAAGCCGCGGGTGCCGCGGCGCGCCGACGCGCTCACCGAATATCCGATCGTGCGCTATCACGGCCGCGACGACGTCGATCGCACCGTGGCGGGATGGCGTCCGTGGCTCGACACGGTGACCGCCTGGCTGCGTGAGGGCCGCTCGCCGACGGTGTTCCTGCACACCCCCGACAACGCGGGGGCCTTGGACTTGGCGAGACGCTTCCACGACGAGGTCCGCGCCCGGCTTCCGGAGCTCGACCCGTTGCCCGAACCGGTCGCGGACGAGCCGATGACGCTGTTCTGAATCTGGGCGAGTACCCGCTGTTCTCAGCGAATACCCAGCACCGTGGTCGCGAAATCTACGAACAGCGGCGCCAATTCGGGTACCCGCGCCGGTCCGTCCGACACCATCGTGCGGCGGGTACGCTCGCCGATCGCCTCCGGGATGAGCGCGATCAGCTCGTTCGCCAGTTCCGGCAGGGTGGGGTCGGCCGCGCGCTCCTGGTCGTAGAAGACCCGGTAGAGCTCGGCGAAGCGGTCGACGGCCAGATCGCGATAGGCCACGGCGGCCTGGTCCACCTTGAACGATTCCACGAGCACGGTGAACGCGAAATCCGGTTCGGCGAAGATCATCTCGCAATAGGTGTGCACGATGGAGCGGATCTTGGCGCGGGCGTCGGCATCCGGAGGGAGCTGGGCGAGTTCCTCGGCGATGCGCGTGGCGACGATGTCGATGCCGGTGTGCACGGCCTCGACGAAACACTCCTCCTTGTTGGCGAAATGCTCGTAGAAGGTGCTGCGCGAGACCCTGGCCCTGCCGACGACATCGGACAGCGTGGTCGACGAATAACCTTTGCCCTGAACGCTTTCCACCATCGCCGCGATGAGTCTGCCGCGCTGCGATGCGAGCACCGCTTCGCGGGTCGCGCGGTGCCGCTCGGCGAATCCGCTTCTCGGTAGCGTCACCGGACGCATCGTCATCTGCTCTCGGCGCATGTGTGCCTCTCTGTCGAAACGATCGAGATCGGACACGGCCCCGCCGATCGTGTCGCCTCGGCTCTCATCCGGGCGGCGACTGTTCGTGAACCACCTTGTCCGCGACCGCCGCCCGCGACCGTCGCGCCGTCGCGACGGCGCGAACCCCACCGGTGCAGCGAGGGTACCGGAACAGGCTCGCCGCGCGCCGTGTGGTCTTCAGCCTGTCTGCGCCATTCGTCCGTCATTTACGGCGCATCTGTGCAATCTTGTTATTGCGCAATGGCATTGATACGGAGGGTGCGGCGGAGTCATGGCGTCGAACGCGTTCGATCTCGGCGGCCGCACTGCCGCCCGTCGCGGTGGGCTGCGCCGTGGACGGGACGCGCCGACGGTGCCGTTGTGGCCAGGCATGATTCCGCCGCAGCAGATCGGGCAGCCGCTACCTTCGCCGAAGCGACGCGGGCGTCCACCGCGGCGCGGACGACCGCGAAACCGGCGCCGCCCCTGGCTCGTCGGCGTCGCAACATTCGGTGCGTCGCTCGCGGCGGTGGCGGTGGTGCTGGTGTACGCCGCGGAGGTGACCGAGCCGCGCCAGTCGGCCACGGTCGCGGATCCGGTGCTCGGCGGGGGACCTGGTTGCGAACCGACCAGGTCCGGCCAGTTGGTGCGCGGCAACGGCACCGGCTCGCTCGCCAGCGGACCGGACGCGATCCTGGCCTTCCAGCACGCGTACTACGTGACCAAGTCCGGCGCCGAGGCGCGGGCCGTCACCACACCCGACGCGGCCGTGTCCCGCGTCGACGTCATCGACGCCGGCATCGCCTCGGTTCCCCCTGGCTCCCGGCACTGCGTGCTGGTGCTGCCGCTGCCCGACGGCCGCTTCGACGTCGTGATCACCGAGACCCGACCGGACGCCGTCGTGCGCACGTACCGGCAGTTCGTGACGGTGACGCAGCGCGGCGATGACGTCCTGATCAGCAAGATCGCCCCGCCGGACCGGTAGCTCCTTCCCGGCGCTTCGCGTCGTTTCCTGTTCCCGCGCGCCGGGGTGTTGATACATTTCCGTATCGAATACGCTGACGTATCGAATACGCTGATGTATCGAACCGGGCATCTGTATCGAACCCAGCGTCGCGGAACCGAGCGCCGCCGAGAGGAGTCACGATGACGTCGTCCCCCGCGGGAACACCGGCGCGTCCGGCCACCCGAAGACGGGTCGCGACCAGGAAACGGCTGCTCGGCGCGGCGTACGAGGTTTTCGCCGAGGAGGGGTTCGGCCGCGCCACGGTGGAGCGCGTCTGCGAGCGCGCCGGTTTCACCCGCGGCGCGTTCTACTCGAACTTCACCTCGCTGGACGAGCTGTTCCTCGCCATGTGGGAAGAGCGCTCGGCGGCGATGCTCGCCGATGTCGGCGCCGCCCTCGACGCCATCTCGGTCGAGGGCGTCGCCGACCTCCGCGACGCGGTGCGTCGCCTGCTGCGCGCCGTACCGCTCGACGAGGCCTGGTACCGCATCACCGCGGAGTTCACCAGCCACGCGCTGCGCACACCGGCGCTGCGCCGGGTGATGGCCGCCCGAGAGGACGCGATCGTCGCGGCGCTCATGCCCGCCGTGGTCGCCACGCTCGCCCGGTTCGGGCGCGACGTGCCGGACCCGGCGGCGCTCGGCCAAGCCATGGTGGCCGTGCACGACGGCACCGCCGTGCAGGTGCTGATGGAACCGCGCAGCCGCACCGCCCGGCAGCGGCGCACCGACCTCTTCTGCCACATCGTGCTGGCCTACAGCACGCCGATCGAAGGATGAACATGACCAACTGCAGTCCCGAATTCGCGCGCGAAGCCGATGTGATCGTGGTCGGCGCAGGCCTCGCCGGCCTGGTCGCGGCCTACGAGCTGGTCAAGGCGGGCCGCAAGGTGCACCTGCTCGACCAGGAGAACCGCAACAACCTCGGCGGGCAAGCCTTCTGGTCGCTGGGCGGGCTGTTCTTCGTCGACAGCCCGGAGCAGCGCCGCCTCGGCATCAAGGACTCCTACGAACTCGCGCTGCAGGACTGGCTCGGGTCGGCCGGCTTCGACCGCGACGACGAAGACCACTGGGCGCGGCAGTGGGCAGAGGCGTACGTGCGGTTCGCGGCCACCGAGAAGCGGGATTACCTGCACGCCTTGGGTTTGCGGGTGACACCGCTGGTCGGCTGGGCCGAGCGCGGCGGCGCGCTGGCCGACGGCCACGGCAATTCGGTGCCGCGCTTCCACCTCACCTGGGGCACCGGTCCCGAGGTGGTGCGGGTCTTTCAGGAGCCGGTGCTGGAAGCGGAGAAGCGCGGGCTGGCCGGCTTCAGCTTCCGGCACCGGGTGGACGAGCTGATCGTCGAGGATGGCGCGGTGGTCGGCGTGCGCGGCGCCGTCCTGGAGGACACCGACCTGGAGCGCGGCAAGGCTTCCTCGCGAACGGCGGTGGGGGAGTTCGAGTTCCGCGCCAAGGCCGTCGTGGTGACCTCCGGCGGCATCGGCCACAACCACGAGATGATCCGGCGCAACTGGCCCACCGAGCGGCTCGGTCCCTGCCCGGAGACGCTCATCTCCGGCGTCCCCGCGCACGTCGACGGTCGCATGCTCGCCATCTCGGAGACCGCGGGCGGCGCGATCGTCAATCGGGATCGCATGTGGCACTACACCGAAGGCATCCACAACTGGGATCCGATCTGGCCCGACCACGCCATCCGGATCATCCCCGGCCCGTCCTCGCTGTGGTTCGACGCCAACGGAAAGCGTTTGCCCGCACCGTGTTTCCCCGGCTTCGACACCAACTCCACGATGAAGGAGATCCTGGCCACCGGCTACGACTACTCCTGGTTCGTGCTGACCCAGTCGATCATCGAGAAGGAGTTCGCGCTGTCGGGCTCCGAGCAGAACCCCGATATCACCGGCAAGGATCTCAAGCTGACCCTGAAGAGCCGGGTGGCCAAGGGCGCGCCGGGCCCGGTGGAGGCGTTCAAGCAGCACGGCGTCGATTTCGTCGTCGCCGACACGCTGCGCGAGCTGGTCGACGGCATGAACAAGATCGCGCGCGGACCGCAGCTCGACTACGACGACCTGGAGCGCCAGATCGTCGCCCGCGACCGCGAGGTGGGCAACAAGTACGGCAAGGACGCCCAGCTGATGGCGATCACCAACGCACGCCAGTACTTCGGGGACAAGGCGGGTCGCGTCGCCAAGCCGCACCGCATCCTCGACCCCAAGGCGGGTCCGCTGATCGCGGTGCGATTGAACGTCCTCACCCGAAAGACACTCGGCGGTTTGCAGACCGACCTCGACTCGCAGGTGATTCGTCCCGACGGCGCGCCGTTTCCCGGCCTGTACGCCGCGGGCGAGGTCGCGGGCTTCGGTGGTGGCGGCGTGCACGGCTACAACGCGCTGGAAGGCACCTTCCTCGGCGGCTGCATCTTCTCCGGTCGCGCCGCGGGCCGCGCGCTGGCGAAGAAGCTCGCCTGACGCGCGGACTCGATCGAACCGGTGCGGCTCATCGCACCGGCTCGATCGGAAGCCGCAACGCCGCCGGTGCGCTCGGCGGGACCACCGGCCTGCGCGGCGGGATCGGGTCCAGCCGCCGATAGGGTGCGCCGAGTGCGGGTCGCGCATCGGCCTCACCTTTGTTGGGCCACAACGAGACCGCGCGCTCGGCCTGCGCGGTGATGGTCAGCGACGGATTGACGCCGAGGTTCGCCGAGATAGTCGAGCCGTCGATGACGTGCAGCCCGGGATGGCCGTAGAGCCGGTGATATGGATCGACGACGCCCGTGCGCGGTGAATCGCCGATCACGCAGCCGCCGATGAAGTGCCCGGTCATCGGGATGTTCAGTACGCCGGAACTGGTGCCGAGTGGGAAGCCGTCGATCTTGTCGGCCACGCGACGCGCTACCTCGTGCCCGGCCGGAATCCAGGTCGGATTGGGCTGGCCCGCACCCTGCTTGGTGGTCATAGTGCGTCGGCCGAACCAGTTCCGCTTGGTGTAGGTGGTGATCGAGTTGTCCACCGACTGCATCACCAGCAGGCCGATCGTCTGCTCGGACCAGCGCCGCGGCGTGTGGGCGCGCAGCACGTCGCGGCGGTTGCGCCACAGCGCCTTCCCCCACAGCCCGAGGCGCGGGGTGTCGCCGCTGACCATGACGGTCGCCATCAGAGAGAGGGCGTTGCTGCCCTTGCCGTAGCGCACCGGTTCGACGTGCGTGTCGTCGTCGGGGTGGATCGATGAGGTGATGGCGACGCCCTTGGTGAAGTCGCTGTCGCCGCGGCGGCTCCGTGCCCCGAGCAGTTCCTCGGAGTTGGTGCGCGAGAGCTGCCCGAGCATGTCGGAGATGGCGGGCAGCGAGCCGGTGTCGCGCAGCTGGTGCAGCAGGCGCTGGGTGCCGAGCGCGGCGGCGGAGAAGACCACCTGCTCGGCGGTGAGCTCCGTGCGTTGTCTGCGCACCGTGCGTCCGGTGCGCTGGGTGGTGATGGTGAAGCCGCCGCCTTCGCGCGGGCGTACGTCGGTGACCGTGGTGAGCGGATGCACTGCCGCGCCCGCCTTTTCGGCCAGGTACAGGTAGTTCTTGACCAGGGTGTTCTTCGCGTTGTGGCGGCAGCCGGTCATGCACTCGCCGCAGTGCGTGCAGGCCCGGCGGTCCGGTCCGACGCCGCCGAAATACGGGTCGGGCACGTCCTGTCCAGGCCGGACGCCCGGGCCGCCGAAGAAGACGCCGACCGGTGTGCTGCGGTAGGAATCGGCGACGCCGAGATCCACGGCGACCTCCCGCAAGACCCGGTCGGACTGGGTCGTCGCGGGATTGGTCGTCACGCCCAGCATGAGCTTGGCCTGGTCGTAGTGCGGCGTCAGTTCCGCGCGCCAATCGGTGATGTGGCCCCACTGGCGATCGGTGAAGAACCGCTCCGGCGGCTCGTAGAGGGTGTTCGCGTAGACCAGCGAGCCGCCGCCGACGCCGGCGCCCGCCATCACGAAGGTGTTCTTCAGCAGCGCGAGGCGCTGGATGCCGAAACAGCCGAATCGCGGCGCCCACAGATAATTCCGCACGCGCCAGGAGGTTTCGGCGAACTCCTCGTCGGTGAAGCGCCTGCCCGCCTCCAGCACGCCGACCCGGTACCCCTTCTCGGTCAGCCGCAGCGCGGTCACGCTGCCGCCGAACCCCGAACCGACGACCACCACGTCGTAGTCGAATGCCATGGACCCGCGCCTTCCTCGTTGCCGCTCACCTTCGTGCACCAACGCTAGGAGCGAGTGGCCCGGTCGCAGGACAGAGCTGCGGCCAATAAATCGACATTTCCGGCCATCGGGTGCGTGGTCGTCCGGCCGGGCCGCGGTTACCGCCCGCGCAGGGCCACTTCGGCCAGTTCGGTCCAGTCGGCGAGCACCTGTTTGCGACGGGCGCGGTCGCGGCCGACCATTTCGTCCAGGGTTGCGCCGCGGACGAGGTTGATGGTGAGCCAGAAGGCGGAGTCCAGGCGATCGCGCGTGATGCCGGGACCGATCATCGCGGCGCAGCGGTCGAGCAGTTCGACGGTGAGATCGTGCTGGACGCGCAGCATTTCGCGGCGCAGCTCGCGGTCGTTGGCGATGCCGACGTAGAGCTCGACGCAGGCGCGGCCGAGCTTGCCGGCGAAGGTGGCGGTCACCAGCTCGACCAGCACGGCGCCCGCCGCCGTTTCCGCGGGCACCGTGCGCAGCTTGCGGTGCAGCGCCTGGCGCTGGCGTTCGGTGAGATGCCCGATCGTCTGGGCGAAAAGCTCCTGGCGGGTGTGGAAGTGGTGCAGCTGGGCGCCGCGCGTGACGCCTGCGCGAGCCGTGATGTCGGCGATGGACGCGTTGCCGTAGCCCACCTCGGCGAGGCTGTCGATCGCCGCGTCCAGCAGCTGCGCGCGCGTCCGCAGACTCTTCTCCTGGTGCTTGTTCGGCGGCAGATCGGAAACCATTCGGGCAGTATAACCGGCTAAAAGTACATGCTGTCTTGCATGCAATTGGATGTTGGCCATAATGTGTTGGCAAGCCGACCACCCCGCCGCGGAGATGATGAGATGCCTGTCGACCGACTGCTGCCCACCGAGGAAGCCCGCGATCTGATCGAGCTCACCAGGGAGATCGCCGACAAGGTGCTCGAGCCACACGCGGCGGAGTTCGAGAAGCGGGAGCAGTACCCCGAGGAGGCGTTCCGCGCACTCGGGGCGGCGGGGCTGCTGAGCCTGCCCTACCCGGAGGAGTTCGGCGGCGGCGCGCAGCCCTACGAGGTGTACCTGCAGGTGCTGGAGGAACTGGCGGCGCGGTGGGCGGCGGTGGCTGTCGCGGTCAGCGTGCACAGCCTCTCGTGCCACCCGCTTTTCGTCTTCGGCACGCCGGAACAGCAGCGGCGCTGGCTACCGGAAATGCTGTCCGGCAACCTGATCGGCGCCTACAGCCTCTCCGAGGCGCACGCGGGTTCCGACGCGGCGGCGCTGCGCTGCAAGGCCACCGCCGTCGAGGGCGGGTATCGAATCGACGGCTCGAAATCGTGGATCACCAACGGCGGCCGGGCCGACTATTACACCCTGTTCGCCCGCACCGGCGATGGCTCCCGCGGCGTCTCCTGCTTCCTGGTCCCCGCGGGCACCGAGGGCCTCGGCTTCGGCAAACCCGAGGAGAAAATGGGCCTGCGCGCGGTGCCGACCACCACCGCCGCCTACGACGGCGCCTTCCTGCCCGCTGAGCGGCTGATCGGCGCCGAGGGGCAGGGTCTCTCGATCGCGTTCAGCGCCTTGGATTCCGGACGGCTCGGCATCGCCGCCGTGGCGACCGGTCTCGCCCAGCGCGCCCTGGACGACGCGGTGGCCTACGCCAAGGAGCGGGAGGCGTTCGGCCGCCGCATCATCGACCACCAGGGCCTCGGCTTCGTCCTGGCCGATATGGCCGCCGCCGTCGACTCCGCCCGCGCGACCTACCTGGACGCCGCCCGCCGCCGCGACGCCGGCCTGCCCTACTCCCGGCAGGCCAGCGTCGCGAAGCTGGTCGCCACCGACGCCGCCATGAAGGTCACCACCGACGCTGTGCAGGTCTTCGGCGGCTATGGCTACACCCAGGACTTCCCGGTCGAGCGCTACATGCGCGAGGCCAAGATCACCCAGATCTTCGAGGGCACCAACCAGATTCAGCGCCTGGTCATCGCCAGAGACCTGGCCCGCTGAAACTCAGAGCCCGCCACCGCCGATCAACCAGGGGTTGAAGGCGCACGCCAGTTCCGGCTGCGAGGCCGGGTCGAGGGCGCGCAGGGCGAGAGAGGTGGAGCGGGGCGAGTACATCATGGTCAGGTGGTCGGAGATGTCCTGCTCGCAGCCCGCCTGCAGGGTGATGTTGTCCACGGTGGCGTCCGGGCCCGCCTTCAGGAAGGTCCAGTCGTAGGGGTTGGAGATCTCGTCGTAGCGCGAGCCGACGGAGGTGTAGGCCACCCCGGGGACGGTGTCGCCCGCGGCGTTCAGCGTGGTGTAGAACGAAGAGCCGACCGCCTGCTGGATATTCGACAGGCCCACGATCGGCTCGTAGAAGCCGAGGATGTTCACGCCGAGGTTGTTGATCGCCCGGCCCAGTGTGGCGATGCCCATCAGCGAGGTGCCGTGGTGGGTGGCGCCGAAGCTGATCAGCTTGCCGACCTTGCCCTCGCCGCCGTCGAACTTCAGATACCGGTTGGCCACCGTGCCGCCCTGCGAGTGCCCGATGATGTCGACCTTGTCCGCACCGGTCGCGCTGCGCACCTGTTCCACGAATTCGCTGAGCTGGCGCGAGGATTCCTCCATCGGCCCGACGCCGAACCGGCCCGGCAGCACCGCGCCGAGGCCGCCGCCTTCCATCAGTCCGGAGCGGCCGAAGTTGAAGGCGAACACGCAATACCCGGCACGCGCGAGCCGCGGCGACATGTAGGCGAAGGTGTCGTAGGCGTTGAGCCAGGTGCCGTGCAGCAGCACCACCGGGTTCGGGTGTTCGGCGCTGGGCTTGCAGTCCCACCGGTTCGCGCCCGCGGGCGCGGCATCGGGGTGGGTGAGACCGTAGGCGAACGCGGCCAGCGCCGCGGTCATCTCAGGACCCTCGCCGACGGCCGCCGACGAGGTGCTCTTGGCCCAGCCGGAGCCGGAGCCGGAGTCGACGATCGCCTTCGGCTGCCTGCCGTCGGCCGCGGGCAGCAGCCCGGCGTCGATGGCGTCGGCGAGTGCCTGCATCGTCGATGCGGCGGCGCCCTCGGCGGCCGGGTCGGCGACCGTCGTTCCCGCGCCGGATCCCTGCGCCAGCGCGAGCCCCACGATCATCGCCGCGCAGGCCACGGCACGCCTGCCTCGTTGCCTCGTTGCAAACATCTTTCGTACTTCCCATCAGCTCGACTGCCGCCCCCCGAGGGAATTACTATGGCGCAGCTCACAATTGGACGTCGTCTGTGACGCGCGCCATCTCGCGACGGCGGTGATGAAAATGTAAGACCGGATGGTCTATCGCGTCACTGCACGCCAGGACGAAGAAACTCGACCGGCCATGTCGCCGGTGACAAAGTTCTTGGCCGTCGCGACGGACGCATTGTCGTCAACCCTGTCGTGGGCAACAATCGGGCCATGGCTGTCGCTTCACCCCCGGTGACCGGGGACCTCCCGCTGGTGTCCCGGCTGCTGACCAGGTGGCCGCAGATCGCGGAGCGCATGCTCGCCGCGGGACTCGGCGCCACGCCGCCCGCGTCCGAATTGCCCGCGGGGCATTTCACCGCCGAGGTGCTGCCGACGATCTACGCCTGTGGACGCGCCGTGCTCCAGGCCATCGGCGAACGGCGCGAGTTCACCAGGGCCGAGGTCGCCGGGTTCGTCGTCCCCGTCGCCGAGCGGCACGCCGAGGACCGTTTTCCGCTGGCCCTGCTGATCGAGGCGATGCACGGCTCGGCGCAGTCGGTGCTCGCCGAGGCGGCCGCGCAGGCCAGGCCCGAGGAGAAGGACGAACTGGTCGTTGTCGGCTCGCGGCTGCTCGACCTGCTGATGCACATCAACATCGTCGTCGTCGAGACCTACACCGAGGTCGAGCAGTCCATCTACAACGCCGAGCGCGAGGCGCGCCGCGAACTCTGTACCGCCTTGTTGCGGGGGCTACCCGCCGAAGAACTCGCGGCCCGCGCCGATACGCCGCTGACCGATCGCTACACGGTGCTCGCCATCCATCTGCGGCCGGACGAGCAACCCCATACGGTCGCCGACCTGGTCGCCCGCCGCCGCATCCGCATCCTGCACCGCACGCTGGACGCGCTGAGCAACGGCACCGCGCTGGTCACCTTCGACGGCGCGAGCGGAATCGCCTTGCTGCCCAACCACTCCGAATCCGCCAAGTCGGATGCCGCGCGCCACCGCGGCCTCGCGACCGAGCTCTCCGAACAGCTCGGCACCGCGGTGTACCTGGCCGAGTGCCACGGCGTGCCGCGCGCGGATCTGCCCGGCGCCGCGGACCAGGCCGCCGAGGTGGCGACGCTCGCCCGGCTGCTCAACCGCCCGACCGGCCGCTACCAGCTCGACGATCTGCTCCTCGAATACCAGCTCACCAGGCCTGGCCCGGCGCGCGACCGGCTGGCGCAACGCATCGCCCCGCTGCTGCGCAACCCGCACCTGCTGGAGGCGCTGGAGGCCCACCTGGAGTACGGCTCGGACCGCAAGGCCGCCGCCGCCTGCCTGCACGTGCACCCCAACACCTTCAGCTACCGGCTGCGCCGCATCGCCGAGCTCACCGGCATCGACCCCGCCGAGCCCACCAACTCCCGGATGCTCGCCGCGGCGCTCACCATCCACCGGCTCTATCCGGCGGGCGATCGCCCCTGAGCGGTCACCGGCCCGCGATCGCCTTCTGGAGGTACATCGCGGTGTCGGCGTCGTGCAGGATCTCGGTGGCGTTGCGCGGATCGCCCGGCCCGATCGGAGTGACCCCGATCGAGGCCCGCACCGCGAGCCGTTGTCCTTGGGCGACAATCGGTTCGGCGACCGAGGCGGCGAGCCGCCGGATGATCGGCTCTGGACCGATCTCGCGTCCGCAGAGCAGGACGAGGAACTCGTCGCCGCCCAGCCTGCCGACCGGATCGCCGCGGCGAACGGCGCGCCGTAGGCGCTGCGCGACTACCTGAAGGACGACGTCGCCGACCACGTGTCCGTGCCCGTCGTTGATGGTCTTGAATCCGTCGAGGTCGACGAACAGTACGGCCGACAGCGGGCCGCCCGCGGGATGGGCGAGCGCGGTCTCGAGGGCGGCCAGGATGGTGCTCCGGTTGAGCAGCCCGGTCAGCCCGTCGTGGGTGGCCTGATACTGCAGCTCGCGCTGGCTGGCGCGGGTGGCGGTGATATCGGTGAACGAACTGACCACCGGTGATGTCCGATCGGCCGGGTCGAGCAGCCTGCAGCTGCCGGTCAGCCAGCGGCGATGATGATCGGTGCCGTCGACGCCGAAGACGAAGCGGGTGATCGGCTCGCCGGTCGCCATCGTGCGCGCGACCGGATGCCGGGTCGCGGGCAGCGGGACGCCCTCGGTGTCGACCATCCGCAGCGGTAGCTTGTCGAACCGGGCGCCGACGAGTCGTGCACCGCGACAACCGAATATGCGCAACGCGGCCGGGTTGATCGATTCGATCATGCCCTGCCTGCTGATCACCACGACGCCTTCCTCCAGCTGCGAGACGATCGCGGTGAAGTGCTGTTCGGCCCGGCGTTGGGCCTGCTCGGCCGCGTGCTGCGCGCTCAGATCGTGCAGCACCACCTGATACGCGCGCCTGCCCTGCCAGACGGTGAGCACCGAGACGGTCTGTACCGATATGCGGGCGCCGTCGGCGCGCAGCAGCGTGAGTACGGCTCGCTCGGACGCGTCGCCGTTGCCGCGTGACCCGTCGATTCTGGCCAGCGTCGAGGCGACGGAATCGGGTGCGATGAAATCGCTGACCGGGCGTCCGACGATCTCGTCCGCGGATCCGGCGGCCAACAGTCGCACGCCTGCCGGGTTGAGATATACGACGACGCCGCGTTCGTGCACGCAAATGGCATCGGGAGAGTGTTCGACCAGCGAACGGTACCGCTCGGCCGCCTGCTCCGGATCGCCCACCATGGTGTTCTTCTCGTCCATGCGAATCCCCGTTCGACGAACGACGCGCGGTCGGTGTCCACATCGGTCCACATTGCTTGGGAACCCCGCCGGGTCCGGCGATCGCCCGCCCTGCCGCGATCCGAACGAGGTAACGGTGCTGCCATCCACTAGCCGAGAGCGAGACTGTGAGACTAGTTGGTACTGAAGGTCAAGGATACCGCCCGCGGCGAACGAACAGCAATCACCGAGCTCGCGTCGCGGGGCGTCCTGACCAGCGCGCTGCTTAGCCTCGTAAAAGACGCCGCGCGGCCCACCGGTAAGCTCGCCCGCGTCGCAGCATCCCCTTGATCTATCAGTACGACACAGCAGATCGCTTGTGGCGCATGGCTTGGTCGCGCGAGAGCGCGCGGCCGCAGGGTGCGCCTTGTTTCCGAACGCAAGATCGCAATCGTTGGCCGATCAGAACCAGGGCTTCTACATGACAAATACGACCATCCAGGCCCCGGCGCCCACGCCGGGCTTGGCGGCCGAGGCAGGCACGCAGCTGTCGCATCGGCAGATCCTCACCATCCTCTCCGGCCTGCTGCTCGGCATCTTCCTCGCCGCGCCCGACCAGAACATCGTGAGCGTCGCGATCGTGCCGATCGCGAACAGCCTGCACGGATTCGACGAACAGGCTTGGGCGACAACGGCATACTTGATCACCGCGACCATCGCCACGCCGCTCTACGGCAAACTCGCCGACATCTACGGCCGTAAACCGTGGTACCTCATCGCGATCGGGCTGTTCGTGGCCGGCTCGGTGGCCTGTACCTTCGCCACCTCGATGTACGAGCTCGCCGCGTTCCGGGCGTTCCAGGGTCTCGGCGCCGGCGGCCTGATGTCGCTGGCCTTCACCATCGTCGGCGATATCGTCCCGGCCCGCGAAAGGGTCAGGTATCAGGGCTATTTCATGGTGGTGTTCGGGTCGTCCACCGTGCTTGGACCGGTGCTCGGCGGGCTGTTCTCCGGCTACGACGAGCTCGCGGGTCTGGCGGGCTGGCGCTGGGTGTTCCTGGTGAACGTGCCCATCGGCGTGATCGCCTTCCTGGTGGTCGCCAAGGTGCTCGACGTGCCGCACCAGCGGCAGCCGCATCGCATCGACTGGTTCGGGGCGCTGACTCTCACCGTGTGCGTCGTGCCGCTGCTGATCGTCGCCGAACAAGGCAGGGAATGGGGCTGGAGCTCGGATCGGGCGCTGCTCTGCTACGGCATCGGCGCGGCCGGTCTGGTGCTCTTCGTGCTGGTGGAATTCCTGATGAAGGACGCGGCGCTGATTCCGCTGCGACTGTTCCGCAACTCCACCTTCAGCGTGTCCATCGTCGGCGGCTTCGTCGTCGGCGTCGCGATGTTCGGCGCGATCGTGCTCGTACCGCTGTATTTCCAAGTGGTGCGCGGTTATTCGCCGACCAAGGCGGGCCTGCTCATGCTGCCGCTGGTGATCGGCATCATGGTCGGTTCGCAGGTCGCCGGGATCATCACCAAGCTCACCGGCAGGTACAAGATCCTGCCGGTGGTGGGTTGCTTCCTGACCGCGCTCGGCGCGGTGCTGCACGGCGGGGTGCGCTACGACAGCCCGCTGTGGGAGCCGCTGCTGTACGGCGGCGTGATCGGCTGCGGGCTCGGCACCTGCATGCAGACGTTGATCATCGCCGCGCAGAACGCGGGCCCGCGCACCGACATGGGTGTCTCGACCGCCGCGGCCACCTTCTTCCGCCAGATGGGCGGCACCCTCGGCGTCGCGATCTTCCTGACCATCCTGTTCAACCTGCTGCCGGGCCGGATCGTCGACGCCTTCGGCGGGCAACTGCCCGAGGGCTTCGACGGCGCCCGGCTCGGGGAGTTGCAGAGCAACACCGGCGAGCTCGCCGCCATGCCCCAGGATCTGCGGGTGCCGATCCTGGTCGGTTTCACCGACTCCATGCAGGGCGTCTTCTACGTCGCCGCGGCGGTGGCCGTGCTCGCGGGCGTGGTGCTGATGTTCATGAAAGAGATTCCGCTGCAAGACGATCCGATCGTGGCGCCGGATGCGCCCGACGGCGCGATCAGCTCGTCGAGCTGGGAGGAGCCCCAGGTGTGGACCGGCGCCGCCGAGGTCTTCTCCGAACCGGAACCGGTGCTCGCCCCCGCGGCCGAGTCACGCTCGCTGTTCGGCCGCATCCAGCACGAGGACGGGCATCCGGTAGCCGACGCGGCGCTGACATTGATCGACAAGAGCGGGCGTCAGGTCGCCAGGGCGGTGGGCGACGCGAACGGCTCCTACGCCATCGACGTGCCGGACGCGAGCACCTACGTGCTGATCGCGGCCGCGGCCGGGCATCAGCCGACGGCGGTCAGCGTCGTGGCCGGTTCGTGGCCGCAGGAACTCGACGTGCGGCTGATGGGCTCCGGCGCGCTCTCCGGGACGGTCAGATCCGCGGCCAGCGGCAAACCGCTGGGCGGCGCCACCGTCACGCTGACCGATCGGCAGGGCGAGGTCGTCGGAGCCACCGTCACCGCGGACGACGGCGCCTACGTCTGCCACGGCGTGGTCTCGGGCGCCTACACACTGGTCGTGCTCGCCGAGCACATGCGCCCGCACGCCACGACGCTCACCGTGCCGGACAGCGGCCTGCTGCGCCACGACATCGACATGGAGCCGAACGCGGTGCTGGCCGGGTCGGCGCTGGCCGACGGCCGGGCGGTGCCGGACGCGCAGATCATGCTGCTGGACATGGCGGGCGATCTCACCGCGTCGGTGCGCACCGACGACACCGGCCGGTACGTCGTGCCGGATCTGGCCGAAGGGCAGTACACCGTGGTAGCGCGCGGATATCCGCCGGTGACCAGCCACGTGACGGTGTCGGGCGGCGAGGCCGTGCACGACGTGCGGCTCGGCTACGGCCGCGACGCCGAGCACTGAGCGCGGCGGGTCAGCTCGCCGGTTCGGAGCGTCGCGCCGGATCGCCGC
>NZ_BDCF01000085.1 GCF_001613365.1 Nocardia xishanensis NBRC 101358
AGCGCGGCGCACGCCGGGGGCCGGGACAGCGGGCCGCGGATGGTGCCGCGAAATCCACTGGGGCGGAGAAGGATCGGGGATCGGCCGGAAAGCGTCCCCGGCGCGCCGCGAGCGTGGATCCCGTGCGCGAGGTCGCGCTCGAGGTGCTGCGGGCGGTGCGCGAGCGCGACGCCTACGCGAACCTCGTGCTGCCCGGACTGCTTCGCGACCGGCGCATCTCCGGCCGGGACGCGGCGCTGGCCACCGAGCTCGCCTACGGCGCCTGCCGGACCAAGGGGCTGCTCGACGCGGTGATCGCGCACGGCGCGGGCCGCTCGGTCGACGAGATCGACGGACCGCTGCTCGACATCTTGCGGCTCGGCGTCTACCAGCTGCTGCGCACCCGCATCGGCGCGCACGCGGCCGTTGACACGTCGGTGGCCTTGGCGAGGGCTGAATTCGGCGCGGGCAAATCGGGTTTCGTGAACGCGGTGCTGCGGCGGGCGGGCGAGAAGTCCGCCGCGGAGTGGGTCGAGACGCTGGCCCCCGCCGATCCGGTGGGACGGCTGGCCTTCGAGTACGCGCACCCGGCTTGGATCGCTCAGGCGTTCGCCGACGCGCTCGGCGAACGCGCGGGCGAACTGGGCGACCTGCTCGCCGCCGACGACGAACGGCCGGTCGTGCACCTGGTCGCGCGTCCCGGCGAGATCACCGCCGAGGAACTGGCGCTGGTCACGGGTGGCGAAGAGGGCCGCTGGTCGCCGTATGCCGTGTACCTCGAAGGCGGTGATCCAGGACGGCTGGAGCCGGTGCGCGAAGGTATGGCCGCGGTGCAGGACGAGGGCAGCCAGCTCGTGGCGCTGAGCCTGACCCGCGCGCCGCTGGAGGGCCCGGACGGCGGTCGCTGGCTCGACCTGTGCGCCGGACCGGGCGGGAAGGCGGCGCTGCTCGGCGCGCTCGCGGCGATCGACCGCTTCCAGCTGGACGCCGTCGAGCCCGCCGAACACCGCGCCGAACTGGTGCGCAAGGCCGCCCACGACCTTCCGGTGCGGGTGCACGTCGTCGACGGTCGTGACAGCGGTCTGGAGCCCGGCTACGACCGCATCTTGGTCGACGCGCCGTGCACCGGCCTCGGCGCGTTGCGGCGCAGGCCGGAAGCGCGCTGGCGGCGCAGCCCCGCCGACGTGCGCGACCTGGTCGTGCTGCAACGCGAATTGCTCACCGCCGCATGGGATCTGCTCCGTCCCGGCGGCGTGGTGGTGTACTCGACCTGCTCGCCCCACCTGGCCGAGACCGTGTCGATCGTCGCCGACCACGTCCGCCGCACGGGCGCGGTCGAACTCGACACCCGCGAGTTGCTTCCCGGCGTCACCGACGTCGGCGACGGCCCCGCCGCGCAGCTGTGGCCGCACCGCCACGGCACCGACGCCATGTTCATGGCGGCGCTGCGTAAGCCGATCTGAGGAAACCGATTCGAGGCGAGCCGGGCCGGAGGTGAACCGGCGCTGTGCGAACCGGCCGGGGTGAGCCAGCCCGGGGTGAACCAGCTCAGGGTGAACCGGCCGGGGTGAACCGGCACGAGGTGATCGCGCCGGTTCCATCCGTCCAATCCGCCGGGGCCCCGCGCGACGCACACTGGTCGCATGACTCTGACGTGGCAAGACGTGGTGGCGATCGCGACCGAGCTCCCTGCGGTCGAGGAGTCGACATGGTGGCGCAGCCCCGCGTTGAAGGTGGGCGGCAAGGGGTTCGCGCGTCTGCGCTCGGAGGCCGAGGGCGGGCTCGTGCTGCTCTGCGAGATGGCGGAGAAGGAGGCGTTGCTCGCCGCGGGCGATCCGGCCTTCTACACCACGCCGCACTACGGCGGCTACCCGTACATCCTCGTCGACCTCGACCGGATCGCGCCGGATCAGCTGCGTGAACTGATCGACGCCGCCTGGTGGCTGTCGGCGCCGGCGAAGATCCGCGAACAGCGCGCGGCGGGCCGACCCGTCAGTCCCGGCTCGACAGCTCCCGCAGCCGGGCAAGGGTTTTCGCCAGGATGCGCGAGACGTGCATCTGGGAGATGCCCATCTGCTTGGCGATCTGGGTCTGGGTCATGGATTCGAAGAACCGCATGGTGAGGATGCGGCGTTCCCGTTCCGGCAGCCCGGCCAGCAGCGGCCGGATGGCGACGTACTCCTCCACCCGGTCGAACTGGGATTCCTCCTCGCCGAGGGTGTCCAGCAGCGAGGCCTCGGTGTCGCGGCCGAGCGCCGCGGCGTCGATGGAGCTGGGCTGATAGGCGTTGCCCGCGATGACGGCCTGGGTCACCTCGTCGGGATCGACGTCGAGTTCCGCCGCGATCTCCTTGGCGGTGGGGGAGCGGCCGAGGGTCTGCGAGAGCGTGTCGATGGCCGACCCGATGCGCAGGTGGGTCTCCTTGACCCGGCGCGGCACCCGCATGGCCCAGGTGTTGTCGCGGAAGTAGCGCCGGACCTCGCCCATGATGGTCGGCACCGCGAACGAGAGGAAGTTCGATCCGCGCGAGATGTCGAAACGGTCCACGGCGTGCACCAGGCCGACCCGCGCCACCTGCGTGAGGTCGTCGAACGGTTCGCCGCGGCCGCTGAACTTGCGCGCGATGTGGTCCGCGAGCGGGATGCAGCGGCTGATCAGCTCGGCGCGCACCGCGGCATGCCCCGCGGTGCCCGGTTCGGCCGCGCCGAGCCGCTCGAACAGCGCGTTCAGATCGTCGTAGCCGGTGACCGAACCGGCCTCCGCCACGGCTTCCGCGTCCTCGGCGGCGTCGGTGACCTCGGCTTCGGCTTCCTCATCGCGGTCCTGATCGAACACGGTGTCCTCGTCCGCCACTACGCCTTCCCCCGGACCCGACGGAACTCCACCGTCGTCGGATATCCGGAGACCGCCGCGTCGTACGAATTCTGGGTCGCTTCCACCGCGTCGGTGAGCGTCCGCAGCACATGCCAGCCGAAGCTGCGCTGATCGGGTAGCCCCTCGGTCTCGGCCACACCGGTGACCTCGACCAGCAGCTCGGCCTCACCGATGGTGAATCGGCAGTCCAGGCTGGTGCCCGCCGCGGCGAGCGCGATGAGGGTCGAGCACACCTCGTCCACGGCCAGCCGGATGTCGGCCACTTCGTCCAGGGTGAAATCGCTGAGCAAAACGAGAGTTTCGGCGAGCCCGCGCACGATGGGCAGCTGTGTGACCGATGCGGCCACCCGAATCTCCACCGGGGTGCTGTAGAGCCCCTGTTCCGCCGAAATGTTGATCACTCTGCACAGGCTACCCACTGAAGGCCGCCGACAATCACCGATTCCCTGCGGTACGGCATGTGATCCGGGCTCGGTACACTCCCGGGCTGTGTCCTCTCCGACGTTTTCCCGCCCTGGCCAGCCGATGATCGCGCCGTCCATCCTGTCCGCCGACTTCGCCCATCTCGCGGACGAGGCCCGCCGGGTGGAAGGCTCGGATTGGCTGCACGTCGACGTGATGGACGCCCATTTCGTCCCGAATCTCACGCTGGGCCTTCCGGTGGTGGAGAGCCTGCTGAAGGCGACCGACATCCCGCTGGACTGCCACCTGATGATCGAGGATCCGGGCCGCTGGGCGCCGTCGTACGCCGAGGCGGGTGCGTACAACGTCACCTTCCACGCCGAGGCGACCGACGACCCGATCGCCGTGGCGCGCGACATCCGCGCGGCGGGCGCGAAGGCCGGGCTGTCGGTGAAGCCGAACACGCCGATCGAGCCGTACCTGGAGATCCTGCGCGAGTTCGACACCTTGCTGGTGATGAGCGTCGAGCCGGGCTTCGGCGGGCAGTCGTTCATCGCGCACGTGCTGGACAAGGCGCGCACGGTGCGCAGGCTGGTCGACGCGGGCGAACTGCGGTTGATCGTGGAGATCGACGGCGGCATCAACGCCGAGACCATCGAGCAGGCGGCCGAGGCGGGGATCGACTGCTTCGTGGCGGGCTCGGCGGTCTACAACACGGCCGATCCCGGCGCCACCGTCGAGGTGCTGCGGCGGCAGGCGGCCGCCGTCCGGCACTGAGCGCCGCCGCGACTGGCCGCGGCGACGCGGTCGAATTCGGTTACAGTGCGCGCTTTTTCGGCGCCCCGATGGCGAGCGTCGCCTCGATGACCACGTTCAACGGCGGCATCGTCGTCGCGCTCGCGGGCGGCCGTACCCAGACTCGATAACCGGTGCGCTCGTCGTCGGGCGAGGGCAGCACCACCTGGCTTCCGGTGCATGCCACCGTCGCGTAGAGCCGGAAGAGCTCGGCGGAGACGGCGGCGGTGAGCCCGTCGGGTCGTGCGGGGCCGGTGATGAACGTCCAGCGCCGCGCGCGCGGATGGTGGACCACCGGCGCGGCGAACTGTGCCTGATCGAGCTTGTGCTGCACCTGTTCGCCGAGTTCGGCGGGCATGGCGACAGCGCCGAAGTGGGTGCCTATGTGCAGCAGGATGTGGCGTGCCGTGGGATCGATCGATGCGGTCATGTGGAACTCGCGCCGGTACTGTAGGCAGCGGACTTCCAGTGGCGAATCGATGAACGTGGTCACGCGGCACCCCCATCTGTGTCGAACTCGTGTCGGCCCACTGCGCTTCCGGCTTCCTCGAGTGGTGGATTTCCTTGGTCGAGTTCGGGCGCTGCGTTCCGAACTCGGGCACTGTGTTCGAACTCGGCGATGCGTTCGAGCTCGGGTATTGCGTTGCGCTCGTGCACTGCGGGTCTGACTCGTGTGTTGCGGTTCGAACTTCGGCACTGCCCTGTCGAAGCGGCGGCGGCGGCCTCGTCGAGGCATCCGACGGCTGACTGCGTGAATCGAAAGTTGAACGTCAGGAGTCCGCTACATAACAATATTGCGTCCGTTTCCGGCCCGGCGCAAGAAGTTGGTGTATCTATGTTTCGGCTGGGTATCAGCACGAGTTGGACGTTACGCGGGCCCGGTTGAATCGACCGGCGAACGCATCGGAAATTCCGTTGAACAATTGTCGTCGACCGGGAAACGGAGATATTCCGGTATGACCGTACGGAATTGTTCGAGAAATAATGTCTACAGGTGCTCGCCTGATGCTGGATAAAAGTCTGCCGGGCTGTTTTCGCGGTGTGTCGCAGAATGACGGTTTCGGACGCGGTCCGGGGGCGCAACCGTGCGGGGCAGCTACGACCCGGCGTCGTTAGGCTGGGAGGGCGCCGAACACCGGGAATAGCGTGGGGGTCCCGGCTGTTCCGCAACCGTACGTACACACGCGACAGGGAGTCACGCATGTTCACAGGCATCGTCGAGGAGCTGGGCGAGATCGTCGCCACCGAGCAGCTGGCCGACGCCGCGCGCCTGACCATCAAGGGCAAGCTCGTCACCTCCGATGCGGGACACGGTGATTCGATCGCGGTCAACGGCGTGTGCCTGACCGTGGTCGAGGTCGTGGACGGCGACTCATTCACCGTCGACGTCATGCAAGAGACACTGAACCGCTCCTCCATCGGCGGGCTCGGCACGGGATCGCGGGTCAATCTGGAACGGGCCGCCGCGCTGAACAGCCGCCTCGGCGGACACCTGGTGCAGGGCCACGTCGACGGCACCGGCACCGTGCTCTCGCGCACCCCCTCGGAGAACTGGGAAGTCGTGCGCATCTCGCTGCCGGACGCGATCGCCCGCTACGTGGTGGAGAAGGGCTCGATCACCGTCGACGGCATCTCGCTGACCGTCTCGGGCCTCGGCATCGCCGACGAGCCCGCCGCCGACGGCAACCGCGACTGGTTCGAGGTCTCGCTGATCCCCACCACGCTCTCGCTGACGAATCTGGGCTTCGCGGCTCCGGGGACGACCGTGAACCTCGAGGTCGACGTCATCGCCAAGTACGTCGAACGCCTGCAGCAGCGCGGCTGACCGCGCGGGCGGGTGCGCCGCCGAGGGCGCACGGGACAGGCCTTACTGTAGTGAGGCACCTAATTCGAGATGGAGCACAGCAGACGTGACCAGGTTCGACACCATCGAGCGCGCAGTCGCCGACATCGCCGCCGGTAAGGCCGTCGTAGTCGTCGACGACGAGGACCGCGAGAACGAGGGCGACCTCATCTTCGCCGCGGAGAAGGCCACCCCCGAGTTGGTCGCTTTCATGATCCGCTACACCTCCGGTTACATCTGTGTGCCACTGACCGGTGACGACTGCGATCGCCTCGGCCTGCCGCCGATGTACGCGACGAACCAGGACAAGCACGGCACCGCCTACACCGTCTCGGTCGACGCGCGCGAGGGCATCACCACCGGCATCTCGGCCGCCGACCGCGCCACCACCATGCGCCTGCTCGCCGACGCCGACGCCAAGGCCGACGACCTGACCCGCCCCGGCCACGTGGTGCCGTTGCGCGCCAAGGAAGGCGGCGTGCTGCGCCGTCCCGGCCACACCGAGGCGGCCGTCGACCTGGCCCGCATGGCAGGGCTGCACCCGGCGGGCGTCATCTGCGAGATCGTCAGCCAGAAGGACGAGGGCCACATGGCCCGCACCGAGGAGCTGCGCGTCTTCGCCGACGAGCACGAGCTGGCGCTCATCTCCATCGCGGACATGATCGCCTGGCGGCGCAAGCACGAGAAGCAGGTGGTGCGGGTCGCCGAGGCGCGCATCCCCACCGCGCACGGCGATTTCACGGCCGTCGGCTACCAGAGCATCTACGACGAGGTCGAGCACGTCGCGCTGGTGCGTGGCGACATCAGCGACGGCGAGGACGTGCTGGTCCGGGTGCACTCCGAATGCCTGACCGGCGACGTGTTCGGCTCGCTGCGCTGCGACTGCGGCCCGCAGCTGGACGCGGCGCTGGAGATGGTGGACAGCGAAGGCCGCGGCGTCGTGCTGTACATGCGCGGTCACGAGGGCCGCGGCATCGGCCTGATGCACAAGTTGCAGGCCTACCAGCTGCAGGACTCCGGCCACGACACCGTCGACGCGAACCTCGAGCTCGGTTTGCCCGCCGACGCCCGCGACTACGGCACCGGCGCGCAGATCCTCGTCGACCTCGGTATCCGATCGATGCGCCTGCTCACCAACAACCCGGCCAAGCGGGTCGGCCTCGACGGCTACGGCCTGCGCATCACCGAGCGCGTCCCGATGCCGTTGCGCGCCAACGCCGAGAACCTGCGCTACCTGCGCACCAAGCGCGACCGGATGGGCCACGACCTGATCGGCCTCGACGAGCTCGACCTCGGCGAAACGGCGCAGTGAGCGAAACGGCACAGTGAGCGACCACGGACTCCGGAAAGGCGGAACACGATGAGCGGCACCGGCGTACCCAGCTTCGAGCTGTCGGATGCCAAGGAACTCGAGCTCGGCATCGTCGCCTCGCGCTGGCACACCGAAATCTGCGACACGCTCGTGGCCAATGCCGAGCGGGTGGCGAAGGAGGCCGGCGTGCGGCGCGTGACGGTGGTGCGCTGCGCGGGCGCCATGGAGCTGCCGGTGGTCGCCCAGGAACTCGCCCGCACGCACGACGCGGTCGTCGCCCTCGGCGTCGTGATCCGCGGCGGCACACCGCATTTCGAATACGTCTGCGATGCCGTGACCGCCGGCCTCACCCGGGTCTCGCTCGATGCCGCGACGCCGGTCGCCAACGGCGTGCTGACCACCAACACCGAGGAGCAGGCGCTCGATCGCGCCGGGCTGCCCGGTTCGGCCGAGAACAAGGGCGAGCAGGCCTGCGCCGCGGCGCTGGACGCCGCCCTCACCCTGCGCGCGCTGCGGCAGTCCGCGTAAGTCATGCCGGTCGTCCGCATCTGGAGGAGGAACGACGGCGCGCGACCCGCGGGCGGTGCGGCCGACGCCGACTGGGACCTCGAGGTGCGCCCGCGCCGCGCGGTACTGACGGCGCGGATCGTCGCCGCGCTGATCGTGGCAGTGTTCGCGGTCGGCGGCATCTGGCTGCGCAGCGGCTCGACCGGCGTCAACTTCCGGCTCGCCGACCAGCTCGCGATGATCGCGATCGGCCTGCTCGGCGCGGGCGCGGTGCTGATGCTGACCCGCCCCCGGTTGCGGGTCGGCCCGCGCGGAGTCTCGGTGCGCAACATCCTCGGCGACACCCTGTTCGGCTGGGAACACATTCGCGGCGTCTCGTTCCCGGACCGGAAGTCCTGGGCCCGACTGGAATTGGTCGACGACGACTACGTCCCCCTGCTCGCCATCCGCTCCAACGACAAGGCCCACGCCGCACAGGCGATGGACCGGCTGCGCGAGCTCGGCGCGAAATACACCGAACCGGACGAGCCGAATCAGAACTGACGCACACGATCCGGCGGCGCCCGCGGTGCGCCGGTAGTCTCACGCCATGACGCCAGGCTCGCTCGTCCTCGCCGCCGCTTTCGCCGACGATCCGCTCATGAGCCTGTTCTGGCCGGATCCGGTGCGCCGCCGAAAAGCCTTGCCGCACTTCTGGGATTCCCGCATCGCCTCCCGGCATCGGCGCGGTCTGGTCGACCTCGCGCACGACGACGCCGGCGAGATCGCGGCCGTCGCGCTGTGGGAGCCCGCCGGTGTCGAGTCGCCGATCGCCAAGCCCTTCACCCTCGTGCGGGCGCTTGGACTTGCCTTGGGGAGGGCGCTGCCCGCGGTCCGCAGGATCGACGCCACCCGGCCCGCCGAGCCCCACCTCTATCTCGCCGCGATCGGCACCCGCCCCGACTCGCAAGGGAAGGGGCACGCGACCGCTCTGCTCGAAGCGCGGCTCGGGTCCGGAGCCGAACGGGCCTTCTTGGTGGCGACCCGGTTCGCCAATGTGCCGTTCTACGAGCGGTTCGGCTTCACACGCGACGAGGACCTGCGACTGGGGGACGGTCCGGTGCTGTATCCGATGTCGCTGTCTCGCTGAGCCGCCGCCGGACCGACGCTCAGCGGGTGTCGCCGAGGACCGCGCCCTCGCGCCGCGGGTCCGCGCCGCCGATCAGGCCGGTACCGTCGCGGTGCAGTGCGCTGAGGCCGCTGGATTGAGGTGCGACGGATACCTGGTGACCGAGTTCGCGAAGGCGCAGGACGAGTGGGTCGTGGTCGCCGTTGTCGGTGGCGTTGATGGCGGGGTGTTCGCCGCCGACGCCGGTAGTCGGGGTGTTACCCGCGCCGAAGGAGACCGCCGAGACCGCCTGCTGCGGGTCGAGGCCCCAATCCAGCATGCCGATCAGCGTTTTCACCACGAACTGGATGATCACCGCACCGCCGGGCGATCCCGTGACATGGGTGAGCTCGCCGCGGGCGCCGTCCGGCGCGCGATCGAAGACCAGGGTGGGCGCCATCGAACTGCGCGGGCGCTTGCCGGGTTGCAGCCGGTTCGCGACCGGCGTGCCGTCCGGGTCTGCGGGGTCCGCGGCGAAGTCGGTGAGCTGGTTGTTCAGTACGAAACCGTCGACGAGATGGAAGGACCCGAACGCGGATTCCACCGTGGTGGTCATGGCCGCCGCGTTGCCGTACTTGTCCACCACCGAGATGTGGCTGGTGCCGTGTTCCGGTGGCTGCGGTCCGACGCCCACCGGGACCGGTCCGAAATCGCCCGGCTTGGCGGTTCCCATACTGCGGCCGGGATCGATCAGCGACGCCCGCTGTTTCAGATAGTTCTCGTCGATCAGCGTCTGGGCCGAATTGCCCGGCAGCGGAACGAAGTCGGTGTCGGCAACGTACTTGTTGCGGTCGGCGTAGGCCAGCCGCTCGGCCTCCGAGATCAGGTGCACCGCTTCGGCCTTCGGCTTGCCGCCGTTGCGATCGATGGCCTCGGGTTTCAGCGCGGCCAGATCGAAGTTCGCCAGGATGCCCAGCGTCGCCGCGACCGTGCTGCCGCCAGAGGAGGGCGCTGGCATGCCGCAGATCTCGTGCTCGCGGTAGCCGCTGCACAGCGCCGTGCGCTTCTTCACCTGATAACCGGCGAGATCCTGGGCGGTGAGCAGGCTCGGTGTGCGCCCGCCGGACCCCGCCGTCGCCGCCTCCACGATGTCCGCGGCGATGACGCCGGTGTAGAAGGCGTCCGCGCCGTCCGAAGCGATGGCGCTCAAAGTTTTCGACAGCGCCGGGTTGGTCAGCTTGGCCCCCGCGGGTTTCGGCGAACCGTCGGGCTCGAGGAAGTACTGCTTGGCGGCTTCGTCCCTGGCCAGGTCCCGCGCCGATTCCGCGATCTGGCCCGCGAGCCGTGGGCTGATGGCGAAGCCGTCGTCGGCCAGCGCCACGGCCGGGTCGAACAGCTCGCGCCATCCGGTCTTACCGTGCTCGCGATGCGCGAGCTCCAGCATCCGCAGCACCCCTGGCACGCCGATCGAGCGGCCGCTGGCGCGCGTGTTCGGCTGCGGCTCGGTGCGATCGGCGTCGCTGACCCAGCGCAGATAGTTCTCGGTGGCCGCGGCGGGCGCCACCTCGCGTCCGTCGTAGGCCTCGACGGTTTTGGTAGTTCCGTCGTAGTACAGCAGGAACGCGCCGCCGCCGATGCCGGAGGCCTGCGGCTCCACCAGGCCGAGCACCAGCTGCGCGGTGACCAGCGCGTCCGTCGCGGTGCCACCGTCGTGCAGCACCCGGCAGGCCGCCTCGGTGGCAAGGGGATTCGCGGTGGAGACCGCGTAGGACCCGGTGTGCACCGCGGTCATCCCGCTCCGATATCCGGAGGCGATCTCGGGGTTGGTGCTGAGGTTCTGAGTGGTCGTGCCCGCCGCGGTCGGCGGCGCCGCGAGCACCGGCGTCCCGTTGGGTGCGCTGGTGCATTCGGCGGTTGTCGTCTCCTCGGTCGAGGAACATCCGGTCAGAAGTCCGACCGTGAGCAGCGTGGCCGCGGCGGCTCCGGTCCAAATGTGTCGCGCGCGCGTCATGGCCTGGACTGTAGCCCTCGGGACCGACAGCGGTGCGGCTTTCGGGTGAGGCCGTCGGTTACCCGCCGTCCGAACCGCGCATGCAGGTCGTAAGTTTCCGCTTACGAGAGGATCCGGTGTACTCGTGGTCGGCGGCGCGGTAGTGGTGTTTCGCGCCAAAGGTAGCGCTGGAATCGCCGGTGCCCCTTGCGGTCTCGCGCATCGCCGGGATCGGTGGACGCCCGCCGACGCGTCGGTACCCTGGTCGAATGGATATCGAGGCCGTGCTTTTCGACTTCTCCGGGACGATCTTTCGGCTGGAGGAGGACGAGTCATGGGGTGAGGACCTGATCGGCGCCGAGGGCGCGGATTTCGATGTCGAGGCCAAGGCCGAGATTCTGCGGCGGATGACCGCGCCGGTCGAGCAGTTCATGACCTTCGACGCCGAGGGCCAGCGGGCTTGGGACAACCGGGATCTGGATCCGGCGATGCACCGGCACGCGTACCTGGAGGTGCTGCGCTCCTCCGGTGTGCCGACCGAGGACCAGGCCGAACGGCTCTACGGCAGGTTGATCGATCCGCTGGCGTGGACGCCGTATCCCGACACCGGCGCCGTGCTGGAGTTCCTTGCCGCACAGGGTGTTCCGGTGGGCGTGGTGAGCAATATCGCATTCGACGTGCGGCCCGCGTTCCACGCGCGTGGCTGGGACCGGTACGTCGGCGCGACGGCGCTGTCGTTCGAGTTGGGCGTGGTCAAACCCGAGCCGGGGATCTTCCTCGCGGCGCTGAACGAGCTCGGCGTCGATCCGGCGCGTGCGCTGATGGTCGGCGACAGCGCCCAGGCCGACGGCGGCGCGACGGCGCTCGGTTCGCGCTTCGCCCTGGTCGACCCGCTGCCGACCGGGCAGCGACCCGACGCGCTCGTCGACGCGCTGCGCGCGCACGGGCTTGCCGTGCCGAGGTAGCCGGGCGGCAGGTGGCCGCGCGCCGCGCCGGGACCGGTGCGGGTTGCCAGGAAACCGTGTCCGACCCCGCCTATAGGCTGGTCGAGTGGCAGATCCAGCGAGGTACCGGCCGGCCCCCGGTACGATCCCCGTCGAACCCGGTGTCTACAAATTCCGGGACGCGCACCAGCGGGTCATCTACGTCGGCAAGGCCAAGAGCCTGCGCAGCAGACTGAATTCCTACTTCGCCGACGTGGCGTCGCTGCACCCGCGCACCAAGCAGATGGTCACCACCGCGGCGAGCGTGGAATGGACGGTCGTCTCCACCGAGGTGGAGGCGCTGCAGCTGGAATACAACTGGATCAAGGAATTCGATCCGCGGTTCAACGTGCGCTACCGGGACGACAAGTCCTACCCGGTGCTGGCCGTGACCCTGAACGAGGAATACCCGCGCCTGTTCGTCTACCGCGGCGCGCGCAAGAAGGGCGTACGGTACTTCGGCCCGTACGCGCACGCCTGGGCCATTCGCGAGACACTCGACCTGCTGCTGCGAGTGTTCCCCGCGCGCACCTGCTCGAACGGAGTCTTCAAGCGGCACAACCAGATCGGGCGTCCCTGCCTGCTCGGCTACATCGACAAATGCTCCGCGCCGTGCGTCGGCAGGGTCACCGCCGACGAGCACAGCCGCATCGTGGACGACTTCTGCGACTTCCTCGCCGGGCGCACCGACCGGATGGTGCGTGATCTGGAGCGGCGCATGCACGAGGCCGCCGAGGACCTCGACTTCGAGACCGCGGCCCGGCTGCGCGACGACGTACAGGCGCTGCGCCGCGCGCTGGAGAAGCAGGCCGTTGTGCTCGGCACCGGCACCGACGCCGACGTGATCGCCTTCGCCACCGACGAATTGGAGGTGGCGGTGCAGATCTTCCACGTCCGCGACGGACGGGTGCGCGGGCAGCGCGGCTGGGTTGTGGACAAGTCCGGCGACGCCGTGGACACCGCGTCGGGCGGCGAGGCGGCCGCGCTGGTCGAGCAGTTCCTCACCCAGTTCTACGGCGAGCAGGTCTCCTACGCCGACCAGAGCCCCGACGAGCAGCCGGCCACCGTCGTCCCGCGCGAAGTGCTCGTGCCCGAGCTGCCCGCCGACCACGAGCAGATCCAGGAGTGGCTGAGCAAGCTGCGCGGTTCGGCGGTGCAGCTGCGTGTCCCGCAGCGCGGCGACAAGAAGGCGCTCGCCGAGACGGTGCAGCGCAACGCCGCGGAGGCGCTCGCCCAGCACAAGCTCAAGCGCGCGGGCGACCTCACCTCCCGCTCCCAGGCCCTGCAGGACATCCAGGACGCGCTCGAGCTGGACAGCGCGCCGCTGCGCATCGAATGCGTGGACATCAGCCACGTGCAGGGCACCGACGTGGTCGCCTCGCTGGTGGTGTTCGAGGACGGTCTGCCGCGCAAGTCCGAGTACCGGCACTACGCGATCAAAGAGGCCGCGGGCGGCGGGCGCTCCGACGACGTCGGGAGCATCGCGGAGGTGACCAGGCGGCGGTTCTACCGGCTGCGCAAGGAGCGCGACGAGATCGAACGCGAGGAACTCGACGACGGCGTCGCCTCGCCGCTCGTCGACGCGGGCGCGGTCACCGAACCCGACGACGCCGACGAACTCGAGATCACCTCGCGTCCCGGCATCGACCCGCGCACCGGCCGCCCGCGAAGATTCGCCTACCCGCCCAATCTGTACGTGGTCGACGGCGGCGCGCCCCAGGTCGCGGCCGCCGCCGAGGTGCTGGACGAACTCGGCATCACCGACGTCGCCGTGGTCGGCTTGGCCAAGCGCCTGGAGGAGGTCTGGGTGCCCGGCGAGCCAGATCCGGTGATCATGCCCCGCAACAGCGAGGCGCTGTTCCTGCTGCAACGGGTCCGCGACGAGGCGCACCGCTTCGCCATCACCTTCCACCGCAGCAAGCGCTCACGGCGGATGACCGCCTCCGCGCTGGATTCGGTGCGCGGGCTCGGCGCGGCGCGCCGGACCGCCCTCGTCACTCATTTCGGTTCGGTGGCCAAGCTGAAGGAGGCGACGGTCGAGCAGATCACCGAGGTACCGGGCATCGGCGTGGCGACGGCGAAAGCCGTGCTCGCGGCGCTGCGGGAGGAGTGACAGAACTCGAAATCTCCAGCTCCGGTCCGGCCTGCATATATTCTCGGTACCGTTCCACATGTTCGTGAACCGTCCTCGTGCAGCACGGAGGGTCAGCGCGCATGCCCGATACCGAGTCCGGTGCGGGATGATCGAGAGGCACCTAGACACGGATTCCGGTAGGACATGACACGCGTCGAATCGAACAACAGTGCGGGCAGCCCGCGTGCGGGCAATCAGCTGCGGCAGCAGGTCGAGGTAGTCATCGTGACCGGCTTGTCCGGCGCCGGCCGCGGCACCGCCGCGCGGGTGCTGGAGGATCTGGGCTGGTACGTCGCCGACAATCTGCCGCCCGAGCTGATCGGCAGGCTCGTCGAACTCGGCGCCTCCGCCGATCCGCCGATCCGGCGGTTCGCCCTGGTCATGGACGTGCGCAGCAGATTCTTCACCGGCGATCTCTCGGTCGTCACCGAACAGCTGCGCGCGCTCGGCGTGCGGACCAGGGTGTTGTTCCTCGAGGCCTCCGACGACGTGCTGATCCGCCGGTTCGGATTCGCCCGCAGGCGGCACCCGTTGCAGAGCGAGAGCGCCGACGGCACGCTGTCCGCGGGCATCGCCGCGGAACGGGTGCGGCTCTCCGCCGTGAAGACGGCCGCCGACCTCGTGATCGACACCACCGAGTTGTCCATTCACCAGCTACACCGCAAGCTGGAGGAGGCATACGGCGGCGGTGTGGCCGCAGCCTTGCAGCTGACGGTGCAGTCCTTTGGCTTCAAGTACGGGGTTCCTTTGGACGCCGACATGGTGTTGGATGTGCGTTTTCTACCCAATCCACATTGGATACCGGAACTGCGGGAACACACGGGACAGGAGACGGTGGTCAGCGAGTACGTGCTGTCGCGCCCCGGGGCGACCGACTACCTGCACACCTGCCGCCACCTCGTCGACCTGACGACGAACGGTTACCGCCAAGAGGGGAAGCGATACATGACCGTGGCAGTGGGCTGCACGGGGGGCAAGCACCGCAGCGTGGCGATCGCCGAGGCGCTGGGTGAACTCATCGGATCGGAGTCGGACGGCTCGGCCGACGTCGTGCGGGTCGTGCACCGGGATCTGGGGCGCGAATGACCGGGTGGGAATCGAATCCCGCCATCGTCGCGCTCGGTGGCGGCCACGGTCTGTACGCCACCCTGACGGCGGTGCGGCGGCTGACCAGGAAGATCTGCGCGGTGGTCACGGTCGCCGACGACGGCGGGTCGTCGGGACGACTTCGCGCGGAGCTCGGGGTGCTGCCGCCGGGGGATCTGCGCATGGCGCTGGCCGCGTTGGCCGCCGACCCGGACGGAGTATGGACCCACACCGTCCAGCACCGTTTCGGCGGCACCGGCGCGCTCGCGGGTCACTCGGTCGGCAATCTCATCCTGGCGGGCCTCACCGAGGTGCTCGGCGATCCCGTCGCCGCGCTGGACGAGGTGGCCAAGATGTTGCGCGCCAGCGGCCGGGTGCTCCCGATGTCGCCGATCGCGCTCGATATCGAGGCCGATGTCTCGGGGCTGGAAGCCGATCCGCGGGTCAGCCGCTGCATCCGCGGCCAGGTGGCGGTCGCCACGACGCCGGGCAAGGTGCGGCGCGTGCGGCTCATTCCGTCCGATCCGCCGGCCAGCCCGGAGGCGACCTCGGCCATCGAACACGCCGACGTGGTGGTGCTCGGGCCGGGCTCGTGGTTCACCAGCGTGATTCCGCACGTCCTCGTTCCCGAGCTGCGCGATGCGCTGGTCTACACCAGAGCCAGAAAGGTGCTGGTGCTCAACCTCGCCGCGGAACCGGGGGAGACGGCCGGTTTCTCCGCCGAGCGTCATCTGCATGTATTGTCCCAGCACGCACCGGAATTCGTTGTCGACGAGGTCTTGGTCGATTCCGGCTCGGTGCCGGAGGGCCGGGAACGCGAACATGTTGCCAGGGCTGCCGAACAGTTGCGGGCACGAGTAACCTTCTCCGATGTCGCCGAAGCGGGAACCGACCGGCATCACCCCGGAAAGCTTGCCGCCGCACTGGATCAGCTGATCCGGCAACCTCGGCCGCAAATGGCAGGACTTCGAGTCGAGGGACGGCACATGGGCGCGGATGTGCGGTCCGGGTTGGGTGGAAAGGAGCGCGTCTCGTGGCGATGACAGCCGAAGTGAAAGACGAGCTGAGCAGGCTCACGGTGTCGCAGGTGAGTTCCCGGAAGGCGGAGCTGTCCGCCCTGTTGCGGTTCGCGGGCGGCCTGCACATCGTCGGGGGCCGGGTGATCGTCGAGGCCGAGGTGGACATGGGTTCCATCGCCCGACGGCTACGCCGGGAGATCTTCGAGCTGTACGGCTACGGCTCCGACGTGCACGTGCTCGGCGCGGGTGGTCTGCGCAAGACCTCCAGGTACGTCGTTCGGGTGTCGAAGGAGGGCGAGGCGCTGGCCAGGCAGACCGGTCTGCTCGACGTGCGCGGCCGCCCGGTGCGCGGACTGCCCGCCCAGGTGGTCGGCGGCAGCATCGCGGATGCCGAGGCCGCTTGGCGCGGAGCGTTTCTCGCGCATGGATCGCTCACCGAACCGGGTCGCTCGTCCGCGCTCGAGGTCAGCTGCCCCGGTCCGGAGGCGGCGCTCGCGCTGGTCGGTGCGGCCCGCAGGCTCGGCATCACGGCCAAGGCGCGCGAGGTGCGCGGCACCGATCGCGTCGTGGTACGCGACGGCGAGGCCATCGGCGCGCTGCTGACCAGGATGGGCGCCCAGGACACCCGGCTCACCTGGGAGGAGCGCAGGATGCGCCGGGAGGTGCGGGCCACCGCCAACCGGCTGGCCAACTTCGACGACGCGAACCTGCGCCGCTCGGCGCGCGCCGCGGTCGCCGCGGCCGCCAGGGTGGAGCGTGCGCTGGAGATACTCGGCGACGAGGTGCCCGATCACCTGGCCGCGGCGGGCAAGCTGCGCGTCCAGCACCGGCAGGCGTCCCTGGAGGAGCTCGGTCAGCTCGCCGACCCGCCGATGACGAAAGACGCTGTGGCGGGCCGGATTCGGCGTTTGCTCTCGATGGCGGACCGACGCGCCAAGGAACTCGGCGTGCCCGACACCGAATCCGCCGTGACCGCTGAGCTTCTCGACGAAGCCTGACGGCGCTCGACTCACCACGCGCCCCGAGGGCCGATAACGGCGCTCGGGGCGTGTTGCGTGCGGGCACGCCCGCGCGCTCGGCGGCCGCCAGGCCCGGCCGGATCACCGCGGCGCCGAGCCCGCGGCCCTGACTGTCCGGGTCGACGCCGACGGTGCCGAGGAACTAGAAGGGTTCGGCCGGGT
>NZ_BDCF01000086.1 GCF_001613365.1 Nocardia xishanensis NBRC 101358
GCTCGCGGCGACCCGTCCCACCTCGACGCCCGCGCTGCCTTTCGCACCTGAAAGTGCGGCTTCGGGCCGGGACGAGGGCGCGAGTACGCCCACTCGGCCGGACCCGTCCGCCGACGGTGGCGGCCGGAAACCACCGCAGGGACCGCCCGCGCCGCCGACCCCCGATCCCGAGGAACCGGGGCGCGGGCCCGACGTCGAGATCGCGCGCCGCGTGACCCAGCGGCTCGCGGCGGAGAATGCCGCTGCCGTCAGGGAATTGGACGCTGCGGACGTGGCCAGGAACGCGGCGATGGAAGGCCTGCCGGTCACCCACGACGAGCTGGGGCCCTATCCGGAGCAGGTCGCGAACACCGTCGACCGGTTGCATCGGGCGCACCCCGACCAGGCCGCGCGCATCGAGGAACTGCGCGAAGCCGCTCTGCGCTACCTCGCCGCCGAGTCCGAGGTGGCGGTGCTGGACGAGGCGCTGGCCCGCGCCATGCAGCGCGAGGCGCTCGCCGAGGAGGGCGCGGGCCGCATCGATGACACCATCGGCATCGTGGCCGGTGAGCCGCCGCGCATCGTCGTGGTGGGCTGGCAACCGCCAGGAAACGTGCGCGCCCAACTCGAGGCCGAGCAGCCAGTGCTGCGCCCGCTGCTCGCGCGGCCGGAAGTGGTGGTCACCCACATCGAGATCACCACCCTCGACGATGGACGAATCACCCACCGGCGCATCGACTTCGCCTCCGAAGGCCCGGCAGCCCCCACACCGGACCAGCGCGACCCCGGCGAACGTCAGTCGCCGCGCCAACGTGCCGAGGAGCGGTATCAGCGCGCCCTCCGCGACGCCCACCGCCAGATCGGCCATCCGCCGCAGGGCGATCCGCGGACCCAGGTGTGGCCTGGTGGTGGGCATTCTCAGCAGGGGTCGTCTGATCCTGTTGCCGAGAGTGATGATTCGACGGTTGATCTCGCTCGGCCGGAGGATCCACGGACCACGGTGTGGCCGGGCGGTCGTCAGCCGGAGCAGGCTCCGCCGCCGGGTCCTGTTGCCGAAAGCGGTTCGAAGCACCTCGGCCTCCCAGCCGACGAATCGCAACCGCAGGAGCAGGACTACGACGCGAGGCATCGTGCGTCGCAGTCCGATTCGGTGGAATCCGAAGGTGCACAGCCTCGGACAGCGGATCCCGCGTCGGGCCATGCGGAACCGTCTCAGGGCCACGTCGCCGCTCCCGTTGGGGAGATCGAGGCGATCATCGCCGAGCGACTGGCGGCGCTGGGGATCGATTCGGAGGCTGGACGTCTACTGGAGGCCGGCCTGCTGATCGAGGAGCGGTATCTGGCAATCGCCGTGATTGCCGGGCAGCCACGACCGGAGGTTGTCTTCGGCGAGCAGGCTTGGGCGGGCCAGCTCGGGGCTCGACTCATTGCCAGGCAGCACGGAAACCGCGACCTGACAGTCGATTTCATGGTCGAGCTGCACGACAGACTGACGATGTCGACACGATCGGAGGGCATCGATGAGTCCGGGGAGCCGCTGCCGCGCGTAGGCGTGCTGTCGGAGGAACTCACCCCGGAGCAGTTCGACGCCATTGCGGAGAACCCGTCGCTGACCTACCTCCCGCCTCCCGCCGGGCCGGGTGACTTCGGGGTCATCGTCTATCCGGACTTCACCTCGCAGGACGACGTTCGGCGCGCACTACAGGAACTGTGCGACTGGTACAACGCGGCCAAGAGTGCGCCCGACCACGACCCGTTCGCGATCGCCGCGGAATTGCAGCGCAGGTTCGTCTCCCTCCATCCTTTCGAGTTCAACGGCCGTGCTTCGCGGATCCTGATGAACTGGTCTCTGGAGCAGGATGGCCAGTACCCCAGCGCCATACGAGATTTCGATGCCGATATCCTCACTCCACTTTCGGACTGGGTGGAAGCCGTTCGGGCGGGAAGTATCCGATACAGCGAGTGGGTGAGCAGGCTCGCTGAACACGGGTCGACCATCGACGGTGTCGCTCTGTTCGGACTCGAGCGTGAGCAGTCGCGTTACGAGCAGATCGGCGGCGAGACCGCACCGTTCGTTCCCGGCCAGCGCCATGACCGCGCACGATTCGCGCAGTTGCTGCAAGCGGTCACCAGCAGCGATCCAATGGTCGATGACGCCGACGATATGCTCGCGCCGCCCGACGCGGTCAGTGGTACCGATGCCGAGCTCGCGGCTTGGGCAGCGACTTTCGATGATCCGCAACTTCGGTACCTGATTGCCGAGCGAAGTGAGATCGCCGCCGACCTGGTGGCGGAGTTCCACCGTGGTGAGGCGCCGACGGCCGCGCAGATCATCGGTACCGCGCGGGAGTTGAACGCGTACGTGCGCGAGGCACTCGACCGACTGCCGACCGCGCCCGGCTCCCCTGACCCCATTCCCGGTGACGTCGAGGGAATGTTGCGCATGGTGGAGGCACTGGCCGACCGGCGCTCCGACGTCCACGACCTCCATGTGGCCCTGACAACCCTGCATGAGCTCACGCGGATCGTTCCCGGCAACGCTGCGGTGACTTCGCAACGTGGCACGTCTGTCGATGGCGCGGAATCCGAAGGCACACGGACCCGGACGCCGGATGCCGGCGAAGGCTCGGGCAGGCATCGTGGTGAGCCCGCGGACGAGTCGGTGCCGCGGGAGCAGGACTACGAAGCCAGGCATCGTGCGTCCCAGTCCGATGTGGCGGGTTCCGATGACGCACAGTCTCGGGTGGGTCCGGGCGAGGGCGCGGGGCGGCATCGTGGTGAGCCTGCGGACGAGTCGGTGTCGCGGGAGCAGACCTACGAGGCGAGGCATCGTGCGTCCCAGTCCGATGTGGCGGGTTCCGATGGCGCGCAGCCTGGGACGCCGGATGCCGGCGAAGGCTCGGGCAGGCATCGTGGTGAGCCCGCCGACGAGTCGCAACCACAGGATCAGGACTACGAGCCGAGGCATCGTGTGTCGCAGTCCGATTCGGTGGAATCCGATGGCGCGCAGCCTGGGACGCCGGATGTCGACGAAGGCTCGCGTAGGCATCGTGGTGAGCCCGCGGACGAGTCGGGTGCGCAGCCCGACTACCAGGAGAGGCACCGCAGGGATCCCGCGGAAGCGTCACAGCAGCAGGTCGAGGGCGGGCATGCGAAGCTTGGCGTGCCGACGCCCGAGTCGCAGCAGCCCGGTGAGCAGCCGAAGGCTGAAGAGTCGGGCGAACAGCCGCAGGGAGAGCAGTCAGGTGAGCAGCCTGTGGCCGGGCTGCCCGGTGGGCAACCGCAGACTGCGCATTCGGGCGAGCAACCGCAGGCTCGGCAGGGTGCGCAATCGCAGGCGGAACAGCCGGGCGAGCAATCACAGCTACCGCAGCAAGCTGCGCAGTCGCCGGTCGGCGAGCCCGCGGCTGATCCGTTGCCTCCGGAGGTGCGGGAGGCCCTGGATCGGCTGCGCGCGGAGCGGGCCGAGGCCGTGGCTCGGCGTGCGGAGTGGGACGACATTCGGCGCGTGCGGGCGGAGGCCCTCGACGCATCGGACGCGTCGACCGTCGATGCCCTGGCAAGGGCCGCGCAACAGTTCGACGACGCGGACGCGGCGGTGGTCGAGCTCGACGCGGAGATCGCCGAGCTCGAGCTGGCGAACACACCGGAGGGCGTGTACCGGCAGCTGATGCGCGAACGCGCCGTGCTGGCACGAGAACGCGAATTCTGGCGCGCCAAGCGCGATGACAGGTATTCGCGTTTCAGCGATCTCCCGCTGCCGTTCGGCGATGCCGCGCGGGCGCTGAACCAGTCCAATCTGGCGCGCACCCTGGAACATCTGGAAGCGAGCGTCGCCAGGACCAGGAGCATCGCGGGCACCGGCGAAGAGGCCGGGTATGTGGCCAGCGAGCAACTCGACCCCGGCGAGATCGCGCGTCGCCGCGAGCAGATCTTCAAACTGCACGATGCCGCGCTGCGGTACAACCGGGTGCAGGCGGCGCTGGCAGAAGTGGATCGCCGGATCGCCGCGCTCGGCCGGGTCGGTGTCGGTGAGCCGCAAGCGCTCTCGCAGCAGGTGCGCGCCGAGGTCGATCGCCTGGCCGGGGAACGCGCCCGCGAGGTGCTCGACTCCAAGCCGTGGCGGCAGATGCGCGCCGATATCGCCGCGCGCCTGCGGGTGAACGAATCCGATCTCGGCCCGGACGCCGCCGCACTGGACCGCGCGCTGGCGGAAGTGGCGGGCCGGACGGTCAGGGTGGACGAGCTGGCCGAGCGCGTCCGCAATATCGATCTGCTGCGCGACGCCGCGACACGCGTGAACGAGGCCGACCATCGCATCGCCCACATCCAGGGCCGGATCGCCGAGTTGGCCGGAGCGGGAAGGGATTTCCTCGCCGCGGAGGGTGCGCGTCAGGTCACCGAGCGGGTCGGGTTCGTCGACGGCGACCCGCAGCGGATCATCGTGATCGCGCCGCGCGGCACGCTCGACGCGCCGCGTGCCGATCACGATGCCGCGCTGCTCGACGCCATTCAGCGCGATTCGCGCGTGGCTCGCGCGATGCTGTCGCGGGAGACGACGATCGAGTACCGCGAGCTCGTGGCCGAACTCGATCAGCCGGTGACGACCAGGCGACTGCGTTCGCCCTCGCGTGAATACATGACGCTGGGCCCCGAGGACGCCCCGGTCCTGCGCCGGGTGCGCTGGCAGTCCGGTGAGCCCGATTCGGGGACCTGGCACGAGGTGAACCCGCAGCGCCCCGGGTGGACGACCAACCGCAAAGGCCCGACCACCCCGAAGGAGTTCAAGGAGCGGGATCTGCCCGAGGGCGTGAGCGGTTGGGCGACCAACCCGTTCCAGGCGGCGGTGGTGGATCCGTTCGTGGACAACGGACCAGGCGTCAACAAGAGCCTCCTGCCGACCATCCCGGGCGGCGATCCGATCTACCCTGGTCAGACCTACGAGCTGCCCTTCGCCGACGTCTTCTACCACTTCATGCGGTTGACCTTGGAGCCGGCGAAGCTGTTCGGTTTCAGCTGGTACAGCGATTCCGCGCATCCCGGCCGGATCTCGCCCGGATTCAAGGGCCATCCCTGGTTCAGGAAGAAGGGCGCCGACGTCCAGCCGATGGCGCGCGAACCCGAGCGCGCCGAGCGGGAGCACGCACCCGGTGAGCTGGAGGGCTACGAGCGAAAGCAGGACGACCAGCAGCGCGCGTGGAAACGGGTGCAGGACTGGGCCACCGAGCAGTACCGCATGTTCCGAACCTCCGATGGCGATGTCGACCGCATCGCGGCCAATCTCGCCGCCCGCCCCGAGTTCGAGGGCGCCGCGCGCGAGGTGCGTGCGGCGGAGATCGTGGATCGGATCGCGAGCATCGTCGAGGACTACATGTCGGCGCGCATCGAGGTCACGACTCGCACACCCGACGATCCCGGCCCGGATCTCAGCGCCGTCGTCGCGGATCTGACCGGCACCCTGCGCAGCGAACAGCCCGGCGACGCGGCCAGATTGGTCGACGACATCCGCGAGGCGTTGCTCGGCCTGAAGCCGGACCGGGCCGCGATCTCGGCCGAGGTCGCGGTGCGTCTGGACAACTCGGTCAAGGCGTTCACCCGCGAGCAGATCGCGCAGATCAAGCATCACTACATGGAGGCCGTGTATCGGCGGGCGCTGCCCATCGACGGGTCGCCTGCGCGCGTGCGCCTCGACGAGGTCGCCGATGTCGCCGAAGCCTGGCTGCGGTTGATCGGTGACGAGGCCAGGCCGGAAGACGTGCTGATGTTGCAGGACGCCTTGGCCGAGTCGAACTTCTTGCTGGCCAACGACTACGTGTCCTGGCGCGACGCCAACCAGTACGCCATCCGCATCGGCTTCGACTGGGATTCGGTACGGCCGCCGCTGACCGACTGGCGCAAGGGCATCAGGTACGCGCCCGCCCCGCTGCCCGCCGACGCGCCGCTGCCGCCGCGCCCGGACACCGACGACGACGGCCCCGATCCACTGCCGCCCGGCCCCGGCTCCGGTCCGAACAGCCCGCCCTCGCTGCCGCCCGGCCGGTCGCCAGGCCAGCTGCCGCCCGCACCGTCACCGGACGATGTGGCGACGGTGCCGCTCGGCAGGCCGATCGGCGCGGACGACCCCACGGTTCGGTTGCCGGGTCCGGATGGTTCCGAAGATCCGACAGTCGAGTTGCCGAGTCCGTTCGGTGTGGACGATTCGACGGTTTCGTTGTCGGGTGCGGTGGGTTCCGAGGATTCGACGGTCGAGTTGCCGGGTCGGTTCGGTGTGGACGATTCGACGGTTTCGTTGTCGGGTGCGGTGGGTTCCGAGGATCCGACGGTCGAGTTGCCGAGTCCGTTCGACGCCGAAGAGCCGACGGTCCCGCTACCGAGTCCGGAAAGTGCCGAAGAGCCAACGATTCCGTTGCCGAGTTCGACAGGCGCACACGATCCGACGGTGCACCTCCCGGGTCTGGGCGGCATCGACACCCCGACCATCGATCTCCGTCACCCCGGCCAAGCGAGCGGCGAACCTTCGGCCCCCGGTCCGCAAGACCCGGCGGACCCGCGCGAGTCGACCGCCGACGAGAGCGCGAATACGCAACGGACACAGCAGATCCCGTCGCAGGATGGTGGTTCCGACACCCCGACCATCGACCTGGGACGCCTGGGTCCGCAGGCCGGCGAGCCCGCGCCGGGTCGGCAGGCTCCTGGTGATCCGCGTGAGTCGAATTGGCGCGCTGGTACGGATACCGAACGGACACAGCCGATCCGGTCTCAGGAGGCGGCGCCCGACGATCCGAACAGTGGCCCTTCGGACGATGGTGGTGTCCCACCGGGCGACGGTCCGAACCAGGATCCGACCGCCTCCATCGGCGACAACCCGACCATTGATCTGCGTCGTGGTGCCGACAGCGTCGAGCGCGACGCGGATGGCCGGCCGGTGGAGCCGCAGGGTGGCGCACGTGCGGAACAGAGCGACACCACGCGGCCTGTCCGTCCCGACCAGGCGGACAACCCTGAACAGGGCGGCTGGACCGAAACCTCGGCGGACCGCTACGAGATCGACAACCCGCAGTTCGGCGCGCGCCTGCGGTACGGGTTCGAGAACTGGGACGCGGTGGTCGACGGCCTCACCCCGCACGAGCGCGCGGTACTGGAGCGCATCACGTCGCTGACCGCGGACGGCAGCACGTTCCGCGCCGCGATCGACGCCGCCTTGCGCGGCGAGGCGGAGCTCACCCCCGAATTGGCCGAGGCCGTGGACATTCTCGACGACGTCCTCACCCGCCTGCGCCTGCCCGAGACCGCGGTGATGACCTACGTCCGGCCCGAGAACCCGCTGGACATGTCCAGCGACGTGATCGGCTCCCTGCACCAGATCGCGGAGTTCCCGCAGCTGGCGCTCGGCGAGACACCCCCGATCGACGGCGGCCGCTTCCATCTCGAACTGACCGTTCCCGCAGGCACGCCCGCCCTGTTCATGAACCGCTTCCTGCCGTCAGGCATGCCGGTCCCGGTCATGATGCTCGGCCGCGGCCTGAACTGGCGCGTCGACTCCGTCCGCAGCCTCGGCAACGACGGCCACTGGTTGATCCGCGCCACCGTCGTCCCCGCTGTCCATCAACCTGATTCCCAGCCCGTCAACGAGTTCACGCGCTCGGAATCCGCGGAGCGCCCGCCGTCCGGGAAGTCACTGCGGCAGCGGATCAGAGAACGGTTCGGCAGGACACGAGCCGAAGGGGACGCGGCCGTCTCGCCGGCCGAGCCCGATGCGGGCGGTGACGGGAAGAAGCCGCCACAGGCGCCGCCGCTGACGGCTGCCGAGCCGAACGACTCACGCGATGAGGGGGATTCGGCGGCTCAGCCGCCGCAGCTGAGCCCGCCGGAGCCGGTGGCCGAGGACCCGGGTGTACCGCCACTACGGCTGACGCCTCCCGATCAGGATCCTGAGCCCTACGCCGAGCCTTCGCCTCGCGCGATCCAGCGGCCGGATGCGCCGCCCAAGGACGAGTGGTCGCGGCGCGATATCCCGGAGATCGTACGGGTACTGAGCGAACGGCACGGCGTCGATCTGCTGGGCGAGCGACGTGCACTGCGAGTGCTCCGCTTCGATCTGAATCACCTCGATCCCGAGGTGCTCCGGGAGTACGCCAGGGCGATCGACGACATGCTCAGGAAGTACCCGGGCGCGCCGGTGGCGATCCTCGATGTCCTCGCGGTGCACCACCATCGCAGTGCCTTCGCCGCGACGCAGTGGGAGCCCGAGAACGGCGGCGCCCGAGTCATTCTCGACTATCAACTGGCCACCAGTGCCGAACTGTTCTGGGCTGCGATGAGCATGGATGTCGCCGGCGGGTTCAAGCATCCGAGCGTGGAACGCAGGCCGGTGTACGGCGCTGTCGTCCACGAGTTCGGCCACGTGCTCGACTTCCTGTCGTCCGAGGAGACCCGCGCGACGATCGAGGACATCCTGCGGCGCCGCTACGAAGAGGAGTTCGCGGCCGCGCACCTCGCCGCGGGCGGAGAGGGCTACCACACCTGGATTCGGCAGCTCAGCGGTTATAGCTTCCACGACAACGGCGAGTTCAACCCGGGCGAAGCGATCCCGGAGGGATTCGCCGAAGTCGAACTCGACGGCGATGCCGCGAGCGAACCGGCGCGTGTCATCCACGAAACCCTGGTCGCGAACGCACGACGCGCCCTCGCCGAGGGGACGATCCCGCAGCCGCCCTCCCAGCTCGCGCCTGGACCCGATGCGGGCGGTGGCGGACAGAAGCCGCCGCACCAGCCTCCGGTGGGCATGCCTGAACCGGGTGGGCCGAACGGCGACGGATCGGAACCGTCTGCGCAGCAGCCTGATTCGAATACCGATTCCGACTCGACATCGCAGCAGGGCGCCGAGCCGAGCCGCAGCGAGATCGTCGTCGCCGCCCGTGACGATCTCGCCGCCGAACCCTCCGGCGATGACGCGGAAAGCGCTGCCTCGATACCGGATTCGGATGCCGGACAGCCCGCGCAGGAACCGCAGCGGTCGTTGACCCGCGGGGAACATGACCAGCTCGATCGACTGTTGGCCGAACGCGCCGTGGCGGTCTCGCGCCGGGAGCAGTGGCGCGACATCCGGCGGATGCGGGCGCAGCACCTGCCAGTGAATGTCGACGTCGATCTCACGCGAGACGCGCTGGTCTCGACGATGGACGAACTGCGCGGCAAGACCATGCGCGTCGACGAGATGCAGGCCCGGCTCGCCGCCATCGACGCGCTGGAACAGGCCGCCGAACACTTCAACGACGCCGAGCACGACATCGCCCGGCTCGACGACGAGATCGCCGCCCTGCGCGACGGGACGTCCCAGGACGAATACGAGGCCCTGGTGCGTGAGCGCGCCGCGGCTGTCGCCGAGCGAGAGTTCTGGCGCGCCAAGCGCAATGACCGGGCCTCGCGGTTCTCCGATATCCTGCCGACCCTGCGCGGAGCGGACGACTCGCTGGGCACGGACCTGGCGCCGACCTTGGAGCATCTGCGCGACGCGCTGATCGGCCAGCGCACGATCCTGGGCGTCGGCGAGGACTTGCCCACGGAGACACCGGAATTGGTGGGCGAGGCGGAGCTTTCGCACCGCCGCCAACAAGTGTTCAAGCTGCAGCGGGCGGCCGAGGAATACGAACGCGCGGCAGCGCGGGTCGCCGAGATCGATCGTCGCCTCGGCGAACTCGGCAGATCCAGCGCCGAGGTCGAGCCGACGCTGTCGCATGAGGCGCGCACCGAGATCGACCGGCTGGCACGCGAACGTGCGCGCCAAGTGCTCGCGGTCGAACCGTGGCGCGGGATGCGCGAAGATCTGGCGCGCAGGCTGCGCGTGAACGAGAACGAACTCGGTCATGGGCAACTCGACGAGACCCTCGCGGAAGTCGCGGGCAGGACGATCGAGGCGAGCCGGGTTTCCGAACAGGCGCGCAACCTGAATCTGCTGCGGGAGGCCGCGGAGCGGGTCAACGCCGCAGAGAACGCGATCGATCGCCTCCAGGCCAGGATCGCCGAATTGGCCGGCGCGGGTCGGGCATTCCTCGACGAGGCGGGCGCGCGGCCCATCGTGCCGCGCGTCGGCCTGGTCGAGGGTGACCAGCCGCGGATCATCGTGGTCGCTCCGCGTGGTGGATTCGACAATCCGCGCGCCGATCACGATGCGGCGCTTGCCCGCGCGGTGCGGGAGAACGCGTCGGTCGCGCATGCGATGACGCGCCACGAGACCACGGTCGAGTTCCACGAGATCATCGCCGACCGCGGCGAACCGGTTCGGTACCGGCGCATGGGCGGGCCGCGACGCGAGTTCCTCGAGATCACCGGGTCCCGGCCGCTCGACCCCGGTGTGCTCCTGGTCCGGTGGTTCGACGCTGCGGGCAGGCCGCACGAGGTGCGCCCGGACCGCCCGAGCTGGCGGACCAATCGTGACGGCGGCACCGTGCCCAAGACCTTCCATCCGCGCGACCTCCCCGAGGGCGTCAGCGGTTGGGCGGTGAATCCGTTCCAGGCGGCGCTGGAGGATCCGTTCACCGACGACGGGCCCGGCGTCAACAAGGATCTGCTGCCCGCGATTCCCGGCGGGGATCCGCTCGAGACCGGTCCGACCTACGAGGTGCCGTTCTCCGGCCTCTTCTATCACACGATGCGGTTGATTCTGGAGACGGCGAAGCTGTCCGGATTCACCTGGTACGGCGACAAGAGCCATCCCGGTCGGATCCGGCCCGGCTTCAAGGGGCACCCGTGGTTCCGGAAGAAGTCCGCCGACGTGCAGCCGATGGCGCGCGAATGGAATGTCCGGGACCGGTTCGCGCTGCCGGAGAACGAGCGCTGGTATCGGGCGAGTCAGACCGCCGAGCAGCGGGCGTGGGAGCGGGTCCAGCGGCGCGCCGAACTGGAGTACGAGCGATTCCGCGGCGACGACAGCGATATCGACCGGATCGCCGACCAGCTCGCGCGCAACCCCGCCGCCGAAGGGGCCGCGCGCGCGGTGCGGGCAGCCGAACTCGTCGCGCTGGTGGACGGACTGATCGAGGACCACATCGAGGGCCTGCCGACCACGCGCAGTCCTGGTCGTCCCGGGCCGGACCTCACCGCGGCGATAGACGAGATCACCGGACACTTGCGCAACGAAAAGCCCGGTGACGCAGAACAACTCGTGAACTACATCTACGAGGAGCTGACCCGCGGCACCGAGGTGGACCGAAAGGAGCTGGCGGGCGAGGTCGCCGGCCGCCTCGACGATTCGGCGCACGCGTTCACCAGGGCGGAGATCGCGCAGATCAAGCACCATCTGATGAACGCCGAGTACCTGCGCACCGATTGGCGCACCGGCGTGGTCGTACGGCAGCGGCTCGACGCGGTCGTCGACGTGGCGCTGGCGTGGCAGCGCCTTATCGACGGCGAACCGAACGACGCCGACATCCTGATGCTCCAGGATGCGCTGGCGGAATCGAACTTCCTGAGCCGAAACCCGACCGCGTTCTGGAACCTCGCCAACGAGCACGCCGTTCGCATCGGCTTCGACTGGAACTCGCACCGCCCACCGTTCACCGACTGGGCCCAGGGCGCCAAGTACGCCCCGCCACCCCGCGAACGCGAGTACTCGCCATACGTCCTCCCACCGCGCCCGCCCGCCACGGAGAGCAACACGGCCGCACTGCCGCCCGCCGAGCCGCCCAGCCCGGACGAGCAGAGCTCGGAGGATTCCGGACCGGTCGATCCGCGCACCGTGTACTGGCCCGGTGGACCGGTGACCGAATCCGACGCGAACCAGGGCATCGGCGCCTCGCGGCCGGAAAGTGGTTCGTCGTCCGGTGATCAGCCGGTTGATCCGCGTACGGTGCATTGGCCTGGAGGTGTGTCGGAGTCCGAATCCGGTGTTGGCCGGTCGCGGCCGGAAGGCGGCGGGTTGTCGGGCGATGAGCCGGTCGATCCCCGTACGGTGCATTGGCCTGGCGGAACGGTGGCCGAGTCCGGCGCGGATGGGGGCGTCGGTGAGTTGCTGTCGGACGGTGGTTCGTCGTCCGGTGATCAGCCGGTTGATCCACGTACGGTGCATTGGCCTGGAGGTGTGTCGGAGTCCGAATCCGTTGTGGGCCAGTCGCGGCCGGAAGGCGGCGGGTTGTCGGGCGATGAGCCGGTCGATCCCCGTACGGTGCATTGGCCAGGTGGTGCGCCGGAATCCACTACGGGCGGCGATGATCAGCTGCCTGGTCAGTCGACGTCGCCCGAACCTCTGGCCTCCGGCCGACAACGCGGGCAGACAGCCGAGCAGTCGGACCCCGTCGATCCGCGCACCGAGTACTGGCCCGGTGGTAGGCCGGAATCTGAGACGAATGCGGATGATCAGCCGCCCCGGCGCGATGAAGGGGACGACTCCGGCGCGGCTGGTGCACCGTCGCGCCCCGACCCAGTACCCGATTCCGACCCCGCCGGTGCGGCACGGTCGCTGCCGAACGCTTCGGAACAGCCCGAGCCGGTCGCGGAGACGCCGACCTATTCCGACCCGAGCGGATCGGACCCCGGCGATACCTCGAAACCTGTTCCGGGACAACGCAGCGAGAGCAGTGCGGAGACTTCTCGACCGAATACCGGCACCAGCCTGTCTCGTCCGACGACCGAAGGGCCGACTCGCCCCGCGACCGATGCCGATTCGGAGACCGACGAGAACCGGTCGCAGCCGGATGAGGCGGGCGCCGAGTCGGAAAGAGGTGCCGCCGAAGGTACGGTCCGTCCGGATACCGCTGGTGGACAGTCGCTTACCGAGACCGGCGACGACTCGCCGGATGCGGGTGTGTCGTCCCCGCCGGTCGCGGAGCGGACCGCTCGCCTGGAAGGTGAGGACGGTCGCCGCGCCCCGGAGGGCGGAGCCCGATCTGCGGACGGTGAGCGGACTGCTCGAACCGAGGGCGGCTTGTCGCGGCCGGAGGGTAGCGCTGAGCGGTCGGGGCCGGAGGCTGGAACGCCGTCCGAGGATGGTGTGCAGTCCGAGAACGATCGAGGTGAGGGGGAGAGAGCTGCTCGGCCCGAGGCCGAAGGTGATGCGGGACAGTCACGGCCCGAAGGCCGAACGCAGTCTGAGGGCCCTGCGCGTTCTGAGGACGGTGGCCGTGCTCCGGAGGGCGGAGTCCAATCTGCTGACGGTGAGCGGACTGCTCTGACCGAGGGTGGCTTGTCGCGGCCGGAGGGTAGTGCCGGGCGGTCGCGGCCAGGGGTCGGAATGCCGCCCGAGGGTGGGGCGCAGTCGGAAGGTGGTGTGTCGCCCGACAGCGGTCGGCGGCCTGACAGTGATGGAGGTCGGCGGGAACGGACCGCTAGCCCCGAGGGCGAGGCTGACCTGTCTACGACCGAGGGTGGCGAGAGGCAGTCGCGGACCGACGGCGGATCGCGGCCTGACGGCGGTGTGCGCTCCGATACCGGCGGGCGGCCCGAGGGTGATGAAGGTCGGCGGCGGGCCGAGGGGGAGCGGCGTCCCGATGATGGCAGTACACGTCGGAGGCCCGACGGTGGTGCGGCTGCCGGGCTTTGGGCCGGAAGTGGCGCGGAGGACGATCGCGAGCCACGGATGACGCCGCCGGTCACGCCGTTCCCTCAGGTTCCGCCGATGCCACAGCCGCCGCGTCCGCCGGTGCCGCCGGTGCCGCCGGTGCC
>NZ_BDCF01000087.1 GCF_001613365.1 Nocardia xishanensis NBRC 101358
CCATCCGCACCGGTCTAACCCGATACTTCCGAGAGGCAACTTTTACAGCTTAGCGCGGTCGGTCACCCGAAACCAAATCGGGGTCTCAATCGAGCTAGTGTGACCGTCAGGCGCTCCTCGTACTACCTCGTTTCCCAGCTCCTCGCCCAGCCTTTCGGCTTAGCGTTCCGGCTCCGGGTCGGTGTCCGTGTCGCTCTGACTTGGATAAAGTTACGGAGCTGTGAGCGCGATGTCAAATCCGCTGGTAGAAGCGGTAAATAGACGATTGACGCTCAGTGATGCGCGGACCAACCCGGAATGAACCAGCCCGGAGCCGCCGCGACGAACCGTTCCTGGTCCCATGCACCCACGCCCGCGGGGACAACGCCGACCACATCGACACCCGTGACACGCGGCAGATCGGTCCGGTTGCATTCGGCGGCGAGATCCGGTTCGGCGGGCCAAGCTCCGATCACCAGTCCCGCGCAGCGGACGCCCGCCGATTCGAGGGCGCGGACGGTCAGCTCACTGTGGTTCAGCGTGCCGAGTCCGGGGGCGGCGACGACGACTACGGGCGCGTCGAGTTCGCGAGCCAGGTCGACGAGGGTGAATTCGCCGATCCGGACGAGCAGTCCGCCCGCACCCTCCACCAGGGTGAGGTCGGCGTCGTCGACGGCGCGGACGGCGGCGACGGTCTCGGCGAGCGTCAGCAGCGGTTGGCCGCTGCGGCGGGCAGCGGTGTCCGGGGCGAGCGGCTCCGGATAGCGGGCCAACTCGACGGTCTTGACCGGACCCGCGAGCCGCTCCACCTCGGCGAGATCGCCGGGTTCGCCGGGCGCGATGCCGGTCTGCGCCGGTTTGCACACCGCGACCGACCGGCCCGCGGCGCGCGCGGTCGCGGCCAGCGCGGCGGTCACGACGGTCTTGCCGACGTCGGTCGAGGTTCCGGTGATCAGCAGCAGAGTCATGCGGGCACCACGTCCAGTCGGCGCGCCTCGGCCAGCACCGAGTCGAGTACGTCGGCGATGGTGTCGAGTTCCGCGTCCGTCAGGTTGGCGCGGGCGGTGAGCCGCAGGCGCGAGGTGCCCTCCGGCACCGACGGCGGACGGAAGCATCCGACGTCGAGGCCACGCGCCCGGCATTCCTGAGCCGCGTCGTAGGCCACCTGCGCCTCGCCGAGCACCACCGAGACGACCGCCGAATCCGGCGCGGGCACCCCCGCGATCCGCGCGATGTCCGCCGCGCGCTGCAATACCCGGGCGGCCATCTCGGGCTCGCGGCGCAGTAGTCCCAGTGCGGCGCGGGCGGCGCCGACCGCGGCGGGCGCGAGTCCGGTGTCGAAGATGAACGTGCGCGCCGCATCGATAAGGTGCGCGCGGACCCGTTCGCTGGCGAGTACCGCACCGCCTTGGGCGGCGAAGGCCTTGGAGAGCGTCGCGGTGACGACGACATCCGGCTCACCCGCGAGGCCGAGTTCGTGCACAAGACCTCGACCGCCACGGCCGCGCACCCCGAGCCCGTGTGCCTCGTCGACCAGCAGGACCGCGCCGTTCGCCCGGGTCACCCGGTGCAGTTCGGCCAGCGGAGCCAGGTCGCCGTCGGCGCTGAAGACGGAATCGGTGAGCACCAGCGCGTGCTGTTCGGTCCGCGTGGCGAGCAGCCGGTCCACGGCGGCGACGTCGCAGTGCGGGGCGATCTCGACCCTCGACCGGGACAGGCGGCAGGCATCGACCAGGGACGCGTGGCTGCCCGCGTCGGAGACGATCAGCGCGCCGCGGCCCGCGAGCGCGGTCACCGCGCCGAGGTTCGCGGCGTAGCCGGAGGCGAACACGAGGCCCGCCTCGGCGCCGGCGAATTCGGCGAGTTCGGCTTCCAGCCGCTCGTGATCGGCCGTGGTTCCGGTGACCAATCGCGATCCGGTGGAACCCGCGCCCCAGCGGCGCACGGCATCGATCGCGCCCTCGATCACCTCGGGGTGCTTGGTGAGCCCGAGATAGTCATTGGAGGCCAGGTCGATCGACGGCGCGTCCGGTTTCCTCGGTCGCAGCTCTCGGCGCAATCCGGCGGTCACCCGCTCTGCTGCCCGTTCGTCCAACCAGCTCAACGGATCGGTAATCACAGCTCCGCAGCATACTTGAACACCGTTCAGGAAGGTAGCCCCGCGGGGCTGTGCACCGCGGCGGCCGCGCATATCCCGGCGGCGATGGTGGCGACTTCCTCGGTGCTGCTGATGAACGGCGGCATGGTGTAGATCAAGTTCCGGAACGGGCGCAGCCAGACGCCCGCGTCGACCGCGGCCGCGGTGGCGGCGCGCATGTCGACCTGCCGCTCGAGTTCGACGACGCCGATCGCGCCGAGCACACGGACGTCGGCGACGCCGGGCAGTTCACGCGCGGGGGCCAGGCCCGCGATGAGTTCGGATTCGATCCGGCCGACCTCGCCGCGCCAGTCCCGCGAGAGCAGCAACTCGATCGATGCGACGGCGACCGCGCACGCCAGGGGGTTGCCCATGAAAGTCGGCCCGTGCATCAGCCCGCCGTGCGCGGCGCTGATGGTCTCGGCGATCCGCGCGGTGCACAGCGTGGCGGCCAGGGTCAGGTAGCCGCCGGTCAGCGCCTTGCCGACGCACATGACATCCGGGGCGACACCCGCGTGGTCGGCCGCGAAGAACGCGCCGGTGCGGCCGAATCCGGTGGCGATCTCGTCGAAGACCAGCAGCACGTCGTTGGCGTCGCACAGGCGGCGTAGGTCGGCGAGGTAGCGCGGATCGTGCCAGCGCATACCGCCCGCGCCCTGCACGACCGGTTCCACGATGACGGCCGCGAGCTCATCGGCGTGCGCGGTGATGGCGCGGTCCAATTCGGCGACGTACTCGGCGTTGTGCTCGCGCGGTGGCGCCGGTACGAAGACCTGTTCGACGAGGACGTCGCTCCACAGCGAGTGCATGCCACCCTCGGGGTCGCACACGCTCATGGGGGTGAAGGTGTCGCCGTGGTAGCCGCCGCGCCAGGTGAGCAGCCGCCGCTTCCCGGGTTTACCGACGCCGCGCCAATATTGCAGGCACATCTTGGCGGCGACCTCGACCGAGACCGAGCCGGAGTCGCAGAGGAAGACTTTTTCCAGGCCGTCCGGCGTGTGCTCGACCAGCAGCTGCGACAGGCGCGCGGCCGGTTCGTGCGTGAGCCCGCCGAACATCACGTGACTCATCCGCCGCGACTGCGCGAGCAGCGCCGCGTCCAGCACCGGGTGCCGGTACCCGTGCACTGCGGCCCACCACGAGCTCATGCCGTCGACCAGTTCTCGACCGTCGGCGAGGGTGAGCCGCGCGCCGGACGCCTCGGCGACCACCAGCGGCGCGGTCGAGGCAGGGAATCCGCCGTAGGGGTGCCAGACGTGTTCGGCGTCGATGGCGGTGATCTCGTCGGGGGTCAGTGCCACAGGATTTCCCTCGCGGTCGACGGGCTTGAACGGTGTTCAAGTTACCAGCCGAGCTCCGCGTAATGCGCGCGGTCGGCGGAAGACCGTCGACCGCTCGCACCTGGCGAACCAACTCCCGGAATCCGCGCCGAGCGACGCCCTGGGCGGATATTCTTTGACTCAGTCAATGATTGGGAGCCGCCGTGACCGTAGCCCCGTCCGACATCGCCGCCGTGCGCGATTTCAACCGCCACTACACCCGGGTCATCGGCGTACTCGCCGAGGGTCTCGTCGACACCGAGTTCTCCCTGACCGAAGCCAGAATCCTGTTCGAGCTGGCCACTTCCGGATCCACCGAGGCGGTCCGGTTGCGCCGCGCGCTCGACTTGGACGCCGGCTATCTGAGCCGGATCCTGACCCGATTCAAGAACCGCGGGCTGATCGAGAGCGGACGTTCCAGCAGCGACGCCCGCCGCCAAGAGGTGCGGCTCACCGATCGGGGGCGGGCCGCGTTCGACGTGTTGAACCAGCGCTCGGGAGCCGATGTGGACCGGCTGCTCGCGGCGCACTCGCCGAGCGACCGCGCCCGGCTGATCGGCGCGATGCGCACCATCCAGCGTCTCCTCGACCGTCCCGCCGAGCCCGCCGCGCCGTGGTTCACGCTGCGCGCGCCGCTGCCGGGCGACTACGGCTGGGTGATCGAGCGCAATGCCGCGCTGTATGCCGCGGAGTACGGCTGGGACGTCCGCTACGAGGCGCTCGTCGCCGAGATCGTCGCGAATTTCCTTGCCGCGCACGATGAGCGCCGCGAGCGCGCGTGGATCGCCGAGTGCGGCGGACTGCCGGTGGGCTGTGTCTTCTGCGTCGCCGACAGTCCGACCACCGCCCGGCTCCGGCTGCTGCTCGTCGATCCGAGCGCGCGCGGACTCGGCGTCGGCGCCGCGCTGGTGGAGCAGTGCCTGCGCTTCGCGACGGAAGCCGGCTACCGCGAGATGGTGTTGTGGACCAACGACGTACTCACCGCCGCACGCCGCGTCTACGAACGCGCGGGATTCGAGCTGGTCGAGTCGGCGCCGCACCACAGCTTCGGCAAAGACTTGGTCGGCCAGACGTGGCGCCGCACCCTCGCCTCGACCGACGACTGAACCCTCCGCCGCCGGGCGGGACGGCGTGGATCACGCGGCACGCCGGTGACGAACGCCGCTGACCGCACGTCGAACGAGACGGGCGCGGGCGTGCGCCGGGCCGCTCGACGGCTCACGCTACTGTCGTTGCCATGGCTCAGCCCGACGCAGCGCCCGGTGAGGTGGCACCATTAGGTGTCTGGCCGGGCACCGCCTACCCCCTCGGGGCGACCTACGACGGCGCAGGCACCAATTTCTCGGTCTTCTCCGAGGTTGCCGAGGCCGTCGAGCTGTGCCTGATCGCTAAGGACGGTACGGAGACCCGGATCGCGCTCGACGAGGTCGACGGCTACGTCTGGCACGCCTACCTGCCGACCATCGGGCCCGGCCAGCGCTACGGCTTCCGCGTGCACGGCCCCTATGACCCGGACCGCGGTCTGCGCTGTGATCCGAGCAAACTGCTGCTCGACCCGTACGGCAAGGCGTTCGACGGCGAATTCGACAACGACCCTTCGCTCTATACGCACGGCCTGGATTCGCTGGGCCACACCATGACCGGCGTGGTGATCAACCCGTTCTTCGACTGGGGCTCCGACCGCGCACCGAACCGGCCCTATCACGAAACGGTCATCTACGAGGCGCACGTCAAGGGCATGACGATGACCCATCCGGAGGTGCCGGAGGAGCTGCGCGGCACCTACGCGGGCATCGCGCACCCGGCCGTCGTCGAGCATCTGAAGAGCCTCGGCATCACCGCGATCGAGCTGATGCCGGTGCACCAGTTCTTGCACGACCGGGTGCTGCTCGACCAGGGCCTGCGAAACTACTGGGGCTACAACAGCTTCGGCTATCTCGCGCCGCACAACGAGTACGCGGCCAGTCCGCGCGGCGGCGCCGCGGTGACCGAGTTCAAGGCGATGGTGCGCTCATTGCACGCCGAGGGCATCGAGGTGATCCTCGACGTGGTCTACAACCACACCGCCGAAGGCAATCACCTCGGGCCGACGCTCGGGTTCCGCGGCATCGACAACGCCGCGTATTACCGTCTGCTCGACGGTGATCCAGGCCGCTACATGGACTACACCGGCACCGGCAACAGCCTCAACGTGCGGCATCCGCACACCTTGCAGCTGATCATGGACTCGCTACGGTACTGGATTCTGGACATGCACGTCGACGGTTTCCGCTTCGATCTGGCCGCCACCCTGGCCCGCGAGCTGCACGACGTGGACCGGCTGTCCACGTTCTTCGATCTGGTGCAACAGGATCCGGTGGTCAGCCAGGTGAAGCTGATCGCCGAGCCGTGGGACGTCGGCGAGGGCGGCTACCAGGTGGGCAATTTCCCGGGGCTGTGGACGGAATGGAACGGCAAGTACCGCGACACCGTCCGCGACTACTGGCGCGGTGTGCCGGCCACCCTGGGCGAGTTCGCCTCTCGGCTCACCGGCTCCTCCGATCTGTACGAGGCCACCGGCCGCAGGCCGAGCGCCAGCATCAACTTCGTCACCGCGCACGACGGGTTCACGCTGCGGGATCTGGTGTCCTACAACGAGAAGCACAACGAGGCCAACGGCGAGGGCAATCGCGACGGGGAGAGCTACAACCGCTCCTGGAATTGCGGTGTCGAGGGCCCGACCGACGACCCGGAGATCAATGCCTTGCGCGCCAAGCAGACTCGCAATCTGCTGGCCACGCTGGTGCTGAGCCAAGGCACACCGATGCTGGCCCACGGCGACGAGTTCGGCCGCAGCCAGCAGGGCAACAACAATGCGTACTGCCAGGATTCGCCGCTGGCCTGGATGGACTGGTCGCTGGCCGAGACCAACGCCGATCTGCTGGAGTTCACGCGGTCGGTCATCGCGCTGCGTACCAGGCACCCGGTCTTCCGGCGGCGCAGGTTCCTCGCGGGACAACCGGTCCGCGCCAGAGAAGCCACGCGCGACATCGCCTGGCTGACGCCCTCGGGTGAGGAGATGACCGCGGCGGACTGGGACAGCGGCTTCGGCAAGGCGCTGACCGTCTACCTCAACGGCGCCGGCATTCCCGAGCCGGGCCCGCGCGGCGAGCGCATCACCGACGATTCGTTCCTGCTGTGCTTCAACGCCCACGATTCGGCACTCGATTTCGCCATACCCGGCACCGACTACGGGGGTCCGTGGGCAGTGGCGCTGGACTGCTCGACGCCCGACGGCCTGGCCGAGGCCAGCTATCCGGCCGCCGCCACGCTCACCGTCCCCGCCCGTTGCCTGCTCGTCCTCCGCTGCCCCGCATGACCGACACACAGATGACCGCATCCAACACACCGACTCCGACTCATCACACCGACCCCATCGCCCGCGGCCGCGCCCTCGCGCGGCAGACGCCCGTGCGCAGCACCTACCGGCTGCAACTGCGACCCGACGCGCTCACCTTCGCCGACGCCAGGGCCATCGCGGAATACCTTCAGCAGCTCGGTATTTCGCACCTGTACCTGTCGCCGATCCTGACCGCGGCGCACGGCTCGACGCACGGCTACGACGTCACCGACCCCGGCACCGTCTCGGCGGCGCTCGGCGGTCCGCTCGGGCTCAAGGCGCTCTCCGACGAGGTGCGTACCCGCGGCATGGGTCTCATCGTCGATCTGGTGCCCAACCACGTCGGCGTCGCCGATCCGCGGCAGAACCGGTGGTGGTGGGACGTGCTGCGCAACGGCAAGGACTCGCCGTTCGCGCGGTTCTTCGACATCGATTGGAGTCCGGGCAACGGCGCGGGCGGGCGGCTCGCGCTCCCGGTGCTGCACAGCGAGAACGATCCGGCGGCGCTCAGCGTCGACCGGTCGGGCCCGGAGCCGATGCTGGCACTGCACGATCTGCGCTTCCCGATCGCGCCGGGCACCGACGGCGACAACGCGCTGCGCATTCACGACAAGCAGCACTACCGCTTGGTGAGCTGGAAGGCCGGGGTCTGCACCTACCGGCGGTTCTTCGCGGTGAGCAGCCTGGCCGCGGTGCGGCAGGAGGACCCGGAGGTCTTCGATCTCACCCACCGCGAGCTCGCGGCCTGGTGCGAACACGACCTGATCGACGGCGTGCGGGTCGACCACCCGGACGGGTTGTCCTATCCGGCGGCGTATCTGGCCCGGCTGCGTCAGCTCATCGGCCCGCACCGGCTGCTGCTGGTGGAGAAGATCCTCGCCAACCGGGAGCCGCTGGACGCGACGCTGCCGATCGACGGAACCACCGGCTACGACGCGCTGGCCGGGCTGGGCGGCGTGCTCATCGATCCCGACGGCGAGCACCCGATGACCGAGCTCTCGCGCCGCTTCGCCGGGCACGGCAGCGACCGCGCCTGGATCGGCGAGACCGAGCACCGAATCAAACGCGCTGTGGCGGAGAGCATTCTGGCCCCGGAGATCCGGCGGTTGGTGGCCGCGATCAAGCGCGACGCGCGCGCGGACAGCTTCGACACCATGGCGCTGACCAACGCCACCATCGAGGTGCTCGCCTTCATGCCGGTCTACCGCGCCGACTACGCGCCGCTGGCCGGGATGACCGGTGCGGTGATCGCCGAGGTGGAGAAGCGCAACAGTGAGCTGACCGCACCGTTGAACGTGCTGGTGACCGCGCTGGCCGTCGGCGCGGAGGCGGCCGCCCGGTTCAACCAGGTGGGCGGCGCGATCACCGCGAAGGCCGTGGAGGACACCATGTTCTACCAGGCGGCGCGGCTGGTCTCGCTACAAGAGGTCGGGGGCAATCCGGCCCGGTTCGGCCACTCGCTCAACGAATTCCATCTCGCCAATCTCGAGCGCGCGCAGCGCTGGCCCGCCACGATGACCACGCTGTCCACCCACGACACCAAGCGCGGCGAGGACGTGCGCGCAAGGATCGGGGTGCTATCGCAGGTCGCGCGGACCTGGGCGCGTTCGGTCGAGAGCTGGCTGGAGAAGACGCCGCCGCCGGACGGCGCGACGGCGCTGTTCTTGTTGCAGAACATGTTCGGCGTCTGGCCCGCCGACGGCCGCCCGGCGTCCTCGGTGCCCGGACTGCGCGAGCGCCTGCACCTGTTCGCGGAGAAGGCGATGCGCGAGGCGGGCACCCGCACCTCGTGGGAGGAGCCGGACGCCGAGTTCGAGGCGGCCGTGCACAGTTGGATGGACGTGGTGATCGACGGCCCCGTCGGCGCGGAACTGGGCGACCTGGTGCACGATCTGGCGCCGCACGCCTGGTCGGACGCGCTGTCGCAGAAGCTGCTTCAGCTGTGCGGGCCGGGCATCCCCGACGTGTACCAGGGCTGCGAGCTGTGGGAGGACTCGCTGGTCGACCCGGACAACCGCCGCCCGGTCGACTTCCCGGCGCGCACCGGCATGCTGCAATCGCTCACCGGCACACCGGCGCTGGACACCTCCGGCGCGGCGAAGATGTGGATCGTCGCCTACGCGTTGTGGCTGCGCAGGGAGCGGCCCGACTGCTTCGTCGGCGGCGCCTATCTCCCGCTGTTCGCCACCGGCGAGCAGGCGGCCCGGCTGGTGTCGTACGCGCGCGGGCGGGTCGGCGAGCCGCCTGAGGTGATCGTCGCGGCCACCAGGCACAGCGTCGGCCTGACCGACTCCGGCTGGGGTGACACCGCGCTCGATCTGCCGCTGGGCAACTGGACCGACCGGCTCACCGGCCACACCTTCCAGGGGCGGGCGCGCTTAGAGAAGCTGTTCGCTCGGCTCCCCGTCGCCCTGCTGGTGCGTTGAGGCGTCGGCCGGGCCGATCTTCTCGATCAGTTCAGCCGGGAACTTCCCGCCCAAGTCCTGCTGCCAGTGCCGCAGGTTGTGCGGCCGGTAGTCGGTCTTGTCGTGCACCGTCGAGGCGAGCAGCACCCCGTTGTCCTCCGGCAGCCGCAGCCGCCGCAGCGAGTTGAGGTAGAACCTGGGCCGCATCGGGCTGCGTACCGTGCGCACCACGTTGAGCAGGGCGAAACCGGGACCGAGGGACTTGTGCCGCTCCATGTGGTCTTCCTTGCCGACGCACTTGGCCGACAATTCCCCGAGCAGTTCTCTGTCGAACGCGAGTCCCTCGGCCTCGGCTTCGGCGACCATCCAGCGCAAGGTGATGTCGGACAGCCCACACTGGTCGTAGCCGCCGCCGATGTCGCTGTGCACGCCCTCGAACCAGACCTGCTTGACGCGATCGGCCTTGCGATTCTTGATCCGGCGGTACTTGATGCCGAGCTCGACCGGCACCTCCCAGAGGCAGGGCTCGAAGTTGCGCCGCCGCTCGTCGATGGCGAGCGCCTGGCGCGCGCACAGCACCCGCGGCGAGAGCTTGACGTCGTGGAAGCGGTGCCGCCACGAGGTCAGGCCGGGGACGCCGAGCGCGCCGACGGTGTCGAACACGCCGATGAAGTCGATGACCCGCCTGCGATGGCTGTGCTCGCGACGGAAGGCGCGCAACTGCTGTTCACTGGGCGCTGTGCGCCACCACATCAGCTTGTTGCGAGCGCGGTGCCGGTACATTTTGAACGCCTTCGGATAGTGCCCGGCGATCATCGAATCCGGCTTCATGATGCCGATGCAGTCGATCAGGCCGACGAGGCTGCGCGCGGTGTACGCGCCGCGGCTGAAGCCGAAGATGTAGAGCTCGTCGCCGGGCTCCCAGTTGACGGCGACCTGCCAGTAGGCGGCGGACAGATTCGCCTCCAGACCCAAGCCGAAGGCGCCGCCGATGAGCCGGTCGACGGTGAAACCTCTTGCGCCGGGGCCGGATACGTAGATCACGTGCTGGCGGACCGGCTGGCCGTCGGCCCCTGTGGCCTCCATGCGGACGGTCTGCGCGATTTTGACGATGTTCGATACCGTGCTGCTGTTCTCGGCCTTCCAGGTGCCGTCACAACACACGACCAGGCGTTTCATGGCGAAATTCTCCCCTCGAATTCGCGTCGGAAACCCGCGTACTGGACTACTCGAATCATCGTCCACGCGCCGGAACCCGTTAATGAAAACGCTGTCTTTCAACGCGTTTCGACGGAAGAATCCCCGGTCGAGCCGTGGCTTTTCGGTGCGGGCTACTCAGCGCCGGAGGAAATCGCCATCGCTCCGGTCATGCGCGTCGGCGGCGGCAGTATCGTCTAGACCTTGTGCGCGAGTACCGCGAACATGGTGACCGAGAAATGGAAGTCGCCGCGCGCGATGCCCGCGTCCAGCTCGGCGATCAACCGGTCGTACTCCTCGCGGGTGACGGTGCCCTGGCGCACCGCCTGCTCGTTCATCTGCTCGAAGAGCGGCCGTGCCGTCACCGGGTCCCAGATCACCGCTTCCGATCCCTGGTCGTCGATGGCGAACCCGCCTGCCGCCAGCAGCCCGCGCAGCCTGCGGCCGGACGCGGGATTGGGCGTCTCGGCCAGCATCGCGGCGCCGAGAGCGGCGACGACCTCAGGATCGCCTGGATGGGTGATCGCGGTGTACCAGTCGCTGTCGATCAGCAGGACCCGGCCGCCCGGCCGCAGCACCCTGGCGATCTCGGCGGTGGCCGCGGCGGGGTCGTCGAGATGCTGGTAGACGCGCTCGCAGCGGACCGCGTCGAAGGACGCGTCAGGGAACGGCAGGTGATAGACCGAACCGTGCACCAACCGCGCGGCCGACCCCGCGGCCTCGGCCCGCCGCAAGGCGATCGCCAGCATCATCGGGTTCGGGTCGAGCCCGACCGCGGCGCCGTCCTCGCCCACCCGCTGGGCGAAGACCATCACCTCGGACCCCGTGCCCGCCCCGATATCGAGCGCCCGTTCCCCAGCGCGCACCGCGAGCGCCTCGTGCGCCCACTGCCGCATCCGCCGGATACCGGGCAGCTCCGCCTGCACATCCAGAATCCCGACCAGCTCGTCGATCCGACCGGCATCGATCCGGTCCACGTGAAAGGAAGGAGCGCTCGCTTCGACAGGTCCCTGCGCCATGCACCCGACGCTACCCCGCTCGACCCTGCTTCGACCTGAGCAAGCCATCGGCGCGCTTCACAGGGGTCGCAATCCGTGCGTGGCGGGTGAAGCCTATGCCGCACGACGACGGCCCCGGCGGGTCGCCGGGGCCGTGCGGTGTTGTCGGAGAAGGGTTTTGCGTTCAGTGGGCCTTGCGCAGGCCCAGGTATTGCATGGCGGCGAACCCGCCGACCGTCACGGCCTGCATGACCGTCCATATCGAACCGACCGCGTTCAGGTCGAGCGCGCCCTCGATCAGCGCGGCGAGGCTGACCACGACCCAGGCGGCGTTCAGGCCGATCACGGCGCGTGCCGCGGCGTGGTTGATCGACGCGGTCGCGCCCACCAGGGCGACGCCGATGCCGTAGAGGGTCAGGAAGACGCCGATCGGGACGCCGAGGCGGCTGTCCAGGCCGAGCAGCGACTCCAGCGGACCGGACAGCGCCAGGTAGGCCAGGCCGTTCACGCCGGTGATCACAGCGTCCAAGCGCAGCGAGGTACGCAAGAGCTTGTCGCCGGGGGCGAGCAGGGTGGACAGGTAACCGGGGGCGGTGGTGGTGGTCATGGCGAATCTCTTTTCTGGATAAGGGTTTTACGAGCAAAGGGGGTCAGGCGGCGGCCGGGACCTTGTCGAGGAAGCCGTACACCTGCGCGATGCGGCCCTCTTCGAGCACCGCGACGTCAAAGCCGACCACCAGCGCCGGGCCGTCGGCCGGACCCAGCTCCCAGGTGAAGCGCACCTGGTCGTGATGTCCGTCGACCGGTCCGGCCAGCCGGAACACCATGTCCGGGAACTGGGCCTGAACGGCGGCGATGCCCGCGTCCAGCGCCGCGCGGCCGGTGACGGCCATGAGCGGATCGACGTAGCCGGGCTCCTCGGTGAACACCCGGGCGATCGCGGCCGAGCGGGCGGCGGCGTCGGTGGTGTTCCAGATCTCCAGGTACTGCGCGACCAGGTCGTTCATCGTTTTCTCCCTTGTTTCCTCTGCGCTGTGTTGCGCTGTGAGAACAAGGTATTTCGGGGCGAGGGGTCCCCGAATCAGTCACGTATCAGTACTTTCCGCGACCGATGACCTAAGTAGCGCCCGTCGGTGACCGGTTACGGTGAACGAATGCTGCACGGACGCGAGGCCGAACAGGCACGCATCGATCGACTGCTCGCCGACGCACGGGAGGGTCGCAGCGGCGTCCTGGTACTGCGCGGCGAGGCCGGCATCGGCAAGACATCGCTACTGGATTACGCTGCGGCACAAGGGATTCCGTCGGTGCGCAGCGCGGGCGTCGAGTCGGAGGCCGAGCTGCCCTTCGCCGGGCTGCACCTGCTGGTGCGGCCGGGTATGGCGCTGGTGGACACGCTGCCCGAGAGGCAGCGCGCGGCACTTCGCGGCGCGTTCGGGCTCGGCGCGCAAGAGCCGGGCGACCGGCTGCTCATCGGTCTCGCGGTGCTCTCCTTGCTGGCGGAGGAGGCCGCCGAGGGGCCGCTGCTGTGCCTGATCGATGACGCGCACTGGCTCGACCGCGCGACCGCGGAGACGCTGCTCTTCGCGGCGCGCCGGTTGGACGCGGAGGGCGTGGCGATGATCTTCGCGACCAGGGCGGGCGCACACGACTTTCCCGCGCCCGGCTTGCCGGAACTGGAGGTCACCGCGTTGCGGCAGGATGCGGCCGCCGCGCTGGTGGACGCGGGCACGCCGGAGCTTTCCCCCGCGCTGCGCTACCGGCTGCTGACCGAGGCAGGCGGCAATCCGCTGGCGCTGCGAGAACTGCCCGCGGTCCTGGCCGCCGAGTCCGCCGACGCGGGGCCGAATCCGCTCCCGCTCACCCAGCGCCTCCAGGTCGCCTTCTACGGCCGGGTGAGCAGGCTGCCCGCGAATACGAGGACGTTGCTGCTGGTCGCCGCGGCGGCGGGCGCGGCCGACGTGGATCCGGTGCTGCGCGCGGCCGCGACGCTCGGCGCCGGCCTCGCCGACCTGCAACCGGCCGAGGACGGCGGGCTCGTGCGCACCGACGGCCGGACGCTCGCGTTCCGTCATCCGCTGCTGCGTTCGGCGATCTACCAGGGCGCGCCGCTGGCGCAGCGGCTCGCCGC
>NZ_BDCF01000088.1 GCF_001613365.1 Nocardia xishanensis NBRC 101358
GCGCGGACGGCCCTTGCCGCCACCTGGGGCACCGAACCCGGCCCGGCCAGGGCCGAACTGCTCGCGGTCCTCGCCGACGGCATCGCGGCGGCCGACGAGCCGCTGCTGGAGACGGCGTTGGACGACCGCCGCGCCGAGGTGCGCCGGACTGCCGCGGGACTACTCGCGCTGCTCCCCGATTCGGCCTTCGCGCAACGCATGCTGCGCCGCGCCGCCGACTGGATCGCCGTCGAGGCCGACCCGGCGGCGCTGCGCATCGCGCTGCCCAACTCCCTGGACGCCGAGGTGCGCCGCGACGGCATCACCGACCGCGTCGTCGAATTCAGCTACCGCTGGAACGGCGTCCCCGACGTCACCGCGGGCCGCCTGCGCCAGCTCGTCGCCGCGACGCCGCTACGGCACTGGACGGCCGCGCTCGGCGCACCCGAGCGGGCGGTGCGCGTGACGGTGGACGAGCGATTCCGGCAGCCGCTGTTCGACGGCTGGGTGGATGCCGCGCTGGCGCAGCGAGATCCGGCCTGGGCCGCGGCGCTGTTCGCCAACGGGGTGCCCTCCGACACCGCGCTGCTGCGCCGCCGCGAGCTGTTCGCCCTGTTGCCGGTGGACGAGCGCGTCCGGCATCTGCTTCGCCTCGACGGCGCCTGGCTCTCCGAGTTGGAGGCGCTGCTGCCCGCCGTGCCGCACCCGTGGCCGCAGCCGCTGGCGCAGCACCTGATCCTGTTGCTGTTCGAACGCGCCAGGATCGCCGCCCAGCGCTCGGGCGCACACGGCACGGGCCCGGCGGCGCACCGATCCCTGCTCACCGCGGCGGCGGTGCACCTGCCCGTCGACGCGGCGGCCGCCGTCGCGTCGATCGCGCAGCGCTGCGACGATGTGGCCTGGGCCCGCGCCTTCGACCAGCTCGCCACCGACCTCACCCACCGCTCCGACATGCTCGAGGAGTTGCCGTGACCAGCACCGACGCCAGCATCCTGCTGCGCCCGCACGCCGAACAGGCCTACGCCGAGGAACTGCGCGCGCTGGCCTCGGCCGACGACCGACCGCGCCCGCCCTCTTGGCGGCTCTCGCCATGGGCGGTGGTCACCTATCTACTCGGCGGCACACTGGACGACGGCACCGTGATCACCCCGAAGTACGTGGGCCCGCGCCGCCTGATGGAGGTCGCTGTCTCGACACTGGCCACCGACCGCGCGCTACTGCTGCTCGGCGTGCCCGGCACCGCCAAAACATGGGTGTCCGAACATCTCTCGGCCGCCATCTCCGGTTCCTCCACGCTGCTGGTGCAGGGCACCTCGGGCACCGCGGAAGAGGCCATCCGCTACGGCTGGAACTACGCGAGGCTGCTCGCGGAGGGCCCGACCGACGCCGCCCTCGTCCCCTCGCCGGTGCTGACCGCGATGCGCACCGGCGCGCTGGCCAGAATCGAGGAACTCACCCGCATCCCGTCCGACGTGCAGGACGCGCTGATCACCGTGCTGTCCGAGAAGACGCTGCCGATCCCGGAGCTCGGCCGGGAAGTGCAGGCCGCCAAGGGCTTCAACGTGATCGCCACCGCCAACGACCGCGACCGCGGCGTGCACGAGCTGTCCTCCGCGCTACGCCGCCGGTTCAACACGGTGGTGCTGCCGCTGCCCGCCGACGAGGAGGACGAGGTCGCTATCGTGACGCGCCGGGTCGCCCAGCTCGGCGCGGCCTTGGAGCTGCCGGAGGTGCCCGCCGCCGCGGCGGAGGTGCGCCGCGTGGTGCGGGTCTTCCGCGAGTTGCGTTCCGGCATGACGGCCGACAACCGCACCAAGCTCAAATCGCCGTCGGGGACGCTCTCCACCGCCGAGGCGATCTCGGTGCTGACCAACGGGATCGCGCTGTCCGCGCACTTCGGCGACGGGGTGCTGCGCGCCACCGACATCGCGGGTGCGCTGCTCGGCGCGGTGGTCAAGGACCCGGTGACCGATGCCGCGGTGTGGACCGAGTACCTGGAAGCCGTTGTCCGCGAACGCCCCGACTGGGCCGACTTCTATCGGGCGTGCCGCGAGGTCACCGGCTAGGGATTGCGATGCACGTAGCGGAGAACGATCGCACAGCGGATGGGAGCGGCACCGCGCTCGGGAGCCGAGTGCGTGCGAGCCCGCATGCGGACGACGCGGTGACGCGGGTATTCGGCATCCGGCACCACGGTCCCGGCTCGGCCCGCTCATTGCGCTTGGCGCTGGATGATTTCCAGCCCGACACCATCCTCATCGAGGGTCCCGCCGACGCCGATCCCCTGACCGGATTCGTCACGGCCGATGGCATGGCGCCGCCGGTCGCGCTGCTCGCCTACGTGCCCGATCAGCCCGCGCGGGCGGCGTTCTGGCCCTATGCCGTGTTCTCGCCGGAATGGCAGGCGCTCCGTTACGCCGCCGAACACGAAGTGCCCGTGCGCTTCTGCGATCTGCCCGGCAGCGTGGTGCTCGCCGCCGAGGCGGAGCCGGGCGACACCGTCGACCCGCTGGCGCATCTCGCCTCAGCCGCCGGGTACGACGACGCCGAACGCTGGTGGGACGCGGTTGTCGAATCGAGCACCGACATAGACGTTTTCGACGCGCTCACCGAGGCGATGGCCGTGCTGCGCGAGACGCCTGTCACGGACCCCCACGAGCGTGAACGATCACGCCTGGACCCCACGCTGTCGGACGACGAGTCACTGGATCTCGAAAACCTCGGCCCCAAACACGAATTCGATCGAAACGACCCGTCCATCGCGCGCCGCCATCGCCCGACTCCGGCCGTAATCGACGCGCATACCCTGCGTCGCGAGGCCTACATGCGCCAGACCATGCGCAAGGCACTGAAGAGCGGTTCGCGTCGCCTCGCCGTCGTGTGCGGCGCCTGGCACGCACCCGCGCTCGCGGGCAAGCTCGGACCGGCCGCACCGGATGCCCGGCTGCTCAAGGGGATGCCGAAGGTGAAGGCCACCGTCACCTGGGTGCCCTACACCCATTCCCGCCTCGCCGCGTCCTCCGGCTACGGCGCGGGCGTCGACTCGCCCGGGTGGTACCACCACCTGTTCACCGCCGCCGACCAGCCGATCGCGCGTTGGCTCACCAAGGTCGCGGGCGTGCTGCGGGCGCACGATCTCCCGGTGTCGAGCGCGCACGTCATCGAGGCGGTCCGCCTCGCCGAAACCCTTGCGGCGCTGCGGCGACGACCGCTGGCCGGGCTCTCCGAGGTCACCGAGGCGGTGCGCTCGGTGATGTGCGGCGGCGACGAGACCATGGTGCACGTGGTGACCACCGAGCTTGTCGTCGGCGAGGCGCTGGGCGCGGTGCCGGAGAACGCTCCGACGGTGCCGCTCGACGCCGACCTGCGCGCCAAGGTGCGCAAGCTGCGGATGAAGCTGGAGCCGACGGCGCGCACCGTCGACCTGGACCTGCGCAAGGAGCGCGAGCTGGAGCGGTCGCGGCTGTTGCACCGGCTGCGGCTGCTCGGCATCGAATGGGGCGCGCCGACCACCGGGGAGGTGCGCAGTACCGGCACCTTCCGCGAGACCTGGACATTGCGCTGGCGCCCGGAATTCGCGGTCGCCGTCATCGAGGCGTCGCGATGGGGCACCACGCTGCGCACCGCAGCCGAGGCCAAGATCCTCGACACCGCGCAGCGGCAGGACCGCACCCTCGGCGATCTCGCCGACGCGCTGGAGCTGGCGCTGCTAGCCGATCTGGGCGGCGCGACCGGCGGACTGATCGCCCGGCTGGAGAGCGTCGCGGCGCTCGACCACGACGTCACCCACCTGCTCGCGGCGCTGCCCGGCCTGATCAGAACGCTGCGCTACGGCGACGTGCGCGGCACCGACACCAAGGCGCTCGCGCACGTGGCCGACGGCCTGCTCGTCCGCATCGCCGCGGGTCTGCCCGGCGCGGTGACCGGTCTCGACGCCGACGCCGCGGGCGAGCTGCGCACCCAGCTGGACGCCGCGCACCTGGCCATCCACACCCGCGACGACGCGTGGGCCACCGAGACCTGGCTGGCGGCGCTCGGCAAGCTGGCCGACCGCGAGGACGTGCACGGCGCGCTGGTCGGCCGGGCGGTGCGGCTGCTCAGCGACGCGGGCATCATCGACGACGCCGATTCCGGCCGCCGTCTTTCGGCCGCGCTGTCGGTCGGCGCGACCCCGGCCTCGAAGGCCGCCTGGATCGACGGGTTCCTCGGCGGCCGCGGCCTGCTGCTCGTGCACGACCGAGAGTTGTTGCGGCGCATCGACGACTGGCTGCGCGAGCTCGACGATGACCAGTTCCTGGAGACACTGCCGGTGCTGCGCCGTACCTTCGGCGCCTTCGAATCCGGCGAACGCCGCGCCATCGGCCGGGCGGTCGGTGACACCGCACGAACCCCGACGGCGGAGCACGCGGGCCTGGACGTCGAGCGTGGCCGCCGCGCCATGCGGACCACGGCCGAGATCCTGGAGGTCGCAGAGTGATTCCGCACCCGCCGCGCCGCTACACCGCCGTCACCGCGCCACCGCGCCCGGCGAACACGACCGGATCGTGCGCGCCGTCGCGGAACTGCCTCCGGCACCAGCTGATTCGCACCGCGATCCACTCCGTCCGTGGGCGAGGAGCCGCACTATGAGCCTGCCCGACGAAAATCGTTCCCGCCGTTGGCGTCTGGTGCTCGGCGCGGCGGCCGAGCCCGAGCTCGGCGGGCTCGGCGGCGCGGACGACGTCGCCGTCGACCGTGCGCTCGGCGCGCTGTACAACACCGGCGACGAACCCGCGTCCGGGAAACGGTCCGGCAGCCTTGGCGGTTCCGCGCCGCGGGTGGCGCGCTGGCTCGGCGACATCCGCACCTACTTCCCGTCCAGCGTGGTCGAGGTGATGCAGCGCGACGCCATCGACCGCCTGCAACTCACCGAACTCCTGCTGGAGCCCGAACTGCTCGCCGCCGTCGAACCCGACGTGCACCTGGTCGGCACGCTGCTGAGCCTCAACCGGGTGATGCCGGAGACGACCAAGGCCACCGCGCGCACCGTGGTCGAACAGGTGGTGCGCGAGATCGAGCGGCGCATCGCCACCCACACCCGCACCGCCGTCTCCGGCGCGCTGAACCGGGCCGCGCGGATCAGCAGGCCGCGGGCGCGAGATATCGACTGGGACCGCACCATTCGCAAGAACCTCGCGAACTACCTACCCCAGCACCGCACGGTCGTCCCGGAGCGGTTGGTCGGTTACGGCCGCAACACCCAGACGGTGCGGCGCGACGTCGTGCTGGCCATCGACCAGTCCGGGTCGATGGCGGCCAGCGTCGTGTACGCCTCGGTGTTCGGGGCGGTGCTCGCGTCGATGCGGGCGCTGCGCACGTCGCTGGTGGTCTTCGACACCGAGGTGGTCGACCTCACCGCCCTGCTCGCCGATCCGGTCGACGTGCTGTTCGGCACCCAGCTCGGCGGCGGCACCGACATCAACAGGGCGCTCGCCTACTGCCAGACGCTGATCGCCCGCCCCGCCGACACGCTGTTCGTGCTCATCTCCGATCTGTACGAGGGCGGTATCCGCGCGGAGATGCTGCGCCGGGTGCACGCCATGAAGGACGCGGGCGTGCAGGTGCTTGTGCTGCTCGCGCTCTCGGACGACGGCGCACCGGCTTTCGACCACGACAACGCCGCCGCGCTCGCGGCGCTCGGCGTTCCGGCCTTCGCCTGCACGCCCGACCGCTTTCCCGACCTGCTCGCGGTGGCGTTGGATCGCGGCGACGTCCAGTCATGGGCGGATGTGAACGCGGGAAAGCCGTGAGACCGTTCTACACTCGCGTCGAGTCTCGGCACGCTGGAGGGGAGCACGCATGTTGCGCCGCGGTGAGGTGTTCGCCGGCTACGTGATCGAGCGCGAACTCGGGCGCGGCGGCATGGGGGCCGTGTACGCCGCGCGCCATCCTCGGCTGCCGAAGACGACCGCGCTGAAGCTGTTGCACCGGGAGATGTTCGACGACGGAGAGATCCGGCGGCGCTTCGAGCGGGAGGCGGATCTGGTCGCGCAGCTGGACCATCCGAACATCATCACCGTCTACGACCGCGGCATCGAGGACGAGCGGCTGTGGATCTCGATGCAGTTCGTCGACGGTCACGACAGCGCCGCGGTGGCGCCGAGCGCGATGTCGCCGGAGCGTGCCGCGCAGATCGTCGTACAGACCGCGGGCGCACTGGATTACGCGCACGCCCGCAGCGTGCTGCACCGGGACGTCAAGCCGGCCAACATCCTGCTGTCCCGCTCGGCGGGCATCGGCACGGGCTTCGACGAACGCGTGCTGCTGACCGACTTCGGCATCGCCAAGCTGCTCGACGACACCGCGGGACTCACCCGCACCGGACATCTGACCGCGACCCTCGCCTACGCCGCGCCCGAACAGCTGACCAACGCGCCGCTGGACCATCGCTGCGATCAGTACGCGCTGGCCTGCACGCTGTTCCGATTGCTCACCGGCGCGGGGCCTTACGACGCGCCGAATCTGCCCGCGGTGCTCTACGGGCATGTGCACGGTCCGATCCCGTCGCCGCGCGCGGCCCGGCCCGACCTGCCCGCGGGACTGGACGCGGCGCTCGCCAGGGCGATGGCCAAGGACCCGAACGACCGATTCGACTCGTGCGGGGAATTCGCCGAGGCGGTCGTGCGCGCAGTGCGCGACCAGGGTTCCACCGCCGCGCCGGAATCACACGCACGGCCCGCATCGGTTCGGACCGCCCGTAACACGTCGGCAAGCCCGGCGCCGGACTCGGCCGCCCTCGCGCCGACCGAATCGCCCGCGTGGCCCGCGACGCCACCCGCCGTCACTATGCACGCGACCGCGTACCGCAGACAGCTGCACACCCAGGACGACGTGGTGCACGGCTGCCTGCTCGGCTCCGCCATCGGCGACGCGCTCGGCGCACCGGTGGAAAACATGCTGCTGCACCACATTCGGCAGCGCTACGGGCGGCGCGGCGTCACCGGCGGGCCGGACACCTACGAGGGCAGGATTTCCGAGGAGACGCAGCTGACGCTGTTCACCGTGGAGGCCCTCGTGAAAGGCTCGGTGCGGGCGCGGGCGCGCGGCATCGGCGGCGCGACGCTCGGAATGATGCAGCAGGGTTTTCTGGTCTGGTTGCAGGGTCAGGGCGTCACCATTCCCGAGCAGAAATTCCGCCCGCACAGCGCCTTGGCCGCGCATCCGGAATTGATGGGACATCGCGGCGTCACACATGCCGCCATCACCGCGCTACAGAAGGCGGCGGCGCGGCGCGAACCCGCGCGTCCGCTGGGGACGAGGACCGAGCCGATCAACAATTCCAAGGGCTGTGCCGCGGCCGTGCGGGCGGTGCCGTGCGGCTTCGGCTACGCCGTCGATCGCGCGGGCGAATCGCTCGAGCACGTCTTCGAATTGGGTTGCGACGCGGCTGCGCTCACGCACGGACACCCCAGCGGCTGGCTGCCCGCCGGTGCGGTCGCCGCGCTGATCTATCTGATCGGCCGCGGCGCGGAACTCGACGACGCCATCGATCGGGTCCGCGCCGAACTGGCCCGCCACGAGCACCACGAGGAGACCTCGACGGCGCTCACCGCGGCCGTCGACCTGGCCGCCGCCACGGCGCGCCGGACGCAGACCATGCCGCAGCCGGAAGACTTCGACGCACTCGGCCGCGGCTGGATCGCGCCGGAGGCGCTCGGCATCGCGGTGTACGCGGCGCTGTGCGCGCAGTCCGTCGGCGGGACGCCGGAGGACATCTTCACCAACGGAGTCCTGTTGGCGGTCAACCATTCCGGCGACAGCGATTCCACGGGCGCGCTGTGCGGCAGCATCCTCGGCGCCCGCCACGGCCGGGCCGCCATCCCCGGCCACTGGCGTGCCGGGCTGGACGCCGCGCCCGTCATCGAGCGGCTGGCGGCCGACTACTGCACCGAGTTCGGACCGAACCCGCCGCGCGACGCGCACGGCGAGCCCCCGTTCGATTGGTACGCCCGCTATCCGGGATAGGGGTCCGGGGGCCGACCTCACCGGCCTTCGTCACCCGCGATGGGGAGGTTCGGGCAAACCTTGTGATATTCGATGTCGGGCGAGACCCACCTGTTCCAGGTCTCCCGGCTCATGTTGTAGGTCATCTTGGCGCACAGCTTGTCGGTATCGAACGTCGACACTGGCCAGATTCTGATCGTCTTGTCCGCACTCGCGGTCACGATCCGCGCGCCGTCCGGTGTGAAGTCGACGTCCGAGATCATTCCCACGTGCCCGGTCATCGCGGGGCCGATCTGCCGCTGCGATTCGGCATCCCACAGCCGGACATTTCCGTCGATGCTGCCGGTCGCCAGCGTCTTTCCGTCCGGACTGAACTCGACGTCCGTAACCCAGCCGTCGTGCCACATCGGATTACCGATCTGTTCCCCGGTGTCCACGTTCCACGACCGCACCGAGGTGTCGAAGTACCCGACCGCCAGCCGACGGTTATCCGGGCTGAAGGCTATTGCGGACACCCATCCGGGCCCCTTCATCGGCTTCCCGATCCGCAGGCCCGTCGTCGCGTCCCACAACCGCAGCACCCAGTCTCCTCCTCCGGCCGCGAGTGTCTTTCCGTCGCGACTCAACTCCGCAGTCATGATCCCCGCTGCCTCGTCCAGCGGCGGCCCGATCGGCTGCATCGACGGCAAATTCCACAGCTGGCCGGAGGATCCTGTGAACGAAACCGCTGTGTGGTGTTCGCTATCGACGAGAGCCGTCTTCGTCTCGGGTGGGAAAGGAATCGGCGCATCGACCGGCTCACCGGTATTCGCATCCCATATCCGCAGCCGGCTCGTGGTGACCGATTCGAGCTGCCTGCCGTCGGGGCTGTAAGACACGCTCTCGAGAGCGTCGCCATGGACAACGGGACCTACCTGCTTGCCGGTACCGATCTCCGACTGACTGATCGTCCCGTCCGTTGTGCTCGACACGATGCGCCTGCCATCCGGGCTGATCTGGACGCTCACCACCGATCCTTCTCGATACACGGTGCCCGTGGTCCCGATCCATTCCCGCACAGTGCCATCGAGACCGCCAGAAGCGATCCATCGCCCGTCGGGATGGAACGCGACACCGGTGACCGCGGATTCGTGCCCGCGCAGCGTTTCGCCGACCGGGCGACCGGACGCGGCATCCCACGTCCGAACCGTCTTGTCGTCGCTCGCGGAGGCCAGTCGAGCACCATCGGGGCTGAAGATCACCTGCTCGATCGCCGCGGTGTGTCCGCGCAGCGGTTCGCCGATCGGCAGACGGGTGCGCGGATCCCAGAGCTGGATCGTCGCGTCAGCGCCTGCCGAGGCGAGACGGGTGCCGTCCGGGCTGAATGCGACGCTGTTCACACTGAACTGGCCGGTCGGAATCACACCGACCGGCTGCCGCGATGCGCTGTCCCACAGACGGATCGCGCCGTCGAGGCCACCTGAGGCGATCAGACCGTCGGTACCGAACGCGACCGATGCAACCTCCTTCCCCGGTACGGTTATCGGCTCACCGATCGGTCGCTGCTCCTCGACATCCCATAACCGCAGGGTCTTGTCCCAGCCTCCGGATACAATCACGCGCCCGTCAGGACTGAACGCAACACCCGTCACTGTCCCGGTGTGCCCACGCATCGGCTCGCCGATCGGTCGCTGCGTTTCGGCATCCCACAATCGCACTGTCGCATCGCGGCTCACGGACACGATGCGCCTACCGTCCGGGCTGAACGCGAGGTCGTTCACTTCGAACTTGTGGCCGGTCATGAGTTCGCCGATCCGCTGCCACGTTCCCGCGTCCACCAACTCGATCGCGTCGCCCCGAGTGGTGGCGATCCGCCTGCCGTCCGGACTGAACTGCACGCTGTAGGTGTCGGCGCCGTTCAAGCCGTAGATCTTGGTTACGTTGCGGGTCTGATGGATCGCGTTGAGCACGGCGAAGCGGCCATCCGACTTCGACGGAAAGCTGCTGGCGGCCAAGGCCATCTGCATGCCGAAGACATCGTCGCTCTTGCCTGGCCACGATTCGGACAGCATGAGCTGAGATTGCGCCCCCAGTGCCGCTGCCGCCGTATCCCGGGCATTCGAGCGTGCCCGATCCTCCGCTCGCAGCGCCCGTACGAATCCGACCGCCGCCACCACCGCCACGACGACCACGACGATCAACGCCGCCCGCAGAATCCTCGATCGTCTGTGCAACACGCGGGCATGCCGCTCCGCTTCCTCTTTGGCGCGACTTTCCGCCGCTGCCAATGCCTCCGCCGCTTCCTGCCGTTCCCTGGCCGCCCGCAGCTCGGCCTCCCGGCGCTCCCGCTCCTGCGCGAGTGATAGGTCTTCGCGCTCGCGCGCGGCCGACAAGAACTCGCACACATGCTCGAGCCGATTCCGGAATCCCGGTTTCGCGGCGAGCGATTCGGCGTCAGCGAGCCTGCTGCCCGCCAGCAGCCACTCGTCGTTGCGTCCGTTGCGATCCCAGGCGAGCGCGGCTCGCTCCAGATTGTCGGCATCCTTCAGGTCGGCGGCTTCGACCCGCAACCATTCGGCGAGCGCGTCCCACTGCCGCAGCAGGCTTTCCAGGGCGACCTCGACCACGATCTCACCGTCGCGCTCGTCGCGGACGAGCAGCCGCCGGGCGATGAAGCTCTCCAGCAGCGGACGACTGGCCGCGGGCAGGTCGAACCACCGCGCGGCCCGGCGCATCGGCTGATCGTTGTCCGGGTTGACGGTAGCCAGCCACGGCACGAACGCCGTCCGCAGCACGGCGAGCTGGTCCTGCCGGACCGTGGGATCGGCGGCGAGCAACTCGTCGACCTCGCTCTGCACCACGCGGCGCAAGCCGCCCATCGCGTCGTATTCGGCGAGAGTTATCTCGCCATCGCCGTAATCCTGGTACAGGCGTGCGAGCGTCAGCGAGAGCAACGGCAGGGTGTCCGCGCCGTGTGACCAGTCGTCGAGCAGCCGGTCCACGAGCTCCGGGGCGAAGGCGAGCCTGCTGCCCGCTTCTCGCGCCCGCCGCGCGGGCCCGCAGATGACCTCTTTGAACTGCGCCTGCGGCATGGGTTTCAGATCGTCGAACGAGCGGACCTCGACATCGGCCAGTTCCGGCGCGCTCTGCAGCGGCTCGTACCTGTCGGCGCGGATGGTCGCGATGACGACCATCGACATCCCGATATCCCGGTCGAGCAACTCACCGACGATGGCGAGCAACGCCCGGGCTTCCTCGTCCGAATCGACCCCGAACAACTCCTCGGCCTGGTCGATCGGCAGCATGAGGGTCGGCGGCTCGGCTTCGGCGGGCTCGGCGATCAGCTCTTGCGCTGCCCGCTGGGCGTCGGCCAGCCAGGCCCGCACCCGTGCCACGTCGCGGATGCCCTGCTTGATGACACCGAGGCTCGGTTCGTTCAGTCCCAGAGCGACGCGGAGCCGGTGTATCGATTGTGCGAGGCCGCCGTCACCGGTCAGGGCATAGCGCTGCGGCCGGACGATTCCGGCGGCCAGATAATGGCGATAGTCGCGGTGCAAGCGCGGCAACAAGCCGGCCCGCAGGAACGACGACTTCCCCACCCCCGACGGCCCGAGCACGACGAACAGCTGACCGATTCCCGAGTTCCGCGCTGCTCGGACGGCGGTCAGCGCCCGGCCGATCTGGGCGTCGCGGCCGAAATACACGGCGGCGTCCACTGCTTCGAGCGGCTGCCAGCCGCGATAGGGCGCCCGTTTCGGGTCATCGGGCGGCGGCCAGGCGAACGTGTCCGCTCCGATGCCCGCCGCCCAGAGACCGTCGCGCAGCCGCAGCAACCCTTCGGTGCGGAATTCGACCGGCGGACCGTCGTCGACGGGAATCGATGTCTGCGGCCCAGGACCGAACAGATCGCACCGCTGCCACTCACTGGTGATGTCCCGGCCCTTCAGCGGCTGCAAACGAACCGCGAAGATCGCCTTGCCCAGAGCTTCGGCATACCGATACTCGGTCTTGCACTCGTGCGAGGCGTCCCAGTTGTCGGACAGCAAGCAGATGACCGCCTCGCAGCGCTCGTTCGCTCGCCGCAGGGCGTCCTTCCAGCGGACACCGGCGGGAATCCCGGTTCGCCGATCGAGATCGAGGAAGATCTCGTCGGCGAGACCCGGGTCCGCCTCGATGAGCCACGCCTTCAGCGCGACCGCTTGCCGCGTGTCCCGGCTCGAATGACTCAAGAAGACCCTGGACATACCGGAAAGCATGCGGCGCCGCGGCGACCGGGGCACGAGTAATCGACTACTCGCGTTGATGCTGGCAACCGGGTCGCAACCTGCGAAACCGGAAACCGGCTAGATGTCCGCGATGGCGGCCAGCGGCGGGGTGCGCGCGGCCCGGATACCTGGCCACAGGGCGGCGAGGACACCGACGACGGCGGAGGAGATCAGCACCAGGGTCAGCTGGCCCCACGGGATGTCGATCTGGTCGATGCCCAGCTCGCGGAGCGTGCGCAGGAATCCGACGCCGAGACCGATGCCGAGGATCACCCCGACGATGGCGCCGAACACCGCGATCAGCATCGACTCCAGGTAGATGGTGCGGCGTACCTGCGAGCGCATCGTGCCGACGGCGCGCAGCATGCCGATCTCCCTGCGCCGCTCCACCACCGAGAGCGCCAGCGTGTTGATGATGCCGAGGATCGCGATCACCACGGCCAGCGCGAGCAGGCCGTAGAGGATGGCGAGCAGGGTGTTGATCTGACGGCCCTGCGCGCCCTTGAACTGTTCGCGGTCCTGCACCTGGACCACCGCGAACTGATCGGTGGCGTTCTCCAGGTCGGTGCGCATCTGCGCCAGGTCGGTGCCCGGCTTCGCGGTGACGAGCACATAGAAGTTGCTCCGGAACGCGGGCGGGGTCACCTGTTCGAAGATCGCTGGCGGAACCACCACGTCGGCGAGCAGCGGCGTGTTCTTGTACACGCCCGCGATCGTGACGGGCACCTTCTGGTTCCGGTCCAATGTGGTCAGGTCGATCTGCTGGCCGGCCTGCCAACCGTGTTCGGCCGCTGTGGCTTTCGATACCATAATGCCGCTCTGGCCGAGCGCGTCGGTGCCATCGAGAACCTCGTAGTTCAGCGCCCGGTCGATCGGGCCATCCGGCGCGACGCCTGTCATCCGAATGTCACCGGACTGCACCGCCACGCCGCGGAAACCGACCACCTCGTCCGCCTCGGGCACCGCGGCGCGCACCGCGTCGGGCACCCCGAGCGGCAAGCCGATCAGCTGTGACTGCTGAGGGCCCGAGAGCACGTACTCGGACTCGACGCCCTTGTCGACCAGCACCCCGATACTGGCCTTGGCCGACGAGCCGAGCATGCCGATGGCCGACACCAGCATCAGGCCGAGGGTGAGCGCGAACGCCGTCGCGGCCGTGCGCCGCGGATTGCGCGCGGCGTTGTTGCGCGCCATCCGTCCGATCGGTCCGAACGGACGGATCAGCACCCCGAGGCCGCCGACCACCGGCCGGGAGAGCGCGGGCGCGGCGAGCAGCACGGCCAGGATCAGCGCCAGCGCGCCGACACCGA
>NZ_BDCF01000089.1 GCF_001613365.1 Nocardia xishanensis NBRC 101358
TACGAAGGAGATGGCCACGGTGCTCGCGATGCGGTTCGCGGCGGGCTCGTAGGCGTCGAGGGCGTGGTTCAGCAGCTCGAAGTTGGACTGGTACTTCTCGAACAGCGAGCGGGCCAGCACATCTCGCAGCAGGAGCACGATACCGAGGACCTCGTCGGTCTCGACGCCTCTCGGGATGATGCGCTCGGACAGGTCGCGCGCGTAGGCCTGCAGCGCCTCGACGCTACCGGTCTCGAGCACCTCGACGTAGTTGTCGTAGATGGAGGTGGCCTCGGAGAAGATCTCCTCCGGGGTCATGGCGGTGAGCAGCTGGGCGTCGGTGATGCGGCGCGCCCACTCCTCGCGCAGGGCGGTGCGGTTCTGGCGCAGATGTTCGACCAGCTGCGGGAGCAGGTTGTCGACCGGTCCCGCGGCCAGCGAATCCGCCGAAAGGCTCATGGACACCTCGGACATGGAAATTCCAGCCCCTTTCGACGGGTGGGTCGTGGTTCGTCGTGCGCTCGGCCGTGGCCGAGTCCGAGCCTAGTCATACCCCATCGCGATTGCCGCTGAAACCTATGGGTAGCTCGCGCACAATTCATGTGGGCGTCACGAATCCGCGCTCCAGCGCGAGCAGGGCCTCGTCCAGGTAGACGGTGAGATCGGCGTCCGCCCGGCGCAACCAGGCGTCGAAGGCGGCGCGGGCGGCCGCGAGGGTGGTGCGGCCGACGGCCATCGGGATGAGCCCGTCCTCGGGTTCGCCGAGCCGTCGCCCGGCGAAGGCGCTCACCGCGCGCTCCCACGCGTCGTAGTGCGCACCCGCGGTGGCCGATAGCGCGGGCACGGTGGCCACCAAGTGCATGCGCCTGCGCAACTCGGGCACGTCCTCGGCGCGATAGCGGTTGGCGTTCACCACGACTCGGCGCACGGCGGTCATCATCGGCACGTCGTCGGGCACCGTCGCGAAATCCGCGCGCAGATTGGCCACCTCGTCGTCGAACTGGTGCCAGAGCACCTCGGCCTTGGTGGGGAAGTAGCGGAAGAAGGTGCGCCCGCTGATGCCTGCGGCGGCGGCGATCTGCTCGACAGTGGTGTCGTCGAAGCCTTGTTCGGTGAAAAGGCGCATGGCGATGACTTCGAGCTCGCGCTTGGTGGTGCCGCGGGGTCGGCCCCGGGTGGTCCGCGTGGTCACCCAGTCATTATGGACGCCACCGGTTCAAATTTTGTCAGTCGATGAAAGTATTGATTTTGTCATTCGGTGACGTTAATCTCGCTGACATGCGCGGCATGGCGGATCTCACATGGCCGGAGGCGGGCGAGCGCGCCGCCGGTGCGATCCTCGCCGTGCCGGTGGGCGCCACCGAACAACACGGGCCGCACCTGCCGCTGTCCACCGACACCGACATCGCCGTCGCGCTGTGCGCCGGGCTGGCCGCCGCGCGCCCGGAAGTGCTCGTGGCGCCGACGATTCCGTACGGATCCAGCGGTGAACACGCGGGATTCCCCGGCACCCTGTCCATCGGGCAGGCCGCGCTGGAACTGTTGATCGTCGAGCTGTGCCGCTCGGCCACCGACACCTTCGACCGCATTCTCGTGGTCAGCGGGCACGGCGGAAACCTGGCACCGCTGCACCGCGCCGAGGAGCTGCTGCGCCGCGAATCCCGCGACGTGCGGGTGTACCTGCCCAACTATCCGGGCGGCCTGCACGCGGGTCGCGCCGAAACCGCGATGCAGCTCGCGCTGCGCCCCGATCTGGTGCGCGCCGAGCGCGCCGAGAAGGGCGACACCCGCCCACTGGACGAGCTGCTGCCGCTGCTGCGCGCCGGGGGAGTGCGTGCGGTGAGCCCGAACGGCGTGCTCGGCGATCCCGCGGGCGCGCACGCCGAAGAGGGACACGCCCTGCTCGCCCGATTGGCCGACGACTTGACCCAGAAGACCCGGCACTGGTGGCCGGCGCACGCCTCGAAAGGACTCCCGTCATGAATCCCTGGTTCGAAACCGTCGCCGAGGCGCAGCGCCGAGCGAAGAAGCGACTGCCGAAATCGGTGTACGGCGCGCTGATCGCCGGCTCCGAGCGCGGTCAGACCATCGAGGAGAACCAAAAGGCCTTCACCGACCTCGGCTTCGCGCCGCACGTCGCCGGTCCGATCGGCGAGCGCGACCAGTCGACCACAGTGCTCGGTCAGTCGCTGTCGATGCCGGTGCTGATCTCGCCGACCGGCGTGCAGGCCGTGCACCCCGACGGTGAGGTGGCCGTCGCGAGGGCGGCCGCCGCGCGCGGTATCGCCATGGGACTCAGCTCCTTCGCCAGCAAGCCGATCGAGGAAGTGATCGCGGCGAACCCGGCCACCTTCTTCCAGCTCTATTGGTGCGGCGGCAAGGACGAGATTCTGCAGCGCATGGCGCGGGCCAAGGCGGCGGGCGCGGTCGGACTCATCCTCACGCTCGACTGGTCCTTCTCGCACGGCCGGGACTGGGGCAGCCCGGTGATCCCGGAGAAGCTGGATCTACGCACCATGATCAAATTCGCGCCGCAGACCCTGGCCCGCCCGCGCTGGCTGGCGACCTTCGCCCGCTCCGGCCGCATCCCGGATCTCACCGCGCCCAACATGGTGGTCGGCGACGGCCCGGCCCCCGGTTTCTTCGGCGCCTACGGCGAGTGGATGGGCACGCCCGCCCCGGACTGGGACGACGTGCGCTGGATCTGCGACCAGTGGGACGGTCCGGTGATGCTCAAGGGCGTGATGCGGGTCGACGACGCGCAGCGCGCGGTCGACGCGGGCGTCGCCGCGATCTCGGTCTCCAACCACGGCGGCAACAACCTGGACGGCACCCCGGCCGCCGTCCGTGCGCTGCCGGTGATCGCCGACGCCGTCGGCGGCCAGATCGAGGTGGTGCTCGACGGCGGCATCCGGCGCGGCAGCGATGTGGTCAAGGCGGTCGCGCTCGGCGCCCGCGCGGTGATGATCGGCCGCGCCTACCTGTGGGGCCTCGCCGCGAACGGGCAGGCGGGCGTGGAGAACGTGCTCGACATCCTGCGCGGCGGCATCGACTCGGCCCTGCTCGGTCTGCGTAAGACGGCGATCACCGACCTGGACCGCGGCGACATCGTGGTGCCCGACGGTTTCGAACGGGCGCTCGGCGTGCCCGCGGCCGCGAAGGCGCCGACCTCGTCGTGACGCCTGCTCAACCCGGGGGTTGTCTGCGGTGGTGTGCGAGCAGCGTGTCGTAGATATCGGCCAGCGCGCTGAGCTGTTCGCGGTCCAGCGCGTTGATCATGTGCTTGCGCACGCTGCGCACGTGCGCGGGCGCCGCGGTACCGAGCACGTCGGCGCCGCGCTGGGTGAGCCGCGCCGCGGTGCGGCGCGCGTCGTCGGGGATCGGCTCGCGCACCACCAATCCGCGCTTCTCCATCCGGGTGATCTGATGGGAGAGCCTGCTCTGCGACCATTCCAGCGCCTCGGCCAGGTCGGCGAACGTCAGCCGGTGGTCATCGGAACCGGCCAGCCGCGCGAGCACCGAGTACTCGACGTAGGTCAGGTTCGACTCGCGCGACGAGTCGCGTCCCACGGCGGCGGCGATGAGATCGCGGGTACGCACGAATCCCAGCCACGCCCGCATCTCGATGTCGTCGAGCCACTGCGGATCGGTCACGGCAGCCTCCAAGCCTCTGACGTGTCAGCAAATTGCCCCGCTGTGGTCGTGTCGAGCGCGACAAACTGTAGGGACTGACAGGTAGCACCACTGGGGTTGAACGTGCAACCTTTTGTGCGGCTTACCAATGCCGGGTCCGCCGAGTCGCGCACTCGCACTATGGGTTCGGTGCGGCGGTGATGTGTCCGCCTGCGCAATTAGGTTTGCCTAACCCGGGTCGGTTCCGGACCGCTGGATAGGCTCCCTGTGCTTGTGACCAGCCCGGCTCAGCCCGCTGCGGCCGACGGTCCGCTCGAGCCCCAGTCTCACCCGAAGGAGTGCGATCCGTGACCGCCCCGGAATTCCGCTATTCAGATCTGCTGCCGACCGGCGCCGATGACACGCCGTACCGGCTGCTGACCACCGAGGGCGTCAGCACCTTCGAGCACAACGGACGCACGTTCCTGCAGGTCGAGCCCGAGGCGCTGCGGCTGCTCACCGCCGAGGCGATGCACGACATCAGCCACTACCTGCGGCCCGCGCACCTCGGACAGCTGCGCAAGATCATCGACGACCCGGAGTCGTCGGGCAACGACCGCTTCGTCGCGCTCGACCTGCTGAAGAACGTCAACATCTCCGCGGGCGGCATCCTGCCGATGTGTCAGGACACCGGCACCGCGATCGTCATGGGCAAGAAGTCCGAGGGCGTGCTCACCGGCGTCGACGACGCCGAATGGATCAGCCGCGGCGTCTACGACGCCTACACCAAGTTGAACCTGCGCTACTCGCAGCTGGCCCCGATCACCATGTGGGACGAGAAGAACACCGGCTCGAACCTGCCCGCGCAGGTCGAGTTGTATTCCACCCAGGGCGATCCCGCGCACCCGTCCTACAAGTTCCTGTTCATGGCCAAGGGTGGCGGTTCGGCCAACAAGTCCTTCCTCTACCAGGAGACCAAGGCCATCCTGAACCCCACGCGGATGCTGGAGTTCCTGGACGAGAAGATCCGTTCGCTGGGCACCGCGGCCTGCCCGCCCTATCACCTCGCGGTCGTGATCGGCGGCACCAGCGCCGAGTTCGCGCTCAAGACAGCGAAATACGCCTCGGCGCACTACCTGGACAACCTGCCCACCGAGGGTTCGCTCGCCGCGCACGCCTTCCGCGATCTCGAGCTCGAGGAAGAGGTCTTCAAGCTCACCCAGTCGTTCGGGATCGGCGCGCAGTTCGGCGGCAAGTACTTCTGCCACGACGTGCGCGTGGTGCGTCTGCCCCGGCACGGCGCCAGCTGCCCGGTGGCGATCGCGGTGTCCTGCTCCGCCGATCGGCAGGCGCTGGCCAAGATCACTCCGGAAGGCGTATTCCTGGAGCAGCTCGAGCGCGAGCCCGCGCAGTATCTGCCGGAGCAGACCGATGAGATCCTCGGCGGCGACGTGGTGCAGATCGACCTGAATCGGCCGATGTCGGAGATCCGCGCCGAACTGTCGAAATACCCTGTCAAGACCCGGCTTTCGCTGACAGGTCCGCTGGTCGTCGCGCGTGACATCGCGCACGCCAAGATCAAGGAGCGGCTGGACGCGGGCGAGCCGATGCCCGAGTACCTGCGCGACATGGCCGTCTACTACGCCGGGCCCGCCAAGACCCCCGACGGTTACGCCTCCGGTTCGTTCGGTCCCACCACCGCGGGCCGGATGGACTCCTACGTCGACCAGTTCCAGGCGGCGGGCGGCTCGTTCGTCATGCTGGCCAAGGGCAATCGTTCGGCGCAGGTCACCAAGGCGTGCAAGGAACACGGCGGCTTCTACCTCGGTTCCATCGGCGGCCCCGCGGCCCGGCTCGCGCTGGACTGCATCAAGTCGGTGGAGGTGCTCGAGTACCCCGAGCTGGGTATGGAGGCGGTCTGGAAGATCGAGGTCGAGGACTTCCCCGCGTTCATCGTCGTCGACGACAAGGGCAACGACTTCTTCGCCGAGACCCAGAAGCCGATCGCGCTGCGCGTGCGTACCCGGTCCAAGGAACGCGTCTAGGCGCGCCTTCGCTTTCGCCGCGGCCGCGGCTGTCGGCGGACTCCGTCCGGCAGCACCGGTCGGCCGCGGCCGTGGCGCGGGCAGTGGTGCGGACACGGCGATGTCACCATGATCACCGGTGTGACATCGCCTCCCTCCCAGGCACTCTTAGCGAGCGAGGTCGCTGAGCTTCGAGCCGAGGAGGGCAATGAACACGTCGTTGTTTCGCGTCTCGGAATCGGCCGGGCGACGGCTTGTCGCGCGAGCCGCACTGGAGGGAACCAGCTCGACCGCACTGCTCGACAGGCTGATTCGGGAGGGGGTCGACCAATTGGAACACCCGGGGATCGTGTTCCGCGGGCCGATCCACGACCGGCGGGCCGCGCTGGTCGCCGGACCCGATGTCTGGGAGGTGGTGGCCCGCCTGCTCGAACTGGACGGTCCGGTGGAGCACCGGATCGCCGTGCTGAGCTGGCAATCCGATCTGCAGTCCCGCAAGATCAGGACGGCGCTCGCGTACGCGCGGGACTACGGGATGGAGATCGGCGCCAGGATCGGTCGCAATCGTCAAGCCGCCGAAGCGATTCAGCGGGGTGAGCCGATCTAGAGTGTGAAAGCCGACCGGTTGGTCGCGCGCCGAGGCCGTTCGTCGGCCTCGGCGCTTTTCGTTGGTCTGGGTTCGGGTTGTGTTCTGTTGGGCGAAAAGACTCGCGGCGCAAATGGTTCGGACAAACCGCTCGTAATCGACGTGGCGGTTTCAGCCGAACCGGTATCGGGTCGGTCGCGGGCGACCTAGGTAGCGGATTCGGGCGGCGGGCTTCAGGTGAGGTGATGACCTCGACCTGGGCATCGGCCCGGGTACGAGATGTACTGCCGGATACGGACATTCCGGTCCTTGTCGGCGACCGGCCCTTCCTTTGGAGGACGCCAACGGTGAGCTGGCGCGTGTCGTCCGGGCGCAGTGGGGGATTGGTAGCAAGCCTGCTCCCAGTGTGATCCACAGCACTGGATAACTATGTGGACAGCGATCTTTCCTGTGGATACCGGGTTTGCCCGGCAAGCGGATGCCGGATCCGATGGGGCGATCTGGGGCCGGGATGTAGCCAAAAGCTATTACAGCTGGTTATCCACATGCCTGTGGATTCTGGGGACCTGTGGAGTCGTCGCCGGGCCTCTGTCCACAGACGATCCACATGAAATCGCCGGTGCTGATGGCAAGTTGGCACGAGCTGCCGGTTTGCCTGGACGTGGCGGTACCGCCTCGGGCGCGCGTGCTCGGGTTGCTCGGACGACCGTGAAGGGACCGTCCAGTCTCGAGCTACCCAACCGCCATTTCCCCATCGAGCGCAGGACTCTCCGAGCGATGATCTGCGCCGCCCGCCTGAGTTCGGTGCCCTGGTCGCAGAGCTCGAGACTGCGGTGCGCATCGACCCCGACATCGCCCGCCAGCTGCTGGGCTTCCTGATCCGCAACGACCCGAGCCCGGCCAACCTCGCCCGCGATCGGAACTGCTGCTCCGGAAATCCGGTATGTCACCGCATTTGGTGCAGAGCCGCACCAACATCGAGAGCTCGCCGGCCTTGTACGAGCACGAACCCGATGAGATTGCGCGGGCACTCGGCCGAATCGGCACACGAGACGCGCAGACACTACGGCCCGGCCGGGAATCTGTTCATCTCCCACGACCTCGCACAGCTCACGCCTGGCTGAGGCGTTGACGCAGACAATATTCCGACCTTCGTTGTTTCCTGCGCCATTTCTGCCGGGACCCGATCTACATCAGGCCCGGCGCATGAAGGCCAGCATGTAGTAGACGTTCTCGATGTTCCGTTCGACCACGCTGACCAGCTCCCAACCCTGGGATTCGAGCAGCTCGATGCCGTTGACCAGGTGGACGACCGGCTCGAAGATCGCACGTTGATAGCCGGCCGAGCCGAACACGAAACCCCCGGTCTGAGGCGAGCTCAGGACCAGGTTCCGGCGCGGATAGGACCGCAGGTCCACCACGCCGTTCAACACGGCGAACACATCGAAAACAGGTCCGGGCGCGGGAGCATTCATGTCCCTATCGTTCTGCATACCCGCGGAGTCGCACACTTGCGGTCGCGCCGACTCGGATTCGATCGTCGGCACGCCACCGGCACGTCACCGTCGACTGCCTCTCTGCGAGCATGTCTCCATGATCGACCGACGGCTATTGAGCCGACCCGCGCATCGGAAGCGCCGATGATTCGTATCAATGTGACGAACGAGGACATCCGGCAGCGAGATTGGTTCGTGGAGCCGTAAGGCGACCACGTGACCCTCGAACCCGGCGACGTGATGGCCATCGAGTTCGAGCACCCGACCGAACTCGTCATCGACGTCACGATTGCACGAAGCCGGCGAGGAGATTTGGACGCATGGAAGGGGCGATCGGATCCTCGAAATCGCCGCCGATGGCCCAAGCGGCAGCTCCGACGACGCCATCGGCCGACGAAACAAAGCCCCAGCGCGGCGGTGACGACCGACGGTCAGGCGCGCCGCGAGCAGATCTTCGGGAATTTTCAGCTGCACATTCCCGATGTGCCGCTCGGCGACTCGAGCCCTCAACGTCAAAGGCGGACTCCGCGAATGCATCTCACTCTGATCCGCCACACGGGAGCCGGAGGAAGCAGGGACCTCGCGCGCATCCAAGCTCTCACGGCCTGAACCGAACAACGACCGTCAGCAGGGCGCCCTGGCTGCCGCGCGCTGGATGTGGATGTCGAGCGGGCGGCAGGTCGGGTTGGCGCGTTCGAAAGGAACCGGATTTCGGACGGTGTAGTGGCCTGTTTGCCGCGGATTGGTACGGGTCAGAGCGGATTTCACCTGGTGAAGGTCGGTTTCGGGAGGGGTTTGCGGTGCGCCGATAGGATGGCGCGCGTGTTGTTGAAGATCGATGGCTTCGGGAAGCGGATGGCGGCGGGGGTGCTGGCGGCGGCCGCGATCGGCGCGGCGGGTGCGCCACAGGCGCTGGCGACACCGGGTCAACAGGGGGAAGTCGTGGGTGCGGCCACCGGCGCCGAGGGGCTCGATCCGGCTCTCGCGGTGGCTTATTCCCTTGCCGAGGATACGGCGCACGCCGAGGGCGTCGTGCTCTGGATCAACTCCGGATACCGCAGCTACGCCGAACAGCAGGCGCTGTGGGAGGACGGCATCGCCACCTACGGCAGCCCCGAGGAAGCGCGCCGCTGGGTGCTACCGCCCGAGGAGTCCACTCACGTCGCAGGCCGGGCCATCGATGTCGGCCCGCAGCCTGGGGCGCAGTGGCTGGAACAGAACGGAAACCGCTGGGGCCTGTGCCGGACCTACGCCAACGAATGGTGGCACTTCGAACTGGCCGCCATCCCCGGCACCGCATGCCCGCCCCTCCGTTCGGACGCCAGCGAACGCTAGTCGACGCTGTCCAACGGTGGCGATGTTCGTTATCGGCCCGCGCTGGCCGAGGTCGAGGCAAATACACCCTGAGCCAGGGTTGCGTCTCAAGAGCGCGGCGGCGGGCTCGGGGCCCGGCCGAGGACTTCCGTCGGGACGAGGCGCTGGGCGCCTAGGACCTCGAAGCCGAGCAGGGTGCCGGAGGAGCTGAAGTCGAGAACGACCGTGCCGCCCTCGACCGGGGTGACGATTTGGCGGGTCGCTTCGCCAGGGGCTACCTCGTCGGCGATGGTGAAGTAGGCGGCGTCGGCGGCCGGGTCGTAGGTCATGTGCATGTCCGGTTCCTCCATCGCGTCGCCGTTGGACCATGGGCACTCCACGGTAACTCCGATATGGCCGCGCCGCCGAGTCCCGGCCCGTAACGGCGACGTCCGGACCCTCGATCAGCGCACCGGCGCCGGCTCGGGCGTCGCGGTCCGCCGGTCCGCGTCTCCCGCTCGCCGCGGCAGCACCCAGAACAGCGCGTACGTGCTGATCGAACTGATCGCGCACACCGCGACGATGTACCACGCGACAGGGGCCGACGAGCCCGCCGACCCCGATCCCGTCGACCACAGCGCCGTGGCGATGAGCGGCGCGAGCCCACCACCGAGAATCACGGAGATCTGGACGACGAGCGAGGTCCCCGAGTACCGCACCGCGGCGGGAAACAGTTCGGCGATGATGATGCCGCCCACGCTGTGGCTGATCGGCAGGACAACGCCCATCCCGATCAGCGCAACGAAGACGACGATCCGGTTGCCGGTGTTCAACAGCGGGAAGTAGACCGCGCACCAGACCAGCAGCGCCGCGGTGCCCGCGAGGAAGACTCGCGCGGTGCCGATCCGATCACCGAGCGCGCCCCACAGCGGCATGGTGGCGCACCAGACGATCGCGCCCACGATGACGCCCCCCAGCAGGAAGTCCCTGCTGAACCCGAGCGCCTTGGCGCCGTAGGTGAGCGTGAACACCATGAAGATGTACACCACGGCCGAGGTCGCGAGCGCCGCGCACAGGATCAGCGCCAGTCGCGCCACTCCGACGCGCAGCGCGTCGCGCAGCGGAAACGCCGACACCTCCCCGCGCCGCACCAACTCCGCGTACTCCTCGGATTCGGTGACGCGCAGCCGCACCACCAGGCCGACCGCCACCAGAATCACGCTGAACAGGAACGGAATCCGCCATCCCCAGGACTGGAACGCCGCGTCGGGCAGCAGCGCGCTCACCCCGAGGAACATCGCGTTGGCCAGGATCAGCCCGGCGGGCGTTCCCATCTGCGGGAAGCTCGCGTACCGGTTGAGCCGCCCCGGCGGCGCGTGCTCGATGGACAGCACCGTCGCGCCAGCACCTTCGCCGCCGAGCCCGACGCCCTGCGCGAGCCGCAGGACGACCAGCAGCACCGGCGCCCAGAATCCGATGCTCGTGTAGCTCGGCAGCACACCGATCAGCGTCGAGCTGACGCCCATCAGAATCAGCGAAACCACCAGCGTGGCGCGCCGCCCGAGCCGGTCACCGAAGTGCCCGAAAAGCAGTCCGCCGATCGGGCGCGCGCCGAATCCGACGGCGAAGGTGCTGAAGGCCGCGAGGGTGCCCGCTGCCGGGCTCAGCGAGGGGAAGAACTGCTTACCGAAGATCAGCGCCGACGCCGTGCCGTACAGCATGAAGTCGTACCACTCGAGCGTGGTGCCGATCAGGGTGGCCGCGGCGACCCGGCGCGGGGCGGACACGGTGGTGGAGCGAGGTGGAACCGAGATCACTGCAATCCATTTCAGCCGACGGGCGCGGGGGCGCCCGGCATATCGTCCAGGGTGAGCCCGCCCTCGATGGTGGCGGGCACGCGGCGGCGGTTGGGTGAGCCGAGCGCGGTGGTCAGATCGGCGCCGTCGTGTTCGGCGAGCAGATCGCCGCTGTCCCACACCAGCAGCGTCGCGCTCACCGTGTTCTCGGCGGTGGAATGCGCCAGGTCGTAGTGGGCGCAGCCGGGCACGTGCGGGTAGGTGATCCACAGGTCGTAGCCGGTCATGAACAGGTCGAGGTCGAATTGCACGCTCAGGCCGAGCAATTCGCTGCGGCCGTTGTCGTCGACGCCCGCGAACGCCTCGTCCAGCGCGAGCAGGCGCGGCGCCTGCGGATCGGCGGAGTCGAGCATGACGTGCGCGGCCGCGAACAGCGGCAGATGCAGCGACACCGATTGCTCGCCGCCGGAGAGCGCGCTGTGCCTGGCCACCGTCAGCTTGTCCTCGCTGCCGTCGCCGGAGATGAGGGTGAACGAGAACACCCGCCAGGTGCGGTAGTCCAGGGTGGCGGCGAGGATCTCGGGGTAGGAGCGTTCCGGGTGCGCGGCGCGCGCGGCGCGGATCTCGGCTGCGAAGTGCGAGCGGATCGCGGCCAGATCCTCGGAGCTCAGGGCGGTGGCATCGCGGTCGAGCAGCTTGCACATCGCCCTCGCGGCATCGGAGAGATTGTCGGCGAGCACCCAGTGCACGCCGATGGTGTTGCCGGAGGACATCCGCCGCTGCTTCATCTCCGCGCCCATCTTGGCGATGAGTTCACGTGCGTCGCTGGTGCGTTCGTGGATCTGCTGGGCCAGGCCGGTGAGCAGCGCGTCCTCCAGGATGCGCCGCTCGGCGTCGGTGAGCAGCAGTTCCTGATCGTGCCTCGCCTGGTCGATGCGCCCGGCGAAGTCGGCGAGCGCGGCGATCCCGTGCTCGTCCTGCACCTGCACCACCGTGAGCCCGTCGGCCGCGTCCCACTGCAAGCGGTAGTCGCGGCCCGAGGCGGCCAGCGCGGCGTCGAACTCCTGTAGCGCCGCGGTCACCGCGCTGCGGGTCGACTTGCGCGCGGCCTCGCCCGCGCGCACCGCGGCGGTGGCCTCGGTGAGGCTCGCGAAGAGTTCGGCGACCTCATCGGGCAGCACCTGCGGTTCGTGTTCCGGACCCGCCTGGGTGATCCGGTAGAGCAGCTGTTCCGGTGTCGACCAAGCCGCGTCGCTGCTCGGCCACCGGCACTCGGGCGACGCGCCGAGCAGCGACAGCAGATCCGGCTGGGCATAGGGCGCAAGGCTTTTCACCTCGGCGAGCACCTCGGTGAGCGCGGTGCCCAGCGACTCGTGCGCGGTGCGGTAGGCCGCTTCCGCGTCGCCGACCGCCTCGATCGCCTCGTTGGCGGCCTTGCGCGCGGCCTTCTGCTCGGCCCTCGTCGCCTCGATGCGCTGCCTGGCCTTGTCGAGCTCGCGGTCGATGTCCGCCGCGCCCGCGCCGAGCGCATCGCGCAGCGTCTCCAGTTTGCGCAACTGCTCCTGGTAACCGGCCTGAGCGGCCTCGGCCTCCTCGGCGAAGGCCTCGGCCAGGTCGCGCGCCTCGTCGTAGCGGTCGGCGCCCTCGCGTTCGCGTTCGCGTTCTCGCTCGTGGTCGCCGCGCAGCCGGAGCAGCCCGGTCCCGGTGTTCTCGAAATGCCGGATGGCAGCGGCCAGCGCGTCGAGTTCGCGCGGTTCGCGCGGCGTGCGGTGCGCGACGGCGGCGGCCCGCAGCTTCTTCTCGATGGCCGCGACCTCGGCGACGGCTTGGTCGAGATCCTTCTCGGCCTGCGCGGCGGCTTCCGAACGGGACCGCATGACGCCCGCGGTCTCGGACACCGAACGCAGCGCGGTGGTGACCGCGGCGGCGCGCGGAAGTGCCTTGGCGGCCGCCGTGATCCGAGCCAGCTCCGCCTCCGCCGCGCGGGCCTCCTCATCGGCGACGCGCTGGACCTCGGCGGCGGCGTCGAGCTGGGTCGCCAACTCGGCGAGCCGCAGTGCGCGGCGGCGGGCGCGGGCGGTCGCGCCGATGAATTCGGCGTCGGCCTTGTGATGCCTGCCCATCTGCACGCCCTGCCGGAACCCGCCCGCGCCGCTGATCGCCACGCCCGCGGCATCGTCGAGTTCGTCGAGCAGTGCGATCGAGGCGAGGACGTCGGAGACGACCTGGCGCGGGACGGTCAGGCCCTCGGTGTCCTCCTCGACCACGAGCACGTCCGCCAGGGTGCGTCCGGCCGGCTGGTCGGAGGGCGGCAGCGGAACCAGGAACTGGTCGCTGCGGTAGTCGGCGGGCAGTTCGCCCTCGGCGCACAGCCAGCCGTCCAGCAGTCCGGCGGCGTGCAGCGCGGCCTCGACACCGGCGGCGGTCTCGGGCGTCACGTCATCGGCGAAGCGGACCAGCCGCCACAGCGGCGCGCCGGGACGCCCGGTCCGGTCGTCGGTGCGTGCCGCGGTGCTGGGCGGTGCGT
>NZ_BDCF01000090.1 GCF_001613365.1 Nocardia xishanensis NBRC 101358
TTCGGCGTCGAAGGGCTGGGCTTCGTGGTGGGTGGCGGCTTGGGCGACGGTCTCGTGCCACCACAGGTCCCGGCCTTGGGTCCAGGGGACCTCGACGTTGGTGCGCCGGACCACCAGCACGTGCTCCACGCTGTGTGGCAGGTCGCCGTGGGCGTAGAGCGCTTCGTCCACGGCTTGCTTGAGCGGTGCGGACTTGCCGCGGCGCCACTGCCCGTCGGTGGTGATGACGAGCCGGGCGCGTGCGTCGTCGACGCGTTGGCGCAGCGCGGTGGGGGAGAACCCGGCGAAGACCACCGAGTGGGTGAGTCCGAGGCGTGCGCAGGCGAGCATGGAGACGATCGCCTCGGGCACCATCGGCATGTAGATGGCGACCCGGTCGCCGGCTTCGAGTCCGAGTTCGGTGAGGTAGTTGGCGGCCTGGGAGACCTCGTCGAGCAGTTGCCGGTAGGTGATGTCGCGGGAGTCGCCGGGTTCGCCTTCCCAGTGGATGGCGACCTGGTCGCCGTGTCCGTCGAGGACGTGGCGGTCCACGCAGTTGTAGGCGACGTTGAGCGTGCCGTCGACGAACCACTTGGCGACGGGTGCGTCGCTCCAGTCCAGCACCTGGCTCCACTTCTGATGCCAGTGCAGCCGTTCGGCCTGCTCGGCCCAGAAAGCGTCGCGATCGTCGGCGGCCCGATCGTAAAGCGCCGCATCGGCGTTCGCGGCGGCGGCGAACTCCGCGCTGGGCGGATACGAGTCCCGGTGGTCGGCGGTGGTTTCGGTCATCACGTCTCTTCTTTCGCGTCGGCTCTGCCCGATCTCGACACTAGTCAACTGTGACCCACGCCGCGCCGACGAGTACGCACTGGATCACGCCGTCGCGGTGGCATAGTTGCGGTGTTTCGCCGATGTTGCCGCATTGGTAACAAGTGAAACGAACATAGGGCGATCCGATGACAAGGTCCCTCGCCGATGGCTAACGTCCCTGACATCCGAGGCGGGACGTGAGGCACGCGCAGGAGAGGATCACGGGGCGCGGGCCGTACAGCCGCCTTCGACCTTCTCGAAATCGGGAGTACGCGTTGCGATTCCACAGAGTTACCGCGCTTGCCGCGGGCATCCTGCTGGCCACGAGCCTAGGACTGTCCGCGTGTTCCTCCGGCGACGGCGCCGATGCCGACATCGTCACGGTCAATGGCGCCGAACCACAGAATCCGCTGGTGCCGACCAACACCAACGAGAACATGGGCGGCCGGGTGGTCGACCGGCTCTTCGCCGGGCTGAAGTATTACGACGCCGACGGCAAAGCGCACGACGAGATGGCGCAGTCGATCGAGACCACCGATCGGAAGAACTACCGGATCACCATCGAGCCGGATTGGAAATTCACCGACGGCACGCCGGTGACCGCCAAGTCGTTCGTCGACGCGTGGAACTACGGAGCGCTCGGTACCAACGCGCAGCTGCAGAGCTATGTGTTCTCGCCGATCCTCGGCTTCGACCAGGTGTCGGCGGAAAAGCCCACCGCCCAGACGATGTCGGGTCTGAAGGTGGTCGACGATCGCACCTTCACCGTCGAGTTGAAGGCGCCGTCCATCGATTTCGAGAGCGAACTCGGGTACGCGCCGTTCTATCCGCTGCCCGAGGCGGCGTTCAAGGATATGAAGGCGTTCGGGCAGAACCCGATCGGCAACGGCCCGTACAAGTTCGCCGACGCGAACGCATGGGAGCACAACGTCAAGATCGACCTGGTCCCCAATCCCGACTATCGGGGCGGCCGCCCGGCCAAGAACAAGGGACTGCGGTTCGTCATGTACCAGTCCTTCGACACCGCGTACGCCGATCTCCAGTCCGGCAATCTCGACGCGCTCGACACCATTCCGGCCAGCGCGCTCTCGGTGTACCAGCAGGAGCTCGGTGATCGCGCGATCGCCAAGCCGGTCGCGCAGAACCAGCACATCGGCGTGCAGTCCAACGTCCCGCACTTCGCGGGCCAGGAGGGACTGCTGCGCCGCCGCGCCATCTCGCTGGCGATCAACCGGGAACAGATCTGCGAGAAGATCTTTCACGGCACCCGCATCCCGGCCCGCGACTTCACCGCGAGCACACTGCCCGGCTTCGACGGCAACCTGCCCGGTTCGGAGGTGCTGAAGTACAACCCCGATGAGGCCAAGCGGCTGTGGGCGCAGGCCGACGCCATTTCGCCGTGGTCGGGCCGCTACGAGATCGCCTACAACAGCGACGGCGGACACCAGGCGTGGGTGGAGGCGGTGGCCAACAGCGTCAAGAACACCCTCGGTATCGACGCCATCGCGGTGCCATACCCGACCTTCAAGAACATCCGTGACGAGGTGAACGCCGAAACCATCGGCAAGTCCTTCCGTTACGGCTGGCAGGGCGACTATCCGACGATGCTGCAGTTCCTCACCTCGCAGTACTACAGCTACTCCGAGACCAACAACGTCAACTACGACAACCCCGAATTCGACCGCCTGCTCGACGCCGCGCTCGCCGCGCCGACCCAGGAGGAGTCCTACCGGATCATCGCCCAGGCGCAGGCGCTGCTGATCAGGGACATGGCCGATATCCCCGTGCTGGACTACGTGGCGGCTGCGGGTCATTCGGATCGGGTCAGCAACGCCCAGCTGACCTGGAACGGCCTGTTCGACTTCGAGGGCATCGAGAAGTAGACGCCGCGAGAGCCGGGCCGACGGACGAAAGAAGGCCCGGCTCGGCACTTTCCGGAGGAAATATGGCTTGGTATGTCGTGCGGCGCCTGCTCCAGATGATCCCGGTGTTCCTCGGCGCGACGCTGCTCATCTACGCGATGGTCTTTCTCATCCCAGGCGATCCGATCGAGGCGCTGGCCGGTGAGAAGCCGCTGACCCCCGCCGTCGAGGCCCAGCTGCGCGCCAGATATCACCTCGACGAACCGTTCATCACGCAGTATCTGCTCTATCTGAAAGGTATCCTGACCTTCGATTTCGGCACCGCGTACTCCGGTCGTCCTGTCCGCGAGGAACTGGCGAGGGCCTTTCCGATCACGATAAAGCTCGCCTTCATGGCGGTATTCGTCGAAGGCGTGTTCGGCATCGGGTTCGGCCTGATCGCCGGTCTGCGCAAGGGCAAGCTGTTCGATTCGACGATGTTGGTGGCCAGCCTGGTGATCATCGCCGTGCCGGTGTTCGTGGTCGGTTATGTCGCGCAGTTCCTGTTCGGCGTGAAGTGGGGAATCGCGCCGACCACCGTGAGCGCGAAAGCGAGTTTCACCGAACTGCTGCTGCCCGCGTTCGTGCTCGGCTCGCTCTCGTTCGCCTATGTGCTGCGGCTGACGCGAAACTCCGTGGCCGAGAACATGTCCGCCGACTACGTGCGCACCGCCACCGCCAAAGGGCTGAGCAGGCGCCGCGTGGTGACCGTGCACATCCTGCGCAACTCGATGATCCCGGTGGTCACCTTCCTCGGCGCCGATCTCGGCGCGCTGATCGGCGGGGCCATCGTCACCGAGGGCATCTTCAACATTCCCGGCGTCGGCGGCACGCTGTACCAGGCGATCCAGCGGGTGGAGCCGCCGACGGTCGTCTCGTTCGTCACGGTACTGGTGGTGGTCTTCCTGCTCGCCAACCTGATCGTGGATCTGCTCTACGCCGCACTCGACCCGAGGATCCGCTATGCCTGAGCTGGAGAAGGACGTGAGCAGCGATATCCGGCCCGGTCAGGAGTACTACGTCGCGCCGCCCGACGAGGTCGAGGTGCTCGCCACCGACCGCGTCGACGCCTCCGGCGAGCCGACCAGCATCTGGGGCGACGCGTGGCGGCAGCTGCGGCGCAACCCGATCTTCCTGATCGCCGTGCTGTTGATCGTGGCGGTGACGGTGGTGGTGCTGTGGCCGGGACTGTTCACCGATCAGGACCCGCGCCGCTGTCTCGGCGACGACATCATGGCTCCTCCGCGCCCCGGCCATCCCTTCGGCTTCGACCGGCAGGGCTGCGACGTCTACACAAGGACCATCTACGGCGCGCGGGCCTCGGTCCTGGTCGGCCTGGGCGCGGCGGCGCTGTTCGTGCTGATCGGCGGCACGCTCGGCGCGGCGGCAGGCTTCTTCGGCGGAGTGCTGGACGAGATCGTCTCGCGCATCGCGGAGGTCTTCTACGCCATCCCGATGATGCTCGCCGCGATCGTCCTGCTGCAGATGCTGCGGCCCGCGACCATGTGGAACGTCATCCTGGTGCTCGCCTCGTTCACCTGGCCGCAGGCGGCCCGCATCGCGCGCGGCGCGGTCATCGAGGCCAAGAACAGCGAATATGTCACGGCGGCGAAGGCGTTGGGCGTCTCCAGAACGGGAACGCTGGTCCGGCACGTGCTGCCGAACGCGGCGGGCCCGCTCATCGTGGTCTCCACGATCTGGCTGGGCGTCTTCATCGTCACCGAGGCGACGCTGTCGTATCTCGGGGTGGGATTGCCGCCCGACATCGTGTCCTGGGGCGGCGACATCGCCAGGGCCAAGAACGATCTGCGCACCTCGGCGATCCTGTTCTATCCCGCCGCCGCGCTCGCCATCACGGTGCTGAGCTTCATCATGCTCGGCGACGCGGTGCGCGACGCGCTCGATCCGAAGGCAAGGAAGAGGTGAGCGTCGCGATGACGGATCGTCCGCTGCTCGAAATCCGTGACCTCGACGTCTGTTTCAGCTCGGAGGGCAGGCAGGTGCCCGCGGTGCGCAATGTCGGTCTCACCGTGTACCCCGGCCAGACGGTGGCGATCGTGGGTGAGTCCGGTTCCGGAAAGACCACCACGGCGCACGCCGTCATCGACCTGCTGCCCGGCACCGGCCGGATCACCGCGGGGTCGATCGTGTTCGACGGCAAGGACCTCACCAAGGCGTCGAAGAAGGAGATCCTCGCCGTGCGCGGGCGCGGCATCGGGCTGGTGCCGCAGGACCCGATGTCCAACCTGAATCCGGTGTGGAAGGTCGGATTCCAGGTTCGGGAGACGTTGGAGGCCAACGGGATGGCCAAAGGAACCGAGGCGCGCAGGCGCGCCGTCGAACTGCTCGAGGAAGCGGGCATGTCGGATGCGGCGCGGCGGATGAATCAGTACCCGCACGAATTCTCCGGCGGTATGCGGCAGCGGGCGCTGATCGCGATCGGGTTGTCGTGCCGTCCGAAACTGTTGATCGCCGACGAGCCGACCTCGGCGCTGGACGTCACCGTGCAACGCCAGATCCTCGATCACCTCGACGGGCTGACCGCCGAACTCGGCACCGCCGTCCTGCTCATCACCCACGATCTCGGCTTGGCCGCCGAGCGGGCCGAGCACCTGGTGGTGATGTACCGGGGACGCGTGGTGGAATCCGGTCCGGCGCTGCGCATTCTGCGCGATCCCCAGCACGCCTACACCAAGAAGCTGGTCGACTCCGCGCCCTCGCTGGCCTCGCAGCGGCTCTCGGCGGTGCGCAAACGGATCGAGATTCGCGAGCAGGCCGAGCAGGTCGCCGGAGCCGAATCGGTCGTACCCGACGTGGTGGTCGCAGAGCGCCTCACCAAGGTTTTCCCGATCCGCGGCGGGACACCGTGGAAGTCTTCGGAACTCCGTGCCGTCGAGGATGTTTCGTTCCGGCTGCGCCGTGGCACGACCACCGCCATCGTCGGCGAATCCGGCTCGGGCAAGTCGACCGTCGCGCAGATGGTGCTCGGCCTGCTCGCGCCGACCTCCGGCGCAGTCACCTTCGACGGTCGTGACGTGGCCACGTTGGATCGCAAGGGCGGCTTCGCCTTCCGCCGCCGGGTGCAGCCGATCTTCCAGGACCCGTACGGCTCGCTCGACCCGATGTACTCGATCTTCCGGACGATCGAGGAGCCGCTGCGCACCCACCGGATCGGCACCCCGAAGGAGCGCGCGGCGGTGGTGCGCGACCTGCTGGACAAGGTGTCGCTACCCGCCTCGGTGCAGCGACGTTATCCGAACGAGCTGTCCGGCGGCCAGCGTCAGCGGGTCGCGATCGCGCGGGCCCTCGCGCTGTCTCCCGAGGTGGTGGTCTGCGACGAGGCGGTGTCCGCGCTCGACGTGCTCGTGCAGGCGCAGATCCTGAACCTGCTCAACGACCTGCAAGCCGAGCTGGGGCTCTCCTACCTGTTCATCTCGCACGACTTGGCCGTTGTGCGCCAGATCGCGGACGACGTGCTGGTCATGCAGCAGGGCCGGGTCGTCGAGGCGGCGAGCGCCGAGCAGGTCTTCGACCATCCGCGCGAGGAATACACGCGCAGGCTGCTCGACGCGATCCCGGGGCGGGATCTGCTGGCGGGGTAGACGACCGCGCAAGTAGCCTCGTATCCCGTGACCGACCCGCTGCAGCCCCTCGTCGACCTGCCCGGCGTGCGCGACGCCGCCGACCGCGCCCGCGATGCCCTTGCCGCGGTGCACCGGCACAAGGCGAACCGGCGCGGCTGGCCGACCACCGCGGCCGAGGCGGCGGTGCGCGCGGCGCGGTCCTCCGCGGCCATCGACGGCGGCAGCACCGACCTGCCCGCCGACGGCCGGGTGGAGGATCCGATCCTGGCCGGCTCGCTGCGCGTCGGGCAGGCGCTGGACGGCGACGCCCTGCGCAATCTCACGGCCACCTGGCAGCGCGCACCGCTCCAGGCGCTGGCCCGGCTGCACCTGCTGGCGGCCGCCGATCTGGTCACCGATGAACAACTGCTCGGGCGGCCGCGCGCCGACGCGGGCGTCGCCGAGCGGCTGGACCTGCTGGCGCAGACCGTGCTGGCCACCAAGGCGCCCGCGCCGGTCGTCGCGGCGGTGGTGCACGGCGAGCTACTGGCGCTGCGACCGTTCGGCACGGCGGACGGGGTCGTCGCGCGTGCCGCGTCGCGGCTGGTGTCGGTGGCAAGGGGCCTGGACCCGCACAGCCTGGGTGTGCCCGAGGTGTTCTGGTTGCGGCGCAAGCAGGCGTACGAAGCCGCGGCCGCGGAATTCGGGACCGGCAGGCCCGAGGCGGTCGGCGGGTGGGTGATCTTGTGCTGCGGCGCGCTGGAGGATGGCGCGAGGGAGGCGACATCGATCGCCGACGCGGCGTCCGGATAGCGGCTCGCAGCGGCGTCCAGCTTTCGAGGTTCCCACAATCGGAGTCGCCCGCACATCAAAGCGGGCGGCGTTGTCGTTGACGACCTCACCGCCCGCTAGCACGGACTACCGGGTTACCAAGCGTGCTAGGTGGGTTGTGTTCTGCGGCCTCGGCGACTATTCGAACTCCGCCGGTTCATCCCCGCAACCTGTGCGAGGCCTTCGCCGTCGACAATTCGAATCTCGCAGGCCCACAACGCTTCTGCCCTTGTCGCGGCGTGCTCCGCGTGGGTGCCTGGTGTCCGTGCTGGGAAGGGTGGGATGGGAGACTGAACCTTCTCTTCCGGTTCCGCCTTGGCCTTCCGTCCTTCCGTGACTCATTTCTACCACTGTGAGCGGGCTCACTCAAGGGTCGAGAAAACAATGAAAAATTGGCGTGTTTGTCGGCGTTTCGTGCTTGAATGCCTGGTCGCGAGCCCTCCTGAGCCGGGCCGTCGAACCCCGGGCAAGCCATGGGCCAGCTCGGTTGAACAGTGCGGCGCCCCGTAGCCGGGCGCGCAGTCAATGATCAGCGGCGGCGCAGCAGGCGATAACTGATCGCTCCGGCCAGCACCGCGCTGAGTCCGACGACTGCCGTCGCGGCAAGGGTGGTCGACGAGGGCGACTGGAATCGCGCCCACAGCGAGACCGGGTTGGAGAAGGCGAGGATCGGCCAGCCGCGGGCGGTCGCCTCGCGGCGAAGGTTACGATCCGGGTTCACGGCCGTCGGGTGGCCGACGGCGCTCAGCATCGGCAGGTCGGTCACCGAATCGGAGTAGGCGTAGCAGCGCGATAAGTCGTAACCCTCTGCGGCGGCGAGCTTTTCGATGGCTTCGACCTTGCCTTCGCCGTAGCAGTAGAATTCGACCTCGCCGGTGTACTTGCCGTCGTCGACGACCATCCTGGTGGCCGCGGTGCGCGAGGCGCCGAGCACCTCCGCGATCGGGCCGACCATCTCCTCACCGGACGCCGAGACGATCACCACGTCGTGGCCCCGAATCTTGTGATCGGCAATGAGATCGGCGGCCTCGGCGTAGATCAGCGGGTCGACCAGCTCGTGAAGTGTCTCGGCGACAATGGATTTCACCTGCTCGACGTCCCAGCCCGCGCACATCTTGGTCAGATGTTCGCGCATCCGCTCCATCTGGTCGTGGTCGGCGCCCGACAGCAAAAAGAGAAAGTGCGCGTAGCTGCTCTCCAGCACGGCTTTGCGGTTGAGCAGACCCTGTGCGAAGAACGGCTTGCTGAAGACGAAGGTGCTCGATTTCGCGATCACCGTCTTGTCCAGATCGAAGAACGCGGCGACACGCCCGCGCCTGGTCGGGGCGCTGTCCGCTGTCGTCGCGGCGCCCGCCTGGTGGTCCGGATCCGTTGTTTGGTCGCCCTCGGCCGTCACCCGTTCAGAATATGCACGCCGTGCAAATGCCGGTGGGCGGGTCGGGTCAGCGGCGGCGGCCACGAGTTTGCTCGACAGACGCCGGAGGGCCGGCGACGGCAAAGTCCTTCGATGGCGGACTTGCGTGCGTGCCGGGGATTGGGTGTAGTATTGCTGGCACCTGGACATGGTCCAGGCGCGTTCAGCCCGACCCCCCGGGGCTGAACCCGACGGCCCCAGCCTCCTCCCCCCCCGGCTGGGGCCGTCCTCTATTTCGGGGACGGATCCCCCTTCTTCGCCGGTCCGGCGGTTGTCCACAGCGTCGGAGTTATCCACATTCGGCATCTCGGGTCTTCTGACGAGCCCGCGCTTGTATCACGCTGACCTGCATGGACAACGACGTCGCGCAGACAGCGCCGATATCGCCCGCGCTCGTGCTCATCCGGGATGTCCGGTTACGAGACGAGGTCCGCCGGGTCGCCGCGGCCGCGGAACGCCTGCTCGACGAACGGGAGCCGCCGGTGGGCAGGCATGCCTGGTCCGGAGCGCTTATGGTGATCCTCGACACAGCCGCGGCGGGTGAATGCGCGGCGGCCGGTTACCCGCGGCGCGGCGGCGTCGTTCTGGTGACCGATGGGGAGCCAGGACTACCCGGATGGCAGGCCGCGGCGGCAGTCGGAGCCGAGCGAGTCATCGAGCTGCCGGGGGCCGCCGTCGGGCTTATCGAGAAGTTTGCTGAGCACGGCGAGAGGCGCGCGTTCGACGGTGTCGTCGTGGCCGTCGCCGGTGCGAGCGGTGGCGCGGGAGCCTCCGTTCTCGCGTCCGCCACCGCCCTGCGCGCCGCCGCCGACGGGTTCCGGCGCGACACTCTGCTCGTCGACGGAGCGCCCCTCGGCGGCGGCCTCGACCTGCTGTTGGGCATAGAGACAGGTACGGGGCTGCGCTGGGCGGACCTGGTCGTCGAGGACGGCAGGATCGCGGCGACGGCATTGCACGGCGCGCTGCCGAAGGCGTCGCCGGGGTTGTCCGTGCTGTCCTGCGGCCGTGGCGGTGCCGGTCGATTGCCGAGCCCTATCGCGGCGGGCGCGGCACGCGCGGTGATCGAAGCAGGCCGTGCCGCAGGCGATCTCGTGATCTGCGACGTGTCGGGTGAGCGCGGCGCGCACGCGGAGCAGATGCTCGAAAGCGCGGATCTGGTGGTGTTGGTCGTGCAGGCCACACTGCGGGCGGTGGCCGCGGCGGAGTCCGTCGCGGCGTACATCGGCAGGCGAAATCCCAACCAGGGCTTGGTGATCCGCGGTCCGGCGCCGGGCGGCCTGCGCGGGGCCGAGGTGGCCGAGGTCCTCGACCTGCCGCTGCTGGCGGCCGTCCGCGCCGAAGGGGGCCTCGCGGCCCGCCTGGAACGCGGCGGTCTTTCCACACCGCGGCGCGGGCCGCTGAAAGACGCGGCCGATGCCGTGCTCGCGGTGCTCGGCGCACCGGCCGTGCGGGGCGAACGGTGAGCGCGCTGGTGACGGCCGAGCTCTTGGATCGCGTCCGGGAGCGCCTGGCGGGTGAACCCGGCGATCCGGATCCGGCGGCCGTTGCGGCGGCCATTCGCGTCGAAGCGGGCGGCGTCCTCGGCGACACCGACCTGTTGCGCGCGCTGCGGCTGTTGCAGACAGAGATGACCGGCGCGGGCGTGCTGGAGCCTCTGCTGCACGATCCGCGCGTTGCCGATGTCCTGGTGACGGGGCCCGACGCGGTGTGGATCGACCGCGGGCACGGGCTGGAGAAGACCTCGGTCACCTTCCCGGACGAGGCGGCGGTGCGCAGGCTCGCCCAGCGGTTGGCGCTTTCGGCAGGGCGCAGGCTCGACGATGCCCAGCCGTGGGTGGACGGCAGGCTCACCGGAACCGAAGCGGCGCTCGGTGATTCGTTCGGCGTCCGGCTGCACGCGGTGCTCGCGCCGATCGCGCACGGCGGCACGTGCCTGTCGCTGCGGGTGCTACGCCCCGCCACCCAAGGGCTGCGCTCGCTCGCGGCGGCGGGCGCGGTGCCGCCTGACGCGAAAACCTTGCTGGAGAGCATCATCCGGGCCCGGCTCGCATTCTTGGTGGTCGGCGGCACCGGCGCGGGGAAGACAACCCTTCTGTCCGCGCTGCTCGCCGAAGTCGACGCCCGCGAGCGGATCGTATGCGTCGAGGACGCGGCCGAACTCGCGCCGCCGCACCCGCACGTGGTGCGGCTCGTGGCGCGCACGGCCAACGTCGAGGGCGTCGGGGCGGTGACGGTGCGCGATCTGGTGCGGCAGGCGCTGCGGATGCGACCGGACCGGATCGTGGTCGGCGAGGTTCGCGGAGCCGAAGTCGTCGACCTGCTCACCGCGCTGAACACGGGGCACGACGGCGGCGCGGGCACGGTCCACGCGAACTCGCCGCGAGAAGTCCCCGCCAGATTGGAAGCGCTCGCAGCACTCGGCGGCATGGACGGCGCTGCGCTGCACAGCCAACTGGCCGCGGCGGTGCAGGTGGTGCTGCACGTGCACCGGCGGCCGGATGGCTCGCGCGGCCTGCGGGAGATCGGCGTGCTCGACCGTGACGAGAACGGCAGTGTGCGCATCGTCGCGGCTTGGCGCTCGGACGATGCGCCGATTCCGGGTGCGGCCGGGCTGGAGGCTCTGCTGGCGGAACGGATCGGTCGATGAGCGCGGCGATGGTGTGCTTGGCGCTCGCGGTGCTGACGGTGCCTTCGACGGGTCCACGTCGACGAATGCGAGACCTGTTCATTCGGACCGATCCGCGAAAGCTTCGCTACCACAACATTCTTCGTGTCGTTGCGTGTCCGGCGCTTGCGTGCACTCTGCCATTGGGCATCGGTGTCTTCCTCGCCGTGGCGATGCTCGCGGGCACCGTCGGGCTGCGTCGGCGACGGGCTGTCGCCGACCGCCGTCGCGCCGAAGCATGCGTCCATCTCCTCGATGCACTGGAAGTGGTCATCGGCGAATTGCGTGTCGGCGCGCACCCGAGCGCGGCAGCGGATGTCGCCGCGAGGGAATCACGCGGTGCTGCGGCGCGCGCTTTCGCCGTCAGCGCCGCACGCGGCAAGCTCGGCGGTTCCGCCGCCGACGGTCTGCGCGACCCGCACACCGTCATCGGCGCGGAGCTCGCCCGCATCGCCGACGCGTGGCGGATCGCGGAACATCACGGCCTGGCCCTCGCCGAACTGCTTACCGCGGCCCGCGCAGATCTGATGGGCCGCATCCGTTTTCGCGCTCGCGCCACCGCCGCCCTCGCGGGCGCTCGCGCCACCGCCACGGTCCTGTCCACCCTCCCGCTGCTCGGCTTGGCCCTGGGGCAGTTGATGGGCGCCGACCCGCTGCGGGTCCTTCTCGCCTCGGCGGCGGGACGCCTGCTTCTCCCGCTCGGGGTGGGACTGGCCTGCGTCGGGCTGCTGTGGAGCGATGGGATCACGCGAAAGGTGCTGGTGTGAACGGGTGCGGCGTGGCGCGCGTGGGGCAAGTGCCAGTCCTGCTGGGCGGCTGCCTGCCGGAGGTGGGTGAGAACCGGATGCGTCGGGTCGAATCCCAGCGGATAGCGGGCGGGCTGCGCATAGCGAGCGGCCGTGTCCCCACGGTGTTCCCTGATCCGGCCTCATCGGCACCGGCCGCGATGGCTCAGAGGCGATGCGTGGTGCGCCTCATCGGAGGAGTGATGCGATTACGCGAAATGCGCTGGTGCGAAGGGGCGCGGCAAGCGGTGGGCGTGGAGCGAGCGCCGGTCGTGCTGGTAGACGGTGTGCCGGAGGTGGACGGGAGCCGGATGCGGCGGGCCGAATACCAGCGGATATTCGGTGAGCTGCGCGTAGCGAGCGGCTGTGCCCCTACGACGTTCCCCGCTCCGGCCATGTCGGCACCGGCCGCGATGTCTTCGACGGAATGCGGACGCGGTATTCGTCGTCGGGCGATTACCTCGGCGCGTGGGCAGGTCTCGGTGGCGAATCGGGCTTCGGTCGTGGGGCGGGCTCCGGTGCTGGGTCGGGCTGCGGCGAGTTGGGGTGCGGTCGCGGGTCGGGCTGCGGCGAGTTGGGGTGCGGTCGCCGGTCGGAACGCGGCGGCGATTCGGACTGTGGCGGCGAGTCGGAAGGCCGTGGCGCGTCGGAATGTGACGTCGATCGGTTCTGACGAATTCGGATGGGCGGAAGGGGATTCGGATGGCGATCGAGGCCGGTGTCGGCGCGTTGGCGATGGCGGGGGCGTTTGCCCTGTGGCCGGGGCGCGTCGGCGTCGGTCGGAGGCTACGGGTGTTGTGGCAGGCAGAGGAGGGAAAGGAGGCGAAACCGGAGAAGCCGCGCACCTCGGATCCGCTCGATATCGCCTCGGTGTTCGATCTGCTCGCCGCATGCCTGCGAGCGGGTCTGCCGATGGCGGATGCGGCGCGCGCGGTGGCGGCCGGC
>NZ_BDCF01000091.1 GCF_001613365.1 Nocardia xishanensis NBRC 101358
TGGTGGCGGCGCCACGGTCGACGCGGCGGCGCTCGGCGAGTTCACCGAGCAGATCACCGGCCGCGACGGCGTGCTCGCCTCGGCGGCCAGGGTGATCCTGGAGCAGCTCGGACTCGCCGAGCAGGTGTCCGCGCCGGAGACCACCGAAGACACGCTGGTCGACCTGGTCTCGGCCGAATTGGGTTCGGACTGGCCGCGTTTGGTCGCCCCCGCGTTCGACGGCCGCAAGGCGGTGCTGATCGACGACCGCTGGGCTACCGCCCGCGAGGACCTGGCGCGGCTGTGGCTGCTGGACGACGTCACGGCCGACGCATCGGTCGACGGCTTCCTCGGCGCGGGCGAAGCCGTTGCCGCGCAGGCCGATTGGTGGCGCGAGCAGGCAAAGCACGAGGCACGCTCGGTGCTGGCCGGCCTGTACGAGCGCATCGCGGAGGCCGCGCGCGGCGGTGACGAGCCGGGTCTGTGGTCCGGCGACATCGCGGTGATCACCGGCGCGAGCAAGGGTTCCATCGCCGCAGCGGCGACCGGACGCCTGCTCGCGGGCGGCGCGACCGTCATCGTCACGACCTCGAGCCTCGGCGACTCCAGGATCGCCTTCTACAAGAAGCTCTACCGCGAGCACGCCAGGCACGGCGCCGCCCTGTGGGTCGTGCCCGCCAACATGGCCTCCTACCAGGACGTCGACGCGCTGATCGACTGGGTCGGCAGCGAGCAGGTCGACACTGTGGGCGGCGCGAAGGTCAAGATCAAGGACGCCATGACCCCGACCCTGCTGCTGCCGTTCGCGGCGCCGCGGGTGGCGGGCGATCTCGCCGACGCCGGCGCGCGCGCCGAAATGGAGATGCGCGTGCTGCTCTGGTCGGTGGAGCGGCTCATCGGCGGGCTGTCCAAGCTCGGCGCCGACCACGACGTGGACGCGAAACTGCATGTGGTGCTGCCCGGTTCGCCGAACCGCGGCCTGTTCGGCGGCGACGGCGCCTACGGCGAGTCGAAGGCCGCGCTCGACGCGGTCGTCGCGAAGTGGCGGGCCGAGAAGTCCTGGTCGACGCGGGTCACCCTGGTGCACGCGCTGATCGGCTGGGTGCGCGGCACCGGCCTGATGGGCCACAACGACCCGATGGTCGAGGCCGTCGAGAAGGCGGGCGTGCAGACCTGGTCCACCACAGAGATGGCCGACGAGCTGCTCAAGTGGTGCACCTCGCGAGCGCGCCAGGTGACCGCCACCGGTCCGCAGCAGATCGACCTGACCGGTGGATTGGCAAGGGCCAAGCTGGATCTGCCCGCGCTGGCCAAGGAGGCCGCCGAGCGCGAAGCGGACGAGACCGAGGAAACCGCGGCGGCGGCGACCATTCCGGCGCTGCCTGCACCGCCGACCATGACCTCGGCGCTTCCGGTGCCCGAATGGGGTGACGTCACCGCCGATCTCGCCGACATGGTCGTCATCGTCGGCGCGGCCGAGCTCGGCCCGTACGGTTCCTCGCGCACCCGCTTCGAGATGGAGGTCTCCGACGAGCTCTCCGCCGCGGGCGTGCTGGAACTCGCCTGGACCACCGGGCTTGTCACCTGGGAGAACGATCCCAAGCCGGGCTGGTACGACGCCGAATCCGGCGATTTCGTCCCGGAATCGGAGCTGGCCGAGCGCTACCACGACGCCGTGGTCGCGCGCTGCGGCATCCGCCGCTACGAGGACGACGGCGCCATGCTCGACAACACCGCGCCGCTGATGACCTCGGTCTTCCTCGACCAGGATCTGTCGTTCACGGTCGGCGGCGAGGCCGAGGCGCGCGCCTTCCACACCGCCGACCCGGAACACACCGTCATCGCGCCGGTGCCGGAGTCCGGTGACTGGACGGTGACCCGTAAGGCGGGCACCGAGATTCGGGTGCCGCGCAAGGCCAAGCTCTCGCGCACCGTCGGCGGCCAGATCCCCACGGGCTGGGATCCCACCATCTGGGGCCTCTCCGCCGACATGGCCGCCTCGGTGGACCGGGTCGCGCTGTGGAACATCGTCTGCACGGTGGACGCGTTCGTCGGCTCCGGGTTCAGCCCGGCCGAGCTGATGAGCTGGGTGCACCCCTCGCTGGTGGCCAACACCCAGGGCACCGGCATGGGCGGCATGTCCTCGATGCGCTCGCTCTACGTCGACAACCTGCTCGGTGAGTCGCGGCCGAACGACATCCTGCAGGAGGCGCTGCCGAACGTGGCCCTCGCGCACGTGGTGCAGTCCTACGTGGGCAGCTACGGCGCGATGGTGCATCCGGTGGCGGCCTGCGCCACGGCGGCGGTGTCCGTCGAGGAGGGCGTCGACAAGATCCGGCTCGGCAAGGCCGAGGTGGTCGTGGCAGGCGGCTTCGACGATCTGGGCATCGAGGGCATCGTCGGCTTCGGTGACATGTCGGCCACCGCGGACTCGGCGGCCATGAGCGCCAAGGGCATCAGCGATCGGTACTTCTCCCGCGCCAACGACCGCCGTCGCGGCGGCTTCGTGGAATCGCAGGGCGGCGGCACGGTGCTGCTGGCCCGCGGTGACGTGGCGGTGGAGATGGGCCTCCCGGTACTCGGCGTCGTTGCCTACGCGCAGTCCTTCGCCGACGGCGTGCACACCTCGATCCCGGCGCCCGGCCTCGGCGCGCTCGGCGCCGGTCGCGGCGGGCGCGAGTCCCGGTTCGCCGCGGAGCTGCGCAAGCTCGGCGTCACGCCGGACGAGATCGCGGTGGTGTCCAAGCACGACACCTCCACCGCGGCCAACGATCCGAACGAGTCCGAGCTGCACGAGCGGCTGGCCACGGCGATCGGCCGTTCGGAGGGCGCTCCGCTGTTCGTCGTCTCGCAGAAGAGCCTGACCGGACACGCCAAGGGCGGCGCGGCCGCGTTCCAGCTGATCGGCCTGTGCCAGATGCTGGAAACCGGTGTGGTGCCGCCGAACCGGAGCCTGGACTGCGTCGACGAGAAGATGCAGGCCTACCCGCACCTGGTGTGGCCGCGCGAGCCGCTGCGCTTCGGCGACCGGTTCCCGCTCAAGGCGGGTCTGGTGACCTCGCTCGGCTTCGGGCACGTCTCCGGCCTGCTCGCGGTGGTGCACCCGCAGGCGTTCCTGCGGGCGATCGAGCCGGTGCGGCGCGAGGAGTACCAGCGCAGGGCCGAGCAGCGGCAGCTGGCCGGACGGCAGCGGATGGTCGAGGCGATGTGTGGCGGTGCCCCGCTGTACGAGCGCCCTGCGGATCGACGGCTCGGCGGAGAAGGCACGCCCGCCAAGAAGATTCGCCAGCTGGAGGCGGACATGCTGCTCTCGCCGCAGGCCCGCCTCGGCGCGGACGGCGCCTACCGCGCGGACGGATTCGGTTGCGGCGCTGGCGCGGTCATCGTCGGGCAACTCGATGGTGACGGATCTTTGGATCGGTGACTTCGGCCACTACCCTTCACTCAGGCCGTCCGGTGCGGGCGGCCTGGGTCCGGCCGGTACGCCGGAGCCGGTGAGCGGAGTGCGGTCGCGTCGGCGGCCGCACTCCACGAGGGTTGAGGAGCTGCGACGCATTGACCATCCTGGGGATCGGCTTGGACTTGGTGACCATCTCCGAGTTCGCCGAACAGCTCGAGCGGTCCGGAACCACCATGCTCAGGGAGAGTTTCACCGCGGGTGAGCGGCGCTACTGCCAGAGCAAAGGCACCGATCCCGCGCGCAGTTTCGCCGCGCGCTGGGCGGCGAAGGAGGCGGTGCTCAAGGCGTGGGCGTCGTCGCGATTCGCCCGGCGCCCGCAGATCGGCGACAACCCGTACCCGCTGATCGAGGTGGTCAACGACGCATGGGGAAGGCCGAGCATCAAATTGCACGGTCTCGCGGCCGAATTCCTGCCGAGGGCAAGGGTGCATCTGTCGTTGACCCACGACGGCGACACGGCGGCGGCGATGGTGGTGCTGGAGGATCCGGGCGAACTCGCCGATCTGATCGAGGGGCGCGAGACTGCCGGGTGAGAGCCGGGTGGTCGGCCGTCAGCGCTGGCTCGCGGTGCGCGATTCCTTCTCCGCCACAAGCAGATACGCGACCATCAGCCGCTTGAGCTCGGCGACGGCCTCGGCGTGCGATTGCTCGTCCTGCACCGAGAAATTGAGCATCGAGTACACGACGTGCACCAAGACCTCGGCCATCATGGTGCGCCGCACCCGCGGCGTGCGCGGGGTGAGCGGACGCAGCATCTGCGAGACGACCTCGGCGAACTGCTTCTCGTGGATCGCGCCGGTGGCCCGGGTGGATGGCGTCGACTGCATGGCCAGCCACACCTCGCGCCGGGACGGGTCGGTCATCCACAGGTTGGCCAGGTGGTCGACGAACTGGTTCATGTGCCGCAGCCAGTCCAGCGAGGGCACCTCGCCGTGGAAGTCGGCCAGTTCCTGGGAAACGGCAACCAGATCTTGGCGATTCAGCTCACAGACGATCACGTACTTGTTGGCGAAGAACTGGTACAGCGTGCCGATCGGCACCTCGGCCCTGGCCGCGACCTCTTCACAGGTGAACGATTCGAAACCGACCTCGACCAGCAGCTCGCGGGAGGCCTGGAGCAGCGCGTCGAACTTGCGCTTACTGCGTTCCTGAGTGGGCCGCTTGCGCGGCATCAGCTCTTGCGGATCGTCCTGCAATTCCAACGCGGGGTCCAGGTGTCGCTTCGACGGCTTCGCCCTGGCCTCCGTGTTTACTTCCACGTATCCAGGCTAGCGGTACCGACACACCCGCGACACGCGCACTTGGTCTGCGTGTTCAGGTCTGTCACATTTCACCACCCATCCGTATCGGCTGTGGCCGCGAACACTAACCGAGCGTGCGTGCATCCGCAGGCACGTTTTGCCAAGGGTGTTCGCCCACCTCGGCGCACCTCCGCCTTCGCTACGGCCGTGCGCGGGCTGAGGACGGACCCGGTCCGGATGCGTCCGCCGGGCGTCCCATCCGTTCCGGAAAGTCACTGGGAGGGCGTATCTGTGGTAGCTCGATCTGTGGTAACTGTCGGCGTTTCCACCGAACGTGGCGCTGTGCACGCGGTAGCGCTCGCCGACGCCGGCGAGAAGTTGCTCGACCGCGTGCTGGTCCACCGAGTGGCGAAGACGCAAGGCGACACCAAGGCGCACGTGGCGGCGGCGGTCGAGACCGTGATGGACGAAGTCGCCGCGGAGATCGGACCGGAACTGGAGATCGTCGGCACCGCGGTCGCCTACCGTGACGCCGCCGAGCGCAGGGCCATCGTGACCCAGCTCGCGTCCGGTCCGTGGCGCACCGCGTCGCTGCTCTCGGCGAAATCCGCGCACCTCAGCGCGGCCGGGGCGATGACCTGGCTCCGTGAGTTCGACGATCTGCTCGTCTGTGAGGTGGTGCAGGGTCACCAGGCGTTCACGCTGGTCGATCGCGATCGCGATCGGGTGCTGGCGGCGATAGCCCAGACCGGCTCCGTGAGCGAGGAGTCGCTCGGCGTCGCGGTGATGGCGGCGTGGGACCAGTTCGAGGCGGCGGCCGTCCGGCCGGACGCGGTGGTGCTGATCGGTTCCGCCGCCGACGCGCCGGTCGTGCGCGAGGCCGTCGACCGCTTCGGCGCGCCCGTGCTGCCCTGCCGGATCGCGTCGTCGGCCGCGGCCCTCGGCGCCGCGATGTTCGCCATGGACGACGTACCGGAACTGGTGGACACCATCGAGGAGACGCGCGGCCGCCGGAGCACGCCCGCGGTGGTCGTGACGGCCGGCGTGGTGGCGGCCGGTCTGGTCGTCGGCGGTGTGTACGCCGTGAACAACTCCATGCGGTCGGCCGCGGCCGACGCGCGGAACACCGCCGACGCGCGCGTGGTCCTCGACACCGGATCCTCCCGTGGGATGACCGTCGATTCCTCGGTGCAGCCGGGGCAGTTCCACCCTGACGGCGCGCCCCAGGATCACGTCGCGGTCTCGGATCCGCAGGTTTTCGACCTGACTGCCGCGTCGCAGCAAGTGGTGCAGCACTGGGGCGGCGGTCGCTTCGGCCCCTTGACGCTGGAGGAGTACGAAGCGGCGCTCGAGTCCGACCCCGCCGCCGAGCCGGTTCTTCCCGGCACCGGCGTTCCGTCGACCAAGGTGGGAGCGCCCAACGAAGCGATGTTGTTCCCCGGCGAGGCGCCACCGCCCGCGCCTTTCACCGCGGAGTTCTATCAGTGGTGGGACAACCACGTGCGCCTGCTCGCGCAGTGGGCGTCGCAGCAGATCACGCAGGCCTGAGCGAAGGTCGGAAAGCACGAGAGGCCCGGCGCCGCGGTAGCGCCGGGCCTCTCGTTCGTGCTCAGATGCGGGTGCGGCGTCGGAAGAGTGCGCTCGCCGCCAGGTAGCCGACCACGGCGATCCCCGCGCACCACAGCACCGCGAGCAGTGCGCTGTCGCCGATGGGGGTTCCCATCAGCAGGCCGCGAACGGTCTCGATGACCGGTGTCACCGGCTGGTTCTCGGCGAACGCGTGCAGCCAGCTCGGCATCGAGGCGGTAGGCACGAACGCGCTGCTCACGTAGGGCAGGAACATGAAGGAGAAGGTGAAACCGTTGGCTGCCTCGGGGTTTCGCGCGATCAAACCGAGGGCCGCCGCCAGCCAGGAGAGCGCGAGCACGAACATGGCGATCACGCCGAGCGCGGCGAGCCAGCGCAGCGGTTCGGCGGTGGGGCGAAAGCCGAGCGCGATCGCGACCACGATGACCAGACCCGTGGTGATCAGGTTGCGGATGAGGCTTTCCGCCACATGCCCGGTGAGCACCGCCGACCGCGCGATGGCCATGGTGCGGAACCGGTCGACGATGCCCTCCGCGAGATCGGTGGAGATGCTGACCGCGGTGGTGGCGGCGCCGAAACCCGCGCACAGCAGGATGATTCCGGGCACAACGTAGTCGATGTAGGCGCCGGGCCCGACGTTCATGGCGCCGCCGAAGACGTAGACGAACATCAGCAGGATCACGACCGGCAGCGCGATCGTCATGATCATGGTGTCTGGGCTGCGCAGTGTGTGCCGCAGGTTGCGGTCCAGCATGGCGCCGGAGTCCTGGACGGTGCGCAGCGCGCGCAGGGCGGGGGAGGGGGTGGTCATGAGCGTGGTCTCGTTTCTCATGCGGCCGATTCGGTGCGGCTCTGGTGGCCGGTCAACGCGAAGAAGACGTCATCGAGGTCGGGGGTGTGCACGGTCAGCCGCTCGACGGCGATGTCCAAGTCGGCGAAGCGATCCAGCAGGCGCTTGACCTCGGCGGCGCTGCCGTCGGAAGGCACCTGGAGGGTCAGCTGCTCCGGATCCACCTGGCAGGCCACGGCTGGGAGAGAGTGCTCGTCGACAGCGCGGGCGGCGGACGCCAGCAGGTGCCGGTCGGCGAAACGGAGCAGGATGTGGCCGCCGGGGGCGAGGCGCTTGAGTTCCTCGGGCGTGCCTTCGGCGACGATGCGTCCGCCGTCGAGCACAGCGATGCGGTCCGCGAGCTGATCGGCCTCCTCCAGATATTGGGTGGTGAGGAAGATGGTCGCGCCGTCGGCGGCGAGTTCCCTGATGATCGACCACAAGTCGCGGCGGCTCCGCGGGTCGAGACCGGTGGTCGGTTCGTCGAGGAAGACGATGCGCGGTTCGCCCATCAGGCTCATGGCGAGATCCAGGCGCCTGCGCATGCCGCCGGAGTAGGAGCCGACCGCCCGATCGGCCGCGTCGACCAGGTCGAACCGTTCCAGCAGGGCGGCGGTGCGGCGGCGCGTCTCGGCCCCGCCCAGGTGCAGCAGCTTGCCGGTGAGCCGCAGGTTCTCGGTGCCGGTCAGCACGCCGTCGACGGCGGCGTACTGACCGGTGACGCCGATCAGCCTGCGGACGGCGTCGGGTTCGCGCGCCGAATCGTGCCCGAAGACGCGCACCTCCCCGCGGTCCGGCTTGCTCAACGTGGCGAGGATGCGCACCAGGGTGGTCTTGCCTGCGCCGTTCGGTCCGAGCAGCGAGAAGACTGTTCCCGCAGCGACTTCCAGATCGACCTCGATGAGCGCGGCGTGCGCGCCGAAGGACTTGCCGAGCCGGTGTACCGCGAGGGCGGGGAGTGGTTCGGGGGACATAGGATCTCCGATCCAAAACTGTTTATCGAATAAACTGAGTTTATAGGCTAAACAGTTCCAGGGCGCAAGAGAGCGTGAGTGGTCGCACGGTCGGAACGAAGGTGGAGTACGCACGAGGGCACTACCGGACGGAGTCCGTCGATAGACGCGCATAACCGGAGGGAGGCGCAGGTACGCCTAGAGTCGAGGCGAGCGAAGGAGGCTGAAGCGCAGATGACGACGTCAGACGACGCGGCGCTACCGAAGTCGGTGGAACTGTTGTGGCGGCTCGATCAGCCGGGTGGGCGCGGTCCCAAGCGCGGGCTGACGCTGGATCAGATCCTCGAGGCGGCGATCGAGGTGGCCGACGCGGAGGGCTACGCGGCGCTGTCGATGAACCGGGTCGCCAAGCAGCTCGGCTTCACCGCCATGTCGCTGTATCGGTACGTCGACAGCAAGAGCACATTGGTCGAACTGCTGCTCGATCGCGTGGTCGGCGAACCACCGCACATCCCGCCCGGCACGCCGTGGCGGTCGGCGCTGGAGTTCTGGGCGCGCAGCGAGTTCGAGGTGATCGGACGGCACCCGTGGTGGCTGGACATCCCGCTCGAGGCGCCGCCGATGGGCCCGAACAATATGGCCTGGTTGGAGGCTGGACTGGCCACGCTCGCCGAGACCCCGGTGCCCGAGCCCGTGCGGTTGCAATTGGTGATGAACCTGTCGCTCTACGTCATCGGCAGGCGGTGGGCGGCCAGGGACATGGCCGGTGGGGCCGACGGTGAGGAGGACTTCACCGCGGTCCTGCGGCGAGTGCTCGATCCGCAGCGCTTTCCCGCGATCGTGTCCGCCCTCACCAACCGAGCCTTCGACCAGGACGACATCGATTGGGAGAAGGGTGATTTCGAGTTCGGCCTGGCGCGGATGCTGGACGGTTACGAGACCCTCATCCGCTCCTTCCAGCGCTGAGGCCCACTCACGCTTGCGCCTCGCTGGCGCTCGGCTCCGGCGTGCGCGAGGCGCGCTGGCACATGGTTCGCTTACACCGACAGGTCGCGGCGCAGCTTCGCGACGTGACCGGTGGCGCGCACGTTGTACTGCGCGACCTCGATCTTGCCCTGCTCGTCCACCAGGAAGGTGGAGCGGATGACGCCGGTGACGGTCTTGCCGTACATCGTCTTCTCGCCGAAGGCGCCCCACGCGGTGAGCACCGCGCGCTCCGGATCGGACAGCAGCGGGAAGGTCAGCCCCTCCGCGTCGCGGAACTTCGCCAGCTTGGCGGGCTTGTCAGGGGAGACGCCGAGGACGTCGATGCCCGCCTCGTTCAGTTCGGCGAGGTTGTCGCGGAAATCGCAGGCCTGCTTGGTGCAGCCGGGCGTGCTCGCGGCGGGGTAGAAGTAGACGATCACCTTGCGGCCGCGGTAGTCGGCGAGCGAGATCTCTTTGCCGTCGGAGTCGGGCAGCGTGAACGCGGGGGCGGTATCGCCGGGGGAGAGTCGTTGGTTGGTCACGTCCTGCACGGTAACCGAACGGCCTGCGAGCGGGCGGATACACTCGTCCGCGAGCCCTGGTGACTCGCGAACGGCCCTTGGGAACGACGTCCCCGGCCCGAGTTCGCGCCCGGCGGCCCATCAATCGACAGGAGGACATACGTGGCGAAGGACACCGAGCGGATCGAGCGGGAGATCGAGGCTGCCCGCGCCCGGCTGGCGAGCACTCTCGACGAGATCGCCGTGCGCGCCGATCCGCAGCGGATCGCGGACGACACCAAGAGCCTGGTCGTCGCCAAGCTGAACGAACCCAAGGTCAAGTACAGCCTGATCGGCGCGGGCGCGGTGATCGTCGGCCTGGTGCTCGTGAAGCTCTTCCGCTGAGTTTCCCGGCAAGCGAAAACACCCGGTGTGGCACGGCCACACCGGGTGTTTTGGTCTATCGGCGGTATCAGACCGTCGGGCAGGCGAATCCGTCGCCGTCGGGATCCAGGTGCGGGCCGTAGCCCGGCTCGCCGCGGAAGATCGGTGCGCGACCCGCCGCGCGGGCGTCGTCGCAGTTGGCGAAGGCGCCACCGGCCGAGCCGGTCTGGGAGACGCCGGCCGAACCGGTCGCGGCGGAACCGGTATCGATGGCGGAGGAGCCGGTTCCGGCGGAACCGGTCGGGGCGGCCAGGGCGGCGGGCGCCGCGAGGATGGTCAGTCCAGCGACGGCGGCGCTGACGGTAAGCCGGCGAACGTTCATGTATTCCTCTGTGTTCTGCGGTGGATGTGGCGCCTTGACGAGCGACGCCGCACCCACTGTTGCGAGGGGCCGCCCCGTTTGTCAACCGCGCGGCACCCGAATTAGGGCCATTAGGGGCTATAGGGCTGCCTGGCTCAGCTCGCCGGACGGGTGCCGGAGAGGTGTTCCGCCGGAATGTTGCCCATGCGTCCGGACTGGAAGTCCTCGATGGCTTGGATGATCTCCGCGCGGCTGTTCATGACGAAGGGGCCGTACTGAACAACGGGTTCCTTGATCGGTTGCCCGCCGAGCAACAGCACCTCGAGATCGCCCTCGTGTCCGTGCTGCTTCGAATCCGCCTCGACAGAAATCGAATCGCCCGGCCCGAACACCGCGAGCTGACCCGCCCGGATCGGCCTGCGTTCGGCGCCGGTCGTCCCGTTACCGGCGAGCACGTAGACCATCGCCGAGAACCGCTGCGGCCAAGGCGTTTCCAAACGGCCGCCCGGGGCGATCGACGCGTGTGCGTAAGCGATCGGCGTGTAAGTCGAACCGGGACCGGCGAATCCGCCGATCTCGCCGGCGATCAGCCGCACCAGGGCGCCGCCGTCGTGCGAGCTGGCCAAGGTCAGTTCGCTGCCGCGCAGATCCTGGTAGCGCGGCGCGGCGAACTTCATCGTCCGCGGCAGGTTCACCCACAGCTGCACGCCGTGGAACAGCCCGCCGGTGACCACGAGCTCTTCCGGCGGCACCTCGTCGTGCAGGATGCCGGAGCCCGCGGTCATCCACTGGGTGTCGCCCTCGCTGATGACACCGCCGCCGCCGTTCGAGTCGTGGTGGACCATGGTGCCGTCGAGCATGTAGGTGACGGTCTCGAAGCCGCGGTGCGGATGCCAGGGGGCGCCCTTGGCCTCGTGCGGTTCGTAGGTCACCGGGCCCATCTGGTCGAGCAGGATGAACGGGTCGGCGGTTCGCAGGTCAATGCTGGGGAACGGGCGGGTCACCTCGAAGCCCGCGCCCTCGCGCTGCTTCTGCGCGGTGACGACCTGCCGGACCGGCCGCTCGCGCATGGTCTCGTCGGGGCGTGGCAGGCGCGGCAGCACCAGGATGTTGTCGACGGCGATGGCGGGCATGGGAAGCACCTCCTGTGCGGATGGCCGGTATCGGCCGGTTGGTGTCCATGTCAACCAAAGGGGGATTAGGATCATTCCCGTGGTGCGATGGCTGAGCGACGACGAGCAGGAGACCTGGCAGGCCTACATCCGGCTGCGCCAGCGGATGGACGCGGCGATCATGGCCGGGCTGGCCCGCGACGGACTCTCGCTGGCCGACTACGAGTTGCTCGTCCCGCTCTCCGCCGCGCCGGAGGGACGCCTGCGCGCCAAGGAACTCGCGGCGGAGGTGTGCTGGGAGAAGAGCAGGCTGTCCAAGCATCTGGCCAGAATGGCGGCGCGCGGGCTTGTCGAGCGGCGGCCGTCCGAGGAGGACGCGCGCGGGATCGTCGTCGAGCTGACGGCCGCTGGCCGCACCGCGCTCGAGCATGCCGCGCCCAATCACGTGGAACTGGTCCGCCGTGTGTTCATCGATGCGATGACCGACGCGGAGGCGGGTGCGCTGCGGTCGCTGTCGGACAAGGTCAGCGCCTCCGCGCAGCGCGTCACCGATCTCGCGATCTGACCGCTACGACCACGGTGTGATCGGGGGCTTCACCCACAGCAGTTTCTCCTCGACGTACGAGCGCCGCGCCGCGGGGTGGCCGGGGTTACGCGCGGCCCACGCGTTCTTCTCGTCGAGCAGGCGGGCGACGGCCAGCCAGGTCTCGTCGGTGCTCGGCGGGTTCGTTTCGGCGGCGCGGGCCAGCTTGCGGCGGATGGCCGCGGGCATGTCGAGCAGTTCGGCGCCGCTGACATCGCGGTCCCACAGGTAGACGGCCAAGCGGCGGGCCTTCTCGGCCCTGCGGCTGACCGACGCGTCGGAGTGCGCGTAATCGGCCACGCGGGCATCCTACGACGAACGCCCCGCACCCGGTCGTCGTGGCCGGAGGCGGGGCGTTCGAGTGGCTGGAGCCGGATCAGTACGCGCTGTTCACGTTGTCCATGCTGCCGTAGCGGTGCGCGGCGTAGTTGCAGGCCGCGACGATGTTGGCCACCGGGTCCCAGACGTCGAACGCGGTGCCTTCCACGTGGTAGGCCGCGAAGGTCGGGTCGATGACCTGGAGCAGGCCCTTGGACGGGATGCCCATGGCGGCGTTGGAGTCCCACAGGTTGATGGCCTGGGGGTTACCGCTCGACTCGCGGATGATGTTGCGGTGGATGCCCTCGTAGGTGCCGGGGATGTTGTGGGCGGCCATGATGTCGAGGGCCTGACGGATCCAGCCGTCCAGGTTGTTCTCGTACACCGGCGGGGCGGGCGGGGCCGGCGGTGCCGGGACGGGCATCGGCGCGGGAGCGGGCTC
>NZ_BDCF01000092.1 GCF_001613365.1 Nocardia xishanensis NBRC 101358
CGAGCGCGCCGCGGCGCAGACCGCGGACCCGCTGCTGGCCGCCCGGCTCGACCTGGTCCGCGGCCTCGCGGAATTCGGTGTCGGCAAACGGCTTCCCGCGCACCGGCGACTCGTCGCGGCGGCCGACGCGGCGCGGCGGGAACCGCTGCTCGCGGCGCGCATACTGACCGTCGCGGTGCACACCGCGTGGTATCTCGGGGCCGACGAGCTCGGCGAGGTCACCGATCGCCTCGCGAGTTTGCCGCTGCCGGAGGACGATTCGCTGGCGCACACCACCGGTTACGTGCTCGACGGCGTGCACGGGCGGTTTCGCGCCGAGCTGCGCGCGACGGTCGACGCGGCCCGCGCCACCGGGGTGGACGCGGGAGACCTGGTGCAGCTGTGCGGTATCGGACTGGTGGTCGGGCAGGACGAGCAGGTGACGGAACTCGCCGCGGATCTCGTCGCCGACTGCCGCGATCAGGGCCGGATCGGCCCGCTGCCGACGCTGCTGTTCTTCCGCGCCGAGGCCGAGACGTTCCTCGGCAGGCCACGCGAGGCGTTGGTCGTCGCCACCGAGGGAGCGCGGATCGCCGAGGACATCGGGCAGGAGCACTGGATCAGCCAACTCTCCGCCTGCCTGGCCTATCTGGCGGCGCTCGGCGGCGACGAAGCGACCTGCCGTGCGGCGGCCGACCGCGCACTGGCCGAGGAGTTCGGCGGCGCCGACGCGCCGGGCGCGAGCTGGGCGCACGCGGCGCTCGGACTGCTCGACCTCGGGCTCGGCCGGGTGGACAGCGCCATGTCCCGTTTCGAGTCACTGACCGAGGAACCATCCCGGCACATGGTCATCGGGCTGCGCTCGCTGCCCGATCTGGTGGAAGCCGCGGTGCGGCTCGCCGATCCGGCCCGCGCCGGCGACGCGCTCGATCGCCTCGATGCCTGGGCCGAGGACTCGCGGCAGGACTGGGTCGCCGCTCTCGCCGCCCGCGCTCGCGCCTTGCTCGGCCCGGACGATCGGGCCGAGGAGCATTTCCTGACCTCGCTCGACCTCGGTGGCCGCCCGCTCGAGCGTGCCCGCACGCAATTGCTCTACGGGGAATGGCTGCGCCGCAACCGCCGCAAGGTGGACGCGCGGAACCAGCTACAACCGGCCATGGAGACCTTCCAGCGCCTCGACGCCGCGCCGTGGGCCGAGCGCGCCCGCGTCGAACTCGGCGCGCTCGGGGTCGGCGCGGCGGCGCGGGCCGGGTCCGGCGTGCTCGCCGCGCTCACACCGCAGGAATTGCAGATCGTGCGGCTCGCGGCGCAGGGGATGACGAACAGGGACATCGCGGCGCAGCTGTTCTTGAGCCCGCGAACGGTCGGCCATCACCTGTACAAGGCGTATCCGAAGCTGGGCGTGGTCTCGCGCGGCGAACTGGCGGCGCTGCCGCTGGACGCGGATTGATACACGGCGCGATCGAACCGACAGCGCTGACCCGCAGCATCCGGTCGATCGAGGGTCGAGGTGGCCGCGACGGGCGTCGCGCCGTCAGTGCGCGGACAGCGCCCGCTCGTGCCGGACCACCCCGGCGTCGCGTCGCGCCGTCACATGACCGAGCGCCCAGCGCATCGCCGTGATCGCCGCGGCCGCCAGCACCGCGACCTGGGGCGCGCTGGTGACGAACAGCAGCAGCACGCCAGCCACCAGCCCGGCGGCCAGCGCCTCGAGCTTGTACACGGGCCACGCGGTACCCGCGATGTCCACTGTGGTGGGGTGAGCCGTTGTCATGGCATAAGGATATACGGAAGGGGAATTTCGGGCCACCGAACATTTCCGGCCGGGAACACCGGTGGTGGCAGCGGTGTTCCCGGTCGTATGCCATTAACCGGAGAGTACGAACCGAGCACGTCCGACTGGGCCCGCAAGCAGGCCGAGACCTACGAGGGTTCCGGCGGTACCGAGGGCACGTCGCTACAGGGCAAGCCCGTCGTCCTGATGACGACCAAGGGCGCCAAGACCGGCAAGCTGCGCAAGACCCCGCTGATGCGGGTGGAACACGACGGCGAATACGCCGTGGTCGCCTCGCTGGGCGGCGCTCCCAAGCACCCGGTCTGGTACTACAACGTCAAGGCCGAACCGCACGTCGAACTGCGCGACGGCGAGATCACCAAGGACTACACCGCTCGCGAGGTGTTCGGCGAGGAGAAGAAGCTGTGGTGGGATCGCGCCGTCGAGGTGTGGCCCGACTACGCGAACTACCAGACGAAGACGACCCGCCAGATCCCCGTTTTCGTGCTCACTCCGCGTTGACCCGGACCGGCGACCGCCCCACCCGCCGCGACCTCGCGTCGCGGCGGGTGGCAGCATGTTTCGAGTGTCCAATCCGCTTGATGTGATCGATCAGATGTCCTCCTCCCGTCCCGCGCTCACCGCGGACGAGATCGATGCCGCCGCCAAGCGAATTTCCGACATTATCGAGCCGACCCCGCTGCAACTGAGCCCGCGCCTGTCCGAGCTGACCGGCGCGCAGGTCTATCTGAAGCGCGAGGACCTCACGGCCGTGCGCTCCTACAAGCTGCGCGGCGCGTACAACCTCATCGTCCAGCTCAGCGCCGAGGAGCGCGCGGCGGGCGTCGTCGCGGCGAGCGCGGGCAACCACGCCCAGGGCGTCGCGTTCGCCTGTCAGGCCATGGGCATCACCGGCCGCATCTACGTGCCGACCACCACCCCCAAGCAGAAGCGCGACCGGATCCGGGTGCACGGCGGCGAGTTCGTCGAGCTGATCGCCGTCGGCGAGACCTACGACGCCGCCGCGGCCGCGGCGGCCGCCGACGTCGAACGCACCGGCGCGACGATGGTGCCCCCGTTCGACGACACGCGTACCGCCGCGGGGCAAGGCACCATCGCCGCCGAAATCCTCGAGCAGCTCGGCGTCGCGCCCGACCTGGTGGTCGTCCCGGTGGGTGGCGGCGGCTGCCTGGCCGGCATCGGCACGTACCTGCGCGCCCGGGCGCCGCAGACCGGCATCCTCGGCGCCGAACCGGCGGGCGCCGCCTCGATGACCGCGGCGCTGGTCGCGGGCGGGCCGGTGACGCTGCCGGAGATCGATCCGTTCGTCGACGGCGCCGCGGTGCGCAGGATCGGCGCTGTGCCCTACGCCACGGTCGCCGGCTTCGGCGGCCGGATGGTCTCGCACGCCTCGCTGCCTTTGCTCACCCAGTCCGAATCCCCTAGCGGCGCAGGCGCTTTCCGCATGCTCCAGGTCGACGAGGGTGCGATCTGCACCACCATGCTCGACCTGTACCAGAACGAGGGCATCATCGCCGAACCCGCGGGCGCGCTCGCGGTGGCCGCGCTCGCCGAGGTCACCGTGCAGCCTGGCTCGACGGTGGTGTGCCTGGTGTCGGGCGGCAACAACGACGTGTCCCGCTACGGCGAGATCATCGAGCGATCCCTGGTGCACCGGGGGCTCAAGCACTACTTCCTCGTCGACTTCCCGCAGGAGCCGGGCGCGCTGCGCCGCTTCCTCAACGAGGTGCTCGGCCCGGACGACGACATCACCCTGTTCGAGTACGTCAAGCGCAACAACCGGGAGACCGGGGCGGCGCTGGTCGGCATCGAACTCGGCACGCCGGACGGGCTGGAGTCGGTCTTGGAACGCATGGACGCCTCACCCATCCAGTGCGAGCGGCTCGAGCCGGGCTCGCCGGCCTATCGGTACCTGACCTGACGCTTCCGCCCCGCCCCCCGGTTCGCGAACCGGGGGGCGGGGCGGAAGGTCGGGGTCGACGACCCTGGATCGTGCTTGCGGTGCGGTCAGGCCGCCGCGTCGCGCGTCTCGTCGAGGTTGACGCGGCGGGTGGCGCGCAGGCAGTTGAGCATCAGCGGCAGCAGCCACATGGCCGAGAGCTGGTCGACGCCGAGCTGACCCGCCGAGAGCCGGTTGTGCACGAAACCGACCGACAGGCCGAGACGCGGTTCGACCCAGCCGAACGAGCCGCCGAGGCCGATGTGGCCGAGGCCGCCGCGGGCGCCGGGCATCGGCAGCGAGTGGTAGCCGAGGTGCCACATCATCGGCGCGTAGAACAGCGCGCGGTCGAGGCGGTAGGTGCGCACCTTGCTCAGTTCGTCGATCGTCGTGCGGGAGAGGAACGGCCGTCCGTCGGGCGCGCGACCGCTGGCGACCGCGCCGTACATGGTGGCAAGCGCGGACGCGGTGGCGACGCCGTTGCCCGCGGGTAGTTCGGTGCGCAGGATCGACGGGCCGTCACCCTCCAGGATGGCTTCCAGCCCGGGCAGGAACAGGCAGCGGGTGACCGCGCCGAGCGCGCCGGGAATGAGGTGGCTGCGGCGCAGCAGGAGCGAACCGATCGGCTTGCCTGCCAGGCTGAGCTGACTGCCCGCCAACGGCGCGTACAGGGTGCCGGACTCGGCGGGCGGCAGACCGAGGTGCAGCCCGTCGATGCCGAGCGGCTCGGACACCTCGGTGCGGAACAGCTCGCCCATGCTCTTGCCGGTGACCCCGCGGGCGATGCCCGCCAGCAGCCAGCCGTAGGTGAGCGCGTGGTAGGTCGGCACGCCGAGTAGCCGGTCCGGTTTGGCCGCGGCCAAGCGCCGCTCCATGAGCTCGTGGTCGAGGATGTCCTCCGGGGACTTGGCGATCGGGGCCAACGCCGAGAGGCCCGCGCTGTGCGTCATCACCTGGCGCACGGTGATCCCGCCCTTGCCGTTGGCGGCGAACTCCGGCCAGTACTCGGCGACCGGAGCGTTGTAGTCGAGCAAGCCGCGGTCGGCCAGCCGGTGGATGACGGTGGCGGTGATCCCCTTCGTAGCGGAGAAGATGATCGAGCCGGTGTCTCGGGTCCATGCCTCGTCGCCCGCGGCGCCGACCCAGATGTCGACGAGGGGTTCGCCGTTCAGGTGCACCGCCAGCGCACCACCCGCGCCGCGACGGCGTCCGAACGCCCTGGTGAAAGCGCGTACCAGAGGTCCGAATTCGGCGGCCGCGCTGCCGCCGACTGAAGCCACGTTGCTCATACTTCCAAGGTAATGGTGACGGTCACATCAGGGCAATGGTCCTGTCCGGGACAGTTGACGTACCGTTACCCGGGATTCGGTTCGGTCACGGCCCTTTTCGCGGTCGAGGGGGAGTCGGCGAGCAGCGCGAACGAGTGCGCGGGGATCGTTGTGCCCGTTGGCCCTTCGGTCGGCGGCTGCCAGCACAACAGCGAGAAACCGGTGACCGGCACCCGCACGGGGTCTTCCGAGAAGTTGCATACCAGACGGAGCGATCCGCGGTGCAGCACCAGCCATCGGGACCGTTCATCGTAGTCCACCCGCACGTGTTTCAGCGAGGAATCGGACAAATCCGGATGCTGCTCGCGCAGCGCGAGCAGCGCGCGATAGCAGGCGAGCAGCCGGGCCCGCGCCGGATCGGCGAGTTCGGACCAGTCCAGCTTGGACCGTCGGAACGTGCCAGGGTCCTGCGGATCGGGCACGTCCTCGCTCGGCCAGCCGTGTTCGGCGAATTCGGCCTTGCGTCCGGATGCGGTGGCCGCGGCGATCTCCGGGTCGGTGTGCGAGGTGAAGAACTGGAACGGCGTGCGCGCGCCCCACTCCTCGCCCATGAACAGCATCGGGGTGAACGGCGAGCAGAGCACGAGCGCCGCCTTGACGGCGAGCTGGCCGTCGGTCAGGTACGCGCTCGGCCGGTCGCCCAGCGCCCGGTTGCCGACCTGGTCGTGGGTGCAGGTGTAGGCGAGCAAGGCGGAACCCGGTACCAGCGACCGGTCGAGCGGGCGGCCGTGCACGCGGCCGCGGAAGCTGGAGTACGTGCCCGCGTGGAAGTACCCGTGCGTCAGGGTGCGCGCCAGACAGGCCATCGAGCCGAAATCGGCGTAATAGCCCTGCCGCTCGCCGGAGACCGCGGTGTGCACGGCATGGTGCAGATCGTCGTTCCACTGCCCGGCCAGCCCGTAGCCGCCCGCCGCGCGCGGTGTGATCAGGCGCGGATCGTTGAGATCGCTCTCCGCGATCAGGGTCAGCGGCCTGCGCACGTGCGCGGCCAGGCGTTCGGTCGCGGCGGCCAGCTCGGCGAGCAGATGGGTGGCGGTGCGGTCGACCAGCGCGTGCACGGCATCCAGCCGCAGCGCGTCGATGTGGAAGTCGCGCAGCCAGCGCAGCGCGTTGTCGATGATGTAGCGGCGCACCTCGTCCGAGGCGGGGCCGTCCAGATTGAGGCTGCGGCCCCAGGTGTTGCGGCCCTCGGTCAGGTAGGGACCGAAGCGGGGCAGGTAGTTGCCGGACGGTCCGAGATGGTTGTAGACCACGTCCAGGCAGACCGCCAACCCGCGCGCGTGACAGGCGTTCACGAACCGTTGCAGTCCGTCGGGGCCGCCGTAGCTCTCCTGCACCGCGTACCAGAGCACACCGTCGTAGCCCCAGTTGTGGGTGCCGTCGAAGGCGTTCACCGGCATCAGCTCCACGACGGTGACGCCGAGGTCGACGAGGTGATCGAGGCGTCCGATCGCGGCGTCGAAGGTGCCTTCCGGCGCGAAGGTTCCGAGGTGCAGCTCATAGAAGACCGCGCCGGCCAGCGGTCGCCCGGTCCAGCCGCCGTCTGTCCACGCGCTCGGATCCATGGCGTGCACCGCGGACCGGCCGTGCACGCCGTCCGGCTGACGAGCTGAGCGCGGGTCGGGCAGCACGGTGGGATCGTCGTCGAGCAGGTATCCGTACCGCGCGCCGTTCGGCGCGTCCCGCTCCACGCGCCACCACCCGTCGGCCGAGCCGCGCATCGGGTGCACGTTCCCGTCGAGATCGAGCCGCACCGCGCCGGCCTGGGGCGCCCACACCTCGAAGACAGTCACCGCGCCAGCATCGCACGCCCGCCCGCCGGTCTCATCCCGGCGTCCGCCGGGCGCGTTCCGGACGGAGCTGCACTGGCGCACCGGGACTCGGGCTGCGAGAGTGAACGGGTGGGACTGTACGAGAATCACGTCGTGCCCCGGCTGGTCGAGTTCGCCTGCGGCATGCGGGTCAACGAGCCGCAGCGCTCGCGGGCCTGCGCCGGGCTGCACGGCCGGGTCGTGGAGATCGGCTTCGGCTCCGGCCTGAACGTGCCGTTCTACCCGGCGGCCGTCGAATCCATCAGTGCCGTCGAGCCCGCCGACCTCGGCTGGAAGCTGGCGCGCAAGCGGCTCGACCGGGCCACCGTGCCGATCGAACGCGCGGGTTTGGACGGGCAGTCGCTGCCGTTCGCGGACAACACCTTCGACTCCGCGCTCTCGACCTGGACGATGTGCACCATTCCGGATGTCGCGACCGCGCTGGCCGAGGTGCGCCGGGTGCTGGTGCCGGGCGGGACCCTGCATTTCGTCGAGCACGGCTTGGCCCCCGACGCCAAGGTCCAGGCGTGGCAGCACCGGCTGAATCCGATCGAGAAGGCGATCGCGGGCGGCTGTAATCTGGACCGTGACATCAGGGGCCTGGTGCAGGCGGCCGGGTTCGAGATCCGCGACCTCGACGTGTTCTACGGCGAGGGACCGAAGTTCCTCGCCGCATTGACGCTCGGGGTCGCTGCCTCCCCGTAGGTCTCAGTGGATTTCGACGTGCAGCGTGTAGCTGGCGTTGCCGCGGGTCGGCGCGACGAGCACGCGGTAGACGCCGTCGTAGGGCAGCACGATCTCGGTCCAGGTCTCCTCGACCGCGAGCACCAGCCCATCGGGGGCGGAGACGCTGAAGTTCACGTTGTCCTCCAGCGCGACGATGGCCGTCTTCAGCAGCTGTCCGCCGCGCGCCTCGAGCAAGTAGCTGTCGGCGTCGCCGCGCACGACCGCCCCGTCCAGCGTGGCCTCGCTTGTGCCGGGCGCGAACTTGATTTCGGCGTACACACCGGCCTGCGCGGCGCCCGCGCCCGCGACGGCGAACACCAGGGTGGCCGCCAGAGCCGTGAGCGCGACCAGCGCCGCGCGGAAGGGACGGAGGATTGCTGCCATGATCGTTGTCCTGTGGTGAGAGGGGATTCGGAACGACGCCGAGTCTTACCCCGGCGGCTTGTCATCGGCTGAAGACGCGGTTAAAGCGCCGGGCCAGCGGCCGTTTCGCGGGTAGCGACCGGGTCACCAGCGCCCGCTGACCGGCGCACGACGAGCGGGCCGCCGGATCCACGTAGCGGATCCGGCGGCCTGTCGTCTCAGCTGGTCAAGCAGCTGGGACCGAGGAGGGCCTTGAGGTCGCCGAAGAGGGCCGAGGACGGGGAGACTCGCAGGCTGTCGTCGAGTTTGAGCAGGGTGGTCTTGTCGCGCGCGCCGACGTGGCGGACGTGCACGTCGGAGGTGCCGGGGTGGCGGGACAGCACGCGCTTGAGCTCGCCGATCTTGTCCGGGGTGCACATGCGGGTGGAGATGGTCACCGCGAGCGGCTTGGCCACGCCGATGGAGGACAGGTCCGGGACGGCGAGGTCGTTGGCGATCAACGAGATTCGGTCGTCGCGCACCGAGACGCGCGCCTTAACCAGCACCACCGCGTCCTCGACCACGTCGGCGCCGTACACGGAGTAGGCCTGCGGGAAGAACAGCACCTCGATGCCACCGGTGAGGTCTTCCAGCTGGGCCGAGGCCCACGCCAGGCCATTCTTGTTGATGCGCCGGTTCACCGAGGCGAGGATGCCGCCGATGGTGACCTGCGCGCCGTCCTTCACATCGCCTTCGAGGATGGTCGGGATCGGGGTGTCGGCCTGCGCGGCGAGCACGTGCTCCACGCCGTTGAGCGGATGCCCGGAGACGTAGAGACCGAGCATCTCTCGTTCGAGCGCCAGCTTGTGCTTGGACTCCCATTCCTCGTCCGGCACCGCGACATTGAACACCGAGGCCACCGACTCGTCGGCATCCATCCCGCCGAACAGATCGAACTGACCGATGGCCTCGGCCTTCTTGGTGGTCATCACCGCGTCGATGGCGTCGGAGTGGATGAGCAGCAGGCCTTTGCGCGGATGCCCGAGCGAGTCGAAAGCGCCTGCCTTGATGAGGGATTCGGTGACCTTCTTGGTGCAGGCGACCGCGTCGATCTTGTTCAGGTAGTCGGAGAAATCGGTGAACTTCGATTTCTCCCTGCGCGCCTGGATGATCGAGGCCACCACGTTGGCGCCGACATTGCGCACCGCGCCGAGACCGAAGCGGATGTCCTTGCCCACCGAGGCGAAGTTCTGCTCGGACTCGTTGACGTCCGGCGGCAGCACCGTGATGCCGAGCCTGCGGCAGTCCGACAGGTAGACCGCGGCCTTGTCCTTGTCGTCGCCGACGGAGGTGAGCAGGCCCGCCATGTACTCGGCCGGGTAGTTGGCCTTGAGGTAGGCGGTCCAGAAGGAGACCAGGCCGTAGCCCGCGGCGTGCGACTTGTTGAACGCGTAGCCTGCGAACGGAAGGATGGTGTCCCACAGCGCTTTCACCGCGCCCTCGGAGAACCCGTTCGCGGTCATGCCCTCGTGGAAGCCCTTGTACTCGGCCTCGAGCACCTCGAGCTTCTTCTTACCCATGGCCTTGCGCAGCGCGTCGGCCTTGCCCATGGAGTAGGAGGCGACCTTCTGCGCGATGAACATGATCTGCTCTTGATAGACGATCAGGCCGTAGGTCTCGGCCAGGATGTCCTTCAGCGGTTCCTCGAGCTCGGGATGGATCGGCTTGATCGGCTGACGGCCGTTCTTGCGGTCGGCGTAGTCGTTGTGCGCGTTCATGCCCATCGGGCCGGGGCGGTACAGCGCGAGCACGGCGACGATGTCGTTGAAGCCGGTGGGCTGCATGCGGCGCAGCAGGTCGCGCATCGGCCCGCCGTCGAGCTGGAAGACGCCGAGAGTGTCACCGCGGGACAGCAATTCGTAGGTGGCCGGATCGTCCAGCGGCAGGTTGTCCATGTCGAGGTCGATGCCGCGGTTGGCCTTGATGTTGTCCAGCGCGTCACCGATGACGGTGAGGTTGCGCAGACCGAGGAAGTCCATCTTCAGCAGGCCGATGGCCTCGCAGGACGGGTAGTCCCAGCCGGTGATGATCGCGCCGTCCTGGGGGCGGCGCCACACCGGGATCGCGTCCATCAGCGGCTCGGAGGACATGATCACCGCGCAGGCGTGCACGCCCGCGTTGCGAATCAGGCCCTCGAGGCCGCGGGCGGTCTCGTAGATCTTCGCGACATCGGGGTTGTTGCCGATGAGCTCCCGGACCTCGGCGGCTTCCTTGTACCGCTCGTGATCGGGATCCATGATGCCCGAGAGCGGGATGTCCTTCGCCATGATCGGCGGCGGCAGCGCCTTGGAGATCTGGTCGGCGATGGCGAAACCGGGCTGCCCGAACTGGACTCGCGCGGAGTCCTTGATGGCGGCCTTGGTCTTGATGGTGCCGAACGTGATCACCTGGGCGACACGGTCGGTGCCCCACTTCTCGGTGGCGTAGCGGACCATTTCACCGCGGCGGCGATCGTCGAAGTCGATATCGATATCGGGCGCGGACGGGCGCTCGGGGTTCAGGAACCGCTCGAACAGCAGGCCGTGCGGAATCGGGTCGATGTTGGTGATGCCGAGCGCGTAGGCGACCAGCGAACCCGCCGCCGAACCACGGCCGGGACCGACCCGGATGCCGACCTCCTTCGCGTGGCTGACGAGGTCGCCGACGACGAGGAAGTAGGCGGGAAATCCCTTCTGCCGGATGACGTCGAGCTCGAAGTAGGCGCGGTCGTAGTACTCCTGCGGCGCGCCGGAGGGGAACCGGCGATCCAGTCCGCGCTCGACCTCCTTGCGCAGCCACGAGTCCTGGGTCTCGCCCTCGGGCACCGGGAACACCGGCATGCGGTCCTTGAAGTTCCACACGTCGTCGTAGGACTGCACCCGCTCGCCGATGCTCACGGTGTTGTCGCACGCGCCTGGCACCTCGGCGTCCCACAGCGCGCGCATCTCCGCCGCCGACTTCAGGTAGTAGCCGTCGCCGTCGAACTTGAAGCGGGTCGGGTCGGAGAGGGTCTTGCCGGTCTGCACGCACAGCAGCGCCTCGTGGTTGGCCGACTGATCCTTGGTCACGTAGTGACAGTCGTTGGTGGCCAACGGCGGAATGCCCAGCTGCTTGCCGATGCGCAGCAGGCCCTCCCGGACCCGCCGCTCGATGGACAGGCCGTGGTCCATCACCTCGAGGAAGAAGTTCTCCTTGCCGAAGATCTCCTGCCACTTGGCCGCGGCCTCCAGCGCCTCGCGGTCGTGACCGAGGCGCAGCCGGGTCTGGACCTCGCCGGAAGGGCAGCCGGTGGTGGCGATGATGCCCTCGGCGTACTGCGCGATGATCTCCTCGTCCATGCGCGCCCACTTGCCGAGCTGACCCTCGATGGAGGCCAGCGAGGAGAGCTTGAACAGGTTGCGCAGGCCGGTCGCGGTCTCGGCGACCATCGTCATGTGGGTGTAGGCGCCGGAACCCGAGACGTCGTCGCCCTTCTGGCTCGGGTCGCCCCACTGCACGCGCTTGGTGTCGAACCGGGAACCGGGCGCGATGTAGGCCTCGATGCCGATGATCGGCGTGATGTCGTGTTTCTTGGCGGAGTTGTAGAACTCGGCCGCGCCGTACATGTTGCCGTGGTCGGTCATGCCGACCGCCGTCATCCCGAGTCGCTTCGCCTCGGTGAACAGCGGAGAGATCTTGGCCGCGCCGTCGAGCATGGAGTACTCGGTGTGGTTGTGCAGGTGAACGAACGATCCGGACTCGGCCAAGACAGTCCTTCCTCCCAAGGTCTCGACGGGGGTTGGAGCAACGAGTCTATGCGCCCCCTGCGACAAGGTTTCGCACCGGCACGCGCCGCCAGGACGATCATCGGCGCGTCGTGAAGAAGATCACCGGCGCGTCGCGGCAACCGCCCAGATCGGCCGGAGAAAACCGCCGCGACCGACCGGCTTTCGCCGGTTGCCGCGCGCTTACCGGCGGTCTTTCGAAAGCGACCGGACGGCGCGCTCGGTGTTGGTAGTGTCCCTGCGCGTACGCAGGACCGTTTATCCGCGACGATTCGGATCGAGGTGTGCACGATGACCACCAAGATGACCCGCACGTTAGCCATGGCTGTCCCGGCCGCCGCCGCGCTCACCGCGGCGGCGCTCACCGTCACCGCGGCGCCCGCCGCAGCCGAAACCAGCAAGTTCATGACCGTCTACTCGATGACCAACGGACCGTGCCTCGCACAGATCGACGCATCGGTCAACGGGGACGCGTATCCCGAGTCCGCCGCCTTCACGGTGTCCTCCATGATGTGGGGCGTCGGGAACTGTAGCCTCCCGGTGACCCTGAACTGGCGCAATACCGACACCGGCGCAACGGGTTCGGTGACCCGCACGGCCAACGGCCCCGGCTACTGGATGAACGACGGCAAGTCCGCGATCTTCAGCCCCGGCGTCGGCAACTTCACCGCCACGATCACGCTGGGCCAGGCGCACCTCCCCGAACCGGGGCTGGTCCACTTCACCATCGCCAAGTACCAGGGCTGACCCGCGCCAGTCGCCCGTCGATAATCGGACCATGATCGGGAAGTTCCCGGTCGCGGTCCGGTGACCGCGACCGCGGCCGCCGTGCTCGCGGCGGTGCTGGTGGCAGGCGGCGCGCTGCTGGTCTGGCTGCGCACCCG
>NZ_BDCF01000093.1 GCF_001613365.1 Nocardia xishanensis NBRC 101358
CGCCGGTCGGCGCGGTCCAGGCGATGCCCGCCTCCTCGGCGGCCTCGCGCAACTCGTCCTCGCCCCGGGACAGCGCGGCGGCGGCCTGCTGCACCGCGGCGCGCGCCCGCTCGGCCTCTTCGGCCCGCTGGTCGAGGGTCTGGCGGGCCTTGAGCGACTTGTCGCGGTGCACCGCCGCGGAGGTCTCCAGCCTGCGCACCGCGTCGGCCAGGTCGTCGAGCTGCTGTTTGCCCTCGTAGGCGCTGGAGCGTTGCAGGGTCTCGCGGTCGGTGAGGGCCTGCTCGTAGGTGCGGTCGGCGTCGTCGGCGCGGGCTTCCGCGGCAGTGCGCTCGGCCTCGCGGCGTTCGCGCAGCGCGGTCGCGGCGAACAGCGCGGTACTGGCGTGGGTGACCGCGTCCAGGCGGACGCGCACCTGGTCGACATCGGTCTTGGCTTGCACCGCGAGGTATTTCCGGTACACGCCGACGAAGGCGCGGGTCGCGGTGTCGGCCTGCACCAGGCCCTCGAGGGTGCGTCCGACCTCTTCCATATCGCTGAAGGAGCGGGCCGCGTCCAGGATCAGCTGTTCGTCCAGCGGGCGCAGGCCGTCGGTGAGCGCCTGGGAGAGGCCGCGCGGGTCGAGGTTCTTGGCGAGCTGCGGGCGGCGCAGCGTCAGAATGAGATTGATGAGCTGGTCGTAGCGCTGGGCGCCGAGCCCGAACATGCGGGCGTCGATGGCGGCCCGGTATTCGACCGGCCGGTCCACGATGGAGTCGGTGCCGATCTGCTCGGCCAGCTGCTTGCGGGTGAACGGGCGGTCGTCGGGTCCGATGAGGGAGAAGTCGACGCCCACCCGGCCGTCGGCGACGAAATACCAGCGCGTCACCTTATCCGAGGACCGGGTTGCGCGCATGCCGATGCCAACGGTGACCACTTCGGGGTCGTCCCACTTCCCGCGCGCGAACTCCATCCAGACATAGGAGTAGGCCGATTCCTGCTTGCGGTACAGCAGATTCGACTTCATCGTGCGCTCTTCGCCCGCGAACGGGTTGAGCCTGCGCGGTTCGATGCGGCCGTCGAGCACGAACGGGAACAGCACCTCGAGCGCCTTGGTCTTGCCGGAGCCGTTCGGTCCGCGCAGCACCAGCCTGCCGTCGGCGAAGCAGAACTCCTGGTCCCGGTAGTCCCACAGGTTGACGATTCCGGCGCGGGTCGGGAGGAAACGTACTCCGCCGTGAATGACCGACATGTTCAGATCCCTTCCGTACCGGTGCTTGCGGCCCCGACGGTGTCGTCGGCGGTGACGAACAATTCCGCGGCCCGCTTGGTGCGCACGGTGACCACCGCGCCCCGATAACGCGCCAGTGCGGGCAGCACGAGCAGCCCGTCCGCGAGCGGCTGGACCAGTCGCAGCCGTGCGAGCAGCGCGGTGACCTCCGCGGTGAGCCCGGGCACGTCGGCCTGCCACTGCGCGGCGAAGGTCACGCCGTAGCGGTCGGTGAGCGCCTGCACGGTGTCGCGCACCCAGTCGGCGGCGACGAACGGATAGGTCGCTCCGGGTTCGGTGTCGTCCTCGTCCGCCGCCGAATCCGCCTCGGCCGCTCGGTTTCCGGCGAACGGCGGATCGGCCATCGGCGCGAACAGAGTGGATTCGGGAATGGCGTCGTCGAGCCGATCGGCCAGCACCGCACCGGGATCGGCCGCGCGCGAGCGGCGGGGGAGCGGGTGGTCGATGTCGAGGACCACATCGGCGATCTCGCCGACCAGCAGCAGCGCCACCTGGGCGAGCGTGCCGGTGCCTGGGAAGCGGACATCGGAAAGCCGCCCCGACGTGTCGATGAGCGCGACGCCCTCGGCCCTGCGTTCGGCGCGCAGACCCGTGAACAGTTCGACATCGGCGACCGTCCGGTCCTGCGTCAGCACCGGACGCTCCTCGGGCGCCAGATCCTCCGCGTAGACCACCGGGCGCTCCACCAGCGCCCGGCGCACCCGGCGGGCGATCTCGCCGGACGCCGCGGCGGGCTGCCCGGCGGTGACGGCGGGATCCTCGGCCAGCAGGCCACGCACGCTGTGCAGATGTTGCAGGGCGCGCGGCGGCCGGAACAGCGCGAACACCACCGGCCGGTCGATGTCGTAGAGCGCCTCGCCCGCCTCGGGATCGGCGGCCCACCCGCCCGCGTCGCCGTCGGCGAGGGTGAGCGCGCCGCGAGCGGCCAGCCAGCCGACGGCGTCGACGAAGGCGTCGCGGTCCGCCGCGCGATCCGGCGCGAGCTCGAGCCCGTCGATCCTGACCGTGTAGGCCGCGACCTGATCGGCGAGCTCCGAGAGCGTGATCTGATCGCCAGCGCGGCCGAGCGCGGCCAGCGCCAGCGCGAGGTAGGCGTAGCGGCGGCGGTCGAAGACGCGGTCGTTCACGGTGCGCGCGGGTTTGCCGCCGTCGAGCCGATCGGTCACGGGGTAGACCCGCGCCGTGGTTTCGGTGACCTCGAGCCGGTAGCCGAACAGTTCGGCGAGGTCCTCGCGAAGTTCGGTGGCCCACCGGCGAATCAGCGGCAGCGCGATCCGGTCCGGATAGGTTCGGGTCACCAGGTGGTTGGCCAGGATCACCCTGGCGGCGCGCTGGTAGTTGTCCAGTGCGAGCGCGTCGATGCGGCGGGCGTGAATCATGCTCCGCCCCCTGCGGTTTCGACGTCGGCAGTGTTCGCGCGCCCTGCGCTCCCGCCGCGGGACCTGGTCGCGCGGACGTCGAGCTTGCGGTTGTTCAGGTGCAGCAGCCCGCGCGAGGTTCTGACGACGGTCGGCCCAGGATGCTCGGAGACCGTCAGGGTGACGCCGCTCTCCGAACCGGTGGTGCCGCCGACCCGTCCGCTGACCGGCACCCACGCCGTGGAGGCGGCGTCCAGCAGGCGGAGCAGCACCTCGGTCTCGCGCTCGTCGAGTACGCGTTCGTGAACGTCCGCGGCGGCCAAGGACCGCGCCGCCTCCGCCCTGGCCCTCTGCGCGGCCAGCTGAGCCTCGCGCAGACGGCGAATTCCCGCGTCGTTGCGCTGGATTCGGCCCGGTGCGCCCGCCGAGGGCGGACGTCCGGTCTCGGCCAGGGTGCGCGAGATCTCCAGCGGCGGCGCCTCCCACCACGATCGGGTCGCGGGCACGATGTCGGCGTCCGGATGTTCCATCGCCAGGTGGCGCGGCCTGCCGAGCCCGAACACCGCGTCGAACAGCGCGTGCGCGCTGTCGGCGGTGGGCGCGGCGGTGAACCAGCCCGCGAGGTGGCGCAGCGCCGACTCGCGGCTCACCCCGCCGCGGCGCGTCTCGGTGACCCGCCGCAGCAGCGACAGCACGGCCGCGATCGCGCTCATGGTGGCCTCGCGCAGCCGGTCCGCCTCGGTGGACTCGGCCTCGGCGTCCGAGGTGACGAACCAGGTGCGCAGGCCGTGCCAGCGGGCGCGCCAATCCGCTTCGCGTTCGGCGGCGCTCAACAGCACCCGCTCGTCGCAGCTCGCGGCTCGCGCGACGAGGTCGTCGACGCCGGTCTCCTCGATCTCGCCGATGGCGGCGGCCAGCCGGGGCGCGAAACGCGCCAGGTCCATGCTGAATTCGCGCATGTGCGCGAGCAGCGCGTCCTTGTGCGCGAGAAACGATTCCGGCGTGATCTCGGTGGTGCGCACCAGATCGCCCAGTGACAGATAGAAATGGGCGGCGCGCGCGGCCATATCGGACAGCGCCGCGTCCAGCCTGCGCAGCGTGCGGTAGACGCGTTCGGCGTCGCCGACCCTGTTCACCGCGGCGAGGGTGTGCAGGTCGGCGAGCAGTTCCGGCAGCACGAGCCGCGAGAGCGACGCCTCGTCCAGCCGCGCCTCCAGCACGCCCGCCACCGCGCGATATGCCTGGAAGCCCGCCTGCGAGAACTGGTAGACGTAGTGCCGGTTGCGGTATTCGGCCAGCGTCGCCGCCCGGGTGCCGTCGTAGCTGCGCTCGAGCACACCCCACTGGTGCAGCTGATCGAGCAGCGGCCCGATCTCGGCGGCGCTCAGCGGCGCGGCGTCGCTGCGCCGGAACAGACCGGGCTGCGCCTCGGCCGGACCGGCTTCCGCCTTGTCCGGCGACGGCCCGCTCTCCGCGACCCGCGCGCGTCCGCCGTTGCGGCGAATCCACTCCGCCACATCGTCGGCGTGCAGCAGCACCACGTAGGCGGCCCGCGCGCTGTCGAACGCGCGCAGCACCCAGAGGTAGTCGGCGCGCTTCTCCGCCGTCGCGAAGGAGAACAGTCGCAGCCGCTCGTCCCACTGCACGGCGCAGCCGACCTGATCGTTCAGAGCAGCGGAGCCGGGCTGCTCACTCTGTGCGGCGGAGCCGGGCTGTTCGCCTTGTGCGTCGCGACCCAGCTGTTCGCCTCGTGCGGCACAGTCGGGCTGATCATCCAGTGCGGTTGCGCCGGGCTGATCGCCGGAGGGCGGGCCGTCGTCGGAGTCGGTCACCGGGAACAGGGTAGTAGCGGGCCGGTCGCCGCCGACAAGACCGACCCCCGTTCGGCGTGGCTGTGTCCGCCGTTCCGCGGTTCGCCCGCGCCAGGACGGGGGCCGCTCATTCGGTCGACAGCGCGCGCAACTGCTCAAGATAACAGTGCGTGCGCGGGTCGCCCGGATAGCGTTCGATGATCTCACGGGCCACCTCGCCCGCGATCCACATCAGCGACGGCAGCGAGCGGCGCTTCCCCGAGAAGGCGCGCATGCCCTCGGCCAGCGCGAGTTCCAGATCGCGTCCGCGCACCGCGACGACGGCCAGCGTCAAATGTGCCTCGGAGACGCGCATCGGGTTGCGCACCGTGCCATCGGCCCTGGTGGAGTTCCGGATGACTTCGCGGGCAAAGGTTTCCGCGAGGCGATCCTCGCCGGCCACGCGGCAGCAGTCCATCGCGTAGAAGTCGAACTTCTGCGGGTCGACCACGAAGTGGTTGTCCAGGTTCGCCGGATGGTCGAGTCGCTCCAGGATCGCTCGACCCTTGCCGAGCGCCCGTTCCACCTCGGCGCGATCGCCGAGCCGTGCCCACGCCTTGGCCCGCTGCGCGGCCAGCTGCACGCCGACCCCGAGATGGCAACTGTCCTCGAGCACGCCGTCGACGGCTTCCACAGCACCCCGGTAGTTACCTTGGGTCAGTGCGAACCACGCTGCCATTTCCGCTGCCCACCCGGTGATCTCGGGATGGTCGGCCTCCTTGCCGAGCGACCACGCCGCGCGCCGGGTGGCCTCCGCCGAGGTACGGCGACCGAGGTCGTAGTCGACGCAGCCGACGAGCAGCGCGACCCAGCCCGCGAGCACCAGGATCTCCCGGTGCTGTGCCAGCGTCAGCCGCCCGTCCAGCAGCGAGGTGATCCGCCGCAGCCAAGACGTTCCCTCCGAGTGCAATTCGTGTGGGTCGGCGTAAGGGTATTCGCAGCACAGTCGTTCGGCGGTGATCCGGACGGCGTCCAGCGTCGCGGCCGAGACGTCCGACATGCGCAGCCTGCCGATGAACTCCAAAGTGTCCATCCCTGTTGCCGACAGCAGTTCGTCGTCCCGATTAGGCCTGGCCTTCGGGAAGAACGCCGCGGTGACGGTGTCGAAGGCGGCGGCGATGATGGGGGCGTAGAAGTCGTCGGGTCGCGACTCGCCCGACTCCCAACGCCGCCAATTGCGTAGCAGCGTGCTGTCTGTCGGCAGATTGTGCGATGACTTCGCGCGCATCACGCGGACGGCGTCTGCCTGTGACCACCCCCTCGCATCGCGCTCGGAACGCATCCGGACTGCCCAGACGGGTCGATCGTCTCCAGCGGCCACGGTTGTAGTATCACACCAGTTAACGTCTGGTGGCCCGGATAGGGCATCTGGATGTCAGTGGGTTGACACCTGCATTCGCAGTGTGGCGTCAGCGATCCTGAAGTGGGAGCGGTCAGGTTTGCCGGATTTGCAAATGTAAGTGCAGATGCAAGATCCGTGATCGCCCTCGTCGCAGTACCCTGCACGGGAAGATCCAAACAAGAGAACAGCGGCCCTATCCAACGGAGGTTCGGGTGGAAGCGTTGATCTATGGATACTTGCGTGATGATCTGGCCGATGGCCACAGCGAGGAACTCGAGCGCGCGATGAGCACGTTCGCCCGAGCCGAAGGGCTTTGCTTCGCCGCGACATTCCACGAAGCGGCAGCGGGCGACGGTACGGCGCTGGCCGAGCTCACGCAGGAACTCAAGCGCGCCGACGCACACCACGTGGTGGTGCCGTCACTCGATCACTTTGCCGGCCAGACGATTCCGCGAGACATCTTGATCGCGAAACTGGCCCACGAAGCGGCGGCCCAGGTCTGGACCGTCGAGGAGGTGAACGCGACCAGCGTCGCGGTCCCGCCGCCCTCCGTGGCGTGAGGACGCCTGTTCCGAGCGCGGCGAGCAACACCGCGATGTGGTGTTGCTCGCGCCGGGACTAGACCCCCGCGGCCGGGACCGGCCGATCACAAACCGAAACTGCCCGGACCCCTTCTGCGCAGATACTTTTCGAACTCCGCGGCGATCGCGTCACCGTCGATCTTCGCCATCGCGTCGTTCAAATCGACCGCCGCGTCACCGCGTTCCTCGAGCGAACGCACGTATTCGGTGATCTCCTCGTCGCCGACGGTCATCTCGTTCACCGCGGCTTCCCAATCCTCGGCCTGCTTGGGCAACTCGCCCAGCGGCACCTCGATGTCGAGCACGTCCTCCACCCGATGCAGCAAGGCGATCGTCGCCTTCGGATTCGGCGGCTGCGACACGTAGTGCGGCACCGCCGCCCAGAACGACACCGCGGGCACGCCCGCCTTCACGCACTGATCCTGCAAGACGCCGGTGATGCCGGTCGGGCCCTCGTAGCGGGTCTGCTCCAGGTTGAAGCGCTCGGCCGCCTCCTTGCTGTACGCGGAACCGGTCACCGGAACGGGCCTGGTGTGCGGGGTGTCGGCGAGCAGGGCGCCCAGGATCACCACGGTCTGCACACCCAGCTGCTCGATGAACTCCAGCAGATCCCCGCAGAAACTGCGCCACCGCATGTTCGGCTCGATTCCGCGTAGCAACACCACATCCCGGTCGCTCCCGGGCGGCGAGCACACCGAAAGCATGGTGGCGGGCCACTGGATCTCCCTGGTCACGCCGTCGACCTGACGCACCGTCGGCCGGTTCACCTGATAGTCGTAGTAGTCCTCGGAATCGAGTTCGGCCAGCGGCTCGGCATCCCAGATCAGTTCCAGATGCTCGACGGCGCCGCTCGCCGCGTCACCGGCGTCGTTCCAGCCCTCGAAGGCGGCAACCAGCACCGGATCCCGCAACGTCGGCAGTTCCGAATCGGAAGTTTCACTGGGGTTCACCCGGTCAGCCTACGGCTTGGGCTCGCGTGGTGCCGTATCTATTGCGCGCTGGCGCGGCCCCCCGAACGGGCGCCCGCGCGAATGTGGCGCCGCACACGCTCACGGTGAACATTCGCGGGCTGTTGGTTACCAGTCGTACCGGGCCTTTACGCTTGTACACATGTCTGTGTCCCACTCCGCCGCGTTCGATACCACGCTTCTCGACACGCTCCGTCGGCGTGTCGTCATCGGTGACGGCGCGATGGGCACCATGTTGCAGGTCGCGGATCTGACCCTGGACGATTTCCGCGGGTTGGAAGGCTGTAACGAGATCTTGAACGAAACCAGGCCCGACGTGCTGCGCGACATCCATCGCGCGTACTTCGAGGCGGGTGCGGACGCGGTCGAGACCAACACGTTCGGCTGCAATCTGCCGAACCTCGCCGACTACGACATCGCCGACCGGATTCGCGATCTGTCCGAGCGCGGCACCCGGCTGGCCCGCGAAGTGGCCGACGAGATGGGGCCGAGCGAGGACGGCACGCCGCGCTATGTGCTCGGTTCGATGGGGCCGGGCACCAAGCTGCCGACGCTCGGGCACGCGCCGTACACGATCTTGCGTGACGCCTACACCGAGTCGGCGCTCGGCATGTTGGAGGGCGGCGCCGACGCCATCCTGATCGAGACCTGCCAAGACCTGTTGCAGGTGAAGGCGGCGGTGACGGGCAGTCGGCGGGCGATGGAGCGGGCAGGCCGGCGGATTCCGATCATCACGCACGTCACGGTGGAGACCACCGGCACGATGCTGGTCGGCAGCGAGATCGGCGCCGCGTTGACGGCGATCGAGCCGCTCGGCGTCGACATGATCGGTCTGAACTGCGCGACCGGTCCGGACGAGATGAGCGAGCATCTGCGGCATCTGTCGCGGCACGCGCGGGTTCCGGTGTCGGTGATGCCGAACGCGGGCCTTCCCGTGCTCGGCGCCAACGGTGCGGAGTATCCGTTGACGCCGGAGGAGCTGGCGGTCGCGCTGCGCGGTTTCGTCTCCGAGTTCGGTCTGGCGCTGGTCGGCGGCTGCTGCGGTACCACGCCGGAGCACATCCGACAGGTGCGCGACGCGGTCCGCGAGGTGGAGCCCTCGCTGCCGCCGATCGCCGAGCGCCGTGAGCCGGTGCACGAGCCGAGCATCTCGAGCATGTACACCTCGGTGCCTTTCGAACAGGACGCCTCGGTCCTGATGATCGGCGAGCGCACGAATGCCAACGGCTCCAAGGCTTTCCGCGAGGCCATGCTGGCCGAGGACTGGCAGAAGTGCCTCGACATCGCCAAGGACCAGACCCGCGACGGCGCGCATATGCTCGACCTGTGCGTCGACTACGTCGGCCGCGACGGCACCAAGGACATGGAGGCGCTGGCCTCCCGCCTGGCGACCGCGTCGACGTTGCCGATCATGCTGGACTCCACCGAGGCGCCGGTGCTGCGAGCCGGGCTCGAGCACCTCGGCGGGCGCTGCGCGGTCAACTCGGTGAACTACGAGGACGGCGCGGGACCGGACTCCCGGTTCCAGCAGACCATGCGGTTGGTGGCCGAGCACGGCGCCGCGGTGGTCGCGTTGACCATCGACGAGGAGGGGCAGGCCCGCACCGCCGAGAAGAAGGTCGAGATCGCCGAGCGCCTGATCGCCGACATCACCGGCAACTGGGGCCTGGCCGAGTCCGACATCATCATCGACACCCTCACCTTCACCCTCGGCACCGGTCAGGAGGAGTCGCGCCGCGACGGGCTGGAGACCATCGAGGCGATCCGGGAACTCAAGCGCAGGCACCCGCTGGTGCAGACGACCCTCGGCTTGTCGAACATCTCCTTCGGACTGAACCCGGCCGCGCGGCAGGTGCTGAACTCGGTGTTCATGCACGAATGCGTGCAGGCCGGCCTCGATTCGGCGATCGTGCACGCCTCCAAGATCCTGCCGATGAGCCGGATCCCGGACGAGCAGCGCGAGACCGCGCTCGACCTGGTCTACGACCGCCGGACCCTGGACTACGACCCGCTGCAGAAGCTGATGGCGTTGTTCGAAGGGGTCTCCACGTCGTCGTCGAAGGCATCGCGCGCCGAGGAGCTGGCCGCGCTGCCGCTGTTCGAGCGGCTCGAGCGCCGCATCGTCGACGGTGAGAAGGCGGGTATGGAGGCCGACCTGGACGCGGCCATGGCCGAGGTGCCGCCGTTGCAGATCATCAACGAGACCCTGCTGGCAGGCATGAAGACCGTCGGCGAGCTGTTCGGCTCCGGTCAGATGCAGCTGCCGTTCGTGTTGCAGTCGGCGGAGGTGATGAAGGCCGCGGTCGCGTACCTCGAACCGCACATGGAGGCCACCGACGACTCCGGCAAGGGCCGCATCGTGCTGGCGACCGTCAAGGGCGACGTGCACGACATCGGCAAGAACCTGGTCGACATCATCCTGTCGAACAACGGCTACGAGGTGGTCAACCTCGGCATCAAGCAGCCGATCGCGACCATCCTGGACGCCGCGATGGACAAGAAGGCCGACGTGATCGGCATGTCCGGCCTGCTGGTGAAGTCGACCGTGGTGATGAAGGAGAACCTGGAGGAGCTCAACGCCAAGGGCGTGGCCGATCAGTTCCCCGTACTCCTCGGCGGCGCCGCGCTGACCCGCGCCTACGTGGAGAACGACCTGACCGAGGTGTACGAGGGCGACGTGCACTACGCCCGCGACGCCTTCGAGGGTCTGCGGCTGATGGACGACATCATGACCCGCAAGCGCGGCGGCGGGCTCGATCCGGACAGTCCAGAGGCCGTCGCCGAACGCGAGAAGGCCGCCGAGCGCAAGGCCCGGCACGAACGGTCCAAGCGGATCGCCGCGCAGCGCAAGGCCGCCGAGGTCCCGGTCGAGGTGCCAGCCCGCTCGGACGTGGCCGCCGAACTGCCGGTGCCGGTGCCGCCGTTCTGGGGCACGCGCGTGGTCAAAGGTCTTGCGCTGCACGAATATTCGGGACTGCTCGACGAACGGGCGCTGTTCCTCGGCCAGTGGGGTCTGCGCGGCCAGCGCGGCGGTGACGGACCCTCCTACGAGGAACTGGTGGAGACCGAAGGCAGGCCGCGGCTGCGGGCCTGGCTGGACCGGCTGTCCACCGAGGGAGTTCTGCAGCACGCGGCCGTGGTCTACGGCTATTTCCCCGCCGTGTCGGAAGGCGACGACGTCGTCGTGCTCACCGAGCCCGATCCCGATGCGCCGCAGCGGTATCGGTTCACCTTCCCGCGCCAGCAGCGCGACCGGTTCCTGTGCATCGCCGACTTCCTGCGCTCGCGGGAGCATGCCAAGGCCACCGGTCAGGTGGACGTGCTGCCGTTCCAGCTGGTGACGATGGGCCAGCCCATCGCCGACTTCGCCAACGAGCTGTTCGCCGCCGACAACTACCGCGACTACCTCGAGGTGCACGGCATCGGCGTCCAGCTCACCGAGGCGCTGGCCGAGTACTGGCACCGTCGCGTCCGGGAAGAACTGGTGCTGGACGGGCACTCGGTGGCCGAATCCGATCCCGACGACGTGCTGGACTACTTCAAGCTCGGCTACCGCGGCGCGCGCTACTCCTTCGGCTACGGCGCCTGCCCTGAGCTCGAGGACCGCGCGAAGCTGGTCGACCTGCTCGAAGCCGACCGCATCGGCGTCGTGCTGTCGGAGGAACTCCAGCTGCATCCCGAACAGTCCACCGACGCGTTCGTCCTGCTGCATCCCGAGGCGAAGTACTTCAACGCCTGATTCGTCCTGGGAGAACGGCGGCTCGGCGCGATGCGGAGTCGCCGTTCACTCGTGGGCCGGGCACGCATGTTCGACCGATGTGACGGTACTCACCGCGGCGATGTCCCTTCGTCGTGGCCCTGGCCCTCGTCATGGGCTCTGACCTGCTGAAACGCACGGGAATGCGGTGAGTCGACCGGGTGTCGGCGAAGTATCTGTTACCTATGGGTACACTTGACGCTTCGGGGCGACCTGGGTAATCAACCGTCCGGTCCGTCGAATCCGGTCACGCGGCTGGATGTCTGTCGGGTGGGTATGCCATTGTCGAAGAGTTGCAACTGCATCCGGAGCAGTCGGCGGATGCCGTTCGTCTTGCTGCTGGCGGGTGTAAAGCACTTCGGAGCGCATGGTTTTCGCCGGGAATCCGTCGAGCGCGCCGTAGTGCTCGACGGCTCGGCGCACAGCAGGAGGGGCACGACCTCATGACGGCGGATCGGTTGATCGCTGGACGGTATCGGCTGACGGATCCGATCGGCACCGGCGCGATGGGCGTGGTGTGGCGCGCGACCGACGTGCGGCTACGCCGCACCGTGGCGGTGAAACAGCTGCTGCTCGGTCCCGGCCTCTCCCGGGAACAGGCGCTGGAGTCGAAACTGCGCGCGATGCGCGAGGGGCGGATCGCGGCGCGGCTGCACCATCCCAACGCGGTCACCGTCTTCGACGTCGCCGAAGAGGACGGCCAGCCGTGGCTGGTCATGGAGTACATGAACGCGCCGAGCTTGGCCGCCAAGCTGTCCGGGCAGCGCACCCTGTCGCCGATCGAGGTGGCCAAGATCGGCGCGCAGGCCGCCGCCGCGCTGGCCGCCGCGCACGACGCGGGCATCATGCACCGCGACGTGAAACCCGCCAACCTGCTGGTCGCCGACGACGGCACCGTGAAGATCACCGACTTCGGCATCTCTCGCGCGGTCGGCGACGTGACCGTCACCGCGACCGGGTTCCTGGCGGGCACCCCCGCCTACCTCGCGCCGGAAGTGGCGCGCGGCGAGAACCCGGAACCGGCGTCCGACGTCTTCGCGCTCGGCTCCACGCTGTATGCCGCCGTGGAGGGCGCGCCGCCGTTCGGCGAGGGTGACAACGCGCTCGCGGTGCTGCACGCCGTCGCGCGGGCCGACGTGCCGCAACCGCGGCGGGCGGAGGGGCTCGCACCGGTGCTGATGCACCTGCTCGCCGCGAGCATCGACGCGCGCCCGACCATGAGCGAGGCGAAGGAGGCGCTGGAAGCCGTTGCGGCGGGTCGTGTTCCGGCGCTGGCCGCGGCGCCGGTGGCGACCAAGGTGCTGCCCGCGCCCGGTGCGGACGCGACCACCGTGCTCGCCACGTCCGCCGCGACCGCGAGTACCGGGAACGCCGACGACGCCACCGAATTCGTGCCGACGGCGGCGTTCGCGTCCGCGCCGCCGAGCGGACCCT
>NZ_BDCF01000094.1 GCF_001613365.1 Nocardia xishanensis NBRC 101358
CCTGCCGCGCCCGAGGTGCCCGCCGCGACGATGGCCGACAGCTGCGAGCCGCCCGCGACCAAAGCCGACTCGGCCACCATCGGGGCGACCGCGGCGATGTCCTCCGGCGTGACCGCGGAGAGTCCCGCGGCCGCCAACGCGCCTTCCGGATTGGCGCAGTAACCTACCGCGGCCTCGCGGTCGCGCAGCAGGCCGAGGATGAACTCGAGAATCACGTTGGGGGTCATCGAGGATCGTCTCCTGGGATCGGCGGACCACGCGATCCGCACTCGTTGGAATGAATTTCACGCTAGGCACGCTTCGCGTTACGGGGGAACGGGGCGGACCCCTACCAATCACGGGAGCGGCACGTTAGGGGCCGGACGGCCATTAGGGGAATTTCCCCGCACCTTCCCGTACCCGGTAACGGCGGCCCACCAGCAACCGACAGATCTGACAGGTCGGCCGGATCACACGGCTATCTCGCACCATGAACAACACAGCAGCGACTACCGGATCACACGGTTTTCCCTAACGAGGTTCACCAATGACACAGCGTCTGGCGCTCGGCATCAAGGTCGGGGCGTCGAATTCGGTCGCCGTGGCGACGACGGGAGAGATCGGCGACACCCAGGCTGGCCCTGCCTCGGGTGGCATCGTCGCGAACCACCCGAGCGTGTTGCGTCTGAGCCAGGACGCCCCGCCTTCCTTCGGGACCCGCGCGCGGCGCACCGGAAGACACACCAGTGACGCAGTGCTGGAAGGGTTTCTGGCTCGCGTCGGCGATCCGGTCGACATCCTGGCCGAAAACGGTTCCGCGCATGCGGCGGAAGACTTGGTGGCCACGGCCGTCACCTGTCTGATCGACGAAATCGCCAACGGCGCAGGGCAACAGCCCGGCGCCGTTGTCGCATGCCATCCGGCGTGGTGGTCGCGACACACGATCGATGTGCAGCGCAGCGCGTTCGACGCAGCGGGCCTCGACGATGTGACGCTGGTCCCAGAGCCGACGGCGGCGGTGCAGTGGCTGGCGGCCGCGCACGGTCCGCTCGGCGACGGCGCGCTGGTCGTCTACGACCTCGGCGCGACCGGGTGCACGGTCTCGGTGGTGCGCACCGGAAGCCAGACCGCGCTGCTCGCCTCGCTGCGTTCCACCGACGTCGCCGGTTCGGAATTCGATCTGCTGACCATGCGTTACGTGCTGGCTAACGCATTGCGTGGAAATGATTTCGATCCGTTCGACCCTGTCGTGGAACGCGAATTATCGGTATTGCGAGAGCGCTGCAAAAAAGCGAAAGAAGAGCTTTCCATAAATACCGCCACGGTCGTTCCCGTCCGGCTCGACCCCGCTTCCGGTGCGGGCGACCAGATCCGGCTGGTGCGCGGCGAGCTGGAAGACCTGATCCGGGGCCCGCTGCTCACTTCCATCGATCTCATCCGCGACACGGTGCACCGCGCGGGACTGGATGTCGGCGACATCGGCCGGGTCCTGCTGACGGGCGGCGGCGGCGCGATCCCATTGGCCGGCGAGCTGATCTCGGGCGAGTTCGGTCTCCCGGTCGTCGCCGCGCCCGAGCCCGCCATCACCAGCGCTCGCGGGGCGGCCGCGCTGGCGGCGGATCTGATGGACAGCGCGATCGACACCGCACCGGTCGCGGCGCTCGCCGAGGTCCCCGCGACGGCCGTCGCGCCGAAGACCAAGGAACTGCCTGCCCTCGACCGTCCCCGCCGCTCCGGCCGCGGCGCCGAGAACGAGCTGCCGAAGTCGCGGATCCGCAGGCTCACCGGTCGCCGGCGCGCCGCGATCGTCGCGGGTGCGGCCGTGGTGATCGGCTTGCTCGCCACCGGCACCGTCGCGATCGGCACCGGAGCGCAATCCCCGGCGAACTCTCCCGCTTCCGAGCAGTCCGCATCGCCCGGGCCCGCCGATGTGGCGGCGCCCGGCGGCACCGGCGCGCCGGCAACGGACGTCCCCGCGGCGGATCCCGGAACCGGCGCCCCGCGCCAACCGAAACCCGGTGCGTCACAGCCCGGTTCCGCGTCGAACTCGACTCCGGGCTCGAGCACGGTCGCGGTGGTGAACACCCAGCCCGCGCCGGGGCAGCCGACTCAGGGCCAGCCCACGCCCGCCGCAACCGCTCCCGGGGAACAGGCCGCGCCGCAACCCGCGCCGCAGCCGACACCTGGACCGAATCCTCCCGCCCCGCAACCGCAACAACCGCAGCCGCATCAACCGCAGGTACCGAACGTCGACACCGGAGTGCTGACCGAACCGCTCGGCGAGGTGGTCGAGGGAGTCGGCGGCGCGGTCGGCACGGTACTGCGCGCGCCGGGCGAGATCCTCGGGGGCAACGGTGGCTGACACTGCGTTCGACACCCTGCCGAGCGCCCGTGACATTCTGCGCGAACTCGACAGTGCCGAGCAGGAACCCGCCGTCTATCTGATCCGCGGCCGCTCGGGCACCGGCAAGTCCACCCTGCTCTCGGTGATTCGCACGCGCTTGCGCGGACGCGGTATCCCCTTGCAGGACAACGTTTCCGCGCCGGTTTCGAAGGAGTCGACGAATGGCCAAGTGAAGAGCGGCGATCCGGACGCACCGCGCCAAGCGCTGATCATCGACAACGCCCACACATTGGGCACGTCCGAACTCGAGACTCTTCGTACGGCAGTCGAATCCGGCGACTGCACGGTGGTGGTCGCGGTGCAGCCGCGCCCGCACGACCCGCAGCTGCGCGCACTGGCCGATGCGGTGGCCCGGCGCGGGCGCATCGTCGACCTGCGACCGCTCGGCGTCGCCGACATCCTGCCCTTCGCCAGGGAATTGGGGATGATGGTGCCGCGCCCCGTCGCGCAACACATTCATCAGCAGACCGGCGGTATCCGCGGCGGCGTCGTCGCCGCGCTGTCCGCGGCCTGCTCGGCGCGCTTGGACGCCGGGATACGCGCCGTCGACGAGGCGGTGGCCGATTGGTCGCGCTCGCAGCTGGACAACCTCGAACCCGATCTGCTCGAGACCCTGGTGGTCGCGACCACAGGAACCGGACTCGACTCCAGCGAACTCACCGAGGTGCTCGGCGTCGAATCGACTGCCGCGCAGACGCTCATCGACCGGGCCCGCGCGACCGCCCTTGTGACGGACGCCGATCTGCTGCTCGCCCCTGCCGTCGCACCGCTGCGAACCATGCTCGGCGACCGCAGGTTCGTCGCGGTGCAGCGCAGGCTGCTCACCGCGCGCCTCGACGCGGGCCTGCTACGCGACCACACCGCGTTGCTGCTCGCCGAATCCGGCGTTCGCGACCCGCGGCTGGCCGAATTCCTCCAAACCACAGCCGAACACGCCGGGCGCGAGGCGGTCCGCTACTACGCCGCGGCCGCGGCGGCGGGCGCCGATCCGAACGAGATCGGGCTGCGCTGGGCCGAGGCCGCCGCGCGCACCGGCGACGGCGAGACCGCCATGCGGCTGGCCGAACCCGTGCTGGCCAGGGCGGGCGTCGACGGCTCCGATCTCGCGGACGCCGTGCGGATCTGCGCGGGCGTACTGACTCGCCGTGGACTCGTCGGCCGCGCGGCCCAGCTCTACGGCTGGCTCGGCGCGCACCGCGTCGGCCCGGACTGGGCGGTGGGCGCGACGGTGCTGTATCTGGCGGGCAACGTGCCCGCCGCGGCAGAACTGTCCGGCGCGGCGGGCAATTGGCCGCCGACCGAGGCGGGCTCGCACGCCCGGCTGATCGCGACCGCGCTCGCGAACTCGCTCGCCGACCACGGAAGCGGCACGCCCGCCGCGGTTTCCGCGCTCATCCAGGCCGCGCACGCCGACTCCGGTGTCGACCGCTTCCTGCCGTGCACGGCCGTCTCGATCGCGACGCTGCTGTGTCTGAGCACCGGTGAGCCGCGCCGCGCCGGTGACGCGCTGCGCCGGGCCACCACCAGCGGGCTGCGCTGCCATCAACTTCGAGTGCTCGCCGCCTGGGCGGCCATGCTCGGCGGTGACGAGCAGGCCGCGGCGAATACCGTCGCCGCCCTCGACTGGGACCAGCTCGACATCCGCGACCGGCTGCTCGCGCACGGCGTCGCGGTCGGTCTGGCGCGCCGCGGCGGCGATCACGCCGCACTCACCCGCGCCTGGCAGGCCGCCTGCCCGCTGTTCGACGACGTGGACGCCGACCTGCTCACAGTGCTGCCGATCGGCGAACTGTGGCTCGCAGGCATCCGGCTGCGCGACGAGCGCCGCGTCACACCGCTGGTCGACGCGACGCTGAGCCTGCTGCATCGCCTCGATCAGCCGCCCGCATGGGCCAACGCCTTTCACTGGTACGGCGTGCAGGCGGCGATCGCCCACGAGAGTCCCGCGGAACTGCTGCCGCACGCGCGACTGCTCAAGTCCGCGGCCGAAGCGGGCGACCGGCACGCGGCCGTGCTGGTCGACGCCGGTCGCACCTGGGTGCTCGTGCTGCGCGGGCAGGTCGAGGTGAAGCCGGTCGAGGTGGCCGTCAACGGGCTGCGCGAGATCGGCCTCACCTGGGACGCGGCCAGGCTGGCCAGTGAGGCCGCGTTGTCCGCCGCCGATTCCGCGACCGCGACGGCGCTGCTCAAGCTGGCCCGCATGGTGCGCGCCGAGTCGAAACCGCAGGAACAGCCGGTCCCGCAGTCCGCCGCCGCGCCGCGCCCGTCCAGCGCGCCGGATCCCGCCGGGGACGGCGCCGCGATCCTCAGCGAACGGGAAAGGGAAGTCGCCGAACTGGTGCTACTCGGACTGACCTACCGGGAGATCGGTGCGCGGCTGTACATCTCCGCGAAGACCGTGGAGCACCATGTCGCGCGGATCCGACGTCGGATCGGTGCGCGATCCCGCTCGGAGTTATTGTCAATGCTCCGCGCCATGGGACACGGCTCGTTGCTCGTGTGATCGCCCGGGGCGGGCCGATCGAAGCCGAAACGAGGAATGTGATGGCCACAGGGGTGGGCCTGCGGATCGCCGACGAGGACTGCACCGCCGCGATCGTCACCGACTCGGGCGACCTGCACTACGTCGTCCGTGAGTCGGTGCTGCACATGTCCGACGACGGTGACACCGTCCTCGGCGGTGACGCGCCGAAGGACCACTCGCACTCCATCACCGGTTTCGTCGGCGCGGTAGGCGATCCCGCGGGCATCTCGGTCGACGACGGTGAGGCGTACCGCGCCGAGGACCTCGTCGCCACCGCCCTGTTCTGCCTGATCAACCTGACCACCGAACACCTCAGCGGCGCGGCGGAGTTCTACGCCACCCATCCCGGCGCCTGGCCGGCCGCGCAGGTGCAGTCGCTGCGCGAGGCGCTGGACTACCTCGGCCTGAAATCGGTGGTGCTGGTCAGCGAGGCCGATCTCCCCGCGGTCGAGACGGCCGAACCGGGCAAGTCGTTCGCTTACGACGCCGCGCGAGCCGCGCTGGCCTCCGTGCTCGCCACCCCCGCTGGCGCGACGCCGCCCGATCCGGGCGCGGCCGAGAACTCGACCGTGGTCACCGACATCATTCCGGCGGTGCCCACGGAGACGAAGGTGCAGGCCTACTCCGCGGCGGTGCCGGTCGCCACGCCGCTGCCGACCGAGATGCTCACCGAAACGCCCGCCACCGAAACACCAACGCCAGCACCACGATCCGCGGACCGTCGCCGCGTCTCGGTGCTGATCGCGGTCGCGGCGCTGATCGGGCTCGCGCTCGGCGGCGTCGGCGTCGCCGTGCTCTTCCGCGGCGCGGAATCCCCGGCCGTTCCTTCGGTGCGTGACGCGCAGTCGGGCACGTCGAGCAGCGTCGTCCCGCCGCCACCGCCGGTGGCCCCACCGCCGGTCGCCGAGCCGACCGTGGTCATCACCGACACCGCCGAAGCCGAGCCGACCGGCGAGCCATCGCCGACGCCCCCTCCGACGGCCGAGCCGACCACGACGCCCGCGCCGACCACCACGGCGCCTCCGCATCCGACCACCGCCCGCAACACCAACCCGTGGTACCCGTACCCGTCCGACGACCCGTACGAATGGTGGAACCCGCAGTGGCAGACACCTGGTAACACACGGCCTCGCTGATTAGTAGCGAAGAGAAGGGGTTTGTGCCCTAGAGTGAAGCGCTGACCGGTTCGTCCGATGTATCGCGACGACCGGTCGGTCGCTGAACGAGGACTGTGCGCCAAGAGGTTCGCCGCCGACGGCCCACGGATTTAGCTGGCACTTCCGTGCCGACGAAGGGACTTCATGCGCAAGTTGGTGGCGCGTCGCGCCGCGGTCAAGGCTGCCTGTCTCACGGCTGCGGCGACCGTTCTTCTGGCCCCCTTGTCCGGCACGGCGACAGCCGAACCCGCGCCACCCCAGCTCGCCGCCGACACGCTGCCGGCGGAATTGGTGCAGGCGATCGCGCGCGACCTGAAAATGACGCCCACCGAGTACCTGGACCGCGCGGCCCGCGCCCAGCAGCTCCGCGACTATGCCCGCGACTTCCGCTCCGAACGCCCGGATTCCTACGCGGGCGCGTGGATCGGCGCCGACGGCAAAGCCGTCGTCGCGGTGACCTCGCCCGACGCCGCCCGCATCGCCGCGGCCGACGGCTACCAGACCCGCCTCGCGCCGGTCTCCGCGGACAGCCTGGAGGGCTCGCTGATGCAGCTCAACCAGTGGATCACGTCGCTGCCGCGCGAACTGTCCGAAGCGATCAACTCGGTGGCCGTCGACTTCCTGAACAGCCAGCTGGTGATCAGCGTCGCGAACACCCCCGCGGGCCACGTGCTGAACCTGCCGACCCTGATCGCCAACGTCAAGGTCATCCTTTCCCCCGGCGGCGGCGGTCCGGTCGAGCGCAGGCCGATGGGCGGCGACACCTACATCAGCGCGCCGACTTCCCTGCACGACGCTTCGCTGCGCAACGTCGACGTGTGCTCCTTCGGTTTCAACAGCGTGGATTCGGCGGGCAACGCGCTCAACATCAGTGCGGGCCACTGCGACCCGAATCTGGGCAAGGCGAACCAGCAGGCCGGTGTCTACCTGCCCAACGTGAAGGATCTGCCGAACAGCCCCGAACTGGGCACCTTCGTCAACGCCAAGCTCGGCGGGCAGAACGCGCTGGACTACTCGGTGATCAAGCTCAACGACCGCGCCGTCCGGGCCGGCATGGACCAGCCAACGGTGCGCGGCGCGAACGGCACCACACTGTCGATCACCGGCACCGCCGATCCGATCACCGGCGCACCGGTGTGCAAGTCGGGCCAGTCTTCCACGTTCACTTGCGGTTTCGTGGTCGCGGACCGGGTGGAGACGCAGCTCTACACCGCCGAAGGCGAGAGCAAGACGATCCGCGGCTTCGCCAGTTCCGCCTGCACCCTCGGCGGCGACAGCGGCGGCGCGATCGTCTCCGGCACCCTGGCGCTCGGCATCACCAGCGGCTCCAACGCCGCCGACGCACCGGACTGCAACGAGGCGAACGTCGCGCTCGCGCCGTACGGCGGCACGGCGACGCTCGGTATTCCGATCCGCGCGATCCTCGCCGACATCGACGAGTCCGCGGGCGGCGGACTCGGCAGCGGCATCCAGGTTCGGACCCGTCCGAACGCCGGATGACCGACTCGTCGCCGGATAAGTCCGAATTGGGCAAAAATGGGGTCCCCGCTCGGGTGGGAATACCGGGCCGGACCCCATATAGTCTGGACATGCTCCTGCCACGTATGGGCCAATCCCGATCAGCTGCGCGACAGACCAAGATCCGTAAGTCAGTAATCGCCGCCTCGGCGGCGATCATGCTGTTCGGACCGACAGCGGCAGTGGCGAACGCGGAACCCGCCCCGGCACTGCCTGCGGATCTCATCGCCGCGGTCACCCGCGACCTGAAGATCTCGCCAGAGGAATACCTGCGCCGCGCCGATCTCGGCCAGCAGGTCGCGGCCTTCGCCATCTCGGCGCAGCGCCAGTACCCGCAGGTGTTCGGCGGCGCCTGGCTGGACGACGCGGGCAAGGCCGTCGTCGCGGTGGCGCAGGGGCCCGGCGCGGAGGAAGCACGCAAGGCGGCCGAGTCGGCCGGCTTCGATGTGCGCAACGTCGCCAAGAGCGAAGCGGCGCTGCGCGGCGAGAAGAGCGCGTTCGAGCGGTGGCTGGAGAGCCAGCCGGAGGCGGTCACCGCCCTCGTGCGCGGCGCCGTGATCGACACGGTCAACAACAGCATCGCGGTGCGGGTGGACCAGGCAGGGCTGCCGATGCCGAGCTTCGTCGACCCGGCGCGGGTCATCGTCATGGCGCCGCCGGTGGCCGGCGAGCAGCTGCCGCAGGGCACCGCGATCGCAGAGGGCGACAACCGCGCCGCGCTCGCGGGCGGCGACGGCTACGCCTCGGTGGGCGGCGGGAGCCAGCTGCGCTGCTCCTTCGGCTTCAACGGCACCGACCGCTCTGGCAACGTCGTGAACATCTCCGCAGGCCACTGCAACCCCGACATCGCGTCGGCAGGCGGCAGCAACGCGGCGACCGTGCACGAACTGCTGCCCCAGGACCGCCGCGGCGCGCAGCTCGGCGTGTTCCAGAAGTCGGTGCTCGGCAACCAGGACTACTCGATCATCCGGATCAACGACTCCTTCGCGGATCGCTTCTCCAACAACAGCGTGCGGGTGCCCGGCGTCGCGCCGATCGCGGTCGACGGTGTGGCCACCCCGGTGGTCGGCGCCCCGGTCTGCAAGTCGGGTTCGCGCACCGGATTCAGCTGCGGCATCGTCAACGCCGTCGACCAGACCGTGCAGGTCGGCGATCGTGAGCTGACGCAGAGCTTCTCGGCCAACATCTGCGCCCTGCCCGGCGACAGCGGCGGCCCGATCGTGACCGGACGTCTCGCACTGGGCATCTCCAGCGCGTCCTCGGTGGCCGACTACCCGATCTGCGAGATCCCCAACCTGATCGGCGCGCTCACCGGCAACACGCCGCAGCTGTTCGCGCAGCCGGTCAGCGTGGTCCTCTCCGACAACCCGGGGCTGCGGGTCCGCACCAACTGAGCATGTTTCCCCGGAAAGGCCGTCTGCGTTCGCGCGGGCGGCCTTTTCGCTGTCTCGCAGCGTTTTTCCGCTGCCCTTTCCGATGACCGCGCGGGGCGTCTTCCGGCATTCTGGACCACATGTGTTTGGTGTTGATCGGTTGGCGCGCGCACCCGGATTACCGGTTGATCGTGGCCGCCAACCGCGACGAGTTCTACACCCGGCCGACCGAATCCATGCGGTGGTGGCCGGAGGTGCCCGGACTGCTCGCGGGGCGGGACACGGGCGCGATCGGCCGGGCCGAGGGTGATCCGCCGGGCACCTGGCTGGGGATGACCGTGGCAGGCGCACACAATCGCTTCGCCGCGGTGACCAACGTCCGAAATCCGAACGACCAACGCGTGGACGCGCGTTCACGCGGGGCGCTGCTGATGGATTTTCTGCGCGGCGGCGGCGACGGGCAACACTCTGGCGAATTCCCCAGCCCGGAAAAGTACGCTCGCGAGGTCGCCGCGGCTCCGGACGACTACAACGGCTACAACTTGGTGATCTCGGATCTGGCCGCGCTGTGGTGGCATTCGAACCGCAGCGCGAATCCTCCGCAACCGCTCGCCCCCGGCTTCCACGGGCTGTCCAACGGCACCTTCGTGACGTCGGCCGCGGCGACGCCGGGCGCCGAACTCGAAGCGCCCCAGCGGATCTGGCCCAAGGTGCAGGACGGCCTGACCGAACTGCGCAAGGTGGTGGAATCCGATCCCGGCTCGCCGGACCGGTATTTCGACGTGCTCTCCGATCGCACCGAGGTCCCGGACGATCAGCTGCCGCACACGGGCGTCCCGCTGGAGATGGAGCGGGCGCTGTCGGCGAGGTTCATCGCCCATCAGGTGCACGGCACCAGGGCGAGCACGGTGCTACTGGTGCGCGAGGACGGCACGTACGAGATGGCGGAGCGGTCCTACGGTGAGCTGGGAACTCGCTTGGGCGAGGTCGCTTTCCACGGCTCGTTGGAGCTGCCCGGCTGAACCGCTGAGGACGCCGCTAGCCGTCGTAAACGACGACCGGCCCGCTCCCCACAGAAGGGAACGGGCCGGTCGTGCGTGAAGAGCAGGTCAGTTCGCGGCCTGCGCAGCCTTCGGCTTGTCGGCCCACTTGGTGGTGCCTTCCGGAGCCTGCAGGGTGTTGATCAGGTCCATGCCCGCGACGGCCAGGGCCGGGCCACCGACGGCGATAGTGCCGAGGATGCCACCGATACCGGCGCCCGCGATGGCGGCCGGGATGCAGCCGACGCCGAGCAGCGGCAGGCCGAGGATGCAGCCGATGATGCCGCCCGCGATGACGCCAACGGCGGTGCCGAGGAAGCCGCCGACGGCGGTGGCGATGCCGAACTGGCTGGCGAACTCGTTCTGCGCCCGCTGGTTCTCCAGCGGCGAGGCGATCGGCTTGGCGACGACGTTGACCGTGTTGGTCGCGACGCTCGCCTTCTTGTCGGCCGGGATGGCGTTCTGGTCCGGCGTCAGCTCGAGCACCTTGTTGTCGTTCTTGAGCTCCGGCTTCACCGGCACGGCGATGTCGGCCACCTTGAAGTCGAGCGGCAGCTCGATCACGGTGTTGCCCGCCTCGTCCTTGACCAGGTAGATGTCGTTTTCCTTGACATCATCGGACGACTTGGCCAGCTCGAAGGTCCCCCCCTTGAGCGTGGTCACGACCGTCTTGTCCACCAGTTTGACCGAGTAGTTGATGGCCTGCGCAGGTTCGGCGGGCTCGGCGTGAGCAGTACCCAAACCGATGGTCATCGCGCCAATGACCAACGCGGCGGCCGCGGTGGTTCTGCGGAGATTCAATTCAGTTTCCAATCCATCACAGGGTTGTTGTCCGCACGCCGCTTCGACACGCGAGAGCTCATTCAACCCGAAAGACGGTCGGCCCCTACGGATTCTCCCCGAGCGGTGCGAAGACAGGCGTGGCAAACAGAACGACGTGAGCGTAATCGAACCAGCGCCCAGAAGCGAGATCCCCAACTAACTCCACCGAGTAAGCCTGCCCTTACCAATTAGTGTGACTTGCTCAGTGTTTACGGTGGTTACCTGCCGATCTCACGGAGGGTTCTCGAGAATCTATGTGAGATTGATCACAGGCGAATTCGAAGTCAAGCCCCAGCAAGTGGGGTTGGGCCCCGAGTGTCGATCGTACGATGGAACCATAAGTTACCGGCGGGTAACTTAGTGGCGGTTACGATACGTGCCGACCGGTATGGCACGCGCCGTACCAGAAAGCTCGTGTTGCTCAAAGAAAGGTCGCGACATGAATGCCCTGACAGTGACGCTGGGCACCTTCGGAGCGGTGCTCAGCCTCGTGTGCTGGGCGTCGTTCTTCGGCGGCATCAGGAACATCGCTCGCACCATCATGCTCGGACAGGGCGCGCCCGATCGGTGGCGACCGTTCTTCCCGCGCTTCAAGCAGATGCTGGTCGAGTTCATCGCGCACACGCGCATGAACAAGTTCCGGACCGTCGGCTGGGCGCACTGGCTGGTGATGATCGGCTTCCTCGCCGGATTCGTCCTGTGGTTCGAGGCGTACGGACAGACGTTCGACCCCGAGTTCCACTGGCCGATCGTCGGCGGCTGGCCTGTCTACCACTTGGTGGACGAGATCCTCGGCATCGGCACCGTGGTCGGCATCGTGACGCTGATCGTCATCCGTCAGCTGAACCACCCGCGGGTTCCCGAGCGCCTTTCCCGCTTCGGCGGCTCGAAGTTCGGCCCGGCCTACGTCATCGAGACGATCGTGCTGATGGAAGGCCTCGGCATGATCTTCGTCAAGGCCGGCAAGATCGCGACCTACCACCACTCCGACGCCGCGACCGATTTCTTCACCATGCAGGTGGCCAAGCTGCTGCCCGCCAGCCCGGTCATGGTGTCTGTCTTCGCGTTCATCAAGCTGATGTCGGGTATGGCGTTCCTGTACCTGGTCGGCCGCAACGTCACTT
>NZ_BDCF01000095.1 GCF_001613365.1 Nocardia xishanensis NBRC 101358
ACGAACCGGGCGGCTGCCGCGTCGGCCAGCGCGTCGAGCAGCACCCGGTACCCGTCGCGGATGCCACCGAACACCGGCGCGTCGGACGGCGGCGGCAGCGCGGCCGCGACGGCGTGCGTGAGACTCGGCGCACCCGCGTCGAGTGCTGCGGCGAGACCGGGCAGTGCGGCGCGCACGCCGATGGAGCGGGAGCTGCCCGCGTACACCCCGCCCAACAGCGGGTCGACGCTGCGCTCGGCGACCTGGGCGCCGAAACGGTCGGCGACCAGGCTGTACACGTCTTGGTCGGCGTCGGGGTACCAGGTGAGGGCGCGGTCGGGTTCGGCGGCGATGCGGTCGAGCGTGTCGTCGTCTACCAGGCCGCGCATCGTTTCGGCGTCGGAGGGGATGCCCATGAGCGTGCGCGGCGGCAGCGGGTGCGCCGCGCCGCCCGCCCAGACCAGCGGACGTCGTCCGGCGGGCGTCACGAGTTGATCCGTCAGGCCGAGTTCGCCCAGCAGGGCGGGCACCTCGGGCCTTCGCCCGACGAACGCCTCCGCCCCCAGGTCGAGCGGTTCCCCGCCGACGTCACCGGTGTAGAGAATGCCGCCCAGCCGTTCGGCGCGGTCCAGCACCACGATGTCGGCGTCCGCACCCAACCGCCTGCGCAGCCGGTATGCCGCGACTAGACCACTGATTCCACCGCCGACAATCGCGATCCTCATGCCTGCGACGGTATCTCGCCCGCCGGACTCGGCTGCCCGCGCCCCGCCCGGTGTGCCGGATCAGGCACACCGGTCCGCGGGCCGCGCCGAAGCAGGTGCACTCGCCGCCCGCCGACTCAGAGCTCGTGGACGAGCTCGACCAAGGCGGTGAGAACGCCAGGGTCGGTGTCAGGAAGGACACCGTGCCCGAGGTTGAAGATGTGCCCCGCCGCGCCCATCGTGACGGCCTCGTCGGCCTCCGTCGCGATACGGCGGGCCTCGGCCTCGACGGCCTCGGGTCCGGCGAACAGGATGGCCGGATCGAGGTTGCCCTGCAAGGCTTTTCCGGCGCCGACGCGACGCACCGCCTCGGTCAGCGGGACGCGCCAGTCGACGCCGACCACGTCGGCGCCCGCCTCACCCATCGCGCCGAGCAGTTCGCCGGTGCCGACGCCGAAGTGGATGCGCGGCACGCCCGCGTCGGCGATCTCGGCGAACACCCGCTCGGAATGCGGCAGCACGTAGGTGCGGTAGTCGGCGAGCGAGAGCGCGCCGGCCCATGAGTCGAACAGCTGCACCGCGTCCACGCCCGCGGCCAGCTGCGCCTGCAGGAACACGATGGTGATGTCGGTGAGCACGCCGAGCAGTTCGTGCCAGGTTTTGGGGTCGGCGTGCATCATCGCCTTGGTGCGCTCGTGATGCTTGCTCGGCCCGCCCTCGACCAGATACGAGGCGAGGGTGAACGGGGCGCCCGCGAAACCGATCAGCGGCGTCTGGCCGAGCGCGTCGGTGAGCAGTCGCACGCCTTCGGTGACCGCGCCGACCTCCTCGGGACGCAGCCGGGGCAGCGCGCGCACGTCGTCCTTGGCACGCACCGGAGCGGCCACCACGGGGCCGACGCCGGGCACGATGTCGAGGTCGATCCCGGCCGCCTTGAGCGGAACGACGATGTCGGAGAACAAGATCGCCGCGTCCACGCCGTGCCTGCGGATCGGCTGCATGGTGATCTCGCACACCAGCTCCGGGTCGAAGCAGGACTCCAGCATGCCGATGCCCGCGCGCAGTTCCCGGTATTCGGGCAGCGAACGTCCGGCTTGGCGCATGAACCACACCGGGCGCCTGCTCGGGGCGGCGCCGGTGGCGGCGGCCAGGAACGGGGCGTCGGTCAGGCGGCGGCGAGTGTAGGTGCTCATCACCGCTATCGTATGCGCGCCCCGCGGTGGCTCAGGAGCCGGAGTGCGGCAGCGGCGAGCCGGACGAAAAGGGCCGTCATGCGGCCGTAGCGGCGCGCCTCCGACCGCGCCGGGTGGACAAGGTCTACCGTCGCTTTCGTGACACCGCTCGACTTCCGCGACGGCGCCGCACCGACCGAAGGCCCCCAAGGCGAACCAGCTCCGTTTCGCGCCGCGGTCGAGGCGATGGGCACCGCAACCGTGCATCCTCGGATCGAGCTCGCGCCCATCCGGCCACCGCAGCGCCTGGCGCCCTTCTCCTACGCCATCGGCGCCGAAGTCAAACATCCCGAAACCCCGGTCGTCCCGGTCGATTCCGAGGGTGACGCGTTCGGCAGGCTGATCCTGTTGCACGATCCGGACGGCGATGACGCCTGGCACGGTGTGTTCCGTCTGGTCGCGTACATCCAGGCCGACATCGACGCCACGCTGGCCACCGACCCGCTGCTCCCCGAGGTGGCCTGGAGCTGGCTGGTGGACGCGCTCGAATCGCGGACCGAGCCGTTCACCGCGCTCGGCGGCACCGTCACCTCGACCAGTTCGGTGCGCTACGGCGACATCGCAGGCCCGCCGCGCGCCCACCAATTGGAGCTGCGCGCCTCGTGGACCGCGCTCACCACGGAAATGCGTCCGCACGTCGAGGCGTTCTGCGAGGTGCTGGCCTATTCGGCGGGTCTGCCGCCCGCCGGGATCACTCATCTGCGTCCAGACTCGTACACCAGCAACGACCACAACTGACCACAACGTAAAGTTCAGGTCTATGCCGGTAGGAGACCAGCCCGAGGACGGGCGCGCGGGAGACAGCACAGCGGAACCTCTGCTCGCCCCCGTCGACGGAGTGCCACCGGTCCTCGCCACACCGGAGGAGGTCGCCGCGGCGGCCGCGACACTGGCGGGCGGCACCGGCCCGCTCGCCGTCGACGCCGAGCGCGCCTCGGGATTCCGCTACTCCGCGCGGGCCTACCTGATCCAGCTGCGCCGCGCGGGTGCGGGCACCTTCCTGATCGACCCGATCCCGGTGACCGACGAGCTCGCGCCGCTGGCCGAGGCGATCAACGACCTGGAGTGGGTGTTGCATTCGGCCGATCAGGATCTGCCCGGTCTGGCGGAACTGGGGCTGCGTCCCGCGCGACTGTTCGACACCGAGCTCGGCGGTCGGCTGGCCGGATACGAGCGGGTTGGACTGGCGGCGATGGTCGAGAAGCTGCTCGGCCGGGCGCTGCGCAAGGGCCACGGTGCGGCCGACTGGTCGACCCGCCCGCTGCCCGCCGAGTGGCTCAACTACGCGGCATTGGACGTGGAGCTGCTGCTCGAGCTGCGCGCCTCGGTCGCCGCCGATTTGGAGGCGCAGGGCAAGAGCGATTGGGCGGCACAGGAATTCGAGCACATCAGGACGACGGAACCGCCCGCGCCCAAGGCCGACCGGTGGCGGCGCACCTCGGGCATCCACACGCTGCGCCGCGCGCGGCAGCTGGCCATCGTGCGCGAGCTCTGGACGACGCGGGACGGGCTGGCCCGCGCCCGTGACGTGGCGCCCGCGCGCATCCTGCCGGACGTCGCCATCGTCTCCGCCGCGACCGCCGACCCGCGCACCATCGCCCAGCTGCGCACCCTTCCGGTGTTCGGCGGCCCGCGCCAGCGGCGGTATTCGCGCGAGTGGCTCGGCGCCATCGACCGCGCCCGCGCGCTGCCGGACAGCGAACTGCCCCCGCTCACCCAGCCCTTCGACGGCCCGCCCCCGCCGAACCGCTGGGAGCGCCGCGACCCGATCGCCGCCGCCCGTCTCGCCCGCGCCCGCGCCGCGATGGGCGAACTCTCGCTCGAGCACTCGGTCCCGGTCGAGAACCTGCTCTCCCCCGACCTGGTCCGCAGACTCTGCTGGGATGGGCTACCGGAGTACGACCGCACCGACACCGCCGAACTCGCGGCCGCGGTCGACGGCTTCCTCAAGTCCGGCGGCGCCCGCCCATGGCAGCGCGAGCTGGCCGTGCCACGCCTGACCGCAGCACTGACGCCAAGACCCGCCTGATCCGGCGTTCGGCCGGAGCCTGCGCGCCGGACCTGACGCCTGCCTACCGGAACCCGTCGTGCGCGACGTCAGCCCGGTCCGAGAACGACACGCGCCCCGGCGCTCGGGTGATCCGAGCCTGCCGGGGCGCGTCGGTCGAACGGGCTATCTCAGCTAGCGCTGAGCCAGCCGCTGATGCGGCGGGCGATGTCTTCTGGGGTGAGGCCGAGTTCCTCGTGGACCTGGTTGCGGGAGGCGTGGTCGAGGAACTGCTGCGGGACGCCGAGGTCGCGGGTGGGGACGTCGAGTCCGGCGGAGCGCAGGCGGGCCGAGACGGTGGAACCGATGCCGCCGTGCAAGCCGCCGTCCTCGAGGGTGACCACCAGGCGGTAGTTCTCCGCGAGCTTCACCACGGTGTCCGAGACCGGCAGCACCCAGCGCGGGTCGATGACGGTGACCGAAACATCTTCCGGCGCAAGCAGATCCGCGACGCCCAGCGCCGTCTCGGCGAACGAGCCGACGGCGACGATCAGCACATCGCCGCGCTGCGCCCGCGCCGAACCGCCCTCGGCGTCGGACAGCCGAAGCACGTCGACGCCGTCGAGTCGTTCGACGGCCGGGATGTCCTCGACCACACTGCCTTTCGGGAACCGCAGCGCGGTGGGCCCGTCGTTCACGGCCAGCGCCTCACCCAGTTCCTCGCGCAGGGTGGCCGCGTCGCGCGGGGCCGCGACCCGGATACCGGGGACGATGCCGAGCACCGACAGGTCCCACATGCCGTTGTGGCTGGCGCCGTCGGAACCGGTGATGCCAGCGCGATCCAGCACCACGGTGACCGGCTGCTTCAGCAGCGCCACGTCCATCAGCAGCTGGTCGAAGGCGCGGTTGAGGAAGGTCGAGTAAATCGCGACCACCGGGTGCAGACCGCCGAGCGCGAGACCCGCCGCCGACGCCATGGCGTGCTGTTCGGCGATGCCGACGTCGAACATGCGATCCGGGAACCGCTCGCCGAACGCGGCCAGGCCGGTCGGCCCCGGCATCGCGGCGGTGATGGCGACGATGTCGTCGCGCTGCTCGGCGTGGGCGATCAGTTCCTCGGAGAACACCGAGGTCCAGCCGATCGCCTTCGGACCGCCGACGGGACGGCCGGTCAGCGGGTCGATGGGATCGCAGGCGTGCATCTGGTCGGCGACGTGGTTCTCGGCGGGCGCGTAGCCGCGGCCCTTCTGGGTGACCGCGTGCACCACCACCGGACCACCGAAGTCCTTCGCGCGACGCAGCGCCGCCTCCATGGCGGCGACGTCGTGGCCGTCCACCGGGCCGACGTATTTGAGCCCGAGGTCGCTGAACAGCTCCTGCGGGCTGACGGCGTCCTTGATGCCCGCCTTCACCGCGTGCACCATCGAGTAGGCCGATTCGCCCACCCGCGGGATGCTCTTGAGGATCCGCTTTCCCGCGTCCAGCGCGTGCTCGTAGAAGGGCTGGGTACGCAGCGCGGTGAGCCGTTCGGCGAGTCCGCCGATGGTCGGCGCGTAGGAGCGGCCGTTGTCGTTGACGACGATGACCACCGAGCGGTCCGGCGCCGCGGCGATGTTGTTCAACGCCTCCCAGCACATGCCGCCGGTGAGCGCGCCGTCGCCGACGATCGCGACGACGTGCCTGCCCTGCCCGGTGAGCTGGAACGCCTTGGCCAGTCCGTCGGCGTAGGACAGCGCCGCCGATGCGTGTGACGACTCCACCCAGTCGTGCGCGCTCTCCGCGCGGCTCGGGTAGCCCGACAGTCCGCCTTGCTTGCGCAGGCTGTCGAACTGGTCCTTGCGGCCGGTGAGGATCTTGTGCACGTAGGCCTGATGGCCGGTGTCGAAGATCAACGGATCGGCAGGCGAATCGAAGACCCGATGCAGCGCGATGGTCAGCTCCACCACGCCGAGGTTCGGTCCGAGGTGGCCGCCGGTGGCGGCGACCTTCCGCACCAGGAACTCACGGATCTCCTCCGCCAGCTCCCGCAACTCGGCCACGTTCAGCCTGCGCAAGTCTTCGGGCGTGTCGACCCGGGAAAGCACTCCCACCTGAACTCGCTCCCTCCGGATAGCGCTTCTGATCCGATCAGTCTACGGAGCGGTGACAATGCCGCTGTCCGACAAGTGCCTGTCACCAACCGACTTCGTCGCGAATGTGAGACTGGACACGCGCGCGGCCGGACGAAAACATCCGGCCGCCGCTCCTACGGTACCCGTCGCGCGAACGCGGCCCAACGGAGTCCGGTCGAAGTTCGCGCCCCGGGCGCGGCGCACGAACATAGAGTGGTCGTGTGGCCGAGCCCCAGCACGAGGTTCACCGACCAGCCGATACCGGTGTGGTGGCGCGCATCGTCGCCGACGTGTACGCCGAGTGCCTGGCCGACCGATCCGGCGAGCCCGCCGACTACATTCCCGAACTGGCTGCGGTGCAACCCGATTCGTTCGGCCTGTGCCTGGCCACCGCGGACGGGCGGGTCTACGGCGCCGGTGACGTGCATGTGGCGTTCACGATCCAGTCGATCTCCAAGCCGTTCACCTACGCGCTCGCGCTGGCCGATCGCGGGCCCGCGGCGGTGGCCGAGCGCATCGACGTGGAACCCTCCGGCGAACCGTTCAACGAGATCAGCCTCGACCCGGTGACCGAACGTCCGCGCAACCCGATGATCAACGCGGGCGCCATCACCGCCGCCTCGTTGATCAGCGGCCGCGACGCCGCCGACAAGTTCGACCGGGTGCGCCGCTGCTACTCCCGCTTCGCCGGGCGCGAGCTCGACGTGAACGAGGCCGTGTACGCCTCGGAGGCGCGCACCGGCTATCGCAACCGCGCCATCGGCTACTTGCTGCGCTCGTTCGGCACCATCGATTCCGATCCGGACGAGGCGGTGGACCGCTACTTCCGGCAGTGCTCGATCGACGTCACCTGCCACGACCTCGCCGTGATGGCCGCGACACTGGCCAACAACGGCGTCAATCCGCTGACCGGGGAGCGGGCCCTGTCGACCGCGCTGACCGAACATGTGCTCAGCGTGATGACGACGTGCGGGATGTACAACGCGGCGGGCGACTGGGTCAGCACCGTCGGCATGCCCGCGAAGAGCGGCGTGGGCGGCGGCATTCTGGCGGTGCTGCCGGGGCAGATCGGGATCGCGGTGTACTCGCCCCGCTTGGATCGGCAGGGCAACAGCGTGCGCGGTGTCGCCGCGTGCCGTGAGCTCTCGCGGCGGCTGGAACTGCACTTCCTGCACGTCACGCGGTCGGCGCACACAGCGATCCGCGCCGAGTACACGGTCGCGGAGGTGCCGTCCCGGGTGCGGCGCAGCACCGAGGAGATCTCGGTGCTCGACGAGCACTGGCACCGGACCCGGATCTACGAATTGCACGGCGACCTGTTGTTCGCGGGCGCCGAGAGCGCGGTGCGCGCGATCGAGGAGCGGGCCGGGCAACTGGACGCGTTGGTGGTCGATCTGCGCCGGGTGGGTGAGGTCAGCGCGATCGCGGTGACCATGCTCGCGGATCTGCACCGCGAACTGATGGTGACCGGATGTCTGGTTGCGCTGGTGGACCCGGACGCCAAGCTGGGAGATCTGGCCTACGGCGACTCACGCGGGCAGGTTTTCCACGACCGCGACACCGCCATCGAGTGGTGCGAGGACGTCGTGCTGGCCCGCTACCGCCCAGCGGGCGAACCGGCGTGCACGTCGATGTCGGTCGAGGAGCACCCCGCGCTCGCAGCGATCGCTCCCGACGCGAGGGCCGGGCTGGCGGCGCATTTCGAGGTGCGCACGGTGGCGCGCGACGAGGTCGTCGCCCGCCGGGGCGACAGCCGTTCCGGCCTGTATCTGATCTTGGCGGGTCGAGTGCGGCTCACCTTCGACGACGCCGATGGGCGCACCCACCGGCTGGTCACGCTCACCGCGGGAATGTCGTTCGGGGAGGTTCCGATGCTGATGGGCGAGCCGTTCGTGAACGAGGTGCGCGCCGAGACCGGAGTGCGGCTCGCGGTACTCGGGCCCACCGACTTCGATGTGCTCGCTGAACGCGCTCCCCAGCTGAAATCGGCGCTACTGGAACGGCTCGCGGCTGTCGCGTACGCGCAGGTGGACGCCGCGGTCCGCGCCGTCGCGGTGCGCGGCGGGGACTATTGAACCGTGCCTTCCGGCGAGAACGCGACGAGGACCGATACCGGGCGAGCGAGGAGTACAGCGACGTGAGCAAGCAGAAGGACGTGGACAAGAAGAGGTCCGACGGCACGGTCACCACCTTCGGCCAGGGCAGCGTGCGCGCCACCCCGGATCTGATGCGGGTGACCCTCTCCATCGAGACCAGGGCGAGCAAGGTCGCGCTGGCCTACGGGCAGGCGGGTGAGCGCGTCACGGCGGTCAGCTCCGCGCTGCGCGGCAACGGCGTCACCGACGCCGACATCGCCACCAGCGGGCTGTCGGTGCGCACCGAGACCGTGTGGACCGAGGGGCAGGGCAACCGCATCACGGGTTATCTCGCGACCGCCGACCTGACCGTCGCGCTGCGCGACATCGACGCGGGCGCTTTCCCCGGCCCCGCCACGATCATCGCCGACGCGGTCGAGGCGGGCGGCGACGATGTTCGCCTCGGCGGGCTCGTCCTCACCTTCGCCGACCAGGCCGGCTTGCTCGCGCGCGCCCGCGACGCGGCGTGGGACAACGCGCTCGCAAAGGCCGAGCAGTATGCCGCACGCGCGGGCCGCTCGCTGGGCGCGGTGCTCGAGATCACCGAGAACGCCGCGTCCGCACCGCCTTTCGCGCCGAAGATGCGCGCGATGCCGGCGCCGGTGGGTGAGGTTGCGTTCGCCGCCGCGGTCCCGGTGGAACTCGGCGAATCGGAGATCTCGGCGAGCGTGCGCGCCACCTGGACATTGGACTGACAGGCGCGGATTTCGCCGCGACCGGCGCGCGGGCGACCCTATAGTGAAGGCGCGCGGCGGACCCGGCGCCGCGGGTCAGGAGTCGCCATGTCTTTCGTGCTGGTCGATCGGCCGCGGAGGCAGATCGCGCTGGTGACGCTGAACCGGCCGGAGCGGATGAATGCCATGGCCTTCGACGTGATGATCCCGCTGCGCGAGGCGCTGGAGCAGGTGGGCGCCGACAACGATGTCCGCGTGGTGGTGCTGACCGGCGCAGGGCACGGATTCTGTTCCGGCGCCGACCTCCAGGGCGCGGGACGGGTGCCGAACACGAAGGGGCTCACCACCACCACGGTGGCGCGGCGATCGATGGATCTGCTCAACGACGTGATGATCACGCTGCGCCGCATGCACCAACCGGTGATCGCCGCGGTCAACGGCGCGGCCATCGGCGGCGGCTTCTGCCTGGCCGTCGGCGCCGACATCCGCATCGCGGGCGAGGACGCCTACTTCCGGGCCGCGGGCATCAACAACGGACTCACCTCGACCGAACTCGGTATGAGCTTCCTGCTGCCGCGCGCCATCGGCTCCGCGCGCGCCTTCGAGATCATGCTCTCCGGACGCGACGTCGACGCGGTCGAGGCCGAGCGGATCGGCCTGGTCTCCCGCACCGTGCCGACCGCGAAACTCCTCGACACCTGTTACGACCTCGCCGAACGCATCATCGGCTTCAGCAGGGTCGGCACCGAGCTCACCAAACGCATGCTGTGGAGCGGGCTGGAGGCGAGCAGCTTCGAGTCGCACATGCAGCAGGAGGGCCTCGCCCAGCTCTACGTCCGCCTCACCACCGACAACTTCGACGAAGCCATCCGCGCCAGGCGCGACCGCCGCCCGCCCCACTACGAACACTGATCGCGCCCGCCGGTCGTCAGTGCGCCAGGAACTCCAGCCGGTTGCCGACACCGTCGACGGTGAAGAACCGGCGGCGCCCCGGAATCTCGGCGGGATCGGCCCACCGCACCGGATGCCCCGCGGCCGCGACCGCCTCGGCCGTCGCGTCGACGTCGACCACGAAAGCCGGATGCGCCTTGGCGGCGGGCCGGAAGTCCGTCTCCACCCCCACGTGCAACTCGCCGTCGGGCCCGCCGCGGCCCGGCACACGGAACCAGCAGCCGCCGCGTTCCGCGAGCAGCGGCGGCTTGGTCAACTCGGGCCAGCCGAGTACACCGGTGTAGAACGCGCGCTGTGCGTCCTCGGAGCCCGGCGGACAGCTCACCTGCACGTGATGGATCACGACATTCTTCCCTCGGTATCGACCGGATATTCACCGGCACAAGGACTTTCGTGTCCGCCGCCGACCTTGCGACGGTCGGCGGCCGCCCGGCTCACGACGCTCGAGCATCAGCTCGAGCGGTGGTCGAGGCCCTTCGCCAGCAGGATCACGGCGTCGGCCCCCGCCTTCCTGTCCTTCGAGATCTCCTGATACTCAGGGGAATCCGCCCACTCGGTGACGGCGGCCTCGTCGGGGAACGCCATCAAGACGACCTTCTCGCGGTCGGTCACCCCCTCGAGGGTGGTGGGGGTCTCGTCGGCGGCGAGCAGGGTGCCCTGGTACTTGGTGAACACCGACATGAAACGCGCCTGGTAGCGGTCGTAGGCGGCGCGGTCGGTGAACTTCAGCTGGGCGATCACGTACACGGTCATGATCAGGACTCTAAACCTCCGAACCGCGGGCGCCGCGGGCTTCTCACCGTTCCAGCAGCGCCAGGCACTCCACGTGGTGCGTCGCCGGGAAGGCGTCGAAAGCGCGCAGGCCGGTGAGGCGATAGCCGTGCGATCGGTAGAGACCGAGATCGCGGGCGAAAGCGGCTGGGTCGCAACCGATGTGGACGATGCGCGACGGATGTGCCGTCGCCACCGCGGCGACGACGTCCTTTCCCGCGCCCGCGCGCGGCGGATCCAGCACGACCGCCCGCGGCTCGGCGCCGCCGACGTGCTCGCCCAACCAGCGCTCGACGCGTTCGGCGCGCAGCTCCACCCACGACAGGTCGCGCAGCGCGGCCTGTCCGTCGGCCACGGCGGAACGCGCGGACTCCACCGCGAGCACCGCGCCCTGCGCGCCGACCCGATCGGCGAGCCGCGCCGCGAAGACTCCGGCACCGCTGTACAAATCCCAGGCCAAGTCGCCGGCGGCGAGGTCGGACCAATCCGCGACGACATCCGAATAACACTGCGCCGCAAGGCGATGCGCCTGCCAGAAGCCGGTCGCGGCGATCTCCCAGCGGCGTCCGGCCACATACTCCACGGCCCGCCCGCTGCCGTCGATCACCCATTCGTCGCGTGCGGCGTGCGTCGCAGCCCGACGTGCGGCCGCCGCGCGGCGAGCTTCCGCGGGATCCTCGGCGCCGTGCCATGCGGGTGAGTCATCGGC
>NZ_BDCF01000096.1 GCF_001613365.1 Nocardia xishanensis NBRC 101358
GCTGCCCGCACGCCCACCGCGAGCGGCCGACCCGCAGCCCGTCGAACCCGCCGCCGACGGCCTCGCCTGGAATCTCCTGGAGATCGTGACAGTCCTGGTGATCGCGGTGCTGACCGCCGTCCGCACCCGGGTCGCCGCCGGTCGGGTCCCGCCGCGGCGGCGATGACCGGGACGGACGTCAGGCCGGCACGTCGGCCGTCGCGGGCGCCAGGTCGGCCAGATGCGCCGTGATCAGCGCGTTCACCTCGTCGCCGCGCTCGAGCTGGACGAGGTGCCCGGCGTCGGAAACCTTCGTCACCGCGCGCAGATCCGGCACGTACGCGCGCAGCGTCCCCAATGGATCGCGTCCGCTGAAACCCTCCATATCCGGGTCGCGCTCGCCGTAGAGGAAGTAGGTGGGCACGGTCACCCGCGCGTCGGCGTAGTCGGCCGTGAGGGTCCAGTTCCGGTCCAGATTGCGGTACCAATTGAGACCGCCGGTGAAACCCGTGCGCTCGAAATCGGTAGCCAGCGTATCGAATTCGTCCTCGGAGAGCCATCGCCACGGCAGTGCAGGAGCCTCGGGGAGCACATCGAGATAGCCGGTGCCCTCGGCGGGAAAGCGCCACGTGTCGAGGTAGTGATAGTCGGCGCTGAGCGAGTAGTACACGCGGGCGAGGAAATCCCGTGGACGGGCCCCGAGTTCGGCGTCGGCGACGCCGGGCCGCTGGAAATAGTCCAAATGCAGGAAATGGCGCGCGGCCGCTTTCGCCCACAGCTCGGACGGCGCGCGCGGCGGCCGCGGCGCATAGGGGTTGTTCAGCACGATCAGGCCCGCGACGCGCTCGGGTGCGCGCAACGCCAGCTCCCACACCAAGGCGGCGCCGAAATCCAGTCCGACGAACACCGCGCGCTCGGCGCCGATGTCGTCGAGCAGGCCGAGCAGATCATCGATGACCGCCAGATTCGTGTACTGCGCCGGGTCGTCGGGAGCCTCGGTCCGGCCGTACCCGCGCAGGTCGGGCGCGAGGGCGCGATATCCGGCCGCCGCGACCGCGGCCAGCTGCCGATGCCAGACGAACCAGGTGTGCGGGAAACCGTGACAGAACACCACGGGATGGCCGCTGCCCTGTTCCGCGACGTGCATCCGGATCCCGTTGGTGGTCACGAACCGATGCGTCGGCTCCACTCTCGCCTCCAAACTTAGAACGCGTTCTATGAATCACGGTAATGTCCGAGAGTCGTGAGCGGAATACCTCGAGAACTCAACGGCCGGGTCGCGGTCGTCACCGGCGCGAGCCGCGGCATCGGCAAGGGCATCGCGCTGGAACTGGGCGCGGCGGGCGCGACGGTGTATATCACCGGCCGGTCGGCGACGCCCGGCCGACTACCGGGCACGGTGCACGACACCGCGGCCGAGATCGACGCGCTCGGCGGGCGCGGCATCCCCTTCGTCTGCGATCACCGCGACGACGACGCCGTACAGCGCCTTTTCGAGCGGGTGCGCGCCGAACAGGGTCGTCTCGACGTGCTGGTGAACAACGTCTACAACTCCCCCGCCGCCGCCCGCTGGCTTGGCAAACCGTTCTGGGAGGTGCCCCCGACGGCCTGGGACGAGAGCTTCGACGTCGGCGTCCGATCCCATTACGCGGCAGGCTTTTTCGCGGCGCCGCTGCTCATCGGCTCCGGCGGGCTCGTCGTCAACGTCTCCTCGCCGGGGTCGCGGCGATACATGCACAACGCGGTCTACGGCGTCGCCAAGACGGCACTGGACCGGCTCACCGCGGACATGGCGCACGATCTCGCCGACACCGAGGTCACCGTGGTCTCGCTGTGGCCGGGCATCGTGGACACCGAACTGCTGCAACTGGTCCCCGCCGACACCCAGGGACGGCGCCTGGTCACCCTGCCCGGCGAAGGGACCTTCGATCTGGCCACCGCCGAGACGCCACGCTTCCCCGGGCGCGCCGTGGTGGCGTTGGCCGCCGATCCGCGCCGACGCGCTCGCACCGGACGGGCCTGGCGGGTGGCCGACCTCGCCGACGAATACGGCTTCACCGACGTCGACGGCCGGGTGCCGCGCAACGACTGACCCGCGGCGTGGTCGACGTCTCCCGCATCACCGCGTCGCGGCCGCCGCGGCGCTGGTCGTGACGCGCGAGCGAGCGCGAGCCACGCCGAGATCACTTCTTCGGGAACGGAGTGTCGATCGTCGTGAAGTACTGGGCCGCGGCCAAGACCGCGACGGGCGCGGTCACCAGCAACTGACCCGCGACCGTGCCGAACGCGCCGAACGCGACGAGGCCGCCGAGGCAACCCACCGCGGCGGCGGGAATGAACGGACCGAACAGCCCCGCGATGGTCGCCGACGCCACGGTCGCGCCGACGACGCCGTCGAGCACGCAGCCGACCGCAGCGCCGCCCAACCCGCCGACCAGCGTCCCGATGGTGGCGCCCATGGAGATGGTAGACGTCATCCGGCTCCAAGCCGCCTGTTCCCGTTCGTATTCCGACTTCCACGGCGCCTGCTCCTCGAAGGGCAGCGCGACCGGACGGTAGGCGGCGTGCGCGAGATCGAATCGCGGCGTCAGCGTGTCCGAGCGCCCGGCGATCTCTCACGCTGCCGGACTGTGCGGCGGCCGCGGCCTTGGTGGTAACGGGAAGTGAATCGCGCGCCAACGTTCGCGGCAGGCCCGGTGACCGGCCATTGCCTGCTCAGGCGAACTTGATCTCCAGGCCGATGCCGAGGATCGCGATGACCCAGATGAGGCCGGTGAAGATGGTGACGCGGTCGAGGTTCTTCTCGACGACGGTGGAGCCGGACAGGCTCGACTGCACGCCGCCGCCGAACAGGCTGGACAGGCCTCCACCCTTGGCGCGGTGCAGCAGCACCAGCAGCACCAGCAGCACGCTGGTGATGATCAGGAGGATATCCAGGAACATCCGCATGGCGATCAGTCTATGGGGTGGGTGCACCCCGCGCCTAAACGGGGCACGCGGCGGCGGGCCGCGGCCTATCGGCGGTCCACTCCGACCAGATGGGTGATTTGCTCCTCGCCCGCGCCGAATTCGGCCACGGCGTGCTCGCGCAGCTGATCCTGCGCGGTCAGGCGCACCTGATGCTGCTGCATGTGCTCGGCCCACGAGCGCACCACGAACGCCTCGACGTAGCGGTCGACCACGCCGACGTCCCGGTACAAACGCCATTCCATCGCGCCGGTGCGCTGGCGCGACCGTCCGACGAACGCCATCGCCTCGAGGAATTCCTCGACCCGGTCCTCCGGCACGTCGTAGGACCGCAGCACCAGTACGGGGCCGTCGTCGGGCTGCGGTTCCACCACCAGCTGCGGCTCGGGCCAGAACGCCGACGGCGTGTGGTCGAGTTCCTCGGCGTTGTGCCGGATCGGCAGCCAGACGCTGCTCACCGCACTGCCCGCCAGTAGCGCCGCCGCCATGAGCAGCGCGGCGACCGAGTCGAGCGCACCGGCAACCAGGCCCCAGAACAGCGAGCCGAGCGCCTGCCCGCCCATGAAGACCAGCATGTAGACCGAGAGCCCGCGGGCACGCACCCAGGCGGGCAGCAGCAGCTGCATGGTGGAGTTCATCGTCGACATGGCCAGCAGCCAGGCCAGACCCGCGCCCACCAGCAACAGGAGCACCAGCGCCACGTGGTGCAGCAGCGCCGCGCCCACCGACGCCGCGCCGAACAGCACCGCGGCCGCGGTCAGCCGCTGCGTCGGCGTCAGCAGCGCGCGGATCCGCGACAGCCCCAGCGCGCCGAGCACGGCGCCGAGTCCCAGCGCGCCGAGCATGAGGCCGTACCCGGAGGACGACAGACCGAGCGAGTCGCGCGCGATCACCGGAAGCAGCGCCCACAGCGCGCTCGCGGGCGCGATGAACAGGATCGACCGCAGCAGCACCCGGCGGATCGCGGGCGCGGCCCGGATGAATCGAGTGCCCGCCTGCAGCGCCGCCAGCGGCCGTTCGGTGGGCAGCTGACGATCCTTGACCGGCCTGCGCCAGACGGCGAGCACCGCGACGATGCCCGCGAAGGACAGCGCGTTGAGCGCGAACACCAGCGTCGGCCCCGACAGCGAGACCAGCACGCCCGCCAGCGCCGGTCCCACCGCGCGGCCGATGTTGATGTTCATGCTGCCCAGCGCCGCCACGGACGGAATCTGTTCGCGGGGAACCAGTTCCGGCTGGATCGCCTGCCAGGCGGGCGCGGTGAGCGCCTGTCCGCAGCCCAGCAGGAACAGCAGGGCGAGCAGCACCCCGGGCGTGGTGTGCCCCGTCGCGGTGGAGACGGCGAGCACGGCAGCCAGCAATGCCATGGTGGACTGGGCGCCGAGCAGCAGGCGGCGACGGTCGACCAGGTCGGCGATCACCCCGGACGGAATGGACAGCAGCATCACCGGCAGGGTGATCGCCGTCTGCACAAGCGAGACCAGCGTCGCCGCGTTCGGCTCGTCGACGAGAAGCCACTGCGCGCCGACCGTCTGCATCCAGGTGCCGAGATTGGACACCAGTTGCGCGATCCACAGCGCCCGATATATCGGCGACCGCAGCGGCGCCCAGGTGGAGAGCGGGGTCGTCGCGTCGGCGGTGGTCACTTTGCCGAGCATATCGCCGCGCGCCGACCCGCACCGTTCCGCGTATCCGCCGGGCCGCCGCTCGAGGTTTCTTCTGCGCGACCGGCCTACGCCGCCGAGTCACCGCCGCCAGTGCGTGGTCCTGCCCGGTCCGCCCGTATGGGCGAAGTCGATTTCGGCTGCGGCCGAGCGGTGTGCGCGTCTGCATCCCGCGGCGCGAGCCTCGATCTCGGTAGCATCGCGCCCATGGCGTCCTCACTGTTGCGATTCGTCCCGGTGCTGTTGCTCGCCTTCGGTGTCGCCGCCTGCTCCGGCGGAGAGGACACCGAGCCGAGCGAGCCGGGGGCGACGCCGATGGGGCGCACATTCCTGTCGACGCAGGTGCGGGGAGAGCCGATTCCGGGCGGCGGCCCACTCTCGTTGCGGTTCGCGGACGGCAAGGTCACCGCGTACGCGGGATGCAACACGATCTCGGGTGCGGTGACGCTCGACGACCATGTGCTGCGAACCGAGGAGCTGGCGAGCACGCTGATCGGTTGTCCCGGCGAGGCGGCCGACGCGGATCGCTGGGTGGACACACTGCTGACTTCCGCGCCGACCTGGCAACTCGACGGCGACACCCTGACATTGCGGAACAACGAGCAGATCGTCACGCTGCTGGACAAGAAGGTCGCGCAGCCGGACAAACCTTTGCGCGGCACCACGTGGGTGGTGAACGGCCTGATCACGCCGGACGCCCAGATCCGGTCCCAGGCCGTCGTCGACGCGAAGCCGACGCTGGTGATCGCCGAGGACGGCTCGGTCTCCGGCTCGGCGGGCTGCAACCGGCTGTCCGGCACGGCCACCATCGAGCCGGGACAAAATGGTGAGAAGGTGACCTTCCGGCTCGGCGCCACCAAGATGATGTGCCCGCCGGAGGTGATGGAGGTCGAGACCGTGGTGCTGCGCGCGCTCGACGGGACCGCCACCGCCACCATCGACGCCGACATCCTCACCCTGCGCAATCAGAACGGCCACGGCCTCACCCTGACGGCGCAGTAGCGCTCACTTCCGGGTGAGGATCACCCGGTCCGCGATCATCTCCGCCTGCCCCGGCGGGGTGAAATACAGCTCCATCACCACCCGGTCCGCCGACTCCAGCCGGATCGTGGTGCGCATCGGAATCGTCTGGCCGACAAAGCGATCGCCCAGCACACCCGGATCGGTGAACTCGCCGAACACGGTGATCTCGGTGTCGCTGCCGCCGCTGGCCTTGACGCCCTTGTAGGTCATCATCATCGGCGTGACGCTGTCCACCGTCGTCCACTCGTACCTGTTGTCGGTCGGCGAGTAGCCGAGGGTGCCCTGCCGGTAGTACGGCCGGTCACCGAAATCGCCCGTGGCGATCTCGCGGAGGAAGTTGTTGCCGGTCTCGGCGATCCACTGCCAGTGGGAGACGATCTCCGTCCGGATCGGTTTGTCCGGCGTGCCGCCCGCGACGAAGGTCGACTTGTCGCCGCGCCATTCGCCGACCAACTGGTTCAGCCTGCGATGGCCCGGGTCCTGGGCGCTCGGGTCGACCGTCGCCGAGGACGATGCGGCGGGCGCGGCGGTGGTCGTCGTGTCGTCCGAGCAGCCCCCGCCGAGCGCGGCGATCGCGACGAACGTCACGGAGCAAAGGGCACGCGAAAGGGTGGAGCGCACGGAAATCCTTGTCTGCCTTGGTGATCAGAGCCAGCCCATCATCACACAGGAAGCGCGCCACCGGCCGCCGCACGGTTTCGCCGAGAACGAAACGGCTTCGCGAAACACCACTCGACCCCACGCCGCGCCACCAGCACAGCGCCGCGGACAAAGCGTTTCGAGCACGCCCGGGCCGGGGAACTTTCGGAACACTGTGGAGCTGCCGCAGGAAACGAAACGGCCCGGTATCGCACGCGCGATACCGGGCCGTCGATGCAGCCTCGGGGCGAAGCCCCGATCAACTCGAGGCTGAGCCCTCGATCACTCGGGGCGAAGCCCTCAGTGACTCAGGGCAGCGGGCCGCCCGCGGCGATCGCGGAGAGGGTGGCGAACTCGTCACCCTTCAGCGACGCGCCGCCGACCAGCGCACCGTCGATGTCGGGCTGGGCGACCAGCTCGCCGACGTTCTTGGCGTTGACCGAACCGCCGTAGAGCACCCGCACCTCCATGGCGACCTCGGGCGAGGCCAGCTCGCCGAGTTCGGCGCGGATGGCGCCGCACACCTCCTGCGCGTCGGCGGGGGTGGCGACCTTGCCGGTGCCGATGGCCCACACCGGTTCGTAGGCGATGACGACCTTCGAGATCTCCTCGGTGGTCAGTCCCTTCAGCGAAGCCCGCAACTGCTCGAGGTTGTACTCGACGTGCGTGCCCGCCTCGCGGACGTTCAACCCCTCGCCGATGCAGACGATCGGCGTGATGCCGTGCTTCAGCGCCTGCTTCGCCTTGGCGAGCACGGTGGCGTCGTCCTCGTTGTGGTACTGCCTGCGCTCCGAGTGCCCGACCACCGCGAAGGTGCAGCCGAGCTTGGCCAGCATGCCGCCGCTGATCTCACCGGTGTAGGCGCCCGCGTCGTGCACGGAGACGTCCTGCGCACCGTAGGTGATCAGCAGCTTGTCGCCCTCGACGAGGGTCTGCACGCTGCGGATGTCGGTGAACGGCGGGATGACCGCGACGTCGACCTTGGCGAAGTACTTCTCCGGCAGCGCGAAGGCGATCTTCTGCACCAGGGCGATGGCCTCGAGGTGATTGAGGTTCATCTTCCAGTTGCCCGCGATGAGCGGTTTGCGTGCCATGGATCAGTCCTCCAGAACGCTGATGCCGGGAAGTTCCTTGCCCTCCAGGTACTCCAGCGACGCGCCGCCGCCGGTGGAGATGTGCGAGAAACCGTCCTCGGGCAGTCCGAGCGCGCGCACGGCAGCGGCCGAGTCGCCGCCGCCGACCACGGTGAACGCGCCCTTACCGGTGGCGGTGACGATGGCCTCGGCGACCCCGCGGGTGCCCGCGGCGAAGTTGTCGAACTCGAACACGCCCATCGGGCCGTTCCAGAACACCGTCTTCGCCTCGGTGAGCAGCGCCGCGAACCGGTCGACCGACTCCGGACCCACGTCCAGACCCATCCAGCCTTCGGGAATCTCGTTGGCGGGCACGACCTTCGAGTCCGCGTCGGCCGCGAACCTGTCCGCCACCACGATGTCGCGCGGCAGGTGGATGACGTCGGCGTAGCGCTCGAGCAGGCCCTTACAGGTCTCGATCATCTCCTCCTGCAGCAGCGAGGAGCCCACCGAAAGGCCCTGTGCGGCAAGGAAGGTGAAGCACATGCCGCCGCCGATCACCAGGGTGTCGACCTTGGGAGCGAGCGCCTCGATGACCGCCAGCTTGTCGGAGACCTTCGAGCCGCCGAGCACGACCGCGTACGGCCGCTCGGAATTCTCGGTCAGCTTGGCCAGCACCTCGACCTCGGCCGCGACCAGCGTGCCCGCGTAGTGCGGGAGCAGCTTGGCCACATCGTAGACCGAGGCCTGCTTGCGATGCACGACGCCGAAGCCGTCGGAGACGAACGCGCCGTCCTCGCCGACCAGCTCGACGAGGGCCGCCGCGAGCTTGCCGCGCTCGGCCTCGTCCTTGCTGGTCTCGCGGGGGTCGAAGCGCACGTTCTCCAGCAGCAGCACGTCGCCGTCGGTGAGGCCCTCCGAGCGCGAGAGCGCGTCGTAGCCCACCACGTCACCGGCCAGCTGGACGTTGCGACCGAGCAGCTCGGCCAGCTTGGCGGCGACCGGAGCCAGCGAGAACTTCGGGTCCGGCTCGCCCTTCGGACGACCGAGGTGCGCGGTGACGACCACCTTGGCGCCCGCTTGGACCAGCGCCTCGATCGTCGGGACCGAGGCGATGATGCGGCCGGGGTCGGTGATCTGTCCGTTGTCGTCGAGGGGGACGTTCAGGTCGGAGCGCACCAGCACGCCACGGCCGTCGACACCCTCGTTCAGGAGGTCTTGGAGCGTCTTGACAGTCATGCGGCTCAGAGGGACTTGCCGACGAGGCCGATGAGGTCGGCGAGGCGGTTGGAGTAGCCCCACTCGTTGTCGTACCAGGACACGACCTTGACCTGGTCGTCGATGACCTTGGTCAGCGGCGCGTCGTAGATCGACGAGTGCGGGTCGGTGACGATGTCGCTGGAGACGATCGGGTCGGTGTTGTACTTCAGGATGCCGGCGAGCGGCCCCTCGGCGGCGGCCTTGTACGCGGCGTTGATCTCGTCGACGGTGGCCGACTTGCGCAGGGTCGCGGTCAGGTCGGTGACCGAGCCGGTCGGGACCGGCACGCGCAGCGCGTAGCCGTCCAGCTTGCCCTGCAGCTCGGGCAGCACCAGGCCGATGGCCTTGGCGGCGCCGGTGCCGGTGGGCACGATGTTCAGGGCGGCGGCGCGGGCGCGACGCAGGTCGCTGTGCGGGCCGTCCTGCAGGTTCTGGTCCTGGGTGTAGGCGTGGATCGTGGTCATCAGGCCACGCTCGATGCCGAACTCGTCGTTCAGGACCTTGGCCAGCGGGCCGAGGCAGTTGGTGGTGCACGAGGCGTTGGAGATGATGTTCTGGCTGCCGTCGTACTGGCTGTCGTTGACACCCATGACCACGGTCAGGTCCTCGCCCTTGGCCGGGGCGGAGATGACGACCTTCTTGGCGCCCGCCGCCAGGTGGCCCTTGGCCTTGGTGGCGTCGGTGAAGATGCCGGTGGATTCGACGACCACGTCGACGCCGAGGTCACCCCACGGCAGGGCCGCCGGGCCTTCCTTGATGGCCAGTGCCTTGATTCGCTGGTCGCCGACCACGATGGTGTCTTCGCCGTCGAGCGAGACGTCCTGCGGCAGACGGCCGAGGATGGAGTCGTACTTCAGCAGCGTGGCCAGGGTCGCGTTGTCGGTGAGGTCGTTGACCGCGACGATCTCGATGTCGGTGGTGCCAAGCGCCTTCTGCGCCTCCACCGCCCGGAAGAAGTTACGTCCGATACGACCGAAGCCGTTGATGCCTACCCGGACAGTCACGTTATCGCTCCTCAGCTTTCAAGCGGATTCATTCCGATGCCTTACTCACACTAATGCCCTGCGGTCACCTCTCCGACACGCACCTGGCTTGGTGAGACCGGCTCGAGGGCCGTGACCGGTCACGATCCGGCGGCGGCGCGCCACGTCGCGGCCAGTGCGGACGCCCGCTCGCGCCGCCCGCGCGGAGTCGAGGACGGCGACAATCCCCCTGGACAGACTTCCGCGTGTCGCGGAAGCGCAGCGCCGCAACGTTTTTCGCTGTCGCGGCACCGGAGTATTCGCCGATGACCCCGCCCGCAGGCCGGGCGTGACGCGCGCGCAAGCCGGGATGTCCGAAAAATCGCTGACGCATCCCGCGTGGCGCGACCGGATGGACGAAGTGCGTACCGAACAGTCGTCCAAGACCGCCCACAGGACTGAGCGACCGGCGACTGTCTCGGACATTCCCGCCGCCACCCGCGCCCTCTGCCGGGCATTCGCCGATTACCCGTGGACCCGCCACACCATCGACGCCCGCGACCACGACAAGCGGGTTCGCGAAATGCAGGAGCTTTTCCTCACCCGCATCCGCCTGCCGCACGGCCGTGTGCGGGTCGCTGGTGGGAGGCGCGGCCGTCGCCGTCTGGACCACCCCCGCCACCGCCGGGGGCCCGGTCTTCGCCGAACTCGCGCCGCGGTTCGCCGAGCTGGCCGGTGACCGCGCG
>NZ_BDCF01000097.1 GCF_001613365.1 Nocardia xishanensis NBRC 101358
GATCGCCTCGAGCGCCGCGGCCGGGTCGGGCGCGTCCTCGACTCGGCCCGCCAGCTCGCGCACGGTCGCCGGAGGCCACAGGTCCGCCAATTCGATTCGGCGATCCCGCAATTCGTGTGCGGGAACACCGAGCAGCGCGGGGGCCGTGCCGGGAAAGAACCGCACGCCCGTGTATCTCGTCGCCGTCGGAGCGCCTGCGGTATGCGCGGTGGTGTCCGGGCCCGCGACGAGCAGCGTGCCATCCCGCCACAGCAGGTCCATGCAGCCGTCCGGGAGGACCGGCAGCGGTTCCTCGACGCGCGTCACGGTCCGCGTCCACACCACGGCGCCGCTCAATCGAGAAGGGCGCTCGCGATAGCCGATCAGGTCGTCACCCACGGTTCCGAGGCTACGCACGCGCACCGACAGCGACTCGCGCCGGAGCTCGCCGTCGACCAGCAGCGCCGCGAGCTCGTCGTCGCCGATTGCGCGGCGCAGCTTCGGTTTCCTAATCTGAGGGCACCCGCCCTCGCCGAGGACGGGACCGGTGAATCGAGGACGACGAGGTCCGCGGGCAGTGGGCGCGGGCCGCGCGGACGACGACGCGCCGGACCGCACGCGCGAAAGGATCGGTCCCCATGACCGACAACAGCACCGACGACGCCCCGCCGTTCGTCGACATCATCAACGGCGCCCTGGAGTTCACCATCCCCGCGGCCGCCAAGATGGGCGTCCAAGCGGTCGAGGTGCGCCGCGGATTCGCCGCGACCACGGTGCCGCTGGAGGGCAACGGCAATCACTTCGGGGTGATCTACGCCGGCGTGCAGTTCACCGTCGCCGAGGTGCTCGGCGGCGCCATCGCCGTCGCGACCTTCGACAACTCCGCCTACTACCCGCTGGTCAAGGGTTTCGAGATCAAGTTCGTCGGCATGGCGAAATCGCAGCTGCGCGCCGAGGCCACGCTGCCGGAGGAGGAGATCGCGCGGATCGAGGCCGAGGCGGCCGAGCGCGGCAAGTCGGACTTCACGCTGGAGGCGGTCGTCACCGACGCCGACGGCAACACCGTCGCGGTGACCAAGGGCCTCTACCAGCTGCGCGCGCACGGCAAGTAGCGCGAGCGCCGACCGTCGCGGCAAGCGCCGCGACGGTCGCTCAGCTCGGCTTCAGCCCGCGCGGGACGACGCGGATGTAGCGCAGATGCGGGTCGGCCACCACGTTGCCGACGTCCTGGCAGCCGACAGTGACCTCGGTGGCGGGCGGCGAGGAGAAGGCCCACAGGGTGATCCACTTCTTACCCGCGATGTGCTCTTGTTTCTTCGGCTCCGAAGAACGTAGATCCTCGTTCCTGCCGTTGTTGTCGGTTACCGTGCAGCGCACCGTGTTCACGGCGGCGCCCCATTCGGCGAGAACCGTGATTTCCATGATCGCGTCGGCCGGAATGGGCACTTTTCTCGTCTCGCCGAGCGGGATGCGGATGCCGCCTGCGGGATCGGCGTCTTTCGACGCGGTCGTCGTCGCACCCGCCGGATGCGCCGGAGCGGCGGGCGAGGTAGCGGCGGTATCGACCGACTTGTCGGCGGAACAGCCCGGCACCGCGACAGCCACGAGCGCGAGCGCCGCCATCCAACTCGATTTCACAGATCGACCTCTCTTCATCCCGTGCGCGAGGCAGCGGGCCGGATCAGCGAACGAAGAGAGCATGCCAGCATCTCCCCCGCCTTCCCGGTAATCCGCGCCGCATTTGCGCAATCGATTGGCAAATCGAATGTGGTAGGGCCGGAATTCGAGCTGGACGCCGCCGCGACCGCGGCTGGCTATGATCGCGTGCGGACGGCGAGCGCACCCGCGATCGATGGACCCGAGCGGAGCCCGATGGAACTGAGTTACGCGGATATCGAGGCCGCCGCCGAACGCATCGCGGGCCGCGTGCGACCCGTCACGATCGCCCCCGCCGACCAGCCGGACGACGGATCGCCTCAGCAATGGTTGGCGCTGGAGTTCCTCCAGCACACCGGGTCGTTCAAGGCGCGTGGCGCGCAGAATTTCCTCCGGGCGCACCGCGAGGCGGGCAGCATGCCCGAACGCGGGGTCACCATCGCCTCCGGCGGCAACGCGGGCATGGCCTGCGCCTGGGCGGCGCGCAGCCAGCAGGTGCCCGCCACGGTGTTCCTGCCCGCCACCGCGCCGCCGGTGAAGATCGACAAGCTGCGCGGCTACGGCGCGGACGTCCGGCTGGTCGGCGAGCAGTACGCCGACGCGCTCGCGGCCTGCCACGCCTTCGCCGAGCGCAGCGGCGCGCTCCTCTCGCACGCCTACGACAACCCGCTGATCGCCGCGGGCGCCGGCACCCTGCTGATCGAGATCCACCGGCAACTGCCGCGCCTGGACACGATCGTCGTCGCGGTGGGCGGCGGCGGTCTGTTCGCGGGAATCGCCACCGCCGCCGCCCATTACGGCGTCCGCGTGGTGGCTGCGGAACCGCGCGATTGCCGGGCGCTGCACGCCGCGCTCGCGGCGGGCGCACCCGTCGACGTGGCGGTCGACTCGGTGGCCGCCGACGCTCTCGGCGCGCGTCGCGTCACCGAGCTGGCCCTCGGCGCGGCGCGCGCGTCGGACTCGGTGCCGGTGCTGGTCTCGGACGAGGAGATCGTCGCGACCCGCCGCGCCCTGTGGGCGGAGCATCGGTTGGCGGTCGAACATGCCGCCGCCACCGCGATGGCCGCGCTGACCGGCGGCGGCTACCGCCCCGCACCCGGGGAACGGGTGTGCGTCGTACTGTGCGGCGCGAATACCGATCCGGGCGATCTCACGCGCTAGTCGCCCGCCGACGAACTCCATCCGACAGCGGGGACGCACAGCGCCCGTTACCCTCGAAGAGAACCGGACGGAGGCAGATATGGCTCTCGAATCCCTGATGGTCCCGCTTGGCACGCCCGCCCCTGAGTTCGCCCTGCCCGATCTGGACGGCCGGATCCACCGTCTGTCCGATTACGCGAACGGTCCTGGACTGTTGGTCGTCTTCGCCTGCAATCACTGTCCGTATGTGCGTCACATCGAGGACGAACTCGGCGCGGTGATCGCCGCTTCGGACGTGCCCGCGCTGGCGATCTGCACCAACGACGCGGACGCCTACCCCGACGACAAGCCGGAAGGGCTTCGCGCACAAGCGAAACGGGCGCGCTGGTCGTTCCCGTACCTCATCGACGAGTCGCAGTCGGTGGGGCGCGTGTTCGGCGCTGCGTGCACCCCGGACTTCTTCCTCTACGACGCCAATCTCGCGTTGGCGTATCGCGGCGCGTTCGACGAATCCACCCCCGGCAACGGCAAACCCGTCACCGGCAGCGAACTGCGCGCCGCGCTCGCCGCGGTGCTCGCGGGCCGAACCGTGCCGGAACCGCAGCGGCCGAGCATGGGCTGCTCCATCAAGTGGCGCTCGGTCTGAGTCGCGCCAGGCTCGGATTCAGCCGATGACCGCGTTCATGATGGTGCCCGCGCTGGTGGCGACGGCACCGCCGAGCATGGCTCCGGCCACCATCTTCGGCGACTGAAGGCCGCCGCCGGTCCACTTCTCCCACGCGAACCGGCCGCCCGCGTAGGTGATGGCGGCGATGCCGGAGAGCAGCACGAACCAGGTGAGGTAGCGAACCATCTGGAGGATCTTGTCCGAGATGGGCGGGGCCTCCGGGGTCGGATTGCCGACCTGGGCAACAACTGCGCCGTACATGTCATGTGCCGTAGCGAGAATCATGCTCACAGCCGTACCCCTCTTCGAATGTCAGCGACGGTTCGAGAACGCCGACCAGATCGTACCGCGTTCCAACCGGAAACATTGCGGGGCAGCGTATTTCATCCCCGAAACCGAGCCGCCCGAAATGCTTGATCAAACTATACGACCGGCCGTATGTTTAGTTGATGACGACCGCGCAGCACTTCAGCTCCGAAGAGACGGACCCGCACTGCCTGCCCGCGCTGGAGGCCGCGGCACTCCTGTTCGACGCGCCGTGGCGGCGCTTCGGCGTGGTCGGCGACAGCCTTTCGGCGGGCGCGGGCGATCCGCGCCCCGGATACGCCAGCCAGCCGTGGGCCGATCGCGTGGCCGATACCCTGCGGCGCGTCGTGCCCGATCTGGAGTACCGGAACGTCGCGGTCAACGGCACGACGACCGAACACGCACTGGCCCAACTGGATCGCCTCATCGACTTCGCCCCCGACCTGCTGCACCTGCCGAGCGGCGCCAACGACATCGTGGGCCGCGTCCCGGATTACGCGCGGATCGAAAAAGAACTGCGCGAGCTGTACCGCCGCGCCGCCGCGACGGGCGCCCAGCTGACGGCCTTCACGCTGGGCCGCGCGTACCGAATTCCCACGTTCGAGGACTGGACCGACCGGGTTCGCACGGTCAACGCGATCACCCGCGGGCTGGCCGCCGAGTACCGGGCGGTGCTCATCGACATGTGGGACCACCCGGTCAACGACCGCGCCGATCTGCTCAGCGCCGACCGAATCCACTTCGCCGCCAACGGCCAAGCGGTGCTCGCCGCCGAAGTGGTCAAGCAACTCGCCCATCGCCTCGGCAGGCGGGTCCCGTCGTGAGCACCGAACCAGCCACCCTTGACACGCCCCACCCTGCGGCATTGAATGCGGACAACTGAACGCGCGTCCACGTGGACGCGCCGACGAGAGGGAGGCCGGTGAGCGAACGCAGTGAGCGAATCATGTGCCAGCGCGCCTCGCGCATGCCAGAGCCGAGCGCCAGCGAGGCGCAGGCATGAGCGAACGCAGTGAGCGAACCATGAGCGAGCAACCCGGCAACCGACCGCGGTACACCGGTGTGCTCGGCCAGGCCGAAGCCGTCCGCACCGGCCAGATCTCGGCGGTCGAACTCACCGAACAGACCCTCGCGCGCATCGACCGCCTGCAACCGCGGCTCAACGCGTTCACCACGGTGCTCGCCGACGAGGCGCTGGCGCAGGCCCGCGCCCACGACGAGACGCGAGCGGCAGGGCGCCCGCTCGGTCCGCTGCACGGCGTGCCGATCGCCATCAAGGACGAAGTGGACGTGGCGGGCGCCCGCACCACCTACGGCGGCGCGGCGGTGACCACACCGGCCGCGACCGACTCGGAGATCGTGCGGCGGCTGCGCGCGGCGGGCGCGATCATCGTCGGCAAGACCGCGATGCCGGAATTCGGCACCTGGCCGTTCACCGAGTCCGCTGCGCACGGCTACACGCGCAATCCGTGGGACGTCACCCGCAGCACGGGCGGCTCCAGCGGCGGATCGGCGGCGGCGGTCGCGGCGGGCATCGTCGCGGCGGCCACCGGCGGCGACGGCGGCGGTTCGATCCGGATCCCGGCGGCCTGCTGCGGATTGTTCGGCCTGAAGCCGCAGCGGGGCCGGGTCAGCACCGTGCCCAACGGCGATCTGTGGCGGGCGCTCGGCACGCTCGGGGTGCTGACCCGTTCGGTCGCCGACAGCGCGCTGCTCTACGACGTCATCAGCGGCAGCTGTGCCGGAGACCGCTGGCACGCGCCCGCGCCGACGACCTCGTTCACGGCGCTCGAGCCGGTGCGGCCGCTGCGGATCGCGGTGTCGTCGCGCCCCGCCGTGCCACTGGCCCGGCTGACGCCCGAATGCGCCGCCGCACTGCGCTCGATGGCCGACACGCTGACCGAACTCGGCCACGAGGTCGAGGAATTCGAGCTCGCCCACCCCGAGGCCACCCCCGCGTTCTTCCCGCAGTTCCTCGGCGGGATCAGGGCGGAGGCCGAGCGCGTCGACCGTCCCGACCTGCTCGAGCAGCGCACCAGGACGCTTTCTGCCGCCGCGCGCCTGCTCGCGCCGGAACCGCTCCAGCGTTGGGCCGAGCGCCACGGCGAACGGATCGCCGCGCGGGTCAACCGCGTCTTCGAGCGCTACGACCTGGTGCTCACGCCGACCCTGCCGCACCTGCCGCCGCCGGTCGGCAGGCTCGACGGCACGGGCGCGGTGCACGCGATTTTGCGCAGCATGCCGATGACCGCCTACACCGCCCTGTGGAACGTGTGCGGCAATCCGGCCGCCGCGATCCCCGCGGGCTGGTCGGATTCCGGACTGCCGCTCAGCGTCCAGCTGATCGGACGGCCCGACGACGAACTCGGCATCCTGCGCGTCGCGGCCCAGCTCGAGAAGGCGAGGCCGTGGGCGCAGCACTGGCCGGAGGAGATCGACGCCGTCGCGGGAATCCGCTGATCGCGGCGTCACATCCGCTGCGACAGCTATCCCGTCGGCGGCGAACGGCGTTGTCCTGGATGCACGATTTGCCGGCCGCACTGGCCTGACCGGACGATTCTCAGTGGAATCACAGAGAACCGGGTGCTCGCGGCTCAGGAACGCACCGTTGAATCGAGCGCGGCTGCCCCGCCCGGCTCCTCTACACCGGGCGGTAGGCAGCGCCAAACTTCGTTCGCCCCACCACCGCACCGGCGACCGGCATCCGCGAGCAGTGGAAGATCGGACGACAGGCGATCGTTCACGAAACCGGCTGCGGCGCTTCCGCACGGATGGGCTCCGGCTCGGCGGCTGGCGAAGCGCGCCGAGACGTCACCAGGAACACCACCACCAGCAGCACGCTGAGCCAGACGTAGGTATTGCCGATCACGTGCTGCCACGGCGTCCACAGCGACTCGCGCTGTTCACCGTTGGGTAGCCAGTTCTGCGGCCCGTAGACGAAGACCGCACCGGTCGCGGCGGCCACCGCGTACCAGCCGAGCGCCCGCCGCAGCGGCAACCGGATGGCGTAGCCGACCATGGCGAACAGCGCCGGCGCGATCCAGATCCAGTGGTGCGACCATGAAATCGGCGAGACGAGCAGGGTGAAGACCGCGTTGATGGACAGCGCGAGCGCCGGTGCGTCGGCCGCCCGCCGCATCGCGAGCACGACAAGCACGAGCAACGCCGCGCCCGCCAGCAGCCAGATGATCGTGAACGCGGGTTCCGGCACGCGCAGCCGGGCGAGCACCGCCTGGATCGACTGGTTGGTGTGGAAGGCCGAACCGCTCAGACCGTCCACATTGCCGAGCCCGCCGAACCAGTACTTCACCGAGGTGCTCGGCAGCGCGACGAAGCTGATCGCGGTCGCGGCGGCGCCGGTGGCCGCGGCGGTGATCGCCGACTTGTAATCGCGGCGAACCAGGAAGAACAGGACGAACGCGGCGGGCGTCAGCTTGATCGCCGCGGCGATGCCGATCAGCATGCCGCGCCGCCACTTCGGCTTCTCGGTCAGGCAGTCGGCCGCGACCAGCGCCATCAGCAGCAGGTTGACCTGCCCGAAATCCAAGGTCGACTGGGTCGGTTCCAGCAGCATGGCGAGCGGCGCCGCGCACGCGGTGGCGAACAGCGCGGCCCGGCGGGCGTTCTCGCCCGGCCAGATTCGCCTCGCCACGAGATAGAGCGTCGACGTCAGCGCCGCCACCGAGGTGACGAAGAAGGAGAACGCCGCGATGTCCCATGGCAGCAGCGCGAACGGCGCGAGCACGAGGGCGGCGAACGGCGGATAAATGAAGGGAAGTCCGATGCCGATGGTGGTCTGCGGCAGTTGGCCGTACATGTCGCCGCCGTGGCGCAGCGTCTCGACGCCGAGCCGGTAGACCTGCAGGTCGATGAAACCGCCGGTGATCTCCTTGAACGGCCAGAGCGGCTCCGTCAAACAGAATGTCGTGAACGCGACGAGCAGCGCAGGCACAAGCCAGACCACACGCCCGAACCGGCGGGTCGACGACATCGGCACATCACAGGCGGCGGAACTACTCATCCGCGGCGACTATACCGACCTGTGCGCCGGTGTTCGACGGGTGGCGCGCGATCGGCGTCGCCCGGCGGATTGCCGGGCGGTAACTACCGGCCCTGACGCAGCACGCTCCCGCTCAGCGTGACGCCCGACCAGTCCGGCAGTTCTTCGCACCGCCGCAGCCATTCGTCCGGGATCGCGGTCCCGCGCGCGCCGAGAATGCCGCCGACGATTGCGCATGTCGTGTCCGCGTCGCCGCCTGCGCTCGCTGTCGCCCAGCACGCCGCGGCGAAGTCGTCGAACCGCGCGGCGATCCACAAGCAGAACGGCACGGTGTCGGGCGCGGAGACCTCATGCCCGTTGCCGAGCGCTCGGGCCGCGGCGCCGGGATCGGCGTCGAGCAGGCCACGGGCGGCGGTGATTCCGTCGCGCACCACGCCCGCGGGGGTGCGTGCGGCGATGGCGTCGAGCAGATCGGCGCCGCGCAGTGTCGTGAGCGCCGCGCCGAGCGCCACCGCGATCGCACCCGCGACACCCTCGGGATGGGCATGGGTGATCTCGGCGGACGCGGCGGATTCGGCGATCACCCGGTCCAGGTCCTCCGCGAAGTACGCGCCGAGCGGGGCGACACGCATGGCCGCGCCGTTGCCCCAGGAACCTTTGCCGCCGAACGACTCTCTCGCCAGCTCTCGCCAGTCCCCGCCCTCCTGCCGGATGAGTCTGAGCATGCGATTGGCGCTCGGGCCGTAGCCGCGGTCGAAGTCGTGATGCTCGGCGAAGGAGGCGGCGAGCACGTCCTGGTCGACGCGCCCGTCGCGGTGCAGGACGGCGACGACCGAGCAGGCCATCTCGGTGTCGTCGGTCCACCACCACGGGTCGGGCGGCAGTGCGCGCGCCCGCAGCGCGGGCAGGTTGTCGGGGACGAAGAAGCAGCCGCCGAACGCGTCGCCGACGGTGAGTCCCCGCAGCGACGCGACGGCGCGGGAACGGCGGTCGGCGATCACCCGCGCGATTCTGCCCAGCCACAGTGATATTCGCCAGGTACCGAGGTCGCGGCGACTTCCACCGGTTATCTACGCTCAGGGTCGCCGGGCTCGCAGCCACCCCGGGCACGGCCGCGGCCCGCCGCTTCCGCATTCGACCCGACCGCGCCGACAGTGAGGACCCATCATGCCGCAGCACCGGAATCGCTGACATGTGCGCGCCCCGAATCGTCCGGCTCGCCCACGAGAACGCCGCCCGCCCCAGCCGCCGCGCGCTCTTCGCCGCCGCGGGTCTCACCGCTCTCGCC
>NZ_BDCF01000098.1 GCF_001613365.1 Nocardia xishanensis NBRC 101358
GGACTGCGCGCCGAACCAGGCCAGCGACGCCTTGAGCCGTTCGTCGCGAAACCAGGTGTCGAGCAGCGCGTCCCCGGACTGGAGGAACTCCCTGGAGAGCGCGCTGCCGCCGTGTTCGGCGTCCAGTCCCCAGAACGAGCGAAGCAGATGACCGGGCCCAGGCGCGCCGCCGAACGCGCGCATGACCCGTGCGCTGCGCGGACCCCACACCGCGACGAACCTCCGATACGCGTCGGCGTCGGCCGTCCCGCACGCGGCCGCGATGGACGCGCAGGTCGTATCGAGATCGCGATGGAAAACGAGCGGCGGACGACCCTCGGCATCGGCTGGGGTGAAGCCCCATGGATCGCAATCGATATAACGGAGTCCGAAGCGGTTCAGCTCCAGTTCTTCGATGATTCCCGTGTGCCGGATCATGATGTGCGCCGAGGAGCCCCGGTCCACCAGGTGTCCGGGAAACCGCTCGACCGTCGACACCGCGCCGCCGAGCACCTCGTCCCGTTCCAGCACCTCGACCCGGTGTCCGTCGCGCGCCAGGTAGCAGGCCGCCACCAGCGCGTTGTGCCCGGAACCGACAACTACGACGTGCACGGCCGCGCCTCACCGCCGTCGAGGTGCGCCGGGCCGGAATCACGTCCGCTCACAGCGGCAACCGCCTGCCGAGAATCGCGAAAGGCCGGTTGTCACCGGCGAACACGAAATGCCGGATGACGTCGGCGAATCCTTCGCGGCGGTAGAGCCGCCACGCGCGGTTCCCCTCGCCCGCCACCTCGGGTGTGGAGAGCAACACCGCGCTCTCCGTCCGGTTCTGGAGCAGCCTGCGCAGCAGGATCCCACCGATGCCGCGACCCTGCGCGCTCGGGTGCACGTGTAGCTCGGTCAGCTCGAAGTAATCCGAAAGCAGTTCGCGCGCAGAGTTTTCCGGCCAGCCCGAGCGGCGCATCCCGCTGTGCACCTGCTGGTGCCACCACTGGTGCGGCGCACCGTGATAGCCGTAGGCGATGGCGACGATGGGCGCGGTGCGCAGGTCGACGCGGCCGTCCTCGTCGGGCAGCAGCGCCGCGACCGCCTGCCAGCCCGCGCGGGTGGTGTGCTCGGTCCACATCGGCGCGCGGTGGTTCTCGGTGCCGCGCGGATAGTCCATCGCGGCGACATAGACCGCTAGCACGTCGTGCAGCCGGTAGCGCAGGTCCGCGACCGAGAGGTCGACGACGACGGGTGCGGGTGCGGGGGAGTGGTGTGGCTTGACGGCTGTCATGGCTCTCGTCGGACCGCGCGGACGCGGAAAGTTGTCGGTGGGCGTCTTTATATTCAAGCTCAATTCAAACGTTCGAATACCTGTTCGGTCCGCTCGGTGCACGGGGACCGGTGGGTGTACGAGTGCGGAGGGACGTGCCATGAGTCGGATCGAGCAGCCGGGGCAGCCCGGCAAGGCGGGGAAACTGCTGAAGAAGGCCGACGGACTGCTGTTGCAGGCGGCGGGGGAGGCCGACCCGAGGGAGCGGTTCCGCACCGCTTATCTGGCCGCGCTGCGCGGCGCGGGCGCCGTGCTCGCGTTCACCGGCGCCGACGCGGCGCCGCGCGCCCGCTCGCGCAACGCGTGGGTGCTGTTGCAGCGCGCCGCACCCGAGTTCGTCATGTGGGCCGACTACTTCAGCGCGCGCTCGGAATTGCGCGCCGCGCTGGAGGCCGGACTCGACCGCGAAGTCGACGAGCGGCAGGCCGACGAGTTCTCTTCGCGGGTGGGCGCATTCCTGCACGACGTGGAAGATCTGCTGAACTCGGCCGCGCGGCTGCGTCCCGCGCCGGGATGGACAGGAGGCATGACCGCTTAGTTATCACCGAGAAGGTGGTACGGCCCTGATCGAACTCGTATCATTGGTGACAGATAGCCGCCAAGGTCGGCTATCTGTCGCCTACCCGGAGGCGACAAGCCACGTCCTAGTGCCGGGGGAGGTACCGTGCCACTCTCCGAGCACGAGCAGCGCATGCTCGAACAGATCGAGAGCGCGCTCTATGCTGAGGATCCGAAGTTCGCCTCGTCCGTCCGCGGCGGACGCCTTCGCTCGACCTCGAGTCGTCGCAGACTCCAGGCCGCGGCCTTGTTCGTCCTCGGTCTGTTTCTACTGGTCGCCGGTATCGCCGCTCCGGTGAAGCCTGGTGGCTTTCCGATCATCAGCCTGATCGGATTCATCGTCATGTTCGGCGCCGGCGTGCTTCTGCTGCTCGGCACTTCGAAGGGCGCCGCCCGTGGCGCGCGTTCCGGCGAGGCGTCCACCAGTGGGCCGGGCGGTGGCGGATCGAGCGGACCTGGGCGTCAGCGCAAGTCCGGTGGTTTCTCCGAACGCATGGAGGATCGCTTCCGGAGACGGTTCGAGCAGGAGTAGCTCGGCTGTAACCTGAAAAACTTCAGCACAGCAGGCGACGCCGCACACCAACGGGTGCGGCGTCGCCTGCTCGTGTTTCCGGGACTTTCACCGCCGCCGAGGCGGTCTCCACATCTCCCCACGGCGTTCCCCACCTCCCCCCAGAATCACCCCCTTTCGGCCCGAGGGCCTTGGTTACCAGGGCGGTTTGCTGGATGTTTTCGGGGCTCGACGCGCCGATGCCCGCGTGTCGGCAGAACACGGAAAAAGTTCCCCACCCGGTGATAGCTGGGATGACCTGCGAAATCGTCTCGGCGGGGAGGCAGATCACCTCCACTTTCGATTGAAAGTGGGGGAAAGTGGGGTAATGTGGAGCGCGCACTACAGGAGAGGCCATCCAGAGAGGTGATTCCGGTAGGGAGGTATCGAGTTGTTTCTCGGTACCTACACACCTCGGCTGGATGACAAAGGGCGACTCACGTTGCCTGCGAAGTTTCGAGACGATCTGGCGGGAGGGTTGATGGTCACGAAGGGTCAGGACCACAGCCTTGCCGTGTACCCCAAGGAAGAGTTCACCGCGCTCGCCCGGCGAGCCGCGGCCGCGTCTCGCAGCAATCCGCAGGCCCGCGCATTCGTCAGGGCACTCGCGGCCGGAACCGATGAACAGCGTCCGGACGCACAGGGCCGCATCACGTTGTCGGCCGACCATCGGCGCTACGCGAACCTGGACCGGGATTGCGTGGTGATCGGCTCGGTCGACTTCCTCGAAATATGGGACAAGCAGGCGTGGGAGTCCTACCTCGCCGAGCACGAGGAGGATTACGCGCAAGCGAGAGACGAGTCGCTGGGCGGAATCTTCTAGCCCGAGCGGACGAGTGCCACGCGGCCTCTGCCCGGACGCGGACCCTGGCGTACTTCCCCGACGCCAGGTGCCGTTGTTCGGTCAGAGACCACGGGGCACTCGTCTTCGACAGCAGCTTCTTATACCAAAAGCACTGTGGAACAAGGCGACCCGTGTGCGATGGTCGAACGTTCGGTCATCGAGGCGCCCGCCGTCCGGTGCAAGCGACGAGCGAGGATCCGGGAGGTCGAGGTGAACCGTGAACAGCACGGCCCCCGGCATGTTCCGGTTCTGCTCCGCCGCGCCGACGAACTGCTCGGCCCTGCGCTCACCGAGCCGGGCGCCGTCTATGTCGACGCCACCCTCGGTCTCGGCGGTCACGCGGAACATTTCCTGCGGACCTATCCCGGGCTGCGGCTGGTCGGGCTCGACAGGGACACGAACGCGCTGCGGTTGGCCGAAGAGCGGTTGCGTCCCTTCGCCGACCGAATCACATTGGTGCACACAACCTATGACGGCATCGCCGACGCGCTGACGCAGGCGGGGCTGGATCCGGTGGATTCGGTGAGCGGCATCCTGATGGACCTCGGCGTCTCCTCGATGCAGCTGGACGAGGCCGAGCGCGGCTTCGCCTACTCCGTCGACGCCCCGCTCGACATGCGGATGGATCCGACGACCGGGATCACAGCCGCCGACGTGCTCAACACCTACAGCCACGGTGAGCTCGCCAGGGTGCTGAAGACCTACGGCGAGGAGCGCTTCGCGGGCAAGATCGCCTCCGAGGTGGTGCGTCGTCGTCAGCAGCGGCCGTTCACCACGAGCGCCGAGCTCGTCGAACTGCTCTACGCGACCATCCCGGCCGCCACACGGCGGACCGGCGGACATCCCGCCAAGCGCACCTTCCAGGCGCTCCGGGTGGAGGTCAACGGCGAGCTCGACTCGCTGCGCGCCGCACTGCCCGCCGCGCTGGACGCGCTGCGGATGGGCGGCCGGATCGTCGTCATGTCCTACCAGTCGCTGGAGGACCGGGTCGTCAAGCAGGAGCTGGCGCCGCGGATCACCTCCCGCACCCCGGTGGACCTGCCGGTCGAATTGCCAGGCATGGGACCGGAATTCCGGATGCTCACCCGCGGCGCCGAGAAGGCGACCGAGCGGGAAGTCGAAGAGAACCCGCGGGCCGCGCCGGTGCGCATGCGAGCGGCCGAACGGATTCAGGAGAGGGGATGAGTGTGACGACATCGAGCAGCAGCTCGGCTGCCGTCGTGCTCATCGGACGTCGATCCACGACCGGAGCCGCCGCGCGCGGCCCGATCGTCGCGGATCGCACGACGTCGACGGGGTGGGGGTGTTCTTGCGGAACAGAGGAGGCGACGACACCATGAGTATCCGAACCCGTACGGTCGAGTCGCCGGGGCGGGTCGCTCGTCGGGTGCAAGCCGCCGAGCGGGTGAAATCCGGTGCGGCGCAGCGTGCTTACGCCAAGCGCAAGACGCGCGCCGAGCACCGGACCGACACCGCGCTGCCGACCCGCGGATCGGTGATGGCCGCGCGAATCCCGTTCGTCGCGGCGATCATCGCGATGCTCGGCTGCGGTCTCGCGCTCACCCTGCTGCTCACCACCAGGGCGGCCGAGGACAGCTACCAGCTCAGCGACGCGAGGGAGCTCAACAGAAAGCTCTCCGAGGAGCGCGCCGGGCTGCAGCGCGAGGTCGAGGCCGCCGATTCCGCCCCCGAGCTCGCGGCGCGCGCCCGCGAACTGGGCATGATTCCGGCGAAGGATCCGGCCCGGCTGGTGATCGAGCCGGACGGCACGGTGACGGTGATCGGCAAGGAGGTTCCCGCGCAGGGCGCGCCCGCGCCGCCGTTGAACGTGCCGCCCAAGTCGTCGACCGCGCAGCCGGGGCACGCGCAGGCCCAGGGCGAGCGCGTCGTGCCGGTCTCGACCACGCCGCCTGCGGGCAGACCTGCCGCCGAGCAGGCCAACGGCGCTTCGACCAATGGCGCGGCGACCGGTGGCGCTGCGACGAACAGCACGGCCAACGGCACGCAGACGAGCTCGATGCCCGCCGCGCCGCCTCCTCCGCCGTCCCCGGTCCCGTCGCCCGCCGAGACGCCGCAACCCGCGGCCCAGAATCCGGTCGCGGCAACGGATCCAGCGGCACAAGTGCAAGGAGCGGCTGGGCAGGCATCGGGACCCGAAGCGGCACAGCACCCAGCCGCGCCACAGCCGGTGGCGCAGGTACCCGCCGACCAGTTGGCCGCACCGCCGGAGGCACAGGTTGTTCCGCCGCCCGAGCCGCTCGACCAGCAGGGAGGCATCCGATGAACCGGACCAGGCCCGCGCCGCGCAAGCGGCGCGGGCCGGTGGCATCAGGGCCCGCGAGATCGCGCGCCGCCGCCGAGCGCCCGGTGCGGCTGCGGCTCGGGGTCGGCCGGATCGTCATGCTGGTCGCGCTGGCCGTCGTCGCGGTCCAATTGCTGTACATCCAGAGCATTTCCGCGCCGGGACTTTCCGCGCAGGCGGCCAGCCAGCGCACCGTCCGGCTGACCGACGAGGCCACCCGCGGCCCGATCACCGACCGCAACGGCAAGTCACTGGCCTTCACCACCACCGCGGTGGAGTTGCACTTCCAGCCCGTGCGGGTGCGCAAAGATCTGGAGGAGGCGAAGGCCAAGAACGCGAAGGCTCCCGATCCGGACGAGCGTCTGAAAGCCATTGCCAGGACGATTCACGAGAAGCTCGGCAAGAATGCGCCGACGGAGGCGGCGTTGCTGGAGAAGCTGCGCAGTGACGAGACGTTCGTCTATCTCGCCCGCAATGTCGATCCGCGTGTCGCCACGGACATCACCGTGCAGTTCCCGGAAGTGGGCGCGGACTCACAGCCACGGCGCGAGTACCCGGGCGGATCGCTGGCCGCCAACATGATCGGCGCGACCGGATGGGACGGACACGGGCTGATCGGCCTGGAATCCTCGCTGGACTCGGTGCTCGCGGGCACCGACGGCTCGCACACCTACGACCGCGGTTCCGACGGCGCCGTCATTCCCGGCAGTTGGCGCGACAAACAGCCCGCCGTGAACGGCAACGGCGTCGAACTCACCCTCGACTCCGACCTGCAGTACTACGTGCAGCAGCAGGTGCAGCAGGCCAGGCAGCAGTCCGGCGCGCAGGGCGCCTCGGCCGTGGTGCTGGACGCACGGACCGGCCAGGTGCTCGCGATGGCCAACGACAACACCTTCAATCCAACGCTGGGCCCGCAGAACTGGGGTTCGGCCAAGACCAGCAACCCCTCGGTGAGCGACCCGTTCGAACCCGGCTCGGTGAACAAGATCGTCACCGCGGCCGCGGCCATCGAATACGGGCTCACCACGCCCGACGAGGTGCTCCAGGTCCCCGGCTCGATCCAGATGGCGGGCGTCACCGTCGGCGACGCCTGGAACCACGGTGTGGTGCCCTATACGACCACCGGCATCTTCGCGAGGTCGTCCAACGTCGGCACCCTGATGCTGGCCCAGCGCGTCGGCGAGGACCGCTACGCGGACATGCTGCACCGCTTCGGTCTCGGTCAGCGCACCGGCGTCGGCCTGCCGGGCGAGTCCGCGGGTCAGGTGCCGTCGCGCGACCAGTGGTCGGGCGGCACCTTCGCCAATCTTCCGATCGGACAGGGCCTTTCGATGTCCACCTTGCAGATGACGGGAATGTACCAGGCCATCGCCAACGACGGCATTCGCGTCCCGCCGCGCATCGTGAAGGCCAAGATCGCGCCGGACGGCGCCCGCACCGAGGAGCCGCAGCCGGACGGCACCCGGGTGGTGAGCACGCAGACCGCGCAGACGTTGCGCCACATGTTCCAGGCCGTGGTCCAGCGCGATCCGATGGACGCCGAACAGAACGGCACCGGCTGGCCCGCCGCGATCGAGGGCTACCGGATCGCGGGCAAGACCGGCACCGCGCAGAAGATCGATCCGGACTGCAAGTGTTACTCGAGCTCCAGCTACTGGATCACATTCGCGGGCATGGCGCCCGCCGACAACCCGCGATACGTGATCGGCATGATGCTGGACAACCCGGTGCGCAGCTCCGACGGCAGCGGCGGCCAGTCGGCCGCGCCGCTGTTCCACAGCATCGCGTCGTGGGCGCTGCAGCGCGATCGGATCCCGCCGACGACCGCCCCGGCACAGAAGTTCGTCCTGCAGGCTGGTGTGTGATTCCGGCTTGTCGAATCGTCGTATTTCCGCTCCACGGCGCGGCAACACCGAGGCGCGTTGTTCCCCGGTGAGCCCGCGTCGGTAACCTGACTCGTCACCATAGTCCGTGCTGTCCAATGCCCTGTCCGAGAGGAGCGAGGTGCCCGCGCAGTCCAGCCCGCCCGCGTTGCGGCCGGTCGACCCGCCGTCGACACCGCTGACCACCGTGCTGGAGCTGACCGGCGCCAGCCTGTCGGCGCCCGCGCCCGGCGATCTGGTGGTCACCGGGATCGAGCAGCGTTCGAACGCGGTGCGTCCAGGCGATCTGTTCGCCGCGCTGCCCGGCTCGCAGTCGCACGGCGCGCGCTTCGCCCGTGACGCCGTCGAGCGCGGCGCGGTGGCCGTGTTCAGCGATGCCGAGGGCGCCGGGCTGGCCGGCGAGCTCGGCGTGCCGGTACTGGTGCGCGAGCGGCCGCGCGAGGTGCTCGGCGAGCTCTCCGCGGCGCTGTACGGCAACCCCTCGCAGCGGCTGCGCATCGTCGGCATCACCGGCACCTCGGGCAAGACCACCACGTCGTATCTGGTGGAGGCCGGGCTGGCCGCTGGTGGTCTGTCCACCGCGCTGATCGGCACCATCGAGACCAGGATCGGCGGCCGCCGGGTGCCGAGCGCGCTGACCACCCCCGAGGCGCCGCAGCTGCACGCGATGTTCGCGCTCATGGTGGAGCAGGGCGTGGACGCGGTGGTGATGGAGGTGTCCAGCCACGCGCTGGCGCTCGGCCGGGTCGACGGTGTGCGCTTCGCGGTGGGCGCTTTCACCAACCTGTCCCAGGACCACCTGGACTTCCACGCCGATTTCGAGGACTACTTCGGCGCCAAGCGCAGGCTTTTCGACCCGGCGTCGGCCGTCGCCGCCCGAACCTCGGTGATCTGCGTCGACGACGACTGGGGCCGCCGCCTCGCCGCGAGCCTGGCCGCGCCGAC
>NZ_BDCF01000099.1 GCF_001613365.1 Nocardia xishanensis NBRC 101358
CTCGGCATCGAAGGGCTGGGCTTCGTGGTGGGTGGCGGCTTGGGCGACGGTCTCGTGCCACCACAGGTCCCGGCCTTCGGTCCACGGCACCTCGACATCGGTGCGGCGCACCACCAGCACGTGCTCCACGCTGTGTGGCAGGTCGCCGTGGGCGTAGAGCGCCTCGTCCACGGCTTCCTTCAGCGGTGCGGACTTGCCGCGGCGCCACTGCCCGTCGGTGGTGATGACGAGCCGGGCGCGTGCGTCGTCGACGCGTTGGCGCAGCGCGGTGGGGGAGAACCCGGCGAAGACCACCGAGTGGGTGAGTCCGAGGCGTGCGCAGGCGAGCATGGAGACGATCGCCTCGGGCACCATCGGCATGTAGATGGCGACCCGGTCGCCGGCTTCGAGTCCGAGTTCGGTGAGGTAGTTGGCGGCCTGGGAGACCTCGTCGAGCAGTTGCCGGTAGGTGATGTCGCGGGAGTCGCCGGGTTCGCCTTCCCAGTGGATGGCGACCTGGTCGCCGTGTCCGTCGAGGACGTGGCGGTCCACGCAGTTGTAGGCGACGTTGAGCGTGCCGTCGACGAACCACTTGGCGACGGGTGCGTCGCTCCAGTCCAGCACCTGGCTCCACTTCTGATGCCAGTGCAGCCGTTCGGCCTGCTCGGCCCAGAAAGCGTCGCGATCGTCGGCGGCCCGATCGTAAAGCGCCGCATCGGCGTTCGCGGCGGCGGCGAATTCTGGGCTGGGCGCGTAGGTCACCGGGACGGTGGTGTCCGGTTCGGTCGTGGCGCTGGTCAAGTCATATCTCCAATCGAAAGAGCCTGAGCGGCAACGGGAACAGGGGTCGGGCCCCGGCGTGTGCCGGGACCCGACGGGCGCCGCGCCGTTGCGGCGAGTCCTGCGGTGATCCCGGCAGCGCCGGGATCGGGAAGGTCAGTGCACGACCGCCTTCTCAGCGCCCACTCCCGTGAGCGAACGAACCTCCATCTCGGCGGCCTTGGCCGGGTTCTCCGGTGTGCGGCCACCGACGAAGGTGCCGATCACGCCGAGCGCGAAAGCCAAGGGGATGGAGACGATTCCGGGATTCGACAGCGGGAAGAGGTCGAAGTCCGAGCCGGGGAGCATGGCGCTCTTGCTGCCCGACACCGCGGGCGAGAACACGATGAGCACGATCGTGGAGATCAGGCCGCCGTACATGCTCCACAGCGCGCCGGTGGTGTTGAAGCGCCGCCAGAACAGCGAGTACACGATGGTCGGCAGATTCGCCGCCGCCGCGACCGCGAAGGCCAGCGCCACCAGGAACGCGATGTTCTGCCCGTTGGCCAGGATGCCGAGGCCGATGGCGAGCGCGCCGATCACCACCGCGGTGATCCGCGAAACCCGCACCTGCGCCGACTCGTCCGCCTTGCCGCGCTTGAGCACGCTGCCGTAGATGTCGTGCGCGAACGAGGCCGCCGCGGTGATGGTGAGCCCGGCGACCACCGCGAGGATCGTGGCGAACGCGACCGCGGAGATGATGCCGAGCAGCACCACGCCGCCGAGTTCGAAGGCCAGCAGCGGAGCCGCCGAGTTCTGGCCGCCCGCCGAAGCGAGGATGCGATCCGGACCGACGATGGCGGCGGCTCCGTAGCCCAGTACCAGCGTGAACAGGTAGAACGCGCCGATCAGGGCGATCGCCCACACTACGGAGCGGCGGGCCTCCTTGGCGGTCGGCACGGTGTAGAAGCGCATCAGCACGTGCGGCAGTCCCGCGGTGCCGAGGACAAGCGCGAGACCGAGGGAGACGAAGTTCAGCTTCGAGGTCTCGGTCGCGCCGTACTGCGCGCCGGGGGCGAGCACGTCACGCGCGGCGACGGCCTTGCTGGTGGAATCGGAGACCATCTGCTGCGCCGAGCCGAGGATCTCGGAGAAGTCGAACCCGAACTTGGCCAGCACCATCACCGTCATCAACGCGGCGCCGGTGATCAGCAGAACGGCCTTGATGATCTGCACCCACGTGGTGCCCTTCATACCGCCGACCAGCACGTAGACGATCATCAGCACGCCGACCACGGCGATCACCACCGACTGCCCGGCACGGTCGTCGATGTCGAGCAGCAGCGCGACCAGGCCGCCCGCGCCCGCCATCTGGGCCAGCAGGTAGAACAGCGAGACGGTCAGCGTGGACAGCGCCGCCGCGGTGCGCACCGGCCGTTCCCGCAGCCGGAAGCTCAGCACGTCGGCCATGGTGAATTTGCCGGTGTTCCTGAGCATTTCGGCCACCATCAGCAGCGCGACCAGCCAGGCCACCAGGAAGCCGATGGAGTAGAGGAAGCCGTCGTAGCCGTAGACCGCGATGGCGCCCGCGATGCCGAGAAAGCTTGCCGCCGAGAGGTAATCGCCCGCGATGGCGATGCCGTTCTGCGGGCCGGTGAAGCCGCGCCCGCCGGTGAAGTAGTCCGCAGCACTGGCGTTGTTGCGGCTCGCCCTGATCACCACCACCATCGTGACCGCGACGAACAAGCCGAAGATGGCGATGTTCGCGACGGGATTGCCGACCGTGCCCGCGGCGAGATACTGCGTGGTCATGCCCGCTCACCCTCCAGGTAGTTGCGAATGGCCGCGGCGCGCGGATCCAGTTCCTTGTTGGCGAAGCGGACGTAGCACGCGGTGATTACGAAGGTGGACAGGAATTGGCCGAGGCCGAGCAGTAGCCCGACGTTGATGTTGCCGACGACCTCGGTCGCCATGAAGTCGTGCGCGTACGCGCCGAGCAGCACATAGCTGAGGTACCAGGTCAGGAACAGTGCCGTCATGGGGAACACGAAACGGCGCAGACGATTTCGCAGCTCCTGGAATTGCGGGCTGGCCTGCACGGCGGCGAAGTCCTCTTCGCTCGGTGTGCGCGGTGGCTTGGTGAGGTCGGTACCGGTCATCGGAGCGTCCTAGCTTGTGACGTGGATTACTGCGGTGAAGGTAGACCGATCGAAGCGCCGATATGCGTTGTGGTGCAGGTCACTCTGTGAAGGTGGGGATCTGTGCGGTGAGCGGTCGGCTCCGCGCGACGAACGGTCGACGGTCCTGCCGCCCCTCCGTCAGCTGGTGCGCAGCCCGCGCTCTCGGTCGGCGCCCATGCCGAGCCGTTCGGGGGCGTGCATGCGCACGAAGATCCCGCGCACCGCGCGCGGGCCCTGACCACACGTCACGGTGCTCACCACGACCATCGTGAGGAAGGCCAGCGGCACGCTGATCGCCGCCGGGTAGCCGAGGATCGCCGCGAGCCAGCCGTCGGCGACCGCCTCGGACGCGCCGCCGAGCACGGACACCGCCGTCGCCCCGCCCGCGACGAGTCCGCCCGCGATCAGGCCTGCCCCCGCGCCCTTCGCGGTGAGCCCACGCCACCAGATGCCGAGCACCAGCAGCGGGCACAGCGTCGAAGCGGCCACCGAGAACGCCAGCGCGACGGTGCGCGAGAGGTCGAGCGAGGCGACGGTGAGCGACAGCGCCAGCGGGACGACGCCCGCCGCCAGCGCGGCCATGCGGAAGTCCCGGATCCGGCCGCGCAGCATGTCCGTGCTGAGCACGCCCGCGATGCTGACCAGCAGGCCGGAGGAGGTGGAGAGGAACGCGGCGATCGCGCCCGCCGCGGCGAGCGCAGCCAGCAGGCTGCCTGGCAGTCCGCCGAGCACCGAACCGGGCAGCAGCAGCACCGCGGCGTCCGAGGTTCCGGTGATCAGCAACTGCGGCACGTAGAGCCGGGCGAACACCCCGAGCAGAATCGGGAACAGGTAGAACATGCCGACCAAGCCGATGACGGCGAGCGCGGTGGCCCGCGCGGCTCGCCCGTCGGGATTGGTGTAGAACCGCACCAGCACGTGCGGCAGTCCCATCGTGCCGAGGAAGGTGGCGATGATCAGCGAATACACCTGGTAGGTCGGGTGCGAGCCGCCGAACCCGCCACCCGGCGACAACCAGCTGACGCCGTCGGCGGGCGCGCCCGCCACCACCGGTACCGCGGAACCGGATTCGAGCACCAGCTGGGTGCCCGCGGCCAGCTGGTGCTCGCCGGGCGCCAACGCCACCGGACCGTCGACGCGGCGGCCGTCCACCGTGCCCGCGATCGAAACCCGTTGACCCGCACCGACCTGCACCACCACGTCGGTGGTGACGTCCACCGTGGTGCGCTCGGTGACCACCGGCGGCGCTGCCGTACCGAGCTCGCGGTCCTGGGCGAAGAAGTGGCCGAGCAACACCAGCGCGGGCAGCGCTACGGCGGTGAACTTGAGCCAGTACTGGAACGCCTGGACCAGCGTGATCGACCGCATGCCGCCGCCGGTGACATTCGCGATCACGATCGCCCCGACCGCGACGGCCCCGACCCAGCTCGGTACGCCGAGCAGAATTCGCAGGGTGAGCCCGGCGCCCTGGAACTGCGGAATCAGGTAGACCGCGCACACCAGCACCACCACGACCGCGGCGAGCCTGCGCAAACGCACCGAGCCGAGCCGGAATTCGGCGAAATCCGGCACCGTGTACGCGCCCGAGCGGCGTAGCGGGGCGGCGACGAACAGCAGCAGCGCCAGGTAGCCCGCGGTGAATCCCACCGGATACCACAGCGCGTCGGCGCCGTACTTCGCGATCAGGCCCGCCACGCCGAGAAACGAGGCGGCCGAGAGGTATTCGCCGGAGATCGCCGCCGCGTTCCAGCCGGGGGTCACGCTGCGCGACGCGACGAGGAAATCGGAGGTGGTGCGCGAGAGCCGCACACCGTACGCGCCGATGGCCACGGTGGCGAGCGCGGCGAGCAGCAGGGCCGCGACGGTCAGGGCGGGCGCGCCCACGTCAGTCCCCGGCCAGGTCGAGGAAATCCTCCTCGTTGCGTTCGGACAGCCGCACATAGAGCCGACCCACCCCGTACAGCGCTGGGAACACCGCGCCGCCGAGCAGGAGCCAGGGCAGCCGCACTCCGATGACTACCGCCGAGCCGAGCGACTCGATGTTCAGCAGCAGCGGAACCGCGCCGAGCGCCAAGACCGTCACCAGCGCCAGCCGCAGCGCGAGGCCGAGCTGGGCGCGAATGAGACCGCCGATCAAGGCTTCCCCGATCTCGGTCTGCTCGGCGACTTCCACGCGGGTGCGCACCCGTCGCGCGCCGTGGCGCTCGGCCAGCACCACCCGTTGCCGTGCGGGCCGTTGCGGCCCGGTCACCGGTTGGTCCAGGTGTGGCGTGGTCCGTGCACCAGCCGCTGTTTGAGCTCGCGCACCTGTCTGCGGCTCACCGGCAGCTCCACCGCCGCCGCGCTGCCATCGGCGCGCAGGCACACCACTGTGCCGCTGCCCACCGTGCGCAGGCCGGTGACCAGTCGCAGCGCCACCAGGTACGAGCGGTGTACGCGCAGGAAACCGGCATTCTCCCAGCGAGATTCGAGGGCGGAGAGCGGAATGCGCACCAGGTGCGAGCCCGCGCTGGTGTGCAGCCTGGCGTAGTCGCCATCCGCCTCCACCCAGCTCACGCTCGACCGGTGCACCAGCGTTGTCACGCCGCCCAGCTCGACCGGGATGACCGCGTTCGGGTCGCCGCGCGGCGCCGCGGGCGGCGGGGGAGCGGCGCGCGACTGAGCGATGCGCCGCACCGCCTCCGCCAGGCGCGCCTCGCGCAGCGGTTTCAGCAGATAGTCCACCGCGCCGAGATCGAACGCGCTCACCGCACGGTCGTCGTGCGCGGTCACGAACACCACCGCGGGCGGGTTGGCGAACTCGGAGAGGATGCCCGCGAGCTCCATGCCGTCGAGTCCGGGCATGTTGATGTCGAGGAAGACCGCGTCGACCGGGTGGGTGCGCAGCACCCGCAGCGCGCCGGTCGCCTCGCCCGCGGTGTGGATCTCGCCCACACCCTGCTGGGTGCGCAGCAGATACACCAGCTCGTCCAGAGCGGGCTTCTCGTCGTCCACGGCTAGCACGCGCAGCGGGCCCGCCTGCCTCTCGGTGTTCTGCGTCACAACCCTCTCATGGTAAGGGCATGGTGATCGGGCGTGTTTCGGATATCCCGACCAGCGGATATCGCGATCGTCAGGCGCGTACGCCGGGGCGGAACTTCGGCACCCGCAGGCTGACCTTGGTGCCCGCGCCGGGCGCGGTCTCCACGATCAACCCGTAGTCGTTGCCGAAGGCCGCGCGCAGCCGATCGTCCACGTTGGCCAGCCCGACGTGCGCCGACTCGCCGGAACCCGCAGGACCGGAACCGGATTCGATCGCGTCGAGGGCGCCGGAACGCAGCAGGTCGGGGTCCATGCCCGCGCCGTCGTCCTCGACGCTGATCAGGCAGTCGGTGCCCGCGTCGGTGGCCACGATGGCGATGGTGCCGCCGCCCCGCCTGCCCGCGATGCCGTGCCGCACCGCGTTCTCGACCAGCGGTTGCAAGGCGAGGAAGGGCAGCACGACGCCGAGCACCTCGGGCGCGATCCGCAGCCGCACCTGTAGCGCGTCGCCGAAGCGGGCTCGCTCCAGCGCCAGATAGCGCTCGATGTTGCGCAGTTCGTCGGACAGCACGGTGAATTCGCCTGCTGCGCGGAAGGAATAGCGGGTGAAGTCGGCGAATTCGAGGATGAGCTCCCTGGCCCGCGCCGGATCGGTGCGCACGAACGACGCGATGGTGTTGAGCGCGTTGTAGATGAAGTGCGGGCTGATCTGCGCCCGCAGCGCCCGCACCTCCGCGCGGTCCAGCCTGGCGCGGGAGGCGTCGAGTTCGGCCAGTTCCAGCTGGCCGCAGGCATAGCGGGCCACCTCGGCGAGCGCGCCGAGGAGTCCGGGACCCGGCTTGCCGCCGGTCACGATTCCGAGCGCGCCCGCCGCACCGCTGTTCTCGATCAGCAACGGCTGGGCGACCAGCGTCCGCGCGCCGTGCTCGCCCTGGCCGGGACCGGCCACCAGCACCGGCCGTTCGCTCGCGACCGCCCGCCGCGCGGCGTCGGCGAAGGCCGCCACCAGATCGGCGTGCGGCCCGTCCCAGGCCAGCACCTC
>NZ_BDCF01000100.1 GCF_001613365.1 Nocardia xishanensis NBRC 101358
GCGGGTGTCTCGCCGCGCTGCTATTTCACCACCGAGGTGCCGACCGGTGACGGATACCACGTCGTGCTGCCCACCACGAACGACGGCGGACGCCGCTGCATCCTGTCCTATGTCGACTCCCATCCGGGCGGTCCAGGCGCGCCGCGGGCCACGCCGATCGAGGGCGTGCGCGCGCTACAGGACGCGCTGCGCCGGTGCTACCAGCGGGAGCTGGCCGACGGTGTCGGCGACTACAGCACCGCGACCGGTCTCGCCGTGCTCTACGTCCAGGATCTGCACGGTCTCGATCGAGACGGCGTGTTCGGGCCGCAGACCTCGGGCGCGATGCGCTGGCCCCGCTATCGCGACGCGGGCGGGGAGTTCGAGTCGTGTGTGCCGATCGGCCCGGCCTGAGTTCGTGAAGTGAGGGCTCGTGGAGTCCGGGTCCGTGGGAGCGAGGGCTCAGGGAGTGAGGGTCCGTCGAGCGATGGCTCGGGGCGTGAGGGTCCGTGGGGGCGAGGGCTCGGGGCGTGAGGGTCCGTGTGACGAGGGCTCGCGGAGTCAGGGTCCGCTGCGTGACGGCTCGCCGACTCGGAGTCCCGTGGAGCGACAGCTCGCGGAGTCAGGGTCTGTGGAGTACGGCTCGCGGAGTCCGGGCTCGCGGATCAGGCTCGGTGCAGGGTGGCGGCGAGGTGGTGGGTCAGCGGTTCGCCGACCGCGGCCATCCGCAGCGTGTAGTCGATGGTGTCGCCGGTGAGCCGGAACGACCGGTTGAGCGCGGTCACCATCTTCGCCGTGCGGCTGCGCCCGATGCTGGTGGAGTCGAACTCCATGTGCAGCTCGCCGTCGGTGATGGTGAGCGCACCCTCGCAGATCTCGGTGATGCCGGTCGGGTGGGCGAGGATCAGCTCGACGTGGTCGGGCCGCGGGCAGCGCAGGTAGCCGGTCTCGGCGTGCATCGGCCTGCTGCCGTCGGCGGCGCGGGTGCGCTGGCGGTAGGTCAGGAACGGGCGGCCCAGGTGACCGAACCGGATCTCCTCCAGGTAGTCGAACGATTCGATGGTCGGGTACTCACCGTGCCCGCCGCCGCGCCACGTGCCGAGCAACGAGGCGAGCGGTGCGATATCCGGATGGGGAGCGACGGACGGTTGGGGTGCGACCACGGCGGACAGCCTAAACCCGTGCCAGACGCCGCGCTCCCCGAGTCCCGAAATTGCACCGGTCCAGAGGTGGTGAGCCCTCGCCGCCGAGTCATGTGCCCGGCCGGTATCCGGTACGTACTCTCGCGTTACGTGACAGATGTAAACCAACTTCCCCCTGTGGGACGCCGCCCGCGGCTGATCGTCGTCAGCGGTCCGCCCGGCTCCGGGAAGACGACCCTGGCCCACGCGCTCGGCCGCGCCGTCGGGTGGCCGGTGATCAGTCGCGACGAGATCAAGCAGGGGATGGCGCATGCCGATCCCGCGTTCAAGCCCGCGCCGGGAGACGAACTCGCGCTGCGAACCCTCGGCACCTTCTTCGAGGTGCTCACGGTCCTGACGCGAGCGGGCGTCGACACCGTGGCCGAGGCGGCCTTCCAGGACCGGCTCTGGCGGCCAGGGCTCGAGCCGTTGTCCGAGCTGGCCGATCTCCGGTTCGTGCACTGCGTCGTGGACCGGGATGTCGCGGTCGCTCGGATCGGTCGCCGCAGACGGGAGGAGCCGCTGCGACGCGTCCATTCCGCGCCAGGTGACCCGGATCGGGCGGCGCTCGGCGCGCGGCACGACGCCTTCCAGCGAGTGAGACTGGACGCGCCCGCTCTCGAGGTGGACACCACAGGGGAGTACCGGCCGGGACTCGACGCGATCGCCGCCTTCGCCACGGGTGTGTCGTCGATCGATCTCCGTTGAAGCGCCCCGGAATTCGGCCGCGGGTGATACATCTCTGATGTACATGGCATGCGCGGGCAGGGCGGACGGTCGGATTGTCCGCTTCCCGCCGCGGCGCGGCTCCGAGGATCATGGTGGTTCCGGGAGGCGGTGCGATGTCCGACACGATCGACAACTGGATGGTGCCCGGCAGGGAACAGCTGGTCGCGGCCTGCCGTGGATTGCCACACGACGACCACCCGATGCTGGAGGCGGCGGGCGAGCTGGCGCAGCTGCACGTGTTGCGGGAGCGCACGCCCGGCTACGAGATGGCCAAGCTGGACCGGCGGCGCGTCCAGCTCATCCGGTCCATCGACCGGTGGATGACGCTCGCGACGCCGGTGCCCGGCGGCGGGCGCCCGAACAGCGAGACCGTCGGCGGCATGGTGGACCGGTTGGCGCAGCTCATCGCGCAGGCGTGCGTGCCGCTGGCGGCCGCACCGGATTCGGTGTTCCACGACGTGTGGTCGCAAGTGGTCGACCTCGCCGAGCGCTATCAGGACCTGGTCGACGCGCTACAGGCCGGAACGCGCGAGGTGCCGGATGGTGTCCAGCACCCTCTCTAGCGCCCGCGCCCGAAGAGCCGGAATCCGCGCCCGCGCCCGCGCGGCAGCGTCGCGTACACCATGGTCATGTCGGCGAACACCTCCGCCTCCTGCTCGCACTCCGCGCCGAATTCGTTGCGGCCCAGCACTTGCTGCGCCGCCAACGAGGGCAGCAGCGCGGCCAGCTTCGGTGACAGCGGAGCGGCGGGCTCGGTGTCGTCCCTGCCGTGTCCGAGCAGCATGTGCCCGATCTCGTGCAGGATGATGTGATCGGCGTTGCGCTCGGTGGCCTCGGCGTCGTACACGATGATGTCGTCGAATTTGCGCGCCACCCACAGACCTTTGCCGCGACAACCGTTTTCGGCCAAGATCTCGGCGGGCACCGGCTGCAGCGAGATCGAGCGCCCGCGATGCGCCGCCACCTCGGCCAGGTAGGCGTTGACGTTCCACGGACTGGGCAGCGGCACCGTCCGGGTAGCGTCGCCGAGACGGGCTTCCATGCTGGTCATCGGCGTTCACTCTACCGACACCGTCGCCCCGCGTCATCCCGGTGATCGGTCACAGTCAGCACGTGATCGGCTGCGGCCGACCGTATTCCGGCCCGTTCACCTGCGCGAACACCCCGCGATCACGGCTCGGGCGTCGGAGTCGCGGCCGTCGCTGGCTCGGTGCGCTGGTGCCGGATCGCCAGCTGGTTCACCAGCCAGAGCACGACGCCGATGGCCAGCAGCACGCCCGCGATCAGGTACTGCTCGGGATTGCGGTCGGTGAGCGGCGTGACGAGGAACCCGCAGGACAACGCCCCAACCACCGGCAGCGCGGTCGGGGTGCGGAAATGTTTGTGCGCGACCGGGTCTCGCCGCAGCACCAGCACCGCCACGTTGACCACCGTGAACACCGCGAGCAGCAGCAGCGCGGTGGTGCCGCCGAGTTCGGGCACCTCGCCGACGAAGGCGATGAGGCCGAGGGCGAGCAGCGTGGTGAAGGCGATCGCGATCTGCGGCGTGCGCCGCCTGGCGTTCACCTGCCCGAACGCGCGCGGCACGACGCCCTGCCGCGCCATGCCGTAGAGCAGCCTGCTCGCCATCAGCATGTTGATCAGGGCCGAATTGGCCACGGCGAACATGGTGATGAACGCGAAGATGTGCGTCGGGAACCCGGGCGCGCCGACCTCGACCACCTTCAGCAGCGGGGTATCGCCTTCGCCGAGCTGGTCGGCGGGGACCAGCGCGACCGAGGTGATCGAGACGAGCACGTAGATCGTTCCGGTGACGAACAATCCGGTGAGCAGCACCTTGGGGAAGATCCGGGTCGGCTCCTTGCACTCCTCGGCCATGTTCACCGAGTCCTCGAAGCCCACCATGGCGTAGAAGGCGAGCGTGGTCGCCACGATCACGCCGCCGAGCGCGCTGCGCTCGCCGGTCTGGAATTCGGTGATGCGGCCGAAATCGCCGTTGCCGAAGCCCAGCGCCCACAGCCCGATCCCGATGACGATCAACAGTCCGGTCAGCTCGACGCAGGTGAGCAGCACGTTCAGCTTGACGCCCTCGCTGACGCCGCGCAGGTTGATCGCCGCGACCACGGCCATGAACGCCAGCGCGACGGCGGTGATCGCGATCCCGGTGCCGACCTCGAATTCGAAGGCTTCGGCGAAGTTCGCCGCGAACGCGCGCGACGCGGTGGCGGCCGAGGTGATGCCGGAGCTGAGCACCGCGAAGGCGATCATGAAGGTGAGGAAGTGGATGCCGAACGCCTTGTGCGTGTAGAGGGCGGCCCCTGCGGCGTGCGGGTATTTGGTGACCAGCTCGAGGTAGCTCAGCCCGGTGACCAGGGCGACGAGGAACGCGACGACGAACGGCACCCACACAGCGCCGCCGACTTCGGCGGCGACCCGCCCGGTGAGGGCGTAGATGCCGGTGCCGAGGATGTCGCCGACGACGAACAACAGCAGCAGACCCGGTCCCATCACCCGGTGCAGGCTGGGTTCGGGCGTGGCTGGCGATTCAGCGGACACATCGGCCATCGGGGACTCCTGTGCGCGGTTTGCGGATGGGACCTCGGTGTACCCATTCTCTCGGCGAATCGGTCGCCGGAACACCCCGGAACGCTAGCTCATCCCCGCGGCGATCTTCTCGATCAACGCGACCGAATCGCGCGGGCTCAGCGCCATCGCCCTGAGCTGGTCGAAGATCACGCCGAAGCGGCGGACCTCGTTGTGGCCCTCCACCAGCGTGTCACCCGCGATGCCCTCCACGTAGACCAGTTCGGGGTCGTTGGGGTCCTCGAAGTCGAGCAGCGTGAACGATCCAGCCATGCCGGGGTGCGCGCCCGCGTCGAACGGAAGGATCTGCAAGATCACGTTTTTCCGTTTGCTCTCCGTCAGCAGCTTCTGAAGCTGGCCGCACATGGTCTCCGGACCGCCGACCACCCGGCGGATCGCCGCTTCGTCGAGCACCACCCACAGTTCGAGCGGTTTCTCCTTGGTGAGCACCACCGCCCGGTTCAGCCGGGCGTGCACCCGGCTCTCCATGATCGCGGTCTCGACCTTCGGCATGGACGTGTCGATCACCGCGAGCGCGTACTGCGGCGTCTGCAAAAGGCCTGGGATGAAGGAGGTCTGGTAGTGACGAGCCGAGAGCGCCTCGGATTCGAAGTTGATGTAGGCCGCGTACACCTCGGTCAGATTGGCTTCCCAGGGCCGGGACATGCCGGGCTTCTGCGCGTCCGACAGCAGATCCAATGCGTACCTGCGCCGGTCGGGTTCCACCTGGTAGAGGTCGAGCAGCGTGTTCAGGGTGCGGCGCTGCGGCCGCGCCTGGGCCTGTTCGATCCGGTACAGGGTCGTCACATTGATCCCGGTCCGCCCGCTGACTTCCTCTTTGCTGAGCCCGACCGTGTCGCGCATCTCGGTCAGCAACGCCGCGAGGCGGCGCAGACCGGCCGTGAGCACCGTGCGCTTGCCCGCCATCCCAAATCCTTTCCTGGTGACAGCGTCTCACCCTACCGTCGTGTGCGGCGCGGCTTCGGGGATTGCGGCGGTCGTCCACCGTGATCGCCTAGCCCGCTGGGGGTTCCAGCTCGCCGAGCTTGTGCGCGATGCCCGCGCGTCCGGTCAGATCCAGTTTGCGCAGGATGCGGCTGAGATGGTCCTCGACGGTGCGCGGGCTGAGGTAGAGCCGGTGGGCGATCTCCTTGTTGGGGTGGCCGCGCGCGGCCAGTTCGGCGACCTCGCGCTCGCGCGGCGTCAGCGTCGCGGGTCCGCCGGG
>NZ_BDCF01000101.1 GCF_001613365.1 Nocardia xishanensis NBRC 101358
GTGTGCGTGTGTTCTTTGAGAACTCAATAGTGTGTCGATGAATGTCAGTGCCAAATTTTGAAATTTGGTTCCGGCTCTTCCACTCCCCGTGTGGAGGGTCGGACATTTAAGTCAGCTAATTTCCGGCTGGCGATGGTTTTGCTAGGTTTTCGGACTCTAGTTTAGATATTTCTGATTCACCTTCGGGTGTTTCGAGAGTCTTCAACGGAGAGTTTGATCCTGGCTCAGGACGAACGCTGGCGGCGTGCTTAACACATGCAAGTCGAGCGGTAAGGCCCTTCGGGGTACACGAGCGGCGAACGGGTGAGTAACACGTGGGTGATCTGCCTCGCACTTCGGGATAAGCCTGGGAAACTGGGTCTAATACCGGATATGACCTGGAACTGCATGGTTTCGGGTGGAAAGATTTATCGGTGCGAGATGGGCCCGCGGCCTATCAGCTTGTTGGTGGGGTAATGGCCTACCAAGGCGACGACGGGTAGCCGGCCTGAGAGGGCGACCGGCCACACTGGGACTGAGACACGGCCCAGACTCCTACGGGAGGCAGCAGTGGGGAATATTGCACAATGGGCGAAAGCCTGATGCAGCGACGCCGCGTGAGGGATGACGGCCTTCGGGTTGTAAACCTCTTTCGACAGGGACGAAGCGCAAGTGACGGTACCTGTAGAAGAAGCACCGGCCAACTACGTGCCAGCAGCCGCGGTAATACGTAGGGTGCGAGCGTTGTCCGGAATTACTGGGCGTAAAGAGCTTGTAGGCGGTCTGTCACGTCTTCTGTGAAAACTCACAGCTCAACTGTGAGCTTGCAGGCGATACGGGCAGACTAGAGTACTTCAGGGGAGACTGGAATTCCTGGTGTAGCGGTGAAATGCGCAGATATCAGGAGGAACACCGGTGGCGAAGGCGGGTCTCTGGGAAGTAACTGACGCTGAGAAGCGAAAGCGTGGGTAGCGAACAGGATTAGATACCCTGGTAGTCCACGCCGTAAACGGTGGGTACTAGGTGTGGGTTTCCTTCCACGGGATCCGTGCCGTAGCTAACGCATTAAGTACCCCGCCTGGGGAGTACGGCCGCAAGGCTAAAACTCAAAGGAATTGACGGGGGCCCGCACAAGCGGCGGAGCATGTGGATTAATTCGATGCAACGCGAAGAACCTTACCTGGGTTTGACATACACCGGAAACCTGCAGAGATGTAGGCCCCCTTGTGGTCGGTGTACAGGTGGTGCATGGCTGTCGTCAGCTCGTGTCGTGAGATGTTGGGTTAAGTCCCGCAACGAGCGCAACCCTTATCTTATGTTGCCAGCGCGTAATGGCGGGGACTCGTGAGAGACTGCCGGGGTCAACTCGGAGGAAGGTGGGGACGACGTCAAGTCATCATGCCCCTTATGTCCAGGGCTTCACACATGCTACAATGGCCGGTACAGAGGGCTGCGATACCGTGAGGTGGAGCGAATCCCTTAAAGCCGGTCTCAGTTCGGATCGGGGTCTGCAACTCGACCCCGTGAAGTTGGAGTCGCTAGTAATCGCAGATCAGCAACGCTGCGGTGAATACGTTCCCGGGCCTTGTACACACCGCCCGTCACGTCATGAAAGTCGGTAACACCCGAAGCCGGTGGCCTAACCCCTTGTGGGAGGGAGCCGTCGAAGGTGGGATTGGCGATTGGGACGAAGTCGTAACAAGGTAGCCGTACCGGAAGGTGCGGCTGGATCACCTCCTTTCTAAGGAGCACTTCTGCACAGCGCCTCGAACAGTCGAGCGTGGTTGTGCCAGAGACCGTTTAGTCCCCGACTGTGGGACTGCGGACGCTCATGGGTGGAACGCTGGCAACCTCTCTGCATGAATGTTTGGCCCCATGTGGCTGGACGGTGGAGATATATCGACACACTGTTGGGTCCTGAAAGAACAGACGTTCTTTCCAGGCAAAAAGACGATCCGCTCGGATCTTCGGTTAGTACCGCAGGGTTTTGCTCTGGCTGGCTTCGAGATCAGATTTCGAGTGGGTGTGTTGTTTGAGAACTGCACAGTGGACGCGAGCATCTTTGTTTGTAAGTGTTTAAGAGCGTACGGTGGATGCCTTGGCACCAGGAGCCGATGAAGGACGTAGGAGGCTGCGATAAGCCTCGGGGAGCTGTCAACCGAGCTGAGATCCGAGGATTTCCGAATGGGGAAACCCAGCACGAGTGATGTCGTGTTACCCGCATCTGAATATATAGGGTGTGTGGAGGGAACGTGGGGAAGTGAAACATCTCAGTACCCACAGGAAGAGAAAACAATAGTGATTCCGTGAGTAGTGGCGAGCGAAAGCGGATGAGGCTAAACCATGGGCGTGTGATAGCCGGCAGGCGTTGCGTTCGTGGGGTTGTGGGGCTCATTTTCTTGTCACTGCCGTGGCGAGCAACAGTCAGAAAAGTGTGGGTTAGCTGAATTGGTCTGGGACGGCCAACCGTAGACGGTGAGAGTCCGGTAAGCGAAAATTCATGCTCTGTTGTAGTGAGTTCCCGAGTAGCAGCGGGCCCGTGAAATCTGCTGTGAATCTGCCGGGACCACCCGGTAAGCCTGAATACTCCCTGGTGACCGATAGCGGACTAGTACCGTGAGGGAAAGGTGAAAAGTACCCCGGGAGGGGAGTGAAATAGTACCTGAAACCGTGCGCTTACAATCCGTCAGGGCCTGCGAACACTTGAGTGTGTTGTGGGTGATGGCGTGCCTTTTGAAGAATGAGCCTGCGAGTTAGTGGCATGTGGCGAGGTTAACCCGTGTGGGGTAGCCGTAGCGAAAGCGAGTCCGAATAGGGCGTTGTCAGTCGCATGTTCTAGACCCGAAGCGGAGTGATCTACCCATGGCCAGGGTGAAGCGACGGTAAGACGTCGTGGAGGCCCGAACCCACTTAGGTTGAAAACTGAGGGGATGAGCTGTGGGTAGGGGTGAAAGGCCAATCAAACTCCGTGATAGCTGGTTCTCCCCGAAATGCATTTAGGTGCAGCGTCACGTGTTTCACGCCGGAGGTAGAGCTACTGGATGGCCTAGGGGGCCCACAAGCTTACCGAAGTCAGCCAAACTCCGAATGCCGGTGTGTGAGAGCGTGGCAGTGAGACTGCGGGGGATAAGCTTCGTAGTCGAGAGGGAAACAGCCCAGATCGCCGGCTAAGGCCCCTAAGCGTGTACTAAGTGGAAAAGGATGTGGGGTCGCGAAGACAACCAGGAGGTTGGCTTAGAAGCAGCCACCCTTGAAAGAGTGCGTAATAGCTCACTGGTCAAGTGATCCTGCGCCGACAATGTAGCGGGGCTCAAGTACACCGCCGAAGCCGCGGCAGTCGCACAATACATCCGCCATCTTCTACGGAGGGTGGTGCAGTGGTGTGGCTGGGTAGGGGAGCGTCCTGTAGCCAGGGAAGCAGCAGTGTGAACTAGTTGTGGAGGCTGCGGGAGTGAGAATGCAGGCATGAGTAGCGAAAGACGAGTGAGAAACTCGTCCGCCGAATGACCAAGGGTTCCTGGGCCAGGTTAATCCGCCCAGGGTGAGTCGGGACCTAAGGCGAGGCCGACAGGCGTAGTCGATGGACAACGGGTTGATATTCCCGTACCCGTGTATCCGCGCCCAATGGCGAGGCAGTTGTGCTAACCATCCAAAACCGGATCGATTCCCTTCGGGGAACGTGATGGGGCTGCATGGGACCCTGGCTGTAGTAGTCAAGCGATGGGGTGACGCAGGAAGGTAGCTGGGCCAGTCAGTGGTTGTACTGGTGTAAGCCTGTAGGGAGCGACATAGGCAAATCCGTGTTGCACATATCCTGAGAGGTGATGCGTAGCCGATTGAGGCGAATTCAGTGATCCTATGCTGCCGAGAAAAGCCTCTAGTGAGTTGGTACACGGCCCGTACCCCAAACCGACACAGGTGGTCAGGTAGAGAATACCGAGGCGATCGAGAGAACTGTGGTTAAGGAACTCGGCAAAATGCCCCCGTAACTTCGGGAGAAGGGGGACCAACGCTGGTGACCGGGCTTGCCCCGTGAGCTGGTGGTGGTCGCAGAGACCAGAGAGAAGCGACTGTTTACTAAAAACACAGGTCCGTGCGAAGTCGTAAGACGATGTATACGGACTGACGCCTGCCCGGTGCCGGAAGGTTAAGAGGACCGGTTAGCGCTTCGGCGCGAAGCTGAGAATTTAAGCCCCGGTAAACGGCGGTGGTAACTATAACCATCCTAAGGTAGCGAAATTCCTTGTCGGGTAAGTTCCGACCTGCACGAATGGCGTAACGACTTCTCTGCTGTCTCAACCACAGACTCGGCGAAATTGCATTACGAGTAAAGATGCTCGTTACGCGCGGCAGGACGAAAAGACCCCGGGACCTTCACTATAGCTTGGTATTGGTGTTCGGTACGGTTTGTGTAGGATAGGTGGGAGACTGTGAAGCGGGCACGCCAGTGTTCGTGGAGTCGTCGTTGAAATACCACTCTGATCGTATTGGACCTCTAACCTCGGACCATGATCTGGTTCAGGGACAGTGCCTGGTGGGTAGTTTAACTGGGGCGGTTGCCTCCCAAAATGTAACGGAGGCGCCCAAAGGTTCCCTCAGCCTGGTTGGCAATCAGGTGTCGAGTGCAAGTGCACAAGGGAGCTTGACTGTGAGACAGACATGTCGAGCAGGGACGAAAGTCGGGACTAGTGATCCGGCACCGGCAAGTGGAAGCGGTGTCGCTCAACGGATAAAAGGTACCCCGGGGATAACAGGCTGATCTTCCCCAAGAGTCCATATCGACGGGATGGTTTGGCACCTCGATGTCGGCTCGTCGCATCCTGGGGCTGGAGTAGGTCCCAAGGGTTGGGCTGTTCGCCCATTAAAGCGGCACGCGAGCTGGGTTTAGAACGTCGTGAGACAGTTCGGTCTCTATCCGCCGCGCGCGTCAGAAACTTGAGGAAGGCTGTCCCTAGTACGAGAGGACCGGGACGGACGAACCTCTGGTGTGCCAGTTGTCCTGCCAAGGGCACCGCTGGTTAGCTACGTTCGGAAGGGATAACCGCTGAAAGCATCTAAGCGGGAAGCCTGTTCCAAGATGAGGTTTCTCACCCCCTCGAGGGGGTAAGGCCCCCCACAGACCATGGGGTTGATAGGCCAGAACTGGAAGCACGGTAACGTGTGGAGGTGACTGGTACTAATCGGCCGAGGACTTACCAACGAAGAAGCTACGCGTCCACTGTGCGGTATCTGAAACAACACACAGACACTGCAGCCGCAACAACCCCGACCAAGGGTGGTGTGTGCGCTGTTTGTGGATAGTTTCATAGAGTTACGGCGGCTATAGCGGTGGGGAAACGCCCGGTCCCATTCCGAACCCGGAAGCTAAGGCCACCTGCGCCGATGGTACTGCACTCGACAGGGTGTGGGAGAGTAGGACACCGCCGGAACATCCTT
>NZ_BDCF01000102.1 GCF_001613365.1 Nocardia xishanensis NBRC 101358
GCGACCACCAAGGCGATCTCGACCGCGATCGCGAGCAGCGCGGCGATCAGGAACCCGGCCAGGGTCAGCGCCGCCGCCTGCCGCAGGTCGGCCGCGCGCTTACGCACCGCGTCGCCGACCGCCTGCTGCACCGCGCGCTGCTCGTCGATGACGGCCGTCATCTGTGCCCACCACAGGCCGGGATCCACCGGCCGCACCAGCGGGCCAGCGCTGGAATCGATGGCGACGCGCTCGGATTCGGCCGCCCGCGTCGCGTCGGCGCCGCGCAGCGCGGCGTCGAGCAGGTCGCGCTGCGCCGCGGTGGCATCGCGCGCGAAGGCGGCCAGCCCGGCCTGCTTGGCGGCCCTGATGTCGAGGAACTGGACGTATTCGCCGGGCTCGAAACCGTCGGCGGCGAACACGCCGTTGAGGAAGCCGCGCTCGCGCGCCGTCTGTTCCTTCGCCTCGCCGAGCGCGTACAGCGCGAGCAGGCCGTGCCGCACGTCGGCGTCGCGCGCCTGGTCGAGGCCGAGCCGCGGACGGTTCAGCGCGTCGATGGCGTCGCTGTAGAACTGGAACGCGGCCGCCCGGCCGATCCGGCCCGTGTCCACCTGGGCGCGGACCGCGGGCAAGCCGGCGAGCTGACCGATCGCGGCGCGGATCTCACCGGAACCACCCGCGCCGCCGGACAATTCGGCGTCGAGTGCGCGCAGCGCCCGGTCGGTCGCCCCGCGCTGGTCCGCGACGGCCTGGCGCAGCCGGACGTCGCCGCCGAGCAGGCCGTTGCTCAGACCGCGCTCGCGCTGCGCCTCGTGCAGCAGATCCTGCACCACCAAGGCCAGCGAGACCGCGTCCACCGTGTCGCCGCTGCGCTGGAACGCCTGGATCTCCCTGGCGAGGGTGATGCCGAGCAGCGTCAGCACCAGAGTCAGTGAAACGAACAGGATTCTGGCCAAACGGCCCCGAATGGTGCGCGGCCGAACTATCCTGCCGACACCGGACGCTTCCGGCGCGGCGGCCGAAGCCGTTGCCGCGCCGCCCGCCTGCGGCCTCCAACGCACACGCACCACCCGCTCCTCGCGAACTGGACCGCGACGATTCGGGACGAACGCGCGGAATCAGGAGCAAGCTGTCACAGGGCGGGGGCGGTGTCAACGCGAAAATCCGGCGAAACGGACGCGAGCAGGCATTCTAAACATGCTGGTAATCCAGTATTTTCGCGGTTTCCATCCGCTCACACCGTGCCCCACCCGATGGTGACCGTCTGCCCGGCGGAACACGCCGCGCTCGCGCCCCAGCAAACCGCGCGGAATGCTTGGAACCGCACCGCCACAATGCCTTCGAACCGGCACCCGCTGATACCGCACCGGCACCCTCGAACGTCGCGTCAGCGCCCGCCGAGCCGGGCGCTGGGGCGCTAGAAGCCTCGCAACACCGCACCCGCGCCTACCGACACGGCACCGACATCCTCGATTACCCCGTCTGCGCATTCGTAAACGCGTCGACCCCTTGGAAGATCGCGTCGGCGCTCTCCAATACCGCGCCAGCGCTCACGAACCTCGCACCGCACTCACGAACCCGCTTGGAGAATCCGCGCCAGCGCACAAACCCGCGTCAGCACTCCCGAACCCCGCGTCAGCATTCCCGACCCCGCCGGGGGCTCAGCCCACCGCGTCGGCCAGGATGCCGAGCACGGCGTCCGAGGTGTAGAACGGCTCGAGGCGCTCTCGGATCAGCTTGGCCAGCAATCCGTTTCGCTTCGCGCCCTCGATCACGGCGGGACCGTAGCGCAGGATCTCGGTGGCGATGTCGGCACCGGAAAGGCCGAGCTCCGGCAGCATGGCCGCGAGGGTGTAGTCGCCGTACTTGGCGTAGAACACCTCGACGCACTCGTCGACGAGCAGCCCGAAGTACTCCTTCTCCCGGGTGGTCACCGCGATCTCGTAGCAGAGCAGCGCCAGCTCGTTGAGATCCTTTTGGGTCAGGTATTCGCGCAGGCCGCTGACCGGCTCGTCGGCGTGCAGATCCCAGAACTCCATGGCGGCCGAGTGCACGGGGGCGTCGCGCAGCATCTCGCGGATGGCGTTGTTGGTGCGCTTGAGCGCGAACATGGCGCCCTTGCCCGCGAGGTCGCCGACGAACGTGCCGTCGGCGGCCTTCCTCGCGCGGTTGGCCGCCGACTGACCGAGCGACATCAGCGAGGAGACGCCGGGGATCTTCTCGGCGCGCTCCCGGTTGGCCTGCATGAAATCGTTGATCAGCTTGTCCACGAACTTCGAGGCCACAGCGGCCACGAGCGGGCTCTCGGTGAGCCGGTCCAGGATGCGTTCCTGGGCCTGGTGCATGCCGAAGAGCTTCTCCAGCAGAGCCTCCACCGGTTCCCGCTCCACCACCTCGCCGAGGGTGTAGTCGTTGTTGGCGGCGATGTGGTCGTAGATCGAGTCGGCGAACACGCCGACCATGTCGGCCAGCACGGGGCTGCCACCGACCAGATCGACGACCGTCGCGACCGTCTGCTTCGCCTGGTCGAGCTCGACCACCTCGCGGAACAGCAGCGTGTCGGCCACGCCGAGCACCGCATCGACATCGCGTGCGACCACTTCGGCGAAGCGGTCACCGCTCACCTCGGCCAGCAGGAATTCCACTTGGGCATCCAAGAGCCGTTCGGCGATCTCACGCGGCTCGGTCATCGTTCCACCCACTCATCTCGGTCCGGCACAGTGCTCGACGGCGGCGCCCCGGACCAGCGCACGTCAGTCTGCGCCCTTGCCGCGCATCGATTTCCGAATCTGGTCCAGGCGTTCCCGCGCGGCTTTCTCGCGTGCGGCGAATCGCTCGTCGGCGCTGCGGCCCGCCGGGGTCTGCCGGTCGAGCTCACCCATCCCCTGCGCAGTGCCGAAGCGCTGCTCGACCTTATCGCGAACCGACTCGAAAGTAGGCACCCCCGACGGCGAATATCCGCCGGTCTCGGGCGTGACCGGAATACCGGTCGGTTGCACCGGTACCGACGGTACCGGGAAACCGCCTCCGACCTGCCCGGATGCCGCGGCCCCCTCGCCGCCGTCATGCACCGAAGCATCGAACGTGGCGGGACTCACATCGGACCCGTGCGTCGCACGAACCACCCCGGCCAACTCGTCCAGCGCGGCGCGCACGGCCCAAAATGCCGAGCGCCCCTCGACCGCGCTGCGCAGCACCGTCACCAGCTCCGCGTCCGGCAGGGCGGCGAGTCGCGCGGCGATGTCCCTCGTATCACTCATGCCTGCGCCTCGCTTGCGCTCGGCTCCGGCATGCGCGATGCACGCTGACACATGATTCGCTCACTGCGTTCGCTCATAACGCCAGGCTACGCAGCAAAACAGACCGCTCGCCCTGTTCGAGGGTTGCCGCTAGCCCGCGAGCACCTCGGTCGCCCAGGCCCGCAGCGTTGCGGGCCATTCGCCGCCGAGCAGCGCGATGACGTCGTTGTGCCCGGCGCCGGGCACAACCACCAGCCGTTTGGGTTCGGACGCGGCGGCGTACAGCCGCTCGGCATTGCGCAGCGGCAGTAGTTCGTCGCGATCGCCGTGCATGATCAGCACCGGCGCGGCGAGGCTACCGATCCGCCGCAGGTTCGGGTAGGCGTCGGGAATCAGCGGACGCGGCAGAAACGGATAGATCGAGCCGGCCGCGTCGCGGATGCCGGTGAACGTCGACATCAGCACGAGCCCAGCGGGCGGATGCGCCTCGGCGAGTTCGAGCAGCACGCCGCCGCCCAACGACTTGCCCAGGTACAGCACGCGATCCGGGTCCACCTCGGGCCGGGCGAGCAGCGCGGCGCGCGCCGCACGCGCATCCAGATAGGTGCCGTGCTCGCTGGGCCGGCCTGTGCTGCGGCCGTAGCCGCGGTAGTCGAAGGCGAGCACGTCGAAACCCGCGGCGACGAGCAGCGCGTAGATCGCCACCCGGTCACCGAGGTTGCCCGCGTTGCCGTGCGCGAAGAGCACGTGCCCGATCGACCGCGGCGCAGGCAGCCACCAGGCGTGCAGGGTCTCGCCGTCCTCGGTGCTCAGGGACAAGTCGGCGTATTCGAGGCCGACCGTGCCGGGCGTCTCCCCTATCTGCCGCTCCGGCAGATAGGTCAGCGCGTTGAGAATGCGGACGGCGGGGTGTCGCATGCGGTCGTTCTTACTCCCTGGCGGCCGCTGTCAGTCGACGACCACGTCGACACCGCGCCAGAACGCGACACGGTCGCGCACCATCTCGGCATCCGGCTTGGGCGTCGGGTAGTACCAGGCGGCGTCGGGATTGCGCTCGCCGTCGACGGTCACCGTGTAGTAGGAGGCGGTGCCCTTCCACGGACAGATCGTGTGGTGATCGCTGGGCTCGAAGTACTCGCTGCGCACGGCGTCCGCCGGGAAGTAGTGATTGCCCTCCACCACCACGGTGTCGTCGCTCTCGGCGAGCACCGTCTCACGCCATACCGCTCGTACGGTCATCGGACCTCCCGGATCGTCAGAGGAAAGTTGCCAAACGCCACGCTACTCCCGAATGCCGGGCGGCCCTGGCACGCTGCGCCCGCCCCCGAGACGCGCGCGGCCGCGAAAAACGGCAAGACCCGTACGGCGTTGCGGCCGTACGGGTCTCGATGCTTCGTCGGCGTCAGCCGCGCAGGACCGCGCCTACCGAGTCGGCGGCCGACGCCACGGCGGCGTCGCGGGCGGCGCTCGCCTCGTCCTCGGTCAGCGTGCGGTCCGGCGCGCGGAAGCGCAGCGCGTAGGTGAGGGACTTGCGGCCCTCGCCCGCCTGGGCGCCCTCGTACACGTCGAACAGGGCGATGTCCTCGAGCAGTTCGCCGCCGCCGGTGCGCAGCGCGGCCTCGACCGACCCCGCGGACACCGACTTCTCGACGCTGACGGACACGTCCTGCAACACCGCGGGGAACGGCGATACCACCGGCACCGGACGCGACTCGCGCAGCGGCAGTGCGTCGAGGTTCAGCTCGAGCGCGCAGGTCCGTGGCGGCAGGCCGGAGCGTTCCAGCACGGCCGGGTGCAGCTCGCCTGCGTACCCGACGACCTCGCCGTCCACCACCAGCTCGGCGCAGCGGCCGGGATGCCACGGCAGGTGCGCGGCGGCGCGACGCTCGATGG
>NZ_BDCF01000103.1 GCF_001613365.1 Nocardia xishanensis NBRC 101358
CGACGGCAAGCCGTGCCCGCCGCCGCTGGGCCCCGACGGCAGGCCGGTGCCTCCGCCGCCTGGACACTGAGTCACGCGCCGATCGGATGTGAATCCTGACGCCGAGGTCGGGAGCGAGTCGCACTCGCGCTCGGTTTCCCGACCTCGGCCGCGCCGGGGACCAAATGCCCGTAACAGGCGAGGTCGGGGGCTCCGCCCCGGTGGGCGCCGGAGAACCGCCGTCGGCCCGAGTGGGTGCGGGTCCACCGGGCTCGGCGTCGCCGGGAGCGGCGGTGGCACTGCCTTCGCTCCGGCCTGCCGCCGACGTGGTGGTGGAACTTGCTGATGGCGAATGTGCTGGATCTTGCGGCCGACCCTCCGCGAGACCTCGTATTCGTCAGAAAGAGCAGTCGGTGACCCGGCCCGCCCAGCCGCCCTTCAAGAACTTGATGACGGCACAGAACACATCCTCCGACGACGACCCCGCCACCGCGATGGCCGACGGCGCATCCGCGGGGGACACCGGTTCAGCCATGGCCGGGCCCGCCGACGCGACGAGGCCGGCCGTCATGGCGGCGACAAGAGTGAACTTCTTCATCGGGTACACCGTTCTGTAGTTTTTGCGTGTCAGCGGTTGCTGCGACGGCCCATGTTCACATATTTGACCGATCGGTCGCAATAGAGAGGATTACGAAACGTGGCGCGTACCAAGGAGTTCGACCCCGATGTCGTGCTGGACCTCGCCATGGATCTGTTCTGGCAGCGCGGGTTCGAAGCAACCTCGATGGCCGATCTGGTCGGTCATCTCGGCATCGCAAAGGCAAGCATCTACGCCGCCTTCGGTTGTAAACACGAACTGTTCACCAAGGCGCTGCAACGCTATCTGCAACTCGCCGACGACCGGATCGCCACCGCACTCTCGCAGCCGGGCCCGGCCCTGCCCGCCATCCGAGCGCTCATCGACCGCTTCGTCACCGAAGCCTGCGTCGAGCACCGCTACCTCGGCTGTCTGGTGTCCAATGCCGCCGTGGAGCTGGCCGCCCGTGACCCCGATATCGCCGCACTTGTCGAATCCGGCTGGGCGAGCTGGGAAGCCACGTTCACTGCGGCGTTCACACGCGCCCAGGCACAGAGGGAACTGGCGGCCGACCGCGATCCACGTGCGCTGGCCCGATTCCTGCTGGTCTTCCTGCAAGGCGTATGGGTTTTCGAACGCACCCCCTACGCTGCCGTACGTCTGCACGACGCCGCCCAGGTGGCAGCGGCGTTCCTGTGCGATCAGCCAGCAGCATCCAAGGCCGGGCTCTCCTAGCGGTGTTCCGCATCCCCCGAGCCCACCACCGACGACCTGCAACCGAACCATCCGGCGACAACGCAGCCGCGTCAGATTTATAGCGCCACCGCGCCGATTCCCTCGGCGCGGCCACGCCGGTTGTCACCGCACAGCCACATGGCTCTCACACTGCCGCGACGGTGAACCTCACGCCCCGGTGCGCCGGACGCTCTGCCTCGTCCAGCAGCGCGACCGCGAAGTCCTCCATGGAGATCCGCGAGACACCGTCCGGATCGCTGAGCAGTTCGTCGCCGCCGACGCGGTAGGCGCCGGTGCGCTCACCGGGCGCCAGTTCCGCGGGCGGGCTCAGGTAGGTCCAGTCGGCGGCGGCATCGGCGCGGCACACGGCCAGCTGGTCGGCGCAGGCCTGGGCGATGGCGCGCAATTCCGCGGGAAATTCCGGCATCTCGTGCAAGGTCGCACCCTCGGCGCCGGGGACGATCAGCGTCGCCGCGCCGCCGACCACCAAGAGCCGGACCCCGGCGCGGGCCGCTCCCGAGAGCAGCGCCGCCGTCATCCCGGGCAGGTCGCCTTCCCGGCCGACGGCGGGGCGGGTCGCCGTGATCACCAGATCCTGCCCGGCACCGATGGTTTCGACATCCTCCGCGTTCGCGGCGTCACCCGTGCGCACCCGCACGCCGGTCGGCAGCCCCGCCACCCTTTCGGGATCACGCACCACCGCCGTCACCTCGTGCCCCCGCGCGAGCGCCTCGGCCACGACCCGGCGCCCCACCTCTCCCGCCGCTCCGAACACCGTGATTCGCATCGTGAGAACCTCCTCGCTCCGTCATCACTTAGCACTAAGAAACTTAACTCAACGCTAAACTATTCCGGACGCAAGCTGGCTCACCGAGAACGGGCCGCGCCCGGCGGCGCTCATTTAAGCTGCCGACGTGACCGATCACGTCGACCGCGTCCTGGCCCAGTGGCAGGACCAGCGCCCCGACCTGGATGTCTCGCCGATGGCGGTACTCGGGCGGCTGAGCCGTCTTTCGCTTTTGGTCGGCGCGGAATTGCGCAAGACGTTCGCCGCGCACGGTCTCGACGCCGCCTCGTTCGACGTCTTGGCGACCCTGCGCCGCACCGACCCGCCGCACCGGCTCACCCCCACCGAGCTGACCCGCTCGGCGATGGTCACCTCGGGCGCCATCACCCAGCGCCTCGACCGGTTGGAGGAGCGCGGACTGGTGACGCGCTCCCCCGACGACCGAGACGGACGCGGCGTTCGGGTGACCCTCACCGACACGGGCCGCAAACTCATCGACGCCGCGCTCCCCGACCACGTGTCGACCGAACACCGCCTGCTGGAACCACTTTCGACGACGCAACGCCAGCGCCTCGCCGCCACCCTGCGAATCCTCCTCGAATCCCTCGGTGACACCGACTGACTGACCCAGACCTCGCGAAACTTCTTCCCGGACAACTCAGTCGGCCACGAGGCGGGCCCCGAAATTGCTGTTCTCGCGTTGGCGACGGATCACGTAGGCGCCGGGAGCGGACCCGGTGGCTCCGTGTTCCGGGTGCATGAGGTACGCGACGGTACTCGCGACGAACATGCCCAGGGACAAGCCGGTGGGGTCGTAAAGCGCGGTCGTCCATCGGCACGAGCCGGGTTCGGCGACGAGCGTGTGCGGATTGCCGCCCGCGGCGCCGCGAAGCACCTCGACGCCGCCCGGCGGGACGTGGCGCCACAGCGCGTTCGGCCGGGGCGCCACCTCGTCGAGCAGACGCGTGGGGATGACGAGCAGGTCGCCCTGCGCGTGCATGCCGTCGATGATCGGAATATGCAGTGCCTGCTCGAGCTGTTCGAGCACAAGGGAATCGGTCACGAGTCTCACCTCAGGTGCGATGGAGTAGTTGGGAGTACTGCTCGCGGCTCAGCCCATAGGTCCAGGCGGCCGCGGCGAGGGGATCGTCCAGATGTCCCGGCACGGTCAGGCCGTAGCGGCGGCGGGTGCCGTCGCGTTCGACCGATCCGTTCACCGCGACCAGGACGCGTTCGTTGCGGGGCAGGTCGTAGAGCAGCAGGTCGAAGCCGGGGTTGCCAGGATCGGGCGCGCTCGCCATCAGCCTCATCCCGGCCTGCTCGAGGTAGGCGGGCCAGCCGAGATGTTCGATCGCGGACCGTCGGACCTCGACATTGGGTTCACGGTCGATGGCGGCGGCGGTCGGGTCGGTGATCACCCACTCCGGGACCCGCGTGCCATGCCAGAAGTACAGCTCCCAGCCGTCGCGGTAGCGAACGGCGGGGCCGTCGGCGCAGTGCGGCCGCACCCAGTCGAGGCTGTCCGCCGTTTCGGTGACGAGCGTCTCGGGCGGGTCCGAGATCACACACACCCGCTCGTCCGGCCACCACCACGGGCCACACGCGGACACCGTCGCGGCCAGCGCGTCCCACACGCGCGCCGAGCCGGAACGACCCATGCCCCCGAAATCGGACCAGGCCGGTACCCAGCCGACCCGTAATCGATTGTGCCAGTTGAGCAATGGGCTTGGCCGACCGTGCGCCGCGTCGAGAATCGGCTGCACGGAGCTGCTCCATGACGCCAACAGCGGCTTGGACACCCACCCTTCGAACAACCGACTCGGTGTCTCGGCAGGACTCGGAATATCGGCTTCGAGTGACGAAAGAGCACGCGACACAGGGCTGTCGAGCCCGTGCACCCGCTGGCCCAGGTGACCGGGCTGCCCCGGCTCGCCGGTCGCGAACGCGAGCAACGGCGAGGAAACCCATCGCAAGCGGGGCGGGCTCAGCCCGGCCGATTCGTAGAGTGAGGAGATCGCCGCTTCGGCGGCTGGACGGTCGGGGGGTGCGGTGGACAGCATCCGGCCCAACCATTTTCGACGGATTTCTGCAGCGCTCCGCTGCGTGAGACCACTCACCGGATGACGGTGGTGTCGTCCTTTCCACTGATCATGACAACAAGAGTGACAGACCGACCGTGCTTCGGCAACGGTCGGTCTGACGGGAAACCCTTACGCGGTCTGCCGCTTCGGCAGTTTCCATCCGGGTCGCGGGAAGTGGCAGGTGTATCCGTCCGGGTAGCGCTCCAGGTAGTCCTGGTGCTCCGGCTCGGCCTCCCAGAATTCGCTCGCGGGGGTCACCTCGGTGACGACCTTGCCCGGCCACAATCCCGAGTCGTCGACATCGAGGATGGTCTCCATAGCGGTCCGCCGCTGATCCTCGTCCAGATAGAAGATGGCCGAGCGGTAGCTGGTGCCGATGTCGTTGCCCTGCCGGTCCTTCGTGCTCGGGTCGTGGATCTGGAAGAAGAACTCCAGCAGCGCACGGTAGTCCGTCTCCGCCGGGTCGTACACGATCTCCACGGCCTCCGCGTGGCCAGGATGATTCCGGTACGTGGGGTGATCGTTGCGCCCACCGGTGTACCCGACCCGTGTGGACAGCACCCCGGGCTGCTTACGAATCAAGTCCTGCATGCCCCAGAAGCATCCGCCGGCCAGGATCGCCTTCCGCGTATCGGTCACGCGTCCTCCTTCGCAAAGCGAACTGATGTAGTTCCCGACAACCATTATCGGCCCCACATACAACCGCCGATCCGGCGCGAAAAGTCCCCGATCCTGTCGACGCGTGGACCCCGCGCGCCCCGGGCCGCCGATCGCGGCCGCGGTCGAGCGGAACCCCGGCTGACGCGTGCTCCTCTGGGAGCCGCCGCGCCGAGCGCCACGATCAGGCGATCTGCGAACCCACCGCGCCGCCGATGAGGCCGCCGACCGCGGCGGC
>NZ_BDCF01000104.1 GCF_001613365.1 Nocardia xishanensis NBRC 101358
TCGTCGATGGCCTCCGCGACCGGCTGGGCTCGCTGAGCGGCGGCCAGCTCCGCGCGCAGCGCGGCGCGATGCTCGGCGCTCGCGGCGTAGTCGTCGAGCTGCGCGCGGGCGGCGGTCATCCGGCGACGCAGTTCCGCGAGCCGCCGCTGCTCGTCGGCGAATTTCCGCAGCTCGGACGAATCCTGTTGGCAGCGCGCGGCTTCCGCTGTCGTCTCGGTCAGATCGGCGCGGGCGGTGGCGAGCAGATCCTGCGACCAGCTCACGGCCTCCAGCACGCCGGCCGACTCCGTCACGCTCAGGCCCGCGGCGCCGCGGATCTGCGCGATCAGCCGTTCGATGCCCTGTCTGCGCGACTCCAGTTCGGCCGCCGAGGCGCGGCGCTTGTCGGCGAGCCAGTACTCGGCGGTGCCGAAACGTTCGGTGTCGAAGAGCTTTTCGAGCAGCTTCTCGCGATCCTCGTTGTCGGCCCGCAGAAAACGCGCGAAATCGCCCTGTGGCAGCAGCACCACCTGGAAGAACTGGTCGGCGCTCATGCCGAGCAGGCGGATGATCTCGTCCCCGATGTCGGGGATGCGAGAGAGATTCTCGCCGCGCCCGTCCAGCCAGGTCAACGTGGCCTTGGGCGGGTCGGTGCGCATGCCGGTGCCGCGCAGCTTGGGCCGCTCGAACTCCGGAATCCTGGTGAGCCGCAAACGTCTTCCACCCAGCGTCGCCTCGAGCACGACCTGCGGCGGCGTCTGCTCCGGCGCGTGATCGGAATGCAGGCGCTTGCTTTCGCCGCGCGCGCCGGGCACCCGGCCGTAGAGGGCGAAGGCGATCGCGTCGAGCACGGTCGTCTTGCCCGCGCCGGTCTGCCCGTGCAGCAGGAACAGCCCGTCGGCGCCGAGCGCGTCGAAGTCGACGACCGTGGTGTCGGCGAACGGGCCGAAGGCGGTCATCTCCAGCCGGTGCAGTCTCATGCGGCGGCCTCGCGCCGTACCCGCCAAGCACCGACGGGCCCGTCGTCAAGCGCCGCCGCGCGCCCGTCGCTCAACGCGCCCGCCCGCCCGTCGCTCAACGCCGCCGCCCGCCCGTCGCTCAACGCCGCCGCCCACCATTCGCTCAACGCCGCCGCCCACCATTCGCTCAACGCCGCCGCCCACCATTCGCTCAACGCCGCCGCCCGCCATTCGCTCAACGCCGCCGCCCGCCATTCGTTCAGCGCGACGCCGCCTGCACTCGGCGCAGCAGCACGCAGTCCGCTCGGCGCGATCGCGCGCCATGCCCTCGGCGCGATCATGCGCTCAGCTCACCGGACAGCGGCAGCTCCGCAGGCACCGTGGACACCCGCTCCGGCTCGGCGACCGCGGCGGCCAGCGCTCGCTCGATCCATTTCATCTCCCCGGCGCTCGGCGCGCCGCGCACGTCGGTGAGGAAGCTCTGCGCTACTTCGGTGTCGCGGCGGCCGTGCACCCGCTCACGGTAACGCAGCTCCGGATTGCCCTCGGGGCGAACCCATTCCACGTGCACCGCGTGCGGGAAGCGCTCGCGCAGCTTGCGCAGCGCGTCGATCGGACGGGTCTGATCGATGAGAGTCGCGGAGACGTAATGCTCGACGGCCGCGTCGTGCGCCGGGTCCCCGAGCAACTCGTCCAGCGTCCCGGTGAGGCGGCTCAACCCGCGCACCACCGGCAGGTCGCGCCGCTGCACGCCGGACAGGCCGTCGGCGTCGAGGTCGACGAGCCACACGGCCTTGCGATGCGAGCTCTCGGCGAACGAGTACGGCAGCGGCGAGCCCGAGTAGCGCACCGACCCGGACAGTGTCTGCGGCGAATGCAGGTGACCGAGCGCCACGTAGTCGATGCCGTCGAACTCCGCGAGCGGCACCGTCTCCACGCCGCCGACCGAGATGGAACGCTCCGAACCGGTCGCCTCGCCGCCGACCACGAACGCGTGCGCGAGCACCACGGCGCGCGTGCCCGGCCGTCCCGCGAGATCGGCGCGAATCCGGCCCATCGCCGCCGCCAGAATCTCGGCGTGCGAACGCGCCTGCGGGACACCGAGTTCTGCGCGGGTGATCTCCGGCTCCAGATACGGGATGCCGTAGAAGGCCACGTCGCCGTGCTCGTCGGACAGCAGGACCGGCCGATCGGCCGCGGCGACGGTGGTGCGCAGGTACAGCCCGCCCGCCGCGGCGAAACTCGCGCCCGCGCCGAGCCGAGCGGGCGAATCGTGATTGCCAGAGGTCGCGACGATCACCGCGCCCGCGGCGCGAATCGCCTCGAAACCGCCATTGCAGACCGCGATCGCGTCCGCGCTCGGAATGGACCGGTCGTAGACGTCGCCTGGCACGACCACCACGTCCACCGACTCGGCCGCGACCAGCTCGGCGATGGCGGCCAGCGAACGCGCCTGGTCGGCAAGCAGATCGACGCCGTGAAAAGTGCGCCCGATGTGCCAATCCGAGGTGTGCAGCATCCGCATGGCCAGAAACCGTAGAGCCACGCACCGACAGAGTTCAATTCGCCTCGCCCGCCGCGAACGGGCTCGTGAGGCCCGCGCCCGACATGGCTGGAAAAGCCGGGTGATTCGACGCCCGGCGAGCTGAGGACTCCGCATGTGCGCTGCCGGGTTGCTTGGATGTCGGTGGCGTGCGGCACTATCTGCGCTATGACCGCACCGATGCTCGTCGCGCTGCTGCTGGTGTTCGCCGCTGGAGTCGGAGTGGGCTGGTTGGGGCATAGCGCGCGGGCCGGGCAGCGGGCGGCCGTCGCGGAGGCGAGGCTCGCGGCGGCGGCCGACAACGAGCGTTTGCTACGGCAGTCGCTGGACGCCGCGAACGAGGATGCGGCGCGCAGGCATTCGCATGCCGTCGGCGCCATGGTGGAACCGCTGCGCGCGGCGGTCGGGGCGCTCGAACAGCACATCCAACAGGTCGAACACCACCGCATCAACGCCTACTCGGGCCTGCGCGAGCAGGTGGCGAACATGCAGCGCACCTCACATCAGCTCGCGGGCCAGACCGGTCAGCTCGTCGCGGCGCTGCGGGCGCCCCAGGTGCGCGGGCGCTGGGGCGAGATCCAGTTGGAGCGCGTGGTGGAACTCGCCGGGATGACCAAGCACTGCGACTTCTCCACCCAGGTGAGCAAAGCGGTGCGCGGGGACGGCGGCCTGGACCGCATCGGTTCGGTGCGGCCGGACCTGGTCGTGCATCTGGCCAACGAGCGGCACATCGTGGTCGACGCCAAGGTGCCGTTCACCGCGTACCTCGACGCCACTACCGCCGAGGACCCGGACGTGCGCGCCGATCTGCTGGCGCGACATGCCAAACAGCTGCGCGCGCACGTCGACCAGTTGGCCGACAAGGCGTACTGGGCGGCCTTCGATCCCGCGCCGGAGTTCGTCGTGCTGTTCGTGCCCGGCGACCCGTTCCTGGACGCGGCGCTGACCACGGACTCGGGACTGCTGGAGTACGCGTTCGGCCGCAACGTGATCCTCGCCACGCCGACGACGCTGATCGCACTGCTGCGCACGGTGGCCTTCGGGTGGCGGCAGGAGGCGGTGTCCCGCGATATGGCGACGGTTCAGCAACTCGGCAGGGAGTTGTCGGCGCGGCTCGGCATGACCGGCAGGCATCTGGACCGGCTCGGCACCCAACTCGGCAAGGCGGTGGACGCTTTCAATTACGCGGTCTCCTCGGTGGAGTCGCGGGTGATGGTCACCGCCCGCAAGCTGCACGAGCTCGAGATAGCCGAGCAGGAGGCACCGTTGATGCAGCGGGTGGATTCCCGCCCGCGCGCCGTGGGGTTCGCCGACGCCGACGATTAGGCGGGCTTCCGCCCGCGATCCTGCCGCGTGCACGGCCTCGACGGGCCGCCGGCGGCCCAGCCAGTCAACGAAGCAACGGCCCCGCCGTAACCCCTCCGAACGGTGCGGCAGTTAGTGTTCATGCCGTGGCTGCTACCCAACGTGTGCGATCCCGGGTGCCCGCGCCGCAACGTTCGGTCCTGCCTTCGGTGCCGGGAATCCCGGCCTGGGGGGCAGTCCTGATCGCGGTCGCGTGCACGTTGCTGGGGTTCCTGATCGATGCCAACGGCGACAGCGCCGAACTCACCGCCAGCTTCGCCACGCTGTATGTCGTGGGCTGTGTCGCCGCGGTGCTGGCCGTCCGGTTCCGCGGGATCTTCACCACGATGGTGCTACCGCCGCTGTTGCTCTTCCTCGCGGTTCCGCTGGCCTATCAGCAACTGACCGGCCGGATCTCCACCGGGCTCAAGGACATCCTGCTGAACCTGGCCATCCCGCTGGTGAACCGGTTCCCGACGATGATCCTCGCCACCGCGCTGGTCCTGGCCATCGGCGGCGCGCGAATCATGGTGGCCAAACGGGAGTCGGCCGGGGAGCGCTCCAAGGAGGCTCGCCGCGGTTCGAGTTGGGGCCGCAGCGCGGTGAAGCGAGGCGACGAGGAAGCGCCCGCCGAGCCTGCCCGCCGCCGCGCGCGGCGACCGCAGCCGGAGGTGGACGAGGATCCGGTGACCGACAAGTACGAACCGCCGCGCCCCGGTCGTCGTCCGTCCAATGCCGTCGCCGACGCCCCGCCCCGGGTG
>NZ_BDCF01000105.1 GCF_001613365.1 Nocardia xishanensis NBRC 101358
CCCGCGTTCCGCGGCGGCGGCGGACGATGACCCGCGCGCACCGCGGCCACCGCGTCGGCGAACTCGCCGCCGCTGGCGTAGCGCAGGTTCGGGTCCTTGCCCATCGTGATCTCGATGAGCTCGCGTACGTTGGGCGGCAGATCCTCCGGCATCGGCGGCGGACTCTCGCGGACGTGCTTCATCGCCACGGTGATCGCGCCGTCACCGCTGAACGGCCGCTGCCCGGCCAGCGCCTCGTAACCGACCACGCCGAGCGAGTACACGTCGCTCGCCGCGGTCGCGTCCTCGCCGACGGCCTGTTCCGGCGCGATGTACTGGGCGGTGCCCATGACCATGCCGGTCTTGGTCACCGGGCTGGCGTCGACCGCCTTGGCGATGCCGAAGTCGGTGATCTTCACCTGACCGGTCGGTGTCACCAGGATATTGCCCGGCTTCACGTCCCGGTGCACAACACCCGCTGCATGGGCGACCTCGAGCGCTCGGCCGGTCTGTTCGAGCAGGTCGAGTCCCTGGAGCACCGAGAGCCTGCCCATGCGGTTGAGCACGGTGTTGAGCGGCTCGCCCTGCACCAGCTCCATGACCAGGTAGGCGGTCTCGCCCGCGCTCGGGTCGTAGGTCTCGCCGTAGTCGTAGATGCCCGCGATCCCGGAGTGGTTGAGCTGCGCGGTGGTCTTGGCCTCCGTGCGGAACCGGTGCCGGAAGGTCGGGTCGGCGGAGAACTCGGCCTTCAAAACCTTCACCGCGACCCGGCGGTCGAGACGGGTGTCCAGCGCCTCCCATACCTGACCCATGCCGCCGGTGGCGATCAGACGGTGCAGGCGGTAGCGATCGGCGATCATCGCGCCGTTGTTCAGCATCGGGGCCCCCGAACTTCAACTCGCTCGTTCATATCGTTCAGCCCCCTTGCAGACCGGCGTCGAGCACGGCCCTGGCAATGGGTGCGGCCACCGAACCGCCGGTGGCGGCCAGCGCCCGATTGCCGCCGTTCTCCACGATCACCGCGATGGCGATCTTGGGGTTCTGCGCGGGTGCGAACGCGATGTACCAGGCATGCGGCGGCGTATTGCGCGGGTTGCTGCCGTGCTCTGCCGTTCCGGTCTTGGACGCGATCGTGTATCGGGACTGGCGTGATCCGACGGTGTTCTCCTCGGAGGCGACCATCAAGGTGGTCAGCTGAGACGCTACCTGGGCGCTCACGGCCTGGCCGACAGAGACCGGCTTCGTCTTGGACAACACGCTCAGATCGGGCCCCTGCCGCTGATCGACCAGGTACGGCTCCATACGCACTCCGCCGTTGGCGATGGTCGCGGCGATCACCGCGTTGTCCAGCGGAGTCAGTGCCACATCGCGCTGGCCGATGCTGCTCTGGCCGAGCGCGGCGTTGTCGCCGATGGTGCCGACGGTGCTCTCCGCCACCGGAATCGGGATGCCGCGGTGCGGCCCGATGCCGAACGCGGCGGCCTCGTCCTTCAGGTTGGCGGCGCCCACCTTGATGCCGAGCTCGACGAACGCGGTGTTGCACGACCGGGCGAACGCCTCGGTCAGCGGCGCCGTCGGGCCGGAGCCGCAGGTGGAGCCGTTGTAGTTCTCCAGCGTGGTGCTGGTGCCTGGCAGCGTGATGTTGGGCGCGGCGGTGAACTGGTCTTCCGGGGTCGCGACGCCGTTGGCCAGCGCGGCCGCGGTGACCACCACTTTGAAGGTGGAGCCGGGCGGGTAGGTCTGCGAGACGGCCCGGTTCAGCATCGGCTGGCTCGGATCCTTGGTCAGCGTGTCCCACGCCTCGGTCGTGGCCGCCCCGTCGTGCCCGGCCAGCAGGTTCGGGTCGTAGCTCGGGGTGGACACCATGGTGAGGATCTTGCCGGTGCTCGGTTCGATGGCTACCACCGAGCCCGTGTAACCCTTCGAGCTGAGCTGTTCGTAGGCGACCTGCTGCATCACCGGGTTCAAGGTGGTGAGTACGTTGCCGCCGCGCGGATCGCGACCGGAGACCAGGTCGACGAGCCTGCGGCCGAACAACTGGCTGTCCGAACCGTTGAGCACCTGATCCTCGGAGCGCTCCAGCCCGGCGCTGCCGTACTGGATGGAGTAGTAGCCGGTCGCGGGCGCGTAGGCATTCGGGTCGGTGGGGTAGGTGCGAAGGTACTTGTAGCGGTCGTCGGTGGCGACCGAGCTGGCCAGCACGGTGCCGCCCGCCGAGATCTGCCCGCGCTGGCGCGAGTACTCGTCGAGCAGCACGCGCGAGTTGCGCGGGTCGCTGCGGTAATCGTCGGCCTTGATCACCTGTACGTAGGTGGCGTTGGCGAGCAGCGCGACGATCATCACCATCACCGCGACCGCGACCCGCCGTAGAGGAGTGTTCATTCCTGCGGCCTCGCTTCCGAGCGGCGCAACAGCTCGGTCTGTGCGTCGGCGATCGGCGCCGGGTCCTTCTTGCGCACCGGCGCCGGGGCGCGGGCCGCGTCGGACACCTTGATCAGCAGCGCGAGCAACGCGTAGTTGGCCAAGAGCGAAGAGCCGCCGTACGACATGAACGGCGTGGTGAGGCCGGTCAGCGGGATCAGCTTGGTGACGCCGCCGACCACGACGAACAGCTGGACGGCGATGGTGAACGAGAGGCCGGCGGCGAGCAGCTTGCCGAAGCTGTCGCGCACGGCGAGCGCGGTGCGCAGGCCGCGCATCACCAGCATGAGGAAGAGGATCAGCACGGCGGTGAGCCCTATCAGGCCGAGCTCCTCGCCGATGGTGGTGACGATGAAGTCGGTGTTGGCGAAGGGCACCTGATTCGGCCGTCCGCTGCCGAGGCCGGTGCCCGCGAGTCCGCCGGTGGCGAGGCCGAACAGCGACTGCGAGATCTGGTAGCCGGTGTTGTGGTAATCCGCGAACGGGTCGAGCCAGGTGTCGGTGCGCACCCGCACGTGGCTGAACGACTGGTAGGCGAAGACGAACCCGATGACGAGCAGGCTGCCGCCGATGATCAGCCACCCGACCCGCTCGGTCGCGATGTAGAGCATCACCAGCACCGTGCTGAAGATCAGCAGCGAGGTGCCGAGGTCCTTCTCGAAGACGAGCACCGCGATGCACACCACCCAGACCACCAGGATCGGGCCGAGGTCGCGGGCGCGCGGAAACTCCATGCCGAGCATGTGCCGTCCGGCGGTGGTGAACAGATCGCGCTTGGCGACGAGCACCGAGGCGAAGAAGATGATCAGCAGGATCTTGGCGAACTCGCCGGGCTGCACGCTGAAACCGGGCAGCCTGATCCAGATCTTGGAACCGTTGGTCTCCGAGTACGCGCCGGGCAGCAGTGCGGGGACCATCAGCGCGACGAGCCCGATCAGGCCGAGGGTGTAGCTGTAGCGCGCCAGCGTGCGGTAGTCGCGCAGCACGATCAGCAGCGTGACGAACACGACCATGCCGAGCGCGGTCCACAGAATCTGCTGGTTGGCGTCGGGCGACGGCACCGGCTCCGAGTTGAATTCCGCGTTCTGCGCGGCGCCCAGATCCAAGCGGTGGATCAGCACGAGCCCGAGACCGTTGAGCAGCGCGACGATCGGCAGCAGCAGCGGATCGGCGAACGGCGCGAACCGGCGGACGGCCAGGTGCGCGATGCCGAACAGGGCGAGGAAGGCCAGACCGTACTTGGCGATGTCCCAGGTGACCGACTGCTCCTGGCTGGCCTCGACGAGGAACAGCGAGACGGTCGTGATCAGTGCGGCGAACGCGAGCAGCAGCAGTTCGACGTTGCGTCTGGTGGACGGCGGCGGCGCTGGAGCGAATCCGCCCGGGGGACTGGGGAAGGCCCCCGCGGACGGTGGTGCCGGTGCGGACATCAGTCCGTCACCCGGCAGTTCTCCCCCGAGATCTGGGGGTTCTGTGCCGGGGTCGACGTCGGCGCCTGCTCCACCCGCGTGGGTGTACTGACGTCGGTTCCCCTGGTGTCACCCGGGTCGGTGGTCGGTGCGGGGTTCGGCGTTGTGGTGGGCGCGACGGGGCCCTGCGCGGGCTCGCCAGGCGGAACGACGCCGGGCTGCGGTACACCGGGCTGCTGCGGCGGCTGTACGGTCTGGCGAGCCGGGCACGGCGGCAGCAGTTCCTGTTCGGCGAGCAGCCGCATCTGGTCCTCGGCCTTGCCGAGGGACCCCGGCGGCAGGCCCGCGTCGACCTTGTCGCGTCCGGTCTGCTCGAGATCGCTGACCCGCAGCTGGCGGCAGCCGGACGGCAGATCGGATCCGGTCTTCACGATGGTCAGCGCGCCGCCGCGGTCGACGCAGCCGACGGTGTCTACGTCGTGGATCGAATACCCGAGCACCGAACCGGGCAGCCCGCGCATGATCACGACCTGACCGTTGTCCGCGCCGACGTAGTAGTTGTTGCGGATCATCTTGTAGCCGACCAGCAGGCCGACGGCGACGGCAACGACCAGCGCGACCGCGAGCAGGATCCAGCGCAGCCGGTGCGACTTGCTCGGCGGCGGCGGTTCCGGCGCCGCCGCCCG
>NZ_BDCF01000106.1 GCF_001613365.1 Nocardia xishanensis NBRC 101358
ACGGCGGCGACGGCCTCGGTCGCGGCGGCGGCGTCGACGCGGCCGTAGGTGAGTCCCGATGGCAGCAGCACCATGGCGGGCGCGAAACGGTGGCCGCCGGTGTGCGAGCACTCCCAGACCTGGCCGGGATGGGCGGTCGACAACGCCGCGGCGATGGGACGGCCGAGCAGGGCGCAGCATTGGTCGCGTTTACCGTGCGCGCACACCAGGACCAGCGGATCCGTCACCGGCTCACCGAGGCCGGGCGGCGGACCGTCGAGCAGGTGCAGATCGAGGTCGAGCAACTGCTCCAGCTCGGTGATCTCGATCCGCTCGCACCAGCCGCCCTCGGCGCGCGAGTTGACCAGCAGAACCGTTCGAGCGCCGGTGAATTCGTGGCGGCCGGGACGGCGGATCAGGGTCGGGCGGACGCGCGCGGCCGCGGTGCGCGCGGCGAGCTCGGCGGTGATCTCCGCGCCGAGCACCTCGTCGCCGATCACGTCACGACCCCACGCTCCGGGATGTTCGACGCAGAGCCATCCGCTCACCCGCGTCGCGGTGCCGGGAAGCGGGACATCGGCCGCGGCCGAGGAGCATGGCAGGCCGTCGAACGCGTTCACCGCGCGAGGAACGGAATCACCGCGGCTTCGAACTCGCGGTACCGGTCGCGATGGATGCTGTGGCCGCAGGAGAACGGGGTGACGGTGCAGTCGGAGACCAGGTCGAGCAGCACCGCGAGCTTCTCCGGATCGACCATGCCGCCCGGCCCGCCGCGCAGCACCAGCGTGGGCGCGGTGATGTCGGACAACCGGTCCCACCATTCCGGATTCGGCTTGCGGAACTGCTCCAGCGCGGTGCGGGTCATCGAGCGGTCGAAGGCCAGCACGGCGCGCGGATGCCGGATCAGGCTGGTCGTGGCGTGCCAGAGTTCGGGGATGGTGGGGAAACGACGGGTCAGCCGCAGTTCCTCGTCGCCGGAGCGCAGCGGAAGCGGGCATTCCTCGATCACCAGGCTGCGCACCAGCTCGGGCCGCTCCTGCGCGACGCAGGACACCGCGTAACCGCCGAGCGAGTGCCCGACGAGATCCACCTGGCGCAGCTCGAGGCGCTCACACAGCAGGAGCAGGTCGGCGCCGAACTCGTCGAAACGGTACGAATCGGTGTGCGCGCTGCGGCCGTGCCCGCGCAGGTCCGGGATGATCACCCGCCGCCCGGCCCGCGCCAACCGGCGCGCGAAGCGGTCCCAGGTGTGCCCGTCCCCGCCCATGCCGTGCACCAGCACGACGGGCGTGTCGTCGACCGCCCCCGAATCGCGATAGGCGATCTGCACCCCACCGAACGCCATCCGGGCAACCGTCAGATCCACGATGTTCGAGAGTACCGACCACCACCCGTCCGCCACCCAGGATTTGTCGGCAGTATCACAGCGGCCGAACACTGTCCGAGCGACGGCAATCGGGCGGGACGGCGGCTGTCAGTCCTCGACGAGAGGGTGCTCCTCGCCCCACTTCAACATCGCGTAGAGGATTCCGCTGAGACTCTCGCCGTCCTCGGTGAGCTGGTACACGACGCGGGGCGGGACTTCGGCGTAGACGGTGCGGGTGAGGATGCGCTGGTGTTCCAGGGCGCGGAGGCGGTCGGTGAGGGTCTTGGCGCTCGGCGAGCCGAGTGCCGCGCGCAGGTCGCCGAAGCGCTTGGGTCCGGACAGTAATTCCCGGACGATCAGCGTCGTCCACTTTCCGTCGAGGACCTTCAGCGTGCGCTCGACACCGCAGCCCCAACGCGGGGCTTCTTGCATGCGTTTCAGCTGCTCGGCGCCAATGGTTTCCATTGGAAAACTATATAACTTCCTGGGTATTGCTTCATTCTCGAAACTAACGTCGCCCGCATGAACACCTCAACCGTGATCGTCCACGGCGCGACCGGGATCCAAGGCGCGGCCATCGTCCGCGGCCTGCTCGCGGCGGGACACCGCGTGCGTGGCATCGTCCGCCGGAACTCGTCCTCCCTGTTGCACGCGGATGCCGAGCCGGTCCAGGCCGACCTGCTCGACCCCGGCTCGCTGGCCGCCGCGTACTCGGGGGCCGATGCCGTGATCGTGCAGTTGCCGCTGGTCTTCACCGACCTCGCCGTCCGGCAGGCCGAAACCGTGCTGAACGGACTCCGCAAGGCGGGCGTGCGGCGGGTGGTTCTCAATACCGGCAGCGTGCTGCCGCCCGTGCCCGTCGGCGTTCCGTTTATCGATGCCCGCGTGCTGTTGTCCGCCGAACTGTCCCGCGGCGCCGAAGCGGCCACGGTGGTCGCGCCCGCTCGGCAGTACATGGAGAACCTCGTCGCGCCATGGTCCGCCCCGCTCGTGCGCGCCGGGGAAGTCGCCTACCCGTTGCCGAGGGAACTGCCTGTCCCGTGGGTCGCGCTGGACGATCTCGGAGCGGCCGTCGCGGGCTCGATCACCGCTACGGCTCCGCCACCGCTGCGGATCGTGGCGGGACCGCGAGCGCTGACGGGAGACGAGGTCGCCGCGGAACTCAGCGCGGCCCTGGGACAGCCGGTGCGATGGAATTCCATTTCTCCGAACGCTTATCGGGAGATGCTCGCCCCGCACCTCGGGGCCGAGGCCGCCGCAGGGATCGCCGCGGCATACACGCCGCCGCCACCGGGAGCGCCCACGCCGCCAGAACCCGACCCCTCGATGATCGAGACCGGAACCACCAGCCTGCGTGATTGGGCGGCACGCCAGGACTGGCGGGCGGATCAGTCGTAGAGTCCCTCGGCTCGCCACGACTCGTCGCTGTAGACGAGCAGCAGCACCCTGACCTCGCCCGCGTCACCGCCCAGCTGCACCTGGGCGCGGGCCGCCGCCGCGGAATCGGGGACCCACCAGTGCTCGTCCATCGGCCACGGTCCGGCCCACCCGGCCAGCGGCCAGCTGCGGCTGCCCCAGTGCAGGCGGGCCGGGTCGGCGGTGAACATGCCCCGCTCGGTGACCAGCACCGGCGTTCCGTCGGCCGCCTCCAGGCGCACCGTGGGACGGTTCAGCAGCAGCACCGCGGGGGCGGGTTCGGGTAGCCTGCCGGGCCATGGCAGCTCCGGATCGGCCGCGGGCACCCGCTCGTCGCCGAGCACGACCATGGTGACGCGTTCGGCGGGCCCGCGGCCGCCGCTGAGCACGCCCACCTGGACTGCCTCGCCGCCGAGCAGTCCCTGCACCCGAACAAGGGCGCGGCGGGCGCGCTCGTCCTCCTCACCGACACCGCCCCAGAGACCGAGTTGCAGCGCGCCTGCCCGCACGACCTCGACGGGTTCCAGGCGCAGCAGAGTGACCGGCGCGGTGGGGCGGTCGCGGCGGGTCAGCCAGCCGTCGAGCTGCCAGCGCACCCGGTCGGCGGTGTCCTCGGGGGTGAGCGGCTCGGCGCACCGCCAGATCCGGGAGAGCTGCTCGCCCGCTTCGGTTTCGGCGAACACCGCGAGCCGGGTGCAGGCCAGCGCGGCGTCGGACAGCTTGGCGTGCAGCCGGGTGGCGAGCATGCGGCCCGCGAAGGCGGCCGCGTCGACCCGGTCGATCGGCGGGTCGCAGCGCTGCTCCACCGCGAGCTCCGGCGGCGGGCGGCGTGCAGCGGGCGGGCGTTCCGGAACGGCGCGCGCGCTGCGATGCGCGAGCACGGCGTCCGCGCCGAAGCGGGAGGAGACCTCGGCGGGGCCGAGCGCCGCGAAATCACCGATCTTGCGTAAACCCAAGCGGTGCAGCAGGTCAACCAGCTCGGCGCGCTCCGGCGCGGCGAGGCTCGGCTCCAGCGCGAGTTCGGACACCGGGAGCGGCGCCAGGAATTCCGCGCCATCGCCCTGCGGCACGATCGCCCCGCGCCGTGCCGCGATCACCGCCGTCGACAGCTCGTCGGCGATGCCGATCTGCGCCTCGACACCGACCGCGGCCACCGCGTCGACCAGCCGTTCGGCGGCCGCCTCCTCGGATCCGAAGAACCGGGCGGCCCCGCGCGCGCCGAGCACGAGCAGCCCGGGCCGCAGCACCTCGACGCCGGGCACCGTGGCGTCAACGGCCGCGACCACCGGCTCGAACAGTCGCGCATCCCGATCCTGATCCACCTGCGCCAGAAACAATTCCGGGCACCGCGCCTGCGCCTCCCTGCGCCGCAGGCCGCGCCGCACCCCCTCGGC
>NZ_BDCF01000107.1 GCF_001613365.1 Nocardia xishanensis NBRC 101358
AATTTCAATGCTTTCGTGTGGTCGCATCTGCCTCGTTACGACCAGTTGGACTATCACAGTGACGGGTCGGTCGCGAAGGTCATCGATACCGCTGCTGACGTGCAGTTGCCTCGTGTGCAGACGTTCTGGGATTCTGGTGACGATACCAGTGGTCAGAAGGGTTATGTGGCGGGGATCAAGCAGTTGGCTGGGTATATTCCGGTGTTTACCGATCCGAACAAGCTTGCCGGTGCCAATGGTGATCTGCCCGGTACATATAACTATAAGCAGCCTACCGGCGACAACAACGGTGGTGGTGGCGGTAATGGTAGGGGTGGTGGCACCGGCGGTGGTGGGGGCGGTAAGCCCGGTGGCAGCGGGGGTGGCAAGGGCAGCGGCGAGGGCGGCGGCACGGGTAGCGGCGGCGGCAAGCCGAACGACGGACCGGGCGGCGCAGGCAAATCCGGTATCGATCCCCAATCATCCTCTCGCGCACCATCTTCTGGGTCGGCCACCGCTGCTCCCGGCGGCGCAACCGGCCCGCTATCGGCGCTCTCGAAGGCGCTGCAGCAATTGGCGTCCGGGGCTATGTCCGGCCCCTGGGACCTTTGGGCCTCCGGTCCTTGGGGTGTCTCCGGGCCGACCGGCGCATCCGGCCCGTTCGGCTTCGACATCAGCCCAGCCCGGGCAGGTGGTGGCTCGCCAGGTGGCGGCTCGCCGGCTAAACCTGCGAATCCGGTCGAGGACAAGCTGTTTCCCCGGGCGGGTTCGTCAGGAAACGCGACCGAGACGGTTGACGCGCGCGCCAGTATGTCTCCGTCGGCCGCGATGCCCTACGGCGGTTACCCGATGGGTGGCGGCATGGGCGGTGCTCCCGGCGGGCAACAGCAGCAGCAACAACGCAAACGCGCGGCCTATCTCGACAGCACCGAGCACTTGGAAGAGGCCGTCGGCGAAGACCCCCTGTCGGTACGGCCCGTCATCGACCGCTGACCGGCCCATACCTCGAGCTGAATGCGAGCTCTGCCATGCGTTTTCATGTGGTGAACTTCCCCAATACACAGACAACCAAGCACTATCAGCCGTGCGCCTATACCCAGAAGATCCGGCGTTTCGCCGGGATGATGACGGGACTGGGCCACGAGGTGTTCCTGTACGGCGGCGAGGAGAACGACGCGGCCTGCACCGAGTTCGTCACCATCGCGTCGAAGTCGGAGCAGGCCGAATGGTTCGGCGGCAACGATCTCTACAAGGAACTCAACAACCTGACTTGGAATGCCTACGATCCGCATTGGACCACAACCAACGAGCGCGCCATCACCGAGATCGCCAAGCGCAAGTCGGACCGCGATTTCATCTGCGTGCTCGGCGGCACCTGCCAGCGGCCGATCGCGGAGACTTTCCCCGAGCTCATGACCGTCGAGTTCGGGATCGGGTACAGCGGGGTGTTCGCGAACTACCGGGTGTTCGAAAGCTACGCGTGGATGCACGCCGTCTACGGTTCGCACGCAACGACTCCCGGCGTGATGAGCGCCCGCGGCCATTTCTACGATGCGGTGATACCGAATTACTATGAGGTGGAGGACTTCCCGTTCTCCGAAGCCAAGGACGACTACTTCCTGTTCATGGGTCGCCTCACCGAGGCCAAGGGTATCCAGATCGCCATCGATACCTGTCAGCGGCTAGGGGTGAAGCTGGTCGTCGCGGGCGCCGGTGTGGCGCCGCCCGCCGATGTCGCCGAGTATGTCGGCGTAGTCGATCACGTGCGCCGGGGTGAGCTGATGAGCCGGGCCCGTGCGGTTTTCGTTCCCTCGCTGTACCTGGAACCTTTCGGCGGCGTGCATGCCGAGGCGATGCTGTGCGGGACTCCGGTGATCACCACCGACTGGGGTGTGTTCACCGAGACGGTGCAGCACGGCGTACACGGCTTTCGCTGCCGCACGCTGCGCGAGTTCTGCGAGGCCGCCGACGCCGTGGACAAGCTCGACTACCGGGCGATTCGCGAGTACGCGGTGTCGAAGTTCTCTACCGATGTCGTTGCTCCGCAGTACGAGACGTATTTCGAACGCCTCGGCACGCTGTGGGGCGAGGGCTGGTACGCCGCATGAGGAGGTCGTGATGACGACAGCGGTCCGGCAGCGGTCCAGCGCATTTCGTACCACCGGGCGACGGAGGAACTTGGTGGTGCTGCGGGCCGGTGACGCCTCGTTGCACGAACAATGGCTCGCCGGGCCGGTGCCTCGCACCTGGGATCTGGTCGTCAGCTATTTCGGCGACGACCCGCACCGGTATCGCGGCGGCGACGTGCTCCGGCTGGACCGCAAAGGGCCCAAATGGCCCGCGCTGCATCATGTGCTCACCGTCGATCTGGCCGAGTCGATCGACGACTACGACTACATCTGGCTCCCCGACGACGATTTGGCCACCGACGCCGCGGCCGTCAACGCGATATTCGAATACGCTGCGCGGTACCGGCTTTCGCTGTCGCAGCCCGCGCTCACCGAGGACAGCTACTACACCCACGAGATCACCCTGGTGGATCGCAGGTTCGAACTCAGGTACACGAATTTCGTCGAGATCATGGCGCCGTGTTTCCGCCGGGAGTTCCTGCGGCGCTGCCTGCCGACATTCGATGCCACTCAGACCGGATGGGGTCTGGATTTCCACTGGCCCCGATTCGTCCCGGACACCTCGTCGATCGCCATCGTCGACGCGGTGACCGTCCGGCATACCCGGCCGGTCGGCGGCCCGAATCTCACGGCGGCGCGCGCGGCGGGCGTGAACCCGTGGACGGAATACCGCGACTACCTGGCGCGGCACGAGATCTCCGATCTGACCACCCGGGTGCACCGGGGCGTCGGCGCCGGGCACCGGCGACCGACTGAGGAGCCGACCGCGATCTGCGTCACCGTCGACCGGCTTCGGCCGGGGCTGACGGCCTGGCTCGACCACCACGCGGCCCACGCGGATCTGATCATCGTCTACACCGACGATCCGGCCGTGCGCGCATTCGCGGAGGCCGCCGAGCACCCGGTACTGGTGTGCGACAACGCGGTTCCCGACGCCGATCCGGTCGAGCGCGAGGTGGCCAATATCCACGCCGCCGTCGCGACCGCACGCGCCGCCGACATGGCATGGCTGCTCCCGCTCGGCCCGCGGGAACTGTTCTACGACGACGGCAGGCGCCGCTGGCAGATCCCGGGGGCCGGACAGGTCACTTTCCTCGCCCACGAGGCCGTACCGATGCCGCACCCGGTCGACGACCCATTCCGCGAGTGCACCGTATTCCGGGTCAGCGGGTGCTCCCCCTTCCTCGACGCGCCCGCGAACCGCAGCGCCGTCCGCCTCGGCCGCGATATCACACCTGCCGACAAACACGGCTTCAGCGGATTCACCGGCGCGAGCGGAACGGTGACGGCCCCCATGATTCTGCATTATCCGTACCCGAGCTTCGAGAGCTGGCTGGCGCGGGCCACGGAGGCCGCGAGCAGCGGCGGCGCCATGGCGCGTCACTTCGCGCATTACTCCCGCGACCTGTTGCAGGTGGCCGTCGCACACGGCCGCCTCGACGGTGCCCGCGCCTGCTTCCAGGCCGAAATCCCCTGCGAAGGAATGGTCGACCGTATGGTGCGAGCCGGCGAGCTGATGCGGGTCAGGGCGCCGGTCTGACCGCCGAGCAGGCGCGGAGGCTCGGTTAACGGATGGTGTACAGACCGGGCTGCGATCGTCTTCCGGCATGACCGGGCGGAGGTCCGGTGCTAGAAACTCAGCGGACGCAGTGGAATTGACGGTAGGAGTGGGATGTCGTCGGGTGGGCCTGGTTTCGATCAGACCGAGTGGTCTGGGTTGTTGAAGGGTGCGCAGGACGGCCGGTTGAAGTTGTTGAATGTGGATGCGGGGGCGTTGCGGAAGCTTGTGGATGCGTGTGAGCGGTTTGTGGCCGATATTTTGGGGTTGATCGAGTCGTCGGGGCGGGATTTCGCGGTGCTCGAGTGGACGTATGACAATAAGAAGCCCGTGTCGCCCGACCCCAGGGCTGCCCATACTGTGACGACGTTGAAGAGTATGGGATT
>NZ_BDCF01000108.1 GCF_001613365.1 Nocardia xishanensis NBRC 101358
CAAGGCGCGGCGATCGCACTGGCCGTCGCCGACCCCGATCTCGCCGCGCCGCGGCTGATCTCGGCCGTCACCGACGGCAACCTCGACGTCCGCAAAGCCGCCGTGCGCGGTCTGGCCGAGCGGATCGCCGAACGACCGGAGGTCACCGCCGCCCTCCGCACCGCACTCGAGGACCCGGACGCCGATGTCCGCGCCTTCGCACGCATCGGCATAGCCAACTCCGGAAAGGAACTCTGATGGCCCAGGTCACCACCCGCATCGACGTCCCGGTCACCGTCGACGAAGCCAAGTGCATCGACGGCTGCACGCTCTGCGTCGACATGTGCCCGCTCGACTCGCTCGCGATCCACCCCGACACCGGCAAGGCGTACATGCACGTCGACGAGTGCTGGTACTGCGGACCGTGCGCCGCGCGCTGCCCGGTCGGGGCGGTCACCGTGAACATCCCCTACCTGCTGCGCTGAACCCGGGCTGAGGAACACACGATGAGGACACCATCCACCCGGCTCACGGCTCTGCTGCTCGGCGCCGTCACCGTGACCACCCTGCTGACGGGCTGCGGCTCCGGCGGCGATGACAACACGATCACCGTCGACATCGGCTACCAATCCAAGACCATCAACACTGTCACGGCGGGCACGCTGCTGCGCGACCGCGGCGCCTTCGAGGCCAAGCTGGCCGAACTCGGCAAGGCCAAGGGCGTGCGCTACCGCGTGGAGTGGAAGGACTTCGCCTCCGGCCCGCCGCTGACCGCGCAGATGCTCGCCGGTCAGGTGGACATCGGCTCGATGGGCGACGCCCCGATCCTGGTGAACGGCTCCAAGACCCGCGACCATCCCGACGTCGCCTCGGAGCTGATCGCGGTCACCGGCTACAACCTGCGCGGTTCGCTGAATCAGGTCGTGGTTCCGGTGAATTCGCCGGCCGCCACGCTCGCCGACCTACGCGGCAAAGTGGTCTCGACCAGCGTCGGCTCGGCCGCCCACGGCATGCTCGCCACCGGCCTGTCCGCCGCGGGGATGAGCCTGGACGACGTGAAGCTGCTCGGCCAGGATCCGCCGGTCGGCGCCTCGGCGCTGCAAGGCGATCAGGTCGCCGCGCTGGCGCAGTTCGTGCCGTGGCCGCAGAAGCTGGTATTCGACGGCAAGGCCCGGCTGCTCTACGACGGCGGCAGCGCGAACATCCCGACGTTCCACGCCGTGGTGTCCACCAAGCGGTTCGGCGCCGAGCACCCCGAGGTCGTCGAGGCGTTCCTGGCCGCGCAGCGTGAAACGACCGACTACCTCAATCGCAACCCGCTGGCAGCGGCGCAGCGCGTCGCCGAGATCACCGGCATACCGGCCGAGGTCGTCTACCTGTACAACGGGCCGCACGGTCTGGTCAGCTTCGACCCGACCATCAAGCAGCCGCTCGTCGACGCGCTCGGCAGGCTACTGCCGTTCCTGAAAAGCCTTGGCGCGCTGGCCGATCTGAACTTGGACGAGTTCGTCGACGACAAGTATCTTCGCGCGCTCTATGGCGCCGACTACGACGCCGAGCGCGCCGACATCGCCCCGCCCAGCCCGTTGACCGGAGTCGACCCGGTCTGCGGCGGGCCACTGGACGATCCGGCCACTGCCTCGGAGGTGTGGTTCGCCGGGCAGGACAGCATCTCGGTCGCCAGGACGCCGAGTTGTCTGCTGCGCCAGATCGGCGAGCGCGGCGGTGAGGTCCGCGCCGCCTATGTGCCCGACGCCGCGACCGGCATCCGGATCTTCGCCGCCACCGCCACCTGGGTCAGCGATCCGGCCGGTGCCACCGACCAGCGGCTCCGGCCGTTCGGCGTCGCGGCCGATGCCGAGCGCTACGCGGGCTCCCATCCGGGCAGCACGGTCCTGGACTACCGCGCCGCACTCCAGGCGCGCTGACCGCACCACTTTTCGAGATCGAGGAGGCCGACCATGACGGTATCCGCGGAGCCGATTTCCGCCGCACCCGCCGCGTCCACCGAAACCGTGACCACGACCCGCCCGCGCGGCGGGCAATCCCTCCGAAACCCCGTGCCACCCAAGCTCCGTGCCGCACTCCTCACCGCGGTGCCGCTGGCCGGGCTCGTGCTGCTCTGGTACCTGCTGACCACCAACCAGGTGGTGTTCTGGCTGCGCTTCGACAAGGTCCCGACGCCCGGCGCGGTGTTCGAGTCCTTCCGCGCGCAGCTGGGCACCGGGTCGTACTACAGCAACATCCTCGCCAGCACCCGGCGCATCCTGGTCGGCTTCGGCCTCGCCACCGTCGCGGGTGTGCTGATCGGCATGGCCATCGGCCGGTCGGCGCTGGTCAGCGCGCTGGTGCGACCGGTCGTCGAGGTTTTCCGTCCGATTCCCGCGATCGCGCTTGTGCCGCTCGCCATCCTGTTGTTCCCCACCGGCGAACAGGGCATCGTGTTCATCACGTTCTTCGCCGCGTTCTTCCCGGTGACGGTCAGCACCATCCACGCCATGCACGCCCTGCCCAAGGTGTGGGAGGAAGCGGCCCGCACGCTCGGAGCGCGCCGCGGGACCATCCTGTTCCAGATCGCGTTGCCCGGTGCGTTGCCCGGCATCTTCTCCGGGCTCTCGGTAGCCATGGGTGTCGCGTGGATCTGCGTCATCAGCGCCGAGATGATCTCCGGCCAGTTCGGCATCGGCTACTTCACCTGGCAGTCCTACGGCCTGCTCGACTATCCGGGCGTGGTGGTCGGCATGCTCTCCATCGGCGTGCTCGGCTGGGCCACCGCCTTCCTCGTCGAACTGGCCGGCCGCCGGGTCAACCGCTGGCTGCCGAGGGCGGTCCGATGAGCGCCGGAGCGGCCGTGCGCCTGACCGGTCTGCGCATCGCCTACGGCGAAAGCCTCGCCGCGGAAGTCGATCTCGCGGTGGATCCGGGAGAGATCGTGGTGCTGCTCGGGCCATCGGGCTGCGGCAAGTCCACCATCCTGCGGGCCATGGCGGGACTGCTCCCGCCGATCGGCGGCGCCGTCTCGGTGGACGGCGCCACCATCGGCGCGGCGGCGGACCAGTGCGCCATGGTATTCCAGGAGGATGCGTTGCTGCCCTGGCGCTCGGCCCGCAAGAACGTCGAATTCGCGCTGAAATTGCGGGGCGTGCCGCGCGGGCGACGCCGTGCCGAAGCGCTCGACCTGCTGGAGCAGGTCGGTCTCGCGGGTTACGGCGACCACCTGCCCGGCGCGCTGTCCGGTGGCATGCGCCAGCGGGTGCAACTGGCCCGCACCCTGGCCGCGTATCCGCGGGTGCTGCTGATGGACGAGCCGTTCGGCGCACTGGACGCCCAGACGCGCGCGGACATGCAGCGGTTGCTGATCTCGGTGTGGCAGCGGCACAAGACCACCGTCCTGTTCGTCACCCACGATGTGGACGAGGCGCTGCTGCTCGCCGACCGCGTCGTCTTGCTGACGCCGCGGCCCGCCCGCATCCAGCGCGTCGTCGAGATCGAGCACCCGCGGGCGCCCGGCGCCCGGTTCGAACCCGAATTCGCCCGCAGGCGTTACGAAATCCTGGCCGCGCTCGGCGAGACCGCCGACTCGGCGATCGAAGTGAGGAGCGCGTCATGACCTTCGTGATCGGCGCCGCCTGTGTCGACGTCATGGACCGGGCATGCGTGGAGGAATGCCCGGTGGACTGCATCTACACCGGAGGGCGGATGGCCTACATCCATCCGACCGAATGCGTGGACTGCGGTGCGTGCGAGCCGGTCTGCCCGGTCGAGGCGATCTATCTCGACGCCGACATCCCTCAGGCGCAACGGGTTTTCGTGGCCGAGAACGCCCGGTTCTTCGACCAGCCGCTGCCCGGCCGCGGCGCCGCGCTCGGCTCTCCCGGCAGCGCCGCGAAGGTCGGGGAGCTCGGGGTGGACACGCCCTACGTGGCGGAGTACCGGCCGTGAGCGCGCCGCAA
>NZ_BDCF01000109.1 GCF_001613365.1 Nocardia xishanensis NBRC 101358
AGGCCGAACCGCCGCGCGGCGCTCGCGGCCGGGCCGAGGTGCCGCCGCATCCGCAGCCGAATGTGCGCTACCGCGAACGCGATTCGAGCCGCACCCAAGGGCGCAAGCCGGAAAGCCTCTGAGCGGGTTCGAAGCTCAGCGGCGGGTGGTGCGCAGTTCCCTCGGCAGCGCGAAGACCAGCGTCTCGTTGGCGGTGGTCACCGGCTGCACGTCGGCGTAGCCGTGTTCGGCGAGCATGTCCAGCACACCGCGCACCAGGATTTCCGGCACCGACGCGCCGGAGGTGATGCCGATCGTGCGCACGCCTTCCAGCCAGGCCGGATCCACCTCGCGGGCGAAGTCGACCAGGTGCGCTGCCCGCGCGCCCGCGCCGAGCGCCACCTCGACCAGCCGCACCGAGTTCGAGGAATTGCGCGAGCCGACCACGATGACCAGGTCGCACTCCGGCGCCATCGCCTTCACCGCGACCTGGCGGTTCTGGGTGGCGTAGCAGATGTCGTCGCTCGGCGGATCCTGCAGCGCGGGGAAGCGTTCACGCAGCCGCTGCACCGTCTCCATCGTCTCGTCGACGCTCAGCGTGGTCTGCGAGAGCCAGATGACCTTGTTCTCGTCGCGCACGGTGACGCGGTCGACCGCGCTCGGCCCGTCGACCAGCTGGACGTGGTCGGGCGCCTCGCCCGCGGTGCCCTCGACCTCCTCGTGGCCCTCGTGGCCGATCAGCAGGATGTCGAAATCGTCGCGCGCGAAGCGCTTGGCCTCCTGGTGCACCTTGGTGACCAGCGGGCACGTCGCGTCGATGGTGTGCAGATCACGCGCAGCGGCGGCCTCGTGCACGGCCGGGGAGACGCCGTGCGCGGAGAACACCACGACCGCGCCGTTCGGCACCTCGTCGGTCTCGTCGACGAAGACGACGCCGCGCTCGCGCAGCGTCTCCACCACATGCCTGTTGTGCACGATCTCCTTGCGCACATAGATCGGCGCACCGTGCTTCTCCAGCGCCTTCTCCACCGTTTCCACCGCGCGGTCGACGCCGGCGCAGTATCCGCGCGGCTCGGCTAGCAGCACGCGCTTACCACCGTCGGCATCGGCTGTTCCGGCGCCCGCCGAGCGGGCGATTCCGACGTTCAAAGGGATGGCCGAAGACATGCCCCCCAGGATACGTGCACCATGGGACCACCGACCGGTCGCACCGGCCGGGTCCGCCGATGTGGTCCATTCGCTGGAAAATAGTGTCTGTGACACTAATTCTTTGCAGATCACGCGGGATCGGGCAGGCTATCACCATGTTCCGACCTCCGTTTCTGGCCCGGGTCGCCGCCGGGGCCGCCGTCTACGCCCTCGAAGAAACCCGTCGGCTACCGACGGCCGCGATGAACTTCCCGATCACCGCGATCAGCCAGCTGCTGCAGACCACCATGCACATGCAGCAGTTCGTGACCAGCCTCGCCCTCAAGGGCGACGCGGTGTTCGAGCGGCTGTCCAACAGCCCGGTGGAACAACCGGAATGGGCGACGTTCGACGAGGATCTCGGTGACGAGCAATCCTCCGGCGACGACGTCACGACCGCGGGCCGCACCAGCCGGTTCGACCTGTACGCCGTCGACGAATCGTCGGAGAGCTCCACCAACGGGCACATCGCTCCGGTGCAGACCATCACCGTGCCGGAGATCACCGAGTCCGAGCCCGCCGAGGAGTCCGCTTCCGCCGAGGAGCCCGCCGCGGACGAGCAGGCCGAGATCGCCGAGCCGGAGATCGCCGCCCGCTACGACTACGCCAACATGACCCTCGCCCAGCTGCGCGCCCGCCTGCGCATGCTGACCCTCGACGACCTCATCGTGCTGCTCGACTACGAGCAGCAGACCCGCGCGAGGGCTCCGTTCGTGACCATGCTGACGAACCGGATCGCCACCGTCCGGGCCCAGTGACCGCACCCGCGACGACCTCGCCGATGGTTGGCCGGGCTCGGTCCGGCCAACCCCGCCGCGTATACCTGTCCGTATGACACAGAGCGGTCATCAGCCGTCCGCCGAGGCAGGCGCGGCCCCCGCCAACTCCGCCGAACACCCGTGGCCGGTGCGCTCCGTGGCCGTGAAGGTCATGCAGTGGATCGACCGGCTCGGCTCCATCTGGGTGGAGGGGCAGATCACCCAGATCAATCTGCGCCCCGGAGCGCGCACCGCGTTCCTGGTGTTGCGCGACCCGTCGGCCGACATGTCCCTCCAGGTGACCTGCGACCCCGATCTGCTGCGCCGCTCCCCGATCCCGCTGCAGGAAGGCAGCAGGGTCGTGGTCTACGGCAAACTCACCTTCTTCACCGGCCGCGGCACCTTGTCGTTGCGCGTCATCGAGATTCGGCCCGTCGGGGTCGGCGAGCTGCTCGCCCGCATCGAGCGGCTGAAGGCGCTGCTCGACGCCGAAGGGCTCTTCGATCCCCGGCTCAAGCGGCCGATCCCGTTCCTTCCGCGCACCGTCGGCCTGATCACCGGCCGGGCGAGCGCCGCCGAGCACGACGTCCTGACGGTCGCCAGGAACCGTTGGCCCGCAGCGTGTTTCGAAGTACGCAATACCGCGGTGCAGGGACCGACCGCGGTGCCCCAGATCCTGGATGCGCTGGCCGAGCTCGACCGTGACCCCGCCGTGGACGTGATCGTGCTCGCCCGCGGCGGCGGCAGCGTCGAAGACCTGCTGCCCTTCTCCGACGAGGCCCTGTGCCGCGCCATCGTCGCGGCGACCACCCCGATCGTCAGCGCTATCGGACACGAACCCGACAACCCGCTGACCGACTACGTCGCCGATCTGCGCGCCGCGACGCCGACCGACGCGGCCAAGCGGATCGTGCCGGACGCCGCTGCGGAGCTGTCCGGCGTGCGTGACCTGCGCGCCCGCTCGGCGGCCGCGCTGCGCGGCTGGGTGGAGCGCGAGACCCGCGCGCTGGCTCAACTCCGTTCACGCCCCGTCCTGGCCGACCCGCTGCGCGAGATCGACCGGCGCGCCGAGGAGATCGAACGGCTGCGCGTGTCCGCGCGGCGCTG
>NZ_BDCF01000110.1 GCF_001613365.1 Nocardia xishanensis NBRC 101358
GCCGAAGAAGCGGGACCGGGGCGCGCCCCGGACTTGGAGTCTGCTGCCGGCGCGGACTTCGCCGCCAGCGACTCGCGCAGCCGACGCGCGACGGGCGCTTCCACCGTCGAGGACGCCGACTTCACGAACTCGCCTTGCTCCTTGAGCGTTGCGAGTAGTTCTTTGCTCGTGACACCGAGTTCTTTTGCCAACTCGTGCACGCGGGCCTTGCCTGCCACTGCTCTCCTCACTGAGAGGTCGAGCAGCGCCACCGTTTCAGGGGACGGCGGCCCGCACGACCTCGGGTTATCTCCGATGGACGTTCATCGTTGGTACTTCACGGTGTGCTCATGAGTGCTCGTGCCTGTTCTCGAGGTAATGCTCCAGGGCTGAGATATCCAGATGTCCGGACACTCGTAGTGCTCTGCCGAATGCTCGGCGCCGTTCTGCCGTGCTCAGACAAGACGAAAGGGGGTGCAACCAGGCACCCCTCCCGGGAAGTCTGCGCCGCGGATCGGGAACGATCACGACGATACGGGATCCGTCTCCGGCGTCCCGATCTTGTGCCACGATCCGCAACAGATCGACGGCCAACTCGCGCTTCCGGCATCCGATACACGTACGCACCGGAGCCGACCGCCGCGTGGACGCGGGATGCTGATCGGTGGTGCGTTCGGGCAAAGATGCCGAAGGCTCGTGCTGAACCTTGGACCACTGTACCGCTGCCCGGCCCCGAACGCCGAACCCCTCCCCCGCGGAAGTTACCAACATGTCATCCCCGGGGCGGGATTCCCTGTTCGCGGTGTGAGCTCCGCTCAACTGCGATGCGCCTCCGTCCGCACGCCGCCGCCCACGTCGGGGGCCGCGTCGCTGCGGATATCGATCCGCCAGCCGGTCAAACGCGCGGCCAGCCGGGCATTCTGCCCTTCCTTGCCGATCGCGAGCGAGAGCTGGAAGTCGGGCACGACGACACGTGCCGCCCTGGCGTCGGCGTCGACGATAGTGACGGAAACCACTTTCGAGGGCGACAGCGCGTTGCCGACGAAGGCCGCCGGATCCTCGGCGTAATCGATGATGTCGATCTTCTCGCCCGCCAGTTCGCTCATCACGTTGCGCACACGCTGACCCATCGGGCCGATGCACGCGCCCTTGGCGTTGACGCCGGGCACCGTGGAGCGCACCGCGATCTTGGAACGGTGCCCGGCCTCGCGGGCCACCGCGACGATCTCGACCGAGCCGTCGGCGATCTCGGGGACCTCCAGCGCGAACAGCCTGCGTACCAGATTCGGGTGGGTACGCGACAGCGTGATCTGCGGTCCGCGCGGGCCGCGTGAGACACCGACCACATAGCACTTGATGCGGTCGCCGTGCTCGTAGGTCTCGCCGGGCACCTGCTCGGCGGGCGGGATCAGGCCCTCGGTGCCGTGCAGTTCGCTGCCGATGCGAACCACCACGGTGCCGCGGGCGTTGGCGCGCGCGTCGCGCTGCACCACGCCGCCGACGATGTCGCCCTCGTGGGTGGAGAACTCACCGAAGGACTTCTCGTTCTCCGCGTCGCGCAGCCGCTGCAACACCACCTGGCGCGCGGTGGTCGCCGCGATGCGGCCGAAACCCTCTGGGGTGTCGTCCCATTCGGAGATCACGTTGCCGTCGGCGTCGAGTTCGCGGGCCATCACCCGCACCACGCCGGTCTTCTGGTTGATGTCGATGCGCGCGTTGGGCTGGTGGCCTTCGGTGTGCCGATACGCGGTCAGCAGCGCCGACTCGATCGCGGAGATCACCGTCTCGATCGAGATCCCCTTGTCGGCCACGATCGCGCGCAGGGCTTCGATTTCGATGTTCATTCCACGATCCCTTCGGTCGAATCGGACGCTGTTACAGGTAGTGCTTCGGTGGTTTCTCGGGCAGCTGCGGCGTCGTCGACCGCGAGGGCATCGTCGTCGCGCCCCGGTTCGGGACGACCGGGCGCCACCCCGCCCGCCAGCTCCAGCTCCCGCGCGCCGGGCGGGGAGAACTCGACCTGGACGACGGCGTCGGCAATATCGGCCAGCGGCACGTGCACCCGGTGCGGATTGCGCTTGCCGCCGAACACCAGCGCCACCGAATCCTGCCCGAGCGCGCCCACTCGCGCCTCGAACCGCGCCGAGCTACCTGGCTCAGGTGGCTCGGCCCCCGGTCTCAGGGTGACGCGCACCTTGCGGCCCTGCGCGCGGCGCCAGTGCCGGTCGGCGGTCAGGGGGCGGTCGATGCCGGGCGTCGTCACTTCCAGCAGATAGGGCGTCTCACCGAAATCGCCCGCGTCGTCGAGCAGCAACGAGAGTTCCGAACTGAGCGTGGCGATGGCATCGAGATCGGCGGTACCGTCGCTGTCGACGGTGACCTTGACTTTGGCTTGCGCGTCCGCGTGCCTGCCTGCCGTCGAGATATCGACGCCCTCGAGGTCGAATCCCCGGCGTTCGACGAGTCCAGCAACGAGCTGGCTCACCCTTTCCTCGGTCGGCATCGGCATGTGGGGCGGCTCCTGGTTCAGTTGTGACGCGGTCGGAATTTTCTGTACCGAAGGTCTAGCGTAACGCGCCACGAGAGTGTAAAGGACCAGCGGCCCGCGACAAGCGACCCGGGTCCGCGGCGCGCGCGGCGGGTCGCGGCGGGCAGTCATCGGGATGGTCGGAGCGGTCGGGCCGGTCTGGCACGATAGTGCCGTGCCCCTCCGCCTCCCCGCCCCGCCACACGCCGGGCGCACCTTCGGCAGCCGGGTCGACCGGCACACACCCCAGGACACCGTCGCGCACCATGTCCCGCCGGTCGACCGCCGCACCGCGCTGCGGCTCG
>NZ_BDCF01000111.1 GCF_001613365.1 Nocardia xishanensis NBRC 101358
GCGCGGTGCTCGCGGCGGGATTGCGCAAGCGGCCGGGCGGGTTGCTCGGCGCGCTGGCGTGGTCGGCGGTGGGCGCGGGATTGCTCGCCGCGGCGCGGACCCTGCACCGAGATCACGACCGCTTGCGCGACAGCGCGATTCGCAACGTCGGCCCGCTGGGCGGCATCGGGCTGGTGCCGGACGACGGCCTCGACGAGCCCGGCCTCTCGCCGCTGATCACCACGGCGGGCCGGTTCTACGTCGCCGACGTGAACCTGCGCCCGCCGCGCATCGATCCGGACCGCTGGCGGCTCGCCGTCACCGGCATGGTCGCCCACCCGCTGCGGCTTTCGCTGGCCGAATTGGCCGCCGACGCGGTCGAATTCGACGCGGTCATGGTCTGCGTGCACAACCGGGCCGGTCAGGGCAGGGCGGGCAACGCGCGCTGGATGGGCGTGCCGCTGGCGCACCTGCTGAAGCACGCCATTCCGGATCCGGCCGCCACCCGCCTGGTGACCCGCGCCGTCGACGGCTACACCATCTCGCTGCCGGTCGAGCCGCTGCGCACCGGAGAACTGCCGGGCTACCTGGTGATCGGCATGAACGGCGCGCCGCTGCCGCCCGAGCACGGCTTCCCGGCCCGCGTCTTCGTGCCCGGACTCTACGGCCAGTACACCGGCGCGAAATGGCTGTCCGAACTGGAGCTCACCGACGACAGCCACACCGACTACTGGGTGCGCCGCGGGTGGCCGACGGATCTGCTGTGGGTCGAGCCGCACGCCCGGATCGACACCACCGCCCCCGGGCGCACGATCGCGGGCACGCTCACCGTCGCCGGCGTCGCATGGGCCCCGCCGCACGGCGTGGCGGAGGTGGAGCTCAGCGTCGACGACGGCCCTTGGCGCCCGGTCGATCTCGGCACCGAACTGGCGCCCGCCGCCTGGCGTCGCTGGCGCACCACCCTCGAGCTCGTGCCCGGCGCGCACACGCTGCGCGCCCGCGCCACCAGCCGCTCCGGGCAGGTCCAGGAAAGCGCCACCCGCGCGCCGTTCCCGGCCGGCCCAACCGGCATTCACACTATTACCGTGCAGGTCTGAGCGAACGTCGCATCCGGGCGGGATTGCTCCCGCCCGGGTTGGCCGTCCTGCACCGCGCGGCGTCGGTCCGAGTGAGGGTGAGGATCAGCGGGACGGCTTTCGCTGTGAGCTGGCCGACCGGTCCCGTACCGCGCGGTGCAAGGGTCTGGCCGAGCATGACGAGGATGGTTCCCGCTGCCACCTCGCCGACCGATCCCGCGACGCGCGGTGCCTATCTGAGCGCCACATAGACCGGGCGACGGATCAGACCGCCGCCCGGTCGGCCGGCCCACGCCGCCGAACCGGGCCCGAATGCTCCTGTGCCGCAGCGGCTACGGGCGGCCTCACCGGCGCGCGATCGGCTCCTGCAACTCCGTGACCCATCCACTCGGGTCCTGGGTGAATTCCAGCGTCACCTCGCGCGCCGGGCCGTGCGAGCGGTAGCCGTTGGCGTCGATCCACCGGCCGAGCGCCTGCCACGGTTCGAGGACCTCGTCCATGCTGCCGCGGTGCACCACGGTCGCGGCCTGCTCGACCGCGGGCAGATCGATGATCGAGAAGTCTTGTCCCGCTCCTGGTTCCGCGACGACCGGCATTGCGGCGTGCACCAGTACGGAGCCGTCGGGGTGCTCGTCGTAGTAGGCGATGGCGGGCCCGACCGGTTCGACCCCTGCGCGCTCCAGCCGCGCGCACAACTCCTCGAACAGCGGACCCACCACGGGTCCGATCGACTTCGGCTCGAAATCGCCCGCTTCGCCGGTCAATTCGGCGACGCGGACGGCAGGGATGGACTTGACGACCACATCGTGCACGGGCATGGCGCCCTCCTTCTCGATGACGCGGAGTCTCGTCTCGACCTGGACGAGCCGGTCCCGGTCCGCCGCGATGCGCTGCTCCAGTTCCGCGCGGCGCAGGATCAGCATGCCGCGCAGTTCCGCGCCGCTCACCTCGTCGTCGAGGATCCGGCGCACCTGTTCCAGGGTGAAGCCGAGCTCCTTCAGCGCGACGATCCGGTTGAGCCGGGCGAGCTGACCAGCGGCGTAGGACCGGTAGCCGGTTGCCGGGCCGACCACATCGGGCCGCAGTAGCCCGATGCCGTCGTAGTGGCGCAGCATGCGCACCGACACCCGTCCGTGTCTGGCGAAATCTCCGATACTGAACATGACGCCCTCCGGTTTACGGCCTCACACGGTGTCAGGATCAAGAGCCGCGCGCGTTCTCAGAACCGCCCGCCCCGGCTGACCCGCCGCGACCCGCTGGAACCACCGAAGGAGCCGGGCCGGTATCCGCCTCCCGAGCCGTGCCGCATCCCGCCCGCCGCGCCGCGCAGCAAGCCCTCCAGCAGGATGCCGCCGAGCACCGCACCGGCCTGCGCTCCGCCCGATGGCGGCCTGCTCGCCTCCCAGGAGCGCACGCTG
>NZ_BDCF01000112.1 GCF_001613365.1 Nocardia xishanensis NBRC 101358
CGCTGGTCCGTTTCGCCGATACGAACGGGTCTCGGCCCCCAACCGACGTCGAACTTCGCCGACAAACGACGTCGGAATTCACCAGCGCAGCCACTTGGGGTTCGTGCCGGACAGGGTGGCTTCCGCCCCGCCGGTGGCGGTGGCTCGTTTGGCCGGCCTGGCGGTGCGCCTCGGCACGATTGGCCGGTGACGTGTACGGGGCGGGAAGCACTTCCGGCGGCACCGCCCGGGCGCTCTGGTGCACCGCTTCGGCGTGCGGACGGTACAGAACCTCGATTGAACCCCCAGGTCTGAGTATTTTCAACCCGAGGGACGATCAACCTCTGCGCACTCGACGAGCAGGCTGAAGGAGTGGTGCTCGCATGAAGGGGAAAGCCTTCAACAGACGAGGGCGTTCCCATCACAATCCGTTGAAGGAAGCGTCATGGCCACAAACAAAATTCGCGCAGCCGTGGCAGCGGCAGCGCTCGCACCGATGATCGCCCTCGGCTCAGGCATTGCTACCGCAGCCCCAACCGAATCCCTCGTGCCCGTCCAGATGGCGGACACCTCCCAGCCGGCCTCCCCCGTGCAGGTCGAGCCCGCCGTTTTAACGCTGCTGCCTACACTCGGGCTCAGTCTCCTTGCACTTCCGGGCTGCATCGCCGCCATCCTCACACCCGGCTTGCTCGCGGTGGGGGCCGCCTGCGTAGTAGCCGTCTGAAATCCGAGCTAGCGCAGGGCCTGGTCACCGCCACCACTCAGCTGTTGGAAGATCGCGACGGGAAAGCGGTGACCGGATAGGGATCCCTGCCAGTCCGACTCCCTATCCCCGAGAAGCTCTGAGCGCACGATCCACTTGGGTCGCCCGCCAGAGCGGCGGTCGGGCGGGTTCTGGCCGCCGATAACCTGTGTTGTCGGCGGTCAGGGCGGTCAAGCGTCGGTGCAGCGGAGCGGTAGGCCGCAGTTCCTCTATGGGTTTCGCAGAAAGAATGGCGGCCCACCGGGAAGAAGATGGTATTCGTTCGCGATTATCGCGGTAGCTGACGAATCGGCCCACGTCTTCACTGCCGTCGCCAAGATCAAATTACGTAGGACCTGGACCGCGAAAGTCGCGGGGTTTCCGCGCTGTCAGGTGGCGCCGATGAGGCCGAACGTAGGTCGCTCCGTGGGCTTCAGTTGCCCGGATGAGTGAGCTCTGTGACGACTGTCGTCCAGAGGGTGCGAGCGTCATCCGCGCGGACGTGACGATCGATCCGTTCAATGTGCTCGAGGATGATCCGCTCGCAGTCGTGGAGGCGGCTGAACCATGCCTCGTGCTCTTCCCACGGTCTGTCGTGCGCGGGCTCGTCCTGCCACAGTTCGTAGGCGATCCCGTGTGCCGCGTGACAGCGCCAAGAGGTCTCGACGAACTGGGCCACGGACGAGCTGAAGAACTCGACGGACGGGTGGTAGAGGTTCGCGTGAGCCTCCCGAAGCATTGAGGGAAGGTCGTCAGTCGTAGTCGGCTTCGGCTGGATCTTCAGCACGCAGCCCGTCCCGGCGACGGCGCCGATCCGGAGCTGGAGTGCCTCCGGGCCCCAGTGGACCAGCGTGTAGAGCCGCTCGCCGGGCGATGCTGCCAGCCGTTCTCGTTCCCCGGCAAGGTTGGGCACAAGCTCCGGATCGGCCCCTGCCTGAAAAAGCGGCCGCATGTGATCGTCGGGTGGCAGTCCCCACTGCAGCAGCGCTTGCTTATCGGATTAGGGAGGTTCCATCGCCGGACCAGGTCCTGCGGCGGCCTCACCGGCTGCTCCTCAACGAGGACTTCCCCCAATGGGGCGGTCATCACAGCCCGCACACGATCCTCGATGGATGACACCGGGTGAAGGTAACAGGCACGGAAGCGCGCTCCCTGCTCTGGCGGCACCCACCCGCACATAACGCGCGCGTCGAGTCGACCAGCCAGCCGGGTACAAGCCGCCCCGGACAAGACACGGTAATGCAGC
>NZ_BDCF01000113.1 GCF_001613365.1 Nocardia xishanensis NBRC 101358
GACCAGGAGGCGCTGGCTCCGGCCGCGGACGCGCCCGCGATCGTCGACCCGCACCGCAAGCTGCTCGACCGCGTCGCCGAGGTGTGCGACACGCGGTATCCGGGCGCGCGGATCCGCCGCGTCGAGGTGGATCCGCCGCACCTGTTCATCACTCACCAGCGCGACGAGGTGGTGGCGCAGTGGCGGGTCGGCGTGCACGTCGGCGACATGACGAGGCAGGTGATCGAGGACTTCCTCGGCCACGACCCGGAATACGGTTCGGAGCTGGTCTACCGGGGGGCCGCGCCGCCGCGCTCGCTCCGTGAGGAAGCCGCGAGCCACGGCCTTCGAGTGCGCAGCTTCACCGAATTCCAGGGCCTGCTCGACCTGGACGGCTACCTCGCCGCGCAGGCGGCAGCGCTCCGTTCCGACCGCAGGTATCCACCGGAACTCTATGTGCCGCAACGTTTTCGGTTGCTCGAGCACGGCGATCAGCTGATCCGCGACGACCTGGTCGGCGAACTGCTCCGCATGGTGGGCGCCGATCACGGCCGATTCGTGCTGCTGCTCGGCGATTTCGGGCGCGGCAAGACCTTCGCGCTGCGGGAACTGGCCCGCCGCATCACCGAGACCAAGCCGGCGCTGGTGCCGATCCTCATCGAACTGCGCGCCCTCGACAAGACCCACTCGGTGGACGGGTTGGTCGCGGCCCACCTGGCCAACCACGGCGAGGACCGCATTGATCTGAAGGCGTTGCGCTACATGCTCCGCGAGGGCCGGGTGGTGCTGCTGTTCGACGGCTTCGACGAGCTCGTCACCCGCATCAGCTACGAATTCGCCGCCGATCACCTGGAGACGCTGTTGCAGGCGGCGGTCGGCAAGGCGAAGATCGTCGTGGCCAGCCGCACCCAGCATTTCGAGTCGCGCGCCCAGGTGCTGACCGCGCTCGGCGAGCGGGTCGGCCTGCTCGACGACCGGCGCATCGTGAGCATCGAGGACTTCGCCCCCGCGCAGATCAGGGCCTTCCTCACCAACCGGTATGACGGTGACGCGAGCCGCGCCGACGCCAGGATGCGGTTGATCACCGGCATCGAAGACCTGCTCGGCCTGGCCCAGAATCCGCGCATGCTCAGCTTCATCGCGGATCTGAACGAGCGCCGCCTGCGCGCCGCCGCCGGCGCGAAGCAGGCGGTCGGTCCGGCCGGGCTGTACCGGGAGATCCTCGATTCCTGGCTGACCTACGAGGCCGACCGCACAGCCACCGTCGCGGGATCGCTGCCCGGGCTGCGCCTGGACGAGCTGTGGCTTGCGGTCACCGCCTTCGCGCTGCGGATCTGGGACAAGGGCGAGCCCTACCTGCGGTTGGCCGAGTTGACCGAGGTGGCAAGGGATCTCGTCGAGCTGAGCGGCCCGCACCGGATGTCGGTGCAGCAGTCGACGCACGCCATCGGCTCGGGCAGTCTGCTGGTGCGCACCGAGGAGAATCTCTTCGGCTTCATCCACGCCTCGGTGACCGAATGGCTGGTGGCCAATCACGTCGCCGAGCAGTTCGAGGCCGGGGCGGTCGTGCCGCGGCAGCTCGCGCAGGCGCAGCTGTCGCAACTGTCCATCGACTTCCTGTGCGATCTGGCCGACACCCACGCGCTGCGCGGCTGGGCCGAGGCGGTGCTGGCCGACGCCGCCTGCGACGACAATTCGCGCACCAACGCGCTGCGGGTCACCACCCGGCTGCGTACCGCGCCGACCGCCGACCTGCGCGGCGCGGCGCTGGCGGGCGAGGACCTGTCCTACCGCGATCTGCAAGGGGTGGACCTGAGCGGCGCGGATCTGACCGGCGCGCGGCTGGTCGGCGCGAATCTCACGCGCGCGGTGTTGCGCGGCGCGCGCCTGGCCGGCGCCC
>NZ_BDCF01000114.1 GCF_001613365.1 Nocardia xishanensis NBRC 101358
GGGCGGGCGATGCATCCTGCCCTCGCCCGCGGGACGACCCCATTCCTCGCGTTCGACGTCCTCGCGCCGCACACGCCGCGCCGCCTCGTCTCGCTCCCGTACGGGTGGCTCGTGGTCACGTGTCATGGATCGCTCACCCCGCCAATGCCTTCGGAATCGTCGCGTGCTCCGGCAGAATCACCCCGCACCCGAGCGAGGCCGCGAAGGCCGCCGCCTGGTAGCGGTAGCACCGCCGGATCTTCAAGCGCGCCTGGGTGGACAGGTCACGCGTAATGGCTTCGATGCGCGGAAGATCGCCGCGCAGTGGCTCGGTGATGGTCACCAGCGCACCGAAGCGGGTCACACCGTGACCCCTCGCCTGTTCCTCACGGGCCTGCTGGGTGGCGCCGACCCGCAGGGTCGCGGCGGCCGAGACGACGCCGCGTTCGCTCTGCTGTGCCACCAGCGCGTTCTTGAAGTCGTCGTCGACGATCTCGGCGGCGTCGGCGGCCGAGTGCGGCCGGTACACGATCGCGATGCGCTTGCGCGGCACCTCGGGGTTGGGCGCGAGCAGCCGCTGCAGCACCCGCTCGTCCACCGCGCCCTCGGGGGCGGCGTCCATCTCCCACGTCACCGAGCGGCCGCCGTCGTGAATCAGGTGGTCCCACTTCTCGTCGTGCGAGACCGGGCCCGCGTCGGCCCAATCCAGCCCGTGCCCTTCGGGTTCGGAGGCGGCGACCTCGAGATCGGCCTGCGAGGCCGGGTCGTAGCTGCGCCGGATGAAGGCGATCACCTCGTCGGCCGACATCGGCTGGGCGCGCACGCCCGCCTCGGCGAGTGCCGCGCAGATGCCGGGCAGGCGCCTGCCGATCTCGACGGCCTCCTCGGCCGGGTTCTTACGGCGTTCCGCGGTGGTGGCCTTGAACGTGATGGCGACGCGCGGCAGCAACTGCACCCGCTCCTGCGGCAGCTCGGTGGCCAGCTCGTACATCACCTGCTGGGCCAGTTCCGGCGCCTCGGGACGGGTGATGGTGGAAACCTCGGTGAGCAAACGGTTTCCGGTTTCGGGAACGGTGTCGATCACCGGAACCACGGCCACGATGTCGCTGGTCTGACCCACCGACGCCAAGAAGGTGCCCCACGCCGAGACCCAGCGGTCGATCACCGGCTGGTCCACCGCCTCGTGGCCCTGCGGCCAAGCCCGCAGCACCACGGTGTACTGCGCGAACTGCGGCAGGTGGATCATGCCGAAGCTGTAGCCGCCCGCGTCGATACCCTCGTACAGCTTCGAGGGGGCGAGCAGGCCCGGCAGCCGCGTGACGCCGCCGGGGATGCGGGAGAAACGCCCGCCCCGGTACACGTGCTCGCCGTTGTTTCGCGAGCGCATCCAGTTGAACATCATCAATCCCGTCTCATAACCGGAGCGGCCCCCCGTCCGCCACACCAGTGGAACCATCACCGCCACGCCGACGCCGCCGACGATGAGACCCCATTGGAAGCCGCCGACCATCGCGCAGATCAGCGCGGTGATCACGACAACGAAGCCGATCACCGTCTCTTCCCAGCGCAGGCCGAAAAGGCCTGCGCTGCGCGGCTTCTGCCACAGCCCGTAGGAACGGCGCTCGTAGGGTTCGGTCATCGTCATCGCGGAATGGTGCTCCTCCCGAGGTCGGGCGAGCGGTTCGCCCAACGGTCGCCTGCGACATCACCCATGGATTCGTCGACGTTGCGCATACTGCCCGCCGCGGCTCTCGCCGCTCCGATGCGGCCTGCCGCCCGCGCTGCACCGGACGGTACTCCGGCCGAGCCCTGCGGTCCGGAGGCGCGCGGTGGTTCTCCCGCCCCGCCTCCGCCGCCACCGCCGC
>NZ_BDCF01000115.1 GCF_001613365.1 Nocardia xishanensis NBRC 101358
GCACCGGGTGAGCCCCCGCGTCGCCGGGGCGCCGAGGCGCTCGCCGCGCTGCGCGAGAGCAAATCGCGGGGGACGGGTTCGGGCGAAGGTGGCAGCGAAAGCGGAACAGGGGGAAGCGCTTCCGTCGAGCCGCGAGGCGGAGATGTCGCCGGGGCGCCTGCGAGTGGACCCGCGGGCGGGCCGCAGAGTTCGGAATCCGTCGCCCCGAATGCGCCGACGCAGCAGGACGGCAGGTACGAGGGTGAGGTCGGGGCCGATGCCGCCGGGCGTGGGGGAGCTGCCGATTCGGGTGCGGGCTCCGTCGCTGCCGGGCATGGTGTCGCCGATCCGGGTGCCGACGTGGGTGTGACCGGTCGCAGCGGAGCCGCCGAGTCGGCTGCCGACTCGGCCGAGCGCGGCGAGGCGGCCGGCGTGCGCGGCGAGGCAGCTGGTGTGGGCGGCGAGGCTTCGGATTCGGCCGTTCCGGTGTCCACGACCGAAGGCCACGGGGAGCGGACGACAGCGCTGCGGAGCGCCGAGGTCCAGATCGGATCGTCGGCCGCTGATCCCGGCCGCCGCGGCGGAGGCGAGCTGCGGGCCGCCGATATGCCGGAGCATCGGGCTGAGGGCCGGTCAGGTGTCCCGGAGGAAGCGGCCCCTCCGCGCGCCGATCGGTCCGCCGCGCCGTCCGCCGAAGCGGCATCGGATCGAGTGACGGACCGTCCCTCGGTGGCCGGTCCCGTCGACGGGGGAAGTGCGGCCGGTGGAACCGCCCCCAGTGGTGCGGCAGGTGCGAGTCGCCCGGACGACGTCTCGCGCGGGGCCACGGCCGGTCTCTCCGGGGGAGCCGAATTCTCGCGCGGCGCCACCGCGGGTCCGGCCGACGACAACGCTCGCCACGAGTCGGACGATCGCGCGGGATATCAAGCGGCACAGTCGGTTTCGGATAGAAGGACCCATTCCGGACAAGTGACCGGGGAATCGGCCGCTGGCCGTCGAGGCGGCGCGACGGCAGCGGAACGGCCCGCCGAGTCCGCGGAATCGATGGCTGCGGCGTTGCCCGGCGAGCCCGCGGGCGCGCACGGCGCGGATCTGCTGCGTGCCGTCGAGGGTGCGTGGGGAGAGATCAGGGCCAAGGTCAGGGAGTTCGGTCCGACCGTGCAGGCGTTGCTGTCGGGCGCCTCGGTGGCGCGGGTCGACGGCACGGCCATCGTGTTCGCCCACCAGCACGCGCTGCTGGCGCAGCGGCTGTCGGAGGCGCGCAATGTCGAGGCCGTGCGCGCGGCGGTGCGAGCCGTTCTGGGGAGCGATCACGAGATCCGCTGGGAGGCCGCGGGCGCGACGCCGCGTCCCGCGGCCCAGCAGGCGAAGGGTGCGCGTT
>NZ_BDCF01000116.1 GCF_001613365.1 Nocardia xishanensis NBRC 101358
GGGGTGTGGCGTGGCATCGTTTCTCGGCGTTCCCGAATATCTATTTCAAGCGTGAGGATGATGGTGGGGTCGCCCTCGGTGCGGTGAAGCCGATGATGTCGGGTGGTCGGGCGTTGGATATGGAGAATGTCGATCCCGATACCGACACGTTGGGTGTGGGTCGGATCGAGGATTTCTCGTGGAAGGGGATTCTGGACTTCACGACCTGTACCGAGTGTGGTCGTTGTCAGTCGCAGTGTCCGGCGTGGAATACCGGTAAGCCGCTCTCGCCGAAGTTGTTGATCATGTCGTTGCGTGATCACACCTATGCCAAGGCGCCGTATCTGCTGGCTGGTGGCCGTACCGATATGGGCGGTGAGGAGGTCGGTTTGGTCGATGCCGAGGGCAAGCCGGACGAAGCCGCGCTGGCCAGGATCTCGGAGGCGGCTCGGGCCGAGGCGGGGCGTCCGCTGGTCGGTGGTGCGGAGGTCGAGGGCGTCATCGATCCGGAGGTGCTGTGGAGCTGCACGACGTGTGGTGCGTGTGTGGAGCAGTGCCCGGTGGATATCGAGCATGTCGATCACATCATCGATATGCGCCGTTATCAGGTGCTCATCGAGTCGGAGTTCCCTCCGAGCTGGCGGGGTTGTTCAAGAACCTGGAGAACAAGGGCAACCCGTGGGGGCAGAACGCCAAGGATCGTTTGAACTGGATCAACGAGCTCGATTTCCAGATCCCGGTGTTCGGTCAGGACGCCGAGAGTTTCGAGGGGTTCGAGTACCTGTTCTGGGTGGGTTGTGCGGGTGCGTATGAGGATCGGGCGAAGAAGACCACCAAGGCCGTGGCCGAGTTGCTGGCCACGGCGGGGGTGAAGTTCATGGTGTTGGGTCAGGAGGAGACCTGCACCGGTGATTCGGCGCGCCGGGCGGGTAACGAGTTCCTGTTCCAGCAGCTCGCGGCGCAGAACATCGAGGTGTTGAACTCGGTGTTCGCTGGGGTGGAGGAGCGTAAGAAGAAGATCGTGGTGACCTGTGCGCACTGCTTCAACGCGCTCAACAACGAGTACCCGCAGGTCGGTGGCAGCTATGAGGTGGTGCACCACACCCAGCTGCTGAACCGGTTGGTGCGGACCAAGAAGCTGGTGCCGGTGGCGTCGGTGACCCAGAACGTCACCTATCACGACCCGTGCTATCTGGGTCGGCACAACAAGGTCTACAACGCGCCGCGTGAGCTGATGCAGGCTTCGGGCTCGACGTTGGTGGAGATGCCCCGGCATGGGGAACGGTCGATGTGTTGTGGTGCCGGTGGCGCGCGGATGTGGATGGAAGAGCAGCTGGGCAAACGCATCAACATCGACCGGGTCGA
>NZ_BDCF01000117.1 GCF_001613365.1 Nocardia xishanensis NBRC 101358
TGAATCCACCCGGTGAGTCCGGAGACTTACTGATGTGACAACTCGACCGTTTGCTGGGCCGGGTGTTGAGAGTAGTAGGCGGCCTCCATCTCCGCCGGGGGTACGTCGCCGCAGTACTGGTAGAGGCGGCGATGATTGAACCAATCGACCCATTCCGCGGTGGCGAACTCGACGTGGTCGACGCTGCGCCACGGGCCGCGGGGCTTGATCAACTCCGTCTTGTAGAGGCCGTTGACCGTCTCGGCGAGGGCGTTGTCGTAGCTCGATCCCACTGCACCTACGCTGGGCTGGATCCCGGCCTCGGCGAGCCGCTCGGTGAGGGCGATCGAGGTGTATTGACTGCCCCTATCGGTATGGTGCACAACATCTTTCACATCCCATCCTGCTCTTTCGCGGGTCCAGATAGCGTGCTCGATCGCATCGAGCACCAGCGCGGTCGTCATCGTGGTGCCGGTACGCCAGCCGATGATCCTGCGTGCGTAGGCGTCGATCACGAACGCTACGTAGACCCAGCCGGACCAGGTTGACACATAGGTCATGTCGGCCACCCACAGCCGGTTCGGCGCCGTCGGCGCGAACCTGCGCTGCACCAGATCCTCCGGCCGTGCGGCGGCCGGATCGGCGATCGTGGTGCGTTTGACCCGGCCACGGACCGCGCCCCGCAACCCGAGCTGCCGCATCAGCCGCTCCACGGTGCAGCGGGCCACCTCGATGCCCTCACGATTGAGTTGCAACCATACTTTCCGGGCACCGTAGACGCCGTAGTTCTCGCGGTGGACCCGCGTGATGTCCACCTTCAGTTCCTCGTCGCGGCGGTCCCGCTTGCTTGAAACGGGCTGGCGGTGTTCGTAATACGTTGATGGGGCGATCTTGACGCCGAGCTCGGTGAGCGCGGCGCAGATCGACTCGACACCCCATCGCAGGCCACCGTCGACGCGGTGGCCCTGGTGGTCGCTGATGTATCTGACGATCAGCGCTGGGGCCGGTCCAGTTCGGCCGCGAAGAAAACCGACGCAGATTTCAGAATTGCGTTGGCGCGCTTGAGTTCCGCGTTCTCCCGGCGCAGCCGTTTCAGCTCCGCGGACTCCTCAGTGGTGACCCCGACCCGTGCACCGACATCGACCTGACCTTGGCGCACCCACTTGCGAACCGTCTCAGCGGTCCCGACACCCAGCAACTCGGCGACCGCCCCGATCGCCGCCCATTCCGACTCGTGCTGGTCGCGGACCTCTGCAACCATCCGCACCGCCCGCTCACGCAACTCCTGCGGGTACTTCCTCGAACTCACGGACTTCATCCTTCCTCAAGAGATGAAGTCTCCGGACATGCCGGGCGGATTC
>NZ_BDCF01000118.1 GCF_001613365.1 Nocardia xishanensis NBRC 101358
CGGCGCCCTTCATCGCCAGCCCCTTGCCACCGGGTGCCTTGGCCGCGCCCTTCATCCCCAGCCCCTTGACCGGCGGGGCGGTGGGCGCTTCGGGTGCGGATTCGGCCGCCCCCGCGTCGGCCACCGCAGCCGCGTCGGCAGCCGGAGCCGCGTCGGCCACCGGAGCCGCCTTGGCGCCGGGTGCCTTGGCCGCGCCCTTCATACCCAGACCCTTGCCGGGTGCCTTGGCCGGGCCCTTCATGGCCAAGCCCTTGACCGGCGCGGCCGGGGCCTCGGCGGCGGGGGCGGACTCGACCGCCGCTTCCTCGGCCGGTGCCGCGGTCTTGGCGCCGGGTGCCTTGGCGGCGCCCTTCATGCCCAGGCCACCACCGGGAGCCTTCGCCGCACCCTTCATCCCCAAACCGCCCGGGGCCTTGGCCGGACCCTTCATCGCCAGGCCACCACCAGCCGCAGCCGCCTTGACCGGCGCAGCCGGAGTCTCGGCCTGTGTCACGGTCGCCGCGGCGACGGGCTCGGGCTCGGGTTCGGGTTCGGGTTGGGTCTTGGGTTGCTGGATGACGGTCAGGTTCTCGCTCAGCGTGGCGGGCTCGACCCGCTCGATCGCATCGAGCATCAGCTGGGCCACATCGACGACCTCGACGCCCTCGCCCTCGCCCTTCTCCTGACGGGCGGTGACACCGTCGGTGAGCATCACCCGGCAGAACGGGCAGCCGGTCGCGATCTTCCCCGGCGCCGAACCTCCACGCCCGTTGGACGCCGACAGGGTGTTCAACCCCTCA
>NZ_BDCF01000119.1 GCF_001613365.1 Nocardia xishanensis NBRC 101358
GCGTGGCCGCCGCGAAGGCCGCGCGCGGCGAGATGCCGTGACCCGGCGTACGGTGACCTGCGGCGGCGCGCACGGCCTGCCACGGATTCAGTTCGGTCACCGGCGCGTCCGAGCCGATGGCCAGCGACACGCCCGCGGCGGCCATGGCCGCGAACGGATTCAGCGCGGCGGCCCGCTCGACGCCGAGCCTGGCCGCGTACATGCCGTCCCGACCGCCCCACGTCGCGTCGAAAACCGGTTGGACACTGGCGATCACGCCCCACGAGGCGAGCTTGCCGATCTGCTCGGCGTCCACCATCTCAGCGTGCTCGACGCGGTGTCCGCGCGCCGCGACGGCCGGCCCGCCGAGCTCGTCGGCGACCCGTTGGAAGCCCGCGACCACCGCGTCCATGGCCGCGTCACCGATGACGTGGAAGCCCGCCTGAATGCCCGCCGCGGTGCACGCTCGCAGGTGCGCGGCGATGGCGTCGGCGTCCAGATATCCGGTACCCGTCCCGGGCGTGTCGGCGTAGGGCTCGCGCAGCCAGGCGGTGCGCGAACCGAGCGATCCGTCCACGAACAGATCACCGCCGAGCGCGTGCACGCCGAGCTCGGCGACCAGGGCCTTGGCCTGCTCGGGACTGGTCACGGCCTCGCCCCAGTAGGCGCGCACCTCGACACCGTGCTGGAATTCCAGCAGTTCGCGCACGTCGTCGCGGCCCGCGATGTCGGGTCCCGAGCATTCGTGCACCGCCGCGATGCCGCGGGCGGCCGCCGCGTCCAACGCC
>NZ_BDCF01000120.1 GCF_001613365.1 Nocardia xishanensis NBRC 101358
TTCGGTGTAGCGTTCCCAGTAGGTGGCCCGGTATCGCTGCATGTCGCCCCAGATGCCGCGCAGCATGGACGGCCACGGCTGGTCGAGTACGAGGTAGCCGTTGGCTTCGGTTTCTCCGCGTTGTACGGGCTTGCCCTCTTCGTCGACGACCTGGGCGGAGATGCCGGGTAGCGGTGTCATGGCGGCGCCGGGTTTGGCGGCGGTGACGCCGGGCAGCGGGGAGATCATGATCGAGCCGGTTTCGGTTTGCCACCAGGTGTCCACGATGGGGGTGCGGTTGGCGCCGATGACCTCGCGGTACCAGCGCCACGCTTCGGGGTTGATCGGTTCACCGACCGAGCCGAGCAGTCGGATGCTGGATAGGTCGTGGGCGGTGGGGATTTCGCGGCCCCATTTCATGAAGGTGCGGATCAGGGTGGGTGCGGTGTAGTAGATGGTGACGCCGTATTTTTCGATGATCTGGAAGTGGCGGTGTTCGGTGGGGGAGTTGGGGGTGCCTTCGTAGACGACTTGGGTGGTGCGGTTGGCGAGGGGTCCGTAGACGATGTAGCTGTGGCCGGTGACCCAGCCGATGTCGGCGGTGCACCAGTAGATGTCTTGTCCGGGTTTGTGGTCGAAGACGTAGTGGTGGGTGTAGGAGGTTTGGGTGAGGTAGCCGCCGGTGGTGTGCAGGATGCCTTTGGGTTTTCCGGTGGTGCCGGAGGTGTAGAGGATGAACAGGGGGTG
>NZ_BDCF01000121.1 GCF_001613365.1 Nocardia xishanensis NBRC 101358
CCGCGCCCTTCATACCCAGACCCTTGCCGGGTGCCTTGGCCGGGCCCTTCATGGCCAAGCCCTTGACCGGCGCGGCCGCAGCCTCGCCGGCGGCGGGCGCGGACTCGACCGCCGCTTCCTCGGCCGGTGCCGCGGTCTTGGCGCCGGGTGCCTTGGCGGCGCCCTTCATGCCCAGGCCACCACCGGGAGCCTTCGCCGCACCCTTCATCCCCAAACCACCCGGGGCCTTGGCCGGACCCTTCATCGCCAGACCACCACCGGCCGCCGCCTTGACCGGCGCAGCCGGAGCCTCGGCCTCCACCGCGACGGGCGCGGCCGCGGCCGCGACGGGTTCGGGTTCGGGTTCGGGTTGGGTCTTGGGTTGCTGGGTGACGGTCAGGTTCTCGCTCAGCGTGGCGGGCTCGACCCGCTCGATCGCATCGAGCATCAGCTGGGCCACATCGACCACCTCGACGCCCTCGCCCTCGCCCTTCTCCTGCCGGGCGGTGACACCGTCGGTGAGCATCACCCGGCAGAACGGGCAGCCGGTCGCGATCTTCCCCGGCGCCGAACCCGCGCGACCGTTGGACGCCGACAGGGTGTTCAACCCCTCG
>NZ_BDCF01000122.1 GCF_001613365.1 Nocardia xishanensis NBRC 101358
GTTGTTCGAGAAGTTCGATCGTAAGCGGACGCAGGAGCTGGTGGATGTTCTGAAGAATCATCAGGCGATCGTCACGGTGATGGCGAATACTTTTCATGCGGCGCACAAGTCGTATAGTTCGACCGATGACGATAATGCGGGTATGTTCCGGGTTCCGGGGGCGGGGACCGATCATCGTCCGGAGATTTTCAAGCATCATTCCACGCCGCCTGCGGATTGGAAGTCGGGTCCGGGATTGCCGACGACTGCCGGGTCGGGTGTGAGTTTCGATGCGAATGCGAAGAGCAGTATCGAGGGTGAGGTGGAGACGGGTCAGTATTTCGGTATTCTCGATTTCGCGAATATTGCGGCGATGATCGAGAAGAACAATGGCACCGTGTTCTGGATCGCGGGTGAGTGGAAGGCGTTCGCCGATATTTGGCGAAGTTCGGTGCAGAATTTTATCGACGCGGTGGGGTATGTGTTCAAGAATCAGTATTGGGAGGGTGCTGGTGCCGATCGTGCGGTGGCGTTTCTCGACAAGTATTTGCAGTCGACGGATACGTTGCATCGTGGCATGATTTCGATGTCGAATGTGATCGGTAATACTGCT
>NZ_BDCF01000123.1 GCF_001613365.1 Nocardia xishanensis NBRC 101358
ACTAGTATGGCCCGGGGGATCCGTTAGCTATCGTTCGCGAGAAAGTTAGTAGACACACAGGACCCAGGCGTGCAAGTCAATTTCAGCTGACTACACCGATTCTGGTTAAAAGAGCCTATGGCCACCCTTATTTTAGAGAAAAAAAACCACACCTCTAATGTGTTGGGCACTAGAAAAAGCTAACTACCTAGTCCGTTTCTGGACGACTTCATTGGGAATAACATACCCCCCACTGTGATTAAGACTGGCACTGTCCTAATGCTTTCTTCAATAGGTTTGGCTCATGTGTGATTCCCTCTGGCAAACTTATAGAGGACAAGCAGAATAAACCAATTCAAGGTCGTTGTAGCTGAAGGCCTGGCCTGCCTGACAGTTAATTATGAGCATGTCTTGCCCTTCATGGTGGATATTCACAGCTGAAAGTGGTATTGGCATTTTTTTCTGAGGACACAACGAGGAAATCTGATAAATACGGCCACCTGAAGTCTAGCTCGGAGTTAACAATTTACCACGTTTAGAGCGGCCGCGATA
>NZ_BDCF01000124.1 GCF_001613365.1 Nocardia xishanensis NBRC 101358
ACCGGGTCTCGAGATTTGAGGACGGCGGCGGGCAAGCGAGCACGGAGGGATTCGCGGACTCAGACGACGTCGGGTGCGCGGGAGGTGGGCAGGAGTTGGTCTCGGTAGCGGCTGATGGCCGCGGCCTGGGCCGCGACTTCGACGCTGTCACTGCGGGTTTGACGCTGCCCTGGAGCAGCGGACCGGTCGAGGGACACGTCAACGGATCAAGATGATCAAACGCCAGATGTTCGGCCGAGCAAAACCGGATCTACTCCGGAAGCGAATCCTGTTGAGCGACTCAGCAAACCCGACCGCCAGTATCACGAAAATTGTGCCTGATCCAGACTTCAGGCGGAAGCGACAACTCACCGCGCCCAAGGACGCCGGACGTCAGCACTGGCCATCCAAGGACAAACGCACTGAAGCGTCGGACGCACAACGGCCCCAACCCCAACGAGGTCTCAACAATCCGGAAGGAGCAACCGATGCGCCCGAACACGACCATCTCTCGACAGCAGTCT